>NZ_CP058386.1:0-1677321 GCF_049244205.1 Gardnerella sp. DNF01180P
AAGCCAGTCACCGGCACAAGCTTCGCATACGACGGATGCCACAAAATCTACATCTGCGAAAACACACAAGATGAGCAAGACGCGCAAAAAACCGGATACACCATCCACCCCATAAGCGAGCTTGAAAACACATACGAAAACTCGTGCGACCTACGCTTCATCCACAACTGGACACTCGATAAAGACTATGTCTCCCAACTAGAGCCCGCCTTATTCCAAGAATAGCCCATGCTTCACCAGAAAGCGCCGTATTTAATGCAATGCAGAAGTCTGCAACATTATTGTTAGCAAGCTCTACGCTATCAATCGTTGTGACAAGTTTTTCGCGCAACTGTTGCGTAGTAGTATGTGCCCAATTCATTTGAGCATCAGGATTAAGAGAGCGAATCTCTTCCCGTTTTTCCTCGTCAAACTGGAGAGCTGCGGAAGGAGCATTAAACGTTACAAGATCGTTGACGTTATCATCTGGGTTGGTTAAAATATTAAGTACTTTCATCAAAAGACTCCGCATTGTTTCTTGATGAAAAGGCTTATTCGATAGCTCAGAGGTATTGCTCTGAGCTATCTTAATTTTTAGGAAAGGAAAGATATTAAAATTTGTGGCTTTGTAAGAGATTAGTTAGGAAACCCAGAGGTCCATGGTTCAAATCCATGCCCCGCTACTGAAGCCAAGAATCACACGAATTTCTCACGATTGTTGTGGTTCTTGGCTTTTTTGTTTAATACTACATAAGTCGTCAAAAATGCGTCATCGCGCAATAATCAGTAAAGAAGAATTGCAAGACGGCGACGAGCGCGCGCAAGACGCTCATCATCTGCAGGAAGTATGGCAAAATACTCAAGCATACGAGAACGAATAGCATCCGCATCGCTCTTATGACCAGATGCAAGGAAGTCAAGCAGTCGCCCAAAAGCGTCATCAATATGACCGTCAATCATATCTACATCTGCTACTGCAAGCTGCGAATCTAAATCATCCTTATTATCGCCAGCAGCCTTTCTAACCGCAGCAACATCAGTATTAGTATTACGCGAAAGCAACAAAGCTTTTGCATGTTCACGCGATGCGAGCACATCATGAGGATCCGCTTCCATTACTTTTGCATACTCACGTGCAGCACCTTCATAATCACCCTTCATAGCAAGCGAATGAGCTTGCTCATGAGCAGGCGGAACACTCTCAACAGAATTATTCTCGGAACTATCTTGATCTGAGTCTTTAGACGTTTCAGACTTTTTCTCAACCGAGGATTCCACAAAAGGAGCAGTTCCAGCAACACCAGAGCGTTCAGCAACCTGAACCAATTGCGGCAAAATAGTGCCACAAATCTGCTGTAATTCCTCATCGCTAGGTAAACCTTGCGCAATAGGCATAGGGCGTCCGCCAATTAAACCGTAAATTGCAGGAAGCTGCTGCGCTTGCAATGCTTGAGCAATACTTGGGCTTTCATCAGAATCGATACGAGCTAACTGCATACGACCGTCAAGCGCGTTAACAGCATCCGCTAATTTCTGCGCCACATCATAATAGGCCTCGTCATTAGCTTGCCAAAGCAAAATAACAATTGGGAAACTTACAGACGTTTGCACCATCGCCTGAAAAGACTGCTCATTAACATCGATTACATAGCCGCCAGCTTTTGGAGCAGAAGAACCAGTAGAACCCGACGCAGCTTTAGCAGCTTGCTTAGCTTGAGCTTCTACGCGACGCTTTACGCCTTCTAAATCTACAGCCCCAGCAAGCGAAAATCCGCCAGGATTCATGCCTTGCGCTTTGCTACTCACCATTTTTCCTCTTTTCCAAGCACACTACATTGCACTTACAAATTTATAAAGCTTCTACCTTAATAGGCTGACGCTCAGCACCAACAGGAATAATCTTCATATGAGAACTAGCTGGAGGAACTACTAGAGCAATAACATTTACGTAAGTTACTCGCATAGTACCTTTTGCTTTACCGTCGCCAAATAATGCTTTTTCTTCATCAGAAGCAGGACGAGATTCACGCCCTTCACCAGCTTTACGAGTCCACACAGAATCTATGCGCGCAACAACCAAATCACTTCCATCGCTTGAACGCATAATGCTTATTTGTTTGAGATTTGGTGTAAAGACTTGTTCTTGAGAGCCTTTATTTCGCTCCATTCCAGCTTGCACTGCTTTAGAAAGTTCAACTAACTTTTTACGCAAATAATCGTCAGCAAAATGCTTTGCGTACTTGCTGTTTTCACCATTTTGTAAAACGTCAGCGTACGCAGCTACCGCTTCATCTGGAGTCATCACCAAACCAGTATCGTTAGATTTACCCATTGAAGAACCAATACTTGGCACAGCAAATTTAGGAAGATGCACTCCAGGGAATAAGCGCGCAACAGCCCAAAGTTTATAATTCGAACGCGCTCTCTGTTGACGTAAAACCAGCAAACGTTTTGACTGCTGATCTTTAGTAGTAGTTGTAATAGTCATTAAATCTCTTGGCCAACCAGAATTAGTTGGCACAATAGTTTGCGCGGCTTCACGCGGAATAGTGGCCTTAGGATCTAAGTTCCCAGTTTTGTTTGCAATCGTAAGCTCGCTCGTACGAATATCGAGAGCAGGTCCAGAAACTGCTTGAGATAATGAATCCACATCTTTTTCGTCGTTTGCCTTTTCTAGAGTGCGAAGCAACCCCAAGCGGATATCTTTTTCTTGCAGCATAGTCACATTAGGTAACTCTTGATTACTACGCGCTTCAGCAGGTTTCGGCACCTGCCCATCGCAAGCAGATAATCCGGTTACCATAACCGTTGATACAACACATGCTATTAATGTGACTACGTTGTTGCGCAATACGCCTCTATTTTTACTTTTTACTCGGTGAATATCGACATTACTATTACGCATTTTACTCATTTCCTCGCTCACTTGAAGAATTACCGCGGTAGCCTTTCCCATTTTTTCTGTAGCGACCGTTACCGCCGTCTCCTCTAAACCCATTTCGTTTTATGCGAGACTGCTTATCGTTGCTATTTTTAGACGAATTTTGACGTTTGTTTGATTCTGAGTTGCGATAGTTTTCGTGCTCATTAAGCTTTTTCTTACTAGATTCATGTGAAATCTTGCTATTACTATCTGAAGGCTTGACCGTTTCTAAACGTTTCTTTGCAAACTTTTCAGAATTATTAGCATTATTTCTATCGTTCTGACGATTACGCCTCTTGTTATTCTGCTGTGCATACTTATTTTGCTGCTGACGCTTATTCTTATAATCGTTCAGACTATTGCCATCCGACGCGCTTGCGTAAGATTTTTTCTTATTTCGCGGAGTCTTAATATTCTGAGAATTCCGCTTATATTGCTTATTTTCTGAATTTGCTGATTCTGCTGAATTTCCAGAATATTTCGCATTTCCTATATCTTCCGCATTTGCTAAATCTTCTCCGTTTGCCGCAGCATCCTGATTGTGCAAATCATTAAATTCATCATCAGCATTGTCTAAACCATCTAAATAAGAATTATCGTCATGTTGCTGCATAAAGCGCGTGGCAAACGCAAGCATTTCATCTTGCGCAATAACAGTAGTTTCAGCCAAAGAATCAGTAGATGCAACCGCTGTAGAAGCAGACGCAATTCGAGTTTGCATACCATTTGAGTCGCCGCTTTGCATTGAATCTTTGCGACGACGCGCATGATCTCCATGCCTTGCGTGGCTTCCAGAATCCTTCTTGTGTCGTTTGTGACCAAAAATACCAGACATGGTTCCAGAAATCGCCTCAGCAAAGGTGACTTCGTCACGCTGTGCAGACTTTACTGCCAACACTCCTGAACGGCTAGCTATTAATTGCTTATTACGACGACGATGCGGAGCCATTGCAAAAATAGTTGCAGAAAGTATAGCTAATACTGCAAAAAGTGCTCCTACAAAATATAAAGGCGTTGCAAAATCTGGAATTTGATTACGACGCCACCGCAATTCTACGGAAGCTTCCGGCACATTATCCCCCAAATCAATTAGCAAAACACGTCTAGCAGCCTGCGAGCGCAGTGAAGAAGAAGACGCATCATGACTATTTGACTTACTAGCGCGAGTGTCCGATTTAGGCATTGTGCCGCTTGCAACAGCATGATCATACGACGCAGAACCAGAAGATTGAACATAATCTGCAGTATTTATTGCCAATTTCGCTAAACCAAGCTGGCATGTAACTATAGGCCATAAATTAGATTCTTGGAATTTTACGTCAGGATCCTTAATGTCCACAGAGTCACCCGCTTGCACAGAGGTTTTACCAGACACTTCAGAAACTGAAAGATTATTCCAATCACGCAAACCAGTAATTCTTTGTACTGGAGAACCTGCCACCCAGCCTCTTACGTCTTTCGTTAAACCTACAGCAACACAAATAGGCTTACGCGTATGCAAAGCAGCAACACTAATACGAACCCTGTTATCTACAAGATTCAAAACACCAGGATCAGTGACAATATAACGAGTTCCAGATACGTTAGCGTACGCAATAACAACGTTGCTAGGCTTCCAAAATGTTGCGTTAGCAACTCCAAGAACAACGCTTAATACTGCAAGCAAAGCAAAAAATGGAGCTACAACGCCGCGCATGATTTTACTGCGCAAAGTGAGCCGTCGCATTGGTCGTCGCATTGGTCGTCCTTCTGTATCAGAAGCATCTTCTATATTTGTCATAACGATACCATTCTACAGTCTTTTAATATTACTTGCATGTTTTGATGTAAAAATCAGCGTCAAGCGGTAATGTGAGGCTATGAAAAAAATCAAAACATTAGAACAAAAATCCTTTTTGCTTCGCACTTTTGCAACTATTAGTGCAGTGGCAATGTGTGTAGTACTCGCTTCATGCGGAGAAAGTTCCAACAACAAAAACAATTTAACTGATGAGAACGCTCAAAAAGCTGGAATGCAGTTGCTGGAAGGCGTAAGCGCATCTGGAGCACTTGGGAAAAAGCCTAAAATAACGCTGAAAACGCCTGTAAAAGTAAAGCAAAATACTTATGCTGTTTTGCAACGAGGCAACGGAGAAACAATTAAAGAAGGCGATCGCGTATGCTCTCAGGGCATTGTGTTCGACTCCAAAACCGGCAAAGAGCTTATGAATACTTGGGAAAAAGGCAAAGCTGATTGCTCGATTTACATTAATAAAAATTCTACAAGCCGCCCATATTACGCTTTGATTAAAGGTAAGAAAATTAATACAACTATTGCTTTTGGCGTAAGTGAAGGATATAAAAATCCTTCATATGTTATGGTTCTTACAATGGTTTCGCGATCAAAGGCTATAACTAGAGCAACGGGCAAGGCTGTTACGAATATTCCCGCAAATTTGCCGAAGGTAACTCTTGATAAATCTGGAGCACCAACCTTAGATAAAAATAACTACGTTCCAGACGGAAAGCTTGTTTCTCAGACTTTGATTGAAGGAACCGGCAAAAAAGTAACTGCAAAAGACACAGTTTCTGCTCATTACACTGGCTGGACTACTGATAAAGACGGCAAATTGCATCAATTTGATTCTTCTTGGCTTCGTGGCATACCTGCAGACTTCCAACTTGCTGGAGGAGTAATCCCTGGTTGGACTAAAGGCTTAACTGGAAAGAAAGTTGGCTCCCAAGTTCTTTTGGTAATCCCACCAGAAGATGGCTACGGTAAAGAAGAAAAGAAGGACGCGCGCGGAAACGTAACTATTCCTGCAAATGCCACGCTGTACTTTGTAGTCGATATTCTCTATGCTTCGTGAGATTTGTAATTTTGCAAACTGTTGCAGAATTAACTAGCGATTCATAAATAATAAACCCCTCCTTCCCGAGGGGTTTTTACATATTTAGAACACATATTTAGAACAGACGAAGATCGTTGGACTCGACTCCACGCATTTCATCGTAATCCAATATTAAGCAAGTAAATCCACGATCCTCAGCCAAAACGCGAGCTTGTGGGCTAATAGTTTGCGCAGCAAAAATACCTCTAACCGGCTTAAGTAACGGATCTCTATTCAGTAACTCACAATAACGCGTAAGTTGTTCAACGCCGTCGATACCGCCATGCCGCTTAATCTCAATAGCGACATGTACACCATCCGCGTCCTGAGCCATAATATCCACTGGGCCGATAGCCGTAGGATACTCACGGCGCACCAACGTTGCACCATCGCCGATTCGTTCAATCTGCTCAGCCAAGTAACGTTGCAAATGATCCTCAACACCATCTTTAATTAAGCCAGGATCCTCACCCAAATCGTAAGTATTATCGCTATAAACATGCTCGAGCGAAATCATAAGCAAATCATCGCTTTTAGCGGCAGCAACACGCAAAATACAGCCATCTACAACAACGCCAGCATCGGATTCGCCGCTATCTTCTTTACGTAAAACACGCATACTACAAGGAGCTACCATCCAATTAAGAGGTTTATACGCACCAAGCTCAGAAAAAATAAGTACGCTGCCATCTGCTTTAATAAGCAACACTCGCTTAGCTAAAGGAAGCGTGGCATTTAACCTACCTGTATACTCTGCACTGCAATCTGCAACAATAATTCGCACACAGCAAGCATAACAGAAATCAAGTAAAGAAGTACCTTACTTCCCCAAAGCTTCAGCTAAATCGCGATTCTGCCAATGTTGATGTAAGGCGCAGTATCCGCCGAACAATACGAGCCACACTAGTCCGCCAATTGCAGAAGCTCGCGTATCGTCGCTAATAAACAAAGTCACATACACAAAAGCAAAGAACGCTATAGTAAGAGAATTCAAAAGCTTATAATGCGGCATAACGAAACCGTCTGGCATAAAATCAGCAGATTCACGGTACTTACGATGCGTAACCATAATCAAAATATAAATCATGATTATCACTGCAGAAGAAGCCGAAGCAAACAAAATAAACGCACCATGAATGCCAGGGATCGAATTAATAATTGGCGAAAGAAGAATCAAAGCAGACGAGAACAAAATCGCGCGAGCAGGAACCTTCGTGCGTGAAACCTTACGCAACTTACCCAAAAGAGGCGAAGGTGACTCAAGCGCAATCTGATACATGTGGCGACCAGCAGAATACAGCAAAGAATTAAGCGCAGAAGAAGCAGCTGTAATAACCACAAAGAACACAAGCGCAGAAGCCCAATGCAATCCCGCGTATTGGAACACCATAATGAATGGTGACATAAATACGCCTTCCGCATTCGTAGCCCTAAACTGTTGCCACGGCACAATAAGCATAATCGCTATGAGAGCACCAACATAGAAAACCAGAACGCGTACAATAATCTCGTTAACAGCCTTTGGCAAAACCTGGCGAGGATTCTTAGTTTCCGAAACAGTCACACCAACAAACTCAATAAGCTGGTACGCGTAAAACACCATTTGGAAGCTCATTAAGAAGGAAAGCCAGCCATTTGGCATAAGCGAGAAATTGTTGAAAATATTATCTAATCCAGCGTGACCAGCAGGACTCATTACACCACCATGCAAAGGAGTTGCAGAGTAATGGTAACCAATTAAAGCCATAACTACGGCTGTAACAATAAGAGCAACAATTAGCGTAATTTTAATCATTGAGAACCAAAACTCAGTTTCCCCAAATAGCTTTACAGCTACCAAATTTATGCACACTAAAGCCGCTAAAAATACTACTTCTATCAGCCATTTCCAATGACTTACGTCAATATCGAAAGTTTGGAAGAATGTGACACAATACGTACTAACTGCCGTAATTTCGCTCATACCAATAAGTACAAGCACAAACCAATACGACCATCCAGCAAAATTACCCCAACCTCTGCCAAGATAACGCGTAATAAAACTAATAAAAGTATGCTGGTTTGGATCCTTGTACATTAGCTCACCAATGCCACGCATCAGCAGGAACATGATCAAGCCCACAATAATGTAAACGAATACAATACTCGGACCTGTTAAGCTAATTGATTTTCCAGAACCAAGGAACAAACCTGTTCCAATTGTGCCGCCAATAGCAATAAATTGCACATGACGCTTGGTAAGACTACGCTCCATTTGGTTTGTATTGCTACTTGCATTTTCTTGCGCAGATACGCGAGAAGATTGGTTTGAAGATTGATTATGAGAAGATGTGCTATTGTGCGTCTCTGCAGATTCTGTTTGTTTAGAACCTACATTAATGTCACTATTCACAGTCTCACTCATTATTACAACTCCGTTCCTTAATAGCCACGAATTTCTAATTTTATAGGAACCCTTAACTATTCATTACGCATTCCACAATTCGCGCAACTATTCCACACTTTTAAGTGAGCTTACTGGATCTATGCGATCCAAAGCTGGGTTGGTAGCCCATTGCACAATTAACGCAAAAATTAGTGTTGCAACGCCAGCAATGCAATAGCTTAAAGGAGCTACTTCAACTTCAAAATACAAAGACGGCATACGAAGCGCGCTAGTCAACAATCCTGCAATAAGCCTTCCTAATGGCAATCCAACTGCAATGCCGATAACAGTTAAAGTAAGCATTTCTTTATGCACATAGGAATGAACTTCTCTACGATAAAAACCAAGAACTTTCAGCGTAGCCATTTCGCGAGTACGTTCCGAAATATTAGTACTTGCAAGAGTAAAAAGCACAGCTAAAGCTAAGCCAGCAGCCAAAGTTACGATTAAAGCAACAACAGCATTCATAAGATCAAAACTAAAAGCATGCTTCATACGCGTAATATTCATAACAGCAAGCACACCGTCACGTTCAGAAACCTTGTCGGCATATTTAATTTTATTATTATCGCTACCTCGCAAACGCAAAATTAACGCATTATGTTTCAAAAGCTTACTGTTTTCTCCATTAAATAAGCGTTCGTAGCAACGTTCAGTCATGTAAATATTAGAACCAATAAGATTACGAACAATAGCTTTAACTTTAACTTTCGCACGTTTAAAACTAGTATTCGTCACATTAATTTCACTACCACGAGTAATGTCCAGAGATGCAGCAGCGCTTTGAGAAAGCAACGGACCTTCATCTGTAAGTTTAATAGCTTGCAAATTATTGCCCACATCCTGCAAATTTACAAGATAAGACAAAGTTTTTGTGTCTTTTACAACAATCAACTGCACGCTTTCAGCATCCTCAACATGACGACTATGCGACTTATTTGATTGATTTTTAGCTATTTCTCCAGAGCCCACATAAGCTGGAAGTATAGTTTCTACTTTATTATTTGACTTGTCTTGCTCAACGCTTTTCTTCATATTTTGGAAAGATCCTGGAGCCGAGATAGAAATCATATCGTATCGATAAATTCCCTCGTATTGGCGAATACCCAAGGTCGCAACAGTATCGTTCAAAGCAAGACCGCAAACAATAAGCGCTGTGCAACCGGCAACTCCACCAATAGTCATGCACAATCTGCCTTTGAATCGCGCCAAATTGCGAACAGTAACCTTATTTAAGAAACTCATTCGCTTCCAAATCCAAGGCAACCTTTCAAGAAGAACGCGAGAACCAGCTTTTGGAGCTTTTGGTCTTAACAAAGCTGCAGGAACTTGCTTTGTTTCTCGCCAACTAACAACGATTGTGCATATTGCAACAGGAATCACAAATGCTAGCACACACAAAGAGCCATATAGCCAGTCATACTTCAACCTAACGTCTGGAACGGCGTATAAACCACGCAAGATTTTTAGTAAAAGTGAAGGGATTGCAAGAAAACCCATAATATCGCCAATTCCGCCGCCAACAAAGCACGCAAATATTGCGAAGAAAGCATGTCTTGTTACTGCAGTAGAACGACCGTATCCCAAACTTAAGTATGTGCCAATAAGCCCTCGCTCTTCTTCAACCATACGAGCCATAGCAGTTAAACTCATCATCATTGCTACAACAAGAAATACTGCCGGGAAAGCGTATCCAAGTGACTGTATTGAAGCAACGTCAGAACGCAAACTAGCATAACTATCGTTAGCTATACGAGTAGATATATGCCATTGAGCTTGAGGAACACGTTTTTGAATCTCTGACTTAATTTGTTTACGAATTTGCTTTTTTGCTTGCTCTTTAACAAAATTTGGAGCGCGCTGAAGTCTAGGATCGTTTGCAATAATGTTTTTTACTTCTGAGTTAACTTGGTTGTCGATAATTTGATTACGTCGAGCTGTTTCTCGCTTAGATTGCACGCGTTCTTGAATCTGTTCAGATGCATCGTCGACAATGCCCCGATAATCTTTAGAAAAAACATTGACATGTTGAGTATCATTCAAACGTACCGATATTGCTGTATACGGCAAGCCGGTCACGTTATCAGGAGCAGCAGAAGTAAATATTGGATATCTAGACGTCACAGAGTTACGAAATGCTTTAGATTGATAGCCATCAGGATTGTTTAAATCGTTGCTATCTAGCACGCTACCAGTTATGCGCAAACGATAAGTTTTAGACTTTGAATTAGAAGAATCAAGATTTCCAACGTCCACATTTTGCTGCATGTTGACTACTATCACATTGCCAATGCTCAAGCCACTATCGTGTAAAAATCGCTGAGTTACAACAGCTTCACTATTATTTTTAGGCATATTGCCCTTAAGCAAATGCAAACGATTAAGATTTTTTTGCGATTCTACATAATGCACGAAATTCATTGCGTATGAAGACTTTGCATCATCTGTCGCGTGTGCTGTTGCTTTCCAAGAACGCTCTGCTTCAACTTCACTCACACTTGGCAACGCGCGTAATGCTGCAACATCGTCTTTAGTTAAACCAAGAGTAGATACGATTTGCAAATCATAAGCATGCAATTTCGCATACATATCGTTAGTAGCGAGAAACATGTCGTTGCAGCCTGCATAAATACCAGTCATAACAGCAACGCCAAGCATTGCAATAACCGCAAGAACACAGAAGCGACGCCATTCGCGAACCCACATTCTAATTGCGCTAATAAATACTATTGGCAGCAATGAGTGCGTGCGCTTACCTTCACTGCCATTATTGGCGTTTTTATTATCAGATTGCTTTGAAACTGCTGTTACTTTCCGCATAACAACCACCTAATCACCACTCAATATCGGCTATAGCCATAGGATGTTCTTGCACAGTTTCGTCTACAACTTTTCCAGAACGGAAACGAACAACTTTGTGAGCCATCGGAGCAATGGCAGCATTATGAGTAATAATCAGCACTGTCATGCCTTCAGTTCGGCAAATATCTTGCAATAATTGCAATACTGCCTTACCTGTTTCATAATCCAAGGCACCAGTAGGCTCGTCACATAACAATAATTTAGGTTTTTTAGCAAGAGCTCGCGCAATAGATACGCGTTGCTGCTCACCGCCAGAAAGTTGAGCTGGGAAATTATGTAGCCTTTCTTTCAAGCCAACATCAATAAGCGTTTGAGCAGGGTCAAAATGATCTGCACAAATTTGCGAAGCTAACTCTACATTTTCAAGAGCAGTTAAATTTGGAACTAAATTATAAAATTGAAAAACAAAACCAATGTCTTCTCTGCGGTAGCGAACCAAATTACGACCTTTTAGCTTAGTAACATCGCAATCGCCAACAACAACACGACCGCTTGTTGCAGTATCCATACCACCCAAAATATTTAATGCTGTAGTTTTTCCCGCGCCAGATGCACCTAAAATTACTGTAAGCTCACCGCTCTGTGCAGTAAAACTGGCATCATCTAAAGCTCGCACAGCACCAGAACCTGATGGGTATTCTTTCACTACATGATCAAAAGTTATATATGCCACAACACACCTTCACAATATGAGAAACTATAAAAATTCAACTTCTATTTATTTGTATTATCTACCGTTATATTTCGTACTATTTTACTAAATGAGCGCAAAATTCGCTAACTTACTTCAGCGATGACACTCCACATCTTTCCATGCAATACGCATTACCAAGCCAAGTATGACGAGAATTTGGCCAGACAGCACCTAAACGCGGAGCACATTGACTCATCCATATACTTGGCACACGCCCATCTGCGCTTTGCGAACCAAGCAAATTAAATCCATTCTTGCTTTCAAGCCAATCTGGATGTTGTGTTGCAATAGCAAGCCCTTCTTCCAGCGTAAGAGGCAAACGCTCATCAGAATCAATAAGCTTACGAGCAACATCAGGCTCTCGATTCAAATACGATGAGCCAGTATGCGGATCGACAACTATATAGAACGGACCTTCAGGAAACTCATACCCGTCTTTAGGAAGAAAACTTATGATATCTCGCGGAGGCATAGTAGTGAATCCAGCCATGCGATTAATACTCGTCCGAGAAATCAACGATTCAGGCGAAACTAATTCACGCGTAGGAATCAATAAAATATTCGCACCTAAACTACTATTTTCAAGCGCACATAATATAGGATTTGCCAACTTACGAAAAGCATTGGCACTCATATCAGCCACATCTGGATACCCAAGTGCCACTATACGATCGAGTTGCTGCTGTATTTCTTCAGATGCTATTGACATAATTCCAGTTTACGCAAAATCTTACATAATCGCGAGCGCAATATAACCATAATTAGTTTAGGAAATTACGCTTTTTAGCAATAATTTCCGCCAATTGCACAGCATTTAATGCAGCACCTTTTCGCAAATTATCGTTAGTGATAAAAAGTGCCAATCCCTTATTTCCATCTACTGCTTGATCTTTCCTAATTCTGCCAACATAACTTGCAGATTTTCCGGCTGCTAGCTGAGGAGTAGGAATATCGTTAAGTTCAACTCCTTCAGCATTGCTCAATACTTCGCGAGCCATGTCTGGAGTTACATCATGCTCAAACTCAGCGTTTACACTCATGCCGTGACCAGTGAAAACACCTACTCGCACACAAGTACATGAGGCTGCAAGATTTGGCAAATGCAAAATCTTACGGCTTTCATTGCGCAATTTTTGTTCTTCGTCAGTTTCTTCAGATCCGTCATCAACTATTGAACCAATAAAAGGCACTACATTAAAAGCAATAGTACGAGCAACTTTTGTAGGCTCAGGGAAATCTATTGCACTACCGTCGAAAACGAGTTTATCTGCTCCTTGGTTTAATGCAGCTTGAGCCTCATTCATGAGTTGCAAAGCACCGGCTCGACCGGCACCAGAAACAGCTTGATAAGACGAAACTATTAAACGTTTTAATCCAAAAGCATCAGCAAGCGGCTTTAATACAGGCATGCAAGCCATAGTTGTGCAATTTGGATTTGCTACTATTCCTCTTGGAATAGTATCTAAATCTTCAGGATTTACTTCCGCAACTACCAAAGGCACATCGTTATGCATACGCCATTGCGAAGAATTATCTACTACAATTGCGCCAGCTTCAGCGAATTCCGGAGCCCAAATTTTTGAAGTTCCGCCGCCTGCAGAAAAAATAGCTATATCAATTCCGTGCAAATCTGCTTTTTCTACATCTTCTACAACTACGTCTTTGCCACGATATTGCAAAACTGTGCCAGCAGAATGAGCAGAAGCCATAAAACGTAAATCTTTTATTGGGAAATCACGCTCGTCAAGCACTCGACGCATTACCATACCAACTTGGCCAGTTGCGCCAAGTACTGCCACGTTCACGCCTTTTTCGTTGATAATTGTCATCGAGACTCCCTTAAAAGTAAGCACGTATAATTTCTACAGTTTTTACAATTCTACAATTTAAATAATTTAGTTAATTTAATAATTTAATAATTTAAATTGCTTCAGCGCCCGCTTCCGCCGTACACTACTGCTTCAACCTGACTTGCGTCCAAACCGTAAGCAGTATGCAAAGCGCGAACAGCTTCATCAATTTGTTCAACAGGAACCATGGCAGCAATACGAATTTCCGAAGTAGAAATCATCAAAGTATTTATACCATGTTCACTTAGCGCAGTGAAGAAGGTAGCAGCTAGGCCTGAATGTGTTTTCATACCAACGCCAACAACAGCTACTTTTCCTACTACTGGAACGACATCCATAGAAGTAAATTTCAATTCATCATGCGCTTCTTCTAGAACTTTACGGACTGCTTCCATTGATGCTCCTGGAGCAGTAATAGAAATATCTGCTGTACCAGTAGAAGCACTTGCTTGCGCAATCATGTCAATATTTACATTTGCTTTTGCAAGAGTTGTAAATACTTTCGCAGCCATACCAGGAATATCTGGAATACCGCGAACCGTAATCATTGCCTCACTGCGATCATGAGCAACGCCAGAGATAACAGGAGTTTCCGGACCTAAATCAGGAAATAAATCGCCCATAGTCGAAAGAATATCGTGGTTTACCATTGTTACCGCCTTTAAGCTCGAAGATTATTTGACATTATCTATTAATATTTAGTTTTGTATTTTCTAACTCAGATTAGGCAAATCGTTCGGATTAATATTATTTGGAACTATAAGCGTTCCGTTCCTATGTGAGAATGAACTTCTAACATGAAGAGGCATACCAAAACGCTGAGCGTACTCAACACAACGCAACGCAAGCACGCGCGAGCCGCAAGATGACATTTCAAGCATTGAATCATAATCAATTACAGGAATACGTTTTGCAGTTGGCACAATACGTGGGTCCGCAGTAAATACTCCATCTACATCCGTGTAAATCTCACATACATCAGCACCTAAAGCAACCGCAAGCGCTACAGCGGAAGTATCCGAACCGCCTCTACCGAGAGTCGTGTCATCTCCAACTTCGTTAATTCCTTGGAACCCGGCAACAATTGCAACACTGCCTTTGCTAAGAGCTCTTCTGACACGATCAGGCTTAACCGCACGAATATGCGCAGCTCCAAACTGAGTATCTGTCATAAATCCAGCTTGAGAACCAGTAAAAGAATAAGCATGAGATCCTTGAGCATGAATAGCCATTGCAAGCAAACTCATAGAAATTCGTTCGCCTGCTGTCATAAGCATATCCATTTCGCGAGCAGGAGGATGAGTGTTTACACTCATTGCTTGATCAATTAAATCGTCAGTCGTATCTCCCATCGCTGAAACTACAACAGCAACATCATTGCCTGCTGCTTTTGTAGAAAGAATGCGTTTGGCAACACGTTGTATGGAATCCGTATCCGCTACAGAAGAACCACCGTATTTCTGTACGATAAGCGACAATTTTTACCCCTTGCTCATGTCAATATTGATAAACGCACAGGATATGCCAAATAATGGCTTCAATATCAGACTACCAACTATGCCCTATTTACTAATAATGATTTGTGCTCATAAAAACAATATTCAAAATTACACAGATTGACGACCAGAAAATGCACGACCTAAAGTGATCTCATCCGCATACTCTAAATCTCCACCAACAGGCAATCCACTTGCCAAGCGAGTAACTTTAATTCCTAGAGGATCGAGCAATCGAGCCAAATACGTAACAGTCGCTTCACCTTCTATATCAGGATCAAGCGCAAGAATAATTTCTTGAACTTTTGCATCTTTAAGACGTTCAAGTAATTGCGTAATTGCTAAGTCCCCAGGCCCAACATTTGCCATTGGGTTAATTGCACCACCAAGAACATGATAAACACCTGAATATTCATGAGTTCGCTCAATACTCATAATGTCTTTAGGTTCTTCAACTACACAAATTTTGCTATGATCACGCCGAGGATCTGCGCATACTATGCAAGGGCTCTGCTCACATACGTTTCCGCATACATCACAAAAACGCACACTTTCTTTCATGTTATTAATTGCGTCTATTAGCTCTTGAACATCTTTATCCGAAGAAGAAAGTAAGTAAAACGCAATGCGCTGAGCGCCTTTAGGTCCAATCCCTGGAAGCTTTGAAAATGCTTCAATTAAATGACCAATTGCTCCATCATATGACGATGAATTATGCACTGTAAACTACTCCTCTTGCTTTTTCTTAACGCTCATAATCGCATTTTTAGGATTTTTAGGATCAGTAGAAGCAAATTCTTCAACAGATTTAACTTCAAAAATTTGTTTAAGCTCATCAGTGCTTACAGACGTTGCGGATTCTAATGAAGCATCATCCATCGAACATTCGTCAGCAGTAGCTCCATTCGTAGGAGAAACAGTAGTCTGAATTGATTCAGTAGACAATTCTGAAGTATTAGTTGCATTCTGAACTTGAGAGTGTAGTTTAGCTTGATCCAAGACACCAGAAATAGCTTCAGATTGGTTATGAGAATGCGAACTCTTCTGTATTGCAATCTCGTCATCATGATTCATGAGCTCATCTTCAATAGAAGAGTCTTTAGTAGAAGAATCTTCCGGCATTGCAATCACATCCGACATGGGCATAGACGACATATCTGCCCAAACATCATCATCCGCATTCGCAACATCACTTAACTCATCCGCAGTATTTTCAGAAGCTACTGATGCTGCGGAGCCATCAGCGCCACTAAAACCCGAAGATTCTTTTTTAGTAGGATTTTTATTTATTCCGCTGCCATCAGAATCAGTTTTATTACTAAATCCAGCAGATAGGCCAGTTTTGCGTAATAAAATATCTCGCTTAACTTTGGCAAGATTTTGCGGATCCATTCGAGCAACAGATTCTACTTGTTCACCATTAGCAGCAACTGGTGCAGGAGCAATCATTACTTGCGCACCAAATACTTCATGCACTTCATTCATTACTACTTTTGGCACTTTTTGCCCATCATATGGAGAAGTAGTGCATACTGCGAGCGCAAATGCATGTTGACTCATAGGCTCATTAAAAGTCAAAATAAGACGCTGCCGACCTGATTGTACTGGAGTAAGTTGCACTGTAGGAACATACTCACGAGTTACATATTCACGTACGTCATCAGGCAATTTTGAAACTACTTTATCCCACATTGCATCAGTATCCATGGAATCATTCTTTGAATTAGCATTATGTGCATCGTTCAAAAACGCTTTTTTAGATTCCATTTCTTTTGTGCGTGGAGCAGATTGCGTTTCTGCTTTAGCAATAGGAGATGCCGTAGTTTCAGAAGGTAGCGAAGAATTTGAAGTACTATTATTCTCACTATTTGCAGAAACATATTTTTTATTGCTTGTAGAACCTACGAAATGAGCACCAGAAGATACTTTATTTTGAATATTCTGCTTAGAAGTTGAAATATTTTGTTGCTGCACGTTATTGATGCGCAAATTAGTTGCAACAGTATTTGAAGTTTCGCTGTCTGCAAGCAAACGAGCAACTAAAATTTCCAAATTCATTCGAGGAGAAATTGCACTAGCCATTGCACTTAAAGCATCATTAATTGTTTGAGCCATACGTGCTAAATCATGCAATGTCATGCTTGCAGATTGCTTATTCAATATTTCCAAATCTTCTGGAGAAACATCATTAAGTAAGCTTGAAGCCGCTTTAGGACCTGCAGATACCATAAGCAACAAATCACGAACTCTACCTAATAAATCTTCTACAAACTTACGAGTATCGTAGCCTCCAACAATAACGCGACGAACTACATCGTATATCGAAGCACCATCATGATTAATAAGATTGTCAATGAATTCACTAATCAATGAATTAGGCGTAAAACCTAATAAAGCAACCGCAGAATCCAAAGAAATTGAACCATCAACAGCACCCACCATAAGCTGATCGAGCACAGATAACGTATCTCGCATTGATCCTGCACCAGCGCGCATGACAAGGCGAAGAACTCCCGGCTGTGGCAGAATACCTTCTTTTTTGCAAATATCTTCAAGATATGGAGACATTACCTCTGGAGGCACAAGTCTGAAAGGATAATGGTGTGTACGCGAGCGAATAGTGCCAATAACTTTATCCGGCTCAGTGGTAGCAAAAATAAACATTACATGTTCAGGCGGCTCTTCTACAATCTTAAGCAAAGCATTAAAACCTTGCTGCGTAACCATATGAGCTTCATCGAGAATGAAAATCTTATAACGGTCACGAGCAGGAGCGAAGCCAGCACGCTCACGCAACTCTCTAGCATCATCGACACCGTTATGGCTTGCAGCATCAATCTCTACAACGTCGATAGAACCGGCACCGCCAGTAGCTAAATCTTTACAGCTTTGGCACTCTCCACATGGGTGCGAAGTTGGTCCTTTTTCGCAATTAATGCAGCGAGCTAAAATTCGCGCAGAACTTGTTTTACCGCATCCACGCGGCCCAGAAAATAAATATGCATGCGTTATTTTTCCTTGGTCTAATGCTCTAGACAAAGGTATGGTAACCTGATCCTGCCCAATAACACCATCAAACGTGTCAGGACGATATCTACGATACAGTGCAAGTGCCATGTTTCCTAACCTACCGCGACCTAACTATTTCCCCGATATATCTTAGTTAAGACTATCAGCAGCCGCCACCCGACTGCTGATATTTATATTCGTTTTTGCTACTTACTACTTATTGCAATCTTCTAGTCCTGCTCTAGCAGAAACTTCCACGTTAGAAGCAAATGGAATATTTAGCCCAACAGAAACACGAACAGTTACATCATTACTAGTAGAGTTGCAAGATTTCAAAAAAGCATTGCTTGAAGCAACAGTACGCGCAACAACCTCACACGCATTATCCTCCATCCTTTGCAACGCAGAAGCACCAGATAAAGCAGCAGAAGTTGCAACAGCATAAGCTTGATGTTTAGCTCCGAGAACATTACATAAAATAGCAGAAAGCACTACTATTGAGCAGACTGCGATCACTAGCATAATGCCAAGCATAGTGCCAGAACCGCAGTCAATGCCCTTACATCGCTTATGAATGAAATTTATTGAATGCTTCACAAAATTCTTGCGCCTACTCATACTAAAACCTGGCTTACATGACTTTCCACTAGAGGCGGCAAAATATGAAGAGGATCGGGAATAAGAGGACATTTAACAACAATATTCGCCATATTATTGCTACGACTTATTTTCACCGACGCTCCTTGACCTGCGACCGACTGCACAATACTTGCGGCAGCTTTATCGTCCTTATGAGTCACAAGATAATACGCAACTTGCGCAGCAGCATCATGACAATTCATAGTACATACAACTGCTCTACCTATGCCAATTAATACAAATAACAGTATTAATACACAAGGCAAAACAATAGAAAATTCAGCAGTTACCGTCCCTCTGTCATAATCACTAATTTTGCGCAACAATCTTTTGCACACAATAACTTTCCGCATCATAAGCTCATTTCATCTGCTAAAACATGCCGTTAGCCGATTTTCAATGCTTTTTTCACTAAATCTGTCAACGTTGTGCGAACCGTATCTGATTTCAAAATAGCAACTAGCAGTGCAGCAAAACCAGTAGCAGCAATAATAACTACTGCATACTCAGCTGTTACAGCTCCGGAATCCTTATTTTTAAGACCTTCAGCGTACAGTTTTCTTTTTTGACACAAACGTGACTCAATATTCACTAATTGTTCATTTACTTGAAGCATAGACACAGCGTATCGTGCAACAAGTTTTTGCATTATCCCAACCATCATCTTGTACCTTTCACTTCAAACTATCCGAAATTTTCGGATAGAAATATTATTACAACTTGTTTTGCGAATGAAAATAAAAAAATTGCATTGTGGATAAAAGCTAATTTATTTTTCTAAAAATTTATTTTTAAAAAGCTAGCGCATAAGCGACATAACTGTTGGCAAAATTCCTATGCATATAAAAGACGGCAAAAAACATAATCCAACAGGAAGCAGCAATCGCACAGACAACTTAGAACTTTCTTGTCTAGCAATATTGGCCATATTTATCTCATAATGTTGAGCAAGTGCAGACAATACAGGAACTGGAGATGAACCATAACACCATGATTCTTTTAAAGATGTCATTAACCATCTAGCTAATATTTCTGAAGAATCTAAGTTTTTACGATTAGTAAATTTTGATTTATTTTCTAATTCAAAATTATCTTGTTTAGTATAAGTAGAAGACCATGCTTCATGCCACGTATCTCCTGCAAGTAAAGCATTGGAAACAGAGCAAAGCCACATGCCTTGACCACAAGGAAACACTTCTCCAACAGCACTAAGAGCCCTAGTAATAGCAACACCACTACGAAGTGAAACAATAATCATATGTAAACCAAGAAGAGGATCTACATATGAAACTTTGGAGTTACGCCATTCGTATTTAACTAGCATAATTTTACTGTTAAAACGCATACGATTATCTAATGAATCGCACTCTAATTTCAAACTCACCCATTGCCAAACAATTACAACAAACAATGGGATGATAAACAAAAGCTGCTTTGTGGATTCCATAAATCATCCTTCCAGCGAGGCAGCATCCATTGCATGCTGAGATATTTGCAACATAGAACTAACCCATGCCAAACCCAATCCATAACATATTCCACCTATTGTTAATAAAATCCATCCATTTACTGTTGTAATTAACATCAAAATAGGGTGCCCACCTAATAATTCACCAGCAAAAAGAGCCAAAATAGGTAGAGCAGTAAGTAGTTTTATTGTTGCTTTTGGCATTGCAGCTACGTCAGCACGTAAATCTTCTGCACGCTTCTGAGCATGATATGACGCTGCCGTAGCTTCCACACATTCTGCCATAGCACAACCAAGAGTATTACTCAATTCATATGAAGCCATAAGACTTTCAGAAACAGTATGCATATGTTTTTCAAGCTGACGACGTTGATTCTTATTCATATTGCGGTTCTTTGGAAAACAACGTTCATAAAGCCATTTATAAATAATTTTTGTATTAACTGCACTACTGCAAATACATTGTTGAGACTTAGAGTCACTGTGAACAATCATTGCAAAAGTAGAACCAGAACGTAATGCAGCAATCATTCCAGCAAGAACTTCTTCAATATCCATTTTTACGCTCCAAGCAACACAATCGACTACTAATTATTTGAACTGTCAACACATATGTTGGCCATATTTTCGGGAAGATTCCAATAATTTGAAAACTTAACCCATGCAGGCAAAAATTTCATGACAATACTGCCGTCAATTCCACAAGATAATTGCAAAACTGGAATGCCACACAGCAACGAAGCGCTAGAAGCGTATTGCAAAATACCGAGTTCTTTGATCATTCGACGCCCGTTAGAGGATCTCTCTACATGAATAACAACATCGAATGCTCCAGCAGCTAAAGCACATAAAGCTGCAGGCTCCAACCCAGCCAATAACCCTAATGCCATAAGACGAGCGGGAACTTTTTCTATTTCATCTGCATGAAGAGTTGTCATTCCACCCTTATGCCCGGAAGTAAACACTCTCAACAAATCAGCAATTTCTTCCCCACGACATTCACCAAGAATAATGCGATCCGGGCGCATTCTTAATGTTGCTTTTACTAATTGAGATAAGCCAATTTCTCCTACACCTTCTACATTAGCCTCTCGCGCACTTAACGAAACATGATTTTGTGTCAACTCGCCGAGCTCTCTAATTTCTTCAACAGATACAATACGATCTTCGCAATCAGCAGCAGCCAACAAAGCCTTCATAAGTGTGGTTTTCCCAGATCCAGTACTTCCAGTGATCATTATATTTGCTCGCTTTTTAACTAAAACGCTTAGAATACAAGACAATTCTTTTGGAAACATGCCTTGATCGCTTAAAGAAACAAGATCATAACGATTAACTGAAGGAAAACGAATTGACAATGCTGCTCCTTGAGATACAAGTGGTGCTAAAACAGCATGTATGCGAATGCCAGAAGTACTTGAAGCATCAGCAATAGGACACGCATCATCCAGTCTTTTGCCTAATTGTGCACAAAGCCATACAGCATATTCTCTTAACAAAGCAGGGTTGTTAAGCGGAACTCGAGTTGCGCGTTCCTTGAGACCTTGCCCACAATCTACCCACACACGACCGGACTCACTTACAACCATGTCTGTAACTCTTACATCATTGGCAAATTCCTGCAGAATTCCAAAATCGATATCACGAATATTATTTACGATCATATTTACCTCTTGAGTATTTCGAACGACGATATTGCGAACGACGATATTTAGTTACAGCATTTTTTGTATTTGATATAACATCTCCGATAAGCCAATTATTTATGCGTTTCATGGTTTCCTTCATTGAAGATGGCACATTTCGAATACCATATCCCCCTATAATGTCGGCGTACATGCGAGCATCGTGTTGCAAAGAACCAAGAAATGTAGTTGATAGATATTCAGAAGCTTCATCGATACTTAAAACATAAGATTTTTGCGTTAAACCACGAGGAGACAATCCAACAACAGCAAATTTATTAAACTTTACTTCAGAATCACACAAAGTATCTAATTTTTGTAGCAACGCTCTAAACCTTGCTAAATCAAGCACAGATAGCTCAACAGCAGCAAGAGTCACACTGTCAATAAATTGCGGAATATTATGGTAAGACTTCATAGCAGTCTCGCCAGAACCTATATCTACAATAACTACATCAACAGCATCAGCTAAACCTCTAATAGCAGCCTCTAAAACCCAAGGTTCAGGATACTTACCATGCCATGGAGAAAATGCTAAAACATCCACATTGTCCCAATGCAATAGCTCATTGCGTAACACATAGCCATCGCATTTACCTAAAGAAGCATCAACTTCTTGCAACCTGCGGCCTTCATCTGATTCCAAACCAAGCAGAACGTCTAAACCACCATGAGTCAAATCAGCATCTACAAGAGCAACACTATGACCTTGTTCACTTATATAGCGCGAAAGAATAGATAGCGAAGTGCTTAGCCCAATGCCATCTGCAGCAGACATTCCAACTAAAATATTTTTAGGCAACGGATCTAAAGAATCACGCGCAATAAGATTATCTTCTTCAGAATTATTAAACATGCAAGACTTATGCTTAATAGAAATATCTTGTGAGCGTTCAGTGTGTTGAAAACTCTCCACATCTTGAGAACTCTTAGGCAAAAGAGTCATAACAGTATGATCGTCAGCTATACAAGGCGTGCTTTTTACACCATTAGACGCAGATTCGTATATAGATTTATCTGCAACTTGAGGAGGATAAACATAACGTTTAACATCTCTAAATGCGCCTACAGCTTCGCCATTGTTATAATTTTTATCAATCTGCTTAACGCCAATTGATTTGTTGCTTACACTCATATTCATACTCATGCGCCTATTGAAACGCATACAGCAATGAGTTTTCAACAATATTCATGCAATGTGGTTAAAAGCTCAGGAAATATTAAGAATAAGCAAATATTGCACAAAAATTATCTATAAAAACATCTATTTTACAGAATTTACAGATGGCAATACTAAATCTTTATTAACTTTCATATAGCGTTCAAGTAACTCACCATAAATTGGCTTAGTTTTTAGAATATCCGAAATAAGCAATGCGATAAATGCAGAAGCTGCAACTGGAAGCGTATGAATCATAGTTCCAGACATTTCAACAGTAAGCAAAATCGAAGTGAGTGGAGCTTTTACAGATGCAGACAACGTACCAGCCATAACGCAAACTGCAAACACAGATACAAATTTTGTATCAATGCCAAATGCTGAAACGCTAGTAATCCAGCGCGCAGCAACACCACCTGCGAGCGCACCTACTGCAAGAATAGGCATAAAAATACCACCGGGAGCGCCACAACCAAAACTCGTAGAAGTAAACAACATTTTTGCCACAAATAGCAAACAAAGCATTGCAAGACTTGCTTTTCCATATTCAGAAAGTCGCACTAAATTAGATCCGCCACCAAGAACTTCAGGCAGGAACAAGCCAACTGGTATTGCAATTAAGCAAGCAATGGCAACAGGCATCCACTTTGGCAAATATCCGTATAATGTTTGCAAACCAAGTAACGAACGATTCATTATCGAGCCTACAAAACCTGCAAAAATACCAAGAGGAATAATCCAAATATGCAAGTTCATTGGCAAATCTGGAATCTGACCAAAATCAAGAACTGGACGCAACCCGAAACAAGTTTGCGAAACAAAATCAGCACATAAAGCAGCTGCAGCAGCTCCTATAAGAACAATTGAAGTTAAGCCGTGCTGAATCTCCTCCATAGCAAACATAACTCCAGAAAGTGGCGCAGAAAACGCAGCAGATAAACCGGCTGCAGCTCCAGCAGTTACCACATAATGCTCTTTAATATCGTCACGCCTACCTTTACGAAAAATTCGAGACAACATCTGAGCACCACATGCACCTATTTGAATAGATGGACCTTCACGTCCAAGAGACAATCCAAATAAAGAACCAAGTAAACCGCCAACAAAACGCACTGGCAGAATCGTGTGCCATCGCATATTCAAACCGCGATTAACATATCCCACGACTTGAGGAATACCACTTCCAGAAGCCATACTTTCTTTACGACTCATCCAGCCAATAATTAAACCTGCAATTACAGCAAAAATTAAGCATGGCAAAATCCACCATGCGTTATGCCGGATTTGTAAATACATCCAACGCGCAAAATCTGTACCGTATTCAATACCAAGCCTGTAAGAAGCTACTAATGAACCAGAAACAACGCCGACAAATATCCCAGCTAATATTACTTTCCAACGAAGCTGGCAAAAAGTTTTTGATATTTGCTTTAAGTTATTACTCAAAAAGCTCAATGCATTCTTAAACTTCACTACAACTCGATTCTGCGCACAACACTTAACTTCTAAATACTAAATTACGTACAGTAACAATATTTGCGAAACAATATACCCAACAGAAGCAGCAAAGAATGGAACAATAAGTTCTGCAAAAAGCAAGAACACTCCATCTTTTATGCGCTTTCTTTGAATAAGATCCACACCTTCAAAAATTGCAGTAGAAAACGTGGAAAATCCACCCAAAAATCCCAAAATCATCAAATAAGCAAAACGTACTCCACATATTGCAGCTGCAACCATGAAAACATTAGACATAACACCTATAGCAAATGAAGCAACGCAATTGATAAATAGCGTTGCAACTGGAACTTCGCTTTTATGAGCAGCTGAAATTTTTTTAGTCATTGCGCATCTTAAAACAGCACCTAAACCGCCAAAAAAGCAAGGCAAAATAAACATAATAAAAACGTATAAAGAATTCATCACTTCATCACCTTAGTATTAGCTTCTGCA
This sequence comes from Gardnerella sp. DNF01180P, assembly GCF_049244205.1. Taxonomy (NCBI): domain Bacteria; kingdom Bacillati; phylum Actinomycetota; class Actinomycetes; order Bifidobacteriales; family Bifidobacteriaceae; genus Gardnerella; species Gardnerella sp. DNF01180P. The sequence continues at coordinate 25,013 of NZ_CP058386.1, forward strand.
ACAGATCGAGTTTGCTTTTTGTTCATGCAATTCGCAATTCCTGTTCCAACCCAATTACCAACAAAAGCCATAAAAACGCCAAAAAGCAGCGAAAAAAGCATGCCCAAAACAACAAGCGTTATGCGTGGAGACATAAAAGACATTGCACTTTCAAACGCGAAAGTAGACATAGTCGACAATCCGCCACAAAAGCCTGTTCCTAGCGCATATTTATACAAAGTTTGCTTTTCTTGCGTTAAAGCTTTAACAGATATTGCAGTAACAAGAGCAAAAATAAAGCATGCAATCATATTCGACAAAAAAGTTCCTAAAGTAAGCTGACCAAATATAAATGATTGTCCGTCTACTTGGTGAATCGTGTGCGCATAAGAAGAAATTACTGCGCGCACGAAAGCTCCACATGTACCACCAATAAAAACTAAAAAGTATAATCGACAATTATTTTTTTTATTTTTTCCGCTTATTTTACTCATTTTCACTCTTTTTGAAATTATCGTCATAAACCAAAACGACACTCCCAACCGAGAAGTGCCGTTTTGCTAAGTTGATCATAAAATAATAAACAATTTCAGTCAGTTAGTGAGTGAACACTAATGATATGATCACGCTGCGGACCAGTTCCAATAGCAGAAATACGGCAATGAGAAAGCTCTTCCAAACGCTTTACATAACTTTGCGTATTTTGAGGCAAATCTTCAAACTTATGAATTTGAGAAATATCCTCATTCCAGCCTGGAAGCATCTCGTATACTGGTTTCGCAGAAGCAAACAGTGATTGATCTACAGGCATTTCTTCCATACGCTGAACTGTTCCATCAGACAAAGTCACATCATAAGCTACGCAAACTGGGATTTCCTTCAAACCAGTCAAAACGTCAAGCTTAGTAAGAACAATATCCGTCAAACCATTTACGCGAGTTGCATAACGGCTTACTACAGAATCAAACCATCCACAACGACGAGGACGACCAGTTGTAACACCATATTCATGGCCTTGCTCACGCAACCAGTCACCCTGCTCATCCAAAAGTTCAGTTGGGAATGGACCTTCACCAACACGAGTAATATACGCTTTCGCTACTCCAATTACGCGCGTAATACGAGTAGGACCAACACCAGTACCCGTGCAAGCGCCACCAGCAGTAGGGTTTGAAGAAGTTACAAACGGATAAGTGCCATGATCGACGTCAAGCATTGTGGCTTGTCCACCTTCAAACAGCACAGTTTTGCCTTCATCCATTGCTTCATTCAATACTAATGAAGTATCAGCAACATATTTCTTCAAGCGTTTGCCAAGCTCCACAAGTTGAGCAGTAACTGCATCAATATCAATAGGATGTTGATTATAAAGTTTTACAAGCATTTGATTCTTTTGATGCAAACTTGCTTCAACTTTGTCGCGCAAGTGATCAGCATTAAATAAATCATGCACTCGAATACCAACACGATTAATTTTATCTGCGTAAGTAGGTCCAATACCACGACCAGTCGTGCCGATCTTGTGTTTGCCAAGAAAACGCTCAGTTACTTTATCAATAACTCGATGATACGGAGTAATAACATGCGCAGCTTCGCTCACAAGCAAGCGCGAACAATCTACACCGCGAGATTCCAAAGCGTCAATTTCTTCAAGCAATACCTCTGGATCAACAACAACACCATTACCAATTACAGGCGTAACATTAGGGCTGATAATTCCGCTTGGAAGTAAATGTAATGCATAAGATTTATCACCAACAACGACAGTGTGCCCAGCATTATTACCGCCATTAAAACGTGCGACAATATCAACCTTTGAACCAATTAAATCTGTTGCTTTGCCTTTACCTTCGTCACCCCATTGAGCTCCAATAAGCACAATACCAGGCATGCCGCACCTCCATTTTTGAGCTAACGCTGCTCAAATAAGCACAATCCTTACCTGTTAAGACTATCTCTATGCCCCTACCGAATAAGAAAATGAAATATATAAAATTAAAAATTTACTATTTCAGTGCTTTACCAGCAGAACCTAACTGCACACAAGCTTCTGCTACACGCTGAGCCATGGCTTTTTCGGCTTCACGACCCCAAGATCGAGGATCATACAACTTCTTTTCGCCAACTTCTCCGTCTATTTTAAGAACAGAGTCATAATTGCTGAACATGTGACCAGCGATTGCACGAGTAAAAGCGTATTGAGTGTCGGTATCTATATTCATTTTAATTACGCCGTAACGCACAGCTTCAGCAATCTCTTGAGCAGTAGAGCCAGATCCGCCATGAAATACCAGCAGGAACGGCTTTTTAGAAGCGCCAAAGGTGCGAGTATCACAAATATTTTGATAGTTCTGATATACAGTTTTTTGGATTTCTTGCAATAATTTAGGATGCAGTTTTACAACGCCAGGCTTATAGGCTCCATGAACGTTGCCAAAAGTAAACGCTGCCATATACCTGCCACGTTCACCCAAGCCAAGTTTATCTACAACACGCAAAGCATCTTCAGGCGTAGAATACAATCTCTCGTCAATATCAGCACGATGCCCATCTTCTTCTCCACCAACAGCACCAATCTCAATTTCAAGAATTGTGCGAGATTTTTGCGAAGCATCCAGCAACTGTTCTGCAACGTCTAGATTATGTTGCAAAGGCACCGTTGAGCCATCCCACATATGCGACTGAAATAATGGTTCTTCGCCTTTTTTGACTTGTTCTGTTTCATAAGAAATTAGTGGTTGAATCCAATCATCTAAATATTGCTCAGCACAATGATCTGTATGAAGCGCAATAGTGATATTAGGATATTGAGCTGCTACTTCGTGCGCAAATTTTGCAAATGCTATTGAACCAACAACACGATTATTGAGAGATTGACCCGAAAAATAAGCAGAGCCACCGACAGAAACTTGGATAATGCCATCAGATTCAGCTTGAGCAAATCCCTGCAAAGCTGCATTAAGAGTTTGCGTACTAGTAACATTGATAGCAGGGTATGCGTAGCCACCTCGACTTGCAGCATCAAGCATATGCGCATAACGTTCAACAGTTGCAATAGTCATACTTGTATTATCCGCCTTTATTACTCAGATAGCCACGCATATGCACAAAAACATTACATACCGATATGCGAAAATCTATTTTCAAAATCTACAAACTGATTGTGATTCATAGTTCAATGCAATTAAAATAACAGAAATATCTAATCTCAAGACTGCATTTGCTGATGACGTTTCTTAGCCTCAGTAACAACAAACTCGTGATATTTCAACGCAATCGAAGAATCCAATCCGGCATTTTCCGCAATATTTAGCAAACTTTCTATTTGCTGCTGCTCTCTTTTAGAATCCTCAGGAGCAAATCCAGCTTCAGCCTTCAACTCACCAATTCGTTTCGTAGTTTTAAACCGCTCAGCAAGCAGCGCAATTATTGCATTATCAAAATTATCAACAGATTGACGCAACACAATAATCTCTTCGGCAGCAACTTTGCAACATGTCGTAAGAGATGTATCGCGCGCGTCAACCGTTGTTTCAGAAAAATCACACATATTATTTAATCGAAATATGTTTGCAGAACCATAGTTGTTTCTGTACTGACAGGGACTATGCGATGAATGGTATTAATAAGTTCTTCCAATTTGCTTGGCGTAGCAACACGCACTACCAGCATAAAACTTGGACTACCAGTAATCGAATAGCAAGCTTCAATACCAGAAATATCACGCAATTTGTTAGGTATTGTAGCTTCCTGCCCAAAATCAAGTGGCGTAACAGACACAAATGCGCTTACAGGTAAACCACGACGCTCATAATCAATTAACGCGCGATAACCAGTAATAACACCTTTACGCTCAAGCTTTTGCACTCGAGATTGAACTGCAGAAACAGACAAACCCGAAGCCTTCGCCAAACGAGTTAACGTCGCTCGACCATCATGTTCGAGAATATCAACAATGATTGCATCAGTTGAATCCATAGCTATACTAGTTTCAGCTTTATGAGGATTTCCAGCCATACGTCCTCCATTCTCCAGTCGACGCTGAATTGAGAATCTAAAACGAATCTATGTAGCGCCACATTGCAGTCTCTTTTATGGTACAGTATTTTTTACAGAAAAAGAACAAATTTATTCAAAAAATAATAAAAAATACAAATTATTACGTTAAAAATAATTTTTTCTTTTAACATCAGCCGTAATAGTGTTGTACAATTCGCATAATAAGCGTATAAACGAAACCTATAACCTTTAAAGATTATTCTTATAAAATCAAAACCAACAATCAAAAAGGAGCACAGCATGGCAAAAGTAGCGAAACATGCAATTTCAATACCTCGTTCAGGTATTAGAGATGTATTTGACCGTGTAGAACAAATACCAGACGCTATTTCACTATGCCTAGGAGAACCAGGCGAAACTGCTTCCTCACACATTGTTGAAGCCGCGTGCAACTCATTACGAGAGGGAAAAACAAAATACACAGACGTTTTAGGCATACCAGAATTCCGCGAGGCAGCTGCAAATTATACGAATAGAGTAAAAGGTTTAAACTACAACGCAGACACAGAAATTCAAGCCGTTGACGGCGCTACTATTGGATTATATTTAGCTATTAAATCAGTAATAGATCCGGGAGATGAGGTTATTATTCCATCTCCATACTTCACATCATACGATGCAGAAGTGCTAATGTGCGAAGGAATTCCAGTAACTGTAGCCCTTAAGCCAGAACATGGAATGCATATTAATGCAGCAGAAATACGCAAAGCTATATCGCCACGCACTAAAGCCATCATTATCAATTCTCCATGCAACCCAACCGGTGCTGTAACAACCGCAGAAGAACTCGAAGAAGTTGCAAAATTATGCCAAGAATTTAATCTTTGGGTAATTTCTGACGAAGTCTACCATCCATTCGTATTCGCAAGCAATCCAGAAACTGAACCTTGCGGAAATGCTGTAGCACCATCTATTGCAGCAGCTGAAGGAATGCACGAACGAACCATTATTGTAGAAAGTTTATCGAAAACTTATGCAATGACAGGATGGAGAATTGGATATATTCTTGCACCAAGTCAAGTTATTGAGCAAACCAGCAAAATTGCAGAAATGATGCATTCTTCTGTAAATTCTACCGCACAATATGGCGGCGTAGCTGCATTAACAGGTCCGCAAGATCACGTGCGCGAAATGAGAGAAGAATATCGTGCAAAACGTCAGCTTGTTATAGACGGATTGGCAAATTGCAATGCATTGCGTCTTATAGAGCCTCAAGGTGCATTCTACGTTTTTGTTGACGTTCGACCAACTGGTTTAAGTTCAGAAGAATTTAGCAAAAAACTTTTAGATGAAGAAAAAGTTGCTGTTGTGCCAGGAGAAGCCTTTGGCGCAGAAGGAAGCGGATTCGTGCGACTATCTTACGCTGGGAAAGCAGAAGAACTTAAAGAAGGCGTAGCGCGCATAAGCAAATTTGCACTTGCGCAACAAGCTTTACATGCTGCATAAAATATTAGTTATTAACGAATATAAATATAAATAAAATTATTGCCCCTTGGTAGATAATCCAAAGGGCAATAATTTTAATTCCTTACGAAATAAGAACTACGCAATAGTCGTAGAAGAAGAATTATTCGTAGCAGTGCCAGTTTGTTGAGTTATGGCAGCCAAGAAATCACGGTTTGAAGCAGTTTTCTTCAATCGAGGAATCAAAGTCTGATACGCTTGCTCTGCCTCAAGACCACCAAAGAGACGGCGCAAACGATAAATAACTGGCAAATCTGCAGCTGGAGTAATTAACTCCTCGCGACGAGTTCCAGAAGCATTAATATCTACTGCTGGGAAGAGACGCTTATCAGCCAAATCTCTACTCAAACGCAATTCCATATTTCCAGTGCCCTTAAACTCTTCGAAGATTACTTCATCCATCTTAGAGCCGGTTTCAACCAATGCAGAAGAAATAATCGTCAAAGAGCCGCCGTCTTCAATATTTCGAGCAGCACCGAAGAACTTCTTTGGTGGGTACAACGCCTGAGCATCAACACCACCGGAAAGAATACGACCAGAAGTAGGAGCAGCAATATTGTAGGCTCTAGCCAAACGAGTCATAGAATCAAGCAAAACCACAACATCCTGGCCAAGCTCAACCAAACGCTTAGCGCGCTCAATAGCAAGCTCAGCAACAGTAGTGTGATCCGTTGCAGGACGATCGAATGTAGAAGAAATCACTTCGCCTTGCACAGTGCGTTCCATATCGGTAACTTCTTCTGGACGCTCATCGACAAGCACAACCATAAGATGCACTTCAGGATTATTTGTAGTAATTGCATTTGCAATATTCTGAAGAGTAATGGTTTTACCAGCCTTTGGTGGCGACACAATCAAACCGCGCTGACCTTTACCAATTGGGGCAACTAAATCAATAACACGTCCCAACATGCGATTCGGAGTAGTTTCTTGCTTCAAACGCTCTTGTGGGTATAACGGCGTCAACTTAGCAAATTGCGGTCGAGACTGAGCTTCTTCAACGCTCATTCCATTAATGCTATCGATTGTTTGCAAAGGAACAAACTTTTGGCGCTGATTTCGACGATCGCCTTCGCGAGGAGCACGAATGGAGCCTTGAACTGCATCACCCTTGCGTAAGCCATATTTTTTAATTTGGCTCATTGAAACATACACATCGTTAGGACCAGGCAAATAACCAGAAGTGCGCACGAATGCGTAAGATTCTAAGACATCAACAATTCCAGCTACTGGCACGAGCTCTTCCTGAGACTCTTCACGACGAGACTCACGTAAATCATGCTCTTCGCGAGCATCGCGTGCATCGCGATCAAGACGAACATTGCGATCGTTACAATCTTGACGTTCTCCACGCTCAGCACGACGTTCATCACGATCTTCACGTTCTACTCGATTCATGCGTTCTGAATGATTCTGTCGATCTGAATAATCTGAACGAGACTCATCGTAATCACGTGCACGACCGCGCATACGACGCTGGAAACGATCAGCACGATTTTGTTGTTCTTCTCTATCAAAGTCACGAGAAGCTACACGCTGACGACGCGGTTCACCCTCTGCATGAGAATCTTCACCAGGCAATGTTGCCAAAATTTGATCCAACTCATGCGAATCCATACCATCTTCTCTACGATCGCGATTATCATTACGATCTTCTGAGGAACGACGACGCTGGAATGTATTATTACGATTCGCATCGCGTCGATAATTTTTATTCCCAAAATCTTCTTCGTCTCTATAGCGACGATCTGAAGCAGCATTGGGAACCAAAACTTCTAACGCTTCTAAATCACTATTGTCTTTCGATGACCTAACATCTTCTATATCTGTACTAGTATCTGCAGTTTTATTAGCATTCACAACATCACGAGGAACACGAACACTTACACCTGCAGGCGCTTCTCCCCCATTACGAGCAGCCGTCAGTGTAGCCACCAACTCAGGCTTACGCATTGTAGATGTACCGCGCAAACCCATTTGTTTCGCAAGATCTTTCAATTCTGAAAGCTTCATTTTTTCAAGATTCTGGCCTGTTGCCACAATTTTACCTTTCCTTAACTCGCACGGAATAGAGACCCGGCAAGTCTTTACATGGAAGATTACGGAAAAATCCGTCACGAACTCGCTGCTATTTCATAACAATTCATATGTACATAACAACGAACATTATGTATGCTACTACAGCTATACGACGCTGTACAATGCGACGCGCCATAGTATTTAGTATTTTATTGCAATTTCTATAAAGTTTTTAAAGAGCTACTCACATAAACAAAAAGCGCCAATAACTTGGGTAACACCCAGTATTATTGACGCTATATCGCTAAATTATTTGCGCTTTAAAATCAAACGCTCAAATTTATACGAGAATTAATTACTACTTCTTTTCGTGATACGACTTTTCAGTATTAACAGACCACACGTTCTTCTTAGAAGTTTCTCCAGTTCGGATATCTTCTACAGCCTCAATAGCAGTTGCCATTGAATGATCTTGGTTATTATAACGATGCTGTCCATTACGACCAACGCAATACAAATTACCAAAGCCATCAAGATAATCAATCAATTCAGGCATCTGAGCGTATGTGTCAAAGTAAGCAGGATATGCCTTTGGAACTCGCTCACGGTGAGAATCAAGAACGTCTTCCTCACCATTGATAACCTGCATACGAGTCAACTCGTCAATAGCCATCTTGCGAGCATCATCATCACTCATATTCCAGAAGTCGTCACCTTCGTCGCAGAAGTACTCAAGACCAATCCAAACAGTGTTATCAACATCCTTAACGAGATATGGGCTCCAGTTGTTGAAGATTTGCAAACGTCCGACTTTATATCCAGGATCCTGCACGTAAATCCAGCAATCAGGAACAATAGGAGGATTACCAAGCGTTGGAATAGTGGTAGTATTACGCAGACGCACGCGCTTAACAAGCAAGCCTACAGTCACAAAATCGCGATAAGGTAAACCTTTGGCAACGCGTTGCATTTCTGCTGGAACTTCAGCCTTTTCGTCACCATTTGCACCCTGCTCAAGAGCAGCTACCAAATCCTTAATTGGCATAGAAGATATAAACTGGTCGGCGTGCAATTCTGAACGCTCTCCATTTGCATCTTCAACTACAACACTGGAAATCTTTCCGTCTGCTTGCTTAATAGCAACTACCTTTGCGTCTGTGCGCACAGTAGCACCGTTTTCGCGGCAACGACGCTCAACCGTTTCCCACAACTGACCAGGACCAAGCTTTGGATACCAGAATTCCTCAATTAATGAGGTTTCTACTTCCTTTTCCTTGCCTTTTTTCTTAGGGAAAAGCTTGGAAAAAGCGTTCTTCAACACTTCCACAATGCTCAAGCCCTTAACGCGCTGAGCACCCCAATCGGCAGAAATTTGGCTTGGATGCCTACCCCAAAGCTTCTCTGTATAGCCCTCAAAGAACATGGAATAAAGTTTCTTGCCGAAACGATTAATGTAGAAATTCTCAAGATTAGTTTCTGGCAACTTGTGAATCATAGACCACAAATAGCTGAAGCCAACCTTCATAGTCAAGATAAAGCCCATAGAACGCAAGGTTGCTGCAGAAAGAGAAATTGGATAATCAAAGAAATGATGATTCCAGAAAATACGAGAAACGCGATGACGCTTCAACATCACTTCATCTTCAACTTCAGGATCAGGTCCACCTGCTTCCAAATCATGATGACGACCAAGCTTTTTATCATCATATGAAGGCGCACCCTGGAGAGGTAGCATTTCACGCCACCACTGCATAATACGGTCATCTTTTGAGAAGAAACGATGACCGCCAATATCCATACGATTGCCGTTATACTTCACAGTACGCGAAATGCCGCCAAATTCACGCGTGGCTTCGAGTACTGTTACGTCGTAGCGGCTGGATCCGCCATCCTTAACGAGTTCCCAGGCTGCCGTCAACCCTGCCGGACCACCACCAATAATTACCACAGATTCCTTTGGGGATTGTGTATCCGTCACTTGTCCTCCATCTTAATACATCAAATTTTTACGAAAACACTTTGCGTGCTAGGTAAGCAATTCCTATACATCCTTATTGAGCATACGCGCATCACGCGATAGATTCAGGAATGTCAATGTCTGTTTTTTGTACTTCTTCAACATTTACATCTTTAAAAGTTACTATTCGTACATTTTTAACAAAACGCGAAGGGCGGTAAACATCCCATACCCAAGCGTCCGTAAGTTGAACATCAAAATAAACATCCTGACCTGCTGAACGCACATTAAAATCGACTTTATTGGCTAAATAAAATCGTCGCTCTGTTTCTACAACATAAGTAAAAAGCTTAATAACATCACGGTATTCTTTGTATAACGCAAGTTCTGCATCGGTTTCATAGTTGTCGAGATCTTCGGCGCTCATTACTTACCTTCCGTATTACGTTTGCGTCCACGACCTATAATGCGCCACCAAGCTTTTTTTGATGAACTTCCTTCAGAGACGTTTACATTGTACGGCCATGCTTCATCAAGATTATCACGATGCACAGGTATAGCCACAGAATGTTCATGCGCACTCAAAGCTTCAATTACACCAGGATTTTCTTCAATAACGTGTAACCCAAAAGCATCTAGCGAGCGAATAGCATCATATTCATCTACAAGAGTGTCCATTACAACAAAATCTTGATATTTTTGATTCTGGGCATCCCATAATGCATCGCGCGCAGTGCCTGTTTTTACAAAGCCAAGCGATTGATACACCGAAAGCGAACGAGTATTAGTTGCTGGAACTCCCACCCAAATTCTATGCAACCCTAGACCAGTCGGCTCTGATGCAAAAGCATAAGTCATAACTCTAGGCATCGCATCGCGCGAATAGCCTCTTCCTCGATAATTTTTGCCTAAAACAACTTGAATTCGAGCACTGCGAGACCATCCGTCAATATCTATAAGGAAAATCATGCCAATAATGTCGCCGGAAGCGTTATTTGAATCATCCAAAACATCAGGAACAATCGCCCACGCAATAGTGTGACGCAATTGAACATCGCCAGCAAAACGACAAGATTCAGAAGGATTTTCGCCAATAAGACTATCTTTAGTCCATTGCATAGAGCTTTCAACCCACGAATGAACCATAGAACGCTCTGAATTAGCATCCTTTCCAGTAATAACTGCAGCACCATCAAATGCGCACAAATCATCCATTCTTTGCAAATCATTGCACGTAGCTGGACGAAGGTGCGCCATCTCTCCACGAATTTGAGGAATTACTATAGATTTTGGTAACTCGCGAGAGTTAATAACACCATCATTGGTTTGTTGCATAGTCACCTACTTGTATTGTGCCTTTGAGAATTAAGCCCTTCGCATAATTCTCATGTCGCATAGTATATGATAATCCAGAAGACGAAAAATGCCTCGCAATGTTGATAAATAGTAAATTCTGCGCACCTGCTACACAAACAAACCTGATTTGAGTATGCAGCAAGTACGCAGCACTTACTTTTGAATATTGATTACGCTTTTACGTTTATACATTAGCGTTATCAAATATTAAATTTTTCAGCCTTTACGGCACTTTTCAGCCTTTGATTTTTGCCATCACAATCTTAGTAACAGCCTTAGCATCAGCCTGACCTTTAGTTGCACGCATAACAGCGCCAATAATTGCACCCATCGGCTTCATATTTCCAGCCTTAAGCTTTTCTGCAACTTCAGGATCAGCAGCAAGAGCAGCGTCAACAGCAGCTTCCAAAGCACCGTCGTCGTTCATAACCTTGAATCCGTGCTTCTTAACAACTTCATCAGGCTTACCCTCGCCAGCCAAAACGCATGCAACAGTTTGCTTAGCGAGCTTATCGTTAAGATTGCCGTCTGCAATTAGCTTTTCAACTTCAGCTACATCTTGCGAAGTAATAGGCAATTCTTCCAAAGTCACGCCACGAGTGTTTGCTTCACGAGCAAGCTCACCAAGCCACCACTTCTTAGCACCTGCCGCACTTGCACCAGCCTTAACGGTTTCTTCAACCAAATCAAGAGCATCCGCATTCAAAATATCGCGCATTTCAAGATCGCTAATACCCCATTCGTTTTGCAAGCGGTTACGGCGCTCGCGAGGCATTTCCGGCATTTGCGCCTTCATGCGCTCAATATGCTCTTTAGTGATATGAAGCATAACCAAATCAGGATCTGGGAAGTAACGATAATCGTCAGCATCCGACTTCACACGACCGCCAGCAGTAGTCTGAGTTGCCTCATCCCAGTGACGAGTTTCCTGCAAAATCTCGCCGCCTTCGCTCAAAATAGCAGCCTGACGACGAATCTCATATTGCAGTGTCTTTTCAATACCGCGGAATGTGTTCACATTCTTAGTTTCTGAACGCGTACCAAATGGATCGGTTGGCTTGTGACGGAGCGAAACGTTCACGTCAGCACGCATATTGCCCTGCTCCATGCGAGCGTGAGAAATGTTGAGAGCGCGAACAATATCGCGAATAGCACGCATGTATGCGCCTGCGATTTCTGGAGCGCGGCTGCCAGCGCCTTCGATTGGCTTAGTTACAATCTCGATTAAAGGCACACCTGCGCGATTGTAATCAACCAAAGAATGATTTGCGCCTTCAATACGGCCGTCAGCACCACCAACGTGCGTATTCTTACCAGCATCATCTTCAATGTGAGCGCGCTCAATCGGAACGCGGAACACGGTTCCATCTTCAAGCTCAACATCCAAGTAACCGTTGCCATTGGTAGGCTTATCGTACTGGGAGATCTGATAATCGCGAGGCATATCTGGGTAGAAGTAGTTCTTACGAGCGAACTGGCTCCACTCAGCAATTTCGCAATGCAATGCCAAACCAAGCTTAATTGCATAATCAACTGCAGTCTTGTTTACAACTGGCAAAGAGCCTGGCAAACCAAGACTTACAGGAGTTAGCTGAGTGTTTGGCTCGCCACCAAAAGACACTTCCGCTGGGCAAAACAGCTTTGTGCGCGTGCTAAGCTCAACGTGAGTTTCCAAACCGAATACTGGATCAAACTGCTCAACAGCATCGGCGTATTTCATAAGTTTTTCAGCCATGAGAATCCTTCTTACTTAAGCTTTGCTTAACTTTACTTAGCCAATGAATCGAGCCAGCCAGCCTTAAGCGACTTCCAGATTGAGCCGCCCCACTGCTCTTCGAGAGCAGCTTCCAACGCTGCTGCAGGCTTGTACATCTTTTCATCATGGCATTGCGGAGCAATAATCTGAATGCCAACAGGCAAACCGTCGTCGCTTAAGCCAGCTGGGAGACTCAAAGCAGGAACTCCAGCCATGTTTGCAGGAATCGTAGCAATATCGTTCATATACATAGAAAGCGGATCGTCCATCTTCTCACCAAACTTAAATGCCGTTGTAGGGCTTGTTGGAGAAATAAGAACATCTACTTTCTTAAACGCTTCTTCGAAATCGCGAATAATAAGCGTACGAACTTTCTGTGCAGAACCATACCAAGCATCGTAATAGCCAGCGGAAAGCGCGTAAGTACCGAGAATAATACGGCGCTTTACTTCGTCACCGAAACCAGCTTCACGAGTTGCAGCCATCATATTTGCAGCAGTCTGAGGCTTGTCTGCTGGCGGCATTACGCGCAAACCGTAGCGCATGCCGTCGTAACGAGCCAAATTAGAGCTAACTTCTGAAGGCATAATAATGTAGTAAGCAGCCAAAGAGTAAGGGAAATGAGGGCAAGAGACTTCTGTTACTTCTGCACCCATATCCTTAAGCAATTGCACAGCTTCATTAAAGCGTGCTTCAACTCCCGGCTGGAATCCGTCGCCACTAAGCTCTTTAACTAAACCAACCTTCAAGCCCTTCAAATCACGGCGAGCACCCTCACGAGCAGCTTGAGCCATTGGAGGAACAGGAGCTGGAATAGAAGTAGAATCGCGCCTATCGTTACCACCGATAATTTCCTGCAAAAGCGCAGAATCAAGAACGGTACGAGAAACAGGTCCAATCTGATCCAAGGAACTTGCCATAGCGATTGCACCAAAACGGCTAACACCGCCATAAGTTGGCTTTGCGCCGACTGTACCAGTTAAAGCACCTGGCTGACGAATAGAGCCACCTGTATCTGTACCCAAAGCAATAGGAGCCTCGAATGCAGCAACAGCTGCAGCTGAACCGCCGCCGGAACCACCAGGAACACGCTCAGTATCCCAAGGATTGCAAGTAGTTTGATAAGCAGAATGTTCTGTAGAAGAACCTTGAGCAAACTCATCCAAATTAGTCTTGCCGAGAATTGGCATGCCAGCTGCTTTGAGCTTTTCAATAACAGTAGCATCGTAAGGTGGAACCCAGCCTTCGAGGATCTTCGATGCTGCAGTGGTTGGAATGCCTTTAGTGACAATCATGTCTTTAATTGCAATTGGAACGCCTGCAAGCTCAGGCAAGCCTTCAGTCTCACCATTAGCGTTCTTAGCATCAAAAGCATCTGCCTGCTCGAGAGCAATATCTGCAGAAACATGCAAGAATGCCTTAATTTCTGGCTCTGCAGATTCAATGACTGCCAAGTGAGCTTCAACAAGTTCACGGCTAGAAACTTCTTTAGCTTTTACAGCCTTTGCCATATCGGCAGCAGAAAGTTTTACCAAATCTTGAGTATTAGTCATGTTTTTATTCCTCCCCCAAAATTCGAGGCGCTACAAACATGCCAGACTCACTTCTAGGAGCATCCGAAAGAGCTTCTTCTTGAGTCAAAGGTGTAGCAGGCTCATCTGGACGCAAATAAGCTTCCAAAGGCACTGGATTTGCAGTAGGTGGCACATCTTCGCCAGCAACTTCCTGCACTTTATTAATAGATTCTGCAATGACGTTCAATTCGCCTTGCAAGCGACTGATTTCTTCGTCGCTTAAAGCAATCTGGGATAAAACGCCCAAATGCTCAATTTCTTCGCGTGTGAATGTAGGCATAACCTCAACTATATGTGTGATACGTGACCTTCGTTAGTAGAAAAAGCAATGTGGATAAAAGCTTTATGAGAATTATTTGTTAATTATTTTGTTTTATTGAGAAAGTACTACGAATTAATTTTTTAAGACTGAAGCAATTAAAAATTGCGCATGTGTAACACTAAATAATACTTGCACAAATATTTTGCATATATTTTCACAAAATTATCACGAATCAAAATACGTAAAATCCGTTCATTTTATCTGTCAACACGCCGAAACGACAAAACTGACGTAACAAAAAAGTGTTGGTATTTCAGCATTATTTAAACTTTTGTTTGAAACTTAAAAAATTATTTTAAACAATTATCGCATAAATAAAAAGTGTGTAATAATCGTGTGATGTGAGAAGCTGAAGCTGATGCACTGAAGCATATATATGCACTGAAGCACGTATTTGCAGCATCTCACTGAAAAAATAATTTGAAATAAAATCTAATAAAAATCGAAGGATACATATGAAGAGCACAAAGTTCTACCGTAATGCAGCAATGTTGTTGCTCGCGGGCGCGACTATTATTCCACAATGCTTAGCAGTTCCAGCAATGGCAGATTCTTCTGCAAAGCCTTCTGCACCAGCTGCATCTTGCGCAGCCAGCAAGGACTCGCTGAACAACTACTTGTGGGATTTGCATTACGATAAAACGAATATTCTCGCACGTCACGGCGAAACAATTAACAATAAATTCTCCAGCGACAGCTTCAACAAGAACGGCGAATTCGTTGTTGTTGAGCATCAGAAGAAGAACATCACCAATACAACGTCAAACTTGTCGGTAACTTCGGCCAACAATGATCGCGTGTATCCTGGTGCATTATTCCGCGCTGACCAGAATTTGATGGATAACATGCCAAGCTTGATTTCAGCAAATCGCGCACCATTAACTTTGAGCATTGATTTGCCAGGCTTCCACGGCGGCGAGAGTGCTGTAACTGTGCAACATCCAACCAAGAGCTCCGTTACTTCAGCAGTTAACGGTTTAGTTTCTAAGTGGAATGCACAATATGCAGCAAGCCATCATGTGGCAGCTCGTATGCAGTATGATTCCGCAAGCGCACAGAGCATGAACCAGCTCAAGGCTAAGTTTGGTGCTGATTTTGCAAAGATTGGCGTACCGCTGAAGATTGATTTCGATGCAGTACACAAGGGTGAGAAGCAGACTCAAATTGTGAACTTCAAGCAAACTTACTACACAGTAAGCGTCGACGCTCCAGATAGCCCAGCAGATTTCTTTGCTCCATGCACTACGCCAGAAAGCTTGAAGAACCGTGGCGTTGACAGCAAACGCCCACCAGTTTACGTGTCAAACGTAGCTTATGGTCGCTCAATGTACGTAAAGTTCGATACCACCAGCAAGAGCACTGATTTCCAGGCTGCAGTAGAAGCGGCAATTAAGGGCGTAGAAATTAAGCCAAACACCGAATTCCATCGCATTCTCCAGAATACTTCTGTTACTGCAGTGATTCTCGGCGGCAGCGCTAACGGCGCAGCAAAGGTTATTACCGGCAATATCGATACGCTGAAGGCTTTGATTCAGGAAGGTGCAAATTTGAGCACCTCTAGCCCAGCTGTTCCAATCGCTTACACTACTTCCTTCGTAAAAGATAACGAAGTAGCAACTCTCCAGAGCAACAGCGATTATGTTGAGACTAAGGTTTCTGCTTACCGTGACGGTTATTTGACCTTGGATCACCGTGGAGCTTATGTAGCTCGCTACTACGTCTACTGGGATGAGTACGGCACTGATATCGACGGAACTCCATACGTACGTTCTCGCGCTTGGGAAGGAAACGGCAAGTATCGTACCGCTCACTTCAGCACAACGATTCAGTTCAAGGGCAATGTGCGCAATCTTCGCATTAAGTTGGAAGAAAAGACCGGCTTGGTATGGGAACCATGGCGTACAGTGTACAACCGTACTGATTTGCCGTTGGTTCGTCAGCGCACAATCAAGAACTGGGGCACAACCTTGTGGCCTCGCGTTGCTGAAACTGTAAAGAATGACTGAACTCATATTGCAATTGAGCATAAATAAATAAAACTGAAAAAATTAAGGACTTTATCTTGTAGCCAGTTACGAGATAAAGTCCTTAATTTTTTACACAAATAGGGTTTCTATTACATTTTTCGCAGTAGGATTTAGTTATGTTAGAGATACAAAATATATCCAAGTACTATAAAAACAGCAAGTACTCAATAATATTTCTTTTGTAGCAGAAGATAGCAAAGTTACGGGATTTGTTGGCCCTAACGGTTCAATCAACTGCGCTATATTGCGCATTGGGACTCATAAAAGCCAATGAAGGTGAAGTATTATTCGACGGCGTCCCATACAAAAAGCTTAATTCCCCAATAAAAACAGTCGGCAAAGTATTAGATTTAAAAGCTAATTATAGAAATACTAGTTCTATAAAAAGCTCACATTCGTTGCAAAATATTGTAAAATTCCAAAAAGTCGCGTATCAGAGATTATGGATATTGCCGGAATCAGCTCTATGCAAAATATGAAAATCAAAGAAATATCAACCGGCATGCGCAACCACAACATACTAAGCCTACTACCGAGCTACCATTGCCTGATACTTCATATATTGGACCAGAGTATGCTCATCCTCAATTTGCTAAAAAGAAACAAGATGATCAGGATTCTCAAGAAAATGCACAATGAGCTTAGTGCCAGAATTAGTGCCATCTATTATTGCTATGGTTGCTTGAGCCGTTGTGCTATTTGCAGTGGGTGCTTTACTTCTAGCAAAAAGAATTAAAACTAGTATCAGCAAATAGTTGCAACAAATAAACCCCGCTCGTTTGCTCAGTAATGATTGCAATCGAACGGGGCTTATTTTTTATTTATACTTACTATGTTTAAATATCGCGATGCTTTTCAATAACGTAGCCAATTGCGTACATGATTACAGCCCAAGCAAGAACCACTAAACCGGACTGCCACCATGTAAAAACATATGCGTTTGGTGGAAGTTGCAGCCCAGAATTAGCGGAGGCTTCTAAGAATTGGCTTACAGCACTGCCTGGCAAAATCTGAATAAGTATTGAAGTCCACTTCGCAAAATTGCTTGCAAGCATAATAATGCTAACAATGGTCTGCAGAATCACCACGGCTCCAATAACGCACATAATTCCGCCAGCAGTTGACTTGCAAATCATGCCAAAACCGTACGCCATTGCTGACACAACAACCATAATTGCAGGAGAGCCAAGGAACAGAGTAAGCGGCAATTTCCACACGTTGCTTCCCGATAATCCGGAAATGTTATCTCCCATAAAAGCTAATTCTGCAGCAGCTAGCGAAACTGTCATTGCAATAAGTTGGGCTACAAAAACGTAGATTGCAACCGCAACAAATTTAGCCGTAAAGAACATACCCCTTCGAGGTACAGCAGTAAGAGAAGCCTGAATCGAAGTTGTAGAATGCTCCGCGGTTACAGCAAGCACTGCAAAAATCGCCAAAACAATCAAAGATATAGAAGCAAAGCTAATAACTAAGCGGAAAATGCCTTCTTGAGATGCAATAAGATCACTTTTATCGCTCGGCCCAACGGTAATCGCAGCACTTGATTTGCTACCAGCTGCACCATTGTTATGAACGTCAACTTTAGACATTGCTTTCTGCACAAGCGCGATAATAAAACTAAAAATTACTGGCAAAACAATTGTTAATGCCATGCACCACCACGTAGACGCAAGTCCGCGCAGCTTAACAATTTCAGATTTAAGCGTGTGCATAAATGTAAGGCGTAAGTGCTGAGCGTTCATGCTGCGGCCTGTTTTGTAAGAATTGCTCGCCGGATATTCAACAGCTTGTTCAATTTGCCCACTCATTTTGCGCTCCTTCCATCTACATATTGCGTTCCAGTCGCAGCAGTAGTATTTGGCAATGCTTTTGTTACGTACTGCTCTTGACCGTGCGTAAGAGCCAAATATGCTTCCTCAAGCGAAGCATGCTCTTGATTCAGCTGATATACCAAAATCTGATTATCCGCAATTTCGCGCGCAATCTGGTTGAGCTCGCAACCTGTTACCTTAAAAAGTTCGCCTTCTTGAGCGTCTTGAGGCGTGCGCTTATCAGGCAAAATCTTGCATTCGGGATGATTTTGTGTAAGCACTTGCTTTAGTTTTTCACCTTCTGGAGTTACAAGTCGCACAGCGTGCTGAGAATGTGCATTAACAAAATCTTGTACTGTTGTGCGCTCCAAAATTTCTCCGTGCGCAATAATCACAAGATTATCTGCAGTAAGAGCAACTTCGCTCATTAAGTGGGAACTAAGTAAAATTGCACGGCCTTCGCTTGCATAATACTTGCATAATTCGCGAACCCACTTAACACCTTCCGGATCCAAGCCGTTAACCGGTTCGTCAAGTATGAGATTGTGCGGATCTGCTAAAAGAGCCGCAGCAATGGAAAGACGCTGACCCATGCCAAGCGAGAATGAACCTGCCTTGCGATTTTTTACACTAGTCAAACCAGTAATATCAATGACTTCATCGACACGTTTCTTTGATATTCCGTGAGTTAAAGCCAATGAATACAGGTGATTGTAAGCCGTTCGACCTCTGTGAGCAGACTTTGCATCAAGAACCGCGCCAACTTCCGTCATTGGGGATGTGATTTTTGCGTAAGGTTTTCCGTCAATAAGAGAAGTGCCACTATTGGCGTGAATAAGATTTAACGCGCAACGCATGGTGGTAGATTTACCAGCGCCATTAGGACCTAAAAAGCCTGTGACCTTGCCGTCTTCAGCGACGAAAGAAACGTCGTTAAGCACTGTTTTTGCGCCAAAACGCTTTGTAATATGTTGAAATTCTAACATAAATCAACAGTATCACAAATAAAAAAAAATAAACATCAAATGTAAGCGTTTATAAGTACAAGCTGCTACGTTTTAACTAATATTGCTGATGAGATTCTGCTGACAAAATTCTGCTACCGAAATTCTAATTAATATTTTATTAAGATTCAGCAATTTGGTACTGCATGCTGAGCAATCCACGCGTGCATAGAAACAGCTGCAGCAGCTCCTGCATTTAGTGAGCGAACAGAGCCGAATTGCGAAATATAAACAACGTCATCCGCCATCTCTAGTGCTTTTTTAGAAAGACCTGGACCTTCTGCACCAAAAAGCATAAGACAACGTTTAGGGAACTTGTAGTTTTCCATAGCAACAGCACCTGGAATAATATCTAGCGCTATAACGCGAGCGTTTTTAGCGTCTTGTTCCTTAATATTTGCGATTTTTTCGGCTTCTTTATTGCCTTCTGCTTGTGCTTTAAGCAAAAATTGATGCGCTTCTTCTGCTTCTTTAAGCATATTTTCGCGCCAATTAGTTACTAGAGTTTCAATAGTTGGGCAGCACTCAACGTATTGGTATAGCTCAGTCATTAATGAGCCTTTACGATTCCATTTATGAGGCCCTACGATATACACTTTTTTCGCAGTAAACGCGTTCGCAGTGCGAACCATAGAGCCTATGTTGAAATCGTGAGTCCAATTTTCTACAGCTACTTCAAACTCATGACGGCCTTTAGAATCGAGATCCGCTTTTATGGCTTCTACTTTCCAGTATCTGTAGCGATCTAAGACGTTACGCTGGTCGCCTTCGTCTAGTAATTCAGTGCTAAACCGCGCATCATAATTTGGCGATTCTGGATTATCTGGACGAGGCTCACCTGGATGTTCTTCTTCCCATGGGCCAACTCCTATAGGTCGGAATTCTGGCTCATCGGAAGCTTTTGCAGCCAAAGTAATTGGATTCGGTTCGTGCATGTGTGAGTTTTGCTCCGTTTAATACTTTTGCTTAGTATTGGCAGCTAGTAATTGCAACTAGTCTTGGCAGCCGTCAGTTGCGCAATCACCTGTGCAGCCTGACTTGCAGTGACCGCCACAGCAATTGTCCTCGCAGCATGGCTCAGTGCAACCATCGTGAGCGCAATCGCCCGTGCACTCTACTTTGCAATGACCACCGCAGCAGTTGTCTTCGCAACATGGCTCAGTGCAACCATCGTGAGCACAATCACCCGTGCACTCTACTTTGCAATGACCACCGCAGCAATGATCGTTGCAGCAATTGTCGTGATCTGCATCTGCACGTAATTCTTCTTCATCGAAAGCTTGAACAAATGCCATTTTAGTACTCTCCTCATTTATTGGATTTACTAATTGAAGATGCCTTGTGCCTTGTTCGTCGGCGTCAACACCACCAATTAATGCAACTATAGCAAGAATTTGCGCACCTTGCTGATGAACAATGCCAAAATCGAGACTTAATTCATTGCCGTGTCGTAAAGTCACAAGCGAAGAAGTTTGAACATACGATTTTTCAGAAAGCCAAGAGTCAAGCAACAGCACTCGCTTGCCTTTAACTGACGGGCCTTTTGTTGCAGGAAAAACAAAATCCATAACAAAGCCGTCGAGTGCAATTCCTTTACGTTCTGCAGCATGAATAAGCGCAAAAACCATCGGCACCGCAGCAGCAGTTAACGCGCCAACAGCGTCAACATCGCGTTCTAACGAATACCCAGCTTTCTCAATTGCGTCAAAAAGAACATCTCCAACCAGCTTAGAGCCACGCTGAGCAAATGTAACAGAAAACAGTTCACTAAATGGTTTCGCAATCATATCTGCACAAAGCATGCGTTTAAGCTCAGCGCGTTCCTCTTGTAATTCTGCCATTTTTGCACTCCTTAGCGTTAGAGTTCTTCAATTTTTGATGCTTTAATGTTTTTATGCTTAACGATCTTCTACTGATACTTCCGGAGCGCTCAGCTCTTTAACATCAGCTTTATCGGAATCTATAAGATCTATTGAAGCAATAACTTTACTTTGATCTAACTTCTGAAGTTTACGCGCTGTTACCAACACTCGCGACTCAAGCGAAGAAGCAAACTTATTGTAAGCTGCAACTGTTCTTGCCAAAGATACGCCAAGTTTTGAAGCATTTTCCCCAAGAACCGCAAAGCGATCATATAATTCTCGAGATAAATCGAAAAGTTCTTTTGCATCATCTGTAAGACTTTGCTGCTGCCATGCGTACGCAACAGACTTAAGCACGGCCCACAAAGTAACTGGTGAAGTGAGTGCTACTTTTTGCGCAAAAGCATCATCCATAAGCGTTGGATCCGCTTCAAGAGCCGCCTGAAGCAATGCTTCGTTTGGAATAAATGCAACTACAAAATCTGGTGCTGTTTCAAAAGCCTGCCAATACGCTTTAGCCCCTAATACTCTAACATGCTCTCGCAAAGCCTTAGCATGCGCTTTTAGAAGCTCGCTCCTTCTAGCTAATTCTTCGTCACTTGCGTTATCTGGGATTTCGCAAGCGCGCTGATAATCCGCATACGGAACTTTTGCATCAACTGGAATTGTTTTGCCTCCTGGCAGATGCACAACCATATCTGGCCTCTGCTGTTCGCCATTTACTCCAGTTACAACAACCTGCGTATCAAAATCAACATGCTCAAGCAAGCCTGCAGATTCAACAATATTCTTTAGTTGAGCCTCGCCCCAAGCTCCGCGAACCTTATTATTTCGCAATGCTGCAGAAAGCGAACTTGTTTCGCGGTCAAGCCTTGTTTGCTGCTCACTTAGGCCTTTAAGCTGAGTGCTTAGCACACCCATTTCTTGCTTACGCCCTTCTTCAATCTGCGAAACTTTATTCTTCAATGCTTCGAGATTGTCTTTTACTGGAGCAAGCGCTTCCAAAACTTTACCTTGCTCTTTCAAAGTTTTTTCACGATTTAACCGTTCGCGTTCTTCTCGCTCTGCGCGCAATTGTTCTTCGCGATTCACTCGCAATTGCTCTGCCTGCTGCGCCTTAGCAAGTTCTGCTTCAACAAACTTTAATCGCTCAGCAAGCTGCTCTGCTTGCGTGCGATAGCGTATAGCCTGATTGCCATTTTCTTGAGCTTGAGCGCGCGCTTGTTCATACTGCGAGCGCAATTCGTTAAATTCGCGCTGGTTTACGCCATTAGCGCCTTGCGTTCCAGAGTTGTGCTTAACAATAGCCAGCACAACAATGGCGGTTATTACAACAGCAACCACCATTAAAACAAACATCACAATATTATCGAACATACGTTCTATTAAACACTATTGAGTTGACTTTTGAAATATAATTAAACACGTCTTTTAAGCACGTTCAAAATAAAGCAATCCACGTCCACACGTGCCGCTCCATAGGCAAACTGCAATTACAGTAAGAACAACAATGACGTATAACAATATGGATTGTCCAGGAATTACAGGCAAAGTTCCAGAAGGATACCATCGCAAAATCAATCCAATTTTACTTTGCAAACCTTGTGTGGCAATATTCATCACCGCTAAAAAGACACCAAATGCAAGGCCGTAAAACCTTCCAAAACAGGCTAATCCAATCATTATGAGCACAATATCAATCCAAGCATTACCTAAAATCATCTGCAATGTACTCAATAACTGCAAATCAATTATACGAACAATTAACACTGAAGCGCCAAATGAAACAAACAAACACAATAAAGCAGCACTCAATGCATATATTCGCAACCTTTTCATCACGAAACGTTCCCACGATACCATAATCGGAGCAAGACAAACGAATGCCGCGGCAATAAACCCAACTACAATAACTTCATACAGAGGAACAACAAAATTAACAACACTACTACCAGATTGACATTGAAACGTTATACCTTCTACCGCATTATGCACATTAGCAGAATCCGGCAAACAAATATAACCAACATAAACTGGCAACTGCGTTACAAATGATCTGAATATAACAAGCATTAAAGAGGGAAGGACTACGGACAATAAAATTGCAACGATTGCAACAATATAATGCCTACCTTCAAGCCAAGCGCGAAAATTATTTTTCATGCTTATCACCAAGTTCCGATAAGACTTGTTGTGGAGTTATGAGACATTGATTAAGTTCTTTAACATGATTTTTTACAAATTGTTTCAGCTTAGCATCATCAGCATTATTAATACTCATAGCCACTTTATCGTTTGCTTCACCTGTAATAAATCCATATGACCCATACACATCATTACTTATACGAGAAGGAAGCTGAGCAAGCAAAAATGCTGTAACAGAAGCGTTTGAATCAAGATTCTTTTTTACATATACTTCTTTCATAGCACTTGATGCACATTTTGCAGGCACAAATCTTTGTAACACTTCTTGAGCGATACCAGTCATATCACCATATTTCTCAGAACGCCTAACAAATGTATCTGTTTGTTGTTGAATAACAGTAGCTTTAAGATTACGTAACTTTATTAAACCACTATTAGTAAGATTCCAAGATTTTTCAGTATTTGTTGGAGTAAACGCATTTCCAAGCACAAGCACAATTCCTTTGCCTTGCGAATCTCTCTGATTCTTAGGAAACCAAGAAGCAACAGTTTTCAAATGTTTAACAGCACGAAGTTTACGAATATAAGCTTCTTCAGGATGTACACAAACAGAAAAAGCAGTATCTTTAAACGTCGTACACTGAGGCACAAAAGGTCCAGAGCGAATCCAAGGTTTTGGACCCCACATAGCTATACAACAAGCACATACTATTGGCATAATTAAAGAAATACTTATTGCTTTTATGCACCAATAAGATCCCTTTTGCCAAAAATATCTAATATGCGCGCAACAAAGAATGCATGAAACGATAACAACACACACAAAGAATATGCGCAAAGTCACCAACCATGGGTTCATACGCAAACCAGGCTCAGCACCAATACCAGCATCCGACACTGGAAGTATTGCATATAAACTACTACCCCAATATCTAGGAAAAATATCTCCCTGAGGTATGGTGCCATTATGCATTATAATGACACCATAAATACAGCACCAAATTATTGCAAAAGATAATAAAGCTGAGAATACAATTGCCCAACGATTGCCAATAATTACTCCTAAAGCAAAACCAATTGCAAAAAATGCACTTGGCGTCACGCCTCCACATAATAGTGGAAAATACGGAAAATTTGTAATATTTACATCACTCTGAATTACTGTTGGCAATATACTTACGCAATATAACAAACTGCACAGTATAGCGCCTTTTAGTATAGGAATAGCGTAACGACTGGCTGATTTTCCTGCACACCACGCAGAATTAACCAAACATCTAGGCGAGCAAGCTTTACATGAACACCATGCGCCAAAAATGCAAGCAACAATATCAGACAAACAATGCATCCACGTGACATCAATTCTTAACCAAAGCGCATAATTATTATTATGCGCTAAAAAATTTGCCACACCCAAAAAAATAGGATATGCAATCAAAAATAAGCTAAAAATACAACTGCTTATTAGAGATAATGGGTACATAATACGTGAAATAATTGTGCACTTCTTATGACTTTTCGTAAAAAATCTGAATTCAGTTAAAAAGTTAGAATATTGACGCATATTTAATCACATCCCTACTTGCTACCACATTAACGAAATAAGAAACTATACATATCTAGTTACTGCTACTACTAATTTTTATGAAATTTAGATAGCAAATGCCTATACCCTGATTCCCATGGAGTTACCATAAGATCTTCACGATTAGCATATTGAAGAAGATTATCCATTTTCCCATCAAGCAATATAATTCCTTCATTAAGAACTATAACCCGATCCGCAATTACTGCTAAATCTTCTACTAAATGTGTACTGACAATAACAGTATGCTTTTGCGAATAAGACTTAAGAAAATTACGAATATCAATACGCTGCTCAGGATCTAAACCAACAGTAGGCTCATCAAGTATTAGTACTGCAGGCTGACTAGCAATCACACAAGCAATACCAGCACGCTGACGCTGACCTCCTGATATTTTTGCAACTATGCGATGTGCTTGTTTTTCCAAGCCAACCTGTTTGAGAGCATTCCAAGCAGCTTGATACGCAGCACTCCACGATAGACCTCGCGCCCATGCGGCATATTGAACATTTTTTAACACACTCGATGCATTCATAAGTTCAAATGATTGTGGCAAATAACCAATATTTGACCGAGCTTTAGCCCTTTCCGCACGATCAGTTACGTCAAAGCCATGAACAAAAAGTTTCCCACTAGAGGGAGCATAAATCGTCGCTATAACGTTAAGCAGAGTAGTTTTCCCAGCACCATTTGGCCCCAAAAGACCACATATGCCAAAAGATAAATCTATAGAAAGATTATGCAAAATTTGTTTTTTCCCATACGAAAAATTCACATTAACAAGTTGCACATCTGAGCACGTATATGATTCTTGCATATCTCACCACTTAATAACTAGACTACTTACCTACAACTTCGTATATTTTCTCTGTCTATTCCAACTACAGAACCACTCATCTGAGCATAAGCTGACATTGGCATAGCATAAGCAATAGTAGAACGCGCAACTATTGCAAATCCTTCCTTTGCGAACATATTCGTATCTCCATTTTCAATCTGCTTCATAACGTATTCAGCCTTGAATACATACACGCATTTTATAATAATTCAATATAAAAAAATAGATTTTTACAAAAACCAATTAAAATTTTAAAAGATACGCATATTCGATAATGCCAATTATCAGCAATAACTCGAAAAATTAAGGGGGAATTCCACCTTTTTATTTCAAGTTCATTCTACAAATATTTTTTATTTAGATAAAAAAATAGCGTGCTGTCTACTGGGGAATAATCCAACAAACAGCACGCTTTGTTTTATTTGACTACATTATTTGACTACATTAAAGAATGCAGGCACTACGCAATCTTTAGGGTCACATGGTCGCTAGTATTCTCACAATCTGCAACTACGCGAGCGCCATCATGCACCTTTCCAGAAAGCAACAATCGCGCAAGCTGGTCGCCAATTTCCGTTTGAACCAATCTGCGCAAAGGACGAGCACCATAAACTGGATCGTAGCCATGCTCCGCAAGCCAAGTGCGAGCAGAGTCACTCACATCCAAGCTAATGCGGCGGTCGCTCAAGCGCGCAGCCACTTGACGAACTTGAATATCCACAATTCCACCAAGCTCTTCACGAGTAAGCGGATGGAACATAACAAGTTCATCCAAACGGTTGATGAACTCTGGCTTAAACTCAGCGTGAACAGCGTTCATAACAGCTTTACGTTTAGCAGCATCGTCCAAGCCTTCTTGCACAAGGAATTGCGAACCCAAGTTTGACGTCATAATCAAAATCGTATTCGTAAAATCAACCGTTCTACCCTGACCGTCAGTCAAACGACCATCATCCAAAACCTGCAACAAAACGTCGAATACTTCCGGATGTGCCTTCTCAACTTCGTCAAAAAGCACTACAGAATACGGACGCCTACGCACAGCTTCAGTAAGCTGGCCGCCTTCCTCATAGCCAATGTAACCAGGAGCAGCACCGATTAGACGCGAAACGGAAGCCTTTTCCATGTACTCGCTCATATCAATGCGAACCATTGCACGCTCGTCGTCAAACAAAAAGTCAGCAAGAGCCTTAGCAAGCTCCGTCTTGCCAACGCCAGTAGGACCCAAGAATAGGAACGAACCAGTCGGGCGATTCGGGTCTGCAATTCCAGCACGGCTTCTGCGCACAGCATCCGCTATAGCCTGAATTGCTTCGCTTTGACCAACCACACGCTTAGAAAGCTCCTTTTCCATGTTTAGGAGCTTCTCATTTTCGCCTTGCATCAAGCGACCAACAGGAATGCCCGTCCATTCGCTAACAACTCCTGCAATAGAATCAGCGTCAACCTGGTCTGGAACCATCGGCTCTTTCGCTTCACTCTTAGCGTTAGCAGCCTCGGACTCTGCTTCTTCCAAAGCTTTTTGAATGCTTGGGATTTCGCCATACAAAATACGGCTTGCTTGCTCCAAGTTGCCTTCACGCGTGAATTTGTCGGCTTCTACGCGCTTAGCATCGAGTTGCGCTCGCAAATCACCAACCTTGTTGTGACCAGCCTTTTCCGCATCCCAACGCGCTTTCAATCCAGCAAGCTTTTCGCGCGAGTTAGCTAATTCTTCTTGCAACTTTTCTAAGCGTTCGCGCGCAGCAGCATCTTCCGCTTTCTTTAATTGCATTTCCTCCATTTCAAGACGCGTAACTTTGCGCTGCAATTCATCGATTTCTTCTGGCTGAGAATCAAGCTCCATACGCAAGTGAGCTGCCGCTTCATCCACCAAATCAATCGCCTTATCTGGAAGCTGACGACCGGTAATATAGCGGTTTGAAAGCGTTGCTGCAGCTACGATTGCATCGTCACTAATCGTCACCTTGTGGTGCGCTTCGTAACGTTGCTTAAGTCCACGCAAAATCGTCACCGTATCTTCAACAGATGGCTCGCCAACAAACACTTGCTGGAATCTGCGTTCAAGCGCAGAATCCTTTTCAATATGCTCACGATACTCGTTAAGCGTAGTCGCGCCAACCAAGCGCAGCTCACCGCGCGCAAGCATTGGCTTAAGCATATTGCCAGCATCCATTGAACCTTCTGCAGATCCCGCGCCAACAACAGTGTGAATTTCGTCAATAAACGTAATAATTTGACCGTCTGATTGTTGAATTTCCTTCAACACTGCTTTTAAGCGTTCCTCAAACTCGCCGCGATACTTCGAACCTGCAACCATCGAAGCCAAGTCAAGACTGATAAGACGCTTGTTTTGCAAAGTCGTAGGCACATCCCCTGCAACGATTCGCTGAGCTAATCCTTCTACAACTGCCGTTTTTCCAACGCCCGGCTCGCCAATCAGCACAGGATTGTTCTTCGTGCGGCGAGAAAGAATCTGAATTACGCGACGAATCTCCTGGTCGCGCCCAATCACAGGGTCAAGCTTTCCCTCGCGAGCGCGCGCTGTCATATCAACTGAATACTTTTCGAGCGCTTTGTAGTTGCCTTCCGCGTCTGGGCTTGTAACTTTTGTGCCTCCGCGTACAGTTGGCACAGCTTTTCGCAACGCGTCTGCGGAAACGTTGTGCTTTTTGAAAATATCCGCAACTGCATTCGGCGCGCTCGCAACTATGCCAATAAGCATGTGCTCCGTAGAAACGTATTCGTCTCCCATTGCGCGCATTTCTTTTTCTGCCTGGCTTAGCGCAGCCAAAAGCTGACGGCTTGCATCTGGCTTAGTTGTAGTTGAGCCAGTAGATGAAGGCAATGACACTAATGCGTTGCGAATTTCAGCACCGATTTGTTGCGCATCTGCCCCCGTTTGCGCAATAAGCGCGCGAACGACGCCCTGCTCTTGACGAAGTAAAGCATCTGCCAAATGTAACGTATCTACTTGCGCATTGCCAGCAGCCGCTGCACTTTGCACAGCATCACTTAATGCGTCTTGCGCTAAGGTTGTAAACTTTTGTTCCATATCTACCTCATTTCCACGAAAGCTGTAGAAACCATTTCAGTTAAGTCAAATCGCTGCAACTTTTATTGCAATTTTTATTGCAACTTTCGTTGCAACTTCAAGCTTTTTGACAATACTTTCGAGTTCTAACGAGCTTTCACTTTCATGTATCTGATACGTATAACAGATTTTCCTATAACTTTATTCCTAAAACTTGAGTGTACTAGACTCAAGTTTTGAAATCAAGATTAAGGGCTATTCCCTAAAATCAATCACATGTTGCATATTTAAGGTGAAATTGCAATGTTTTACGAATATTTTATAGACTGACTTCTGCAAATAATCTACAATATAAATATATCGTCGGCGACATATTACAGGTAAAATTATCCACAATAACAATGAGGCTATTATGAATAAGAAACTTTTTAAAACAATTACAATTGCAGCTGTTTTATGCGTACTATGGCCTACATCTTCCGCTTTTGCCAAAGAATCATATGATGATAAATTATCAAATTTTGCAAATGCGTTACCCTATTACGTAAATAAAGAAAAGCTAGATAAAAGCGTGCAAGAAATAGCTCAATATCATCATTGGAGCAAAGAAAAAGCGCTCGATGCAGAAATGGAATTATTGCAAAATCCAAATATCAATAAATACCAACAAGATAAATCTTCCAGCCAAACAACTATAACGCTACCAAACGCTCAACATCGTGGTGATTTTTATTTCACTCCTGCAGGACTACATGGTCACACAGGCATTTACTCGCAAAAAAATAAAATTGTTGAGGCAGTAGGACCAGGAGAAGTAGCTAGAGAAAAACTAGCTTTCAAGACTCTTGTAGCTCCAGGAGCAATAATACGTTCTGTTAATACATCTAATGCCAATAGAGCAAAAGCTGCAGATCGAGCTCGAACTTATATCGGTCGTGGATATAATAGTGCTTTCTTCCAACCGCATAAAAACGACTGGGGAGGACTACATTGCGCGCAATTAGTCTGGGCTTCTTATAAATATGGCGCTGGAATAGACATTGACGATGGCAACGATGAACTCGTCTGGCCTTGGGATCTTGAAAAAACAACAAAAGCCACAACATACAGAAAGCTTTGATGACAAGATGAAACAATTAAGCAAGAAGATAATTATTGTTTTACTGTGCTTTTCTGCCACCGTCATCGCATCAGCTATATTGTTTCTACTGTTTTGGCAGCAGATGCCTACACAAATTAGTTATAAACAAGCAAATCTTTCACATGCCGTTGGCGCTGTGGCAATAAGTGACATGACTGCCGGCAAAGAGAAGAAGCGAGATGGATTCATCGTATTACTCAACAACGATGGAACTTCTCAAACTATTACCACTTCTGCCATTGAATCTCCTAACATATTATGGAACACTGATGGTTTGTATTTCGTAGACGCTAAATTTGACTATTTCCTTGCCCAAAAAAGTAACATGCGTATTGCAATTAAACATCACAAAAAATTACCTGCTGCACAAGCTGGAATTTTTGAAAATAATCAGCACGAAGTTATTAGTGTTCTTGACCACGGTTTTACTCGCACTAGGAAAAATCAACTCGAATTCAATAGTATTACCCTTGGCAAACCGCGAAATACAGATATTATGCAATCACGTATATATGATGTATCGAGCGCTTGCGAGAGTGGCACGTACACCATTAGCCCCAGCGACAATGGAACTAATAGTTTTAATGGAACAAATGGATTCGTAATAAAAAAACTCCAAGATTCAATACCCATAAAACATATACTCAAAAATTCTGAAACGACGGTACATAGTTTTTCTACGATAGGAAACGATACAGCTCCTTGCATTCGCAACACCATCATTTCGATTGGAGACACAACGGAATATAAAAAAGACGATCCTGAATTCACTTTCACCACGTACGGTATTAATCGGTGGAATACGCAATCAGGAAAATTCGATTTTATACCGCTAACCTTGCAAAATAAGCGCATAGCCTATAACTATGGGGAAAAACACGATTTTGAAAATATTTCATATGGGAATAGGACAATGCTCAATGATCGCGAGCTCTTAGCACTCGACCAAGGCACAGGCGCGCTGTATAAAATTAATACAATTACTGGGAAAACGCAAATTACATTTACCATCCCAGTAAATACTTCAAGCAAGTTCAATCCAAAAAGATATTGGATGCAAACCACTAAAAATGCTATAGCAATTTTAGATAACGCAAATGGAGAAAAGACACCACAATCTACATTGTATTTTCTTAACAAAAAGAATTTTAAACTACAACAAACCGTGCATTTTGATAACACAACAAGTAATCTTCTTGCTGGGAAAGTAGATGGATGTCATTTCAGCGATTTTGCAATTAATCCACAAATGTAGACGATTTGCTAAATTACAGTTTATGGAAAAACTTAGGGGTGTCTTACAAATAAGACACCCTTTCCTTTAACTCTTATTCACTTACAACAACGTTTCGCAAAGAGCCAATGCCATCTACGTGCACGATAGCTTCGTCACCCGCGCGTAAAGTCCCAGCCGGGTATGGAGTTCCTGTCAAAATCACATCTCCCGGAAGAAGCGTTGAGAAGCTTGAAATCGCAGCAATTTGCTCAGGAATACTGTGAATAAGTCGAGCTGTGGTGCCACTCGCTTCTGGCACATTTTCACCATTAAGCGTAAATGAAATATGTGCATCGCGCCAATTTAGCTCGGTTGTAATCCAAGGTCCAAGCGGGCAAGAAGTGTCGAAACCTTTTGCGCGCGTCCACATTGGGTCGCTTCCTGCGCAATCTCGTAAAGTTACGTCGTTTACGCATGTAAAGCCAAAAACGTAATTCATTGCAGTATCTGCCGTCACATTTTTGGCGATTTTGCCCATAACAACTGCCACTTCTGGCTCAAAATTCATGTCGTTTGAGCAAGTAGGAATAACAATCGGATCGTCAGGTCCTATTACAGAAGTGCTCGGCTTTGTAAAAATCACCATATCTGCAGCAGTATGTGAAGAAGCCGCAGAAGAAGTAGCGCGCTCATCGTCGGAACGTGTATCGTAATTTTTTGCCAAGCCGTAAACTTTCGAAGGAATTACAGGTACAAGCAAGCGCACGCCATCCGCATCCAACGCGTAACGTTTACCAGTTGGTTTAACTCCTTGCGAGCTTAAAGGATGACCTTCAAGCGCTACTAAATAATCTTTACCGTCGGCTTTGTCTTTTTGAACGAAAGCGTATTGCGGAACTTCATTATATGAAAAACGTGCAATTCTCATAGTTCAAGATTACGCAGCACACTACACAAATGCGCGTGGGCCAAAGATTGCCGAACCGATTCTGACCATTGTTGAACCTTCGGCAATCGCCCACGCAAAATCACCAGACATTCCCATCGAAAGCTCTAATTTTACAGAGCTTCCATCATAATCTTGCACGAGTTGTTTACTCACACAATCTCTAATTTCTCGCAATTTTGCGAAACCGCTTCTCACTATTGTTTCATCATCCACGCGCGCTCCAAGCGTCATAAATCCGTGCAAATTAAGTGCCGGAAGACTAGATATAGCGAACGCTTCGTCAATCGCGCGTTCTGGCGCGCACCCCGATTTCGTAGCTTCTCCCGAAACGTTCACTTCCAACATAACGTCTACACAAAGTCCCAAATTTTGCGCGCGAGCAGATATCTTTTGCGCAAGTTCAATGCCGTCAACCGACTGAATACCATTTGCAAGTGGTAAAACTTTGTTTATTTTATTGCTTTGCAGTTGACCGATTAAGTAGAGCGGAATTTCGCCGTTTACACCAACGCTTAAACCTTCTCTAGCAGCTTCCGCGCGTAAAATTTCGGCTTTTGCAACGATTTCTTGTGGGCGATTTTCCCCAATTACTCTCACCCCAGCTTTAAGCGCTGCCATAATTTCGCCAACATCTCGCGTTTTAGTTGCGGCAAGTAGCGTAACCGACTCAGCTTTGCGACCATAATGCGATTCGGCTTGAGCAATGGCGTCTTGCACGCTGTGCACGCCGTCGGCAATTTGACGCGCACGAACACAATCAACCTCAGTATTCGCTAAATCTTTTTGCGCCATATATGCCATTTATTGCCCCAATCTATCAATCTAAATACATAGTTTAGTCGAGGAAGGGCACGGATTTGTCGGCTAGGTTTGCGCGAACAGAACCCCACGGCGTGTCAAGGCTTTTAAATAACGCAAGCGCATCGTCGGCACTCATATCTACAGGCTGATTTTGACCAGGCTTTTTGTATCCCAAAAGATACATGCAATAGCCAATCATGCGCTCGGCACTCCAGCCAGATTCACGAAGAGCACCGACGTCTAGCGAGTGCTTACTTTTTGCAAGTCGCTCGCCTTGTGCGTTATCAATCAGCGGTAAATGCGCAAATTGCGGACGCACATAGTGCACGCCATAAGCCGCAAAAAATCCCGATTTTTCAAGCAGCTCACCAATCCAAATTTGAAGCGCTGCCGAACGAAGCAAATCGCGGCCGCGCACAATATCATTTACTCCGCTCAAAACATCGTCAACAACAACCGCAAGCTGATAAGAAAAAACGCCATCCGCGCGGCGAATCACCATATCTCCCAAATCGCGATTAATGTTAAACGATTGCGCGCCAAAAATCGCGTCTTCAAAACTCACATTTGCTTGCAGCGAATCAGCAGACGGCACTGCAAGTCGCAAAGAATGTTGCTGGTTATTTTGCAAACGCCTTTCGATTTGCGCCAAGCCTTCCGCAGTTTTGCACAGATTTCTGCACGTACCCGGGTAGCGTATAAAACCGTCGCCTTCTTGCGGAGCTGCGATTGCACGAATATCGGAACGCGAGCAAAAACACGGGTAAATCAACGAATTTCCGTCAGCATCTTGCAAAGATTCTAACGCATCAAGAGCTTCTTGGTAGATTGCAGTGCGCTTATGCTGATAAGTAGGCTCACCAACCCAATCAAGACCAGCCCACTTCAAATCGTCAATAACTCGCGCGCTAGCATCTTTCGGCATTCGCGCAATATCAAGATCTTCCAAACGCAAAAGCATGTGGCCACCCTGCGATTTTGCAGAAAGCCACGCAGCCAACATTGCTACCATGTTTCCAATATGCATACGCCCGGAAGGAGTCGGCGCAAAACGACCAATTGCAATAGTTGACTTTGAAAACATGATTTCGTCTTTCTTAAAATCTTTCTTAAAATCTTTCTTAAAATCTTTTCCAATATTTTTCTTAATAAGCACAAGCTTGCAAAGCATAAGCTTGCAAAATAAAAAGCGCGTAACGCATTCATACTAGCATTACGCGCTTCTTACAATCGCAATAAACCGCAATCAATCACAGTTAAAAGCAAATGTTTTATGCAAATAACGACTTATACATAACCACACCCAAGATTGCGCCGGCAATAGGAGCAATAACTGGAATCCACGCTTCACCCCAGCGAGAAGATCCCTTGTGCGGAATTGGCAAAATTGCGTGAAGCAAACGCGGCATAAGATCACGAGCAGGATTCAAAGCAGGACCAGTTGGACCACCCATAGAAGTCACCAAGCCCCAAACAACGAAGCCAACGACGATTGAAGCGCCAGCCAAATTCTTCTCACCCCAAGGAGAAGTAAGGCAGCAAAGTGCAGCTAAAACAAGCACAAGCGTGCCGAAGAACTCGTTAAGGAGGTAGTTAAT
Source organism: Gardnerella sp. DNF01180P (assembly GCF_049244205.1). NCBI lineage: Bacteria > Bacillati > Actinomycetota > Actinomycetes > Bifidobacteriales > Bifidobacteriaceae > Gardnerella > Gardnerella sp. DNF01180P. The sequence continues at coordinate 59,514 of NZ_CP058386.1, forward strand.
TTTGTTGTTATACGCATCCGTAGTGCAGAAAGTGCCAAGAATTGCTTCTGACTCCTCAGTTTCGTTGTAATGCGGCAAATAAGTTACGTACACAATAAGCTGACCAACCAGCGCGCCTAAAAGCTGAGCTACAATATAAGGCGCAACGTTAGCCCACGGGAACATGCCGTTTACAGCTTGCGCAATTGTCATAGCAGGATTGATATGCGCACCTGAGATTCCGCCAAACATGAGCACTGGGAACATCACGCCAAAACCGTAGCCCATAGCAATATTTAGCCAGCCAGCATGGTGTCCTTTAGTATTTTTTAATTCAACGTTTGCTACAGCACCGTTTCCGAAAATCATGAGAATAGCAGTGCCAATAAATTCTGCAGCCAACATTGCCATAAACGAATGTTGCATGGTCCTTCGATCCTTCTTACTTGTTTCAAACTCCACACACGTAATCACGCGTATAAATAACGACTCGTCGCTTAACAATCGTCCAACAACTCGCAATTGCGATTAGCACAGCATGGAACACAATATATTCTCATTTTCAAAGAAGCTAAGAAAATGAATTCCAACATTTATTCTTTGATAGTTTCCCTTATACGCGCGACAGTCTGCGTAAATAGTAAAATCGCCCTCACACCAAAAGAGGCCCGCCACCTTGGCGAGCCTCTTATCTACAAAAACAATATCTGCGGTTTCATCTTCACAACATCCTCGTTGCAACGGTTAAAGTCTTAAATATCCCGTCCAACGTCCACGGATTTCATATCCATACACTTTTGTGGGTTACCGCTATCTCTTTTTTGTTTTTGTAATTATTATTATCATCGTTTTTTGCCTAATAGTAAAGAGCAAATTAGCCTTTGTTAACATATTGTCACTACTGTTCAATTGCACACGAAAAATCGCAACTCTTGCGGCATTTTGTGAACATGCAAAGGTTATCATGTTAAATTACGTTCGCATGAGACACACTCCGGCGTGTCGCAAGATATTTTTAGAGCGCAAAGCAAGCAATAAAATCGACACTCAGTCGCGCACTTCCCTTGCAACGCATACAATTACAGAATATGGTACAAATTTTTGACGCTCCCTCAAAGGCGATACTGCGCGGTCAAATTGCCGAACACATCGCCGAAGATGAAAAGGCAGAAAAGCGTGAAGCTCGTGAGGGTGAGCTACCGTTGCCAAAAGATCGTTTCTTCGACCGAGAATTAAGCTGGTTGAAGTTCAATCGTCGCGTGCTCGAGTTGGCTCAGAATACAGATTTGCCACTTCTTGAACGCGCTAATTTTGCTGCTATCTTTGCGTCAAATCTCGACGAATTCTTTATGGTTCGAGTTGCAGGATTAAAGCGCAGAATAGATTCTGGAATAGCAGTAACTGCAGCATCCGGCTTAAGCCCTCGTCAGCAATTGCGCGCTATTAGTGAAGTAACTCACCGCCGTCAAGATGAGCACGCTCACTATGTTATTGAGCACATTCTTCCTGAGCTTGCCAAACAGCGCATTGTGTTGCTCAGCTGGGATAAGCTTACAGAATCAGAAAAAGCACGTTTGTCTGATTACTACAAAAAGCAAGTATTCCCTGTTCTTACGCCTCTTGCAGTGGATCCTGCTCACCCATTCCCATACATTTCCGGCAAGTCTATTAACTTGGCTGTTATCGTCGAAAATCCAAATTCTGGAAAGTCGCATTTTGCGCGCGTAAAAATTCCAGATAATTTGAATCGCCTTGTACCAGTTGACGATTTAACAGACGAAGAAGGTCGCGAAGAGCGCTACGGCTTCATCACTATGGAAAAGCTGATTGCAGCACACTTGGAATCACTTTTCCCAGGAATGATTATTAAGGAAGCTCGCTCTTTCCGCGTTACGCGTAACGAAGATATTGACGTTGAGGAAGACGATGCAGAAAACTTGCTTAACGCTATGGAGAAGGAACTTCTTCGCCGCCGCTTTGGGCCGCCAATTCGTTTGGAAATTTCTAACGAGGCCAGCCCATTCCTTTCTCAGCTTCTTGCAAATCAACTTCGCGTAAGCCCTGAGGAAGTCTATCGCTTGCCTTCGCCGCTTGATATGACGGTATTGTTTGAATTGCAGGCGCTTGACCGCCCAGATTTGAAGTATCGTCCGTTTATTCCTACTACGAACCGTCAGATTGCGGAAGTTGAAACTAGCCACGCTCAAGATATTTTCGCTTCTATTCGCGAGCATGACATTTTGCTGCATCATCCTTACGATTCGTTCTCTACTTCTGTACAGGCATTCCTCGCGCAGGCTGCTGCAGATCCAAAAGTGCTTGCAATTAAGCAAACTTTGTATCGAACGTCTAGCAATTCGCCAATTATTGACGCTCTTGTTGACGCAGCTCACGCTGGCAAACAGGTACTTGCGCTGGTTGAGATTAAGGCACGATTTGACGAAGACGCAAATATTGCTTGGGCTCGTAAGCTTGAGCGCGCAGGCGTTCACGTTGTGTACGGCATTGTTGGTTTGAAGACTCACTGCAAGCTTTCACTCGTGGTACGCCAAGAAGCAGAAGGGTTGCGTCGCTACTGCCACGTTGGCACAGGTAATTACAATCCTAAGACTGCTCGCCTTTACACTGATTTGGGGTTGCTTACTTGCGATCCTGTAGTCGGACAGGATTTGACTCGCTTGTTTAACCAGCTTTCCGGTTATGCCCCAAAGTCAAGCTTCCATCGCTTACTTGTAGCTCCACGAACCGTTCGCACTGGCATTATTCAGCGTATTCGCCGCGAGGAAGCCGCAGCTCTTGCTGGCAAGGAAGCGTGGATTAAGATTAAGGTCAATTCCGTAGTTGATGAGCAAACTATTGACGCTTTATACCGTGCTTCTCAAGCTGGCGTGAAGATTGATATTGTTGAGCGTGGAATTTGCTCACTGAAGCCTGGCATTGAGGGATTGAGTGAGAATATTCGCGTTCGTTCTATTCTTGGTCGATTCCTTGAGCACAGCCGTATTTACGCGTTCGCTAATTCTTGTGGCCCGCAGATTGGTGACGGTCCTGCAAGTGGTCCAGAAGTGTGGATTGGCTCGGCTGATTTAATGCACCGCAATCTTGATCGTCGAGTTGAAACCCTAGTTCGCATTACTGCGCCTGATCAAGTTGAAGCATTAATTCAGTATATTGATTTGCAAATGGCTGATTCAACTGTTTCGTGGTGGATGGATGGCGACGGCACGTATACCTTGCATTCTCGTGATAAGGAAGGCCGTCCGCTCGTTGACAGCCAGGCTTACTTGATTCATACTCACACGCGCAAGCCTCGCGGCGCGAATTAATCGCAAATAACTAATAAACAATAAGCAAGAGCCAGATTCAGTAACATGTTTCTGGCTCTTGTTGTGTTTATTACTCCTTTATAATCTGGCTAAATCTCAAGCATTCCCGGCAATAGCCGAAATTTCTACAGCACCATTTGCCAGTTTTAGGAAGTTTGGGAATTTATGTTGCCTATGTTTTAGTACAAGTCAATTACACGCGCGAGAACAATAATCTTATTCTTTAAATTTTCAACTGCTTTTATGTAGATTTTATACAAAAAAATGTTTGTAGATTGTAAATATGACATTTTAGGATATTATTATATTAAGGAATATCGCTGTAGATAGTAGATAATAATCAGAAAAATTTTGATGCTACTTGTAAACAAACAGCAAACTGGACACTGGAGGCAACTATGTTGCTTAATTTTAGCGTAGAAAACGCACTAAGTTTTCGTCAATCGCAACAATTCAGCATGCAAAGAACCGTACATGCAAAAAACAGTTCGTGGCCTCATCCAGATGTATCAACTCTTGCAGCCATTTACGGAGGAAATGCCTCAGGGAAAACAAATCTGTTAAAATGCATAGCATTTCTAAAAAATTTTGTGGAAGGAAGCTTCAAAAGCGGTAACTCAAATTCAAAAATAAATGCACTTCCTTTTCTTTTGAACAAAGAGTCTGAAAATAAACCTTCAACATTCTTTATAGAATTTATTGCAAAAGATAACAACAGATATAAATATTGGTTCACTTTCAATAATAATTACATTATTGAAGAAGGACTATGGCTTTTCCGCTCTACAACAAACAGAAAAACTGTGCTGTTTGAACGAGAGCATGGCAAGCCAATGCGATTTGGCTCAAACCTAAAAACCATAGGGAAGACTGTAGAAAAAATTACAAGAGACAACGCATTATTTTTATCTGCAGCTGCAGCATCAGGAGTGCAAGCATTGCAAGCTGCATACGAAGAAATAACTTCTACACAGCAATGCAAAACAGTTGACTTTGATAGGTATTCCAATAATTTGATAAAAGTTTTACAAGAAAATCCAGATTTTGCATCCAACATTAGCAAGTTGCTAAAATATGCAGATTTAGGATTAAAAGGTGTAACAGTCCAATCCGAACAGCTAGATGCTAAACAATCAGAAAAACTAGCGAGACTCGCAAATCTTCTTAATGAACTTGACGGAGACAACAATAAACTTACAGATAACACTTCTGAAAACACTGAAAAATTGCAAAAATTCAGTGTTTCACGTTTAATGTTTACACATTCTGGTCAAAAAGATTGCCAACTTCCTGAAGATTTTGAATCTTTAGGAACTAAAACAGCATTATTGCTATTTGCTTTCGTTATAGATGCATTATCAAAACATTCCATACTTCTAATCGATGAAATCGACACAAGTCTAAGCATGCAATTCGTGTCTGAAATACTCAAGCTTTACAGTAATCCAGAAACGAATCCTAACCAATCGCAATTAATTTTTACTACTCACGATTTAAGTCTTATTAGTAATTCTGGAACCGACAAAACTATTCTCGACAGAGATCAAATTTGGTTTATAGAGAAAAATACATTAGGCGAATCTTCACTACATCCACTTACGGAATGGGAAAACCGCAATGTAAACTTTGGTAAAAACTATCAACACAACATATACGCTTCAGCACCACAACCGTCTCTATATGATGTTTTTGCGGAAATACTTACAAATACTAACAGAAGCTAAAACACTACCAGTATTCAAAACAATATAAAACACTAGTATTCATGAGGAGCGGGCTATGGTTCATGTTCCATCACACGGCCGTTCGAAGAAACAGTCGAAACGAAATAAAAGATTCCTCATTGTTTGTGGCGGTGTAGTTACAGAGTTTGAGTATTTTAGCTATATAAAATCAGAAGTAAGTAAATATTGTGCTACATCATGGAATATTCATAAATCAATTAACATAGAAAAAGAGGGCGTAGATCCACTCACTTTAACGAATTATGCGATTAAACTTGAGAGATTAGACTGCAAAGAAGCAAAAAAAGAAAACTACGATCCTTTTACGCTGGTATGGGTTGTAACAGACGTTGATGAGTTTGGAGAAAAAATTCAGCAAGCTCAATCTAAGTCGGATTCAACTTTCGGGAAAGTAAAATTAGTAATTTCCAACCCTTGCTTCGAAGTATGGCTTATTGACCATATAAAAAGCTGTCCTCTTTCTTGCACAGAAACGCGAGATTGCCAAAAAGAAGCAAAAGAACTTGGACTACTGCACAACACTACTGGGAATAAAAATAAGCATATTCAATTAGAAAAATTAACCGGAAACTATGAGAATGCTTTTAAAAACGCAAAACAACATATGCAAACAGAGCAAAAAGAAAAGCGAAAAAATCACCCGTCAGTAACTCAAAAGTCAAACTACGCTCCTTGGACAGATGTACCAGAAATAGTAGAAACAATATTAAATGAATGCAAACATGCTTCAGGAATAGATTTGTCAGAAAGATTGTGAATTAATAATGTAACTGTATACACATTCATTGCTGCTATTAACAGCAATGAACGCGGGGCGCGTGAAATTATAAAGAGGTTGTAAGTGATATGATAGCGCGATATTGGTGAGATATCACAGCCATAAATGGGGGGGGTATCACAGTCACGGAAGTCAAAATGACTGTCATAAGTCGACACATCTCGGTCAAAATACATAAGATCACTGTCAAAATATAGCCAATCACGTTCAAAATCGAAAAAATGACAGTCATATATACGAAAATCACTGTTACGGACGAGAAAATGACAGTCACAACACTTTTATCACAGTCATGGCCATGATAAACGTAAGCAGCGCAAATATACAAAAATCAGCAACTAAATTGACTCTAACCAAATGAGCAAATAATCGAATTGCAATAAATAACCAAGCATAACTAAAATTTGCGAAAGAAAACCGCTAAAATAGTGAATATGAGTGCAGTAACGACGCAATACGTTGAAGCAGCTGGCGGAATTATTTATCGCAAGCGCAATACTACAAACAGCTCAAATGCAGATGAAGAGACAAAAACAGGCAGCAATGCAATAAATCCAAACCATGCAAATAAGCCAATCAGCGCAATAAAGTCTAGCGACGACGATTTTGAGCTTTGCCTAGTCTACCGTCCTAAATATGACGATTGGAGCTGGCCAAAAGGAAAGAATGAGCCAAACGAATCGCATCGCCACACAGCCGTGCGCGAAGTTGGAGAAGAAACAGGATATTCAGTCACACTAGGCCCACACATTGCCAAAATAGAGTATCCGCTTGAGCGCGAAGGCAAAAAATCTTCCAAGAACAGCTCATCAAATAGCAGCCAAAATCGCAATTCCCAGCCGGAAGTAATAAAGCGAATCCACTACTGGATGATGCGCTTAATCGACAAGCCAACTGCAGCAAAGCGTCTCCCTGCTTTCGGACCAATTAAGCCAGCAAAACCTACTGAAATTGGCAATGTTTTATGGCTTACTCCTTCTCAAGCGCGAAAAAAGCTTACGCACGATAGCGACCGTGAAGTGCTAGACGCTTTCTTAGAAAAGCTCCACGCAGGTAAAGCAGAATACAGCACGTTGCTTCTAGTGCGTCACGGAAAAGCTGAGTCTCGAAAAACTTGGCAAGGAAGCGAAGCGACTCGACCAATCACACCTCTTGGAGCAGCCGCATCATACGCTCTAGGACGCGAGCTTGCCTGCTACGCGCCGAATAAAATCATATCGTCACCTTGGAAGCGTTGCGTTGAAACGGTTGCGGCTTTTGCACACGACTCTTCACTTCAAATAGAACAGGTTGCGGAACTTACTGAAGACCATCACGAGAAACAACCAAAATCTACATTGTCTGTGCTTATAAACGAAATACAAAATCTTGAGTGTAACGCACAAAATACAAGTAAAACTAGCAATGTAAGCACAACTAACAACGCAACCGTCATATGCTTGCACCGACCGGTTATTGGCACTTTCTTTGATTATTTGCGCGAAATAACAAAACCTAGAGCACACAAGCGCATATTCAGTCAAAAATCTCCATATATGCCTACAGGAAGCGCAATAGTTTTGCACATAATTAGCACTCCTAAAGGCGCTCGCATTATTGATATTGAAAAGGTTCTTCCAAGTGTCTACTAGTTTAAATTCGCAATCGAGTTCTATTCATTCAAGCAGATCTGCTTTTATGCCAAGTCCTACAGGCTCTGCCCGCCCAAGCCGACCTGCACAAATGGATCCTGCAATGCTCACGCAGATTGAAGGCGGCACGGATCCGCAGGTTGTAAACGAAATTAGCCACACCTCCGCCGCCGTTCTGCTTAACCGCGTTCATAAAACGCAGTCGCCGGAAATTGTTGAGCGCGTGCTGAATTTGGTTGAAAATGAGGGCATTGAAGTTATTGCAGATTTGTGGAGCCATGCGGAAGCAGAGTCTATTCCTGGAATGTTGTGGCGACTGTACTTACTGCGCATGTCTCTACGAAAGCAGCGCGAAGCTTACGCCGAGTACTGGAGTCTTGGCGAGCCTGAAACAACAAGCGCTTCAGCTATTACAGGAATTGACGACGCTCCTACCGGAGAAGATATTGCGCAACTTGCAGACTCTATTCTTTCTGGTGCTTTTACAGGCGATTTTGCCGTAGCTCTTTACCGCGCTTCAGCTTTTACTTCGATTATTGCGCGCGGAATGCGAGTTTACGCAAAAAAGTTAGATGAGCAAGCAAATACAATGCGCACGCAGAAAATTGCAAAAGTTTTGCACATATCCGCAAATATACACGCACTTTCGTTATCTTTTGCTCATGGAGCGAAATTATGGCGCGCAGGAAAATTGGAATAAATTATTTGCGATTAAAATTGTGCGGCGCGTGAAAACAGAAAACAAGGTATACTCAAAATGATGCTGGCTTGTGTTTAAGCCCCGGGCTCCATTTTTTGCCGCTGCGAGCGGCGTTTGCGCCGACAGGCGCTTTCGCAAGTCAGTATCGTTTCTGCTCTGAGTCTTGAATTTTAAGTTTTAGTTTTAGTTTTAGTTTTAGTTTTAGTTTTTAGATTTTGCTAGCTAATTTTAGATAAAATATATATTTTACTCACATTTGTTTATATTTTGCGCAAAAATAACGGCACGCCGATAGCTTAACATGCCATGCTTGCATTACCCTAGAAGGTATGGATCTTCATGTTTTACATCATCCGCTGGTGGACCACAAGCTCACCGTTTTGCGTGATAAGAATACACCTTCTAATATTTTCCGCGAGTTGGTTTCCGAATTGGTAACCCTCGAAGCATACGAAGCAACCCGCAATTTGGAAGTTAGCGATCGCGAGATTGAAACTCCTATTTGCAAGATGACTGGCAAGCATTTGAACCGCCCACGCCCAATGGTTGTGCCGGTTTTGCGCGCTGGTCTTGGCATGCTCGATGGCATGACTCGCCTTCTTCCAACCGCTGAGGTTGGATTCCTTGGCATGAAGCGCGACGAGCAGACGCTCGACATTGTCACTTATGCCAACCGTTTGCCAGAAGATTTGACCGGTCGTCAATGCTTCCTTCTTGACCCAATGCTTGCCACTGGTGGCACTCTTATTGCCGCTACGCATTATTTGGCTGAGCGCGGCGCTAAGGATGTTACTGCTATTAACATTTTGGCAGCCCCAGAAGGCTTAGAGCGCTTGGAGAAGGAACTTGATCCTTCCATCGATTTTAAGGTTGTTGTTTGCGCTGTTGACGAGCATTTGAACGACAAAGCTTATATCGTTCCAGGTCTTGGCGACGCTGGCGACCGCTTGTATGGTTTGATTGATTAATACACTCACCAAATCAAGCGAAAACTAGAATCAAAAACTACAAAATAGCCTGCTGATTTGCAACACTTTGCAAGTTCAGCAGGCTTTTGTGTTAATTGATTGCGCAATATTGCATTACAAATCAGATAATATAGCTCTAATATAACTAAGCTTTATTCACAGCTCCTTTAGCATATAAAGATTCTAAAGCATCGCGTAAAGTCCCACTGTAGCTGATGCCAGCTTTTTGCGCCCAAGTGTCAAGCCAAGCTGGAAGAGTAACATTTTTGCGAACTGACTGAGAACCGTATTTTGCAGCATAAGAATCCATATCAAGCGCAACCATAGATAACTTTGAATTAGGATTTTCTACAACAATATCATTAATATCGCTAGCTTTTGGCGCAGTCTTGCCACTTTCTAGTTCTGTAAGAACCCATCCGCTTGCTGCGTCTTCTGCCATAATCAAAGCATCTGCAAGATTACTACCGCCAGTTACACACCCTGGCAAATCAGGAACTTCTGCAACAAAACCCCCACTATTATCTTCGTATGGAGTAAGAATAACAGGATACGCTAATTTCATCATTTCACCTTTGTCTCACTAATTCCTGCCTGGCGCCAGATTGACTTAACAACCGATGGGTTAATATCACCTGGATGTTTAGGCACTGTGACTTTACCCGTTTTGGTTTTATGTACGAATTGGCAATGACTTCCACGCTGTGCAAAAAGTATCCATCCGTCTTTCTTAAGACGTTTTTCAATCTCTTTGTATCTCATAAAAAGATTATACACACTATGCGCATAGAATAAAATAATTGATCAAATTTTTACTAAATCATACATACGCCTATGCTCATTTACCGCGGACGAGTTACGGCCACTTCGCGAGCGCGCTCGGCCAATTCGTCTAATTTAGCAAGCTCTGCAAGTTGAGCATCAGTCTGCTTTGGCGAAAATTCGCTGTAACGATTTTGTGCAGCAGTACGAATTAAAAAGTCAGCCAGACGCGGATTTTTCGGCAAAACTGAGCCGTGCATATACGTTCCAATAACATTGTATTTGCGCGCTCCTTCCGTGTGATCCTTGCCATTATTACCGCAATTTTCACTATCAACCGATCCAAGTGGCTGCGTTCCATCTTGCAAGCTTGTGCGCCCGGAATGGTTCTCGTAGCCCACAATATCGCCAAAATCTGCACTATGCTCTACTAAATTTCCAATCATGCGCACATCTTGACCAACTGTATGCTCGCCAAGTATTCCAATTCCTTTAAGCTTTTGGCCCTCAACGGTTTCAAAATACTCTCCAAAAAGCTGGTAAAGTCCGCAAATCATAAGCATTGGAACGCCATTTTCTGCAAGCTCACGAATCGCGTCTGCGCGCGCAAATAAATCTTCAGTAACTCTGCTTTGCCCATGATCTTGACCGCCGCCGCCAAGAATCATATCCACGCGCTCTGGCCATAAATCACCAACATTGTACTCGTGCAACACGGGCTTGTAACCGTACAATTCCGCTCGGCGCATAATCGTAAGCACATTGCCGTAGTCGCCGTAAATATTCATGTCTTTTGGATATAGCGACACAATATCTAGCACGCGATTTTCTTCACAAGTAGCATTTGCTTTACTAATATCACTGGAACCATTCATGACTATTACTTTCCGACTCCAACGTCTTTAACTTCCGCAAGTTGTGCTAAAGCAGCGCGCACGCGAAGCATAGCAGTATACGTGCAATATATGCGCTTAGCATTTTTAGTATTGCCACTAAAATCGCCATTTACAAAAGCTTTAGCATCTTCTTCCAAATCCGTATTCACATTGCGAGCCTCAACCTTATCGTATTGCAACCGCAAAGCCATATCCCATGCGCGAGTGCCCGAAACACACGCAACTCCAGTGCCGCTAAAGCTTGCAAAATCAACGTCCCACAGCCAGCTCATATCTCTACCGTCAGCGTATTCGTCACAAATTGCAATCATGGTATCGTGATTTTGTGGATGGTCCGAAGCAATCGCAAGTCTAAAACCAATAGGATTCTTCACTAAAACAAGCTCAACAGGAGCGCCATTAACTTCAATTACTTCTCCTCTACCAAAAGCAGGAGTTACGTGCGAAATCGCTTCCATAAGCGCGTCGTCGTCGAATTTTTGCAGCGCAGAATTTTGTTTTGTAGCATCCGCTAATATAGCGCGAACTACTGTTGCAGCTGCAGCAGCGTTGAAAATGTTGTAAGCGCCGTCGAGTTTTACAGATGTGGTTTTACTCTTGCCATCAAGTATAAACTCGGCCTCATGGTCTCCAACTTTTGAAAGCACAACGTCTACTTTAGGAAGATTGTTAGCCTTGCTTTCTGCAGTATCTTTGCAATTTTCGCTTTTTTCAGCAGTATTGTGCAAATCATCATCCGTTGGGAACATGCTTTTTACTGCGTCATCCAAACCAAAATACCGCACACAAGTCCCGGAAGGAACAACTTTTGCAAGCGCGCAAATACGTGAATCTTCGCGATTTAGCACTACCGTTCCTTCAGTTGCTGCAGCTACATTGCTTAATAGTTTTGCAGTTGTGTCAATTTCGCCGAATCGATCGAGCTGATCTCGCATAACATTTAGCAATAAAGAATAACGAGGCTTGATTTGATTTACAAAATGCACTGCGTACGCTTCGTCGAGCTCTAAAACTGCAATATCCGCATTTAATTTTGTGCCAAAAGCCGGCATTATTTTTGCAAGAGATGCCACTACTCCTCTAGTAAAGTTTGAACCGGTTGGATTAGTAAATACATTAAGCCCTGCGTCACGCAGCATAGAAGTTACCATACGCGTTGTGGTAGTTTTGCCATTAGTTCCGGAAATAAGAACTATTCCGTATGGCAATGATGCAAGAGTACGCGCTAGAAAGCCGGAATCAAGGCTCTCAATAACTTTCCCCGGCAATGCGCTTCCGCCATGATGTAGCACCCTAGAAAGAGCGCAAACAAGTTTACCAACAGCAGGCATTGCAAAACTGTACCAATGCTTATGCAAATTTTGACGCAACTTTTTATGCGATTCATGGTCGCGGCTTGACATACTAAATCACACCCCTTATTGCTGGTAGTCTTGCGGCATATCCATGAACTTGGAAGTTGCACCCAAGAAGGCAAGATTAAACGTGTCAGTAGGACCGTTACGATGCTTTGCCATAATAATATCTGCTTCGCCTGGGCGATCTTCCTTATTGTAAAAATCAGGGCGATGCACTAGGAACACAACGTCAGCATCCTGCTCAATAGAACCAGATTCGCGCAAATCTGAAAGCTGTGGTTTCTTGTCGTTTCGCATTTCCGGCCCTCGGTTAAGCTGGCTCAATGCCACAACTGGCACTTCAAGCTCTTTTGCAAGCAACTTAAGCGCACGTGAGAATTCCGAAACTTCCTGCTGTCGGCTTTCCACGCGCTTGCCGGAACTCATCAGCTGAAGGTAATCAATAACTACCAGTTTCAGATCATTAGTTTGCTTCAAACGACGGCATTTTGCGCGAATTTCCATCAAGCTCATATTTGGACTGTCATCAATAAAAAGCGGAGCGTTTTGCATTTTTGTCCAAAAAGTATTAAGAGTATTCCAACGATCCGGAGTAATATCTTCCGCTCTTCGCATAGCAGCAAGCGGAATATTAGTTTCTGCAGCAATAATGCGCTGAGCCAATTCCACTTTGCTCATTTCTAGAGAGAACACAATAGACGTCATATTGTGGTGCAGTGCTGCTGAACGAGCGAAATCAATGCCAAGTGTTGACTTACCCATAGCCGGACGACCAGCAACAACAATCATTTGACCAGGCTGCAAACCTTGAGTAACTTCGTCAATATCTCTAAATCCAGTCGGCACACCTTGCTCAAGTTCATGATTTTGCATTTTATCGAGCTGATCAAGAGTATTTTGCAAAACTGGGCCAATAGCAACGTAATCTTGACGCACTTTGCCGGCACTCATCTCATACACTTCTGATTGCGCAAGATTTACAATATCTTCTGCTTGCGCTCCGGAAGCAGAATAGCCCATTTGCGCAATTTTTGTGCCAGCAGTAATAACGTTACGAAGAACAGCATTTTGGTGCACAATATCTGCGTAGTACATTGCGTTTGCGGCTGTTGGCACAGAAGCTACTAGGCTGTGCAAATAGTCAGCTCCGCCAACTTTATCGAGATTTCCATCTTTCATTAATTCGTTAGCTACAAGCACAACATCAACAGGCTGGGATCCTGCAAAAAGCGTAAGAATAGCATCATAAATTGTTTGGTGCTGCGGTAAATAAAAATCTGATGTTTCAAGCAATTGAGACACTTCGCCAATAGCATCTTTGCTCATAAGCATTCCGCCAAGCACAGCCATTTCTGCATCAACATCGTGAGGAGGCACACGATCAAACAACGTAGCACCTACTTCAGCACCACGATTTGCAACGCCAGAACCATATGCAGAGGCGTCACCATTGCCACCACGATTGCTCCCTGCGCGGATAACATTGCCTTTAGTAGATTGCCACATATCATTATCTGCCATAAAAACGAGTATAAACGCGCGCACGTATTATGAAAAAACGTAAATGCATTAACACAAAACTTTATTTACATTTTTAGCGCAGAATCCATCCACGTATCATTTCTTATGCGCAAACTATTGCCTATTGCACGCCCCCCAATATAAACAGCATTTAAAACAACCCATAAAGTAATAGTTCTTACCACGTCATTAGCATCGACGACGACATCAAAAACGCTTGTGAGCGCCAAAAATGTTAAATACACAGCAGCCATTACTGAGCAAGCTTTTGCTAAGTAACGGTGATCACCTGCGCCAATTAATACGCCATCTAGTGCCCACATCCATCCAGCAAGAGGCAAGAACAATCCTAATATTGTCATGCCTACAGAAATTAAAAATTGAATATCTGTATGCTGACTAAATAGTGGCGCGCAACTCCAACCCACGAAAATCATGAATAAACCGACTCCTACGCTGCTTACAGCTCCCACTTGAGCACAAATACGCGTAATCATTCCTGCGCGCTTACGACAGCCTGCACCTAGCGCTGCAGCAACAATAGTCTGCGCAGCAATACCAATTGCATCCAAAATATTCATAACAAAATTCCAACAGGAATTAGCAACCTGATACGCAGCGAGAGTATTGGTGCCGAGATGGGTCGCAGTAACAACCGTAGCTACCATGCACACGCGCAATGCAAGTGTACGAACAAACAAAGGCATACCAGTTCCAGCAGAATGTAGAATATGCTGAAAATGTGGTTTGAGACGCGCACCACTTTGAGTAGCCCAAATAATTGCAGGAATAGTGAGAACAAGTCCCATATACCATTGCGCAATCATTGTTGCAATACCAGAACCAGCAATTCCCATGTTGAGACCAAATACTGCGATTATATCGAGAATAGTATTTAGAACAGCTCCACTTACAGCAGCAAATAATGTTATGCGCACGTTGCAAAGACCGCGAAATATGCCATTTGCTGCATATACGAGTAGCATCGCAGGCAATCCAGGCATAACCATTTGTGTGTACACAATAGCATTTTGCAACGTAGAGCCACGCGCGCCTATTGCGTAGCATAACGGTTCAGCGGCAAAAATAAGTATGACTGTAAGAATTATGCCAAGCAATAATGCAAGCCACAATCCATCCATTCCAATGCTAAAACCTTCTTGACGCTTACCTGCGCCTAAAAGACGCGCAACCTGTGAAGTTGTGTTGTAAGCCAAAAATAAGCAAAGACCTGTAGTAGTAAGAAGTACCGTTGATCCAATAGAAAGACCCGCTAGAGCACTTTTGCCAATATGACCAATAATAGCAGTGTCAATGAGTACAAATGCCGGCTCAGATATGAGCTGTCCAAAAGTCGGTACAGCTAGTAGCCAAATATTGCGCAGTACGTCTTTTTTGTTCTGGTTGTCCAACTTTTGATTTGTCATAATGCTTCATTCTACTGCTACTTTGTCACGCTTGCATAAAAGAAAATTGCAATATGCTAACAAATTTTATGCAAAAGCAATTGCGAGTGAAGTAACACAAATATGCGTAAATCGCAAATAAAAATATTATTTTAAAAAGTTATCCGCAGGATATCCACAATGTTATCCCCACTATGTGGATAAATTTGTGTGATATCCACGTAGACACGCCTAAAATGTGGATAACTTATCTTTTTTATCCACATCAAGCAATTCGTGCGTGTCATATGAATAACTTATTCACTAAAAATAAGTTATTCATTAAAAAAACTTGATTTTAAATTAGCAAAAATAGCAAAACCGCATATCTTAGATAAGACATGCGGTTTATACCAACATAATTCGAACTTGCTGCTAAATCATAGCGCTTACGCACATGCGTCTATTCTTTAGCACTATTATTTCGTTTTTCTGTTTTTTTATTCTTTTGCGATGATTCATCTTTTTTTACAGTTTCAAACTCTTCTTCAGAAGAAGACTCTTTTTGCTCAACTTCAGATTTAGAATCAACCTCAGAATCGCCTTGCTCAGGATTTGCCTCAGATTGATTAACCATAAAATCAGATTGTTCAACCTCGTTTTCACCCATATCAATATCAACAGAAGTAAGAACAGCCATTTGAGTTTTATTTGCATCATCATCTGCAACAGCAACTACAGCGCCATCATGACTTTGTGCAATAGAAGAAAAATCGTAAGCACGCTCTCCTTGATCAACCAAATCAACGCCCTTACGTTCCTTAGCTTCCGAAATACGCCATCCAAAAAGCTTTTCAAGAACAAAAGCTAATACTGCAGTTACAGCACCTGCATAAAGCACCGTAATCCCAATTAAGCACAGTTGTGCAACTAACTGATGCCAATCACCAACAGCGAGTAATCCAGAACCATCAGCAAATAAGCCTACTGCAAGCACACCAATAAGCGCAGCAACACCATTCACGCTAACTACATGCAAGGCACCATCGTAGCGCACAAAAGTACGAGAGTGAGTCACTAGAGAAGTAATAACACCAGAAAGAACACCCAAAACTAAAGCCCACAATGGAGCAATAACATCCGCGGCTGCAGCACTTGCAGCCAATCCAGCCATAACACCAGACGCAGCTCCCAAAGCAGTAAAGCATCCAGAGTGTAAACGTTCAGTCACACCCCAGGCAAGCATTGAAGCAGAAGCAGTTATTGTGGAACTCACCCAAGCATAACCTGCAACTCCAGGAACGCCTGCAGAAGAACCAATCATTAACCCAAGCCAACCGAACCAAATCAAGAAAACGCCAAGCATAACGAAAGGAACATTATGCGGATGGCGAGCAGCAACACCATTTTCAACGGCTGACTGCGTTGCAGTGGATTCAGCAGCAACCTCAGTCACTGTAGCAACTGGAGAGACAACAGTCTCACTAGCAGCATTTTTAGCATGCTCAACATCAGCCCACAATGCGCGCGATAAACGACTTTTAGAATTACGCGAATTAGTAGCTCCAGAATTAGCATTGCCACTCGTATGCGCAACATTCTTAATATGCAAAACAAAACGCTTAAGAGGGAAGTGAGCATGTCCGCCAATAATCATAACAATTGCAAAAGCCGAAACAGCCGCAGCAATATGCAATATAGAGCCACCCGCGAAGTCATGCACTGAAATACCTAACGCCTGTGAAATAGCACCATTAGGCGAAAGCAATCCACCACCGCACACCATATGTGCTAATGGAGCGAATACTAAAGTAATCCACACAGCTACGAAAATAAGCCAAATAGCGTAACGCACTCGACCGGCTAGAGCTCCAGTAATAAGCGCTACTGCAACAACAGCACATGCTAAACGAAAAGCTGCAGGAATGCCGCCAGATAATCCGGAATTTGCGTCCATAGACGTAAACACACCATGATCTGCCACCATCGAATCACGGAATAGCAAACCACTCAATGGATCACCTATAACACCACCAGCCATATCTTTGCCAGCAAAAGCTAACGACCATCCCCACAGCGTCCAAACCAGTGTGGTTACAGCAATAGCGCCAGCTGAAAGCATCATCATATTCACCATGGAAGTAGCGCGTTCACGGCCTCCATAGAACAGGGCAATACCCGGCGTAATAATAAACACCAACGCGCCAGCCAACAATGCCCATTGCGGATCCATTGTGGTCATTTTTCACCTCAATTATTTGAAACAGCGCAACAATAACATCATTGCAGCTTAAGTATTACTTTATATAACTATTGTACCGAGAAACTCTTATAGCCAAAACTCATAAAGACTTTAGTGGAACATTAAAAACTACCACTCATGCAACTACATCAATGCTCAGCATTAAGCGAGCAAACCGTCTACGAAGCTTTGAGCATCAAACGGCACTAAATCATCTGGTCCTTCGCCAAGACCTACTAGCTTAACCGGTACACCAAGTTCACGCTGTACAGCTATAACAATTCCACCTTTAGCGGAACCATCAAGCTTAGTAAGGACTACGCCCGTAATGCCAATAGCTTCAGCAAATACTTTTGCTTGAGACATGCCATTTTGACCAGTAGTAGCATCCAATACCAGCAATACTTCATCAACAGGCATAGTTTTTTCTATAACCCTACGAATTTTGCCAAGCTCTTCCATTAAATTTGCTTTATTCTGCAAACGACCAGCAGTATCTACAATCAATAAATCAGTTTGCTCTTCTTTTGCCTTATTCGCAGCAATAAAAGCAACAGAAGCAGGATCAGCACCATCTTTATTTGCACGAACAACTGGCACGCTTACTGCAGACGCCCAAGTTTCAAGTTGATCAGCTGCAGCCGCACGAAAAGTATCTGCTGCAGCAAACATTACTGAACGTTTTTTGGCAATAAACAATCGCGCTAATTTACCAGCAGTAGTGGTTTTACCGGTGCCATTAACGCCGACCATCATAATAACGCTAGGATGATGCGCATCTGATTTATCTACATTTAAGCGTCGATCAGCGTCTTCATCTACTATTTTCAATAGTTTCGTACGCAATGCTGAATGCACATCTTCTGAATTAGAGGTACCAGCAATGCGTGCATCTTTGCGTAGATCTTCTACTAATTCTTCACTAGCTCGAGAACCAACATCGGCCATAAGAAGAGTATCTTCTACATCTTCCCAATCTTCTTCCGAAAGATGGTCCTTGCTTATGATATTAAACAATGCACGACCAAATGGATTTGCACTATGAGCCAAACGTTCGCGAAGACGTTTAATACGCGAAGAAGTACTTTCTGGCAATAATTCAGACTTTACTTCTTCATTAGGTACAACAGCGACGTTACTTTCTATCTGTTTTTCAGATTTTTTTGTTCCACGCGCTTTAGTTTTGCTTGTATCGATTGCACTATCAACGCTTTCAGGAATTACTGGTCCATGACTATTGCTGTGAATGCGCAAAATCACTGCAACTGTTACTAATAAGATGACAATAACAACAGCCGCAGCCGCAAACCAAATTAGCATGTTCATATCCATAACCATATTCATGACATCAAGACTATGAAAGTCAAGGGACACTAGCAATATATTTCACTATTTTTTCTCATCTTTGTTACACTTCAACGTCAATATGCTTAGGTACACCTGCATCTATTACACTAGTAAAAGTAGTAATAAATAGCACGAGCTATTTATTACGCAAAATTTGAATTCACAAAATCATTGAGGAGGATTTTATGTCAGATCAGCCTACCGTAAATGTATACGGTGCAGATTGGTGTGGAGATTGCAAACGTGCGAAAGCTGCGCTAATCCAGTATGGTGTGGCATTCGTTTGGCACGATATTGAAACAGAAGAGGGTGCTGAAGAAAAAGCGATTGAAATTAGCAATCAAAAGCATATTCCAGTTGTTACTTTTGCAGATAATACTTTTATGGTTGAGCCATCAGCAACACAAATAAAAGCAAAACTTGAGTCACTCGGAATACTGCAATAAATATATGTAACACGCATAAGTTAACACGATATTCACTTCGTCGATTGAATGTAGTACACTTAGCATTTGTTGCCCCTTTAGCTCAATTGGCAGAGCAGAGTCCTTTTAAGTCTTGGGTTGTGGGTTCGAGTCCCACAGGGGGCACTTTTTTATACCCAAATTTAGGGTAAGCGAGTAAACTGCAATAAAAAAAAACGGGGAGTTGAACTCCCCGACGAAAAATTCACTTAAAATCAAAGACGGCAATCAATGCCGTACTTATTGAGAATTAGCTAATTACTTATATAACACAATACTCAACTTGCCCAAACACTAGCATCTTGATCATCTTCATCTATATCGTGACCTACAGGTGCTGGAGAAGAATACGTGTATTCATCATCCACAACGCCAGAATCAGCATCTGCATTAATAGCAGCAAGAACATGCTTATCCATTTTGTACTGAGGAAGCACATTTTTAATATAGCTTGTCACAGCATCTTGCATAGCAACGTCATGGCCAACTTTTTCTGCCATAAACCAACGATGATCCAACACTTCATGGAAGAACTGAGCTGGTTCAATTTGCGAACGGAATTCAGGAGGTATCATACGAACTGTTGGCTCGAAAATTTCACGCATCCAATCAGTTGCGACGATTTCCAGCTCTTCACCTTGACGCCATGTAGAAGTGCGATATGCATCCAAATCGTTTAGCAGCCTTCGAGCCTGATTCTCTTGAACATCCAATCCAGTAAGACGAAGAAGCTTGCGGGAAGCATAGCCAGCATCCACAACTCGAGGTCGAACCAAAACCCTTCGACCATCTTCTGAAGTCTTCATCTCCAACTCATCAACATCGAAACCAAGCTCATTTAGACGATTAACACGACGTTCAATTCGCCACATCTCATCAGGACTGAACTTATCAACGTCAGTAAGCGTACTCCAAAGCGAATGATAGCGATCTACTAGACGATTGCCTATACTGATTTCATCTACTTCTGTCGGTAAAAGCTGACCGGAGCTCAAATCCATAAGCTCACCAATAATGTTGGTTCGAGCTAAATCGATATCGTATTCTCGTTGACCTTCTGTTAAACTTCCATGCAAATCACCAGTTTCTGCGTCAACTAGGAATGCAGAAAAAGCATCTGCATCTCGCAAAAACAGCACGTTGGAAAGCGATACATCGCCCCAATAGAAGCCAGAAAGATGCAAGCGCACCATAAGAACAGCAAGCGCATCGATAAGGCGCTCTGCAGTATCCGGACGCAACGTACGAGCAAATAATGCACGATATGGTAGTGAGAACTTCAAATGTTTCGTAACTAACATTGCCTCAAGCTTTTCACCATTAGCGTCATGGCGTCCTGCAACAACAGCTATAGGAGTAACTGTAGGCAACTCAAGTTTACGAAGCCTACGCAAAAGCTCATACTCACGTTCTGCAACTTGACGAGTAATTTCCTTCATTGCATACACTTCATCGCCAACGTGAACAAATCGCACAACGTGGCGAGAAATACCACGCGGCAAATTCACGAATAAATCAGCAGGCCATTGAGAAAGTGGTAATTCCCAAGGCAGTGTAAACATTTTTGGATTTGAACTAGCCGCAGTAATCTTCAGTGCCTGCGGCTCTTGAGAAGACGCATTCTCGTCCTGTGCAGATACCGAAGTTGCTTGCACAGCACGCGGGTCTAATTGAGGAGCGTCATTCCATTCCATAAAGTTTATTTACCAATCAAGCTCATGCCAACGATATCACTGCATTCCAGATAAACACAGCTCAACCACCGACGAATTATTGATAACAACTATATATAATAAGCGATGCATTGTAATGATGTATTATTGTACACTTATTATGCTGCTTTTTTGTGCCAAAAACGGGGTTCGCGTCATATTGCGAACCCCGCTCTATACCTTATACCGAAAGTTTGCTCATTAGCTTATATAAGCAGGCAAACCAACGTTTTAGTTCAAACGCAACTCCGTAGAAGGTGCGAACAGATGCATCTTAGATGGATCAATCTTGATCTTCACGGTGTCGCCAACCTTTGGAAGAGCACGTGGGTTCACGCGAATAGTCGTGAGCTTATTTTGATCAGACATCATAGTAGATGCTTCCTCAGGAGAACCATCGGTGATGATATTGCCATAGATATAGCCATCAGAACCGAGATCTTCCACGTTCATTACCTTCAAGGAGAACGCATTTGGATCATCGGATGTTGCCAAGCTTGCATCTTCTGGACGGAAGCCAACAATAATCTGTCCGTTATCTTCTGCAGTGAGCTTGTCAACAGCCTCAGCTGGAAGAAGTATAGAATCCTCACCAATCTGAGCTCGACCGTTTACAACTGGATGCTGATTGATATTCATAGATGGTGAACCAATGAAGCCTGCAACGAATACGTTTGCAGGGCGGTCATAAAGCTCAGTAGGAGCTCCAACCTGCTGCAATACGCCAAGCTTAATCACTGCAATGCGATCGCCCATGGTCAAAGCTTCGGTCTGATCGTGGGTAACGTACAGAGTAGTAACACCAAGCTGACGCTGCAAAGCAGCAATCTGAGTACGAGTCTGAACGCGGAGCTTAGCGTCGAGGTTGGAAAGAGGCTCATCCATGAGGAATACTTTTGGTTCACGAACAATTGCGCGACCCATAGCAACACGCTGACGCTGACCACCAGACAAAGCCTTCGGCTTACGATCCAAATACTCTGTCAAATCCAACACTTCTGCAGCTTTTTCAACACGCTTGCGGATTTCTTCCTTAGGAACACCAGCAATCTTCAAAGCAAAGCCCATGTTATCAGCAACTGTCATATGCGGATACAGTGCATAATTCTGGAAGACCATTGCAATATCGCGATCCTTTGGCTGCATTGTAGTAACATCCTGACCACCGATGAGGATACGTCCTTTGTTAACCTCTTCAAGACCTGCCAACATACGCAAAGTAGTTGACTTACCGCAACCAGATGGACCAACGAGTACGAGGAACTCACCATCTTTAATAGTCATGTTCAAGTCATCAACCGAAGGCTTATCGTTGCCCGGGTATATACGAGTCACATGATCAAATACAACTTCTGCCATGATATGTCCTTTCATCGGCAGGTACGTGCCGAACGATCCGTAGTGAAGGGTGTGCACTCATGACCCCAATTCCTACATCGGCGGGTATCAATCGTCCACAGTTTACTTACCTGGTCCATTGAAGGTTCTCTTCGTTGAGCCATGCCTTAATATATCATGTTTATCTTAGAAAAACAGCAAAAAATCAGTATTTTGCATAAACTCGGCGTGTCGAGTAAGGCGCACAAAAGGAGAATAACTATGGATCAACAACAAGAAACAACAAATAATGAAATGCAAAAATCAAATACCCCTTATAGTAAAAGCTTAATTGGCATCGTAATAGCACTAATTATTCTTGCATTCGCTGCAGGAGCTGGGTTTATGACTTATTACAATTCAATCAATAAACCACAAGTAAAAATTGAAAATCCAACAACCAATAAGCCAGATACACAAACTGAGGATACAGCAGACTCCCAAATAACCAAAGAGATTAAAAAACTGCCTTCTTCTGACATCCCACCAGCATCTAATTTACAAGGCGGAATTCTTCTTAGCAAAGATGGGTACGGCAAGCAAGCTGCTGGTGCTCCTACAGTTGCCACTTATTTTGATCCTTTGTGCCCTGGTTGCGGATCCTTTAATCGTACTGTTGATGAAACTTTAATTAAAATGGTTGAAGCAGGTCAAATTAACCTAGAACTTCACCCAATGTCATTCTTAAATCGTTTTAGCTCAGATCAATATTCTTATCGCGTCTCAGGCGGTATTGCCTATATCGCTTCGCACGACAACGATCCAAAGCATTTGCTTAAGTTCATCAATAGTATTTTTAGCGAAAGATTCCAGCCGGAAGAAGGCGACGGATACCAAGCAACACCAAATAAAGCTCTTATTGATTTAGCTGAAGATGCTGGAGTTGCAGATAAGATTGCGAATGAAGCATTTAACTTACACTATGTTAAGTGGCAAGAAGTTATTAATGAGAATACTCCAGAAGAAAAAGCTTTATGGAATGTTTCTGGCTCTAATAAAGGCGCTATGACAACTCCAACAGTAACAATTAACGGTAAGCTAGTAGATCTCAATGCAGCTTCTGAAAAGCAAATGGATCCTTTGGAAGCTATATTAAAGTCTTTGGGAATCGATAAAAAACATGTTGGCAAATCTGGTCATATGCCGAAAGTTACGTATAAGAGTAAGCCGCTTGAATTATAAATAAAATTAAGTAATCTCTACACTAAAACGGACGTTAAGAATACACTTAACGTCCGTTTTTATTTAATAATTTAGATTTCTATAATTTAGCTTATTTACAATGCAATAGGGGAACTAGTGTCAGACACTTTAGGCATCTGACCTGCAACTCCAACTTGTTTTTTATCCAGGCCGATGCAATGAAGCAGAGCATCAAGCACCTTCATTTTTTTCTCATTAATGGCATTCATATCAAGCAATTTATCGTTAATAGTTACAGTCGGCGTTGTCATAGATCCTTTATTTGGACCGCTGACATTCCACAATTCCTTACGATCAGGAGTGTATTTATTAACTAGCAGCTGCCACTTCAAATATTGGCGGTTAAAAGCTTTACTTGCAATTTCGTTTGGAATTCCAGATTTCTTAGCCAGTTTAATCAACTCTTTATTGCTTACAGGCTTATATCCCTCGCTTTCTTCCGGCTGGAATTTTTCGTTAAAAATGCCATTGATAAACTGAAGCAAATGCTTTGGATTGTTATCATATGAAGCGATATAAGCAATAGCACTAGAAACACGAGTCGAGTAATGGTCAGTAGAAAGTCCATCCAAGAATGACATTGGGTGAAGTTCTAGGTTAATTTGACCTGCTTCAACCATTTTAATTAAAGTTTCATCAACAGTACGATTAAAGGATCCGCAACCAGGGCACAAAGGATCAAAATAAGTGGCAACTGTAGGAGCACCAACAGCTTGCTTGCCGTACCCATCCTTGCTAAAAAGAATGCCATTCTTAGAATTAACACCGCTTGGACGAATACTTGGATCAATATTATCCAAATTATGATTAGATTTTGCAGATTGCTCTATTTTTTTCTGAGGCTGAACGTAAGCTGCCTGATACGCAGTAATGCCTACAGCAGCCAACATAGCCGCAACAATAATTACTACAATAGCGCCGATAATTGCTTGCTGACGACGCTCACGCGCCTCACGCGCTGCACGTTCGCGATTTTCTATAGTTCTTTGTAGGCGAGTAGCAGATGAATCTCCCTGCTTATTATCACGCATCTGAATTTTAGGCATTGTTATCCTTCAACCATTTATTTCGCACACTAAGACTCGTTCCTAGCAGCATTCTTGCTAATGAAATAATAACTTCATCACAGTTTAGTAGATGGCATCAACGGAAAATACACATTACGTATCATACTATTTTTATTTTTCAAATGATTTTCCAGAATAAAATAACGCACCTAATCCTAAACGGAATTTTGTAGTCCACTTAACTGCAGCAAAAATAACCCATGCAACAATAAATCCTAGAGCATATCCAACTGCAGTACTTGAAAAAATATTAGGTGAGTAAGTTGGTAAAAGAATACGCAAGGATCCAACATCTATAGAAAGTAATTCAGGATTATTACCGCAGAAAAATGGATATATAACAGCTCCAATACCTCCAGAAACAACAATAGCTATAACTCGTGGAAGCATGTAAACAAATCCTCGAATAATATGCCACGGTAAAGTTGCAATAAGCACTACAGAATCATGGCGAGGAATTATTCCATCGTTAAGTTGCCATCTTCGCAAGCTTGATGAAATACTGTAGCCGGATGTTGCACTAATCCACATAAAAACCATCGCAAAACCAATAGAATCGAGAATGCTTAAGCAAGCAATGGCTAAATGAAGAATTATACAAATCAGCAGTATCCATGTTCCTCTACGCGCATAATCATGTTTATTAAGAGCAGGATCAACAGAAGACACTTCATCACTTTTAACGTGTAGAGAATCACCTGCTTCATTTTCAATATTGCCATTATCAAAAGTGTTATCAGAAGAACGAATAAGTTTTGAAGATTGTGCAATGCGTGAATTGTTTGAATTGTCGTCCTGTATATTCTGAAAATCTACATCGTTTAACGTATTAATTCGTGTTTTTTCATCCACACAAAATGTTTTATCGTCTTCACTATTATCTAATGAATGTGGCATAACAGTAGTAGAACGAACAGTTACGGTTGGCATTTCTCCATCAGAATTAAGATTTGTTATGCCAGCTGTACCAGCTGCATCGCAGGTACGAGAATTTGTTAGTATAGCAGTTTTTTCTTTTGTTTCACGACTTGTTTCACACCACATTTTACGCATAGTTATGTTAGTGGCATTACGGTCAAAAGGGCGGTTCGCCTCCGGCCAGGCTAAAGGATCCATAGCATCTTGACTAATTGCATTTTCTAAATCAGATGGCATGCAACGCTGCTCTCGAATCGGATTCAAAGCCTTACGAAAAGCAGCCATTGTTCTAGGAGGTAACCCAGTTAAATCTGCATTGCCTGAGGCAGCACGCTCCAAAACCGCCATCATAGGCTTTGTGCCAAAAACAGGCTTACCGGTAGCCGCAAATGCAAGCACAGCAGCAACAGACCACCAATCTGTAAGTTCATCTGAATCTCCGCCTTCAATAATTTCTGGAGCAATAAAACCAGGAGTGCCCATCACTAATCCCGTGCGAGTAACATGGCTTTCACCTTCGCCCATCGCAATCCCAAAATCTACCAATACAGGTCCAGTAGCAGAAATCATTACATTAGTTGGTTTAATATCGCGATGAACAATACCGGCTTCATGAACTGCTTTAACAGCTTCAATAAGCTTATGCGCAAGACGCTCCAAATCATCTGCAATATAAGGTCCATTCTCATCCACGTCTTCGCGCAAATTATGTCCTTCAATCAACTCTGTCACAATAAAAGCGATTGAAGCATCTAATTCCATATCCACTATCGCGCAAACACCTGGATGATGAATCCTCTGCAAAGCCAAAGCTTCACGTTTTAAACGTATTCGAGCGCGTTCCTGCTCAGAATCTTCATCTTCACTCTGTTTTGCATGAACAGACGCACGTAATATTTTCATAGCATATTGATTGCCGCCATCGTCATTAACGCGCCAAACTGACCCCATTGCGCCGCCGCCAAGCCTAGAAATAAGCGTGTATCCGCCTACATTAGTCCCTGGTTGCAAATCGAACATGCTTGTATCTTCCATACTGCATTATGTTAATGCCTTATATTGCCAAATACGCAAATATAAACAACAAAAAACACGCCGTTTCTATATTCAACATCGCCGTAATTTTGTAATGACGTGGCATATGGTACACTAATCAATTGTTCTACTTAGCATGATTCGTCATGCTAACGAGAAACTTCGCCTCCTTAGCTCAGATGGCCAGAGCGGCCGCCTTGTAAGCGGCAGGTCGCCGGTTCGATCCCGGCAGGAGGCTCCATTTTTATTCCACTCGTTTCGCGAGTATTTCTTATTTTCCATTCACATATTCCAGAACTATAGTTTTGTTATCTTTCGTATCACATATAATGACGTGAAATGATTAAAGCAGAGGGGATAGTGGCTAATTAACTATTCAAAAATAGAAAAGATTTTTATTTTTCATATACAGTGCCAGATTATGGCGTATTATGAAAATAACAAATCTATATCTGTGCGCATGATTATCTTTATAACAAAACTTTTCGCGAGTAAGAACTCGGGAACCTTCCCCCAACTCAGGGTTTCCGAGGTGAGAGTGGAGCATCCCCCAACCAGCTCCACCTCATAGGGGGCGGGAATATCCCCTTCTCTCCCGCCCCCACTTTTATTTTGTTTTGCACTCAATTTTGAATGCAATACTGAAGGTATAATAGAGAAGTTAGCATTATTGCAAAGGGAGTGATTGTATGGCACGTCGATGGACGCCTAGACGATTAATAGTGATGCGTCGTGCAAGAATAATCGCCTGCGTTTTATCTATATCACTCACAGCAACAAGCTTGTTTATATTTACAGCTAAAAAATCTGTTGCAATGATTATAAATGGAAAAACGCATATTGTAAGCACTTATTCAACAAATCCAATACGTTTATTGGAAGAACAACACGTGCCAGTAAAAACTCACGATCAAATTATTTCTTCTTCTGGAGATATTCTCACAAATCATTCTACTGTAACAGTTCGCAGTGCTTATCAAACTTCTATCACTGTAGATGGAGTAACTATACCGTTCTGGACTGTTGCAACTAGTGTCGATCAATTAATCGGCTTTTTTAAAGCTAATGCTAAGAACGCTTCACGAATTACAGTAAATTTGCAAAATATTTACGATAAACTCACTTGCGGCTTATCAATTAATAAAAAAGGTCCAATTAGCGTTATCGCTGACAGGAAAACACGCATTGTGCAAAATGGAGACTTACCTGCGAGCGCAATTCTTGATTCTCAAGGTATAGTGCTCGGCAAGGAAGATCGCGTAAGCGTAGAAGAAGATGATGGAAATACTGTTTTACGTGTTTCTCGAGTTACTCATGGCAAAGAAAGTCGTACAGTTTCATTACCTTTTGCCACACAAACTGTAGTAGATCCTAAACTTCCAGCGAATTCTCGCGTTGTACAACAAGTTGGCGTGAATGGTGAGCGCGAAGATGTTTATAACGTTACATACGTAGATGGCAAAGCAGAAAGCGCAACTTTAGTTTCGCAAAATTTGGTAAAGCCTGCAGTTAATCAAGTTATTGCTGTAGGTAAGGCTGCTCCTGCACCAATTCACAAAAATAATACAAATACGCAAAAGTCAAAACAATCCAAACAACAAACAAACGCTCAACACAAAAAGCAGAATACTGAGCAGCCTGCAAAACAGGAGAAGAAAAACAGCCAACAGCAAACTCAACAACAAACCGCATCTGCAGCTCCCGCACCTGCAGCTAATCCACCTGCACCCGCTCCAAGCTCTAATCCCGATAGCCTTGTACATGCTACTCCAGAACAAGCTAAACTATTCGCTCAGGGCGCAGCTGCGCAAATGGGTTGGACCGGTAAAGAATGGGAAGATCTTTTATGGTTATGGAATAGGGAATCTGGATGGAGATGGAACGCAGAAAATCCTAGATCACACGCTTATGGCATTCCTCAAGCTCTTCCTGGAAATAAAATGAGCAGTGCAGGAGCTAATTGGCATGAAGATGCCGCAATACAAATTAGCTGGGGTCTAAGTTACATTAAGAGCAAATATAAAACACCTAGTGGAGCAGTAAAGCATTCGCGCGAAATTGGCTGGTATTAAAAGGCAGCAGCGTGTTTTAACGCACTTTGGCGCAACGGATTAATTGTTACGAAATTTGGACGGTAAAACTTTGACAGAAATCAGCATTGAAAATGAAGGTCAGCTTTTAGGTGCAGCAGATATTAGACGTATTGCTGCCGAGGAAGGCATTACTCCTACCAAAAAGTTTGGTCAAAATTTCGTTATTGATCCTGGTACAGTGCGAAAAATAGTAGCGGCAGCTGAAGTTAAATCTGGCGATATCGTTATGGAAGTAGGGCCTGGTCTTGGTTCTCTTACTCTTGCAATATTGCAAACAGGAGCACAGCTTACTGCAGTAGAAATAGACCCTCCGCTAGCTCGACGATTGCCGCATACTGTAGAAGAATTTATGCCTCAATCAATGCAAAAATTTAACGTCATTCTAAAAGACGCTTTGACAGTAAATGCCGATGATGTTCCACAGATTGCGCAGGCTAAACAATTTACTCTTGTTGCAAACCTGCCATACAATGTTGCGACGCCTATTATTCTTACTTTGCTAGAAAAATTTAGTAACTTACAGAATTTTCTAGTTATGGTTCAAAAAGAGGTAGCAGATCGTTTATGCGCACAACCTGGGAATAAAGTATATGGCACACCAAGTGTTAAGTTGGCGTGGTACGGCAAAGCCCAACGCGCAGGGCTTATCGGTCGTAATGTATTTTGGCCATCGCCAAACGTTGATTCAGCATTAGTTTCTTTTACTCGCAATTGCACAGGCAAAGGTGACAATAATGAACGTGAGGGAGTATTCGCTTTCATTGATGCCGCCTTCCAGCAACGACGTAAGACATTGCACGCAGCTCTTAAAAATCAAGTTCCAGAAGAAGCATATAAAAATTCTGGAATTGACCCAACTAGACGCGGCGAGACGCTTACTTGCGATGAATTTATTGCTTTATATCGCGCATGCAAAGATTGTAAAAATTATAAATAAAACGCATATTTATTCGTTGAATAAATATGCAAAATAAAATATTACGCAATGAAATATTACGTATATTCTGCAGCTTGTGTAAACTTGCTGCTAACAAAGTTACAAACCACAGATCGGAAGTGAACATGACGCAAGAATACGACGAACGTATTGCTCGTAAAGCTTTCATGTATCAAAGAAAAAGATCTGTACTCACTACAGTGGGCGTAGGCTTGGGCGTCACTTTTATATTTGCTTTACTTGTGCAATTCCACGCTTTTGGCATAAATTCTGTGCGTGCTCCAAAAGATAACCCAAATTACGGCGTTCCAGCTCCATGCGCAATAATAGGAAAAGAAGGAGCCAAAGCCCCTTACGTAGATAATAGATCTGTAGCAATCAGAGTTCTCAACGGCACAAAGTTCCGCGGTCTTGCTCGCGCGGTTGGCGAAGCTTTAAACGCTCGCGGATTTAACTTAACAGAAGTTAACAATAACAAATCCAGTAACATTAAACGAACAATCATTTACTTTGGAAAAAACGCTATTAATGAAGCTTATACAGTAAACGCTAATTTTACCGATGCAATTATGCGAATGGATGATAGAAAAGATAAGCTCGTCGATATTGTGCTTGGCTCTACTTTTAATAATCTTCGCCCTAAAGTAGATGTTCCAGCAGCAGGCGCAACAATACATGAAGTGCAAGGATGTATAAGAGCTGATCTTATGAAAAACATTCCTAAGGCAGATCAGCATAAGGAAGTTAAATAAAAAAGAGTAGCAGTAAAATATTTTATACTGCTACTCTTTATTTAAGTGAAGAAACTTTTACTTTTTGTACGTTTCCTCATACCATCGCTGTAATTCTTCTACAGCAATATCATGGTCTACCGGACCATTATCGAGACGGTAATCAAGCATATGCTTATAAGCCTCACCAACTGTTGGACCTGGTTGCAAATGCAATAATTGCATTATTTCATTACCGTCTACATCAGGTCTAATAGCGTTAAAATCTTCCTGCTTTTTAAGCTCCTTTACGCGCTCTTCCATCTCGTCCATCGCATGCTCAAACATTAACGATTTGCGACGATTCTGAGTGGTTGCATCTGCTCTAGTAAGTCGGTTCAACCGCTCATACAGATGTCCTGAATCTTTTACGTAACGACGAACTGCAGAATCAGTCCACGGTTCATCAACATACCCATGAAAACGCAAATGCAAATTCACTAATTCAGTAACATCTTCGATAAGATGATGATCAAAATGCAGTGCTTTCAAACGTTTACGAGTCATTTTTGCGCCAACAACATCATGGTGGTGGAAACTAACTTTCCCTCCATCTTCAAATTTTCGAGTTTTTGGCTTCCCAATATCATGCAATAAAGCAGCTAGACGCAACGTTAAATCTGGAGACGGCACTGGACCTTCCTGATCTGTTTCCAAAGCTATAGCGCGCTCAAGAACCATCATTGTGTGTTCAAAAACGTCCTTATGACGATGATGCTCGTCAATTTCAAGCTGTAAAGCTGGAATCTCCGGAAGAACACGCTGAGCTATACCAGATTCAACAAGAGCTTCTAATCCTTTACGAGGTCTGTCCGAAAGTAACATTTTAGTAATTTCGTCGCGAATTCTTTCAGCAGAAACAATATCTAACCTATCTGCCATGTCCACAATCGCTTCAGCAGTATTTGCTTCGATACTAAACCCAAGTTGCGCAACAAAACGAACTGCACGCATCATACGCAAAGGATCGTCATCAAAAGATTGACGAGGATCAACCGGGGTTCGCAACACGCCTTTAGCTAAATCACTAGCACCGCCAAAAGGATCTACAAACTGTAAATCTGGCACGCGCAACGCCATTGCGTTGACAGTAAAATCACGCCTAGAAAGATCACCTTCTAAAGTATCGCCATATTGCACTTCAGGTTTACGAGAATCTGGATCGTACACATCAGAACGGTATGTAGTAATTTCAACTTTTACTTCTGTACCATCAGCACGTCGACGCATAGCTCCCAACGTGCCAAATTTGCGACCCATATCCCAAAAACCATCATGTCCCCAACGACGCAAAATAGGTTCAAACTCTTCGGGTCGAGCTGATGTACAAAAATCAAGATCATGCGACACGCGATGCAGTAGCATATCTCTCACAGGACCACCAACTAATGCAAGTTCATAATGACGCTCAGCAAAAAGTCGCCCCAACTCTATAGCTTCAGGCCAAACTTCGAAGTTCTCAGTCACCCTTACCGACACCCTTTCAGCAAAAATCAATCTATATTCCAGCATACCGTTACCCCAATGCACAGCGGATTGAGTAATGTTGACTATATGATTACTCCTGCAGACTTACGACGTACGCTCGCCAAGCTTGCGGATAATCATGCCCAAAATCAAGCTGCTCCTGTTATTACGCCACTTGATTTAGCTAAAATGCATAGAAAAAAGTCTTGCCAGCAAGACAGTTGTGAAGAACAAAATGTTGTTGATATTCCGCTGTTTTCTAAGGATGACAGCACTGCGCAAGACTCAGGATCACCGGAAGATAATCTTCAAAAAACATCTTCTTTCTCAGGCGTATCTCCAGCACTTATGCCACCACGCAGACAGGCAGATACTCCTACAACTTTTGCTTCTTTAGATGCGCAAGACTTGCCAATTATTCGAGAATATTCCGCAGGCGGTTTAGTATTTGACTCTCTCGGGCGTGTCGCAATTATTGCTCGTCATTCAAGAAGCGGACACCTTGAATGGTGTCTACCAAAAGGACATATAGAAAAAGGTGAAACACCCCAAGAAACAGCAGTTCGCGAAATTCATGAGGAAACGGGTATAGTTGGCGAAGTAGTAGATTCGATTGCCACAATCGACTATTGGTTTACAGGCACAACGCATAGAGTACACAAGCTAGTGCACCATTTTGCGTTACGTTACGTAAGTGGCGACTTATCTGTATTAGGAGATCCCGATCACGAAGCAGAAGATGCAATATGGGTGAATTTTAAAGAACTTAATGCAATACTAAGCTATCCAAATGAACGTAAAATTGCATGGCTTTATGCCAAAAAAGCACATAGGCGGTCTAACAGTGAAGAAACTCACGCGTAAACATCAGACCACAAATGCGTCTACTGTTCTAAAGCAGAAGGCACTTTCATACGTATTTTCTTTATTACGAATTACGTTACATACTTGCTTAATTTCTGCACGTTTTATTTTTATATTATTCGTAGTATTTGCAACAATTTTTGCTTTTCCAACAGCAAAATATGCAGGATTAGCAAATTACGCATATGCAAACACGAAAAAAGCAGATTTATCTGACAAAACTTCTACAAGACAAAATAAAAAACAATCTACGTATGAAAATCCGCATAGCAAGGGCATTGAAATAGATATAACTCAAGCAACGCCTGTAGTAACAGATAAAAGCGGATACCACCTTACTGCAACACTAAAAGCCGTAAAAACGGCACTTCCAGAAGGCACTTTACAACTTTCTATAAATTCCAATTACACTTTTGTTTCGCGCACGGACGTGCAAAATTGGTCGCAAGAGGAATCTCTTATACCAACTCCTCAAATTTTAGATTCCGTAAAAACTCCAAGTTTAGCTTCCGGTCACACGTGCACTCTTAGCTTTAACATACCTGCAGATAAACAAGAATTACGTTCCATCCTGAATTGGGGTCCCAAACCATTAAAAATTACGTATTTCTCACAAGATTATTCAAAATACAAATCGATACATTCTTTTTTGACAAGAGCAAATATTGGCATGCACTCAGCTAACTTACCAGCGATGAAACTTACTGCGCTCATGCCAATATTAATTCGTACACAAAACGATTTACGCAATTTTAAAGCTAATAACATTCAACCTAGCGATCATTTAGAAACGTTACTTAGAGCAGACAAAGATAGTATTCACAACATTATTGGGAAAGCTGATTTAGCAAATAAACACTCAAAATTACAAACAATCGCAGATTTAAGCACAATACAAGCATCGCATTTAACACTCAAACCAAGCGCTTATATGCAACAATCTGGTTTTGATATCAGTGCTTATGCAGATGACAATAATGACGATTTGTATAAATCGGCAGGAATTACTAAAGAAAAATGGTCTGCAAAAAATTCGCAATCGCAGAAAAATATTACTAAAGCAAATAATTCAAAACAAACAGACTCAACTAATCATAATTTAAATAAAGCTTATGCATGGCAAACATACGGCAAATGGACTATTCATGCACTAGAGCAAGCAAAACGTAATGGATATGAAACTGTTATTGCAACAGACGAATTTGACAATAATGCTTCACAGTTTGCTGTTAGAAATGGCATATACGATATAGATACGCCTGCAGGGAATGTGCGAGTTTTGTCACCTCAATCAGTGCTTACTCTTCTGGCAAACGGAAAGCCTACAAGCGATAACGCAACAAGCGAACGAACTCAGGCTGGGCGCATTAATCGTTTAGTGGCACAAAGCGCGTTCTACCAAATGGAACAGCCGTATGTTGATAGACATATTCTCATTACTTTTTCGAATAATGCATCTAATTCAAATATTGATGCTGTTATGAACGCATTAGAACAATCTCCTTGGCTGTCGTTAAGCGACTTGCAAACAATGGCAAATACGAAGCAAAATGCCTTGCCTGACTGGAAGAAAAATTCCATAATGCGTGAAATATCTCGCAACAGCTCTATAAGCGAGAATATTACTGAAAAACGACGCTCTTGCCTAAACGATTTGTCACATTCAAGGAAAGACGTTTTACGTTTTACTAAGAATATTCTCGACTATAGTTCCGCTAAGCATCCTCATAATACTGAGGGTGACGCTCAAGCACTTGCAAAACAAACAGCCAAAACAAAAAAACTTATTAACATAAAAGACTTAGAAAAGTATTTATTACGCTTATACGACGATATTTCTTTGCACGAATTTACCAATAATACGATCGAGCAGCAAGATTCAGCCAAAACTACTGCACACAGCAAGAAAAATAACAAGTCTTGTATAAGTAAAAATACTGCTAAGACTTTTGCAAATACACTGATGAATGGCATTCACATAATCCCACCGCATGATATTACTGCCGTAAGCGAAACAGCAAGCATGCCTATTACGATAAGCAACACATACTCTTACCCTGTGCAAGTGTATTTATCTGCAAATACTCATGCTATGGAAATTGTTACACGCCGTAAAACTTTAGTAAAAATTCCAGCTAATAGCGAAACTCAAGTAACTTTACCACTGAGAATCACTACATCAATTCACACAAAAGCTACTTTTGTGCTTGAAGACAATCAGCATCGCGTATTTGCAAAAGAACAAAGCACACTTATTACTAGTACACTGCAAATTAGTGATAAAAGCGGTACGATTATTATAGTATTTGCTTTCATTCTTGGTCTTCTTGGCCTTTGGAGGCAATTCCACCGTAAGAAGGATCCAGACGAATGAGTTCAGTAGGTCGAAATTCTGTAATTATGGCTAGCGGAACAGCCGCATCACGCATTACAGGTCAAATACGTACTATCTTATTAGCAGCAGCCCTTGGAACAACAGGTTTAGCAGCAAACGCATATCAAGCTGGATCTATGATTCCACAGCTAATATATACGCTTGTTTCAGGTGGAATTTTCAACGCTGTATTAGTACCGCAAATTGTTCGCACTCTCGAAAAGAAAAATGCCGAGGAACGCTTAAATAAACTTATTACATTTGCAATTCTTCTGCTTCTCGCGCTAACAGTTCTTATGTCTATAGCAACGCCTGTGCTCACTATGCTATACGCCGGCGGAAGCGCCGAAATGCAAACATTAACATGTTCATTTACTTTATGGTGCATGCCTCAAATTTTCTTTTACGGTATTTATACAGTACTTGGGCAAGTTTTGGCAGCAAAAGAGCATTTTGCCATGTACGCGTGGAGTTCAGTTGCAGCAAATATTATTAGTTGCCTAGGCTTTGGCGTTTTTATCATCATCTTTGGTAAAGCAAATAGGATGCCACTAAGTTTTTGGAATGGCAATACTCTTTTGCTCACTGCAGGATTCTGGACTATTGGCGTAGCAGCACAAGCCTTAGTGTTATTCCTACCTCTTATAAAATGCGGAATACACTACAAGCCAAGTTTTGGTATACGAGATATCGGTTTAAGATCAATGGGCCCTGTTGCTGCATGGAGCATGGGCATTGTTATTGTTACACAAATAGTTGTAATGATTACTACGCATATAACAACAAGCGTCCCATTTGTTGCCGAAAAACGTTTAGGATTAGATCAGTTTGAAGTAGCAGGTAATGCTACTTATCAAAACGCTTACACAATGTTCCTATTGCCCTACTCTTTAGTTGCAGTATCTGTTGCAACAGCAATTTTCCCTAAAATTTCACGCTCCATTGCATCTCACGATTTACATAGCGCGCGCAATGATTTAAGTGAAGCACTCAGGCATGTAAGCATAATTATGTGCTTCTTTACAGTCATTTTTATTGTTATTCCGACACCTATTTCGTTAGCTTTAATACCATCAATAAGTGTTCAAGAAGCAAACCTTATGTCTGCACCTCTAATGATGCTAGCTTTTGGCTTGCCTTTAACTAGTAGCTATTTGATTATTCAACGCACATTCTTTGCTTTTGAAGACGGTAAAAGTCCTTTTATTTTCGCAGCAGCGCAACTTCTTACTGAGCTTTTTGCCTTTGTATGTTGCATTAATGTACTGCCACCTACTTATTGGGTTACAGCTTTAGGCTCATCAGTTTCAATAAGCTACTTCTTGACTTTCCCATCACTTGTTCATATGCTTCGAAATCGTTTCAACAATGACTTAGATGATCGAAATCTTGCAATTACGCATATAAAAATTACTATTGCTTCAATAGTATCTATTGTTGTTGGTCTCTTAGTGAGTAAACCGCTATTGCATGTTTTAAACTTCAATTCCCCACATATGCATGGAATATTAAGGTGGGTATACGCAATACTTATTTGCGCAATAACAACAATTATTATTGCTGTTGTTTATCTGTCAGCACTCTTACTTTTGAAGACCAGAGAACTTGTAGATTTGTCTGCCCCAATAATTAGTAAGCTTGCCCAAAAGATTCCTGCTCTTGCTCCTCTTGCTAAAATTTTTGAAGAAACTGCAAAAAGTCAATCACAGCACGAACAGAAAAATCTTAGAATTCCGCGTAGAATACAATCCGATGCAAAATATCATGATTCTTCTAACAGCAAAAACTTCTAAGAGCGTAGTTTCATATTGAGCTTTTCCTTAAAATATGTGATTATTTGGGAAATTATTTCAATAACAGCAAAATGCTGTACATAACATGACGGCTCACCAGTACAATTATGTGTTAGTAAAAAATGTTAAGTTACTTATTGCACATGCGTAGGAAGATGAGGAACAAATGGAACCTCGGTTAGGAGATATTGTACTAAATCGATACGTACTAGTATCGCTTTTGCGCAACGAAGCAGGCTTGCAAGTATGGCAAGCCAATGACCGCATACTTACGCAGGATTGCCAGCTTTTTATTGTACGAGATTCACGTTTTTTGCCGCAAGTAAATACAATTGCATCAACCTTGGCTTTATCGCATAGCCGCAAGTTTACGCAAGTACTTCAATTACGGCATCATGATTCTGTTGCAATTATTGTTACAGCTTTAGATCGCGGTATTACTATCAATGATTATTTGGCTCTTAAAAAAGCACCTTTAAGCTACGAAGCAATAAGAACTATTGTTGCAGAAACTGCACAAGCTTTAAGCAGATTACTTGCTAGCAATATTACTCACCACGCTGTTTCTAGTGACACTGTTCGCATAAGTTCTTCAGGAATTGA
Source organism: Gardnerella sp. DNF01180P (assembly GCF_049244205.1). Classification (NCBI taxonomy): domain Bacteria; kingdom Bacillati; phylum Actinomycetota; class Actinomycetes; order Bifidobacteriales; family Bifidobacteriaceae; genus Gardnerella; species Gardnerella sp. DNF01180P. The sequence continues at coordinate 96,829 of NZ_CP058386.1, forward strand.
GTTAGCAGATACTCCAGTAAGTCCTCTTTTGGAAGATGTGACTCAAAAAGATGATGATCAAATTCCAAGGCAAAATGTTGAACATATTGCAACTAAGCAACTTGCATCATTGTTATACACTTTGATTACTAGAACTTCTTCTCGAATACAAGCTCGTTTTGATGCGTCTCTTTTGCCAGATAATACTCCTTCAGAATTTAGGATGATTTGCACAAGAAGCCTAGCTTCAAATAAAAATAACAACGTAATACCTATGGCGTCTATTGCAGAATTAGTAGCATTATTAGGTTCATACACGCCTTTATCGAAGCTCACAACAAGAGATATTGTGCTTGATGGTAAAACAAGTGTTGCTTCTATTAGCAATGTTCGACTTCGCGAAGCAAAAGATGATTGTATACTACCTTTGCCTGAAGGTCTTTCACAAAGTGAAGAAGAATTTGATGCACAATTAATGCAAAGAAATAATCAGGATTCTAACGATTTTTCTTCAACTAATTCAGCCAACACTATTTCAAATAATACAAATGGATCCGCTAAGTTAAGTGATAGCTTCAAAAATGCTGGAAGAACATTGGGATCTCTTCTTAAAAGAAGCAATACTAACTCAGATTCTGAAGGCATTGGTAACAATAGTTTTAGTGACGAAACTAACACTAATACAGATATAGATTTTCATGATATTGCAGCAGCAGAAATGGCTAGCATTCTCGCTCCTACAGAACTTGATACAGACGATGCTCTTTTCCCAACATTGTCTGCTTCATATAAACATTTTCCCGATACTGCTACGTCTAAAAATATTTTTGATCACGTTGAAAATACAAGAAATCAAACTTCCAAAAATACTATTAGCGAAACAGGCGTAGTTAGTAGTTTTGATTTTGGGCATCTTCTTACTGAAAATAATCAACACACAGAATTAATCTCAAGACCACAAAACTTAACTTCAGAAGGCGAAGCTACTGGTCGCGTTCCTGTTGTTGATTCTCACGGAAGATTTGTAGCTCCTGGAGAGGAATCAGCAAGAGCACTTAGAGACGAAATAAACAATGACCAAAACGACGATATCCAAGAAAATGGAGCACTTTCTTTGCCGCCAAGCTTCCAGCCTCTGGAACAAACTGCTAATTTGCACAAACAAAAGCAGAATACACAAAATAACAACACTATTGCAGATGCTAAGATTTGGTGGGGTCTTTCAACCAAAGTTATTGTTATCGGGGCTGTTTCGTTACTCCTTGTAGCTGGATTAGCTTTGGCATTACATGGTTTATTTGGCAATCATGAAAGCACAGGTAGCTTCGGAAACAACGGCTCATGGGATAGCACTAGTCTAGAAAATGTTCCGTTTGGTAGCCAAGGTATTCTTCCTCAAGAAAAACAACCTGTTAAGAAAAATATGGGTCGTAAGCAAGTAAAACCTGTGCCTAAGCCTAAAATTCCTACTAATAACGTTGCTTACGAAGCTGATCGTTATCAATTCTTAAGCTTCCCGGCTAATCAAGCTGGATATGGATACTATATTCACTTAACCGAACCACAAACTGTGTATCGCTTCGTTGTTTCGATACGTTCCTCTGGAGGTCACGCATATTTGTTGGCAGATACTAAGGATGATCCAACTAAGGGAACTCAAGTAGCAGAATTTACATTCGATGAAAGCGGAACAACAGATGTAAAACTTAAGAAGATTGTAAAATCTCAAGATTTCATGCTATGGGTTCCAAAAGATAGCATGCCTAAGAACAGTTTGTACATCAATTCTGTAAAACTGTATTGAATCTCTTATAATAAGTGCTTTTAAGGAAATAAGTAATGGAAAATAAACTTCGAAAAGTTATCATAATTGGATCCGGACCTGCAGGATACACTGCTGCAATATATTTGGGTCGCGCTGGGTACAAACCACTTGTTATTGCTGGAGCTCTTACTCCAGGCGGTCAATTGATGAACACAACGGAAGTAGAGAATTATCCAGGATTCCCAGAAGGTATTTTAGGCCCTGACTTAATGGAGTCTATGCAAAAACAAGCTGAAAAATTTGGTGCAGAAATATTGCTGAACGATGTCACTTCTGTAGACTTTAAAAGTGCTGTAAAGCTCGTTACTACCGATGACGGTATAACTTATGAGTCCGACGCAGTTATTGTCTCTACGGGCTCGCAAGTGCGCAAATTGGGCATTCCGGGAGAACTCGAGTACTCCGGCAGAGGTGTATCTTATTGCGCAACTTGTGACGGCTTCTTCTTCCGAGGAAAACCAATTACTGTAGTTGGTGGAGGAGATTCTGCTTTTGAAGAAGCATTGTTCCTCACACGATTTGGTTCTTCTGTTACTTTAATTCACCGCAGAAATGAATTCCGCGCTTCAAAGATTATGGTTGACAGAGCAAAAGAAAACGAAAAAATCAAATTTATTACAAATAGCGTTGTAGATGAAGTGCACGGCAACGATGTAGAAGCTACTTCACTTACTGTTCGCAATGTTATTACAGGAGAAACTCAAGAAGTTGAGTCAGCTGGATTGTTTGTGGCAATTGGTCACACTCCTGCAACAAAGTTTTTAAACGGCCAATTAAAACTTAATGAAGATGGAACAATTGTTGTTGATGGTGCAACTACTCGCACTTCTGTTGAAGGCGTTTTTGCTGCGGGAGATGTTGTCGACAACATGTATCGTCAAGCAATTTCTGCAGCAGGAATGGGATGCAGAGCAGCTCTTGATGCTCAAACTTATCTTAACGAAAAATACGCTTAAATCTTACTCATTACACAAAGGCTTACTAAAAGTAAAAGCATAAATACAATTAAATTTACGTGTGACATTACAGTCTAAGCTATTATATTGTAGACAAATGTCACACGTATTTTATTAAAACTACTATTCTTTTTTAGAAACAAGTAAACCAATAATTCGTTGCATTTCTTCAGGAGAAGAAAAGACAATCTCGATTCTTCCATGATTTTCTGTGCCCTTAATAGAAACTTTGGTAGCAAAATGCTCCTCAAGCTGCTTGCGCACAGGCGAAGAAGACCACTGATTATTGCGACGCACACGCGTACGTACTGCTCCATGAGATGTATCTTCATTCTTCAACGAAACAATCTCTTCAGTACTACGAACTGACAATCCTTCTGCAATAATGCGATTGGCTAGACTTTCCATATCTTCTGGATTTTCCAAGCCAAGTAGTGCTCGTGCGTGACCTGCAGAAAGCACACCTGAGGCGACATGTTTTTGCACGCTAGCAGGAAGATTGAGAAGTCTTAAAGTATTAGCAATTTGTGGACGTGATTTTGATACAGACTGAGAAAGCTGAATCTGTGTTAAACCAAAATCATCTATCATCTGAGAATATGCTGCCGCTTCTTCAAGAGGATTAAGAGCAACGCGATGAAGATTTTCAAGCAATGCATCTCTTAACATATTTTCATCAGCAGTTGTGCGCACAATCGCTGGAACTGTATCAAGTTCAGCTAGCTGAGAAGCACGCCATCTTCTCTCGCCCATAATAAGTTCATAATGTGCAATTTGTTCATCATTTTTATCTGCATCAACAATAGGTCGCACAACTATAGGCTGTAAAACGCCGACTTCTTTAATAGATGACGCAAGTTCTCGCAGCTCATCTTCATCAAAAATTGTTCGAGGTTGATGCGCATTAGGAACAATATCTAACGGCTTAAGATAAGCTAAATATCCACCTTTTACTGGCTTCAAAGGCTCATTTTTTGCGGTTTTATTCGATTTTTCAGCAGCGTTATTTTTTTCACCAATAACGGTTTCTTCATTATTTTTTGCCTTAGACGACATAAATGTCGTTGATGCTGAATCTCCAAAAAAGAAATCCATAGGTCTAGTGACATCTCCAAGAGATGGCATAGTTGAACGTTTATGAGAATGCTTGTTAGTATGAATTGACGGCACGGTTTCACGTGAAACATTCTTTATTTTGTTATTATTCTTATCCGCGTGAGGAGCAATTGAATTGCTCATACTAGGGACCTTTGTTTCATGTGAAACATTTTTTGATTGATTATTATCTTTATGTAACGTTTCACGTGAAACTTTTGCTTGTTCTTCTAATTGACTATCCACAGATTCGGATTTTTTTGTTTCATGTGAAACATTAAATTGCAAATTATTAGATGCATCGGCAAGCGCATCCTCGCCAGGCAAAGCTGGGAACAAAGCACCTAAACCTTTACCCAGGCGAGACTTATTTCCACTCATTATTGATTCTCCTGTTGTTGTTCTTGTCGATTAGCATCTTGCTTTGCTGCAATAACAGATAATACTGTCTTAGACCTTTTCGCTATTTCTAACGCAGCTTCGCGATAAGAAATCGCTCCTGATCCATGAGGATCATAAGTAATAACACTTTGGTTAAAACTTGGCGCTTCAGGTATTTTCACAGTACGAGGAATCGTAGTCTCAAGCACAATATTTGGATAATGTTTTTTAACTTCTTGGAAAACTTCTCTGCCTAATAAAGTTCGCTTGTCAAACATAGTAACAAGCATTGTAGAAACAACTAAAATTGGATTGTAATGTTGCTGGACTAAACCAATAGTTCTTATAAGCTGTCCTAAACCTTCAAGAGCATAATACTCAGCTTGAATTGGTATAAGCATTTCACGTGCTGCACACATGGCATTAATCACTAACAAGCCAAGCGACGGAGGACAATCAATAAAAACATAATCGTAATGTTCGCTGCTATTATCAAGATATTCTTGCAAGGCATCCTTTAACAGATTATTACGATTATCCATATCTGCAAGCTCTAATTCAGCACCACTTAAATCAATGGATGCTGGCACAACATCAAGTCCTTCAATATCTGGGCAAGCATGTTTTACTTCAGCGATACTTTTTCGCCCTTCAAGAACATCGTAAACCGACAAATTACCAGAAGCATGAGGAGTATTTAATGCAGTTGACGCATTCCCTTGTGGATCCATATCAATAAGAAGTACTTTTGATCCACTTACTGCCATAGCTGCAGCAAGATTTACAGCAGAACTTGTTTTTCCTACTCCACCTTTTTGATTAGCAACAGCAATAAAACGCGTTTGCTTAGGCTTAGGATATTTCGCTTGTTCAATGGAATGAAAACGAGATGTCAAATCTGCCAATTCAATACCTAGGGAGGATTTTGAATCTCCAAAAATTCGTTGAATCGTTTCAGCAGCTGATTCCACGACGTATCACCCCCAATTAAATATGCGAAACTCTTAAAACAAAAATATCGTGTTTTAAGTTTCGTCGTTTCCATGGACATAAAAAGCACAAATTTTTTGATGTTTCACATGAAACATCAACACCTTATTCCATAACTAACTACATATTTTTCTAATCATAGAACACTAATATTAATGCTACTGCACACTACAAAATAGAAACAATCAATGCCTCGCCCTCCCCAAAACCTAATTGAACAATTTATATTCATGTGTGAGATTTTTCGCATTGATTGGATGCTTGTATGTTTCTGTAGCTTTGCGCCAATGCTTTGCAAACGTTGCACATGAAGCTTTGCAGTAATGCTTTGCAAACGGCGATTATGTAGCTTTGCAGTAATGCTTTGCAAACGGCGATTATTTATTGATTAGCAAACTTTAACAGTATTGCTCTGCGGACGTTGAATATTTATCGCATAGAGAACACTAGCATCCGTGCTGCTGCGCACGTCACACCAGGCACTCCTACCACACCAAAAACACTAGCGGTTTTACTAATAGTGGGAGATAGGAATTGCTTGGTCGAGCAATATAAAAGCGGAACGATAGTAATAATCTTGTTGATGAATACTATTTTTGCAGAAAAAGTAAGTAAAAAACTAAACTTAACTACACAACCGCTAAGTCCAAATAAGGTATAAGAGCGGAGCGCTGTCCTCATGGCTAATCGCCATTCGGCTGAGCTTGCACGGAAAGTCCACTGGACTTTCCGTCTGAACAAGCTCACGCTCCGAGTTGCTTTCGCGCGCTACGCTCTGAGCGCGAAAGCAGGTCGTCGCGCTAGTAATTCCTATCTCACACAGCCACACAAAGAAACCCGCCAGCCAAACACCCGCTAAAACTCACGCCACGCCAAACAAGAACTTTCGAGGCTCATCAGACCGTTTTCAGAAAACACCAGTCAAAACTCATAGACGATACGCAAGAACATCGCAAATAAAATTGCATCATACTAAACGAAAACTTGCGCAAACACAAATTTTAATTAAAAAATTAGGCTTTATTTACTATTACAACTGTAGTTGGTTGTAAGCCAGATGCAACAGGTGCCTCAAAAACATGAGTATCTATTCCACCGGCTTTTCGAATCATTTTTACAGCTTTTTCTACTTCTGCTTGAGCAGATTTACCCTTTAATGCTATTAATTTCCCGTGCTTATTCAATAGAGGAATAGTCCATCCAGCTAATTTCGTCATAGGAGCTACAGCCCTGCATGTTACTACATCAAACGCTGGAATTTCATGTGACTTAACTTTGTCAATAACTTCATCTGATCTGCCGTGAAATATAGTAACATTTTTTAATTTCATAAGAGCAACGCACTCACGCAACCAATCAACACGACGCTCCATAGGTTCAATCAAAGTAACGTCATAATCAGGTAAGCACGCAGCTAAAACTAGACCAGGAAAACCTCCGCCGCTACCTACATCTGCAACTCTTTTATTTTTTCTACCAACTATTGCTTCTTTAATAAAAGGAACAACTGCTGCAGAATTTAATATATGCCTTTCCCAGAGAATATTCATATCTCTAGGACCGATAAGACCTCTTATTAATCCTTCTTGCTGAAGTTTCACGTGAAACAGCTTACACTTTTCTAATGCTTCACCTAAAACCTCGTTCAGCAACGGGGATCCTTCCAATTCGTCCGCTATTTTTTGTGTATTTTCCTCGTATTTTTTATCTAAATTAGCTTCCATATTTTCCCCAAAACAAATAAAAGCAATATAAAAAATAAATAAAAAGTAACACAACAAAACATTTTTTGTTCCATTGTGTTACTTTTCATTTTATTTCTCTTTTCCTTCGAAAAGAAACAATTAAATAAAAATTAATTATTCTTCAGAATATTCGCCTTCTACATCGTCAATTTCATCAATATTCTCATCTTCAGAAGCAACTGAAGGCATGTAAACAGTTACATAGCGGCGTGGTTCTTCCCCATGTGAACGGGAGCGCAAACCTTCATCACGTACAGTATCATGCACAACTTTACGCTCAAAAGAATTCATTGGCTTCAAATTCACAGGTTCACCAGTTTCACGCACCTCATCAACAGCATCTAACGCAATATCGCGCAAATGCTGGCGCTTACGCTTTAAGAATCCATCTACATCAACTATAAGATGCGAACGATCACCAGTTTTTTGTTGAACAGCAAGACGACTCAATTGCTGCAAGGCATCGACAACCTCACCATTGCGACCAATTAAATTCTTAATATCAGTGTCATCATCTGCAACAATCTGAATCATTGGGCGATTATTGCGCACACCCATCTCAATATCACCCTCATAATCAGCAATATCGAGTAAGCCTTCTAAATAATCTGCGGCAATATCAGCTTCTTCATTGAGTTGATCAACCGTCCTCTTCTCATCTTGTACCATTAATTACTCCTTATCGTGAGAAAATTCACGTTTTACAAATTCCTGAAGTCTAGTTTAGCGGATAATAAAGCCAAGTTACTAACTTATTTTCAAGTCATAAAAATGACTTTATATATCCGCAAAATGTATCTAAATACTAGCGCTTTGCCACCTTACGTTTACGTTGTGGCTGTTTGCGCTGGAATCCCTCAATCTCTCTACGCTCAGCTTCTTCACGAGCTTTTTGAAGATTCTCTTCTTCAATAGAAGGCAACCCTTCGCGCTCACGACGAGCAGTTTCTTTTTGATAGTCACGCTTTTCTTTTTCTTCAGCTGCAGGAGATCCAGGAGTTGGGAATGCGTAAACCTGCCAAATTGAACGCAACATATTTATAACATTGTTTACTAACCAGTAAACCAACATTGCAAATGGCATAGCAAACGCAGAGAAAACGTAAATCAACGGGAATCCCCACATCATGAGCTTTTGTACAGTATATTGGCTACCCTGCTTAGACTCAGGCGGAAGATTCTTACGAATATTATTGAATTGCATGTACCACATTGCAGCACACATAAGTACAACAAATATAACTATGACAATTTTACCTGCGCCAGCAGTTGTCATAAAAGTATCTGCAACACCAACCCCAAATACGCGAGTTTTAATGAATTGCTGTGCTGTTGCAATATCAAAGGCACCAAGAGCTGCATGCTTACCACGAGCAATAAAAGGAATAACGGAAAGCGTATACCAAATACTCATAAACGCAGGACCCTGAATCATCATAGGTAGGCACGAACCAGCAGGATTGGCTTTGTTATCTTGATAAAGCTTCATCATTTCACGCTGCATAGCTTCTTTACTTGCAGGATCATTTTTGCCTTTATATTTTTGCTGTATTTTCTTAATCTTAGGCGCAATAGCTTGCATTTTGCGCATGCCTTTAATGCTTTTAATAAATGCAGGGAAAATGCACGCATGCACAACTAATACCAAGAATACGATGGAAAAAACCCAAGAGAAGCCAACTTCATTCATTCCCAGAAGAGTTAATAACTTATGGAATAATGACATAATTTGAGTCATGAGCCACTCAACTGGCGTCAAGATTTTATAAAACCATCCCAAGAATCCATTATCAAGTATGAAGTTATCTTGATTAAACATTAGTTTTCCTTGTCTTCTTCAGCCAAGGGAGTTAGCCGTGGCTCTTCATGTGCTTTAGACCAAGCACATCTGTAAAAAATCGAATATTTGCGGGGTACATCATCAATACTGCAGCTTGTCCAAGGTCTACAGCGTAGAAGGCGTAATAATGCAAGAATACCACCTTTAAACGTGCCATACCTAGCAATTGCTTCAATAGCATAACGCGAACACGTAGGATAGTATCTACAGCAAGCTGGTCTATTTGCAGAAATCGTGCGCTGATACCATCTAATTGCACTAATTACAAACTTAGAACTTAAACTTTTTTTACTACGCATAACAATAACCACCATTTACTCAAAATAATATATTTCAATTATCCTTGATTCTGATTATTCTCATGCATTTTGCAATTTTGTGTAGAACATAAATCTGCACTAATTTTGCCAAAAAGCTTTTGTATCTGGCATTGTAACGAATCAAATGAAGATTGAGCTGCAGAAGGTTTTGCTCTTAGCACCACATCACAACCTGCAGGTAATAAAGATTCATAATTTTTTGCGATTACTCGCAGACGTCTTTTTACCTTATTGCGAACTACAGCTTTCCCCACTGATTTAGATACAGCAAGACCTAGCCTCTTTACATGTTCAAATTTTTGATCATGTAAGAAGGTATCAGAAAATGCCGCGGGAGTATCACTTTCAAAACCCGTGGCAATATAATCTAAACTTGCACTTCTATCTTCGTTAAGTGTGCTCTGCACGGCTATATCGTCACGCATAATGTAATGCGCGACGATATCCCGAGAACTCACCTTGCGCCGTTTTTTTAGCACCGCAACAAAATCACGGTGGCTTTTCAGCCTTTCCATGCCTTACGACGCTACCTTAACTCAGGCAGACAGTGACTTGCGGCCCTTGGCACGACGACGATTAATTACTGCGCGACCTGCACGCGTACGCATGCGAACGCGGAAGCCGTGCTTCATGTGACGACGACGATTATTCGGCTGAAATGTCCTCTTCATAACTAATGCTCCTGTATTCAGCCACGCAAAAGCATGGCCCCGTATGAGTCAAGCTATACCAAAATACTATTACCCCTCACCAATGCTCAAAACTCCACATTTTCTTATTAAAGAATCAACATTGTCAGATATAAATAAAAATGATTTATTCACATTTCTATTACAATTTATTGTACACGCAAAATCGTTGAAAAATAGCCAAATCTCAGCTTTAAACTTATCCACAAATTACACACATGTTATTCACAATTAAACAATTTCAACACGCTAGACTGTGGATAACTTCGTAGGGTCAGAGTAAACATATCTTACTGATACTTATTACACACGTGCGCGCGTAAACAGAATCAGCATTATTACATGTGCTAAATGCAAGTTTGGGGGTGAAATGGCTGATACATTAGGCGATTCTACATCGCAAGCTGCTTTGGTATGGTCTAATACGCTTACTGTTTTACAGCATAACGCCCTTTTAACTGCGCGCGATAAAGGTTGGTTTGAAGGTGTTAAACCAGAAGCAATCTTTGGAACGACCATTGTTTTGTGCGTATCCAATGCTGAAACGCAACAAGCTTTGCAAAATGAATTAAATTCTCCTCTACTTACAGCATTAAAAATTTGCACTGGTAAAGATATGTTTCCTGCTTTTAGGATCGTCCCTCAATCTGAATATCAGGAAAAAGCTGCACAAAATTCTTCAAATTCTTTATCTCATCAAGCACAGAACAATGCGAATTTAAATAAAAATAAAATAGTAACTGATAATACAGTTTTGCCTGTTGATAATATTTCAGTTTCATCATCTAATAATTTGTCATCGGTTACAGCAAATAATTCATCTCCTGTACAACCAGATTTTGATCATGCAACTGGAATATCTACTCTTCAACAAACTGATATTTCTACTGAACAGGCTGCACAGCAAAAAATGCCTGTCTCTGTTCAACGCGATGCAATTACACATTTAAATACGTGCGCAACTTTTGATACTTTTGTGCCTGGCGATTCAAATCGTTTTGCAAGAACTGTAGCTTTGGCAGTCGCAGAGGGTTCCGGCAGAGATTTTAATCCTTTATGTATTTATGGTGGCTCCGGTCTTGGCAAAACTCACTTGCTTAATGCAATTGGCAATTATGCTTTAGTAAAAGATTCTTCACTTAAAGTGCGTTATGTAACAAGTGAGGAATTCACTAATGAATTTATTGAAGCTCTTCAAACACCAAATCAAAGTCAAGGTCAAATCGCTGATTTTAATAGGCGATATCGTGAAGTAGATGTTCTTCTTATTGACGATATTCAGTTCCTTGGTGGAAAAGAAGCAACACTTGAACAATTCTTCCATACTTTTAATTCTTTATATCAAGCAAATAAGCGAATAGTTATAGCTTCAGATGTTGCGCCAAAAAATCTTAAGGGATTTGAAGCACGCTTAATTTCCAGATTTGAATCAGGTCTTACGGTTGATATTAAACCGCCAGATTTGGAGACGCGTATTGCAATTCTGAGAATGATGGCATCAATGAATCACTGTAATGTTCCAAGTGACGTACTTGATTTAATTGCTGAACGTTTTACAGAAAATATTCGTGAACTTGAAGGTGCATTGACACGCGTTACTGCTGTAGCATCTTTAAGTAATCAGCCTGTTAGTAAAGCTTTAGCTGAACAAGCATTACAAGATTTCTTTGCTACAGATATTGAAGTAAGGCCAACTGACATCATTAGTCAAGTAGCTCAGTATTTCCACATGACTTTTGATGAACTTGTTGGTCGTCAGCGCACAAAGAATGTTGCACTCGCTCGTCAAATTGCAATGTATCTTGCAAGAGAAATGACAAGCATGAGTTTGGTTGATATTGGCGAAGTTTTTGGCGGTAGGGATCATACTACAGTTATGCATGCTTATACTCGAGTAAGTGGCGAGATGCAAGAAAAGCAAGAAATTTATAACTACGTTATGGAATTAACTGTTCGTTTAAAACAAAATCCTGTTGAGTGTAGAAATTAAACTTATTTTCCACATATTCATGAATAAATGTTTAAAAGTTTATAAAAAGTTATCCACATACTTAATAACAAATGTGGGTAAAAGCTGAGCATAACTCGTGGAAAACGCCGCGTAAAAATGTTATTAAGTTGTTTATAAGGCATTTAAAAATGTGGAAACTCTAAAAAATAGAAAAAGTTGTGGATAAGTTCCCCACTTATACACATTGTTGTTCTTGTGTTATCCACATCTTTTAATTGTTAATAAGTCTTTTTAAAAGCGGTTTTTGAGCACTTTTCCACATATACACAGTCTTTATTACTACTTTTATTTACTACTTAGTTAATAAGAAAAATAACAATTGCAAAAGCAATGCAAACATTGAAAAATATTTTTTGTAGACACCCTCATACTGTAGAATAAATGCAGACTTTACAGAAAAGAGGAAGCATGAAAGTAGAAGTCAACTCTGCATCATTTGCTGATGCTGTAGCTTGGACTACACGCGTAATTGACTCACGCCCTGCAAACCCTATTCTTGCAGGCTTAAAAATTGAAGCAGCAAATGGCACATTGCAGCTTTCTGCATTCAACTATCAAATTTCTAGCTGCCATCACATTGAAGCTGGTGTTGACGAAGAGGGAAGCATACTTATTCTAGGCAAATTGATGGCAGATATTACTAAGTCTCTTCCTGCAGAAAAAACTTATCTAAAATCTGAAAATAATACTTTGACTATTACTTCCGGAAAATCAACATTTACTCTACAACTTATGCCTCTTGGAGAGTATCCTGACTTGCCTGAACTGCCTCATAAATTAGGTCAGGTTGATGCACCAACATTTATTCAAGCTGTAAATCAAGCATCTGTTTCTACATCTAGAGAAGAAAATAGACCGGTTCTAACTGGAATTAGGATCCAATTTGAAGATGACACCGTTACTATGACTTCTACTGATAGATTCCGTCTATCTAGATCTACTTTTAAGTGGACACCAGAACATAATGACATTCATTCGACCACTCTTACTCGTGGGTCATTACTAAGAGATATTGCTCATTCTCTCGACGATCATCAAAATGTTATTATCCATTTTAATGAGGAAGATAAGTCACTTTTAGGTTTTGAAAATTCCGGTCGTACAAGTACTTCACAAATAATTGATGGAGAATTCCCTTCTGTAGATCGACTATTCGTAGATGAATATCCTATTCACGCAATTATTAATAAACAATTATTGATAAATGCAATTAAGCGAGTATCTTTAGTCGCCGAAAGAAATGCTCCTATTCGAATGATTTTTTCAAATCAGGAGTTAACTTTGAGTGCTGGTACTGCTGACGAATCACAAGCAAAAGAAGTACTTGATATCGATATGGATGGAGAAGACATAACTGTTGCCTTTAATCCGAACTACTTACTTGAAGGGTTAGGAGCTATTCCAGAGCCATTTGTGCATATGAAAATGGCAACAGCTGTAAAACCTGTTGAATTTAATGGTCAGCAGGAATCAGATGGTGATGAATCAACAGATTATCGCTATTTGCTTGTTCCTATGCGTTTTAATAATTAATATTGTTGCGATATTGCATTGTATTTTAGATTATTTTTTGATGTACAATGTAATATCGCATTTTTCTTTTAAAACTATTAAGAAAGGGTAATTAAGCAATGTATATTTCGCGAATTGCCCTTGATACATTTCGTTCTTGGAACCATATAATTTGTGATTTCAACCCTGGAATAAATGTTATATATGGCAATAATGGTTTAGGAAAAACCAATATTGTAGAAGCATTAGAAGTTACTGGTACTGGAATAAGTCACAGAACATCTTCAACATTGCCTCTTATTAAAAAAGGCTATGAAAAATCAATAATAAGAATAAATACCATTAATAATGATATAAATTATAAAAAAGATGAAACAAATACTGGCTTAAGTAATATTGCATCTTTAGAAAGTAATTTAAATCAAACAACTTATGAAATAGATCTTTATGTAAAAGGTTCTAATAGAGCACATATAAATTCTGGTAAAGCATTATATGTTAAAGACATTGTTGGATTATTGCCAATAGTTTCTTTTACTCCAAGAGACCAATTTCTTATAATTGGTGATCCTAATGTTAGACGTACTTTTATCGATCAAGCTGGATCTTTGTTAATACCAAATTATGTGCAATTATTGCAAGAATTTAAACATATTTCTAAACAGCGTGCTGCATTACTAAAAAATATTAGAGATTTTTCATACAAAAATCAGACAGTTTCATTATCCGGATTAGAAATTTGGACTGGTAAATTTATTGAAAGTGGTATTAACTTAACAAAAGCACGCCAAGAAACTGTGCAAATTATTAATAAATATTTCAAAAATATAATTAAATCTTTTACTAATGAAGAAAATACGGAAATAATATATGTTCCTTCTTTTGAAGAAGTATTATTTGAAAAAAAGAGTGATGAAAATATTGAAGATAAAAACGAGCTTTTTTCTAAAATAAGTGAGCATTTTCAACGTATTTATGATGGAGAGCTAGCTAGAGGATGCAATCTTATTGGCCCTCATCGTGATGATATTGACTTTGCTATTAATAATATTTCTGCTAAAGATTTTGCTTCGAATGGTGAATCTTGGACAATTGCAATAGCTTCAAAAATGGCATTATGCAAGGCATTAGAAGAAAAAAATAATGATAAACCTATTGTTATTCTTGATGATGTATTTGCACAACTTGATGAAAACAGGCGTATAAGAATATTAAATTTTGCACTTAATCAAGGTCAAGTTTTTATTACTACTTCTTCTCTTAGCGACATTCCTAATAAAGAATATATTAAAAAAACAAATCTTATAAATATTGGAAAACTATTAGAAAAAAATAATGAAATTAATAATTTCAGTGAAGAGCATAATAATATTTTGCTTGATGTAATAGAACAAAGAAAAAATAAGCAGGAGGAAAAATAATGATTCCTGTTAATATTCTTTTAAAAATTGATACTCGAAAATTACCTGCAATTATTTTTGATCCTATTAATAGAAAAGCTGAACGCGAAAATAATCGTGAAAAAAATGCAGAACAAGCTTGGGAAAATTTTGGAAAACCTGGTAGAGATCCTAAATCATTCTGTGGTATTTTAAAAAATTTTGCTTCTGAAAGTAATTGGAATAGTCAACTTTCTATAGCAAAATTACGTTCTTCTTGGCATAAAGTAGTAGGGGAAAGTATTGCAAAACATTGTGAAATAAGTCAAGTTGTAAATGGCGTGCTTATTGTTCGTGCTCAATCAACAGTTTGGGCAACTCAACTTTCTTATTTAATTCCACAATTAAAAGAAAAAATTAATAATAACCTTGAAAATATTGAAATAAAAGAAATTAAAGTTATTGGTCCAACAACGAGTGGATTAGGATTTTTAAGAAATAAATTTTAATAATATTATTATATTTTTTAAAAATAGTAAAAATGCCTCTTTCTGAAGAGAGGTCATACTATGTGTGTAGAATATCATGTATTGTGGCTAAAACGCTAGAATCCCCTTTTATGTGCTTTCTGGCATATGTTGGCTCTATAAATGCCTTTTAATATGAGGCAATTTGTGAAGGGACCTAAAGTGGCAAACACGGAAGATAATTCGATGGATAATGCCGTCGAAGAGCATAAACTTGATGATGCTCAACTCGATGATTCACTTGCTCCTGAACATTATGATGCGAGTGACCTTCGCGTTCTAGAAGGATTAGAGGCAGTTCGTATTAGACCAGGCATGTATATTGGTTCTACTGGTCCTCGTGGATTGCATCATTTGGTTTATGAGATTGTTGATAATTCTGTTGATGAAGCTTTGGCAGGATATGCTTCGCATATTGAAGTAACAATTTTGCCTGATAATGCTATTCGTGTTGTCGATGATGGTCGAGGTATTCCAGTAGATGAAGTGCCAGGCGAAGGTGTTTCTGGTGTTGAAACAGTTATGACTAAGCTTCACGCTGGCGGTAAGTTTGGTGGCGGCGGTTATGCTGTTTCTGGTGGTTTACACGGTGTAGGTATTTCTGTTGTTAATGCACTTTCTACTCGTGTAGAAATTGAAGTTCGTCGTCAAGGATTCCACTGGACTCAAACTTATGTTGATCAGCATCCAACTGCTCCTTTGGCAAAAGGTGAGCCAATGACAGAAGGAGAATCTACTGGAACTTCTGTGACTTTCTGGCCAGACGGAACAATTTTTGAAACAACAATTTATGATTTTGAAACCTTGCGTTCTCGCTTCCAGCAGATGGCTTTCTTAAATAAGGGTTTGAAGATTTCTTTAACTGATTTACGTAAGCCAGATGAAGCTGGAGATGAAGTTGCAGGTGATTCCGAATCTTCTAGTGAAGAAAAGCATAGAAGCGTAAGCTACCAGTATGAGCATGGTATTAAAGACTATGTTGATTACTTAGTTAAATCTCGAAAAGCTGTTCCAGTAGAGCCAGATGTTATTGACTTTGAGGCTGAAGATCTTGAAATTGGTATTTCTGCGGAAATTGCTATGCAATGGACTGTTGCTTATTCTGAAGCAGTTCACACTTTTGCTAATACTATTTCGACTACTGAAGGCGGTACTCACGAAGAAGGATTCCGTGCAGCGCTTACTACTTTAGTTAATCGTTATGCTCGCGAAAAGAATATTTTGAAAGAGAAAGATACTAATCTTTCTGGTGATGACGTTCGCGAAGGCTTAACAGCAGTTGTTTCAGTAAAGCTTACAACTCCACAGTTTGAAGGTCAGACTAAAACAAAGCTTGGCAATTCTGAAGCTAAGACTTTTGTGCAAAGAGTCATGACTGAAAAGCTTGGAGATTGGTTTGATGCTCATCCAAATGAAGCAAAAAATATTATTCAAAAAGCTATAGAAGCTTCTCGTGCTCGACTTGCTGCTAAAAAAGCTCGCGAAAATACTCGTCGCAAGTCTATTTTTGAAACTGCTGGAATGCCAGATAAGTTGAAGGATTGCCAGTCAAGTAATCCTGAAGAATGTGAATTATTCATAGTCGAGGGTGATTCTGCAGGTGGCTCAGCAATTCAAGGTCGCGATCCTATTACGCAAGCAATTTTGCCTTTGCGTGGTAAGATTTTGAATACTGAACGCGCTTCAATCGACAGAATGATGAAGTCTGAAACTATTGAATCCTTAATTACTGCTGTTGGTGGTGGTTATGGAGAAGACTTCGATTTAAGCAAGGTTCGATATCACAAAGTCATTATTATGGCTGATGCTGATGTCGACGGTGCTCATATTGCTACTTTGAATTTGACATTATTTTTCCGCTATATGCGTCCTATGATTACTGCAGGATACGTTTATGTTGCTATGCCACCTTTGTACCGTTTGAAGTGGAGCAAGGGAGCACATGATTTTGTTTATACGGATGCTGAGCGAGACAGAGTTTTGGCAGAAGGTAAAGCTGCTGGTCGTCAACTTCCTAAAGGTGAAGGTATTCAGCGATACAAGGGCTTGGGTGAAATGAGTTATCAGGAGTTGTGGGAAACAACAATGGATCCTGAGCATCGTATTTTGAAGCAAATTCATATTGAAGATGCTGCTCGAGCTGATGAAACATTCTCCATGCTTATGGGCGATGAAGTAGAGCCTCGTAGACTCTTTATTCAAAGAAATGCTCATGATGCAAGGTTTATTGACGCTTAAAAGTATTAATTTATTCGAAAAGATAAAAAGAAAAAACTTTAATTTTTATAAGATTAAGAAGGAATTGAAGTGGTAGACGAAATAAATTCCGCTCGTGATGATGCTGAGCGAGATCAGCTTCCAGATGGTTCTATGGAACCACAGAGCCCTCAGGAAGCAGATAATACTGATTATGGCTTAATGAAGGGTGCTCGCGTAAAGAACATGGATTTGCAGCAGGAAATGCGCGAATCTTATTTAGCTTACGCATTATCTGTTATTGTTGAGCGTGCTTTACCAGATGTTCGTGATGGTTTAAAACCTGTTCACCGTCGTGTTATTTATGCAATGTATGATGGAGGATACAGGCCTGATCGCGGATATAACAAGTGTTCTCGCGTTGTCGGTGATGTTATGGGTAAGTATCACCCTCATGGTGATTCTGCTATCTATGACACTTTAGTGCGTATGGCTCAGTCTTGGTCAATGCGCTATATGCTTGTTGATGGTCAAGGAAACTTTGGTTCTCCTGGTGATGATCCTGCAGCAGCAATGCGTTATACGGAATGCCGTATGGCACCGTTGGCTATGGAAATGGTACGAGATATCGATAAAGATACCGTTGATTTCCTGCCAAATTATGATGGTAAAACTCAAGAGCCTACGGTTTTGCCAGCTCGTTTCCCGAATCTTTTAGTTAATGGTTCTGCTGGTATTGCTGTTGGTATGGCAACCAATATTCCACCTCATAATATGTGTGAAGTGGCTGATGGTGTGCACTGGGCGTTGGATCATCCTGATGCAAGCAAGGAAGAACTTCTTGAAGCTTTAATTCAGCGAATTAAAGGACCTGATTTCCCTACTGGAGCAACAATCTTAGGTCACAAGGGAATTGAGCAAGCGTACCGTACAGGTCGCGGCTTAATTACAATGCGAGCAGTAGTTAATACTGAGGAAATTAAGGGACGCATGTGCTTGGTTGTTACCGAGCTTCCATACCAAGTTAATCCTGATCGCTTAGCTGCTTCCATTCGTGAAGCTGTACGAGATGGCAAAATTCAAGGTATTGCAGATATGCGCGACGAAACGTCTGGTCGTACTGGTCAGCGTTTGGTTCTTGTTCTTAAGCGTGATGCTGTTCCAAAAGTTGTTTTAAATAATTTGTATAAGCATTCGCAATTGCAGCAAACTTTCGGCGCAAATATGCTTGCTTTGGTTGATGGCGTTCCTAGAACTTTGAGTTTGGATGCGTTTATTCGTCATTGGGTAACTCATCAGCTTGAAGTAATTGATAGGCGTACACGTTACTTAAAGCGTGAAGCTGAAGAGCGAGATCATATTTTGCAAGGCTATTTGAAAGCTTTGGATATGATTGATGAAGTTGTGGCTTTAATTCGTTCATCTAAAGATGTTGAAACTGCTCGTACTGGTTTAATGAATTTGCTTGATGTTGATGAAGTTCAAGCGGATGCCATTCTTGCAATGCAACTTCGTAGACTTGCAGCTTTGGAACGTCAGAAGATTCTCGACGAGCATGAAGATTTGATGATTAAAATTGCTGATTACAACGATATTTTGGCAAGCCCAGAACGTCAGCGCAAAATTGTTGGCGATGAACTTGATGAAATTGTTGCAAAATATGGTGATGATCGCAGAACTAAGATTCTTCCATTCTCTGGTGAAATGAATGTTGAAGATCTTATTGCTGAAGAAAACGTTGTTGTAACAGTAACTCGCGCAGGTTATATTAAGCGTACTAAAGCAGACGAGTATCGTGCTCAACACCGCGGTGGTAAAGGTATTAAGGGTGCAAAGCTTCGTGAAGATGATGTAGTTGATCACTTCTTCTTAACTTCTACACACAATTGGTTGCTCTTCTTTACTAATCGTGGTCGAGTTTATCGTCTGAAAGCCTACGAACTTCCAGAAGGATCTCGCGATTCTAAAGGTCAGCATGTTGCTAATTTGTTGCAATTTACTCCTGGAGAAACAATTCAAGCAGTGTTATCAATTCCAAATTATGATGTTGCTAAATACTTGGTATTGGCAACTCGTTCCGGGAAAGTTAAGAAAACTGCATTGCAAGAGTATGATTCTCCACGTCAAGGCGGTTTGATTGCTGTACGTTTGATGGCAAATGAAGAAACAGGTGAACCTGTCGACGAGCTTATTGGTGCAGCTTTGTGCAATTCAGAAGATGACATTATTCTTGTTTCTAAGCTTGGAATGAGTTTGAAGTTTAGAGCAGATGATGAACAACTTCGACCAATGGGTCGTCAGACTGCCGGCGTTCAGGGTATGAGATTCCGTGAAGGTGACGAATTACTCGATATGGACGTTGTTGCGGCAGAAACTAGTAAAGATCTTCTTGTTGTTACTAATGAAGGTTTTGCTAAGCGAACTGCTATTGAAGAGTATCGTTTGCAAGGAAGAAACGGCTACGGTGTTAAAGCTGTTCAACTTGCAGAGGGTCGTGGTTCATTAGTTGGAGCTTTGATTGTTGAAGAAACAGATCAAGTAATGGCAATTATGAAGTCCGGTAAGGTAATTCGTTCTGACGTTAATGAAGTGAAGCGCACTGGTAGAACAACTCAAGGCGTAACCTTAGCTAAGCCGGATAAAGGCGATGAAATTATTTCTATTGCCCGTAATGAAGAAACGGATGACGAAGAAAATCAATTAGAAGAAAAAGAAGCTACTTCAGAAAATGAGGAAGCTTAAGAAACTTCTTATGTGGAATAATATTAATAATATTATTCCACAAAAATTTGAGAGTACTAATAAAAACTGTTCTAGTCTGTTTTTATTGGTACTCTCATTGGTATAATGACACTGATTATAGGCAAATTAATAAGAGAAGGAACACTGAGATGAGCGAAAATTTTGAGCCATCGCAAAATCCGATGAATATGAATGAGGAATCTGCAAGATTTTTGTCTAATGACACAGAATTATCTGCAGAAAAAATGGTTCCTTCTAAGGAAGTTAATTATTCAAGTGAAGAAAATAATTTTGATGAAATATCTGGTAATTCTTCTTTAGGAAATATTGTTAAAAATTCATCATCTTCTGGACGTGTTAGTGGTAGTTCCAATACGTATCGTCGTACAATTGGTGGTGCTGCTTCATCTATTTCCAATAAATCAAATGCAACAAAATCGGGACGTGTTCCGCGTGCTCGTCGTATGAGTCTTTCTTTAGTAAGAGTAGATGCATGGTCTGTAGCAAAAGTAACATTCCTTTTAAGCGTTGCAGGAGGAATTATTCAAGTTATTGCTGCAGGTTTAGTGTGGTTGTTCTTGAATATGATTGGTGTATTTGATCAAGTAACGCAGATTGTTTCTTCTACTGGTTTGGATAGTAACGGTTTTAATCTTGCAGATGTGTTCTCACTCCCAACAGTATTAAGTACTGTGACTATTTTTTCAATTGTAGAAATAATTATAATAACCGTATTATCTGCAATAATTGCTCTTCTATATAACGTTGTTGGTTCATTAGTTGGAGGAATTCACATTACTTTAGGTGACGACTGATAGTGTGAATAATTTAGCTTTGGATAATAAAATTCCCACTGTTTACTACGAAGCAGTGGGAATTTTTTATAAGAAAAATAAGAAATTAACGTTTTACTAGTTCGTCACGAATATCTTGTAACAGTTGAATAGTTTTTTCTTCACGCTCTTTTCTTTTTTCTTCTTCAGTTTTTTCATGTTCAATTTGCAACAAATCTGCACCAATTTCACGCAATTTATTAATAGGTAAAACAATGCAGAAATAAACTGCTGTAGCAACAATAAGGAAATTCAATAATGCTCCAATTACTGCGCCAAAAGAAATTGTTGCACCATTCATACTAATAGTTAGAACACCATTAAGTTCTGGCTTTCCACAAATCATTGCAATAAGAGGATTAATAATATAATTAACTATCGTTGTTACTACTGCAGTTACTGCACTACCCATAACAACACCGACAGCCATGTCGATTACGCTGCCTCGTAAAATAAATTTTTTAAATCCTTTTATCATTAGTATTTTCTTCCTTTTATATATTATTGAATATTAGATTGTGAGTTAAAATCTAATATTTGTTCTTCGTAAGTAGATTTGTCATTATTTCTGTTGTCAATATATAAATTATGTCGCTGGAACGAGCGCAAAATTGTAACAGAAAGTAGTGGATATATAATTGCTGCAGCTAATACATCCGTAGGGAAATGAGCAGCGACAATAATACGTGAAACAGCAACTATAACAACAAGAATTGCGCTAAAAAGTAATCCAAATTGAATTGATGATGGTTTATTGATGTAAAGAATCAACATTGCCATAACGCAAACTGCTACAGCTGCTGAAGTGTGTCCACTTGGGAAACTTGGATCAGTTGGTAATTTAATATTCAAACCAATGTGGGGACGCGGACGATTTACAGCAAATTTAACTGCAAAAATGTAAATCATAGGAAGAAGCGAAATTAAAAGTTGAATTATTGTCATCTTCCAATTTTTATTTACAAATAATGAAAGCACTGCTAATAAAACGAGTATTGCTATGCAACCCTTAGTTGAAAAAACTAAAGCTAATATTTTTGAAATACTGAGAATTACAGAGGGAACACTCTTGTGGAACCAGGAGACTATGGATGATTCATAAGTGCGCTCTTTACTCGTAACTAATAGTGCTTTTCCTAAGAACGGAATAACAACTGCGAGTAATAGTGTAAAAATAGTAGCGGAATTTCTAGTGAAAACCGATAATCCGCTGTGATTACTGTTATTTTTCTGCATCATACTTGTTAAGATTACACGCACAATGATGTAAATGCACGTTGGAGAGTACGAAATAATATGTATAAAAAAGAAAATATATTAGAAGAAAAGCGTGTGGTAGTTGAACACCGTACCCGGTGACGAGTACTATGATGAACAGATAGAAAGGGTTTACCATGAGCGTGTTTGACCGATTTGAGAAGAGCGTGGAAGGTGCAATGAACAGCGTCTTCGCAAAATTCGGCTCCAAAGATTTGCAGCCAGTCGATTTTTCGAGTGCTTTGGAACGTGAAATTGACGCTGAAGCCATGCCTATTGGCAGAGATCACACAGTTGCTCCAAATGAGTACCGTTTTAAGCTGAGTACGCCTGATTTTGATCATATTGAACAATGGGGTAGTGAAGCATTAGCTAATGAGCTTGCAGATAATCTTACTCAATATGCTAAGAGTCAGCATTATGCTTTCGTAGGACCTGTAGTTGTTATTTTTGAAGAGGATTTGGAATTAACTAAAGGTAATTTCCATTTGACATCTGAATCTGTTCAGGGTAATGCTGTTCCTGTTACTACTGAGGATCAATCGCAGAATCACCCGATGCTTGAAATTAATGGTAACCAGTACTTGCTTACAAAGGATCGTACTATTTTAGGACGTGGGTCTGGTTGCGATATTGTAATAGATGATCCAGGTATTTCTCGTCATCATCTTGGTATTGATATAACTCCTGACGGTGTTATTGCTCGTGATCTTGGATCTACGAATGGTACATATGTAGAAGGTCATCAGGTTCCTGCAGCAACATTGGTTGATGGCAACACTATTACTATTGGTCGTACGCGTATTCTTTATTGGGCATCGTCTCAAGACCAGGAGTAATAAGTATTTCCGAGCTAGGAGACGATAACGCGCATGATGTTTACTGAATTAACGTTTGCAATACTTAAGTATGGCTTTTTAGTCTTACTTTGGATTTTTGTATGGTGCGCTATCCGTTCGCTTCGCTGCGATATTGAAGTATTTAGTCCTAAAAAATCTCGTTTTTGGAAGAAAAGTTCTCGTCGTAATTCTCGTGAAGCAAAGTTTTCACAAGTTATGCAAGTGCGTGAGACGCCAGTATTTGCCAAAGCAGAAAATCAAGAAAATACATCCGGTTCTCCAACTTTGTTAGTTGTTATTGATGGACCTTTGGCAGGATCTTCATTCCCATTGAACGCTGCTGGTGTGACTCTTGGTCGTGCTGCTTCTAATACAGTCGTATTAAATGATGAATTTGTATCTTCACACCATGCTCGTGTTTATTTTAATCAATCAGTTAATTCTTGGGTTCTTGAAGATTTAGGCAGCACAAATGGAACCATGATTGGTCATAATCGTGTTACTGAGCCTGTTATATTAGCTCCGCGTACTTCTGTGCGAATCGGCGCAACAATGTTTGAATTGAGGTAACAAATGAAACAAATCAATTCAAATAACGAAGAAGAAATTCAGACCGCAGTTACTGGGCAAATAGAAAAAATATCATCTATAACAGATAAAAATGATATTAAAGAAAATCGCGCAAATTCTGTAGAAAAAATACTTTTTATGTATGCTACGGCTGTCAGTGATGTTGGAACTGTTCGTAGTAATAATCAAGATTCTGCATTTGCTGGTGAACATTTAGCTGCAATTTGCGACGGAATGGGTGGTCATGCTGGAGGAGATACAGCTTCTACTATAGCGATTCGTTCTCTTGCACATATTGAACAAGATTCAAGACCGCATGATGTTAAAACTGTTTCTTCAATGATGGAAACATCGATTATGGCTGCTCATGATGCGATTGTTGGTAAAGCTAAGCGTGAGCGCCGTCTTGCTGGAATGGGAACGACAGTTACTGCAGTAACTCTTGTAAGAGGATACTGGGTTCTGGCTCATTTAGGTGATTCTAGAGCGTATCTACTAAGAGATAATCATCTTATGCGCATGACTACTGATCATAGTTATGTTCAGCATTTGATTGATACAGGTCATATTACGCCTGAAGAAGCGCGAAATCATCCTCAACGAAATGTTGTTATGCGAGTACTAGGTGATTTTGATATAGATCCTCGTCCTGATATTGCTTTGCGTTCAGCTCATCCTTCTGATCGTTGGCTTCTTTGCTCTGATGGATTGTGTGGAGTTCTTGAAGATTTAACTATTCAAGATGTGATGAGTAGTATTTCTAATCAAGAAGAATGCGCTCAAAAATTAGTATCTATGGCACTTCGTGCTGGTAGTACAGATAATGTTACAGCCGTTATTGCAGATGCAACGCTTGCACTTGATGCTGATGCATTTGATCTTCCGCATCAAACTCCACTTATTGGAGGAGCTGCAAGTAAGGATCTCGAGTCAATTGCAGATATCGTAAATAAAGCAGTAGCTTCAGCACCGGCATTGCGCGAAGATAAGAATTCACCAGCTCAAAGAGCAGCTGCGCTAGCTCAAGATGATGATAATTCTAAAAATCCAGATGAAGGAACAATATCTATTACAAGAATTGTGCAACCTTCACACATTCGTGAAGAAGTTGGAGAATTACATACACCTGACACTAATGAGATTCCTATAGTCAAAAAAAAGAATGGTAAAGTTTCAACAGATCCTCATGATCCAGATGTTGCTCGTGCTGTTAAACATGAGCAGGATGAGGCACATCGTGCTCATTCATTGAGGCGTAGATGGACTCGCATAGGCATATCTTTGGGAATATTACTAGTATTATTTGTTATTTCTGGAGTAGGCTACGGAGTATATGCGTGGACTCAAACGCAATATTATATTGGAAAAGACAGTAACAAAGTTGTTATTTATCAAGGAGTGCCAACAAATATTTTTGGTATTGCATTATCTCACAAAGTGGAATCTACTGACATCCCTGTTAATAAACTAGATAAATCTTGGCAGGATCAATTAAAAGAAGGTATTAGTTTTGGCAGCTTAGTTGAGGCTCGTGGTCATGCTTCGTTAATTCGTCGAGAAATGCGTGCGCGAGAACAAGAAAAACTTAATGAACAGAATCAAAAGAAATTAGAAAATAAAATAAATAAAAATAAAGATAACGCGAAGCAAGGGGGTAAAACCTCATGAATATGATTGCTACGCGTATCAGACAGATAGCATTGTTGCTTTTTGCAACATTGCTTTCTGGCATGGCATTTTTACAGATGTTTTTCCGTATTGACGGTTATATTTCTGCTAATTATGCAGCAATGTTGATTCTCGTTATGGCACTGTTTTTCGTATTTTGGGGTGTTCTTCTTGTTAAACAGCCATATGCAAGTCAAGCTATTTTACCTTGTATTATGCTTTTAACTGCAATTGGAACAGTTCTTATAGCTAGAATCGATAGGCAAAATAATACAAATGTTGCAATAAAACAAATGGTGTGGATTTGTGCAGCATTAGTATTATCAATTATTTTCGTTATTCTTTTGAAAGATTATCGCATTTTAAGGCGTTTTTCTTATGTGAATATGGTTATAGGCTTGATTCTTTTGCTTTCACCTATGGTTCCTGGATTAGGTAAAGAAATTGGTGGAGCGAGAATTTGGATAGGTTTTGGAGATCACACAGTGCAACCAGGAGAGTTTGCTAAGCTTTTCCTGTCATTCTTCTTTGCTGCGTACCTGTTTAATCATCGTGATCGACTTGCTGTAGGTGGAAATAAGGTTTTGGGAGTTCACCTTCCTCGCTTACAAGACATGGGACCTATTGCTTTAGTATGGGCAGCATCAATGGGTGTGCTTGTTATCCAGCATGATCTTGGAACGTCATTGATGTTCTTCGCAATGTTTGTGTCAATGTTGTATGTGGCAACAGGTCGCAGAGGATGGATTGCTGTTGGGGGTATTGCTTTTGTAGCTGGATGCTTGATGGCAGTAAAGTTATTCGCACATGTGCAATATCGTGTGGATTCGTGGCTTCATCCATTTGATAATGCGGTTTATAATCGTTTCCCTGGTGGCTCAGCGCAAATTGTATCTGGATTGTTTGGTTTGGCTGCTGGAGGAACAACCGGAACAGGTTTAGGACAAGGTCATCCTTCTATAACACCGCTAGCTAATTCTGATTTTATTTATGCTTCTGTTGGTGAAGAGCTTGGTCTTACTGGGCTTCTAGCCGTATTGGTTTTGTATTTAATTATTATTGCATCCGGAATGATTACTGCAATGAAAATTAAAGATGGCTTTGGAAAATTATTAGCTTCAGGGCTTGTTTTTACTATGGCTTTCCAAGTGTTTACTGTTGTTGGTGGAATTACTTTGGTTATTCCATTAACCGGTTTAACTTTGCCGTATATGGCAGCTGGAGGTTCTTCTTTAGTAGCAAATTATTTGCTTGCATCTTTGCTTATTGTTATTTCTCACGCTGCAAATAAACCTGAACCTGCTCCTGTTTCCGATACTTTCCAATACGCTGCCTTAGCAGCGTTGCGCGAGCGTGAATTGCAAGAGCGAGCTAATACGAATACAAATAATAGTGAATATAACAATACAGATTATGAAAATAATATAGATGCTTCTGCTGTTATTTCCTCTTCAGAAAGAGGTGATAACAATGAATAAAAGTCTTAGAGAACTTTTTACTGCAGTATTGGTACTTTTTGTAATACTTGGTATTTCAAGTACAATTATTACTTCTATTAAAGCGAATGCTCTAAATTCTGATCCTCGAAATCGCAGAGCTTTATACCATGAGTTTGGCGCTCCGCGTGGAGCAATACTTACATCAGATGGCACAGTTATAGTGAAATCTGAACCATCTAAAGATGCTTTTGTGTATCAACGTCAGTATTCTAACGGATTAGTATATGCTCCAGTTACTGGATATTTTTCTATTAGCCAGCGTGCAGATAGAGGAATTGAAGCTTCCCGTAATAGTTTATTAAGTGGAGAATCAGATGCTCTGTTCTGGCAAAGATTCCGTTCATTATTTACTGGAGCAACTAATCGCGGAGCTTCTATAGAAACATCAATTGATTCACGTTTGCAAAATCTTGCTTACAATCTTCTTAAAGGCAAAGACGCAGCTTTAGTTGCAATTGAGCCAAAAACCGGAAGAATTCGCGCCATGGTAAGCACTCCAAGTTATGATCCGAATGATCTTGCTCTTCACAATATTAATGAAGTAAATAAATCGTATGAGAGAATAACATCAGATGTGTCAAATCCTATGCTGAATCGTGCTGTTTCTGAGCTTTATGCTCCTGGCTCTACGTTCAAAACTGTTGTTGCAGCAGCAGCATTAGAATCTGGAAAATACAAGCCTGATACGAAAATACCTGCTGGTGCGAGCTATGTTTTGCCTGGAACCAAGACGTCTCTTACAAATGTCACTTACCAAGCGAATGGCGTTGATGGAAAAATATCTTTTGAGGATGCTTTAGCATATTCGTCTAATACTGCTTTTGCTCAATTGGGTAATTCTTTAGGATCTGACGTAATTGTAAAGCAGGCAAGAAAGTTTGGATTCTTCGATTCGCTGCCTATTGATGGTTCTGATTCTACTGGATTCCCAATACGATCCGTGAAATCTACTTTTTCTATTAAGCCAACTCCAGATAGACTAGCTCTGGAATCAATAGGTCAAGGTGATGCTAAGGTTACACCTTTGCAAAACGCTATGATTGCGGCAGCTATTGCAAATAATGGAACATTGATGAAGCCTACTCTTGTTGATTGTGTAAGATCTAGCGATTTGTCAGTATTGTCACAAACTAGACCAACCGTTATGAACCAAGTAATGAGTAGTGACAGTGCATCTAAATTAACTTCTATGATGCAGGCTGTTGTTACAAAAGAAAATCCTAATCTTGCTTTACCTAATATTCATGTTGCGGCTAAAACAGGTACTGCACAGATTGGAATGTATAATCAAGCTGCTAATGGTTGGGTTATTGGATTTGCTCCTGCTGAAAATCCTAGAATAGCTATAGCGGTTATAGTACATAACACAAGTACATTTGGTAGTTACGCGGCAGGACCTATTATGCGACAAGTGATGGAGGAGGCGCTTAAACAATGAAACTCGTTGAAGGACAGTTAGTTCATCATCGTTATAGACTTGATCGCCGCCTTGCTCAAGGCGGTATGGGAGAAGTTTGGAAAGGCTTTGATATTCAACTTGGGCGAATTGTTGCCATTAAGGCGTTACGTACAGATACCGTAAACGTTGAAGCAAAATTACGTCGTCTTCGTGCTGAAGCGCATAATTCAGCAAATTTAGCGCATCCTAATATTGCAGCATTATTTGACTATTATGAGCACGATGGTATTGGATTCCTAATTATGGAATATGTGCCAAGTAAATCATTGGCAGATTTGTATCATAAAGAAAAAATAATTGATCCTACCAAGTTACTTCCTATTCTTATTCAAACAGCTCGAGGACTTTTTGTAGCTCATTCTCATGGCGTAATTCATCGCGATGTAAAACCTGCAAATATTATGGTTTCTGATACTGGCAATGTGAAAATCACAGATTTTGGTGTGTCATATTCCAGTGACCAAGAACAGATCACTCAAGATGGCATGGTAGTTGGAACAGCTCAATATATTTCTCCAGAACAAGCACAAGGTGAACAAGCTACTGCACAATCTGATATTTATTCGTTAGGTGTTGTGGCATATGAAGGTTTGTGCGGACATCGTCCATTTACTGGAGCAACGCCGGTAGATATTGCTGCTGCACATGTTAATGATCCTGTACCACCTTTGCCAGAAAATGTTGATTTGCAATTACAACAGTTTATTATGTCTATGCTTGCAAAGAATCCAAAAGATCGTCCAAAAGATGCATTAGTTGTGTCGAAAGTATTATCTCGTATTGAGCGCAGACTGCTAGATCAAGAAACAGCCTTCAACAATACAACAGGAGTACTTTCTACAAATTTGCGACAACGAAGATGTATTAAAAGTATGCCGCAAAACCAAGTAAATATTATTAATATTTTTAATATCAATGATCGCAAGGAGCAGCAATGAATACCACAATGCCCACCTCATTAGCGAATGGTCGATACGAATTAGGGGAGCTTATTGGCCGCGGCGGCATGGCGGAAGTGCGTGTTGCTGTTGATAAGCGCTTAGGTCGTACAGTTGCTGTGAAAATCATGCGTTCCGATTTAGCGAACGATGAGATTTTCCTTTCGCGATTCCGCAGGGAAGCGCATGCCATTGCGCAGATGAACAATCCTAATATTGTGAATATTTATGATTCTGGAGAAGAATCTGTTATAGCAGAAAATGGCTTAGAAGAGCGTTTACCGTATCTTGTAATGGAATACATTAAAGGTAAAACATTACGCGATATTCTAAAAATGAATGGAGCTTTAAGTCAGAGAGACGCTGAACAAGTTATGCTTGGCGTACTCAATGCTTTAGAGTACTCACACAGAATGGGTATTATTCACCGCGATATTAAGCCTGGAAATATTATGATTTCCGAGCAGGGCATGGTGAAGGTAATGGACTTCGGCATTGCTCGTGCTCTTGACGATTCTGCAACAACTATGACACAGTCTCAAGGTGTTGTTGGAACAGCACAATATTTGTCTCCAGAGCAGGCTCGTGGTGAACAAGTAGATATGCGCTCTGATTTGTATTCTGCAGGGTGTGTGCTGTATGAAATGCTAACTGGACGTCCTCCTTTTATTGGAGATTCAGCTGTTGCCATCGCATATCAGCATGTTTCAGAAGTGGCGACACCTCTTAGCACACTTGTTCCAGGCATGCCTGCTATGTGGGACAAGATTTGTGCTAAAGCAATGGCAAAAGATAGACAAAATAGAT
Source organism: Gardnerella sp. DNF01180P (assembly GCF_049244205.1). Lineage (NCBI taxonomy): Bacteria > Bacillati > Actinomycetota > Actinomycetes > Bifidobacteriales > Bifidobacteriaceae > Gardnerella > Gardnerella sp. DNF01180P. The sequence continues at coordinate 126,886 of NZ_CP058386.1, forward strand.
ATGCCACAGCATCAGAGTTTAAGAATGACATTCTAGCGTTTATGAACGGTGGAGTGCCTGTTGCAGCAGCGTTTAATCCATTGACTGATTTAGCTAATATGAAGGCGCGTAAGCAGGCTGAACAGGATGCTGCAACTATGGCTATGGGCATGACAGATGGTGCTGCAACTCAATCGTTCAATCCTATTACTGGTCAAGTTGAATCTGCAAATATTGCATTTTCTCCTAGCACGCGCGCGTCACAAAGAGCAACAATGCAAGCGCAACGTCGTAAACGAGTAGTAATCGGATCTATAGTTGGAGTATTAGTAACAGTATTAGTTCTTCTGGGTGTGCTGTTTATGCTCAATCGAAGTCGTGCTACTGGAGATGTTGTAGTTCCAACATTTATGGAGACAACAACGCAGGATGCTGCTCGTGAAAAGTTGCGTGCACTTGGTTTGGTCCCAGATATTCGTGAAGATGATCATTCTTCTCAACCTGAGGGAACTTTTACTAAGCAATCACCGCGTGGAGGTGAGCATGTTGCTTCTGGATCCAAGGTGACTGTATGGTTCTCGGTTGGACCACAATCAACTCGCGTGCCAGATGTAAGTGGTAAAACGCAAGAAGCTGCTCGTAAAATGCTTGAGCGTGCTGGGTTTAAGATTGCTAATGTTCGAGTAGAAGATAGTGCAGATATTAAGAAAGATCATGTAACTCGCACAGATCCTGACGCAGATTCGTTTGCTGATAAGGGTACGTTAATTACTTTATATATTGCATCTGGTTTAACTAAAATTCCTGACGGTCTTGTTGGCCAAAGCAAAGACATTGTGGTTAGCCAATTAGAGAATTTTGGTTTTACTACGGATGTAGTTAAGGAAGATTCAGATAATGTGCCTGAAGGTTCTGTAACTCGACTAAATCCGTCGTCTGGTTCCTCTGTTAAACCACACAGCTCTATTACTGTGTATGTTTCTCAAGGTGCTTCGAAAGTTGAAGTTCCTAGTATAGATCTTGGTACTGTTACCTTCAAACAGGCGAAGAAAATACTTGAAGCAAAAGGTTTGAGAGTAGTATCTGATTCAATGGCAAAAGATGACGATATAGTCATGAGTATGTCTGAGGAAGCAGGAAGCAAGGTTGAGAAGGGCAAAGCGATTACATTAGTTACACGTCCAAGCCTTGGTTCTTCATCTGATTCAGACTGATTTAGATTTGTATTAGATTAAGTCTGTAAAAATAATGTATATGCTGCTTGTTCTACAAGAAAAGTAGAACAAGCAGCATTTTTGTATCTCTAATTTTTGTATCTCTAATTTTTGTATCTCTAATTTTTGTATCTCTAATAAAATCCGTATATTACTTATAAAAATTGATGCGTGAAAATAGATTTGTATAAATAGACTTATATTAGGTTGCAAAGTATGTGATAAAACGAAAAAATAGCTGTTTAAGATATGTTTGTTTATTTAGACATAGTTTTACAGCAATGCGTTATTTTATGTGTTTCTATAGGCTTTTATTTTATTAATATAAACAAAAGGCGACTGCGCTTCATACGCAATCGCCTTAAATGTTTTTATTTTGTAAGTTTTAAAGCAATCGTAAGAATATTTAAAACTTACTACTTAACCCGTTATCATACAGTTGTTGAGTAATTAGACATCTGCTGAAGGAATGGAATTGTAGATGCGCCCCAAGGGAAAATCCACTGGAATAATGCTAATACAATGAAGAAATAAATCAGAATCGAAAGAATCCAACGAATCGCTGTAATACCTGGTTGTATGCGCAAAAGACCGCCAAAAATGCTTGCATCAGGCTTTTTCTTTAATCCAGAATGAATAGCGCGAAGTTCTGGCCATTGCCAAGCAATTGCTCCTGCTACGAAAATCATCATATACACTAATAAAACAACCACCATAACTGGCACTAGTGAAGAAAGACGAGAAACTAGAGATTGTTGCTCATTGTTAATAAACTTCACTTTTCCTTGCTCATCAATAGTAGAAAGTTCTTTTGGAATGCCATCGCTAATCTTTGCCCAATAAGCGAATTTTGCGTAGCTAATCCAGCGATGAGTTGCAGCAGTATACTTAGGTTCGCACGTTGTAAGAGTAAGCATACGTTTTGTTGGTTTCTCACCAGGATGATCAGGATTTGCATCAATAACTTCACCGTGATCTGGTGTAACAATCTTGTAAGAAGTGTACTTATAGACGAACCAATAATCCTTTGTACGAACTACTATTGCGTCGCCAGGCTTCAGTAAGTCTACATCTCCCAATGGCTGACCATAACCATTTCGGTGACCTGCTACTGCAAAATTACCTATTGCACCAGGCATTTGTGTGGTTGGATAATGACCTAAACCACGCTTGCTTAAGATGTCTGGCGTAATGCCTTCTACAACATTTCGTTCCCACTGATTTCCAAAACGTGGTATGTATAAACGAGCTACAAGGTCTTCAGACTTTGGTTTGCTTAAAGCAGGTGGGTCAGTATTCTGTGGTAAAGCAATCTTCGTTTTATCACCAGTTTTTGGGTTTTGCCAAGATATTGCTTGACGTGCCTCTACTTGAGTGTGCTCAGCCTGCTCTCCAGTCCACCACATTTGCCATGCAATGTACAATGCGCAAATAACTGCAAAAGCTATCAACAGTTCGCCAATAATTCCAGCGGCTTGCCACCAGAAATTCGAGCTGCTACGCTTCGTTTTTCCTTCCTGCATATTAGCAGATTGCATAGTGTGCTACTCCTTTATTGATGTATGAAGACTTTGCAACATATTTTATTTGTTTAGCACTTTAGGAACTGTTGCGTACCTTAATGGTTGCAACAAAGCCGATGCTTCAGGGAATCGCAGATTATTCTTTTTCTCCACTTTCCATCCTAATCCAAACGAACTTACATACTCCTTGTAGGTGTGTATGGCTGGTGAATTGTTTAGAGCATCAACCATGCTATCCATTGGACCAATAGCAGATATTTTATACGGTGGCGAGTACTGATGACCTTGCAACATAAGAACGTTACCAATACAAACAACTGCGGAGTTAAATAATACTCGCTGATCCTGAATAGTTATTGCTTCTGCTCCGCCGCGCCACAAAGCATTTACTACAGCTTCAATATCTTGCTGGTGGATTACGTAATCATTAATGGTTCCGGATGTTCCGGAACCATTAACTGCGCCTTTCCATAGAGGAGAGTCGTTGAGAGTTACAACAATTCCAGGTCCTTCAAGTTTTGGAAGTACGGTACTACTTCCAGTATCAGAAGATTCTTTTCCTTCATTAGTGCTGCTACCAAGCGTTTTATTAAGTAAATTAATTTTAGAATCTAAAGATTTTATATCTTCTCGTAAATTTTTTGTGCGCTGTGAATTTCTTTCAACCATTTGACTCGTATTAGAAGTCACAAAAGCAGAGCGGTTTACGCGCAAGTTAAGAACGAATAAATAGCCGGTAAGAAATACTGCAACGGCAACAGCAAAACTGCTTAACAGCGAGTGTTGAGCACGATGTTTCCCAGTTCTCTTAGCCATATTTTATCTTCATCCTTCACGCGTTCGAGTGTAACCACTATTATAGCGTGTAGCCGATTGATTGGAGAGTTACAGTTATGGCTGATGAAGAATTGCACACGACTGCAGCTGACGACGCTGCAAAGAAGAGCGATACGTCAAATGAGAATACTTATGGCGTTCCTATGGACGAAGTTGAAGCAGTGTTGAATGCTACTGCGGATAAAGCAGCGCTTTCTCCACAGATTCAGCAAATGATGCAGAGACAAGCTGAAAATAGGCGACGTGTCGAAGAAAGCATTAAAGGCACAAAAGCTAATGCTGCATGGTTTGTGCCGCTGTTCTGCACATTAATGGTCGTTGGATTAATTTGGGCTGTTGTTTATTATTTGAACCCTGTGCTTCCAATTCCTGGAATTGGTGCATGGAATTTAGTTATTGCATTAGTAATAGTAATGACTGGATTCATTATGACAATGTGGTGGCGTTAGTCTGTAAAACAAACTGCTTAATATGTTTTAAAAGTAGCTATGCAAATGTTGCGTAGCTACTTTTTATTTTGGTGCTGCTACTGCTCGAATAAGTATATGGTTTTTATTGCTATCAGTTGTTGCAATAATTCTTGTATTTCCGCCATCTTGTAGGTTTAATTTTTTGCGTAATGCTTCTACAGGTATTGGAAAGTTACGAGTAACAATATTTGCATGAGTGATATCATCAAAAGTTTGTTTTATTTCGCGTTTATTCATGCTGCATATATTTTCAATTTTCCATATTTTTCCTGGAAATTCTGAGTAGTATTCTTCCGATACGTAAACATGACTATTCGCACTGATTTGTTGTATATTGTATTGAGTTTCTAACAATGAAAAACAGCCAGCTTTCATGATTGCTGCATTTGGCTCATAAACGTATTGCGACCATTCTTGCCAGTTATTTATATCTAAATTTTCATATTTTTTATTATTTTCTTCTTTATTATTTAAAACATTTGATTCAGGCTGTATTGATACCTGATTTGTTGAAGTATTGTAAGTTGCTTGTACAACAGTTATCTGATCATCGTTTGCGCAATATACTGGTACTTTTGTGTGCTGAGAGTTGCTGAGTATTATCAATAGTTCCTTGCACTCGTTACTATGTGCGACTATATGTACGGCTTCTACATTGCCACTAAAATCGCTAACTGTTTTGTGCCAATCAAGCATTGGAGAAAGTTTAATAATCACTATTTCTGCTTTAGTGAGCAATTGATTTTTAAGATCTAATACGTTTGGAGTGCAATCTTCAATAGCGTATGTGCGAGATCCTTGTTTGTTACGACGAGCTGGATCGACGTATATTATCGTTGACTTAGGAATATTTTTGAGTGCATCAAGGCTATTGTTGTTGTAGCACTTTACGTTTGTAATACCAAGTGCATTCATATTGTGATGTGCAATGCTAGAAAGTTCGTTTTGCTGTTCAATGCAAATAGCAGAATCGAAAACTTCAGACATTATTGTGCAATCAACGCCAAAGCCGCCAGTAAGATCCACAAGTGTGCTACTAAAATTTTCTGAATTTAATTTGCTGAGTAATTCTTTTGCAACATTTGCTTTGTATTGTGCTGTTGATTGAGAAGAACACTGTTCCATAGAAATATGCGCAGGGTATATAACTTCGTTGCAGGAAGCCCATTTCGGTAGTTTTTGTTGCGCAATCTGTCTACCTGCTATTTGGTTAATTGCAAAAGGTATGTCGATATTTGCGTTGCGTGGTGCTTTAAGAGCAGCTTTGCTTGGTGACAATTGTGCGTTTTCTTTAATAAAAGTGAGTGTAGAAGCGTTTGCTGGTTCGATTGTTTTTGGAACTTGAAGTGTAGGCATGAATCTCATTCCTTGTTGAGGTGTAGAAAATTTTAGAGCAAGTAAAAGTTAAAATTATGTAGTCGATAGTTTAGTCCACAAAAAACTTAAATTGTGGATAACTCTTATACACTTGTGCACAGGTTCAAAAAAGGCAAGTTATCAACGTTTGTGATTAACTATGTGGATAACTTATATAGTTGTCACCAATTTAGGCACAACTTATACACAATCCTGTGCACATTGGTGGAAAACTACACACGTGTAATTTAACAAATTATGCCTTCAAACAAAACATTGCACAAGCAGTGAGAATAGCAAATAGTGATACAAAATATACTAAGAAACGCGTATTAAACGAAGCTTTTTTAAGTAGCGGATTTTGTACGCCGAGCAATGCTGCAATTGCGGTACCAGAAACTAAGCCTCCAACGTGTGCTTGCCAAGCGATATTAGGCACAATAACTGGCATAGCGAGAGTAATAGCAATCCAAATAATTGTTCCTCGCATGTTTTCTCCTAGTCGCCATTGCGCTACGAGAAGTGCGCCTATAAGCCCCATAATAGCTCCCGAAGCACCGTATGAAGCGACGAACCAATTATTAGTGAGTTTGCACCATACAATATCAGCTACGCTTCCGCCAAAGCCGGATATTAAATATAATCCAAAAAACTTCCATTTACCGAAGAATCGTTCTAATTCAACTCCGAGCGACCAAAGACATAGCATATTGAAGAAAATATGGGTTAAATTTGGTGCGTGAACAAACATTGATGTGAACCAAGTCCAAGGTGTCTGTAACGCAGTGATTGGAAGAAACGCAGTATAGCTTATTAGAGTCGAATAATAATTTGGATAGGCAAAGTTCAGTATCATTTCCAATATCCAAATAAAAATGCATGAATATACTAAAATGGCTGTGGTTGTGTTAAAACGAAATCTTATATTATTTAAAATATTTTTAATATCAAAGTTGTGCATATGCTTATGATATCGGTTTTACTTCACAAATTTAATCAATAACATTATTTAAAAAAGATGCAACTCTGAAGAAAAGCAACTATGATAGTTATTACGCGACAAAAAGCGGTATAGATTGTTGACTTGGACGAGCAGGTCAGCTTAACCGGAAAGGAGCCATCATGGAGAACAGATCCTCTGGCGGTTGGAAGTTCTTTGCACTGCTCTTCGGAGCACTGCTCGCAGGTATTGCTGCGTTGTATGTGTACAAGCAGCATAATCCTGATTATGACCCTTGGGAGGAACCATGGGAGAACAGTTCTTCGCCAATTGACCTAGGGTTAGAAAAAGAAGAGAAAGAAGCTAACGATACTCCTGCCGCCGAGGCATAAGTGACATTTGCTTTATACAGTCCAAAATGAAGGCGATTGCGTATATTCGTAGTCGCCTTCATTTGTAATTACTAAAGAATTGTTGTAAACAAAAGCGTTTGTCTTACATGCAATTTAACTAAAATTTACACAAATAAAAGGCGGAAACTGATTAACAGTCTCCGCCTTTTATTTTCTATGTATTGCTATTGGAGAATACTCAATTACTCAGCAACAGGTGTTGGAAGAGCACCAGTGTGCCAAATGCGATCGAGGTAATCTTCGATAGAGCGGTCAGAAGAGAAGTAACCAGAGTTGGCTACGTTCAAGACTGCCATGCGAGCCCACTTCATTGGATCGCGGTAAGTTTCCTCAATCTGAGCCTGAATATCCATGTAAGAGCTGAAGTCAGCCATTGCCATGAAGTAATCATGGGTGAGCCAATCGTTAACGAGTGGCTCGTACACGCTCTTGTCGCCATTGGAGAAGGTGCCGTCAGCAACCATGTCAACAGCGGTCTTCAAGCGAGGATCAGACTCGTAGTACTTACGGGAGCCGCCGTGATCGTATCCTTCAGCGTAGAGCTTATCAACTTCGTCAACGGTCATGCCGAAGAGGAAGAAGTTCTCTGCGCCAACGCGCTCGCGAATCTCAACGTTTGCACCATCGAGAGTACCAACAGTCAAAGCACCGTTCAAAGCAAACTTCATGTTACCGGTACCAGAAGCTTCCTTACCAGCCTGAGAAATCTGCTCATCCAAATCGGTGGCAGGAATCAAGTTCATAGCCAACTCGATGTTGTAGTTTGGTGGGAAGAACACTGCAAGCTTGCCCTTGCATGCTGGGTCGTTATTCACCACGCGAGCAACATTGTTAATGAGCTGAATGGTGAGCTTTGCCATAGCATAGCCTGGAGCAGACTTAGCGCCGAAGAACACGGTGCGTGGAAGCATCTTGTCTACGTCGATTGTGCCATTCTTGATTCCAGCGTATGTGGAGATAACCTGGAGGATCTTCATGGACTGGCGCTTGTACTCGTGCAAACGCTTAACAATGGTGTTGAACATTGTGTCTGGGTTGATCTCAAAGCCATACTTCTGCTTTGCAAAATCAACGAAGGCAAGCTTGTTCTGCTTCTTAACTTCAGCAAACTTCTTAACGAACGCCTTGTCGTCAGCCAATGGCTTCAAGCCTTCAAGAAGCTCCAAATTACCCTGCCATGCGTCTGTGCCCAAGCCCTCAGTAATAAGAGCAGACATGCGTGGGTTGCTCAAGCGCACGAAACGACGAGGAGTTACGCCGTTAGTAACGTTCTTGAACTTATCTGGGTAAACGCTGGAGAAGTCCTTCAAAGTGACATCCTTCAACAACTCAGAGTGAAGTTCAGCAACACCGTTAACGTAAGAACCGCCGTAGGTAGCCAAGTAAGCCATGCGAACTACAGCACCTTCGCCATTTTCGTCAGCGTCGGTAGCGATGCGCATGCGCTCAACCTGATCCTCAGCAACGCCCTTACCGCGAAGCTCGTTGCGGAACTGCTCGCTAATGCCCTGAATGATTTCAAGGTGGCGTGGCAACAGTTCGCCAATAAGCTTGGCTGGCCAAACTTCCAAAGCTTCTGGAAGCAAGGTGTGGCAAGTGTAGTTGAAGGTCTTGGTGGTGATACCCCAAGCGGTGTTCCAATCGTAGTCGTACTCGTCCATAAGAACGCGCATAAGCTCTGGAATGCCGATAACTGGGTGAGTGTCGTTCAACTGGAAGTTAATCTTGCTTGGGAAGGTAGTGAGATCCGGCTTATCCTGACCTGGGTAGAATACGCGGATTGCATCATGGATAGAAGCAGCTACGAAGAAGTACTGCTGCTCAAGACGCAAAGCCTTACCTTCTGGAGTGGAATCTTCTGGGTAAAGAATCTTAGAAATGTTTTCTGCTGCAACCTGTGGCTTTACAGCATCCAAGTACTCGGACTTGTTGAAGGTGAGCAAATCAAACTCATCGTAAGACTTAGCGGTCCACAAACGAAGAGTATTTACGCGACCAGAATTATAACCTGGAACCATGTAGTCAACTGGTACTGCGCGAACAGACCAAGCTGGCTTCCAAACGCGCTTGCCGTTTTCCTCTACAACTTCACCACCGAAGTTGACGCGCTGGTCACGACCATAATCAATGTGACCCCATGGCTCTTCGTTGCTAAGCCAGTAATCAGGGGTTTCAACCTGCTTACCTTCTTCATCAAAGCGCTGCTTGAAGATGCCGTAACGATACTGGATGCCGTAGCCAAATGCTGGAACGCCAATAGAGGCGAGTGAATCGATGAAGCAGGCTGCGAGACGACCCAAACCGCCATTACCTAAACCTGGCTCATACTCAGCATTGATAACTGCCTTTGGATCGAAGCCAAGCTTAGTAACAGCCTTATTGAATTGGTCAGTAAGACCAGCGTTCAACAAAGCGTTCTCAAGCTGCTTACCCATCAAGAACTCTGCGCTCAAATAGCCCACAGCCTTGGTGTTGCCATTAACCATGTCATGCTGAGTCTGCATCCAAGAGTCCATCAAGTGACGACGAACTGCGGTAGCAGCGGCAACATACACATCTGCCGTAGTGGCCTGCTCTGGCGTTACACCCTGGGTGTACTTGAGGTGCTCTTGAAGTTCTTTGGCAAATGCCGTCGCAGTAGTTTTGGCTTTCGGCGCGACGTGTTTAGTCATATTTGACTCCTTGTGCCGTTTGATATATTTCCTAAAAGTGTGCAGCCTAAAACTTTGTGTTTAGACAATTAAACCATCACCATTTTGCAGATAACCTTTGCAGATAACTACAAGAGGCATGTGAATGCACACAATAACCCCAAGAGTACCACAACCTAATCCCTTTAAATATTTGTATATAACGTCTTAATACAAATATATTGCTGAAAGTAGGTTGTTTAGAAGATAATAAAAATATGTCAGTAATACTTGAACGAGATATAAAACAAGGACAATGTGCTTGGCAATTCTGGCGTGAATCTGCTATTAAAGCACTTGGCAATGGCATAGAAGCCATGCAAATAAATAGTAATATTTTAAATATCTCTTTAAACGACGAAGCTTTAGCGGTTAGATATTCGCTATATCTTCTTGAGGATAAAGTGCCTGGGTGCGCAGTAGAAGTAAGAGTTGCGCCTTTTGGTGCAGTAAAAATTTTGGAAGGACCAGCTTCGGATCCGCATAATCTCACACCGCCAGATGTTATTGAACTTGAGCCTAAAGTATGGCTTAGATTAGCGAGTGGTGTTACTAAATGGCATCAGGAACAGGACTTTGGCAACATAAGTGCAATTGGCGAGCGTGATGATTTAAGCGATATTTTGCCGCTGTAAGTTGGCTTTATTGTAGCTTAATTGCGTATTTACAGCGTGTATTTACAAATATCCTGGGCAAACAGTATTTCGAATGCCCAGGATACGTAAATAAAATAATTTTAATAAATTTAATTTTTAATTGTCGTGTTTGTGTATGAAGTTTGGAATTGGCATAGGGATATGATGATGCGCTGGCGTGTGCGCTCCTGAGTTTGTAGAAGAGTTTTCGCTGCTAACGGCTTTTGCAGCTGCTTCCGCAGCCCACTTGGCATACTCGTCTAAATCATCTTCGTTTGAAGCATCAACGGCATCATTTTCTTGATCTGTGTCATTCTCTTCTGGAAGATATGTATCTTCCTCATAGCTTTCGCTCGACGCAAATGGATCGAAGGATCCTTGTCCGGGTTCGCTGGAATTAAGTTCCTTAGCAAGCTCGTCATAATCCGTATCGGTCGTCAGGTATTTGAGCTTACGGGCAATTTTCTGTTGCTTTGCCTTCTGTCGTCCGCGGCCCATCTGACCCCCTCTAAAAATTAAGTAACAATCAGTTCATCACACAAGAGCGTACCACTTAACCGCAACCGAGTATATTGTCTGTGTAAACTTTTACCATAAAAGCCATATTTTCAGCGTAAAAATACGCACAATTAAGGAGCCTAAAATGCCGGAAGAAGCACAGGTTACAGCTGCTGGTAATGAGATGAGCGCAAGCTTCCTTGCAGCGCGTAAACGTTCAGATGCAACGCTTGAAAAGTTACAAGCTAGCCCTTCGTCTTTTACTATGCTTACTGGAGATCGCCCAACTGGTCGTTTGCATTTAGGACATTATTTTGGATCTATTCGTGAGCGTGTTGCAATGCAGCAGCGCGGAGTAAAAACCAATATTATTATTGCAGATTATCAAGTAATTACTGATCGTGACACCACTGAGCATATTGAAGATAATGTTTTGAATTTAGTGCTGGATTATATGGCTGCCGGAATTGATCCTGAAAAAACAATGATATTTACTCATTCCGCAGTTCCTGCAGCAAATCAGCTTATGTTGCCTTTCCTTTCGCTTGTTACAGAAGCAGAATTACACAGGAATCCTACTGTAAAGTCGGAAATGGAATCATCTGGACATGCTTTAACCGGATTGCTCCTTACGTACCCAGTGCACCAGGCTTGCGATATTTTGTTCTGTAAAGCTAATGTTGTGCCGATTGGTAAAGATAATTTGCCGCATGTTGAAATCACTCGTACGATCGCGCGTCGTTTTAATGAGCGATATGCAAAAAAGAATCCAGTGTTCCCAGAGCCGGCAGCAATTTTGTCTGATGCTCCTGAAATTCCAGGATTGGACGGACGAAAGATGAGTAAATCTTACGGTAACTCGATTATGCTCGGGGCTACTGCCGAAGAAACTGCCAAATTAATTAAGAAGAGTCCAACTGATTCTGAGAGGATGATTACTTTTGATCCAGTAACTCGTCCGCAAGTTTCTGCGCTTCTTACTACCGCAGGTTTAGTTACAGGTAGAGATCCTAAAGATATTGCTGCAGAAATTGGTAACGCTGGTGCTGGCGCATTGAAAGCTTACGTAATTGAAAATGTAAATAATTTCTTGGCACCTCACCGTGAGCGTCGTGCAGAACTTGCAAAAGATATGGATACTGTTCGAGACATTTTGCATGATGGCAATAAGCGTGCAAATGCTATTGCAGAAGAAACGCTTTCCCAAGTGCGAGATGCTATGGGAATGAAGTATTAATTAAATTTCAATAAGTAAATTAATAAAAAATAAAGCCGCTCGCAAGAAAACTTGTAAGCGGCTTTTTGTTAAAAATTAACGAACTGAAACTTAGAACATCACACGTCGTAACGCCAGCTTTTATCTGTAATAACGCGTGCTACAGCAAGACCAATAGGTAAGCAAATAATTACCATGAAAGCGCGGAAAGTCCAGTCTAACGCTGGAAGCGTGTGAAATTGACCAAGATAAAACATTGCGCGATACATATAAAGTCCAGGAACCATAATTACGATAGATGGAACCGTAAGACCTATTCGTGGATAACCCAAATATTGAGGCGCTAATCCGTGACGAACGATAGTTCTCCAAGTAGAAGCTAGCAAACCTGCCAATAAAGCACCGCTGAAAGCTGCAATTTCGGCAGCAACTCCAAAATCTGTCATAGTTAAACGCAATGTGTCAGTAATAGCGCCAATAACGCCAGCAACTAAGCACATTCGTTGTGGAGAATTAAACAGAACTGAGAAGCCCCATACTCCGGCAAAAGCTGTAATAAATCGAAGAACTGCGTTAAGCCAAGGATTTAATCCGAGAGGAGGGAAGCCTTGAGGATTGAGATGTACAAGGCTTGCAACTGTCCATCCCGCAAGAGTTCCCATCAAAATAATAGCCATTGTGTAACAAAGTCGTTGAATTCCTGAAGGGAAATCAATTTTTGCAATATCTAAACCGCCTGTAATAAGAGGGAATCCAGGAATAACAAACAACACTGAGCCAATATATGCAGTTGTGTGATTGAGCGCGCTAGGGTCAAAGAAGCCAATAAGACGCAAAGCCCCAATGCATGATAGTGCACCTATTGCAACAGCTACGAATGTAACTACAAACTGGTTTAGATGCTTCATAAACATTCTGCGACGAATATAGTGACCGATTCCTGCTCCAATAAAAGCACCAATCATGTCGTAAATGCCACCGCCAAGCAAGAACGCAAAGGATGCGCAAGCAACTGCCGAAGCAAGACCAGCAAACCACGGTTTGTATAGCGGTTTCCTATTTTTAATCAAATCAAGACGGTCGTGTACTTCCCTAACTGTAAGAGGATGATCATTTTTAGATTCGTCATTACTATTAGATGCGTTTACGTGCGAAAAATGTTCAGCGTAAGCACTTTCTGGCTGCAATGCAAAAATGCCGCGTGGTTTTTCTTTTTTTATAGCTTCTTGCAACGCTTTCTTTTTTGCAATTTTAGTAGCATTTTCTTCAGACTGCTTAGCTGTTTGTACAATGGTATGTTCGTCGTCGCTCGCTTGCAATGTGTCAACTAATTCCTTAGAAACAGCAGCTTTAGAGTGATATAAAGAATCGTTTCCAAGCTTGACGTTAAACCAATCTGCAAAATGTTCTAGAAGCCAAATGCGCTCAGTGTTAACACCTGTGGTTGGAAGATCTACAACTTCAGTAATTCGCTCATGCTTATCAGTACAAGTTGCCTCAATATCTGTGAGATTCACGTCTGCGCGCACATGTACACCCATTGGTTCGCCGATTCTGTGCATAAGCTCGCGAACTCGGTAGCTTCCTGTGCCTGCTCCTAAACCGAGCGCACCGACGCGAATAATAATACTCGATTTCGCAGCAATTCCTGCTTGCGTAACTGGCTTATCCCAATCTCGCTCAACATCGTCCATATCGAGTGGAATAGCATGAGTATGAAAACGCCCAGAAGGTTTTCCGACTATATGACCAGTCGAAAGAATTTCAGGCTTATCGCAATCGCAGTTGTTGATGCTGTTGTCGTATTCATTATTCTCAATATTATTCTCTGCTGTACTCACAATTTTTTAGTATACGCAACCCCGTTGCCGAGTTATATTTTGTTGCTAAATCAGCATTCTTTACTACGTCCGGTGGTAGTTTCACAATTAACTTGGTATCTCGCTGGAAACAAGGCTGTGGGCTTGCAACTTCTGACCTACATAACCGCGGAGGAGCTGCGGAAGTCAGACGACCAAGCAACCTTAGTCTGGCGTAAGGAGGTCTGATGGCAACAGAAAATCAGCAGGTTACTCCGGCAGACGCAACTATTGTTACGTCTGGTTTAGGGCGAAAAGGCCCAGAGGAACGTGACCTTCCAGCATCACTTAAGCAAGACATGGATTTGTGCTTGCATATTCTTCGCGATGTTCTTGGCGAATTCGATGAAAAATTATTAGCAGTATTCGACGATGTGCGTTTGAATGCTGTAGAAGCTAGTGCGGCTCATTTTGCGCAAATGGTAGACGCAAAAGTAACTGCAGATGATGGCTTAAGTAAAGCTGTTAGCAAGCTCAACGGAATGAATTTGCACGATACGCAGCTTTTAGCTCGTGCTTTCGCAACATATTTCCACTTGGCAAATTTGTGCGAGGAAAATTATCGTGTTTCTGTACTTCATCAGCGTGAATGTGAAGTTGAAGATTCATTGCCTGTTGATCCAGTTAACGAACTAACTTGTGCTTATCACAAGTTGCTCACTGAAATGAGCCCTGCTGAAGCGAAAGAATTGCTTGCAAAGCTTGAGTTTCATCCTGTATTTACCGCGCACCCAACTGAAGCTCGTCGTAAAGCCGTTGCAGGTAAGATTCGCAGAATTTCGCAATTACTAAGCGAACATCATCGTTTAGGCGGATCTGATAAGCGCGAAAATTATCGACGTCTCTATAACGAAATTGATGCGCTTCTTCGCACTTCTCCGATTGCTTTAAAGAAGCCGACTCCAGTTGAAGAATCTGACACCATTCTCGACATTTTTGACGCCACTTTGTTTGACACGATTCCAGTCGTGTATCGTCGATTTGACGATTGGCTGCTTGGTAAGAAGGCTGGATTAGTTCCTCCGCGTTGCCCTGCATTCTTCCATCCAGGAAGCTGGATTGGTTCAGATCGAGATGGCAATCCTAATGTGACAGCTAAAGTGAGCCGTCAAGTCGCTCGAAAGTTTAGCGATCACGTGCTAGCAGCTTTGGAGAATCGCACGCGCGAAGTTGGCAAGTGCTTAACTATGGAAACTCGCACAACTCCTCCAAGCGTGGAGTTGCTTGAGTTGTGGAATCGTCAGCGCGAAATGAGCGAACAGCTTACAGAAAACGCTTCAGACGTTTCTAATAGTGAGCCACATCGTGCAGTAATGTTGGTAATGGCTGACCGTTTGCATCGCACTATTAGCCGCGATACGGATTTGATGTATCATTCTTGCGAAGATTTCATTGAGGATTTGCAAATTGTGCAACGCTCTTTGGCAGAAGGCGGAGATCCTCGTGCTGCATATGGTCCTTTGCAGGATTTGATTTGGCAAGCGCAAACCTTTGGATTCCACATGGTTGAAATGGAATTCCGTCAGCATTCTCTCGTGCATTCTCGCGCTTTGGAAGATATTCGCGAACATGGATTGCATGGCGAACGCGGTCCGCTTCAGCCAATGACTCGTGAAGTACTCGATACGTTCCGCGCTTTGGGAGCAATTCAAAAGCGCAACGGTATGCGCGCTGCTCGACGTTATATTATTTCCTTCGCAAAGTCTGCTCAGCATGTACGTGACGTATTTGAGCTAAATCGTCTTGCTTTCGCTCACCCACAGGATGCGCCAACAATCGACGTCATTCCGCTGTTTGAGCAGTTGGAAGATTTGCAAAACTCTGTAAATGTGCTTGAGGAGATCATTAAAATTCCTGAAGTGCAAGCTCGTCTTAAGGCTACTGGCCGCAAGATGGAAGTTATGCTTGGCTACTCGGATTCTTCCAAGGATGCTGGTCCTACTTCCGCAACGCTTGCTTTGCATTCTGCTCAGGAGCGCATTGCTAAGTGGGCTAAGAAGCACGATATTGATTTGACACTGTTCCACGGCCGCGGCGGTGCTGTTGGTCGCGGTGGCGGTCCTGCAAACCGTGCAGTGCTTGCTCAGCCAGTTGGTTCCGTCAACTGCCGCTTCAAGCTTACTGAGCAGGGCGAGGTTATTTTCGCACGATATGGCAATCCAATTCTTGCTATTCGTCACGTTGAATCCGTTGCTTCTGCAACTTTGCTTCAGTCTTCGCCAAGTGTTGAGAAAACTAACACTGATATGACGAAGAAGTATGCGGATATGGCTGCAAAACTTGATGTTGCAGCTCATGAGCGTTTCCTTGATTTGCTGCAAACGGATGACTTTACTCCATGGTTCTCTACGGTTACGCCGCTTAGTGAGATTGGTTTGCTTCCAATCGGTTCTCGCCCAGCTAAGCGCGGTTTGGGTGCGAAGTCGTTGGATGATTTGCGCACAATCCCGTGGGTGTTCTCCTGGGCTCAGGCTCGCATTAACTTAGCAGCATGGTACGGATTGGGTACTGCTTGCGAAAAGTTTGGCGATTTGGAAACTTTGCGTCGCGCTTACGAAGAGTGGCCGCTGTTTAGTACTTTTATTGACAATATTGAGATGTCTTTGGCTAAAACGGATGAGCGTATTGCTCGCATGTACTTAAGCCTTGGAGATCGCGAAGATTTGAGTGATAAAGTACTTTCAGAAATGCAGCTTACTCGCAAGTGGGTTTTGCAAATTGTTGACGACAAGTGGCCTTTGCAACATCGTCACGTGCTCGGTCAGGCAATTCGCGTGCGCTCGCCTTATGTTGACGCGCTATCTGTAATCCAGTCGCTTGCATTGCACAAGCTTCGCAACAAGGTAGACAAAGAAGAGCTTAGCGAAAGCCAGCAGGCAGAGTTCATCTACCTTATTCTTTGCACTGTTTCTGGTGTTGCTGCAGGCTTGCAGAATACTGGATGATTTTATAAGTTTATATGATTAAGAAAAGCCTTCGTACTGCTTTATTAGCTGTGCGTTGGCTTTTCTTTTTATAATCATATTTTATAAATTTTGTTAGCTTTTATAGCATATTTTCTATTTAACACAGTAACGATAGAATATGTTTTATAAGTCGAAGTGTTTTTCAAAATTTGTTGATAGCTTGTATTTGTCACCTTTGCGCAAGCGCATCAATACAAGGAGGTAATAATGCACGAGACAGTCAAAGAAGATCTTTTAAAAGAAGATTCACTTTTGGCTACATCTGTGTGGAGCGCGATGCTAGCTGGTAATCGTAAGTTTGCAGAAGGCTCATTAAATTGCCATGGACTTAGTGAAGAAACGAGATTATCTCTTATTGAAGGTCAGCATCCTGGAGCTGTTGTTCTTTCCTGTGCTGACTCGCGCGTGGCTCCAGAATTTGTGTTTGGTGCCGGTTTAGGTGATATTTTTTCTGTTCGCACTGCAGGCGAAGTGCTTGATGATGCTGTAATTGCATCTTTAGAATACGCTGTAAGCGATTTGGGAGTAAAAGTGCTTGTTGTTCTTGGACACGAGCATTGCGGTGCTGTACAAGCCGTTTTGCCGAATGTGCAAAAGCTGGTTTCTAAATACGGCGAAGATGAAGCAAACGAAATAATTGAGTCTAGCGAGTCAATATTGCTTCGTTCTTTAGGACCGGCTGCGCTCGCGGGTATTGAAGAAGACTTGAGCACGGACGATATTGAGCGCATTCACGTGTCTAATATGTTGACTGAAATTTGCGACAAATCTCAAATTATTCGTGAAGCCGCTTTTAACGATAACCTTATGCTAGTTGGCGCTAGGTATAGAATGAGTGATGGTTTAGTAGAGGTTCTTTCATGCTAAGTAGCATGTAGTCGCATTTTTAACAGAATTATTAATACGTTGTTAGGTTACAGATATGAATCAATCATCTAAAGATACGCTTGATGCAAATTCTGCAAATTCCACTAATTCTGCGAACTATCTTTTCTTGCTTGTCGGAGCTCCTTTAGTAGCTTTTATTATTGCAGCTGCTCCTGCTTTACAAGGGCAACATCCTTGGTTTCTCATTGATACAACAATTCGAGGTGTTTCCGGCTTGTTGCTACAAGCTATACCTTTTACGCTCATAGGTGTGCTTGTTTCTGCTGCAGTAGAAACTTGGGTAACTGCTGATTTTATTGAGAAACATGTTCCAAAATCTACAGCAAATGGTTTCTTGGCTGCCATATTAGCCGGCGTCTGTATGCCGGTTTGTGATTGTGTAGTCGTTCCAACGTTTTCTCGTTTAGTTGCAAGAAAACTACCATTGCCGTGCGCCATAACTTTTCTATGTGTAGTTCCTGTTGTAAATCCAGTATCTGTATTGGCAACATTTTATGCGTTTTCTGACGCTCCAGCTGTTGCTATTATGCGTATTGCGCTAGGTGTTGGTATTGCATTACTGGTTGGATTAACTTTTGTTATATTTCCTTCGAAAATCAATATTTTGCGTAAGAAAATTTTAGTAGAAAACGAATCTTCTTTACATTGTTCTTGCGAATTGAATAACGAAAGTAATCTCACAAAAAATAATATTGAAAAGCATAGTATTTCTGCGCAAATTCGCAAATATGTGCAGCATATACATCAGGATTTAATAAAATTAATTCCAATTATTGTATGTGGAACTATAGTTGCTTCTGTAATTCGCGCATGGCTCGGAGCTGATCCTGCTTCTCGCGTGCAAGTGAGTAATGTTTTCATTGCTATTCCTGTAATGATGGCTATTGCGTACGCAAGCTCTCTATGCTCCAGCTCAGATGCTGTAATTGCAAGAAGTTTAGCAACATCATTGCCTATGTCGTCGGTGCTAGTATTTCTGCTGTTTGGTCCTATGCTTGATTTAAAGAATACGCTTATGCTCGTTGAGGATTGCCGTGGTAAATTTGTGTGGCGCTTAACATTAACTATTGCTTTTGCGTGCTTCCTAGCGTCATTATTAGCTCACTGGGCTTGGGGGTTCATCGCATGAAAAAGCAAAAATGTGTTGAGCATAATGCTTGTAAAAAAATCACTTTAGCTCAATTGGTAGAAGCTATTTTATTGCTATTTTTTGCAGTCATAATTGCGGAAGTTACTTTAAGCGGTAGATATACGCTTTTTACTACGCCTAGAGCATATTATTATTTGTTAATTACTGCTATTTTGCTATTTATTTTGTCTATATGTGCTGCGATTGGATGGTTTTCTGTTTCTTCGCGCGATGTTTGGCGTATGTTTGTAGCTTTCGTTGTTCCTGCGCTACTTATTATTGTTCCTTTGCGTTACGCTCAAAATATTAGTGTAGATGGATTCGACCAGTATGCTGGCGGTCGTGCTATTGCTATTCGTAGCCAAAATTATCCTTTGCCAGGATTGTATGAAAAATCTCATGAGATAACAGTTGATGATGATGATTTCGGCTCCTGGTATGACGAAATCGATCATAATGCTGCAAAATATGATGGATATGCGATTACTCTTACAGGTTTTGTCAGCAGAGATTCTACGTTGAATGCAAATCAATTTAGGGTATCTCGTCAGCTTATGTCATGCTGTATTCTCGACATGTCTCCGTTTGGATTAGTTGCCGAAAAATCAAATATTGGCGAAATTCAAGATCATGAATGGGTGCGTGTTCGTGCACGCGTTTCTAGAGGCAATATTGGCATTCCTGGATATCAGCATCCTGGAGTTGTGCTGCACGTTATATCAATGCAAACAGCTCAAGCTCCAACTGGATATTTTTATCGCCCATAAATAATTTATCTTCGTTAATGGTGATAATTATTTTAGAATTGTTGATATCGCATAGAAGTAAACTAAGATAACAAGTATGGCGATTGGTTTTAATATTCTACTCATTATGATTTTTTTGCTATTTGGTTCCGTATTTGCGGCAACCGAATTAGCTTTAGTGAGCTTGAGAAGTTCGCAAATTGATCGCATGGAATTGCAGGATGCGCGTGGTGCTAGAGTTGCAAAAATTGCCCGCGATCCTAACACTTTTCTATCTGCTCTACAAATTGGAGTAACTCTTTCTGGCTTTCTTTCTGCATCGTTTGGTGAGTCTGCTTTAGCTCCGTATGTTGTGCCGGTTGTATGTTCATGGGGTGTTTCTTCGCACGTTGCTGGTCCACTTACAACAATCTTTCTAACTCTTGTTATTTCTTACTGTTCTATTGTTATTTCTGAATTAGTTCCAAAACGTATTGCTATGCAGCGTGCTGAGCAGATTGCGCGAGCGGTTGTGCCGGCGGTTGATGTTTTCTCAAAGATTTGCAAGCCTTTAATTTGGCTTATTGGAAAGAATACTAACGGTTTTGTGCGCATTCTTGGCTTTGATCCTAATGAGAAGGAAAGCGAAGTTTCTGACGAAGAATTGCGCGTGCTTGTCAATAGCAATAAACGTTTAAGTCAGGATGAGCGTACTATTTTGGATGATGTGTTTGATGCGTCTGAAACTATTGTTGCTGAAGTAATGCGTCCTCGTGCTGATGTTGAGTTTTTGGATGGTTCATTGAGCCTTGAAGAAGCTGCCGCGAAAATTCGTGAGCTTCCGTATTCTCGCTACCCTGTTATTGGCAAAGATTTTGATGATGTTATAGGTTTTGTGCATGTTCGTGATTTGCTAGATGTGCGTGATCCAAATGCAAAAACTGTTGCAGATGTAACTCGCGAAGGAATTAGTCTTCCTGGAACTTCCAAACTATTGCCGAGCCTGGAACTTCTTCGTAAACGTGGTATTCATTTGGCTGTTGTCATCGATGAATATGGTGGAACTGACGGTATTGTTACGCTTGAGGACATGACAGAAGAGCTAGTTGGAGATATTCGCGATGAATATGATTTGCCTGGTGAAACTGAGCAAAATAATGTGAATAAAACAACTGCTTTTGTAAATGGTGTTGCAAAAATTGATGGCGGTATGACCATTGAAGATTTTGCTGACATTACCGGCATTGAGCTTGAGGACGGTCCGTATGAGACTGTTGCAGGCTACTTTTTAGCGCATACTGGTTCAATGGGAAGTGTTGGAGCTGTTTTGCATGATGCGGATGGTTACGATATGACTGTGACTGCGGTTGATGGTAGGCGTATTGCGACGATTGAAGTGCGTCGCCGCGCGTAGTTTAAGCCATAGCAGTAGAATAATAACGGTATTAACAAACCTAAGGAAGGATAGAACATGGCTTTGTTGCATATTTTGCCAGGTCTCGACGAAGCGGCCAGTGAAAAGGCTGTTGCCATTTTACAGAATCGTTTAAGCCACGAGCAGGAAGCTGCTTTGGTGCTCAAGCATGCGCATTGGAATGTTACTGGTCCAGATTTTATTGCAGTGCACGAAATGCTTGATCCACAGGTTGCTGAAGTTTTGGCGCAGGCGGATGAAACTGCTGAGCGAATTGCAACTTTGGGCGGCTCTCCACTTGGCCGCGCAGACGATGTTGTTGCTGCTCGCACATGGAAGCGTTTTGCTTTGACTGGTCGCAAGTCTACAAAGGAGTATTTGCAAGCGCTTATTGAGTACTATAACGATATGATTGCAGACGATCGCAAGGCTATCGCGGAACTTGATGAGCTTGATTTAGTTAGCTCAAATATTATTCAAGATCATGTTCAACAGTTGGAAAAGTTCCAGTGGTTCATGCGTAGCCATCTTGATTAATTATTCTCTGTTTAATTTTTTTGATTCAAACCGCAACACGCTGTTTTCTTTTTATGGCGTGTTGCGGTTTGACATTTTCTGTGTCTGTGCTAATGTAACTACTTGTATGTTTTAGGCATACGAGTTGGGCCCGTAGCTCAGGTGGTTAGAGCGCATCCCTGATAAGGATGAGGTCGGAGGTTCAAGTCCTCCCGGGCCCACGATAGAATGACATCATTCTTTCGAATGGGGCTATGGCGCAGCTGGTAGCGCATCTGCTTTGCAAGCAGAGGGTCAGGAGTTCGAGTCTCCTTAGCTCCACGAACAGGGTTCTGATTGATTTTTCAATCAGAACTTTTTGTTTATCAATTTCTTTCTTGTCGCGTGCCCATTCAATTTTTGGGGAATAACCCAATTTTTTACTGATTACCCCTAATAAAATTAGGGTGACACCCTGATATTTGTCAGTGTTGTAAAAAATATAAAAATGTTTAAATAGTTGAATCTCTTCCCAGAGATTGCGGCATATATTTTGCTGTGGAACTATACACAATATATTGTTAACTTGAAAGGTATTAAAGAGAGATGAAAACCATAAAGGTTTTCATTTTAGACGGAAGGATGTAAAAAATGATTTATAAGATAAAACAAAATATTGCTGATATTTCTGCTGGCGTAGTTTCTTTATTAGTAGCTTCATTTGTTAAAGGTCAAGGTTGGAATATTCAAAATATTATGATTTGGCTTGCAACATTCGTAGCAACATATATCACACTACGTCTATTATTTATGCTTTTCAAAATTGTAAGAACTCTTTTCACTAAAGAACAGTAAATTTTAGGGTTATAGGCCGAATCTATGGCAAATAAATTGGCCTATAACCTAAATTTTAAAAAGATATGAAGCATAAACTTATTAATTTAATAATTCAAATAGTACAATTAGTAATTGTTGGAACTCATTATGGTGCTTTTTTGGAAGCATAATATTTACATGAGAATGCTTCTCATCAAGGCCTATTGGTACAATAATTACATATAAATAAACATAAGTATCTTTACGCCGTGTATTGAGTGCGCTATTTAAGTTGCGCCCAATGGGTTAACAAGGCGTGAAATCGTGTGTTAGCAGCGTCTTAAGCGGTTAACCTGATCAGCGTAAGGAAAGTGTATGCGTAAACTTTTAGCATATTGCCGTCGTGCACCTCAATTAACAGTCGTAATTCTTGCTTTTCCGTTTATTGCGGCTTTGTACTCATGCAATTTGCCTATATTGGCTACTTTTAATGAGAAAATTTATAATCTTTCGCAACGAATTTTTGATTTCTTAAATCTTGGTTGCGATATTTCAATAAGTATTAGTCTTGGCAAAACTATTATCGCTATTCTCGTTTTATATACCAGCCTTATTTCTTTGCGCAACATGATTAAAAATTTATTGCGCGGAACTTTAGGTATTGATTTGCTAGCTTTTGTTGCATTACTTGCAACGCTTTGTATTGGTGAGTTTTGGGCAAGCTATTTGATTGTTGTAATGGTTTGGACGGGAGAGGCAATTGAAGATTTTGCGCATATGAAAGCCCAGCGCAATCTGTCTCTTTTAGTAAGCGCAGCTCCAAAAACTGCTCATCTTATGACTTTGCCAGGTATTGAGTATGAAATGGATAATAATCAAGCAAATGATGAATCATACGAACCGCCATGTTTGAGTGAAAATCAGTGCAAGCCTAGCTCGTGTGTTCTGTGCCGGCATGCTGAATTCAGAAAAGTGGATGCCGCTAATTCTAAGCAATCTAATATTAGCGAGCAAAATTGCGACTATAAACACAATATTTGTCCATTTTTGCAATCAACTACAGACGGCGAAATCTCCTCAAATTTGCAGCGTTACAAAACGGTTCCAGTTGATGAATTAAATATTGGAAACGTAATTATTGTGCTTCCTGGCGAAACTGTGCCAGTTGATGGTGAGCTGTTAAGCGGTTCTGCAATTTTAGACACAAGTGCTATTAACGGAGAATCCGTTCCTAGAGAAGTCTATGCGGGAGCTGCAGTGCTTTCAGGCTGTGTAAACGGTGGAGTTGTGCTTATTATGCGCGTAACAAAGCTGTCTAAAAACTCGCAGTATCAGAAAATCATGCAGCTTGTTGAGTCTGCTAGGTCTTCTAAAGCTGCAGTAGTTAGATTTGCAGACATGTTATCTGTGCCGTTTACAGTATTATCTTTTGCGATTGCTGGCTTTGCTTGGGGCTTTTCTGGAGATGCTCTTAGATTTGCGCAAGTGCTAGTTTTGGCAACCCCATGTCCTCTGCTTATTGCAGTTCCAGTTGCTTGCATGGCTGGTACTGGGCGTTTAGCGAAACTTGGAATTGTTGTTAAAAGTCAGGATGTGCTTGAGCAATTAAGTCGTGTAACAGACGTATTTTTTGACAAAACTGGCACGTTGACGGTTAAACAGCCGCAAGTTGTAAACGTAGACGTAATCGATACTACCCAGAAGGCTGATCGTATTGTAATGCTCGCAGGTGTTCTAGAGACGTATTCTCAGCACATACTTGCAGGTGGTATTGCTAAAGCGGGAGCAAGCTTGTGGGAAAATGCTCACCCATCGTCGGTTCCGCAACTTCCTAGCGTGCGAGAATACCCTGTAGTGCACAGTGTTAAAGAAACTGCAGGTCAGGGTATTCAGGGCGTTGTAGACGGTATTTTAGTACGTGTAGGCAGACGCAAGTACGTTACAGAGCAAAACACGAATCAAACTATAGGCAAATCTCTCGCAGCAGACGAAATGGCAACCTACGTGTCTTTTGACGGCGTGCTGGTAGGAAGAATCGTATTAAAAGACGTGCCGCGCGATAATGCGAAATCAACTATTGACACATTGCGTACACTTGGTGCGCGCTCAATATCTATTCTTACTGGCGATAGTTTGCAAGCTGCAACAACAATTGGTAAAAGTGTTGGAATTGAAACAATATATGCAGATTTACTTCCGCAAGATAAATTAGCGCATGTAAAAAAGCACAATTACAATGCAGCCAAAAGTAAGAAAGATTCGACTGTAACAATGATGGTTGGAGACGGTGTAAACGATGCTCCAGTGCTTGCAGCTGCCGATATTGGCGTAGCAGTAACGGATGGCACAGATACGGCAGCATCTGAATGCGCACAGGTAGTTATTATGAACAACGATATTTCTTCTGCTGCAAGCGCAATAAGAGTAGCAAAACATACTAAACGCGTTATGGTTCAGTCAGTATTGATGGGCATTGGATTAGCAATTATAAGTATGATTTTTGCGGCTTTCGGTTTTATTCCAGCAGTTATTGGCGCAATGATGCAAGAAGCAATTGATGTTGTTGCTATTATGTGGGCTTTAACAGCATTGCGCGAACGAAAATAAAAATATTTTTTGGCAATATTTTTACGATATTCATTACGACACCTTTAATAATATTCGTTTGAGTATTTTATCGTTTGAGCATGTTGTAAGACGAAGTAATGCGCTAGTCTAATTATGAAAGCATACGAGTTAGCTGCAAACGGTAACGGCTCAAGCTTGTACGTAACTTATTTCTGGCGAAGAATTACATATAAACGCTTTACAGTTACGCTGCTGAGTGATTGAGGCAACCTATGCTTGTAGGCCGCGCTAAATAGCGCGAAAACGGCGAAAAGTGCCGTATAATACAGCTCAATATGGGGATAATAATGGAAAAAAATAACTTAAACGAAAATGTTTCACAAGAAACATCTCAACTGCGTATTGCTGTAATAGGAGCAGGTCCTGCAGGAGTGTACTCTTCCGATATCTTCTTACGTCAGATTGCAAAGCGTGGAGAAGAATTGGGATTAGGCTCTAGCGCTCGCATTGATCTTTTTGAAAAATTGCCAGTGCCTTTCGGCTTAGTGCGTTACGGAGTAGCTCCTGACCATCCAAGTATCAAATTTATTGCGGATGCGCTTGAAAAGACGCTTGATAATCCAAATATTCATCTTTATGCAAATGTTGAATTTGGTAAAGATATTGCATTAGAAGATTTACTTCATAGATATGATGCTGTGTTATTTGCAACGGGTGCTGTGAAAGATAGGTCTCTTCGAGGAGTTTCAGGTGCCGATTTAGACGGAGTGTATGGAGCTGCAAAATTCGTAGAATGGTACGATGGATACCCAACTAGCAATCGAGAATGGCCGCTTGAAGCCAAGGAAGTAGCTGTTATTGGTGGCGGAAATGTGGCAATGGATGTTGCTCGTGAGCTTTTACGAGATCCTGATTATTTGCGCGCTCATACGGATATTCCAGACGATGTGTATGAAGGATTGAAACAAAATCGCACTCAAACTTTACATCTATTTATTCGACGAGGTGTAGCTCAAGCGAAATTCTCAGTGCAAGAATTGCGTGAAATGGAAAAGTTACAGGGTGTGCAAATAATTATTAACGAAGATGATTTTGAACTTGACGATGAGACTATTGAAGTAGCCGGTAACGATAAGCTCACGCGTCAAATGGTTGAGGAGCTTTTCGCTATTCGCGATATGGCTGAAGACATGGAAGATGGCGGAAACGTTGATTTTGAGGGGAAGCCAGCCAACAAACGCTATATTATCCACTTCAACTGTGCGCCGGTAGAAATTCTTGGTGAAGATGGACATGTGAAGGCAATACGAGTTGAGCGCACGACTACAAGCGCCGATGGCAAAATGACTCGTACTGGAGAGTTCGAGGAATACGCCGTTCAAGCTGTATACCATGCCATTGGCTACCATCCTGCAGAAGTTGCAGGTATTGCTTACGACGAAAAGCGTACTTTGCTTGCAAATATTGATGGGCGCTTAGTGGAGTCTGTAGAAAATGGCGAAGTTCGTGAGCGATTGTATGCAACTGGCTGGGCTAAGCGTGGGCCGGTAGGATTAATCGGCTCTACAAAATCTGATGCTCTTTTGATTGTTAATAATATGCTTGAAGATTTATCTAAAGCTGGCAATGCTGGGCGAATCGCACCTGATCGCGATGAAAATTCTATAGATAAATTATTGGCAGAAAAGGGCATTAAACCAATTGATTACGCCGGTTGGAAGCGAGTTGACTCTTATGAGCGTGAACTTGGAGCCAATGAGCAGAGAACTCGAAAGAAAGTTGTTTCAGCTTCTGAACTTGTAAATATTGCTTTAGGTAGCAAATAATGCCCTAAATAAACTGAAAATATTACTTAGTATTTAAGTTTGTAGTTAGTAAATACGCAGTATATATTCAGAAAAATTTAAGTTCGCATTATTAAGATAGCTCATATGTTGAAAGGCTTGAGAATACACTATGGCAGCTTAAAAGCCGCACTATTTTTTGTTGTTGTGTGGCTTTTTCTTGCCTTATGTTGGGTTCTTACTGGCTCGCATCTGTCTTCACTAATATGGTTCATTATTCCTGGTATTGCATTTAGTGTTTTTGCTTATTGGGGCTCAAGTAAGCTTGCGATTATTGCTATGCATGCTACAGAGGTTAGTGAAGAAGAAGAGCCTGTGCTTTACGCAATGGTTAGAGATTTATCTGCTCGAATTGGTAAACCTATGCCGCGAGTAATGGTTTCTCCCTACGAAAGTCCTAATGCTTTTGCAACTGGTAGAAGTGAGCGTCATGCGAGTATATGTTGTACTCGTGGTTTGATTAATATTCTTAACGAGCGCGAGTTACGTAGTGTTATTGGTCATGAATTAACTCATATTTATAATCATGATATTCGCGCTTCTTCGCTGGCTACTGCTACAGCAACAGTATTAACGTACGTTGGTTCTTGGCTTGTTTATGTCGGTGATACATATCGTCGTGATATTCGCAAGTATTGCAAATTTATTGGTAAGTTTTTGAATATTTTATTCGCTCCTATTGCTTCTGTTATTATCAATGCAATTATTCCTGGTTCGCGTGAATTTGACGCAGATAAGGGAAGTAGTGAAATTACTGGAGATTTTGCTGCGCTTGCTTCCGCACTTAATAAAATTACTTACGGCATGCAGCTTCACGAGATGAAATCTACTGCTGGATTGCAGGCTGTTGCTTCTTTGATGATTATTTGTCCATGGGATAATAACGCTCCTGCGCTTGTGCGTTTGTGTACTGCGCGTCCTACTGTTCAGGATAGGATTGGGCGTTTAATGAGCATTGCTGCATGAATATTTTGTTTGTTGAACTTGCTTGTCTTGTTTATTGAGTTCATAAACTGATTCCTAAATATTGAAGCGGTAAGCTGTGCATGATACCCTTAGATGGTTGTTGAAACTAGTTTGCTTTTAAGTTACAGCATGCGGATGTAGTTCATCGGTAGAATGGAAGCTTCCCAAGCTTCAGAGGCGGGTTCGACTCCCGTCATCCGCTCCATTCAGATTGTAAAATTGTATAAGTTGTAGTTTTTGTACATTGGATGTATAAAAACTACAACTTACGCGTTAGTTAAACTTTCTTTTTCTTGCAATTGTCACGATTGTGCTAACAAACAGCATTAATGCAACGCTAAGTACAATTGGAATTATTTGTATTCCAGTACGAGGGAGTGCATTATTGGCTATTGTGGATTGTTTGTGTAAATGAGGGTCTTTCTTTACTAAAGTATTCGTCCACGCAACTTGTTTACCGTTTTCGTCAATAAGGACAATCGTATGATTGCCTTTATATTCTTCTGGGATAACTACGTCGAATACAATTCTGCCATATTCATTAATGTGAACTGTTACATATTTCATTCCATTTGCGCTATAAAGAAGTTTAGGGTTGGAATATATGTAGGCATAAGCTTTTACTGCTTTTTCTAGTTGTAATCTGCGCATGAATTCTGATGTTGCATTTACTGTAACAGTGATATGGTTATTTTTTCCCGCATAAGCAATGTTATTATTCCCGACGGTGAGAGTGTTGCACAACGCTGGAAGTAAATCTGCAATACTCTTTGGTGCTGATGGAATCTGTTGCTGTAATGTGTGTGATTCTGAGTTTGCGTTAAGCTCTATGTGGTTTTCGCGCATAGAATCGTTACTAACTGCAGGAGTTTGTAGAGTTTTGGAAGGATGTGTTGGTTCGGGAAATCCCATGCTTGGAATTTCCTTATGGTCTTGATCGAACTTATTAGTCTGTGGGGTTGTGCTATTTGCAGACTTATCAGGTTCGCCATTGCTAGAGTGTTCACTGTTGTCAGAATGAGATTCTGGTGTTGGTGGAACAGGTTGTGACTCTGGTTTAGGCGCAGGCGTTGGTTCCGGTGTTGGTGGTACAGGTGTCGGAGGTACGGGAGTTGGTGTTGGAGTTGGTGTCACTGGCGTCGCTGGTGTTAGCTCGGTCCATGGTGTTGATTTCTTTGCAGGAATTAACTCGGACCACGTAATACTCTTTTTAGCTGGGTTTAGTGGTGTTGCTGGAATGATTTCTACAATGTGAGCTTTAAGAGTTACTTTCTGTTTTGCTTTGTTTGCAAAGGTTATTTCTACAATAAATGTTGTTTCTCCAGTGTTTGTTGTGTTTGGTTGTTTTACAACTTGTACTGTGCTGTTTTCTGGTAAGTTTTTTAAGTATGGTTTGAAGTCGAAATTATCGGGGATTTTATTGTCTTTTTTGACTTCTATTTTCTTGCCGGATTCAGCAGTAACATTTGGAAGTTCCTCGATATTAGCCAATCGTTTATGAATAGTTATTGGAACTATAATAGTTTCTAATATTCTACCAGATAGTACGAGTAGTATTTTCCCTTCGTAGTTGCCGCATTGAGAAGTGTCAATTTTGTCGTATTCTGTAATGTCTGTAATGGTAGAGCCTTGCGGTATATCGTTAGGATTAAGAAGATGCTTTATTGTTGTGCCTTTTGGCAATGGATCATTTTCCATAATGTCAATATTCGTAATTTTAGGTTCGAAAGCTTGTTCGTCAGTTTTAATAACTGGCTCGTTAACTAATCCGTCGAGTGCATCAATTTTGCGACCGGTTCCCTCAATTTTATTGCGTTCGCCAACTGTGAATCCTTTGAAACTATCCATTCTAGGCTCAAAGTAACTACGAGATCCGTGACCTTCTCCAGATCTTCCTATGCTTATTGCACCTTCGAAATTTCCTATTCCGCCTATTACTGTATCGTTATCAACTTTATAATGAACGGCATAACCTTCTTTAGTTAGTTTATCGCCAAAATCAGATGTTTCCCAAAGCCATCTGTTGAATATATTACCTTTGATTCTCGGAGCGTTAAAAGTATAAGCTTTAATATTAAAAGTTGCGCCACTACTTTTAGCTCGAATTAAGGCTCTTTGTGCTAAGTACCCACCTAAAGAGTGACCTGTAACATATAAATTGCTTACAGTGTTCTTTTGTTTATATTCATCAATTAATTTATCTATATCAGCAGCTTGGCCTGGGTTTGAGCCAGTTCCAAGCAAGACATCATTCCATACATCTGTTGCGCCTTTAGTGCCGCGAATTGCTAATACTTGCACGCCGTTTTGCTTAATAAATGGGTACGCAGGATTCACATTTTCAAAAAGGATAGCGTCAAACCCACTCCCGAAGTGGTAGGTTTCCTTAACTTTCCAGAATGGTGCAAGCTCGTTGTGCATAAGGCGGTACTCATTGCGATTTTCATAAATAATCCTGAGCGGTTTTGAGTAGTCAAGTACTTCTTTGACGTAGCTGTCTTCCCTATACACAAGCTCCATAAAAAGCGCCATATCGCGAGGGCTAATATCCCACCTGCGAGGATTGCTATCGTTTTTGTCATCTAATCCGTCGCCGTCGGTGTCCTTAATAAGTGGATGCGAATTATATCCGTAATATGTGCGTCCGTTTTTTACGTAAGTGTAAAGCTCTTCGCTGTTCTTCAGACCGTCGCCGTCGCTATCTTGATCTGGATCTAGCGCGGCTTTATGGTAAAGCAAAGAATCAATCTGATTATTTTCCAAACGAATTCGACCAGTAGAAATGTCGTGAGCGGTTTGTGCGGTAAGAGGTACGTGCACTGGTGATGTTTCTTCTGCCGCTGCGGTTGTTGCTAGCGAAGGTATGTAAACCAGCGATGAAATGATCAAACCAAAAGTTAATACAATTCCACTAATTGTGTGAACGGTACTTACTTTTCTCATACTGCTATTCCTTACTTTTTGTACAGACTTCTACTTTATTTTGAAAATATTTTTGCGAGCAGCACAACAGATTTAGCTCAACGTGTTGGTTTTATCAGATTTAACAACTTTATAAAATTGTATCTAGTTGAATCAGATAATTTTAATAAGTACCAAAAGTTAATACTTAAGCTGATGCGGTGTAATAGGAAAGAATTTCATTAGATTAATTGATATAGGAAAAGCACTGAGCTACTTGTGATATTAATGAATCATCGGTAAATCAGCACTTAGCTTATTGTTAATAAATTACACGAGATAGCTATCTATTGCTGGTGCTAATTAATAATCATTAATTAGCAGTAATTAGAACGTGCGAACATCGTAGAAGTTGTTAAGTTCTTCCATCCAACGTCCAGTGCCAGAAATATCTCCTCTAGTACCTACGGTGAAACCTGGGAAATTGTTCATACGGGCCTCAAGATAGCTTCGAGAGCTATGTCCTTGCGCAGAATTGCTGACGCTTATAGCTCCAGCAAAATTGCCAACAGAACGAATAACCTTGTCGTTGTCTACTTTGTAATGAACAGCGTAACCTTCTCGAGTGAGCTTATCGCCAGTATTGGCGACGGCACGCAACCAACGGTTGAAAATATTTCCCCAAATTTGTGGTGAATTGAATGTGTAAATTTTCTTAATCCAGTTGTAGCCTTTGCCTTTAGCACGAATTAAAGCACGCTGTGCAAGATATCCTCCGAGGGAATGTCCGGTAATATACAAATTGCTAACAGTATTTTCGCGACCATAACGCTCAATCAACTGCTCAACATCTTTAGCTTGATCTGGGTTATGACCTACAGCTATTGCAAAATCATCATCGTAATCATTAAATTGGGAAGTTCCACGAATTGCTAGTACTTGAACAGTGCCTTGTTCTAAGAATGGGTATGGACTTACATTTTCAAACAAAACAGCATCAAATCCTCCCCTTTTGTGGTAGGTTTCCTTAACTTTCCAGAATGGTGCAAGCTCGTTGTGCATAAGGCGGTACTCACTGCGATTTTTGTAAATGTCGTGAAGCGGTTTAGTGTAATCGAGTACCTTATTTATGTAATTATCATCTCGATAAGAAAGTTCAGAGAATAAAGCCATATCGCGAGGACTAATATCCCACCTGCGAGGATTGCTGTCTTGATTATCTGGAATACCATCGCCATCGGTATCGTTCATCATAGGGTGAGAATTGTACCCATAATAAGTCTTACCGTCTTTAGTGTAAGTGTAAATTTCCTGACTATTAGTTAAGCCGTCACCATCTAAATCAGCTTGTGGATCAAGAGGCTTCTTGTGATATAAAGACATATCCAAAGCCCCAGGTAAATCTAAGCCTATAGTTCCATTTGCGATTTGTTTAGCTGTTTCAGCAGTAAGTGGAGTTTTTGCATAATTATCTGCGGTTGTTGCCATTGCTGGCATTGCGAAAGCAGATAGGCTCAAGAGCATGCATAGGCTAGTTAAAAACCCTGTTACTGCATTGCGTTTCATAGTATCCTCCCATATTTTGTTTAGTTTTGTAGTCAACAAATGTATAGGACGACTGTTTACGATTTGTAGCACCTCTTTGTTAACTACGTGCGTTATATAAATTAATCGAAATTTATTTTGCCGCCACAATTGCTATTCTACACAGTTCATCAATTGTATAGTCTACATAAACAAAAGTCCATACTTCTAAATAAATGTTGTTGCTCCTTTTTTGTTTACTAAAATCATTGACGATGTGTATAAGAGTCATAGAAAACATCTATATAACTAGAATTATCAATAGCCATAATCTATTCTTAATAATGAAAATAAAAGCGCAACGAAGGCGCAAATGACCTATTTAGGAGAATGATATGAGTTTAATGAACACACATATTCTTCCATTCAAAGTAAATGGTTATAAGAATGGCGAATTTGTTGAAGTAAGTGATACTGATGTTCTTGGCAAATGGGCAATTTTCTTCTTCTATCCAGCTGATTTTTCATTCGTATGCCCAACTGAATTGGAAGATCTTGCAAACCACTATGAGGAATTGCAAAAGCTAGGCGTTGAAGTTTACTCAGTCTCTACGGATACACATTTTGTACACAAAGCATGGCATGACGATTCTGAAGCAATTGCAAAAGTAAAGTACACTATGTTGGGTGATCCTTCCGGAGCTCTTTCGCGTAATTTTGACGCTTGGAATCAAGAATCCGGTTTAGCTCACCGAGCTACATTCCTCGTGAATCCGCAAGGTGTGATTCAGTTCTTTGAGATGACCGCAGACGGAATTGGTCGTAACGCCGACGAGCTGCTTCGTAAAGTTAAAGCAGCACAGTATATTGCAGCGCACCCAGGCGAAGTTTGCCCAGCAAAATGGGAGCAGGGCGAAGAAACCTTGGAACCTTCTATCGATTTAGTCGGCAAAATCTGATTTTTGCAATTAAATATTAAAGAATATTTTTTTAAAGAATCATCTCAATGCGTAGGGAGCTACGTTCATAGTTTCCTACGCATTTCTCTTATTTTTGCTTGTGACTAAAATTGCGGAAGGAAGTAAACTATGTCTTTGTTGAATGCATCATTAACTGCTCAGCTTTCAGAATTACTAAAAAAGATGGTATCTAAAATAGAAATCATTTCTTACGTTGATAATTCTGAAACATCTCAAAAAGTTAAATCCTTACTGGAAGAAGTATCTCAGCAAAGTGACAAAATCAGTATTTCTGAAGTAAATAATAATGAAATTAGCAATGTAAAGCGTAAGCCAAGCTTTGAATTGCGTAGAAAACTAGATAATCCAGTAAATGGAGAATCTACTGTATCGGTTAGTTTTGCGGGATTGCCTTTAGGGCACGAATTCAGCTCTTTAGTACTAGCACTTCTACAAGTAAGTGGCTATGCGCCAAAAATTAGTGATGAGCAACGCGATGCAATACTAAAGCTTGGTTCACACAATGTGACAACATACATGTCGGTAATTTGCCTGAATTGCCCAGAAGTTGTGCAATCGCTTAACACCATTTCTATTATTAACCCTAAAATCCAGCATACTGTAGTTGAAGGTAGCGCTTTCCGTGAAGAAGTAGATAAACTCGGTGTAATGAGCGTGCCAGCAGTTTTTGAAAATGGCAAACTTATTTCCTCCGGACGGGCAGGAATTGACGAACTTGTATCTGTGCTCGCAGAACAAGAAAAATCTGTTGAGCAAAATGAGAATGGCAATAATGGTAATAGCGTTTCTTCGGCAAATGTTGCGCTCGCAGAAAAAATGAATTCGCAAAATCCATACGATATTGTTATTGCTGGCGGCGGTCCTGCTGCTTCTGCTGCCGCAATTTACACTGCTCGTAAGGGTTTGCGTACAGCTATGATTATGGATCATCGTGGCGGACAGGTTGTAGAAACTGAAAGTATTGAAAATCATATTTCCCAAACGCATACGACTGGTTCTCAACTAGCAGCAGATTTAACTAAGCATATTTCGCAATACGATATTGACGTATTTACTCCTGATTGGGCAGACTCGCTCGATTTATCTAAGGAACCATATGGGTTACATACTATTCATGCGCGTTCTGGCGGATCTTTGAAAGCGCGTGCAGTGATTATTGCAACTGGCGCGACTTGGCGTACGTTGGGCGTTCCTGGAGAAGATGAGTATAGGAATAGAGGCGTATCATTCTGCCCTCATTGCGACGGCCCACTTTTCAAAGATAAGAATGTTGTCGTTGTTGGCGGCGGAAATTCTGGTGTTGAAGCTGCTATTGATTTAGCAGGAGTTGCAAAACATGTGACGGTGGTTGAGTTCATGGATGTGCTTAAAGCTGATCAAGTATTGCTTAATACTTTGCATAAATTACCTAACGCTGAAGTTATTACGAGTGCTGCCGTAAGTAGTATTGAAGGTAATGGTAGTAAAGTTACTGCAATACGTTACATAGATCGCAATAAAGCAGACGATGATGAAAACAGAGAACATATTGTTGAAACCGATGGGGTTTTTGTGCAAATTGGTTTAGCTCCGAATACTCGTTGGCTTGTAAATAATATTTCTCTCAATAATCGAGGAGAAATTATTACGAATCGCGCTGGATGCACTGATACTCCGGGTGTTTTTGCTGCTGGAGATTGTTCAGACGAACCGTATAAGCAGATTGTTACAGCGTATGGTTCTGGAGCCAATGCTGCGTTATCTGCATTTGACTATCTTATCCGCAGCCCGCAAAATAAATAATTTATAAAATTTATTATGCAATAAACAATGGGGGGCGTCTTATGAATATTAGAGCGTTAGAATATCTAATAGCTTTTGCACAAGAAGGAAGCTTTACCAAGGCGGCTGTTCGTATGCGCGTCTCTCAGCCTACTCTTTCAACGCAAATTAAAAAACTTGAAGAGACTTTAGACGTAGAACTTATTGAGCGCACTCCCGGGAAACAAATCTTAACTCCTGCTGGGAGGGAAGTGGTTTATTACGCTAAACGTATTCAGGCAGATATGTCACGTATTCGACAAGCTGCAAGACGCTCAGAAGATCCATGGTCATCTACAGTAGTTTTGGGTGTGTTCCCAACGTTAGGACCATACTTACTTCCAAGAATTATGCCTGCACTCAGGCGTTTAAAACCAAAACTTACTATTCGTTTTATAGAAGAAAAATCAGCGAAACTTATTGATTTGCTAGATAGTGGTCAAGTCGACGCAGTTATATTAAGCGAAAGTTTGAATGCGCCTTCAATAAAAGTGTGTCATGTTTTTGACGAAGATTTTCTTCTTGCGACTTCTACAAATTCTTTGCTAGGACACGAGAGTAAACCAATTGAACTTTCAGATTTGTCTACTCAGAAAGTGCTTTTACTAGAAGATGGGCATTGTATGCGTAGAAGCATGCTCGATGTATGCCAAAAAGTGGGGGCGAAGCAATCAGAATTTAGGGCAACGTCGTTAGAAACTTTGCGATATATGGTTGTAGGTAGCAAAGATGTGACATTATTGCCGCGTCTTGCAACTGTACCTCCAATTGTGCAACCAGTTGGTTTGATGTTGCGTGAGTTTAAGAATCCTAAACCTTATCGATCGTTATATTTGAATTGGCGCGCAGCTTCTCCAGTAGACAAAATTATGGAAGGATTGTGCACAATAATTAGTTCAGCATGCTCTGATTTGCATAAAAAATAAGTAGGATATTCTGTTTAAAAATAAAAATAGGCACTTCTGTTTGCTAAGTTAGCTACAGAAGTGCCGTATTCTTCTTCTCTTACTTTTTATTCTCACTTTATTTTGAGAATTATCTGCCTCGTTTTATTTGCTGTGTTTTATTTGTTGCTAAATTAATGATTTATAATTCAATTCCAAGATAGCGTGCTACTTGATTCACATCCTTATCTCCACGGCCGGAAACTGTTACTAAAACAATGTCATCCTTACTCATCTTTGGAACCATCTTCATAGCTTGTGCTATTGCATGTGAGCTTTCCAAAGCTGGGATGATTCCTTCAACTCTAGAAAGTGCGCGAAAAGCTTGAACTGCTTCATCATCAGTGATTGCGTAGTATTCTGCGCGACCAGAATCCTTTAAATATGAGTGTTCTGGGCCGACTCCAGGGTAATCCAATCCCGCAGAAATAGAGTAGGCCGGAAGCTCGTTACCGTCATCATCCATAAGAACATAAGTTTTCATGCCATCCGTAATGCCAACTTTTCCATTCGTCATAGTAGCAGCATTTTGAGGAGTATCAGCGCCTTTACCTGCGCCTTCAGCACCAATCAATCGTACAGACAGATCCTCAATATATGCTGCAAAAGAACCAATTGCATTAGAACCGCCACCAATGCAAGCAATTACAGCATTCGGCAATCTGCCTTCCTTTTCTAGGATTTGCCTTCTCGACTCTTTGCTAATAACGCTTTGAAAATCGCGAACCATTTGTGGATAAGGGTAAGGTCCCACTGCGGAACCAACGATGTAGAAGGTATCATCCAAGTGCTGTGCATAATCCATAAATGCTGCAGTTACAGCATCTTTTAAAGTTTTTGTGCCTTCTTGAACAGCATGAACTTTTGCACCGAGCAAAGTCATTCTAAAAACGTTAAGTTTTTGGCGTTCGCAATCAAGTGCGCCCATAAAAATTTCGCATTCCATACCGAATCGTGCTGCTGCAGCAGCAGTGGCAACGCCATGCTGACCGGCTCCGGTTTCAGCGATAATGCGCTTTTTACCCATGCGCTGAGCGAGTAAAATTTGTCCGAGAACATTATTCATTTTGTGAGCGCCGAGATGGTTTAAATCTTCGCGCTTTAAATATACTTTTGCGCCGCCTAAATATTTTGTGAAAGATTCAGCATAGTATAAAGGTGTTTCGCGACCGTCGTAATCTTTTAATAATCCAGCTAATTCATTGCGGAACTCTGGATCGTCTTTGTATTGTAAGTAAGCTGCTGCTACTGCGTCGAGTGCTGGACGAATCATATCTGGTACGTACTGTCCGCCAAATTCACCGTAATACATGTTTTGTTCAACTGCGTTTACCATAATTTTGCCCTTCTTGTGCGTGCCGAGGAAATCGGCATTAAGTTTGTTCTTTATTATTTTTATGTTGATTATTCTGTAAATTTGAAGGGCGTGTGCTCAGATAACAAAAAAGCTGGATGGCAGCTTATATGCCATTCAGCTCAAATAATGTTGATGATGAATCCGGCATAGCCCCGTTGATTGTTTAAAATCAGCAAGCCCACACCGATATGTGAACTCGCTTTTAACTACGCCAGCTGCGCCAGAAACGAGTATTCATGTTCATCAACCTCCAATCTTGTTGCACAAGTTTAGCCTTAGCTGTGACAATGTCAACCTTTTAGTGTTAATTCGGCGTTTCGTGCAGAAAAAATTTAACCCCGGCGTCCATGCGCCGGGGGAATAAAGGAGAGAAGAAAAGAATAAGTTTTAGGTGCTCTGCACCTGTCTTTTTGTCGACAATATTATATAATCACACTATTCTGAGCAGAACAGTAACGCTAACTGATAATTACCTGAGAATTATCTACTTTTCTTCTAAATCTTGCTATTTTAGGAATTACTTTTCTAAAAACGGAATCATTTTTCTAAAAATATTATTCGCTTAAATCAGCGCGATAGAAATGCTCATACGAACGTGACGGAGTTGGACCGCGCTGACCTTGATAGTGCGATCCGTTAACGGCTGAACCGTATGGGTTTTCACATGGTGAGCTTAACTGGAAGAAACACATTTGACCAATCTTCATGCCAGGCCAAAGTTTAACTGGCAAAGTGCTAACGTTTGAAAGCTCCAAAGTAATATGACCTTCAAAACCTGGATCAATGAAGCCAGCTGTGGAATGTGTCAAAATACCAAGACGACCAAGCGAGCTTTTGCCTTCCAAACGTGCAGCAATAGTAGCGTCAAGTTTTACATACTCCCACGTAGCGCCGAGTGCGAACTCTCCAGGATGAAGAATCCATGGCTCGTCAGGAGCTACCTCGAACTGTTCTGTAAGTTCACCCTGATTTTCTGCAGGATCAACATACGTGTAAGCATGGTTGTTAAATAAGCGGAAAAAACGGTCGAGGCGCACGTCAATCGACGCAGGCTGTACCATTTCCGGGGTCCATGGGGTCAAATCAATATGACCCTCATCATGAGCTTTGAGAATGTCGTGATCAGACAACAGCATGACGTCAAATCTCCTTGCAATAAAGCTTATACATCAGTAACTTCATTGTTCGCACGAAATATTTATTGCTATTTTGCGCGAAAAATACAATACGCACAATTGTAGCGCGTGCCGCGGTCTGTGAGTATTCTGCAAGCTATTTCCTGAAAACAAATAAATATTCATGAGCAATAAGCAAAAAATTATACTTGATACTATTTGTCTTCCAATACCCAGTTGCTTTACAGTTATGCTGTTCCTTAATGATTATTTCTTTGAGCGTAAATCCTACATTTTGAAATATTTTCATTACTTCAAACGACATAGGTATCATGCAACCTTTTCGCCTTGTGTCTCCCATCAATATCGCACAAAACTTCCCAGACTTTAGAACTCTATAGCTTTCAGATGCTACTTTTTTCATTTCGTCTAAAAATGGATTAATGTCCAAAAGCGATAAATCATCTGGAATGCATTCGCTATATTTAATTATATTTGCATATGGTGGGTGAGTGCAGACAAAATCAATGCTTTCATTATCTAGAAAATCTAGATTTCTAGCGTCTCCTTTTTTAATGAAAACCTTTCCGTTAGCTCCTTCGTGTTCAAAATCTACTTTTTCGTTGCACCTATTAAGCGCTAAATCATTAACATCCACACCGATGATATTCCTGTTAAGCAACTTTGCTTCCACAAGTGTTGTGCCTCCGCCAACGAATTGATCTAGTACTAAATCGTTTTCTGAAGAGTATCTCAAAAGAAGATTCCTAACAACATAAGGCGACCAGTTCCCGCGCCACTTTGCGTCATGAGTAGCCCAGTTTCCTCTGTTCGGGAATGACCAGTGAGTGGTCATTTCCAGTTCAAAATCATCTGGTTCCCAGCGCGCTATATGATTCTGAGTCACCTAAAAATCTCCTTCATAATGTTATGTTCCATATCGTAAATGTTGTAAAGATTTGGCATGACATCAAAGGTTTCTTCAAGATTATTACGCGCGCTTTCCCACCCCTTGCCGTCTGTAAACCATACGAATGTAAAGCCTTTTATATCTTTGCTTTCTAGTGCGAGTGTTTTATAGCTTCTAGAAGTTTCATTTAGTTTGCTTCCTCCTGTGCTGTAGAAATTTGTCTCTATCCCGTACACTGTTCTGTCTGTTTTTACAATAAAATCAAATCGTTTTTCCATTTTTCCTTGATTTGAAATTGATGAAAGATCGACATTCCATTTATCAGAAATTTCATGAATATACATTTCTTTAAAATAATTTTCATTTTTTACGAATCCTGCAGATTGTATGAAGCTTTCCACAAGATCTTCCATAAGATGACCGCCTCGATTCTTTCTTCCATTAGAATCAAGACCTGTTTCAATACCCGTGACATAATCAACTAGATTTGTAACAATATGATGCTGTAAAAGCTCAAATAATCCAGTTTTACGCATAAAGTATTTATATTTTTCGCGTTCAAGTTGTGATAATGAACTGAATCTTTTAGGATCAAAATAAAAAGTATTATTTTCACTATTATCTTGGCAGTATATTTCGTAGGATCTAACAGCCAAAAGTATTGGCACACACTTTATTACTTCTGGATATTTAACTAGTAATCCGTCAAAATCTTTTTCGATATTTTGTGAACCAATAAGTGAATTCAATATATTTAATTCAACTTTTATTGAATCAACATTAGAGTAGACTTTGTGAAAATCTACATAAAAATCATATGTTGCAATGCTTTCGCGAAATGTTGAAAGCCAATTGTTAAAATTTCGTTCCATAATGTTTCTCCATAACTATTTCTTGTGATAACGATTATTTCCGTAAGCGCAATTACTTTTATGAACCAAATTATTGTTCAACAAAATTAACTAGAAATTCGATATCAATAGTTCTTTTATTTTTCCGCGACCTTCCGATTTGCTGTTAATCATCCTGGTAGCGTCAACGCGTTTAATAGAGCATGAAGAGTAAATTTCGTCAAAGAAGTTATCTGCGTAATTAGTATTTTTTGGATCTGAATTGCTAACAACTATTTTCGCGCCTTTTTTATCTAAAAGAGATACAAAATTAGCAAGCTCTACCTGATTTTTATCATCAAAAGATTGGCTTGTATAGGCTGTAAAATTCGCTGTTTTTGTAATTGGTCTGTATGGTGGATCAAAGTAAACAAAAGTATGCTCATCAATAAAATCGGCTGATTCCTTGTAATCTCCGCACACGATTGTTACATTTTGCAATTTTTTAGAAATCGCCCTTAAATTATCTTCGTCGCAAATTAGCGGATTTTTGTACATACCCATTGGGACATTAAAATGTCCTTTTTTATTCACTCTAAATAATCCATTAAAGCAAGTTTTATTAAGGAAAATCATTAGTGCTGCTTTTAGGGTATTTTCTGACGAATCTCCAGAACCGATAGAATTAAATAATTCTCGCTTACTTAAGTAATATTCCTTGCGTGCAGGCGTATTTAATGGCAAAAATTCGTTTGATAACTTTTTAAGAGAAATAATCAGCTCCTCGATATTATCTCGAATTACTTTATAAGTATTAATAAGATCAGCGTTAATGTCGCTTATGTACACTTCTTGTAAATCGTACAGGCTTAAAATATCAAATAGCACAGCTCCGCCGCCAATAAATGGTTCTGCATACTTGGTAACTTCTGAATTTGTAAATCTATAGTACTTCTTAATTTCATTAAGAAGTTGACTTTTCCCACCGGCCCACTTCAAAAAAGGTTTTAGTTGTGCCACTTTAATCAAATTCTCCAAGCCTAATATATTCAATTTCCCTTGTTCAACTATTGTACTATCAGCTTTACAAATAAGATTTAGCTTATTTCCAACACTCATAATTGTTTCTCCCCCAAAAGCATACGTTTTATTTTCCCTATATCAGATATTTCACAATAGAATATGTTTTATGTAAAAATATTTCCCTTTAAATTCAATTGTTGAATATTACTTTATAAGTAAATGTTTCAATATCAATAAAATATAAAAATTGTGGATAACTTTAGTTTTTATATCTGTAGTTTATAAAGAAATATGAAAACAATAAAAA
The DNA here is from genome assembly GCF_049244205.1 of Gardnerella sp. DNF01180P. Lineage (NCBI taxonomy): Bacteria > Bacillati > Actinomycetota > Actinomycetes > Bifidobacteriales > Bifidobacteriaceae > Gardnerella > Gardnerella sp. DNF01180P. Next base: position 168,018 of record NZ_CP058386.1, read on the forward strand.
CACAAAACGCGGCACAGAAACGTAGGTTATGTAAAAAACTACGTACTGTACCGCGTATTTGCAAAACAGCTTAATAATGTATTTTATTAAGCGGCAATAGTTAAGGCGTTCGCTGCTTTACGTTTTGCAATGAAACGAAGCACGCATTTACGCAATTCGGAAGCAATTAACACGACCATTGAAAGACCAAGGCACTCGAACCATTCCGTTACACTCAAAGGAACAGTGCCAAATGGCTCATTCAAGAACGGTATGTAAATTACAGCCAACTGAAGCACAATAGAAACTGCTATAGCACCCCAAAGCCAACGATTTGCAAATAAGCCTACAAATACGCTTTGTGAGTCTGAACGAGATGCTAACGCATTCAGCATTTGCGCAAACACAAGAATTGTAAAGCCCATTGTGCGAGCGTGAGTAAGCTGAGCAGCGTGATCCATAATTCCAACAGAACGGTCTGTAAAGAATCCGCCTGCCAAATGCATATCCATACCGATTAACGTAATAGCAGCCATGATTATGCCGATAAATACAATATCTCCCCACATTCGTCGGTCAATAACGCTATCGGTAAGCTTTCGGGGCTTTCGATCCATTACGTCGTCAGTTTGCGGATCAACGCCCATCGCGAGTGCAGGAGCTGCATCCGTAAGCAAGTTAATCCACAAAAGCTGAGTTGCAAGCAAAGGCAAAGTTACACCAACAGAGTTTGGCTGTGTAATTCCCAGTGCGCCAGCGAAAACAACGCCGCCGAAAACAGTACAAACTTCGCCAACGTTAGAACTGAGCAAGTATCGCAAGAATTTACGAATATTGTCGAAAATTCCGCGACCTTCGCGCACTGCTGCAACAATTGTAGAGAAGTTATCGTCAGCCAAAATCATCTTGGCAGACTCTTTAGTTACTTCTGTACCAGTAATGCCCATAGCAACGCCAATATCGGCAGACTTTACGGCTGGAGCATCGTTTACGCCGTCACCAGTCATAGCAACAATGTTTCCTTGACGTTGAAGCGAAGAAACGATAGCTAACTTGTGCTCAGGGGCTACTCGCGCGTACACGCTAGTTTTACTGATAGCTTCATCAAAAGCAATATTATCGTCGTTGCGTGAAAGCAATTCGTCAAGTTCGTCGCCTGTAAGTGCATGCTCATCTTTTCCAATAATTCCAAGATCTCGAGCAATACGCGTAGCCGTAAGAGGATGGTCGCCTGTAATCATAACAGTACGGATTCCAGCGCGATGAGCTTGAGCTACACTATCTCGAACTTCAATTCGCGGAGGATCAATAATTCCAACCATACCATTCCAAATCAAATCAGATTCTAGTACGTCACTTTGTTCCGCAACGTCCGCGATTTGACCTGCAGCGTTAGAAACCATGCCATCAACTTTTGAAAGACTATCGACTCCAAGCGGCCTATAAGCCATTCCAAGCGTGCGGTAGGCTTCTCCAGAAAGACGTTCAACAGTTGCTAAAATATCTTCGCGATCGCCGTCAGTAAGCGGACGCACGGCACCAGCTACTGCAATACGCGTGCAATAAGAAAGCAGCACGTCCGGAGCGCCCTTAGCGCAAACAATCAGATTTCCAGAATCCGAACCATCTTTAACAACAACAGACATACGTTTGCGTTCAGAAGTAAAAGGTACTTCCGCAACTCGAGTCAAATGAGCGTAACGTTTGTCCGCTTTTGTTTTACGAGCTGCTACTATTAGCGAAACTTCTGTAGGGTCTCCCACGGGCTGCCAACTTTTAGTAGTTTCGTCATAATGCAAATCGCCGTCGTTAGCCAAACATCCGGAGCCTAACGCGCCTAATACTTCTGTAGCAAGATTTTGTGGTACTGCTAAATCTGCATCCGCAGAACCAATTAATATCATGCGTCCTTCAGGCTTGTAACCGCTTCCTGTAAGCTGAACTTCGCCGCTAGGTGTTACTACGCGTTCAACAGTCATCTCGTTTCGAGTTAAGGTGCCTGTTTTATCGGAGCAAATAACAGAAGCAGAACCAAGTGTTTCCACGGATGAAAGCTTTTTTACAACAGCATGATGCTTCACCATTCGTTGCACGCCAAGCGCAAGAACTACTGTCAAAATCGCAGCTAAACCTTCTGGAACAGCAGCAACAGCTAGGGAAACAGAAAGCAGCAGAGAATCAATAATATCTTGAATACTGTGGAAGCCTTCAATCAGCCACATGGAAGCAAGAACAACAGCTGCAATAATGCACACCGCAATTCCAAGAACTTTAGAAACGTGTACCATTTCTTTCTCGAGAGGTGTTGCTTCGTCATCTGATTTTGAAAGCATATCCGCGATTTTGCCAACTTGTGTGCGCATACCTGTAGAGGTGACTACAGCGCGACCGGTTCCTTGCGTAACAGCAGTTCCGTTGAAAACCATATTTGTGCGATCGCCTAAAGCTTTTGCAGACGAAAGCGTATTCGGACGTTTGCTTACTGCAACAGATTCGCCTGTAAGACTTGCCTCAGCTACGCGTAATGAAGCCGCTGCTATAAGTCGACCGTCTGCAGACACGGCATCTCCTTCGCCAAGCACTAAGATATCGCCTGGCACAACTTCTGCAGTATTAATGCGCACCACGCTACCATCGCGCAAAACTGAAGTTTGCGGAGCACTCATTCTAGCTAAAGCTTCGACTGCTTCTTCTGCTCGCGACTCTTGAATGTAGCCAAGCACTGCGTTTGCAATCAAAATAATGATAATTACGATTGAATCAAACGGCAGAATCTCTCCACCGCTGTTTCCTTTATGTTGTGCGCGCTCAACAAACCACGCAATTGCAGAAATAATAGTTGCTGCAATAAGCAAGTAAACGAGCGGATCTTTAAATTGATCAAGGAACCGTTTCCATGCTGGAATTTTAGGAGCAGCAGCAAGTGCATTTGGACCGAATTGATTAAGTCTTTTTGCAGCTTCCTCAGAGCTTAAACCGCATGTAATATCTACGTTAAGTGATTTAGCTACTTGCTGAACATCGCACAATGATGGATCTTTGCTATTAGCTGAAGAGTCAGCTGTTTTATTGGATTGATCAAGAGCGTGATCAACCATATCTTCCCCCTTGGGAGTGCCGCGGAGTAGTCAATAATCGCAATGCTAACGCTATTTTTAGCGCTTCGTATTGTAACTATTGCGCGGTTGTGGAATATTGCAATAGTTTGCAACAATTAAGTACCGTTCTATTATGCCATACAACGCGCCGAGCTTAGAATCAGCAGACTTTGCCAGCTTCAGAAAGCTATTAAACAATGCCTTGGGGGCATGTGAGAATAGGAGTATGACTACGAAAAAAGGGCCGACCAAGGGGTCGGGTGGAAAACATCGCAATGCTTTGCGCGGAAAAGGTCCTACTCCGAAGGCTGAAGATCGCGTGTATCACAAAGCTTATTTTGCTAAGAAAGCTGCTATTAAGCGCACATTTGCAGATCCGCGTTTGGCTGCGCGCCGCAGAGTGGATAAGCTTGGTAGTGATTCAGATGAGTTAGTAATTGGTCGCAATGCTGCTTTAGAGGCGTTAAGAGTTGGAGTTCCAAGCACTCAATTGTATGTGGCTAATCGCATTGAGCATGACGATCGCACGCGCGAAATCGTGAAGTTAGCAGGCATGCAGGGTTTGCGTTTGCTTGAAGCGGATCGCCTTGAAATGGATCGTATTGCGCATAGTACGAATCATCAGGGCATTATTTTGAAAGTTCAGCCTTACCAGTATCACTCTTTGCAAGAATTGGTTGAACGAGCGGAAAAGAAGGCGCGCGCAATGGAAGCTGCTGATTCAGATTCTGCTCGCATTAATGCTCGACCATTGTTTATTGCTTTGGATGGCGTTACGGATCCTCAAAATTTGGGTGCTGTTATTCGTTCTGCAGCAGCTTTCGGTGCTAATGGTGTGATTTTGCCTGAGCGCAGAAGTGCTTCCGTAACTGCTGCTGCTTGGAAGGTTTCTGCTGGTGCTGCAGCTCATTTGCCAGTTGCTAGAGTTGTTAATTTAAATAAGGCAATTCAAGGTTTGCGAGAGCGCGGATGGTATGCAATTGGTCTTGATGGCGGCGGCGATAAGCTTGTTGGAGAAACTGGCTTTGAAACTGATCCGTTAGTTGTTGTGCTCGGCTCTGAAGGTAAGGGCATGAGTCGCCTTACGAGAGAAGCGTGCGATGCTATTGCTGGAATCCCAATTTCTAGCGCGGTTGAATCTCTTAACGCTTCTGTTGCAGCAGGCATCAGTTTATACGCTGTTGCTAACGCTCGTCGTTTGGCTGCATTGAATCAAAACTGAAATTTTCAAACTTTAAAATCACGCTTGCACTGTATTGTTACGGTGTTAGCGTGATTTTATTTGGTTGGGGCTTTGGATTTGCTGAAGTTTAGTACTTACGCAATTTTGAAAGAAATAATTAAATAGAAATATGCATATTAGCGAAAATACTATAGAAGAAAATAAAACACTTATGAACGAAAATACTGTTACAAATACAGGTACAAATACGAACACAAGTACGTCAAAAACAAAAAAAACTTTAAATGTGACAAAAACTTTAAAAACAACAAATAAATTATGGTTCGTAAAGAATGCTCGTTCACTTATTTTTATTGCATACCTATCTGTCGTCGTAGCAGTTATGTGCTTCCACGAGCCTTGGTTTGATGAAGCTCAAAGTTGGCTTATTGCACGCGATTCTTCGTTTGCTGATTTGTTAACTCTTCGCCCACATTATGAAGGCCATCCGCCGCTTTGGACTTTGCTTCTTTCCATACCTGCAAAAACAGGAGTTCCGTACGAAATTGGTCTTAAAGGCGTGCAACTTCTATGCACTGCGCTTTTGGGTGGCTGGCTTATTTTCCGCGCGCCTTTTAGTAAATTGGCTGTGTTTTTGCTTCCGTTTACGTATTTTTTGTGCTTCCAATATGGCGTTACTTCACGCCCGTATGCTCTTCTTTGCGCGGTTTTGTTCATGGTTGCGCATTATTGGAAACAATCTGATTCTAAGTCTTCTGATACTTGGAAACTCGCTTTAAGTCTTGTACTTTTATGTGCAATCAGCGCGTATGGCATTGCTTTAGCAGCAGGTTTTGCTTTTGCGTGGATTTGGAGAGTTGTAAAATCTGCAGGAATTAAAAAAGCTTTCGCTGAAATAGTCTCTAACACTAACAGATTAGTAAGCTGGATAATCCTTGCTTTAGTTGGAATTGCAAGCATTATTTGCATTTGGCCTGCTGCTAACGCTTTCGCATCGCGTGAAACATTCGACGGAAATTCTCCTCTTACGCAATTCTTGTCATTTATTTTCGTTATGCCATCAGAAAGTATGTTCACTCAATTTGCCGGCGATGTTTCTTTACGTAGACTTATGCTAAGCGTACCTTCCGCGATTATTTGCGTTATTATTTCGATTTTAATATGGTCTTTCGCTGTAAGAATCGCTTATCGAAGAGGCATGCTTGTTTCTTTGATACTTCCTTACTTGACTTTTGCGGCAATTGCCACGCAATATTTCACTTTGCATCACGCAGGAATCGTTTTTGCATTCTTCGTATCTCAACTTTGGATGTGTATTGCGCGTAAGCCACTGGAATCTAAAGATATTCCGGCGATTATTTTTAGGTTGTTCAAAGCTGCAAATAAAGCTGAAAATAGCAATAGTAAATCTGCAAGTAAATCTGCCGGAAGCAAAGTTATTGCTGGCATTATTATTGTTGTTTTATTATCCCCAAGCTTGATTTGGAACGGGTATTCTTGCGTTAACGATATTCGATTCGACTATTCAGGTTCGCGCGCACTTGCGCAATTTATTAAGCAAAATCATGCTGAAAACATGCGATTCGTAACGTCTTGGCTACATCAAGATGAAAAAACGGATAAACAAGGTAATGTTATTGTTCCTGAATTTGAAGATATTCATCAATATTCGTGGCAGCTTATTACAGCAAATCCTTATTTCTCGAAGAATCTTATTGATTGCAGTTATAAGAATAGCTCGTTTATTACAAATGAGCAGCCATCTCAAGAACAGGCATCAAATGAAATGGGTGCTTGCAAAGCAAAGAAAGAACCTAAATTCTTTGTCACAGAATCAGATAAGCCTTGGTATTATTTTGTGTATTTAAACTACAATATCGACCATTATACTGAGCATACTATTGCTAAAACAAAATCATCTTGGAAAGCAGGAGTCTCAGAAGGAAGAATTATTGTATATGAGCGCAAAAAATAATTAGCGCATTTATATAATTATATTTAAATATATTTAATTACATTATGAAAATGCCCCTGCGTAAGTTAACTAACTTATTTAGGGGCATTTTTATTACAGTGTCTTACTTTTTAATAGTAGAACATGCGGTTTTATTTACCAGAAACCGAATGGATCAAATATTCCACCATCGTCACCATCGTCATCTCCACGTTGTTGTAAATCGTCATCGTCACCATCGTACGAGTTACTTCCGCGTTTTTTACCAGGCTTCTTTTGGTTTTTCTTTAATTTCTTTTCTTGCTTATTTGTGCCATTAACAGCAGTTTCTTCTTGGTTGAATGTAACTTGCAACTTAAGTGTGTTGCCGTTACGAACTATTGTGAGCGTAGCTTTTTGATTGAACGCTGTTGCTCTCACATACCCGAGGAGTGCGTAATTATTGGATACAGGCTTATCGTCAAAGGCAACAATAGTGTCATTGGCTTTGAGTCCGGCTTTTTCAGCAGGGCTTCCTTGATTGACAGAAACAATTTGAGCTCCTCCGCGAGTAATTCCTTCGGACTCAACTGCTGTGCTTTTAATCATGATCCCTAGTGCTACGTGCTTTACAGAACCATTCTTAATAATTTCTGTAACTACTCGTTTCACCAGATTTGCTGGAATTGCAAAGCCGATGCCGATAGATCCTGTAGTCTCCCCTTGAGCTGATGTCGCTGCAATAGAAGAATTAATACCTATGACCTTTCCGGCAGCGTTAAAAGTTGGGCCGCCTGAATTTCCTGGATTAATAGCTGCATCAATTTGTACTGCATTAGTTACAATTTCAGAGCGGCTTTGGTCGTCCATAACTGATACTGGACGATTTAAAGCCGAAACAATGCCTGTGGTAGCTGTATCGTCATATCCAAGCGGATTTCCGATTGCCATAACCGGTTCGCCAACGGAAAGCAGATTAGAATCTGCAAATTGGACTGTCTTTAAATTATTTGGTGAATTGTCTAATTTAAGTACTGCCAAATCAGTAGTTTTATCTGCTCCGACTAATGTAGCTGAATAAATTTGACCATTAGAAAGGGTTACTTGAATTTCTTTTGCATTAGCAATTACGTGATTGTTTGTTACAACATAACCTTTTGAATCAATAATTGCTCCAGAACCCTTCCCCATGCCTTTCTCTAAACGAGTTTGTATAGAAACAACGGCTCCGGAAACATTTTTTGCAACTCCTTGCCAATCCGGAGATTGTCCGCCTTTAACTACTGCGGTCCCAGGGCCAGAAGAATGAGAGCCGATGTTTGCGAAAGAGCCGCTTTGTGGAATTGAAATAAGACCTTGCGAGATTACAAATAGAACTACAACTACGCAAACTATTGCAGAAATTGCGGAGGATAAAATGGCAACAAAAGCAGTTGACGAAGAGCTTTTTGTTTTTCTTTTGTTACCTTTTTTGTTTGTGTCGTTTGTATTTGCTGCATTTGTGCTAATAATGCTTGTTTTTGCTATATTTTCATTTTCTTCGTTACTTGCATTATTGTTAAAATTCTGTTGCGCTGGTGTTTGATTGCCAACTTCATTATTTGGGTAAGAATTATTGTCTGTGCCGTAATTATACGGATTTCCGAAGCCGTTAAAATTATTATTTCCGTAGTAATTTTGTGATCCAATGTATTGCGTAGGAGCATTGTTGATATTTGTATTATCCGCATCGTTATTTTGGTTTACGGCGTAATTGTTAGCTGGATACTGTGTAGTGTTTGTACCAACTTCATTTTCGTTATTTGTTGGGCCGTAAGCTCCGAATTCAGGAGCTGGGCTATATGTTTGTGCTGGTTGCGTTGTTTGCGTTGGTTGTGCTGGTTGCGTCGGTTGTTCCTGCTGCTCGTAATATCCATTATTTGCAGTTTCATTGGATTCCTGCTGATTTGCACCATACATATCGTCAGCCATTCATCCTCCTTACAAAAGACTCTTAACACACCATAATAAACCATGCCATTATCTATGTAAGAGATAGTATGTTTTTTTATAATTTTTTAAATAATTTGCCTTGTAAATTTCATAAATTTTGCAAATTAATTTGGATATTGTCACAGAAAAATATAAATTGTGTGTGTTTTTTATTTATACTCGTCATGCCTTCTAATAAAGTAAATGCTATGACAAGTCTTCTTGAACATCCACGCGGAGCTGAGCCTGGGAAGCCTGGTGACCGCAAAGAATTTTCGTTTACAACTAAAACGCGACTTTCCAATACTGCTGAAGGTAAAGGTCGTGACGGTGCTCGCTATGGGCGCACCGGCGTAATTCACACGCCTCACGGAGATATTCAGACCCCAGCATTTGTACCTGTTGCAACGCAAGCTGCAATGAAGGCAGTGTTGCCAGAAAGCATTAAGGATTTGGGCGCTCAGTGCATGCTTTCAAACGCTTTTCATTTGTACGAACGTCCTGGCGCGGATGTTCTTGACGAAGCTGGCGGATTGGGAAAGTTTATGAACTGGGATAAGCCAACCTTTACGGATTCTGGCGGTTTTCAGGTTCTTTCTTTGGGTGCTGGTTTTAAGAAGACCCTTGCAATGGACGTTACTGGCATGAAGTCGGATGATGTTATTGCAGCCGGTAAGGAGCGTATGGCTTTTGTTGACGAGGATGGCGTAACTTTTAAGTCTCCTCTTAACGGAGCTAAGCACCGTTTTAGTGCTGAAATTTCTATGGGAATCCAGCATAAGCTGGGCGCGGATATTATGTTTTCTTTCGACGAGCTTACTACTTTGATGAATACTCGCCGATATCAAGAGGAATCTGTAGAGCGCACTTTCCGCTGGGCAAAGCGTTGTGTTGCAGAGCATCAGCGTTTAACCGAGGAGCGTGTAGGCAAGCCGTATCAAGCATTGTATGGCGTTGTGCAGGGTGCTAATTATGAGGATTTGCGTAGGCATGCGGCCGAGCAGATTGCTTCTTTAGATTTTGATGGCGTAGGCATTGGTGGCGCTATTGAGAAGCGAATTATTGGTGATACTTGCGCTTGGATTTGCGATGCTATGCCGGAAAATCGCCCACGCCACGTGCTTGGTATTGCAGCCGTGGATGATATTTTTGCTTGCGTTGAAAACGGCGGAGATACTTTCGACTGCGTGGCTCCAGCTCGCTGCGGAAGAAACGGAGCAATTTTTACTCGTCATGGTCGCTACAACGTAAAACGTGCAGAGTTTAAGCATGATCAGCGTCCGCTTGAAGAAGGCTGCGATTGCTACACTTGCACGCATTATTCCAGAATGTATGTGGATCATTTGTTGCGCGCTAGTGAAATGAATGGATTTACGCTTGCAACCATTCATAATGAGCGTTTCTTTGTGAAGCTGCTCGACGATATTCGAGCTTCTATTGACGGCGGATATTTTGAAGAGTTCCGCGATGAGACTCTTGCACACTATTACGAAAACGGTTCTAAAGGCTGAGAGTAGTTTTGAGCGCAAAATGCTAGGTTAAATATTGCGAATTTATGTTAAATATGATAGCCTTGCACTTTGTATGCGAACGTGGCGGAATGGTAGACGCGCTGTCTTCAGGTGGCAGTGAGCGTATGCTCGTGCGGGTTCAAGTCCCGCCGTTCGCACTAGTTAAAAAGGCTGGAATTGCAAGGGCTTTGCCTCTTACTATTCTGGCCTTTTGTGCAAATATAAGGCAACTATATTGCAACTGCAATGCAAAAAAGTGCGAGTATTGTACAAACTTTTATTTATTACAAGCGACGGTGATGTAATGAACACTAACGATGAACTAAATATCAATAATGTAGGTGACAATTCTTACGATCCACATATTGGTCGCGAATCTCACGTTGTGCCGGGTCGTTTTGGTGAGCCTTTAAAAGTTATGAATGCACAGTATTCGCAAGGGAATGCTTCAGCTCATCCAACGCATCCGCTGCTTTTGCTCCTTCACGGTTGGGGTTCTAACGAGGAAGATTTATTGGATTTGTTGCGAGTAGTTGCACCATATAATGATGCAATCGCTTTACGTGCTCCACTTAAGCTGGCAGAAGGCGCTTACAGTTGGTTCCACGATGCTGTGCCGCAGCGAGAAGATTTAGATTACGATATGTATGCTGCTGCTGTAGCAATTGACGAATGGGTGCATGAAAATATTCCAGCGAATCGCGACATTGTGCCATTTGGTTTTTCGCAAGGCGCTGCGCTCGCGGTGCACGTTTTGCGTTTGAATCCTTCGCGCTACCGTGCGGCCGTTTCGCTTTCCGGGTTCATAGCGCCTAGTGTTCCTGCTTCCTCGGAAGAAATCGCATTACAAGATAACGATTTAGCTGAGCGTAATACTCCTGTATTTTTCGGCTACGGATTAGAGGATGGCGTGATTCCTCCTTACGAATTCTCGGCTGCTGCAGCGTGGCTTGAGGAGCACACTTGGCTTGAAGAACGTCGTTATCGCGGGTTGGATCACGCTGTTGATATGAACGAAATTGGCGATATTCGCAAGTGGTTCGTAACTCACGATATTTCTTCTGGGCTTATGTAAATTTACTTAGATTTATGTAAATTTATTCGATTTTGTTTTTTCTTAATCTGTAAATTAATTTGTAAAGTGATTTCATGAATATGCGCGATGAGATAGTATTTGCAATGAATCAAGCCTTGAATTTGGCTCGAGAGTCTGCTTCTGCAGGCGAAGTCCCAGTTGGAGCAGTTGTGCTTGATGGTAGCGGTAATATTATTGGCAAAGGCGCAAATATGCGAGAGCAGAGCGCTGATCCTTTGGCTCATGCTGAAGTGCTCGCTATGAAAGATGCTGCTACCTCGCGTAAATCTTGGAATCTATCTGACTGTACTCTGGTAGTAACTCTTGAACCTTGCCCTATGTGTGCTGGAGCTGTGCTGCAAACGCGCCTTAAACGCGTGATTTTCGGGGCGTGGGATGCCAAACTTGGTGCGTGTGGTTCTGTATGGGATATTTTGCGAGATCCTCATGTTGGCTCACGTCCGGAAGTCATTGGTTCAGTATGCGAATCTGAGTGTGCTCAACCCTTGCGAAACTTTTTTGCGCATCAACGTTAGATAAGTGTTGCATTATTTTTTAATGTTGCGTTTAATTCAAGATAACGCAGTGCATGAAAAGTAATTTTTAGCGTGTTCCCCTTGTGTTCATTCTAGCAAAATGTTATAGTTGCGGTAACGTTACCGCATGAGGTAAGTTGAAGAAACCGACAATTGTGGGAACGTTATCTCAATTGCGGATTCTATTCAGCGCTGATGAAGCTGCTCATTGAGAATAAGATTGCACAGAGGCTCTTATGCATGGTTGCATAGTGCTGTTTTTCTCCAACGAGAGGAGTATATGGAAAAACGTAGTATAAAACATGGAGTACAAGCTAAAATCAAAACATATCGATAACAGTGCAAAATTGTTAACACTGGTTGAGCATAAGAGATGAGCTGGAGGTGTCATGTCGTACATTACGATTCGCGATGTTGCGCAACGTGCTGGTATATCAGTATCAACTGTTTCTCGCGCATTGAATAATACGGGTCGTATATCGGCAAACACTAAGGCGAAAGTTGAGCGTGCAGTTGCGGAACTAGGTTATATACCAGATTCTCGCGCTCAGGCGATGCGGTCATCTCGTACTAAGACAGTGGGGCTACTTGTGCCAGATATACGCAATGCGTATTTTGCTGAGCTTGCGTATACTGTGCAAGACTCGTTGTTTGATGCCGGCTATTGTGCGTTTATTGGAACATCTTCTGAGAGTGCAGCTCGTCAAGATTCATTCATTACAAGTATTCTTTCTCAACGCATTGATGGTGCGATTATTGTGCCTCAAGGTGAGGAAACTGATGCTATGAGAATGTTGATGGAGCAGCATCTTCCACTTATGTTTATGGATCGACATGTGGAGTCTCGGACTGGCGATTTGACGCATGTGCCAGTTGTGGATTCGGATCCAGAGCAAGGTATTCGTGAAGCATTATTGGATGTTAAACAACATGGTTTTTGCTCAGTTGGCTACGTGTCGGGTCCAATTATCGCTTCACCGTCACTGCAAGAACGTGAACAAGTATTTCGTACAGTGGCTTCGGAGATATTTGGCGAAGAACATGTATTTGTAGAATCTACGGGATTTGAACAATCCTCATGCGCTAGCGTGTTGCATCGCATGATTAGCGTTGGTGTAAAAGCACTTATTGTCGGTTATTCGCCAGATGCGCTGCGAGTGATGGATGTAATGGCTCGTGAAGGATTAGTGATAGGCAGTGATATTTCACTTATCTCGTTTGATGATGTTGAAATATTCCGCTTAGCAACGCCGCGTATTTCTACTATTTCGCAACAAGTTCAGCGCATTGGTCGTACTAGTGCTGCACTTTTTTTGGATATGTTAGAACATAATGTTGATGTTCAATCGCAGCGAGTAGAAACTATGTATATTCCGCGTGAATCGTTAGGAAATGCGTAGCTGTAAGGCTGTTATTCTATAGCTTGACACTATTGTTATTGATTTTTGTACCGTGACTTTGTAAGCGTGTGCAGCAATCACCTGAGCGTACCGTTGTTGTTACGTTTTTGCATGCACATTGCGGCATAATTCTCATCCAAAGTACAAGCGTAATGTAGCGTAATTTATTGCATTTTCGTGGCAGCAGTGGTGCTGTAGCGAAGAAAGAGGTAAGACATGACGGAACTATCGCTAGTAGGAGTATCGAAAATATTCGGTAATTCTACGGTAGTTGACAATGTGTCTGTAACAGTAAAACCAGGTGAAGTGCATGTTCTCCTTGGTGAAAATGGTGCGGGCAAGTCAACAGTTATTAAGATGATGAGCGGCATTTATCAGCCAGATAAAGGTCATATTGAGATCAATGGTGAAACAGCGCGAATTCCTAATGTGGATACTGCTCGCAAATTGGGCATTGCTGTGATTCACCAAGAGTTAAATTTGGTGCCAGAACTTTCTATTATGGAAAATTTGTTCCTTGGTATGCTTCCTACGAAAGCTGGTTTTGTTAGTCGCGCGACGATGCGTGCTCGTGCGGAATCTGCATTGCAAGTTATCGGTTTAGATGAAGATGTCAATAAGCCAATGGGACAACTTGGTGTAGCTCGTCAACAGATGGTAGAAATAGCCAAAGCACTTATGCAGCATGCATCTATCCTTATTCTTGATGAACCAACAGCTGCTCTAACAAAACCAGAATGTGAACAGTTATTTAACATTATGGAAGATTTAAAATCCAAAAATGTTGGAATGGTGTTTATTTCTCATCATTTAGATGAAATTGCGCGTATTGGTGATGTTGTAACCGTACTTCGCGATGGCAAATACGTCGATACTGTTGATGCGCAAGTTCCTGAGAAGGAACTTGTAAAACTCATGGTAGGTCGTGATATTACAAATCAATTCCCTCATGGCAAACGTAGTCAAGGCAAAGAGCTGCTAAAAGTAGAAGGCTTAACGCGAAAAGGTACGTTAGAAAATGTATCCTTCAGCGTTCATGCTGGCGAAGTTGTGGGTCTTGCAGGTTTGGTAGGTGCTGGTCGTACCGAAGTTCTTCGTGCAATATTTGGTGCAGATAGTTATGATTCAGGTTCAATAACTGTTGATGGTAAATCTATTGCAAAAGCGAATATTGCAGGAAGCATCGCAGCTGGTCTTGGTTTAGTCCCAGAAGATCGTCGAGTACAAGGGTTGATTCTTGAAGCATCTGTTGCAGAAAATTTGGGAATTTCTACATTAGTTCCTACAGCACATGCAGGATTTGCGGATTTGAAAGGGCAGCGTACTCGCGAGGAAGAAACTGCAAAAAAATTGCGTATTCGTATGGCAAACATTGATCAACTCGCTGGTTCGCTATCTGGCGGTAATCAACAAAAAATCGTGTTCGGCAAATGGTCTATGGCGAACGTGAAAGTGCTATTGCTGGATGAGCCTACTCGTGGTGTTGATGTTGGTGCTCGTGTAGAAATTTACGAGTTGATTAACAGTATCGTAGAAAATGGAGGTGCTGTGCTGATGGCATCCTCAGATTTGCCTGAAGTGCTTGGCATGTCAGATCGCGTATTGGTGATGTCGAACGGCAGAATCAGCGGTGAATTAGCTGCAAGCGAGGCTACGCAGGAAAGTGTGATGGAACTTGCAGTGACTCACCTTAATACATCTGGTATTTGAGCATACAGGAATGAGTAAAACCTTACTGCTTTCAATATGAAACTGATACATGAGCCATATTGAAATCTTAAAAATTAAAGTTACCAATCAAACGTAAAACTTGCATACAACAATTTATTGCACACAGCAGTGCAGTGAGTTATAGCAAAATTTGTTAAAGGAGTATAAATTATGGCTGCTACGAGTAGTGCAAAATCTGAGCATTTGGGATACGGTGCAGTTGATAAAGGATTTTTGCCTGCAGCGAAAAAGTTTGCATCACGCAATGGCGCTCTTATCGGCTTGATTATCTTGTGTGCTGCGCTTTCGTGTGCCACGCCAGCATTTTTGACAAGTGTGAATATTCTCAATGTGGGTATTCAAGCTGCGACAGTTGCTATTTTGGCATTCGGTCAAACCTTTGTTATCGTGTCCGCTGGTATTGATTTGTCAGTAGGTGCGGTGGCTGCAATTTCTAGTATGTTGGTTGCGTATACAGGCGTTTCTATGGGTTTGCCACCAGTGTTAACTGTTGTTGTAGGCATAGTAACCGGTGCTCTTTTTGGTCTTATTTCAGGTGTTGCAAACGCTTTTCTTAAGTTACCGTCGTTTATTGCTACATTGGCAATGATGTCTGTTGCGCGTGGACTTACCCTTGTTGTTTCAGACGGTCGTCCTATTTCCACTTCTGGCATGGTGAATTTCTTTGGTGCCAAGATATTAGGTATTCCAATGCCAATTGTAATGATGATTATCATGGGTGTTATTGCTGCAGTAATACTGAACTTCACCACTACTGGTCGTTCTATGTATGCTGTTGGTGGAAATATGGAGGCTTCTCGCCTTTCTGGTATCAATATTCATAAAACGCAAATTATGGTGTTTGTTTTTTCCGGTATTTTCGCTGCCATCGCTGGTTTAGTTATTGCCGGTCGTTTACATTCCGCTCAGCCTCAGGCTGCCGCTGGCTATGAAATGGATGCTATTGCTTCTGTTGTTATCGGTGGTGCTTCGCTTTCGGGCGGTAAAGGTAAGATTTCTGGCACTTTCGTAGGAGCAATTTTGCTGGCTGTAATTCGTAATGGCTTGAATATTTTGAATGTTTCCTCCTTCTGGCAGCAAGTAGTTATTGGTTTGGTTATTGCCTTTGCTGTGAGCCTTGACACTTTGCGCCGCAAGGAAGATACGCACTGACAGCAAATTAATACTTTTTATAAACTTGATCTTCTCGTAGGAAGGAGGTGAATCTTGCAAATGTTGATTCGTAAGTGGCGAGTAATCAATATTTTCAGCAAGAATTGAGACGATTTGGAATATTATAACTGAACTTTATAACTCAAAACTACGTAACAATAAGGTAAAGAGATGGTGAAACATCAGCCTTATGTCACTGCAACATTGTGGATTTATCGAACTAAAACTTGCGGTAGCACAGGGCAATAATCAAAGGAGATATGATGAATTATCCAATTATGCGTCGAGGCGTAAAGATTGCTTGCGCGGTTGCAGCAGCATCTGCACTTATTGTCAGCATGAGTGCATGTGGTAGTACTAATGGTGGCGATAAAGTCGCATTGCTAGTTTCTACTTTGAACAATCCGTTCTTTGTGGATTTGCGTGATGGTGCCCAAGCTGAAGCAAAGAAACTTGGTGTTGATTTGCAAGTTTCCGACGCTCAGAATGATTCTGCAAAGCAGCAGGATCAAGCGCAGAATGCTCAATCACAAGGTGCAAAAGTTGTTATTATTAACCCTGTAGATTCTGATGCTGCTGGTCCTGCAGTTGCCCCGTTGCTAAGCGCGAACTTGCCTGTGATTTCTGTTGACCGTTCTGTAACTGGTGAAAAAGTTACTTCGCATATTGCTTCCGATAACGTTGCTGGTGGTGCTCAGGCTGCTGACACGCTAGCTAATAGTATGGGCGAAAAGGGTGAAGTTTTGATTTTGCAAGGTATTCCTGGAGCGGCTTCTACTCGCGACCGTGGCAAAGGATTCAAAGATCGTATTAAGAAATATTCAAATATTAAAGTTGTAGCAGAACAAACTGCTAACTTTGACCGTGCTGAAGCATTAAATGTGGCTACTAATTTGTTGCAATCGCACCCGAATGCAACCGGCATTTACGCCGAAAATGACGAGATGGCATTAGGTGCCATTCAAGCATTAGGAGCTAAAGCTGGTAAAGAAATTAAAGTAGTCGGTTTCGATGGCACTGCTGACGGTATGAAAGCTATTAAGGCCGGCGCAATGGCTGGAACAATTGCTCAGCAGCCAAAGGAACTTGGTCGTTCTGCCGTTGCTGCTGCTGTAAAAGCTATTAAAGGGCAAAGTGTTCCAAAGACTGAACCAATTACTGTGAAAACAGTGACAGTAAAGAATGTGGGTGATTTTGAGTAATACATATTTTGCATAAAACTATGTAATTCTGTATATAAACATTAAAGTTTATGTTGAGTAGTTTTATGGATTAATATAGCTAATGCAAAATTTATATGGTGTTGAGAGCATTCATGATGCTTTCGTGAAAATAATCGCAACAGTAAAATTTATTAATACCGTATGCTTTAGTGTTCTCAACGCCATTGTTTTCTTAATAAGATTTTTTATCATATATGTTCGTGGTGGCGCACTTGTTATGAAGGTGATGATCATTGTTGATGTCACTTTCATGAGCCACGATATGGGGTGAATTATGTTAACTCATGGTATTTTGAACGCACAATTAGCAGCTGCTATTGCAAAATTGAGGCATAAGGATCAATTTGTTGTTTCTGACTGTGGCTTGCCTGTCCCAGCGGGCGTAGAAGTTATTGATTTAGCTTTGGTTTTTGGAATACCGCGATTTCCTGATGTGCTTGCGTCAATAAAGGATGATCTTGTTCTTGAGTCTGGTATTATGGCGGAAGAAGCTTGTGATGATGTTCCAGAAACATGGATCAAGGATTTGCTTGGTGTGCCATTGACTTATGTGCCGCATGATGGCGAACGAGGGTTTAAGGCTCTTGTTTCGCAAGCTAAATTCGTGATTCGAACGGGTGAGACTACTCCGTATTCTAACGTGTTGCTGCGTTGTGGCGTTCCATTCTAAGCTTTGTTTTGCGCAATATTTAGGGAGAATTATGTGTAGTTATCATATGCTTGACTCGTTAGAGAGTTTAGAAAAGATTAAAGTCATTCAGCCTGTTAACGTGGCTTTGCAACATGAGACATTGCCTGCGTTACGAAATATGAAGATGCCTACTGTAGCGATAGTTGGTTCTATGAATGCGGATTATACTATTGTTGCTAATCGTCTTCCTATGCCTGGTGAGACCATTAAAGGTAACGAAATACGAATACTGCCTGGAGGTAAGTCAGGTAATCAGGCAGTATCTGCTGCAAAGCTTGGTGCGCACGTATGTATGTTCGGTGCTGTAGGTGATGATGCTAATGCTGATTTTCTTACTGGTGCTTTGCGAGAATCTGGTGTTGATACGACGTATGTACGTCATGTACCCAATTGCAACAGTGGCGCAACAGTGATTACAGTGGATGCGCAAAGTGGCGAAAATACTATTGTTTATGCGCCTGGGTCTAACTCGCAAGTTGATATTGATTATATTCAGTCGCCATCTGTGCAAGCTGCTATTACTAATGCAAAAGTATTAGGGCTTTGCTTGGAAAGTCCATTAGAATCGGTTACGATGTGCGCTCGCTTAGCGCATGAGCATGGCGTAAAAGTTTTGCTTAATAATTCGCCTTTTTTGGATACATTACCGCAAGATCTTATACGATCTGCAGATATCTTACTGGTCAATGAGCATGAAATGGCACAGCTATTGCATATTTCAGAACCAGATAGCGGTGATTGGGATTCATTTGATTGGAAGCATACGCTTCATGCAATGCATGAGTTTGGCTTTAATGAGGCAATAGTAACACTTGGCTCACGTGGGTCTATGGTTTTGGATTATGCTGATAATTCGGTGCATCGAATTATGGCTCAGCATGTCAATGCCGTTGATACTACGGGTTGTGGCGATGCTTTTATGGGTACTGTGCTTGCGTGTTTGTCTGTGGATATGCGGTTGGTTGATGCAGCGTCACTCGCTTCTTATGTAGCTGCATATGCTGCTACTGGTTTTGGTGCACAAGCTTCTTACGGTACAGTTGCTCAAATTCGTCAATTTTTTCACTTGTAAGTAGGTGATGCATGCATAAATTGTAAGTATATTCAGTTGACGTTCGCGCCTTGCCGATGCGCAGAATTTTGACATTCTTCTAAAACTGTGTAATATGCTATAAAAACCAAAAAGCAGTTGGCTGATTTTAGTCACTACAATCAGCCTTACTGCTTTTTACTATATTTACAGTCGCTTCGACGAATTTTCATGTATGCACGAATTTCGCCTAAGCACATTTTTACCTAAAAGGAGGTGTCACTATGAGTGGCATGAAATATGCAATGATCGGTTCGGGAGCTATGGGATATCGCTATGGCGTTTTGTTGCAGGAAACGGCTGGCATTCATGTTGATTTCATTGATGCCTGGGATGAGAATGTGAATAAAGTTCGCGAGCAAGGCGGCGTAATGGTGAGCCGTGACCATGAAAACCGTCATTTGGTGCCGATTAATATGTATACGCCTGAAGATTATGACGGCGATCCAGACGTGTGGATTGTGTTTATGAAGCAAATGCAGCTTGCGGAAATGTTGGAGCGTTGTAAGCATCTGTTTAAAGAGCATCAGGTTGTGTTTGCTGCTATGAATGGCTGGGGTCATTTTGAAAAGTTGCAGCAGTACTTCCCGGATGATCATATTTACGGCGGAACTGCCATGATTGCAACCGTTTTGAACGGTCCAGGCGACGTTGATTTTATTGGTAAAGTTGGCGTTGGAACTATGAATATGTGCGCGTTGAACGAGCAGGTGAGTGACGTTGAGCTTGCTATGCGAGACGACTTTAAAGCTGCCGGATTGAATCCTACTATTACGGAAGATTTCAAGGGTACGTGCATGGCGAAGGTAGTTTTCAATTCCGTAGTTAACACTTTGTGCACAATGTATCAGATTCAAATGGGTCAGTTTATTTCGTACCCTGGGGCTATGGATATGGCTCAACAGCTTATTAACGAAGCGTACGACGTGTGCGATCGTGCCGGAATTCGTATGGTTAATACGCGTCAGCAGGAGCTAGAGGCTATCGATTACGTAAGTCGCGTTGCAAATCCT
This sequence comes from Gardnerella sp. DNF01180P, assembly GCF_049244205.1. Lineage (NCBI taxonomy): Bacteria > Bacillati > Actinomycetota > Actinomycetes > Bifidobacteriales > Bifidobacteriaceae > Gardnerella > Gardnerella sp. DNF01180P. The sequence continues at coordinate 187,604 of NZ_CP058386.1, forward strand.
CTGCACTATCCTTCTATGTACCAAGATATGAGTCGCGGACGAAAGACTGAAGTCGATTACATTAATGGTTACATAGCAAAGCTCGGTCGCGAAAATGATTACGTTTGCCGCACTCACGAATTCTTAACTCACGGCGTACACTTAGCGGAACTTGCTTTTAAATTGCACCATCAGCAATGATTTGGAGAGCATTCTACAATTCGTAACATGAATGAGAAGGAGGCGCGGCTCGCGGTTTTTACTGCGGGTCGCTTTTTATTATCCGCGCGTAACATCTAATATGCTGATAAAATTTAGAGTCTAAAATAATAAATACTACTAAATAAATAAAATTATTTGTAATGAATAAAACTGTAATAAAAATACTTATTAACGTAAATTGATGGGGATTAAATGACTACTTTTGACAGAGCAAACTTGCCAGAATCCGTGCGCACAAACGGCGCTACTCCAAACCCTTGGTGGGCGAATGCAGTTGTGTATCAGATTTATCCACGAAGCTTCCAGGATACGAACGGTGACGGCATTGGTGATTTGAAGGGAATTACTTCGCGCCTTGATTATTTGGCTGATTTAGGCGTTGACGTGCTCTGGCTCAGCCCTGTTTACAAGTCCCCACAAGACGATAACGGCTACGATATTTCCGATTATCAAGATATTGATCCGCTTTTCGGAACTTTGGAAGATATGGACGAGCTGCTGGCTGGAGCTCACGAGCGCGGTCTTAAAGTCGTGATGGATTTAGTAGTAAATCACACTTCTGACGAGCACGCTTGGTTCCAGGCTTCAAGAGATGCTTTTAGTGATTACGCTGATTGGTATTGGTGGAGGCCTGCGCGTGAAGGTTGTGTGCCTGGTGAGCCGGGTGCGGAGCCGAATAAGTGGGGTTCGTATTTCGGCGGTTCCGCGTGGACTTACGATCCGAAGCGCGGAGAATACTTCCTTCACCAGTATTCGCCAAAGCAGCCAGATTTGAATTGGGAAAATCCCGCGGTTCGCGCTGCCGTGTACAAGATGATGAATTGGTGGATGGATCGCGGAATTGATGGCTTCCGCATGGATGTGATTACGCAAATTTCCAAGCATGTTGATTCTGAAGGTCGTTTGCCGGGTGAAGATGGCTGCCAAATTGAAGATTTGCCAGCTGGTGCTGACGGCTATTCTTCGCCATTCCCGTTCTGCTCGGACGGTCCTCGTTTAGACGAATTCTTGCGTGAGATGCGTGCAGAAGTTTTCGACGGTCGCGAAGGTTATCTTACTGTCGGCGAGGCTCCGGGAATTTCTCCGCACCGTAATACTTATATTACTGACCCTGCCCACAGCGAACTTGACATGTTATTCCTGTTCAATCATGTGGATATCGATTGCGAAAACGGTACTAAGTGGAATCCTGTGCCGCTAAAGCTTACGGCATTAAAGAGCGTGATGGCAGAGCAGCAACAAGCGGTAGCGGATGCTGGTTGGGCGAGCCTGTTCTTTAATAATCACGATCAGCCGCGTGCGCTTTCTCGCTGGGGTAGTGAGGCTAGCGAGGAGATGCGCGTGCGCTCTGCTAAGGCGATTGCCATGCTTCTTCACATGCACCGCGGCACGCCTTACGTGTACCAAGGCGAGGAAATTGGTATGACTGACGCGCACTTTACGCGTCTCGAGCAGTATCGCGATTTGGAAGCGTTGAATATGTTTAAGCAGCGCGTAGAAGAAGCGCATATTCAGTCTGCTGAGTCGATGATGGATGCGCTCGCAAAGCGCGGCCGCGACAATTCTCGAACTCCAATGCAGTGGAATGCTTCTAAATACGCGGGATTCATGCCTTTTAATGTTCAGTCGGTAAATAACGCAGAGCCGTGGATTAGTGTGAATCCTAATTATGTGGATATTAACGCAGCAGAGCAGATGGAAGATTCAGATTCCGTTTACGCTTTCTATAAGTATTTGATTGCGCTTCGTCATTTGGAACCGATTGTTTCTGCTGGTTCTTGGGATTTGGTTGATGCAGATGACGAGTGCGTGTATGCTTTCGTGCGCGAGCTTAAATCTGGTTGCGAAAAGCAGGAAGATTCTGCAGAGACTGCTGCGGAATCTGCTGCAAATTCCGCGGAATCTACAGAACGCATGCTCGTAATGGTTAATATGACTGACTCAACTGTGCCTATCCCTACGCAGAGCGCGCAATTATTGCAAAATTGCGCCTCTAACGCTTTTGTAGGGCGTGACGTAATGGTTACGACCTACGACGTGAATCACGCGCTTACATCGCTTAAAAACGGTACGCTTGCGCCTTGGGAAGGTATAGCTGTTACTTTGCAATAGTTTTAATAGCGTTAATTTGCAATAATCACTTTGCAATAGTTTCGTCTACTAACTTTGGCAGAACTTTCGCAATATCTTCGCGAATAATACGCTCTGCCAAATAGTCGTATTGCGTAGAGCCCAGGTTCATTATCGTAATCGGCACTCCAGCGCGCGCAGCTAACGGCACGAGGCTGGCAGCTGGGAATACTTCCAGCGTGGAACCAATAACCCACAGCTCGTCCGCTTTAACTATTGCTTGCGCACTGCGTTCCATAGCACCTTCTGGAAGCGCTTCTCCAAAATAAACAACGTCTGTTTTTATGAGACCATTACAAGGCATATTGCTGCGGTACGGCAGAGTGCGCTTGCAATGCGGATCCGGGTGCTCATCTAAATCTGCCATAATATCGGCAGTTTTATAGCTCGCGTGGCAACTCATGCAGTGTGAGGTTCCAATGCTTCCGTGCAAGTTCACTATAATGTCTGGGTTATTGCCAGCTTTTTCGTGAAGTGCGTCAAAGTTTTGTGTGGCTATAAGGTCGAGCATTCCTGCCTTCTCGAGTTTTACAAGTGCTTTGTGTGCTGTTCCTGGCTGTGCGTTCCAAACGGGAGACTCTTTTTGCCAGCGCCAAGAGTAGACGCGTTCCTCTTTACTGCTTAAAAATGCGTCTATGTCATAAACGCTCATTTGCTCTGGGTGTTTAGTCCAAACTCCATCTGGACCGCGAAAGTCAGGAATGCCTGCGCTTGTGGAGATTCCTGCGCCTGTGAGCACAACAATGTGGTGTGCTTTATTGCTCGATTGCTTGTTGCTCATTCTTCTGCTCCTTCTTTTATTAATGTCTGTTAATACCCTATTCTTATTTTCTTATTTTTCTTTTTTCTTTATGCGCTTTACGCTTTTTGTGTTTTTATGTGCTTTGTATGCTTTATAAAAGTTTATTTAATAAGTATCTATTTATATAGGTATTTTTTATTCCGTATGTATTCCATATATCGCGCTCATATATTTTTGTGTATATCTAATCGTATATCTCATCTTTTTCTGCTTTTATTGTGTATTTTTCGCGTTGATTCTGTATTAATTGCGTTTTTTGCTGTTTTGTTTGGAGTATGGCGGTGCGACACTCCCGGTTTTGATGTTTTTGGGGCTATTCTTGATTATTTTTTGTTGGTTTTGATTATTGTTCCTGGTCTTGTGTTGGTTTTTTGGTGTTTTTTCGCGATTTTCGACACGCCGGTGTTTTGGCTTGTTTTCAATGGTTTTGGGGTGTTTGTTTTTGGTGGGTTTGCGTTTTAGTGTGGGTTGGTGTAAGTTTATCTCTTGCTGCTCAGCGCGGCTGGTTCTCCTCGGTTGAGGTTGATGGGCCGGCTGGTGTGGTGGTGGTTTGAGAACTCAAGAGCGTGTCTGTACTACTTATTAGTTAATTATTGCCAGTTCATTGCCTGCCTTGCAGATTGCAGGGTGCCTGAGAGATGGTTAAATGGTGGTGAGGTTTTTGTTGGGATGTTCTTTCCTTAAAGAATGTCTCGTCTTTTTCTTTTTAATATTGGAGCCTTTTGTTGGCTCTTCATTGAAGTTTTTCGTGGAGGGTTCGATTCTGGCTCAGGATGAACGCTGGCGGCGTGCTTAACACATGCAAGTCGAACGGGATCTAGTCAGCTTGCTGACTGGTGAGAGTGGCGAACGGGTGAGTAATGCGTGACCAACCTGCCCCATGCTCCAGAATAGCTCTTGGAAACGGGTGGTAATGCTGGATGCTCCAACTTGACGCATGTCTTGTTGGGAAAGTGTTTAGTGGCATGGGATGGGGTCGCGTCCTATCAGCTTGTAGGCGGGGTAATGGCCCACCTAGGCTTCGACGGGTAGCCGGCCTGAGAGGGCGGACGGCCACATTGGGACTGAGATACGGCCCAGACTCCTACGGGAGGCAGCAGTGGGGAATATTGCGCAATGGGGGAAACCCTGACGCAGCGACGCCGCGTGCGGGATGAAGGCCTTCGGGTTGTAAACCGCTTTTGATTGGGAGCAAGCTTTCGGGTGAGTGTACCTTTCGAATAAGCGCCGGCTAACTACGTGCCAGCAGCCGCGGTAATACGTAGGGCGCAAGCGTTATCCGGAATTATTGGGCGTAAAGAGCTTGTAGGCGGTTCGTCGCGTCTGGTGTGAAAGCCCATCGCTTAACGGTGGGTCTGCGCCGGGTACGGGCGGGCTAGAGTGCAGTAGGGGAGACTGGAATTCCCGGTGTAACGGTGGAATGTGTAGATATCGGGAAGAACACCAATGGCGAAGGCAGGTCTCTGGGCTGTTACTGACGCTGAGAAGCGAAAGCGTGGGGAGCGAACAGGATTAGATACCCTGGTAGTCCACGCCGTAAACGGTGGACGCTGGATGTGGGGCCCATTCCACGGGTTCCGTGTCGGAGCTAACGCGTTAAGCGTCCCGCCTGGGGAGTACGGCCGCAAGGCTAAAACTCAAAGAAATTGACGGGGGCCCGCACAAGCGGCGGAGCATGCGGATTAATTCGATGCAACGCGAAGAACCTTACCTGGGCTTGACATGTGCCTGTCGACTGCAGAGATGTGGTTTCCCTTCGGGGCAGGTTCACAGGTGGTGCATGGTCGTCGTCAGCTCGTGTCGTGAGATGTTGGGTTAAGTCCCGCAACGAGCGCAACCCTCGCCCTGTGTTGCCAGCGGGTTATGCCGGGAACTCACGGGGGACCGCCGGGGTTAACTCGGAGGAAGGTGGGGATGACGTCAGATCATCATGCCCCTTACGTCCAGGGCTTCACGCATGCTACAATGGCCGGTACAACGGGATGCGACATGGTGACATGGAGCGGATCCCTTAAAACCGGTCTCAGTTCGGATCGTAGTCTGCAACTCGACTACGTGAAGGCGGAGTCGCTAGTAATCGCGAATCAGCAACGTCGCGGTGAATGCGTTCCCGGGCCTTGTACACACCGCCCGTCAAGTCATGAAAGTGGGCAGCACCCGAAGCCGGTGGCCTAACCCTTTTGGGATGGAGCCGTCTAAGGTGAGGCTCGTGATTGGGACTAAGTCGTAACAAGGTAGCCGTACCGGAAGGTGCGGCTGGATCACCTCCTTTCTACGGAGTTTTTGTGCACGCTCGGTTTGAGTGTGGTTACTGGTGTGGAAAACAATAGTTAACGTTTTTAGATGAGTTTGTTGGGCATGCTTTTGGGTTCCCGGATTGCCACCCCCCTTTGTTTGGGGTTGCGGTCCTTGACTCACAGGATTTCAGGTTGATGCTTTTGAGTGTTTGGCTTGGGTTTTGTGGTGTTGTGGTGGTTTGAGAACTGGATAGTGGACGCGAGTAAAATGCGAAACTTTTTTTGTTTCGATTTTTTTGCTTTTATCAATTTCAACCGGCTCCTTTTGTTGGAGTCGCTTGATCGTTTTGTGATCGTTTAGTGTGATGATTTTTTGTCTAGAGAATTTTGCTGATGGGTTCTTACTTTAGTGTTTGTCACTGGTAAGGGCGTATGGTGGATGCCTTGGTAGACAGGACCGATGAAGGACGTGACGGGCTGCGATATGCCTCGGGGAGCTGCCGAGTGGGCTTTGATCCGAGGATTTCCGAATGGGGAGACCCGGCCACTGTTATGAGTGGTCACCACAGTTTTTGTGGGGGGTACGCAGGGAAGTGAAACATCTCAGTACCTGCAGGAAAGGATACTCCGTGAGTAGTGGCGAGCGAAAGCGGATCAGGCTAAACCGGGTGCGTGTGATAGCCGTCAGGTGTTGCGCATTCGGGGTCGTGGGATGGACTGTTCAGCCTCTGACGGGGTTGAGGAGAGTGATAAAATGTCGTGCTAGGTGAATGGGATTGAATTCCCAGCCGTAGAGGGTGATGGCCCCGTAGCTTGTCGTGCGATGTCTCTTTATGTTTATTCCCAAGTAGCGCGGGACTCGTGGAATCCCGCGTGAATCTGCCCAGACCGTTGGGTAAGCCTAAGTATTCCTGTCTGACCGATAGTGTACTAGTACCGTGAGGGAAAGGTGAAAAGCACCCCGGGAGGGGAGTGAAATAGTTCCTGAAACCGTGCGCTTACAATCCGTCGGAGCCTTCTTTGTGGGGTGACGGCGTGCCTATCGAAAAATGAGTCTGCGAGTCAGTGGTATGTGGCGAGGCTAACCCGGGTGGGGGAGCCGTAGCGAAAGCGAGTTTTAAAAGGCGTTTGAGTCGCATGTCCTGGACCCGAAGCGGGATGATCTAGCCCTGAGCAGGTTGAAGCGCGGGTAAGACCGTGTGGAGGACCGAACCCACCTAGGTTGAAAACTGGGGGGATGACTTGGGGTTAGGGGTGAAAGGCCAATCAAATTCCGTGATAGCTGGTTCTCTCCGAAATGCATTTAGGTGCAGCGTCGTGTTATTGCTTACAGGGGGTAGAGCTACTGGATGCTTGCGGGCCCATACCGGGTACCAATAGCAGCCAAACTCCGAATACCTGTTAGGTTTATCACGGCAGTGAGTCGGCGGGGGATAAGCTCCGTCGTCAAAAGGGAAACAGCCCTGATCGTCGTCTAAGGTCCCGAAGCGCGTGCTAAGTGGGAAAGGATGTGGAGTCGCATAGACAGCCAGGAGGTTGGCTCAGAAGCAGCCATCCTTGAAAGAGTGCGTAACAGCTCACTGGTCTAGTGGTTCCGCGCCGACAATGTAGCGGGGCTTAAGCACGCCACCGAAGACGCGGCTGCATGATTTGTTTCATGCGGGGTAGGAGAGCGTCCTGTATGGGGTGAAGCGGCAGTGTGAACTTGTCGTGGACTTTACAGGAGTGAGAATGCAGACATGAGTAGCGAGAGACGGGTGTGAATCCCGTCCGCTGAATGACTAAGGGTTCCGGGGCCACGTTCGTCGTCCCCGGGTGAGTCGAGTCCTAAGGCGAGGCCGACAGGCGTAGTCGAATGGATGAACGGGTTGATATTCCCGTACCGGTGTTACACCGTTCGAACTGAATCTGAGAGTACTAACCTTCATTTGCTGGTTGATTGCCTTTCGGGGTTGTTGGCTGGTTTGTGTTGGGACTGTATCGGTAGTAGGTTAGCGTGGGAGTGACGCGGGTAGGTAGCCGGCTGCGGAGGTGGTTTTCCGTGGCTAAGCGTGTGGGCTGTCTCCTAGGTAAATCCGGGGGGTGTTAAAGCTGAGGCGTGATGGGTAGGCTGTAAGGCTGATTCCGGTGATCCTGCTTGCCAAGAAAAGCTTCAACGTGAGGTGTGATTCCGCTCGTACCCTAAACCGACACTGGTGGTCTGGTAGAGTATACCGAAGCGATCGGGCGAATCCTGGCCAAGGAACTCGGCAAATTACTCCCGTGCCTTCGGCATAAGGGAGACCCCTGATGGTGATGTTTTTTACAAGCGGAGCTGTTGGGGGTGGCACAAGCTAGGGGGTAGCGACTGTTTACCAAAAACACAGGAGCGTGCGAAGGCGTAAGCCGCTGTATACGCTCTGACGCCTGCCCGGTGCCGGAAGGTTAAGAGGATCCGTTAGCTTCGGTGAAGCGGTGAATTTAAGCCCCGGTAAACGGCGGTGGTAACTATAACCATCCTAAGGTAGCGAAATTCCTTGTCGGGTAAGTTCCGACCTGCACGAATGGCGTAACGACTTCCCCACTGTCTCGGCCAGGAGCCCGGCGAAATTGCAGTACGAGTAAAGATGCTCGTTAAGCGCAGAAGGACGAAAAGACCCCGGGACCTTTACTATACCTTGGTATTGTCGTTAGGTGTGGATCGTGTAGCATAGGCGGGAGGCTGTGAAGCGTGGGCGCTAGCTTGCGTGGAGTCGACAGGTGAAATACCGCTCTTTCCATATCTGGCGTCTAACCTCGACACGTTATCCGTGTCAGGGACAGTGCCTGGCGGGTAGTTTAACTGGGGCGGTTGCCTCCTAAAGAGTAACGGAGGCGCTCAATGGTCCGCTCAGCCCGGTTGGCAATCGGGTGTTGAGTGTAATCGCACAAGCGGGCTTGACTGTGAGACTGACGGGTCGAGCAGGGACGAAAGTCGGAGATAGTGATCCGGTGCCGGCGTACGGACGTGGCATCGCTCAACGGATAAAAGGTACCCCGGGGATAACAGGCTGATCATTCCCAAGAGTCCATATCGACGGGATGGTTTGGCACCTCGATGTCGGCTCGTCGCATCCTGGGGCTGGAGCAGGTCCCAAGGGTTCGGCTGTTCGCCGATTAAAGCGGCACGCGAGCTGGGTTCAGAACGTCGTGAGACAGTTTGGTCTCTATCCTCTGCGCTCGTTGGAATGTTGAGGAGACCTGCCCATAGTACGAGAGGACCTGGGTGGACGAACCTCTGGTATGCCGGTCGTCACGCCAGTGGCGCTGCCGGTTAGCTACGTTCGGAAGGGATAACCGCTGAAAGCATCTAAGCGGGAAGCCTGCTCCAAGATAAGCATTCCTTGCACTTTAGTGTGTGAGCCCCCATGTAGAACACGTGGTTGATAGGCTAGATGTGGAAGCCCTGTAAGGGGTGGAGCTGACTAGTACTAACGGGCGATGGTGACATTCTTCCTCACTTTTGTGAGTGGGGAGGGTGAGTTTCTCATGAGTATTATTCTTCTAGCGTTAATGAGTACTGAATGTTTTGCTTAACGATCAGTTGGTAAGAGAGTTTTTATTCGCGTTCATGTCCGGTTCCCAAACCGCCACGTGTTGCCACTCACAGCTCGTGAGTGTATAATCTAGTTTTGCGGTGGTCATGGCTCAGGTGAGACGCCCGGTCCCATTCCGAACCCGGAAGCTAAGGCCTGACACGGCGAGGGTACTGCACTCGATAGGGTGTGGGAGACTAGCACGCTGCCGCATTATTTTTCTAGCGGGGAGTTTTCACTCCCCGCTTTTTTATTTTCGTATACTACTGTTTTTGTAATCCTCCAAACTCTGGACAACGCTTGCGCTATAAGCGCTCACTGCTGAGCTTGCACGGAAAGTCCACTGGACTTTCCGTCTGAGCAAGCTCACGCTCCGAATTGCTTTCGCGCGCGCAATGCTGCGCTCAAGCAGGTCGCCGCGCAAACGCGAGGAAAGTACTGCGTGCGTATTTGGTGCGATATACTAAAAGCATGACTACACAAACTTTTGAAGCACTCGCAAAGTCGCGATTTTCTGCACGTGATTTTCTAAATAAGCCAGTCGATTCTAAAATACTTGAAACTATTTTACAAACAGCTGCACAATCACCGAGCTGGTCCAACACTCGTGGCTACATGCTCGCTATTGCTCAAGGAGAACTAAAGCAGCAGCTAATCGACGCATATGTGCAAAAATGCAAAGCAATGTTTCGTACTAAAGACGCTACCCTTAGCGAAGACGAGCGCATGATAGCTCAGAAAATGAGCCAGCCGGATGGAGATTTTCCTGTAATGGCTCCGTATCCGCAATCGCTTAAAGAGCGCAGTGCGCGTTTAGGGTTGGCGTTGTATAAACATTTAAATATTGATCGCAAAGATTTTCCTGCTCGAGATGCTCACACTTTGCGCAACTTCCAGGCGTTTGGTGCGCCAGTTATGGGATTTGTGCTTGTGCGTCGTGATTTTCTGCCATTTGCTGCGCTGGATGCTGGAATTATGCTGCAAACGTTACTGTTGGCTGCTAAAGATCAAGGCGTAGATTCATGCCCGCTTGGCGTTCTTGCCACGTGGCGTTCACCGCTTGACGAAGTATTTGACATTCCGCCGGAGTATGCGCTTATTACTGGTTTTGCGCTAGGGTATGCGTCTGAAGCGCACGTAAATGCTTTCCGTGCGGAGCATCCGCCAATCGAACTTGCGCAAGAAAAGTAGTTCCACAAAAACCAATCTATCTTGCAAAACCCAAAGTACTTTGGAAAATATCAGATAGAATTGCGCACATTGCGGTTATGGATTTATACGATTTTTTTGTATGCAACGCCTATTTACTGAATTGATAAATAGGCACACACTTATATGCGTGAAGCGAAAAGAGTTGGAGAAAAGACTTAATCAATGAGTGCTACTGAGCATGATAATGCAACGACTTGTTTGCAAATGGTGACCGCTATAGCTCGCAGATGCGATGGCTGGTGGGCTATAGAAGTGCCAGAAATACCAGGATTGTTTACTCAAGTACGTAGACTTGATCAGGTTGCAGCAATGGTAAAAGACGCTGCTGCAACTTTAAATGTTAAAGTCAATGGCGTGAAAGTAACTCCGAAACTTAGTGAGCAAGATGAGCTTATGCTTCAGCGCATGCTAGATGCAAAATCTGCAGCTATAAAAACTCAGCAAGAGGCATCTATGCTTATGCGTGAAACGGTTCACATACTAAGGAATCAGGGCTTGACGGTTCGTGATGTTGCAGAGCTTACGGGGGTTACTCCGCAGCGAATAAGTTCGCTTAAAGCTTAGTGATTCAAATCAATGTGGTTGAGACTATGCGCAAGTAAGTTGCTCAGTAGTGGGGTTATAGGCCAAAAAGTGTGTAAGAAATCATGTCTTAGACCTTGCAATACAAGGGTTTTGCGGTAATCGAATCTGTTTTCTGCACATTCGCCACCTGGACAAAAAGTGTGTAAAAATAAGCTCATAACCCTTATAGCAGTAAGGCTCGCAGTATATCGAATGTGGGTTATTTCTTATGTTAAGCGGCGTTCGAAGCATGTATTAGCTGAGTATTTAACAATAAATCGTCAAAGGCTGTTACTAACGCAGATTACGTACTGCACCAGTAACATATAACCGTTACTTTCTTAAGATACTTGACTGAGTTTTTAACAGTGCTGAGACTAGTTTATGCCACAGAATACTCATCAGCTTAGTTTTACACACTTTTTGACCTATAACCCCAGTAGTGTATAAACTCTATGCAAAACAAATAAATAACGGATAAATAAGTAAAGGTCAAGCCGTAGGATGCATGGCTACAACTTGACCTTTGAAAATTGCGATATGTTTTTAAGTTAAAATCGCAATCTAATGCTTTTATTTATTCTTGGCAATTCCAAGAGCTTTTGAACTTTCATCCTTGTCAAGGCCTATAAATAAAAGCACGATTATACCAATAATCAGCGGAACATAACCGTATCCAGATCCGTGGATTATGCCGAATATTTCCATAAGCCCATTTGCTATTACAGCTAGTGAGGATACGATAAAATATAGTTGCGCGCACCACGGTTTTTTAATGAGAAACATGGTTGCAAGTCCAAATAATCCAGCGATAATTTGAGGCACTCCCCATAGATAATCATTACGCATTACAATCAGCGCAATTCCGCTAGCAAGAAATACGCCATTGGCTATTGTCCAAAATACGGACGGAATTTGTGCTTTTGTATCTTCTAAATTACTCATATTCTTCTCCTTCTAATACAAGAAAATAATTGCGTATATAAAACCTTTACAATTTATAAATTAATGGCGCGCTAAAAGGTAAACAATATCTTGTATATGAAAACCTTTACAAATAATTACTAATTAAAACTACTCAAGATTCATTAATCTTTTAAACTGAATCAGTAAAGTATACTATTTATACAGTTATGTTCATTTTTTAAAGGGATAACTGCATTACATTCCCAATACTTGCCAAAGGCTCGAAAATAAAGTGAACCGCCTAAATGCTTTAGGGTATCGCGATGAAGCAGAAGTCCTTTTTGAGATACTGCGCGAATCGCATCTTTACTTTTCCCACCCAAAAATCGAACATTGAACTGTTTTATAACAATTTGTTTTTTACGTATCGAAATTCTGATGTAATAAACTAAAGAAGCATATTTTCGCATGTTCAAATATAGCTCTTCGATTAATTCAATAACTTCACAGATGATTTCATCGCTAATGGCTTCAGGAATATCGTTACTAGATATATTGCATATGGATCTTCCTTTTAATCCACATGATTCATTGATTGAGTCGTTCATTTGTAGTGTATCTTCAATGTGCTGAATGAACTCGCTTCGAGCATCTTGCTTAGCAGTATTTCCGCGTAGAATGTCGATAATATTATGTCCTTCTTCAAAAGCCTGATCTGCCAAATCATTTATTGCCTCAATAGCACTTCGCTGTTTTTTAGAAATAGACTTGTCAAGTAATGCTATTTTACTTTGTAGTGCAATATCTGCAATCTTATTAGTTAATCTATCGTGCATTCGCACAGCCAGATGAAGATTATTAATTGTTTGCTTATCTTTTTCATAAAGAACCATTTTTTGGTGAGAAATACGCAAAATAATACCAGTGCAAACGCAAAATATATTTATTAAAAGGTAAGCAATAAGATACTTGAAAGATAAAGTTGATAGGTATCGGTATGCAACGTAGTGTAATGCGTCTATTACTAAGAATAAAGGTAGTGTAAATTGAATCGGATATAAATACGAAATAAAAACAAATGATATGATGAGCCCGAAAGTTACTGGTGGAAGATTCAGACTAGGAATAGCAAGAATGCTGAGATGCACAAAAATATAGCACATGCTCATAAAATGCGGAAGCAAGCAAAGGAACAGATTTATAGCAGCAAGAATCATGTAAACTATAACAAGTTGTATTGTGCTATTGTCGCTATTCGAGTAAATATACGCATCCATTGCGCTCGACAAACATCCCAATAGTAAAAATGTTTTATTGTCAATAAGCTTTTCTCGTAAACGACGCATTAAGAAAATAATCATTGTGTATCATTTCCTAAATATTCATCATGCAGCCATGTAGTAATAAGTTGTGAACGATTTGTCACATTCAATTTTTTGAACACGCGACGAAGTATAGTTTCCACAGTACAAGTTTCAACAAATAAATGTTTAGCGATTTGCGCATTAGTCATTCCTTTACTGCACAACTTTACAATTTCAGTCTCATGATCCGTTAAAGCAAGGCGTCCATTTTTTGGCTTATTTTGCAAACGTTGAAATGCTGTCGTCGTGTCGTCAAAATGAAGATCTCCTATTATTTGTGGCTTGAATGTGCCGTGGGCAATACTGCTAAGCATGGCGCAAATAGTTTCTGGGTGGTTCTTTCCAACAATGCCTTGTGCGCCTGCTGTTGATGCTTTTAAAGCATAATCGTTTATAGGGAATGAAGTTATAGCAATTATTATTGGGAGTGAGTATCTTCTTCGCAATTCGTATAATATTTTAATTCCCGAAACCCCAGACATATACATGTCAATTAGCAGCACGTCTGGGCATTGATTTTGACAAAACTGAATTGCTTGATCGGCGTACGCGGATAACCAGCAAATACTGCAGGACGGAACAACCTGTTCAATATATGTTTTTAGGCCGTGTAGACAAAAACAATCATCATCAACAATGCCAACAGTAATATGCTTTGCTATCATATTGCTCCTTTAGAAAAGCATTATTTAAGTAATAATAGTACTTGAATTTGTATGATGAATATCTTGTCTAGGAAAACCTTTACAAAGGTAATCTTATAAAGGTAGGCGCTGAGAGCTTACGGGGGTTACTCCGCAGCGAATAAGCTCGCTTAAATCTTAGTGATTTAATGCAATGCGGTTGGGGCTATGCACAAGCAAGTTGCTCAGTAGTGTATAAACTCTATGCAAAACAAATCATTCTCTGGTATTACACAAGCTTCAAGAATCATAAATAAAATCATCATTTAGTGTGATGCAAACTCTTTACGGAGGTTATAGGCTATTAAGCAAAAGCTGAAATCCTCAATAAAGTGTCAATCATAAAAGCGTCAATCGTAGCATTATCAAGCACTTTATTTATTTTGGATCAGTTTGAGAGGCTTGTTTCGACGCATCCTATGCGTTTACGAGTTTGGCGAGTAAGGAGATTTGTGTTATGCGTAAGTTTACGAAAGTACTCTTGCTTGCTGCGCTGCCAGTGTGTTTGCTTACTGCATGCTCTGGTAGGGCAGTTGATGATAGTCAACAGCAGGCATCGCATGATTCAGTTCCACTTATTTCAGTCAAAAAACAGCCTTTAACACAAGTTGTGTCGGGTAAAGCAACAATAGAGCAATCGTCTACCTTTGTTATCACTGCTGTAAGTAGAGGGAATTTTTCTCCATCGGTAAAAGCAGGAAGTGCTGTAAAAGCTGGAAGTATTTTAGGCTACAATGCTGATAACAAAGTTATTGCTCCAGTAGACGCTAAAGTTGTGTCAGTGGCTGAATCATCTGCGGACGTGCCTAAATCTTTCCCGCTATTTACTCTTAAATATGAAGGTTTTTCAATAAGCCTTAACGCAAAAGCTTTACTTCGTTCTGCGGATATTGCAGATATTAAAGGTCGCTTCCAAGTTGAAGATGGTGTTGGGCCAACCAATTGTTTGCAAATAGTACAAAGCGGTGGAACTTCTACAGATGTTGCAGCTTCGGGTAGTAGCAAGAATGATAATGCTGATTCAACTCAAACAGATGAGTCGAGTGCGCAAAGTACGCCTAGTGTATCGTCAAAAGTTTTAACGTGTTTAATAGATAAAAGCACAGAAGTAGAATCAGGCCAAAATGCGACGCTTGTTTTTAATGGCAAGCATAAACAATCGGTTCTAACTCTGCCTGTTAGTGCAGTTGCTGGAAGAGTCCAAAAAGGATTAGTCTCATACAAGAAAGGCGATAATTGGGAGCGTAAAGAAGTTGGTCTTGGAATCAGTGACGGCGCTAATATTGAAATTACGTCTGGTTTGCATGAGGGTGATGTTGTAGCAGGTGTTTCTCCTGATCTCATTCCAGGAGTGCAATGATTATGGAGAACAATCCTGTTCCACTGGTTGAACTACAAGACGTGTCAGCGCGTGTAAAACTAGGCAATGGCGAATGGCTTACCACTGTCAACTCTGCTTCTATGTTACTTAATCAAGGTGAAACATACGCGGTAGTTGGCAGGTCTGGCTCCGGCAAAACAAGTCTTATTTCTATTATTGGATTTTTGAATAAAAATTTTACTGGAAAATACTATTATTCTGGCAAATCAATCCAAAAGTGTAGTGATGCTACAGTATCGCATATGCGCGCTCGAAATATTGGTTTTGTTTTTCAAAACTATTCGCTTATTAAGCATTTAAGCATTAGAGAAAATGTTGAGTTGCCGCTTTTATACGCAGGACTACAACAAAGCAAGCAGACAAGAAGAAAAACGATAGAAGAAGCATTATGTGCTGTTGGATTGCAAGATAAACTAAATGAATACCCTGGAAGGCTATCAGGCGGTGAACAACAGAGAGTTGCGATAGCGCGTGCTCTCGTTACTAATCCCGAATTACTTATTTGCGATGAGCCAACTGGTGCGCTCGATAGTAGTACGGGAGAAAAAGTGCTTCAAGTGTTGCATGATCGTGTTCAAGAATCTGGAACAACATTACTATTAGTCACTCATGATATGAAAGTGGCTCGTTCTTGCTCTCACATTTTTACTATGGAAAGCGGTGTTCTTTATGATTATGCTGCTTAAAGATTTGCGCCTGTCTCCTATGAGATCCTTCCTCACAGGTTTTTCAATATTTATTGGCATCGTTACCGTTATTGCGTCAGTGCTTATTGGCACGGTTGGTAAGGACTATCTTATTGCAACTAACGAACAGCTAAACGGTCGTAGACCAACATACGAGATTACTTTTTCAGCACAAAATTTTGACGAATATTCAGTATTTAACAAATTCTTAAATCGCATTGAATCCGCAAATCGTAACGCTAACGTTATGCTACAACCAAACACTGGGCTACTGTTTAGCGCTTCTATGCCAGCTTTGAAGAGCGTAAAAATAAGCGAAGAATATAAAACTAGCAATCTTCAATATGTTGATGCTGTTTACACTACGTCAGGATACAATAAAGTTTATAACTTACCTATTGTAAGTGGAAGATGGTTTAGTAATAGCGCTAAAAGCAACGCATTAGAAATGGTAGTAAACCAATCTGCTAGCAAAAGATACAAGATTGGTGAAGTAGCATTTATTACTTCTCGCAAAACAACACAAATGAGTCCTATAAGGATTGTTGGAGTTGTGAACGATGGCGTAGACTCAGCAAAAGCATACGTGAATATTCTAGGCTTGTTACGTTACGCTCCAACTCTTTGGGAATATTCTGAAAAAGAAACTCACGGCTCAATCTACTGGTTAAATAAAGAAAATCGTTCTCAAAAATCAATTAAATCTTATGTTTCAGATGCTCTTTATGACTGTTGTGGTGGGCAAGTAAACGAAATTAGAAGACATGATAATAGTGATGATTACGAGAATGTGATAACAGTATTGCAATTAAGTTTTGCTATCGTAGCAGCATTATTGCTTTTTGTTTCCGCGCTAGGTTTAATCAATATTGGTTTAGCATCGTTGGAGCAGCGCACACATGAACTTCTTATACGCAGAGCTTTGGGTGCTACTAGATGGTCGATTGCTTCACTCGTGTTAGGCAGTGCGATTATTTTAGCACTAATAGTCTCGATTGCTGCCGTCGCTGTTTCTTTTGGTCTTGTGTCTATAGCATCAAGTTTTTGGGATGCATCAAGCCCAGTTAGTCCGCCAGTTTACCCATATGAAGCCGCTATTGGAGCTGTTATTGCGGCTTTTATCACAGCACTTGCTGGAAGTGTGGTGCCGGCAATAAAAGCATCGCGTTTACAACCAGCATTAGCATTGCGTTAATTTTCAAAAAATAAGAAAGAAGGAATAATGAATAATCATACTATTGGTAAAGCAACTCTTATTGTTGGTGTGCTTAGTGCGCTTCTTATGTTCAATGCTTGTGGAGGAGTAGACAACAATAATGCGAGTGGTATGGGTGGCGCGCGCTCGCAAAATAGTTCGCCTAGAGAGATTGTTGATTTTGCTCATATAGAGAAGGAATATCAGGAATCTGTGGCAAAGCTTAGTTGGCCTGAAAAATATAAAGCTCCTGCAAACTTGGTTGGAGAAGAAAAAGACAGTCAGTTCCAGAGTGGATATGGCGATACGCAAGCATCTAATTATTATCAGTGTGCTTGGGAGCGGCAATGGCTAGACACGTATGCTAGTGATGAACAAGCGGCAAGTAAAGCTTTGCATGAGCTTGAAAAAGTGCCTAGCATGCCGTTTATGGGTCCAGATCGTTGTGATGATGCAACGCGAAACTTTTTCAAAGAGCACATGCGTAAAGCAAAACTTGGAGATCCATCAGGATTCCAACAGGATGTGCAAACTAATTGTCCTGTGATGTAATTGCATTTGTATAGCTTTGTTGCGCTGTCGCGCTAAATGGCTTGTTATATGCTTCTTTTTACCCATGTTGATGGTGTCCAATAATCTTTGGTAAGCATTGATGGGTATGTTTGTTTACGAGCTTGAATAATCCATAAGGCTATACCTGTTGAAATAAGTATTACGCCAGAAGCAATCATTATGAATAATGATGAATTTAGATTTCCCCATGCTAGTACGCTTGCATACCCTACGATAATGCCGCATTGCTCCATAATAGAAGTAAAAGTAGTAGTTGCGCCGAGAATGCGTGTTGGTATGCCGTCGAGAAGAGCTGTTTGCCCATAGACAATAGTGGCGTCAAAAATAATACCTGCAATGAAAGCAGAGCAAAGAAAAAGAGCAATCCAATTATTAAGTGCGAAAATAAGTAAAGGAATAGAAAGGAATCCAGGTAATAAAATGGAGTATAAAATCTCATAATGTAGCACAATATATTTGCATAATACTGAACCTACAATCATGCCAATGTTAAATATGCTGACTATTGATCCCCATGTGGATGCCGAATGAAAAAGCGTGAGACAATGGTGTGCTCCCATTAGTCTAAATGCAGCAAGCCATGATCCAGATTGTAATGCTGATACTGCTCCTAAGACTATTAACCATGGTGTAGATTTCATATAGTGTAGAGAGGCTGCAAAACCAGCAGTTTTATTGCTTCCTGTCTTCGTATTGTTTGCGCTATTTTGTGCTTGCTGGCTTAGATTAACTAACAGTAGAGGTAGCGCCGCTAATATCATCACAATAGCAATGCTCGTAAAGAAAATGAGCGGATTGCATATATCAACAAATATGCCAGTAATCGCAGGTGCAGCAAGCCTGCTGAGATTAATCCACATGCGCATGCTTGCTAAAAATTTGGTTTTTTCGCCAGTCGGTACGCTATACGCCATCAATACTTTTTGATTAGGTGAAGAAAATGCAGTAAAGAACCCGAATATTATGCCGAGTAGCGTAACCATAATAGCAATAAGATTATGCTGTGCTACTAAAGCGAAACCATATCCAGCACACAACAAGGCAAAACAGAACGTTAGAGCTATAAACAATCTAGTTGGTGGATATTTATCTGCGATAATACCGCCAAGCGGTGCTGCTATGCAGGTCATAAGCGCTACCGATACCGCGTTAAGCGCTGCGTGAGATAAGTCAACATGTATTAAAAGATATAGGCTTACGCCAAATCTACAGCTTGTTAAAAGAAAAGCATTAAGTGATAAAACGGCAATAATAAGAGTTGTGTGAATCCGTGCCGCAGCGTTCATTTCTTTCTCTTTTTTCTTTCATGTTATGAATGTCTTTCATATTCTGAATGATATATGCCTATTGATATACACCTTTTTCTGGACTGTGAGTGAAATTAGTGTTTTCTTGCGGTGTTTTACTCTTAACTACTTCGAACTACCCTTAACTACTCCGGAATGTACGTACTTTTGCGCTTTGTTGTTTGTGTTGTGACTTGCATCGCTGCGGCTTGCAAGCAAGATGCATAAATAATTACTGACGATAGTAGGAGAGGAAGTTGGAGAGTTTGCCCATTGCGTCACGAAGTGTTTGCAAGCGTAGCAAGTAGATAACATGTAATTATTTTAAGGGATTGACGTTTGTTTAACAATGTAGTAAATTGATTTACAAGAGTTTAACATTACGGTTCAAAGGAGACTGAAATGAACTCTCGAGCGATGAAGTTTAGCGCATTTATGCGTAGGATTTTATTTTTTATAGTTTCATTTTTTATTAGTGTAATGTTACTTTTTAATTCATCTACTTCTGCTTTTGCGAACACTGCTCATAGTGTGCGACCATTGGAAGAAGGTGATGTTATTTATCAAGTCTTAGTTGATAGATTTGCGGATGGTGATTCATCCAACAATGATTTTGGTCATGGTGAATATAACCCTAATGATTTAGGTTTTTATCATGGTGGCGACTGGAAAGGTCTAACTAATCATTTGGACTATATAGCAGGGTTGGGTGTTACTGCAATTTGGATTTCTCCTGTGTCTGAACAAGAACCGTTGTCAAAAGACGGTAAAGAAGCAAGCTATCATGGTTATTTCACTAAAGATTTTGCAACACCAAATAAACATTTTGGTAGTAGAGCTGATTTGCAAAGGCTTATTAATGAAGCTCATAATCGTGGATTAAAGATGATTCTCGATGTTGTGCCAAATCACACGTCAGACTATCTTGATGCTTATGCTCGTAAATATAATGGGGCATATCATCCAGAAGGGTTTTTGAATAATCCAGCATTTTATCATCATTTTGGTGATTGTAAATTCGATAATACTGAATCGCAGTCTGATATAGAGCAATGTGATCTTGGTGGTTTAGACGATCTTGATCAGTCTAATCCGCAAGTCTCTAAATATCTTATTAAGACATATAAAGATTGGATTGATATGGGCTTTGATGGAATGAGAGTAGATGCTGCTCGTTCTATCCCGAAACCTTGGTTAAAGAAATTTGAGAAAGAAGTTGGGGTTCCATCATTTGGAGAAATATTTGTTGGCGATGTTGATTATGTTGCTGATTACCAAAACTACGAATGGGGTGCATTAGATTTTCCTTATTTCTTCACTGTGCGTAGAACTTTTTCAGCAGACACGGATATGCGTGACTTAGGGAAGCTATTTTCGCAGGATACGAAATATAGGAATCCAAACCAATTAGAGACATTTATTGATAATCATGACAGAGCAAGGTTTTTGACTTGGGCAAATGATGATTATCAACGTTTACGTTCTGCCTTGTCGTTTATGATGACTACCCGTGGTTTGCCAATTATTTATTATGGCACTGAACAGGCTGATGACGGTAATGGCAATGGTTCAGAAGTCCCTATTGCAAATAAGGATAATCGTAAAGATATGAAATCGTTTAACACTAAATCTCCGTTATACCAGCATATTAAACGATTAACAGAGATTCGTCGTAAGCACACTTCATTGAGGACAGGTCGTCAACTTGAGATGTGGTCTGCCAAAGATGTGTATGCTTTCTCTCGTATGGCCAAGGATAATAGCGATGAGGTTATTACAGTTGCTCATAATACTTGGGGTGAAAAGATGGTTACTATACCTCTTAGAGCAGAAAGTCATATCTCTGTAGGAACTGTTTTGACAGATATGATGAATACGAATCGTAAGGCAACTGTTGTGCCAGGAGGAGTAACCGGTAAACAGATTAAGGTGCTATTATCTTCGCATGATGTCGCTATTTTTGCCGCAGAGACGTCTACTTCTGAGTATCACCCAGTTCGTCGGAATCTTACGAAGATTATGGTTCATGCGAATGTTCCTTTAGGTCATTCGCTAACTGTAAGAGGAGATACTTATCCACTTTCTTGGAATTATGGTCGTGCATGTCATTATTTGGGTAACGACATATGGGAATTTGAAATGGAAAGAATACCTAAAGGTAAAAAGTTCCAATTTAAGGCATTGCTTGATGACAAACAGTGGGTGTCTAAAGATAATGTCTTCGGAGTTGGAGGGGAGGAGGTAGAAACAAGCATGCATTTTTGATTTGGTGTCTGTGTGAACATGACATGTAGATTTATATGAGCCAGTGTTTGTGGCAATTAAAAAACTGTTTGCTTGTTATGTAGTCATACAACAAAGAATACAAAAATTATTAGTTTGTTTTCTGATGCTTTAGAGAATAGTTCGTCATCCATTTTCTAAATGCAAAATGAGTGCAAGTTAACATATGAATATAAAAAGAAGGTTACAATGAAGAAACTTACAAAAATATGTGCACTGATTGGTGCTGCTGCAATGATTATTAGCGTAAGTGCGTGCGGTAGTGCAAAATCGTCCGACGCTAATGGTGCAACATCGCTTACCATTTGGCATTATTGGGATGGCGCTAATGCTGATACCTTTGATGCAATGGTGAAGGATTTTAATGCTTCGCATAAAAATATTAATATTAAGACTGCGAGCGTCCCGAATTCTGATTTTATGACGAAGCTTCGTGCATCGGCTTCGTCGAAGAGCTTGCCAGATATTTCTATAAGTGATTTGGTATGGGTGCCACAGATTGCAAAAATGGGCAATTTGACTGATCTTTCTAAGGTTATCAGCTCGAAAACGCTCGATGATGTGACTCCTGCATTGATTGACTATGGTCATATTGGCGGCAAACAAGTTTCTGTGCCAGTGACTGCTAATAATCTTGCGTACATGTACAACAAGGATGTTTATAAAGAAGCTGGGTTAGATCCTAACAAGCCACCGCAAACATGGGATGAGTTGAAGAAAGTTGCCAAGACAATCAAGGAAAAGACGGGCAAGCCAGGGTATGATTTGCTTACTCAAGCAGGAGATAACGGCGAAGGTTTAACTTGGAACTTCCAGGTCAACTTGTGGCAAGCTGGTGGCGAATTCTTGACGAAGGATAATTCTAAGGCTGCATTCAATACGCCAGAAGGCAAGAAGGCTATGAACTTCTGGATGGATCTTATCAAGAGCGGCGTGAGTCCATATGCTAAGTGGGGCGAATTTGAAAAGGGCAAGGGTGGTTCTGCTCAGGAAGGTAGCTGGATGGTTGGCATCTGGGCGCCAGATCCACCATTTGATTTCGGTGTAGCAAAAGCCCCTCATCCAAAGGATGGTAAGGAGGCAACCAATCTCGGTGGTGAACAAGCAATCGTCTTCCACAATTCTGACGCTCGTGCCAAGGCTGCTGGCGAGTTCTTGAATTGGTTCTTGCAGCCAGAACAGGTGATCAAGTGGTCGCAAAAGACTGGCATGCTTCCTGTAACGAAGAGTGTTGCAAAGTCTGATAAGTATTTGGATTGGGTTAAGAAGGAACAGCCTCGTTTAATTCCGTTTGTGGAACAAATGGAGATTGCTCATACACGTCCAAATACGCCATTGTATCCAAAGATTTCCTTCGAATTTGCAAAGGCTGTGGAGAAGGCTTTCGCTGGAGAGCAGAGTGTTGACGAAGCGCTTGCGAATGCTGAAAAGGCAGTAAACGACGTGATTGCCAAAGGCTGATTGCATAAATACTGTGCCGATAGCTGGGTCGAATGAAATAAAGTTGGCTCAGCTATCGGAGTTCTTTGTATCAAGGAGTATGTAATGAAAAAACGTCATTTTCTCAAGTCTGCGCACAGGCACTACCAGAAAGATCAGGTAATTTGTGCTGCGGTATTCTTGTTGCCAGCAGTGCTTATTATTGGTGGTTTCGTGCTGTACCCTGTGTTGTCTGCTGTATATATTTCACTAACATCGTGGGATGGATTCTCTCCGGAAAAGAAATTTATTGGCTTGGGAAACTATGCTCGTCTTTTCCAAGATCCTGAGTTTTTCAACAGCTTAATGGTAACAATTATTTATGCTGCTGGTGTATGTGTATTAAGTGTGCTGACTGGGTTATTTCTCGCACTTTTGCTTGATGCACCTATACGAGGTAGGAGTATTTATCGTAGTATTTACTTCCTTCCAGTGGTTACATCTTCTGTAGCTGCAGCCATTGTGTGGAAATATATGCTCGATCCTTCTGGATTTGTGAACAGTGTGTTGATGAAATTCAATATACACGGACCAGATTGGTTACAAAATCGCTGGCTTGCGCTTATTGCATTAATTCTTTTGACCGTGTGGAAAAATATTGGTTTTAACGCTATTTTGTATTTAACTGCGTTACAAGCATTGCCAAAAAGCGTGTATGAAGCGGCTGCATTAGATGGAGCTACTGGGTGGCAAAAATTATGGAAGATTACTTTCCCGTTGCTGTCTCCAATGACGTTTTTTGTAGTAGTTCAGGCATTGGTGACGAGCTTCCAATCCTTCGACCTTGCATACATGCTCACGGGTGGCGGGCCTCGCGGAGGCACGGAAGTGCTTGGCATGATGATGTATCGGGATGCGTTCAAGCTTGGTGATTTTGGCTATGGAACAGCAATAGCGTTTATTACACTTGCGCTAGTGCTAGGCGTGACGATGGTTCAATGGAAAGTTTCTGGAGCACAAGGAGAAGAATAATGAAATCATCATTATGGTCGCGTTTAGCGCGTCATGCGATTCTGATTTTAGGTTCAGCAACAGTAATCATTCCATTTTTGTGGATGTTCACTACTTCTTTGCAAATGCGTGCTGAAACATACACGAATACTTCAATTTTTCCTACATCATGGCATTGGGAAAACTATATTCACGCTTGGCAAGCTGCGCCGTTTGCACAATATTACTGGAATACGCTATTGATGACAGTAGGAATTGTTGTAGGACATTTAATATTTGATGCCTTTGCTGCTTACGCTTTTGCGCGCTTAGAATTTCCTTTGAAGAAAACAATATTCATTCTGCTGCTTTCTGCATTGATGATTCCTAATTTTGTGATTGTTATTCCGTCCTATGAGATAGTCGCTAATTTGGGGTGGGTTGATACGCTGTACGCTTTGGTTGTTCCTAGACTTGCAGATGTGTTTGGCATTATTTTACTTCGCCAATATTTTGCAACAA
The DNA here is from genome assembly GCF_049244205.1 of Gardnerella sp. DNF01180P. Lineage (NCBI taxonomy): Bacteria > Bacillati > Actinomycetota > Actinomycetes > Bifidobacteriales > Bifidobacteriaceae > Gardnerella > Gardnerella sp. DNF01180P. The sequence goes on from NZ_CP058386.1 coordinate 211,592, forward strand.
TTCCTCGAGAGCTTGATGAGGCAGCGCGCATTGACGGTTGTGGCAGGTTTGGAATATTCTTCAAACTGATTGTTCCATTGTCATATCCAGCGTTTGCGACGCTTGGTATTTTCAGTTTTCTCTTTGCGTGGAATGATTTCCTTTGGCCGTTATTGGTTACGAATACGGATGAAACTCGTACAATCCAGATTGGTTTAGCATCCTTCGTAGGGCGTTATGGAACCTCTTGGAATTATTTGATGGCAGGAACTTTGACTGCAACAATACCAAGTATCATTGTGTTCCTTTTCTTCCAACGTGCGCTCGTTAGAGGAATCGCAAATACGGGTATGAAAGATTAGAAATTGTAGAAATATTAAGGATGGGGTTTATTATGTCTATACCACAGTGGTTGCCTGATGCAAGATTCTATCAGATTTTTCCTGATCGTTTCCATCGTTGTGAAGGCTACGGTATGCTAACTGAGGGTCATGTGCCGCTTGATCCATGGGATGCTGAGCCTACGCGTGAGAATTTCTTAGGTGGTAATATTGCTGGAATTACAGAAAAACTTGATTATATTCATGATTTAGGTTGCAATGCGCTCTATTTGAATCCAATTTTTTCTGCTGCAACAAATCATCGTTATGATGCAAACGATTATTTTAAAATCGATCCACTTTTAGGAACTCTTGAAGATTTCCATACATTAGTAGATGAAGCGCATAAGCGGAATATACGTATAGTACTAGATGCAGTTTTAAATCATTGTGGTAAAACTCATTGGATGTTTCAAGATGTTGTTAAAAATGAAGAGAATTCAGAATATGTGAATTATTTTTCAGTGAAAAACTTTCCAGTTAAGTCATTGCCTGTGCCTAATTATAAAACCTGTTCTGGTTGTGAATATCTACCGAAGTGGAATGTGTTTAATCCAAAGGTGCGTGAGCATCATTTTAATGTTGCAAGATATTGGATCGATCAAGGTATCGATGGTTATCGTCTTGATGTTCCATATTTTATTTATCCAGAATTTTGGCAGGACTTTAGGCAAGTTGTTAAAGCAAAAAATTCGGAATTATGTTTGATAGCTGAAGAGTGGAGAGACCCTGCTCAATGGTTGCAAGGAGACACTACTGATAGCACAATGAATTATACTCTGCGTGATTTAGTTTTAGGTTTTACTGCGACAAAGCGATTCAATGCATACGATTTTGTTGACGGTATTAACCGTTTGCAGGAGCGCATACCGTATGGATATCACCATGGAATGATGAATTTGTTGGGTAGCCACGATACTGAGCGTGTTTTAACTGCGCATCAAAATAATACTGAGGATTGCATAACCGCGTACTATTGCATGTTTGCCTGCGAAGGTGCTCCAATGATTTATTACGGTGATGAGCTTGGTATGGTTGGCGATAATGATCCAGGGTGTCGTTCTGGTATGCAGTGGGATAGTCTTGATGCAAATGCTGAAATATTCCGTACAATTGTTCAATTAAATGCATTGCGGCGTGATCATATTGCGTTGCGAAGAGGCACGCAAAGTTGTTACGCTGTTGACGAAGATACTGTCATTATTTCTCGAGAGCATAAGGAAGAATCTCTTTTGATGATTATTTCACGTAATAATTTGGTAGAATATAATTCATCGAAGCTACCTCAACAATTGCAAAATCATAATTGGCGAATTATAAATGGTGTAACTGTTGGAAATAGTTGGCGCCCCAATAAAGATAATTCTATGATTGTATTGCAAGCTCAACAGTAAAAATAATGTAGAAGTAAGAAGTGTGAGACATGGGAAAGAAAATTACAATGCAGGATATTGCTGATGCAGCGCGTGTCTCTAAATCTGCTGTCTCCTTTGCGTATAATACTCCTGATCGCTTATCATCAGAAACTGTAGAACACATATTTTCAGTTGCAAAGGAACTAGGATATGTGCGTAATCCTGTTGCTTATATGCTGCGAACTCAAAAGACAAATAGTTTGGGATTGTTACTACCACAGCAATTAGGGCGAGTGCTAGAAAATCCATACTATTCGGAATTTATTCAAGGTATTGGGCAAATCTGTGAGCGAGAGGGACTGACGCTTCTTTTAGTGCCTCCACTTCGTAATTCTATGTTAAAAGCAATTCCTTATGCTGCAGTTGACGGTTTTATAGTAACTGGTTTAGAAGAAGATCGTGGTGAAGTTGAAGCTCTTATGCAGCAAGGAAAGCCATTTGTTATTGTTGACAGTGAGGTGCATAGTCAGGCTCCAAGTATCAATATTGATGAGACGCGCGCTATGAAGGAATTAACTGAGCATCTTATTTCATTGGGCCATCGCAATTTTGTGGTGATTTCTCCAGAATCAGGCAATGATGATGGGTATCTTTCTTGGCATGGAACAATTCGTCGCCGTATTGATGGTGTGATTTCTGCTTTAGAAGAGAATGGAATAGCCCCACTGGTCGATAAGAAAAATGTTATTGAAGTGCCATGTACTCGTACTGGAGGAAAAGAAGCTTTTGCGCAAATAAAACAAAATAATTCTGTATTGCCAACTGCATTCATCTGTTTTAGTGATGTTATTGCGTTTGGAGTAATGGATGCTGCTAGACAGTTTGGTTTGCAAATCCCACGTGATATTTCTGTTACAGGTTTTGATGATCTAGATGAGTCTGCATGTAGTAATCCACCGTTGACAACAGTTAAACAGCCTGTTACAACTAAAGGACGTTTAGCTGCTGAATATATAGTAGAGACTTTGAATGCTGGGTATGAACGAGCATCATCCCGTCACGTATGTCTACCTATTACTGTGCTGCTGCGTGAGTCAATTGGCCCAGCAGCATCTATAAGAGAATAGGCTGCGTAGTAAATACTTTGATTCCTTCCTCCTATGAAAAATATAGTGCCACGTTAAGTTTTTTTAGCGTGGCACTATATGCATAATTTTTTTGTTTATATAAAAATTATTTTTTCTACTGGCGATAGTAGGAGAGGAAGTTAGAGAGTTTGCCCATTGCGTCACGAAGCGTTTGCAAGCGCGGCAAGTAGACTACGCGGAAGTAGCCCGGAGTCTGCCAATTAAAGCCTTTGCCGTGCACAATCAGCAACTTCTGATTGCGTAGCAAATCAAGAGCAAACTGTTCATCGTCGTGAATGTTGTATCGACTTGGATCGAGCTTTACAAACATGTAGAAAGCAGCGTCTGGTCGCTCAACGCTTACGCCATCCATCTCTTGAAGCGCGTTATAGCAATACTCGCGCTGCTCATACACGCGTCCGCCTGGTTCCAAATACTTTTCAACGCTCTGGTATCCGCCCAAAGCAGTCTGAATAATTGACTGCGCAGGAACGTTAGAGCACAAGCGCATATTAGACAGCATGTTAAGTCCCATAATGTAGTCGCGAGCCTTGGATTTATCTCCCGAAAGACTCATCCAACCAATACGGAAGCCAGCAATCATATGCGACTTAGAAAGTCCGCTAAAAGTTACGCAGAACACGTCTGGAGCAAGAGAAGCAATCGAAATATGTTTCTTGCCGTCCATAACAAGACGGTCGTAAATCTCGTCTGCAAAAATAATCAAATTAAACTCGCGCGCAATCTTAACAATCTCTTCCAAAACTTCGCGACTATACAGCACACCCGTAGGATTATTTGGGTTAATAATCACGATTGCTTTAGTGCGAGGCGTGATTTTAGAGTGAATATCGGCAATATCTGGGTACCAATGCGACTTTTCGTCACACATGTAGTGCACAGGAGTGCCGCCGGCCAGGCTCGCGCACGCAGTCCACAGAGGATAGTCCGGGCTTGGGATAAGAATCTCGTCGCCGCAATCAAGCAGCGCTTGCATAGAAAGATTAATCAGCTCGGAAACTCCGTTTCCAGTGTAAATATCTTCCATTTGCACGCCTGGAATGCCCTTAAGCTGATCGTATTGCATAATCGCCTTGCGAGCGGAGAAAAGTCCACGACTATCCGAGTAGCCTTCGCAGTCAATAAGCTGCTGTTGCATGTCGTAAATCACTTCGTCTGGAGCGCGGAATCCGAAAGGCGCAGGATTTCCAATGTTGAGCTTTAGAATATGCGTTCCGTTCGCTTCCATGCGGTTTGCTTCTTCAACAACTGGGCCGCGAACGTCATAAAGCACGTGCTCGAGTTTGGTTGATTTGTTGAAGGTTCTATGTTTGAGTGTTTGGGAAAGTTCAGCTTCTGTAAGCTGTGGCTGATTTAATTGTGGTTCTTCTGCAGACTGGCAGTTTTGCTCGATTTTTGCACAAGAATGACCGCCTTTGATTCCGTCGCTGCTGATTCCAAGAATTTCAGCTAGCATGTTACGTACGTCTTTGCGAGGCTCGGTTTTGCCGCTTAAATACTGGCTTAACTGGCTTTTGCCAAGCTTATGACCGTTTTTTGCTGCAAGCTCGATTACGTCAATCTGCTTGTACCCCTTACGCTTCATAGCTTTTTTAAGCTCATCAGCAAAATTCTGTGCCATAATCTGTCTTTCTTGTAAAATCGGCATTTATAAATTGAACAAGTTTATAGCAAAGTTCAAAATATAAGTATTAAATTGAACTATTTATATTTTTAGTGATGATTTTACGCGCAAATTTGTATTTTGCAAAGTAAAAATTGAATTTATTTTGAATTTATATTGAACTTTTGAACAAGTTCCTCTTTATTTTTAAATTATTTTGCATTTCAATAGATTTTATATTAGTTGCCATGTTTCGATAAGCTGAAAAATAAGGTAAATAAATAGAGGAAGTTATAATAGTATGCCAGTTTTTGAGCTAATTCTGTACATCATGGCGGTTGTAGTGCTGTCATCATTCTTGGAACGTTTTATACCGAGAGTTTCAGTGCCGCTTGTGCAGATAACCATGGGTGTTATAGCTTCAGAACTGCCTTTCTTCCCAAACGTTACTCTCGATCCAGAGCTTTTTATGATCGTAATTGTTGCGCCTTTAATTTATTTTGAATCGCGTGAGATAAATAAGTTAGCGTTATTGTCTTCATTTAAATACTCAGCAACTCTTGCTGTTGGTTTAGTACTGGCAACTATGGTCGCAGTTGCTGTGCTTTTACCTGCAATATGGTCATTTATACCGATTGCCGCTGCAGCTGTGTTAGGGGCAGCTTTGGGACCGACTGACGCTGTGGCAGTAAGTGCGTTAAGTCATGAAGTATCGCTTACTGACAAACAATTTAGCGTACTACAGGGTGAATCACTGTTTAATGATGCGTCCGGAATCGTAGGCTTCCAGTTTGCAGTTCTTGTTGCTGCGTCTGGTGTTTTCGATATCACGCCAGCACTAAGCAGTTTTGCATCAAAATTCTTTGGTGGAATTGCAATTGGCGTATTTGTAGGATTAGCTGCAAACTGGCTTTTTGAAAAGATTAGATCTTTAGGTTGGGAAACTACAAAAACAAGAATATTAATGGAACTATTTTTGCCGTTCCTGCTCTACATGGGTGCTGAAGGTGTTGGCGCTTCTGGAATGCTAGCGTTAGTTACCGCAGGAGTACTAGCAAGATTTGATCGTTCTGGAGTAGGTCCGAATGTTTCGCGCACTAATATTGTTGCCAATAGCGTGTGGAGTGTTCTTTCGTTTGGGCTGAATGGTGCAGTTTTTGTTCTTCTTGGCATTGCTTTGCCAAAAGTTGTAAGTTCAAGTTGGAATGATTATGGTGTTAATAACCTGTTGCTTGTGGCTATTATTGCTGTAACGTTGCTTGCGGTTGTTGGCATGAGGTTCTTATGGATGGTCACCATGGTTCGCATCGCAAGATCTTCTCAATTCCAATTAACAGGCGGATTAAAATCTGCTGTAATTATGACTTTAGGTGGAGCAAAAGGAACCTTAACTTTAGCGTTAATGTTCACATTACCGGTGAAGTTTCCACTTAGGAATGAACTTATTTTTATATCGGGAGTAGTGATCGTGGTTACGCTACTTATGGCGAACTTCTTGTTACCCATGATTTCTCCCAAAAAGAACGATACTGAACTTGAGGAAGTTACTCCTATTGCCATTGAAGTGCTTAGACGTACGGTTGAAGAATTAACCTCTAGTATTACTAACGAAAATCGTCGTGCAGTATTGTCTGTTGTTGACTCTTATACCGAACGAATTGAACGTTTAAAGCAAAATATTGGGCATAGAGACTCCAAAGAATATTTGGATTTGCGCATTGAAACTCTTAACTGGGAAAAAGATTATATTAAGCAGCGTTTGCGTAAGCTGAAGCAAGCTTGTTCTTTATCGAAACAGGAATTGCTGGAGGTTGAAGCTTGTGAGCGTCTGTTGGATCAAATTATGAATTCTTTACGTCACATTCACACTGATAGGCAGTTGGGAACCCTCATGTGGCATGTTCGCGGAAGGTTAAGAGCATTACAGCGTCGTATTGGAACAGTCATAATGCGAGTAAGTAATATGATTCGCAGAACAGCTCCACTCTTACAAGAAGACGTTATTTTTGTGCATATTCGTCAGTTGCATATTGAAGTTATTCAGCACGTTATTGAACGACTATATAATGTCATGAGCAATCAGGAATACGCAGCTGAGTACTGTTCTGCACTTTTGCGCGAGTACAGGAGTGTTGAACGATTGTTGCGTTCTAGACCTAATGTGAGCTTGAGCGTGCGTTTAATCGAAAATATTGAAGAAGTAAAGCGTGAAAGTTACGCAATAGAGTTACGTATAATTCATGACATGTACGAAGATGGGGATATTACGCGAATGCAAGAGCGGCAATTGCGCAATAACGTGTACGTTATGAACGTTGATGCTAACGTGGATATGTAATTATTGGACGTATCATAAACTGTTAAGCGGTTTGCTACCATAAAAGCTATGTATTTCTTTACTCCGAGACGCTGCGAATCTACCCAAAAAATCATGTACAAGAATAAAGGGCAGGCTCTTATGGCAGCGGAGCAAAGTTTGCGAGAGCGTGGAACACAGTTATGGGTTTATGCTTGTGAATATTGTGGTTGCTGGCATTTGACACATAAAAACCCGGTAAATCGCATGTATTCCGATATGCGCTCGCCATCCGCAAGCACGAAGCCTAAATCTAGAAAGCGCGGGTACAAGCCAAGACGGCGTTAAGTTAAAACGGCACTAAATTAAAACGGTGTTAAATCTTATGCGACATTAAAACCTTGCCTTGCAACCTGCTCAACATCTTCTGCTTCGTGTTTTTTGGCAATATCGTCTGCTGCTATAGCAAGAATTTGCGCGCTGAAAGCGTCAACCGGTCTGCTAGTATTTCGCAAATCGTAATATTGATGCACGCGATTGTCGAAATCGGCAAGATTCTCTAGTAATTCAGCATCGTCAGCAGGGTAAGTGTTTTCAAAAATCTGCATGCTAGTACTCATGCGCGGCTTTAATTCCGGATTTTGTGCAGGCTTACCAATTGCCAAGCCGAGCACGGGATACGTGTATTCAGGCAAATTCAAAATATCAATAAGCTGAGTTCTACTGTTCAAAATTGAACCGAGGATTACGCAACCAAGACCCAAAGATTCCGCGGCAGTTTCCATGGTGTGAAGTGCCAAAATGACGTCGTTTTGAGCTTGAGTAAAGCGGTAACGAGTTTTAAGCATAAATTCGTCGCTGCCTGTATCGATGCCATTTTTTTGTGCAATTGCAGCGTTTCTGTGCTGGTCAATAATAAAAACGTACAACAGCGGAGCTGTAGCAATATATGTTTGATTGCCAATTTCGGAAAGCTTCTGCTTAATTGAGCTATTCGTAATTTTAATCGCTGACCAGTCGTTCAAAAACTGGCTGCAAGCAGCGCGTTGAGCCACGGTTTCAAGAGTCGCGACTGTATCTTCGTCAATTGCTTCGTTGCAAAAAGCGCGAATAGATCGGCGGTTCAGTAGAGTATCAATAGTTTCGTTGTGACGTAAGTTTTGCACGTTATTCTTATTCCTTACTTTCCTTATTCTTCGATTATTTCTGCATTTAGTTTCATTTGTTCAAAATTAGAATTTATTTTTTCGAAACTGTCGCTTTCTTTGCCTTCGCGCAACATAAGACAAGGTTCCGTGACTTACTAAGCGACCAACAAGCGTAGTAAGAATCGCAGAAAATACTGCAAACCCAAGAGACATTAGCAATGGTTCTTCTTGCTTAACACGTTGCTTTTGTGTGATTTTTTCTTTAGAAAGATTGTTAGGACGATTATTAGAGTTTAAATTGATTTTTCTAGTATCAACATGTTTTTCCCATATTAAGTGCGCAATCTGCCCAGCTATAAACGTTGCAAAAGACGGAAGTGCGGCTTTAAGCAACGAATCTCCTAAAGTATTTGGATTTTTTAATCGGCGCTCGCGAAGCGCATCAATCTTACGATTCGCTGCATTCAGTCGTTGTACGGTAGCTTGAGTCGCACGATGGTTTCGTTGAGTTTTAGTATTAGCCGATGATAATTGCGTCATATTTTCTATGTTAGTGGTAACGAAATACCAATTTTGGCGGTACCATGGAACAGTAATCTTGATTTGCGGCAAAGTGGCTGCAAGTTAAGAAATGCTTACGTAAAGCAATCGTGCTGCTAGGCGTCCAGTGCGATGTGTGTACATGGCGCTGGTGAGGAATGTGAAGACTATGCAAAATAACGGCACTAAAGAATCCTCTCAGAAAGAATGCTCGAAGCAGGGTTGCTTGGTGTTACTTCGTCACGGTCAAACCGCTTGGAGTGTGTCTGGTCAGCATACTGGGCGCACGGATTTGCCTCTTACTGAAGTTGGTGTTGAGCAAGCAAAAGAGGCTGGTGCTAGATTGCAGTGTGTGTTCACAAAAGGTTTTGATGAGGATTGTGTGCTTGTAAGCCCGCTTCGTCGCGCGCAGCAAACAGCTCAGTTTGCTGGATTTGCTTCGTATACAATTTGTGATAGCGCGCTGGAGTGGGATTATGGTGCTGCTGAGGGTCGCACGCGCGCTGATATTTCTAAACTAAGTGGAGTTGAGGCGTGGGATGTGTGGAAACATGGTCCTAAAGTTCTTCCTTCTCACATGGTTAGTGATGCTAAAGAAGTGCTTCCTAGTGGAGAGACAGTGGATGTGCACAGGACTTCTGGAGAAAGCTTGCAAGAGGTTTCGGATCGTACTCAAAAGATTATTGATATGGCAATGCCTAAATTGAGATTAGGTAAGGACGTGCTTGTTGTTGCGCATGCTCATGTGTTGCGTATTCTTACTGCGCGCTGGCTTGGAGTAAACCCAGATTTTGCGCGACTTCTTCGTATGGATACCGCGCATTATTCTGTGTTGGGCACGTATAAAGGCGACAATGTAATTGTGCATTGGAATTGTTGAAATACGGTTTAAAATTTCAGATATTTCCATATATTTTAGTGCGATTTGCGCAAATTTTTTGCAAAGATATTTATATATTTGAGTCTTGCGTTTGCTGTAATATTAGTTCACTACGGTGATTTAAATAGTATTCAATAGCAGTAATTAGTTAGTTCGTAAGAGATTAGCAGTATATGGAAAGGTTCGATGATGAGTCGTTCGGTTAAGTCGATTATTGCGCTAGTGGTTTGCGCTGTTTTGGCGGCTTGTGCGTTTACTGCTTTTGGTTTTTCTCAGTCTTTTGGCGCAAATGCCGATAGGTCTGCTAATGGGAAGGTTATTTTCTTCAACTTGAAGCCTGAAGCTACTGCTATGTGGGAAGAAGTTGCTAAAGAATACACAAAACAGACTGGTGTTACAGTAAGCATAGTTACGCCAACTGGCGGTCAGTATGAAAAGAGACTTAAAACCGAAGTTGAGAAATATAAAGATAATCCAGATAGCATGCCTACGTTATTCCAGATTAACGGTCCCGTTGGCTATGCTAACTGGAAGGATTACACTGCTGATTTAACTAATTCCCCTCTTTATACGCAACTTAGCAATAAAAATCTTGCTTTTATGGATAACGGTAAGCCGGTTGCTGTGCCATATGTTACTGAAAATTACGGCTTGATTTACAACAAGGCTTTGCTTGCTAGGTATGCGGATCTTAAAGATGCAAAGTTGCAGCCAGAAGAAAACGGCAAATCTTTTGAAGATCAAATAACTAATTTCGCTGCGTTGAAGGCTGTTGCAGACGATTTGCAAAAGCGCAAGGATGAGCTTGGTATTGACGGTGCTTTTGCGTCCGCAGGTTTTGATTTAAGCTCCGACTGGCGTTTTAAGACGCATCTTGCAAATATGCCTTTGTATTATCAATTCGTTAAGAATAACGTTAATGGTCAGCCTCAGTCAATTAATTACGACTATGTTGATAATTTCAGGAAGATTTTTGACCTTTATATTTCTGATTCCACAACTCCTGTAAGCCAGTTAAGTGCTAAAACTGGCGAGGATGCTGTTTATGAGTTTGCTCTTGGTAAAGCTGTGTTCTACCAGAATGGTACTTGGGCTTGGGGTGATCTTTCAAAAGCTGGCATAAAGCCTGACGATGTTGGCATGCTACCAATTTATATTGGTGCTAAGGGCGAAGAGAAACAAGGCATGGCTACCGGTTCGGAAAATTATTGGTGCATTAATAAAAAGGCTTCAAGGCGGAATCAGGAAGCAACTAATGCCTTCCTTAATTGGTTACTTACTACAAATTATGGTAAGGATGCTTTAGCTAATAAAATGGGCTTTGCTGCTCCTTTCAAAGGTTTCCCTAAAGCAGAAAATCCTCTAGTTCAGGCTGCTGTTGATTACACTGCTAAGCCTGGCAAATTGCCTGTTAAGTGGGTGTTTGTTACTATGCCATCTAACGGTTGGAAAGACGATGTTGGCTCTGATTTGCTTACATACGCTCAAGCAACAAAAGACGGTATGACTTCTATTGGCGCTAATAAGGCATGGGCTACTCTTAAATCCGCGTTTGTTGATGGCTGGGCTAAGGAATATAAGATTGCTCATGGGCAGAGTTAGTTTAATTAAATAATTTGTTTTGAACTATAATCCTCAAGGGGTTGCACAATCGTTTGCTAAATTGTTGTGCAATCCCTTTAATTATTGCCAAAAATACGTGCTAATTTTATCGAATATATTAGTGGGTGGTGTTTTTATAATGACACGCGTCAATTTACTTATGCTATCGTTTGCAATATTGCAGCAGTTGAGGCATAATAAATATTGTCGATAAGGACACCTAGAGGTGTGGCAGTCCAATGACGGGATTGTCGGCATAGGAGAAAGGTTCGATGATGAATCGTACAATTAAATCAACAATTGCACTGGTAGCTTGCTCGGCAATGGCTTTTGGCGCGCTTGCAGCTTGCGGATCCTCCTCAAGTGACAGCTCTGCTAAAGGTAAGGTTTACTTCTTGAACTTTAAGCCAGAAGCTGCAGATCAGTGGAAGGAAGTAGCTAAGGCATACACCAAGAAAACAGGTGTTGAAGTTAAGGTTCAAACTGCTGCTTCCGGAACTTATGAGCAGTCTTTGAAGAGTGAAATCAGCAAGGGTAATGAAGCTCCTACACTCTTCCAGATCAACGGTCCAGTTGGTTACGCAAGCTGGAAGGATTACACTGCTGATTTGAAGGATACTGAGCTTTATAGCCAACTTCAGAACAAGGATATTGCTTTGAAGGATGGAGATAAGGTTGTTGGTATTCCATATGCAATGGAAACCTACGGCTTGATTTACAACAAGGCTTTGCTTAAGAAGTACACCGAGCTTAAGGATGCTAAGGTAAAGTCTGCTGAAGAAATCAACTCCTTCGATAAGTTGAAGGCTGTTGCAGATGATATTCAAAAGCACAAGTCAGATCTTGGCGTTGAAGGCGCCTTTACTTCTGCTGGTTTTGATTCCAGCTCTGATTGGCGTTTTAAGACCCACCTTGCAAATCTTCCTTTGTACTATGAGTTCAAGGAAGATCATGTTACCAAGCAGCCTGCAAAGGTAAAGGGTAGCTTCCTTGACGGTTATAAGAAGATTTTCGATCTTTACATTACTGATTCCACTACACCAGCAACAAAGATTGGTTCCAAGACTGGTGAAGATGCTAATGCTGAGTTCTCCCAGGGTAAAGCTGTGTTCTACCAGAATGGTACTTGGGCTTGGGGTGACCTCTCCAAGGCTGGTATGAAGGCTGAAGACCTTGGTATGCTTCCAATTTATATTGGTGCTAAGGGCGAAGAGAAGCAAGGCTTGGCAACTGGTTCTGAGAACTATTGGTGCATCAACGAGAAGACGTCTGACGCTAACAAGAAGGCAACTAAGGACTTCTTGAAGTGGTTGCTTACTTCCGATGCTGGTAAGGATGCTTTGTCTAAGAAGATGGGCTTCACTACTCCATTCAAGAGCTTCGCAGATATCAAGTCTGACAACCCATTGACTCAGGCAGCTGTTGAAGATGCTAAGTCTGGTAAGACTCCAGTAAGCTGGAACTTCACCGTAATGCCATCTGATAACTGGAAGAACGACCTCGGCTCTGCTTTGCTTGAGTACGCTCAGGGCACTGGCAAGTGGGATAAGGTTAAGACAGCGTTTGTGGATGGTTGGGCTAAAGAATATTCTCAAGCTCACGAAGATGACTAATAAACAAACAGACGTTACACCTGCTGACGTAAGCAAGCAAAGGTGACGTAAGAAAATCCGCTAGGATACTGGCACATCACAGTGCTAAGTCCTAGCGGATTTTGTTATTTCGATATTTTGTTATTTCGATATTTTCTAGAAAACTATAAAAGGTCTATTCTTTTAATAATGCAGCTGTGCTTGAACGCACAATAAGTTGCGCTGGAACAATGCGATACTGATCTTCAACTTTCTCTGCGTTTATAAGCGCAAGCGTGATATTTGCCGCAGTAGAAGCAATATCAACTGGATCCTGTCTAATAGTAGTTAAGCCAGTTTCATGCGCGTAAAAACTATCGTCAAAACCAATAATTGACACATCTTTTGGAGTAGAATACCCGCTGCGTGCAAGCTGAAACATAAGCGGTATTGCAATACCATCTTCTTGGCATGCAATTGCTGTTGGCATAATTGAACTTCCAAGAAGCATAGAAACTATGGCACTTATGCGATCAGAATTAGCAGGTGCCACAATTTCTGTAGGTGTGATCCCGCTATTTTGGCATTCATCAATAAAAGAATGGTAACGTTGCAATACGCTGAAATGTAGTGAAACGTCACGAGTTGTGCGCACATATGCAATATTGCGATGCCCTAAACCGATTAAGTGGCGTGCCATAAGTCTTGCACCTTGGTCATCGTCAATATTGATAGTCGCGTCAAAATCGCATTTTTGTGGATATAAGCAGTTTATGCCAACAATTGGCACGCCTGTTGATTTAAGTTGTGCGATTTCGTTGGTATTTACGTCAAAGGAGCACACAACAACGGCGTCAGCATTACGTCTAGTTGGGAGCATTGTGAAAAATTCACTACGCTCTTTACTGCTGGAAATCTGAAAAATAGACAAATCATATCCAGCTGTGTGGAATACTTGATTCAATCCTTGAATAATAGATGCAGAAAACCATAGACGAATTTGATCGCTAATCAATAAAGCGATGCGCAAGGTTTTACCAGATTTTAGTGCTGCTGCAGATTTCGAAATAGAAAAATTCAATTGTTCGGCAATGGCCAATACTTTATTGCGAGTGGATGCAGATACTAAGTTCGGTCGTGTAAATGAACGCGACACAGTAGAAACTGACACATGAGCTTTATTCGCTACATCTTGAATATTTGCCGACATGTGAACTCCTTTATTCGCGTATAACAAACGTGTAGCACAGCCTTGTGTTTAATTGTTTAGTGCGAACTTTTATAGTTCGAAACAAACAAACGTTTGCAGACATTTCTATTCTAGCAAATTTTGCTGGAATGCCAACGATAATAAGCAATTTTTTTAAAACTAAATTCTGATATTTGTTTGAAGTGACATATCGAAAATGACAACGTTTGACATAGCTAATTCATGTAGTAGAATGAAGTTATTGGTTCGGGACAGCGATGTCTACGTGGATGTCGCGCTCAAGGAGGAGAAAGTGACGAGTCATGATTAGTATGAGCGGAAAAGCAATACGTAAATGGTGGTGGTTATTTGCGCTGCCAACGTTTGCTGCGTTTATTGTTGGCTTCTTAGTGCCATTTATTATGGGTGTGTACTTGAGCTTTAGAAAATTCACTACTGTGACTGATGGTAAGTTTGTGGGTTTTCGTAACTACTATAGAGCTTTAAAAGATCCGCATCTTGTTTATTCGTTTTTGTTCACAACGCTTTTTGCAGTTATTACAACAATAATTATTAATGTTATTGCTTTTGCAATTGCGTACATGCTTACTAAGAAGTTCAAGGGCACGACGATATTCAGAGCCGTGTTCTTTATGCCAAATCTTATTGGCGGTATCGTTTTAAGCTATATTTGGCAGCTCTTGTTAAATGGTATACTCGGCTACTTCAATCGTACGATTACGTTCTCTGAAGTATTCGGTTTCTGGGGTCTTGTGATTGTTGTTTGCTGGCAGCAAATTGGCTATATGATGATTATTTATATCGCAGGAATGCAGGCTCTTCCAGGAGATGTTATGGAAGCAGCTGCTGTCGATGGTGCAAGCCCAAGGCAGACTTTATTCAAGATTACTATTCCATTGATGATGCCTTCTATTACTGTTTGCACATTCTTAACAATTACCAACGGCTTCAAGCTTTTCGATCAGAACTTCGCATTAACTAACGGTGGTCCGTCAAGGAAAACAGAGATGTTAGCTCTTAATATTTATAGAACTTTCACTACTCCAAGATGTGAAGGCGTTGGCCAGGCTCAGGCAGTCATGTTCTTCATTGTTGTGGCTGTTATTGCTATGGTTCAGAATATACTCACTAGGTCAAAGGAGGTAGCGGCATGAACGAGAAAACAAAGCATCCTGCGTTATGGACGGTGCTGTTCACTCTTATAAGCTTGTTATGGATTTTTCCTATAGCTTTAGTAGTGCTGAATTCTTTCAAGTCTAAGGTTGATATTGCCAGCAATCCTTTTACTTTTAGTTCAAAATCGTTTGTTGGAATGTCTAACTACGTATTAGGCTCAAATCGTACTGATTTTCCGATGAGTTTCCTCTGGACCATTGTTGTAACTGTTGGTTCTGTGATTCTCATTCTTCTGTGCACGTCAATGTGTGCATGGTGGATTGTTCGTGTGAACAATTGGGCAGCAAAACTTCTATACGTTTTGTTCCTGTTTAACATGATTGTGCCATTCCAGATGGTTATGTACACCCTTGCTTACATTACGAACGCTTTGAAGTTGAATACTCCATGGGGATTGTGGATTATTTACTTAGGCTTTGGTGCAGGACTTGCAGTGTTTATTTTCACTGGTGTGATTAAGGGTATTCCGCAAGAACTCGAAGAGTCTGCAATGATTGATGGTGCTTCTGTGCCACGTATATTCTTCCAGATTATTGTGCCGATTATGCGACCTGCTATTATTTCGGTTTCAATCTTGCAGGCAATGTGGATTTGGAATGACTTCCTGCTTCCATTCTTGACGCTCGATCTCAACAAGTATAAGACTATTTCTATAGCTGTTCAGTATTTGAAGGGCGGCTATGGATCTGTCGAGATGGGCGCAATGATGGGCTGCTTGGTTATGGCAATTGTTCCAATCATAATCTTCTACCTCATCTGCCAGAAGTACATTATTAAAGGTGTTATGTCTGGTGCAGTAAAGGGATAAATTAATTCTCCTCCAAAATTCAAGTGGCAGTGAAAGCGGCGGTGTGTGCATACTATTACGTTTGTGCACACCGTCATTATTTTTAATAGTTACGTTAGTTTGTAATTAGGTGGTAGAGTTCGTTATTAGAGTATCTATAGATAGTAAAGCATAGGAATTGCGTCATAAAACCAGGAGATAGTATAGAATGATTTTCTCGTTTGGAAGCCCAGATTCAAAGTTTGCGCAAAGCATGGAAACATTTGCTGATGCCGTGTGGCTTACAATATTGATGATTTTAACAAGCTTTCCTTTAATTACTATCGGCGCTTCTCTTTGTGCTGGTCATGATGCTGCAAGACGTACAGAGCAAGGTGAAGGACATATTACTGCAGCTTATTTTCGCGCGTTTGCTAGCAATTTTTTGGAATCTACTATTATTTGGGCTGTAATGGGACCAGTTTTGCTTGCTATTATTTGGCTATGGCTTTGCGTGTGGTTTACTCCACTTTTAATTATTAAATTTATTCTGAGCATATTGTGGGTTATTGTTGCCGAATGGGTGTTTGCATTACAAGCGCGTTTTAAAAATTCAATTGATAAAACAGTGGCTAATTCTCTTATTTTTGGTATTTCGTATTGGAAAGAAACTCTTATAATGACACTGCTAGATATAGTGTTTATTGTGTTAATATTTGCATCAATCGTATATTTGCCGCAGGGTTTGCCTTTGTTGGTATTCATTGGTTGGGGATCGCTTATTATGCTGCATACTCCGATTTTAGAGCGTGTATTTGCAAAGTATATTAAGAAGTAATTTCTGCGTTATGGCGTGACGACCTGCTTGAGCGCAGCATTGTGCGCGCGAAAGCAACTCGGAGTGCCGAGCTTGCTTAGGGTTGAAAGCACGGTGTGCTTTCAACGCAAGCGAGGCCTGCCTTCGTCAATAAAGACGAAGGCAGGGCAGGTTTGTGTGGCTGTGCTTTAGAAATTAGGTTGTGACTGGTGTGCGCTGATGACCTGCTTGAGCGCTGCGATTTAGCGCGCGAGTGTTGCTGCTTATTTGTGTTATTGACGCAGATTACGTACTGCGCGAGTAACGGTGTTGAGGCAGGGGGTTTGCTTCTTACTCCATAACCCCCATAACCCCATAATTAATGAGGCGAGCACTATTATAGATGCTCGCCTCACATAGGACATCATGTAAGAAATATTTTGATTTGCTACTATGCAAATCATATTCCTTACGAGGGGGGGGAAATAGAGTCAGTTCATCGGTAAACCAACTATTAAATTATACATGCTTCCGTGTATTTTCGCCGCGCATAACTGCCGTCATAGATAGCACTCGTGGTGACTTAAATACTTCATCGGTGTGAACTACACGACCATCAGCATCAGCAAGTGGAATACGCCAGTTTGGATACTCTGTACTAGTTCCAGGCTGATTCTGTGAACGCTTCTCGCCGACAGCATCAACCAAAGCTACTTGCAAAAGCAAAGATGGGGAAGTGAGCATAATTGCATGCATAGCTTCCACAATTTCTTGTGCATGACCTTCAACATCCTCAGCAGCATCTTTGCTAATCCAACCGTTCTCAAGAAGCATCTTCATCATTGCATCGCGTTCAGCTTGAGCAGCCTCCTGGAACGTTTCTACGGAGTCTGTAAGCAGATGAAGTTGCTCGCGAAGCTTGACATGCTCAAAGGCAAGATAACCAGCTGTAGGTGGCATATCGTGCGTAGTAACGGAAGCAAGAGCATACTCTCGATATGTAGACGGATTAGCAAAAATAATTTGCTTCTTTCCAGCCTTCTTAGTAGCGGCTTCAGCTTCGTCGTCGTGGGTGAACCACTCAACAACAGTGCCAAGCACGCCATGAGATGCAAGAACCTTAGAAACATACTTCGGCACAGTGCCCAAATCTTCGCCAATAACAACACCGCCTGCGCGAGTTGCTTCAATAGTGAGAACTGCGAGCATTGCATCTACATTGTAGTACACATACGCGCCGTTTCTAGCACCCTGTCCTTGTGGAATCCACCACAAGCGGAACAATCCAAGAACGTGATCAATACGAGCAGCTCCTGCATGCAAGAACACGTTATGAACCATGTCTCGGTAAGCAATATAGCCAGTTTCATCCAAATAATTTGGATCGAATGGAGGTTGACCCCAATCCTGACCTTGCTGGTTGTAGAAATCAGGAGGAGCACCAACGCTTACACCATTAGCAAATCGTTCCGGACTCCACCAAACGTCAGCACCGTAGCCGTGTACGCCAACTGCCATGTCTTGCATAAGACCAATTGCCATACCAGCAGCTTTAGCTTCAGCGTGAGCTGTAGCAACTTGCTCATCAGCAATCCACTGAAGCCAACGATGGAACTCAAACAAGTCAGCATGTTCGCGCTTAAGTCGCTCAATTTGCGGAGTGCCTTTGCCTGTAGTGTCAAACCACAAATTCTCGCCCCAAGGAGCACCCCAAACCTCAAACGCAACACACCAAGTTGCAAAGGCGTCAAGATCTTCACCAGAACGATGCTTAAACTCACTAAACTCGCGCTCGCGCTCGGTAGAACGAGGTTGCTTGAAAATAATACGCAACGCAGGAAGCTTGGCATCCCATGCAGCGTTGATATCTATAGGATTTGGATTATTGTTTTGAGGAGCAATAGACTCATGCAATTGCTCTACTTTAGCAAGATCTTCGCCACTTAATTCAGCATATTCCGGAATATCTTGCGGACGAATATAAGTGACATTCAAGAACCTACGAGACTCAGGTAAGTACGGTGAAGGCTCAAGAGGTGTTACTGGAGCGCACGCATGAATTGGATTAATCAGCATAAAATCAGCCTTGCCGATTTCTCCAGCATCCTTAAGTAGGCGACGCAAATCGCCATAATCGCCAATTCCCCAAGAATCTTTTGAACGCACAGAATACATTTGCGTCATGAATCCCCAACGGTGCTTTTGCTTAACGCTTTCAGGCAATGGAATACGCGCAGGTGCGGCAATCAATGTGACATCAGCATGTTGAGCCGTCTCGCCATTCGCGCTGATTACTTTGGCATGCAAAGTGTGGTAGCCCATTGGCAAATCATCCGGAAGTTCAATGAACAAGTCTCCATCGTCTTCGGATTGAATATCGCCTAACGAGTCTTCATAATCTGTTCCATCTTCGAGTGTAAGAGAAATGTGAATTTGCTCTTTTTTGGCATCTCCTGCGTGAATTGGTACGCAAGTTTTTGCGCCATTAAACGAAACGACAGTTGGTGGCAATAACTCGCTAGAGCGTTTGCGCTGAACCTTCTCGTATGAAATTGCAATATTGTCTTGAGTGTCGGCAGGCATGCCTAATGCATCAAGTACTCCAACTAATGCTTCATCTGTAATTTCGGTGTAGCTTCCTTGCTGATCAATATAAAAAGTGGCAACGCCGCACGCCTTAGCAAGCTTAATAAGTGGACGTGCAAGACGTTCTGCGCTTTCTTCCATAGGCTTATCAGCATCAGCTTTGCCAGTAGCTGTTGTTGTCATGGTGCTCCTTCTACTTTATGATTTGGCACATTCCTAACATCGTCGTAAGCGTGCCAAATGTGCAACTATGGCGATAGCGTGTAAATCAATACATCTCTGGATTGAAATACACCCTGCCTGTCAATTATATAAATACCTGACATCGTTTGCAAATTAGCGTTGCGACATATTTGCTAGTTTTTATAAGTAATTGCAACTAAACACAAGTGTTGTGATTACTCATGTTTAGTTGCAATCGTCTGACAGTTTATTATTTTTTTTACTTACTAAAACGCAATTACTTGTTGCTAAGCACAACAAAAGTTCTGATAGGCAAGTGTAGGGTAGCAGCGCTTTTTTCAGTTGTAATATTTACCGCGGTGTCAGGTTGTTTTCCAGTCCACTTAGCAAAATAATCACTTGAATTAAGTACGCAATGCCACTCTTGAGCCTTTGCGCTATGAATAGCAGGTAGCTGAATAGTTGCATCTTCATGATACATAGGATTTGCGCAAACAATTAAATTATTGCCAATGCGCGTAGCCAAAACAGTATGGTTAGACGTTTCAAGTTGTTTGCGTTTGCCATCATACAATGAGCTATATTCAGCGCGAAGCTTTATAAGTGCACGATACCATTGAACAAGCGGATTGAAACGTTCAGCGCGCGCCCAGTCAAGCTGGTTCATTAGTACACCGCGATTATAAGAATTATCGCAACCGTGCTTAGTGCGTCCAAACTCTTCTCCGCTTAGCATAAACGGCGTGCCTGCAGAGCACAAAACAATTCCAGCTGCAAACATATTAGCGTTCAAAATATCCGCAACTTGTTGTGCATCTTGAGCGTCAAACTCAAAATCGCTAGCATTCTCGCGCATAGAGATACAAAGCTTATCCCAGAAAGTCAAATCGTCGTGAGCAGAAGTATATTGAACAATCTGTCCAACTTCTTTACCTGCAGAAGGCGTATCACGCCATGCATTAAGAGTTTGGCGAGCCGCATCTGAGCACCAGAGCTCATTGCCATTTACATACCCGCGGTCGAGATGGTTCATGACGTTGCCTTTGAGGGAATCGCGAGACTCGTCACTAAACCAGCCTATGCGCTCGTTAAGAGTGCTTCTGCCGTCTTTATCTCCCATCGGAACTTTTTCATCAACAGCAGGATCCGAAGCACTCCACGGTTCTCCATACATAACAATATCTTTACCGCCAGGAAGCTCATCTAATGCAGCTCGTGCCTGATTTAAGGTTTCAGTATCAGTCAATCCCATAAGATCAAAACGGAAACCATCAATGTGATAGCAGCGTGCCCAATGCAGCAAAGATTCAATAATAAACCTGCGGAACATAGGATGTTCAGAAGCCATTTCATTTCCACAGCCAGAGCCGTTAGCAAAAGATCCGTCAGAGTCTCGCCTGCAGAAATACCCAGGAGCCATGCATTCGAAAGCGTTTTCTGCAGACTTGTACATGTGATTATAAACAACATCCATAATTACGCGTTGGCCATTAGCATGTAATGCCGCAATCATTGCTTTGCATTCGCGAATTCGCGCAGTGCCGTCGTAAGGATTGCTAGAATAAGCACCTTCAGGAACGTTGTAAGCGTGAGGATCATAACCCCAGTTGTATAGAGAATCTAATTCTTCTGCTGAAGCACCGTTTTTGCGCGCATTGTCGATTGCGGATTCGTCAACTGTTGCAAAATCGTAAATAGGTTCGAGTTGCACATGAGTAATGCCAAGCTGCTTTAAATAATCCAAGCCAGTAGGGAAGTTGCATTCAGAAGAATCTGGATTTTGCAAAGATGTATGTTCATCAGTAAAAGCGAGATATTGGCCTCTATGCTCTGGCTTAAAGCCGCCATTAGGATTGCTGCTGAAATCTGCAACATGCGTTTCCCACACAACCATTGCATGACGCACAAACTTAGGAGACTTATCTTTATGCCAATTGGCAGGAGACACTCGCTCATCGTCTATGACAAGGCTGCGCTCACCATTTACACCGCTCGCTACACCCCAAGGGTCACTAGTTCGATTTACTGTGCCATCTTGGAAAGTAACAAGATAATCGTAGTATATGCCGTCTAAACGCTTACGGAAATTAATCCGCCAAGCTCCGTCATGCAACGGTTTCAATTCGTGTGTTTGAATTGGCTCACTGTTGTTTCCGGTTTCAAAAAGTCTTAACGTCACATTCTGTGCAGTTGGTGCCCATACAGTAAATGTTGTAGATTTAGCGTTTAAAGTAAATCCAAGAGGTCCTTCGTATACAGGCCATGTTGCCGAAGATGGAGTCGTCATATAGGGTATCCTTCTTCCTTCGCTATTTTGCGAATTGTCTAAATTTTCTAAATTATTTAATCGTATTAGTAATTATACAGTTTTTAAATTTTATTATTTACTTATTGTTCTGTTATCAAGTTTTTTTATGTTTTGCGGCACTATTTGGCTAAACACGGTAGGGTTTATGCGATAGCCATTATCGTATTAAGTCAAACGGCGAGTGTGTTAAGTTATTTTTTATTTTTACGTGTTCGTGTTGTCTAGCGAAAGAGAAGGCTGAAACGCTCGAAAGCGTCTCAGCCTTCAGTAGATTTATATCCTGTAAATTATCAGCCTTTAACGGAGCCAGACATGGACTCTTCGTAGAAGCGCTGCATAATAATGAACAGGATTACGATTGGTATGGAAATGCACACAGCGCCTGCCGCGAATGCAGCGTACCAATCAGGTAGATACTTTTTGGTAAGCATCTCCATTAATCCGTAAGCAACTGTGTAGTTTTCCTTATTGTCTCTCACTACTGTCTTCACCATAACGAAGTCTAGCCATGGTCCCAAGAATCCAGTAATTGCTTGGAACACAATCATAGGCTTGCAGATTGGAACAATAATCTTCCAGAATACTTGCCACTTTGTGCATCCATCCAAGTATGCAGCTTCATCCAAAGACTTTGGAATAGTATCCATGTAGCCCTTCATAATGTAGAAGCCGGCACCGCTACCTGCAGAATAAACGATAATAAGTGCGATTAATACAATCGAACCTTTTGTTAAACCAAGAGCCTTCAAAATGAAGTAGATAGCAATAACAGCCATGATACCTGGGAACATACCAAGAATCAGAGCAAGATTCATGAATGTCTTACGTCCTTTGAAACGGAGACGAGACATGCAGAAGGACACCGCTAACACAAACACCAAAGAAATAATGCACACGAAAATTGACACAATCAAAGTGTTGAGGAACATTCGTGGGAAATTAATGTCATCGGTATCGGTAAATAACTTTATATAGTTATTTAGTGAGTATTCAGTTGGGAAGAAGGTTTTCTGATAGGAACCAGTGTTCTTGTTGAAGCTTTCTAACAAAACCCACAAGATTGGAATCAGCCAAATAACTGACAACACCAGCAAGAACAAATGTGAGAAAGTATCTCCAATTACTCTTCTGACATGTTGATCTTTAAGGAAAGAAACACTACGAGTGCTCTTTACAACAGCTTCTTCGTTCTTAGTTGTAGTTTTATCACTCACCGGAATCCCTCCTCATTCTTGTAAGATCCAGAGTTGCGATACGTAATCAGTGCTACGACAGCAAGCACAATGAACGTCAAAATACCAATTACTGCACCTGCGTTGTAGTTTTGCTGGTCAACAGTCAACTTGTAGAGCCATGTGATAAGCAAGTCGGTGCCGCCTGCACTGTTGACTTTGCTACTTGCTGGACCACCTTTTGTTAAGAGGTAAATAACGTTGAAGTTATTGATGTTGCCAGTAAAGGTAGTAATCAAATATGGAGTCATAACAAAGATGATGTACGGCATTGTGACGTTCATGAAACGTTGCCACCAACCTGCGCCATCGAGCTCTGCAGCTTCGTAAAGTTCTGCAGGAACGTTTTGCAAGATACCTGTAATCTGCATGATGGTGAATGGAATACCAACCCAAAGATTGATAAGAATTACCGTCACTCGAGCCCAAGTTACATCCGTAAGGAAAGGAAGCTCCTGATGTATCCAACCGTTTTGCTTAAAGACAATGTTAATAACACCGTTCTGGCTAAGCATATTGTTCATAATAAGCAATGAAACAAACTGTGGAACTGCAATTGTAAGGGAGAAGCAAGTTCGCCACAATCCCTTAAGACGAGTGGACTTTCTATTGATTATCATTGCAATGAACATGCCGAGGAAGAAGTTCAGGAAGGTTGCAAGGAATGCCCAAACAAGAGTCCAGATTAATACGTCAAAGAATACGTCAGCTTTAATTAAATCACTTTTTCCGGTTAAGAATTGAGAAAAAACGTCTAACCCAATCCAACTGAATTTTTGTTGATGATTCTCGTCATAGCTTGTGAAAGCCATAGAAATCATGAAGAACAATGGCAAAATTGTGAATAACACAATGCCAGCAGTTGGAAGAGTCATAAAACCGACGTGTGCTTTTTCGTCAAGAAGAGTCTTCGCATCATCAATGAAATTAAGTGGCTTCTTGCCGTCTGCCATTACAGATTGCGCTTTGTACGCGCTGCGAAGAGCGAGAGTTGCCAGATATACAAGCAATACAATCGCTAATATCGACATAACTCCATACAGTAAAATTTCTACAGAATTATCGCCTGCACTGTATCGCCAGAATCCGTTGACTTTAACTCTGCCTTGTTCTACTGTGCCAAGAGTGTTGATTTTTGGAAGATAATCCAATCCAATTGCAAATAAGAATACGAATAAAGTTGCTTCGCACGCTAAGAATATAACGCCTTTGATGTATTGCTTGCGGACAAAATTGCCAAAGCCAAATATGACAACAGAAATCCATGAAAGAATGTCCGCATGTTTTGCAGCCTCTTTCAGTGAATAAGGTGAAGGAGCAAAGCGTTCTGCAGTTGACGTCTTCTTCTGGCGTCTTTCTCGCTTTGTGGATGTCGTGCCAGTCATGACATGCCTTTCATGTAAACAAAATTATTTTGTAGAAGATAAACAATGCGCCCCACCCCTTGCCGGAGCGGGGGCTGGGGCGCATTGTTTTACTCAAAGTGCATAAAACACTGCTTATGCATCTATTTAGATTTGTTGGCTAGAGTAAGTTTTGTTTACTTACTTCTCTAAGCCCTTAGCAAATTCTGCGGTCTGCGCGGCAGCATTATCGCCAGTAATCTTACCGGTGGAGATAGAAGTGCCGAATGCTTGAACTGGATCCCAGAACTTACCCATTTCAGGAATTGCTGGCTGCAAGACAGAAGTCTTAGCAATTGTTTCCATCTGAGCAACAGCAGCTGGCTCTGCCTTTACGCTATCAGCAAGGGACTTGTCAGAAGGAATTGCACCTTCCTTTTCGAAAGCAATCTGCTGGGACTTCTTGGAGCCCAAGAATGCAGCGAACTTAGCAGCCATCTCTGGAGACTTGGTGTTGGTGTTGTAAGCAACAGCCTTAGAACCAGCGAAGGACTTCATCTGGTGCTCGCCAGACTCAGTCTTGAAGGTTGGAAGAGCAGCTGCAGCATAGTTATCCTTCAAGGCGTCCTTAACCTTGGCTGCATCCCAAGAACCGGAGAACATTGCATCAACGGAGCCGTCCTTCAAGCCAGCCAAGCCGCGACCATTTCCATCAAGTACGAAGTGCTTTTCGTTTCCAACGAGCTTTGTTGCAATGTACTTGGTAACTTCAGCAGCCTTATCACTGAGCTTCATGCCAGCCTTAGCATCGTTTCCATTTTCGCCGAAGAGCGTCATATTGCCATCGAGGTAGAAGCCTGGGAGATACCAAGCATTAGCAAGATCGAATGAAACCTTGCCCTTTTCAAGCATCTTGTCGAGGGACTTAACGTCATCAGCGGAGAACTTGGACTTGTTGTAGTACATGAACCAAGTGTTGCCGGTGTAAGGAACGCCGTAAAGTTTACCGTCCTGAGCGGTAACAGACTTAATCAAAGTATCTTCGTTCTGTTCCTTAACTTGCTTTGTGGCGTCATCGCTTAATTCGCCGATTGCTCCAGCCTTTACCAAGTCGCCGAGCTGATCGTTAGGGAAGAGGAACACATCAGCAGCAGCCTTAGCATCCTGCTTAACAGCCTTAGCAGCGTCTGGTGGCTCAACAACAGCGTTCTTGAAAGTAACGTTTGGATTTTCCTTCTTGAATTCTGCTTCAACAGTCTTAATCCAGCCGCCATCTTTCTGATCGTCAGCAGAACCCCAAACAGTGAGCTGAACAGGTGCTGAATCAGCAGCCTTCTTAGCGCTATTGTTAGTGCTTGAACCGCAAGCTGCAAATCCAAACAAAGTAGCAACTGCAAGACCTGCACCCAGCATCTTCTTAATATTCGTCATCCTTGACCTCCTATATCATGCCAAAAACTGGCATATCATTTGGTGGCGTAGTAACGGACTCCGTTGTGGCGCAACATCGCGATTGCTGCGTAGAGCAGCGTCACAAGTCTCACAAATCCGTTCGTAAGCACTGTGTAGTATACACGGATATCGTGTCGTTTGCAAATGAGTGGCGGGTTAATCTGTATATTTCGCCCTATAAATTTTTTCAAGTGGTTGCGTGTAAACTAAATAGCACAACGCTAGAAGGGTGAAATAATGGCATTATACGATCATGCTCAGTGGCTTAAAGACGCGGTTTTTTACGAAATCTATCCGCAAAGTTTTTGTGATTCCAATGGCGATGGCATAGGTGACATTCAAGGAATTATCAAAAAGTTAGACTATGTAAAATCGCTTGGCTGCAACGCAATTTGGCTTAATCCTTGCTATGACTCGCCTTTTAAAGATGCGGGCTATGACGTGCGCGACTACAAAAAAGTAGCTGCTCGCTATGGCACTAACGAAGACTTGCAGCAGCTTTTTAGTGAAGCTCACAATCAAGGAATCCGCATATTGCTTGATTTAGTGCCAGGTCACACTAGTGAAGAACATGAATGGTTCCGCGAAAGTTCAAAAGCTCAAGAAAACGAGTTCAGTAAGCGCTACATTTGGACCGACAGTGCGTTTAGCGGCTATTCTATGCCGTTTGTTGGTGGTGAAACTGAGCGTGACGCCACTTATATTCTAAACTTCTTCAAATGTCAGCCTGCATTAAACTACGGTTTTGCACATAGGGATAGAGCTTGGCAATCCGCTCCAGATTCCAAAGAAGCGGCAGAAACTCGCGCTGCAATGGTTGATATTATGCGATTTTGGCTTTCGCTTGGTGCGGATGGATTCCGAGTTGATATGGCTGATTCGCTTGTAAAAAACGATGACAATAATGGCGAAGGAAGTCTTGGAAAAGACAATACAATTCGCGCATGGCAGGAAATGCTTGGCACTGTAAAAGAAGAGTATCCGCAGGCTGCTTTTGTGTCCGAATGGGGCAGACCGCGTCAGGCTCTTGCTGCCGGATTCGACATGGACTTCTATTTGAATTGGCGCTGGGATGGCAATCCTAATGGTTATGCGCGTTTACTTCGTGACGTTGATAACGCTTTAGATAACAATTCTGAGCGCGATCACAGCTACTTTAATGCGCACGGTGGCGGCAGTATTTGCCCATTTTTAGACGATTATTACCCACAATATGAGTCAACCTGCAACCAAGGTTACTTTAGTTTCATCACATGCAATCACGATACGCCGCGTCTTGCTCCGCGTCTTGACGATCGTGAGCGTCGCGTGGCTTTTGGCATGATACTCACTATGCCAGGCGTGCCATTCGTGTATTACGGCGACGAAATTGGCATGAAATATCGCGATATTCCAACAAAAGAAGGCGGCTACGCTCGTACGGGCACTCGTACGCCAATGCAATGGGATGATGCAAAGAATTTTGGCTTCTCGACGGCTGCAAAATCTAAATTATACTTGCCTGTTGAAGCGCGAGCAGACGGAAGAACTTGCGCAAATTCTCGAAAACAAGCAGTGGAAAGTGGTGAAATTCCAACTGTTTCTGCGCAAATTAATTGCGAAGATTCCTTCCTTTCGTGGGTGCGCTCGCTTATTGCGCTTCGCCATAGTCGCAAATCTTTGCAAGCTGACGCGTCTTGGAGAGTTTTGTATGCTCCGGTTGACGGCCGCGGCTTTGCTTACGAGCGTTGCGCAAAAGGTGGCGCAGGAGAATCAGCTGTGGAACGAAGCATTGTGGTTATGAACCCAGGTGTAAATAGTGAAACAGTTTCATTAGAAGCATTAGCGAATCTTACGCAAGAATCTGCTTACAATCCATTACTGAAAATTGGAGAAATATCAGTTGATGGTGATTGCTTAACACTCGGCGCTCAAAGTTTTGCAGTGTTTGGAATGTAAATTACAGGTTAGGTAGATACGCGACTACGGATAAAGTTTATATAAACTAGGTATGCGCAAATAAACAAGGACGTGCAATGAGTATTAATAGTGGTAAAGCAATAATGCGTGATAGCGGTAACGCGAATAAGGAAATGCTTGATGCAAACGGCAAACCAATTCGTGCTGACCGTAACATAAAAACTGGAATCACGCTCAATAAACTCAAAATGCTCGGCGCTTTTATGCTTATGCTAGGTGCATTTAGTAACACAGTAATTGCACGAATGTTCGGCGGAACAGTAACCAATAATATGTTTGCATTGACAGTCATATTAGTTTGTGAATTTATAAGCTGGACTGCAGTGCCATGGTATGCGTGGATACTAGTACGCGGATACCATAACACGCATAATTTGAATCTTTACATGTTGAGATTGCTGATTTTAGCAGTGGTTTGCGAAGTTCCATACGATTTGGTGAATTCAAAATGTTTGTTCGACATGCGTTCGCAAAATCCTGTATTTGCAATGGTTATTTCCCTATTCGTACTTTCGAGTATAGATACAATTAGGGAACGTTTAAGCGGATTTAGTAAAGGTTTTGCTATTACCGTGCTTATCATTGCGGGTCTTCTTTGGAATTTGATAGGAAAAGTTTTTGTGCAGCATGGAATTTTCTTCGGCGGCGTAACTTTGCTTATTTTCGTACTTCTTTTTGAATTATTAAAAAAGCGCGAAATTACTATGGAGATGACTGCAGGAATGTTCGGCGCTATGTCGATGCTTACACCTGGTATTGGTGTAGCTGTGTTGCATTATCGTAGCCCTTATGGTGATGGTCCTAAAAACTCGACGACGTTCCGTTGTGTTATGTATGCGTGGTATCCGCTGATGTTGATCATTGCGTCAGTGTTTGCAGTATACATTCATTAAAGTTATAAGTTGTAAGCAAACAAAATAATACATAAAATAATACATAAAATTGTTAATAAGCAAAGTTGCAAGGTAACAGCAGAGATGTGCAGTAGTATGGACTCTTCCAAGTTGGGAATTT
The DNA here is from genome assembly GCF_049244205.1 of Gardnerella sp. DNF01180P. Taxonomy (NCBI): domain Bacteria; kingdom Bacillati; phylum Actinomycetota; class Actinomycetes; order Bifidobacteriales; family Bifidobacteriaceae; genus Gardnerella; species Gardnerella sp. DNF01180P. The sequence goes on from NZ_CP058386.1 coordinate 240,119, forward strand.
TTTATAAGTACGCAACTGATTCAAATGCAAAGGCGCAGGATAGTCAGGTAATTAAGGGCGAAAAGTGGCGAATTACGGTTATTACAGATTCGCTTATTCGTCTTGAATGGAGCGATGATGGAAAGTTTGTTGACAATCCTACGCAAACTGTAATCTGCCGCAATTTTGCTCACAAAAGCGCGGACGCTCAGCCGCAATTTAGTGCGCGCACAAACGAAAATGAATGGCTGGAAGTCGAAACTGAAAAGCTGCATCTTACTTATAATTGCGAAGCTTTTAGCAAAGAAGGTTTAAGTATTGTTGTGCGCGGAGTGCCGTGCACGCAGTTTAATACGTGGCATTACGGCGACGCGTGCCCGGGAAATCTTCTTGGAACTTTTAGAACTTTGGATCAGGCGAATGGCCCGGTAAAACTTGGTAAAGGAATACTTTCGCGCGACGGATGGTCTATTTTAGACGATTCTGCAACTTGCGAAATTGCTCCGGCTGAGGAAATAAATGGCAAACCAAACCCGTATGGGGCTTGGGTTAAGTCGCGTGCGCAAAAAGTTAGCGAGCAATCAGGTAGATACAAGGACTTGTATTTCTTCGGTTACGGACACCGCTATATTCAAGCAATTCAAGACTTTTATAAGCTTACGGGCGCTCAGCCGCTGCTGCCACGTTTTGCGCTAAGCAATTGGTGGAGCCGCTACTATCGCTACCGTCAAGACGAATATTTGCAATTGCATAATCGTTTTAAGCGCGAAGGCATACCTTTTAGCACGGCTGTTATTGACATGGATTGGCATGTTACTGATGTTGATCCGAAGTATGGATCCGGTTGGACGGGCTATACGTGGAACGAGGAACTTTTCCCGGATCATCGTGCTTTTTTGCGTAAACTTAACGCTGCTGGATTGTCTCCAACTTTGAACTTGCATCCGCGCGACGGCGTGCGTGCGTTTGAAAAAGATTATCCGCAAGTTGCGCAAGATGCTGGCATTGATCCGGCAAGCGGCAAAGCTGTGGAATTTGATTTAACGAATCCGCAGTTTGTGAAGGCTTACTTCAACATGCATCATCGTATGGAAGATGAAGGCGTGCGATTTTGGTGGATTGACTGGCAGCAGGGGGGAGTTACGCGCGAGCCTGGCTTGGATCCTCTTTGGATGCTGAACCACATGCATTATGAGGACGCTGCGCGCGAAGGTCGATGGCCTATTACGTTCTCTCGTTATGCTGGCCCTGGTTCGCATCGCTACCCAGTTGGATTCTCGGGAGATACCGTTACTACTTGGGATTCGCTTGCTTTCCAAACTTACTTCACTTCTACAGCTTCCAATATTGGCTACGGATGGTGGAGTCACGATATTGGCGGACACATGCTTGGCGTTAGAAATAACGAGTTGGAAGCGCGATGGTACGCTTTCGGCGCGTTTAGTCCTATTAATCGTTTGCACTCTACTTGCTCGCCATTCGCTGGAAAAGAGCCGTGGAATTTCCCTCGGGAGACTCGCGAAGCAATGGTGAAAATGCTTCGTTTGCGCGCGGAACTTTTGCCATACGTTTATACGATGAATTATCGCGCGGCTTTTGATGGCAGGCCGATTATTGAGCCAATGTACTGGCAGTCGCCGGAAGTTGGAATGGCTTACGAAATTCCTAACGAGTACCGTTTTGGAAGCGAGCTTATAGTATCGCCGATTGTTTCGCCTAACGACGCGGCTGCTTTGCGCGGATGTGCTGGAGTTTGGTTGCCGGAAGGCGATTGGTACGATTTGTTTGACGGACGCAGGTATGTGTCTCGCGGCTGGAATGGCCGCAGATTTGAAGCGTGGCGCTCACTTGACCGCGTGCCGGCTTTTGCGCGCGCTGGAGCGATTGTGCCTCTGCAAGTTTTGCCGGAAGTTGCAGATTGCGAGCGTAGTGCTGAGACCGCTGAATCTGTTAATAGCATTGAAAATCCGCGGGCTTTGCGAGTTCTTGCATTCCCTGGAGCTGACGGCGAATTTGTGATGCGAGAAGATAACGGCGATTTTGCTGCCGCGTCTGCTGGAAATACTGCTAATACACGTATGAATTTTGTGTGGCGAGACGGCAATGGTTCTTCGCAATTTATTATTTCCGGTGTTGCAGGATGTGATGCTGCCGTAGAATCTGTGCCGCAAAAACGCAACTGGAACGTTGTATTTAGAGGAGTTGCTTGCATAGATTTTGCTCACGTGCGCGTGTTTGTTGGGAGCCGAGAGCTTAACGCAAGCGAGTTTGCGGTTTCTTACGAAGGCGAAGAGGCGACTTTGAGCTTGTCGGTTTCTGTGAAAGACGTGCCAGCTCGTTCGGAAGTTTGCGTAATTGTTGACGGTGGATTGCAAATCGCTGCCGACCCTAAAGTTGGCGACGCTTACCGATTCCTGCTTCAAGCGCAAGTGCCGTACAGAGGCAAGGAAATGGCTTTTGATGCAGTGCGAGATTCTGGCGGAAGTGCAAGTGCTATTGCTGAAATCTCAACTCTTGAATACGAGAACGAATCGGAAGCAGAAAAGTATCGCAACAGCGTTGATATGCTTAACGCTTACGCAACCGACCAGCCTTCCGTAGTTAAGTGGGCGCAATGGCGTTGCACACTGCCTGTTTCGGTAAAGCACGCGCTTGAGGAGATTTTGCTGCGCTCGGTTGAGTAATTCCGTCAGCGCGAGCGCGACGACCTGCCTGAGCGCATAGAGCGTAGCGCGCGAAGGCAACTCGGAGCGGAAACTCGCTTAAGTTGGAAGTTCAGTGGACTTCCAACGCGAGTTTCGCGCGCGAGCGTAATCCGCGCGAGCGCTGTCTGCGCCAGTAACGAAAAAACGGAGTTATACGTTACTCGCGCAGAAACCGTACTGCGTCAGTAACGAAATTGCTTAGTTTTGCGATTTGACATGCCATCTCAATTAACCAATTTTTCACAGAAGTGCTAGAATGCTGCACGGTAGTGTGACGAAGCTCACATATTTTCGTTGCGTCTATCTGTAGCGTTTGTAATATCGCTAAAGTTGGCAATATTACAGCGTTTTACAATCGCAGTTTTGAAAGTCAAAGCTACGAAACGCGGGAGCTTGTTCTATACAGGCTGAGAGGGCGAAAGCCGACCGTAAACCTGATGCGGGTAATGCCGCCGTAGGGAAGGAGTATTATGCGAAATATTCGTATTATTGGTGCAGGTATTATTGGTTTAGCAACAGCGTGGAGACTTACGGAAGCTGGCGTAAAAGTTAGCATAATTGATCCAGATCCAGTCTCCGGTGCTTCTCACCATGCTGCCGGCATGCTAGCTCCTACCGCAGAAATGCAATATCAGCAAGAAGCGTTGTATCCTCTTATGTTTGAGTCTGCAACTATGTATAAGGAATTGGTTGATTCGGTTGCAAAGTACACCGATAAGCCAACTGGCTACTTAGAGTGCGGCTCTTACGTAATTGGCGGCGACGCTGCAGATAACGAGCACGTGAACGAGTTGCTAAACTTGCAGCATCGTTACGGCCGTAGAGCTGAGCATATTTCTGTGAGTAAGCTTCGTGAGATTGAGCCTGCGCTTTCGCCAACTATTGCTGGCGCTGTAAGCGTGCCGGACGATCATCAAATCAACCCTCGTCTTTTCACTGCAGCAATGATTGATGCACTCGAAAAGCGCGGTGTTGTTATTGAGCGTCGCGCAAGTACTCCGGATGATTTGGGTCCAGACACAGTTTTGGCATCTGGTTTGGGTGCTAAGGATATGCTTCCTCAGCTTAAGCTTCGCGCTGTGTGGGGCGATATGATTCGTATGACTATTCCAGAGCCTTTGCGCCCAATTTTGAGCTCTGTGGTTCGTGGATTTGTGCATGATCGTCCAGTTTATTTGGTGCCTCGCGCTAAGGAAACAGGCGAGCTCGTGCTCGGCGCTACTTCTCGCGAAGATGACCGCGATATTCCAAAGGTCGGTGGCGTGCTCGACTTGCTTCGCGATGCTGCAAGCGTGCTTCCTGGCATTCAGGAATGCTCTATTACTGAGGTTACTGCTGGCGGTCGTCCTGGAACTCCAGATGATCTGCCATTTATTGGCATTGATCCTAAGACGCACACCACGATTTCCACCGGTTACTTCCGTCACGGAATTTTGCTCACCGCTTTAGGCTCTTCTTTGACTACAAAACTTGTGCTTGAGCAAGAGTTGACTGAGAAGGAAAAGGGCTTCTTGGAGAGCTGCAATCCTGCTCGCTTCTAATCGCTAATTCCAGTGAATTCGTTATATTCCGCTGCGAATTGTGTGAAGCGTTCAAATATAGACGTAAGTGTGATGCAGAAAGTACTTTTAGTAATTCAGCTTTTAGTTAGTAAAGGTTAGATTATGCAAATCGTAGTCAATGGTGAAACTGTTGAAGTGCAAGACGGATTAACTGTTGCTCAGCTTATTGCGCAACGTTATGGTTCGGATGCAGGACCTGGTATAGCGGTCGCAATTGGCGACGATGTGCTTTCTCGCTCGCAATGGGAATCAGCCGTCATATGTGATGGGAATCAAATCGAGATTCTTAGCGCAGTTCAAGGCGGCTGATTTCAAATAATTTGAGTATAGTTTCAAAAAAATTTAAATAAAAGGCTTAAAATGACAGAAAATAATACAGAAGAAAGTGCCGATACTTGGCAGTTTTGCGGTAAGACTTTACATTCAAGGCTTTTGCTTGGCACTGGCGGCATGACGAGCATTGACATTATGGAAAAGTCACTTGTAGCTTCAGGTGCGGAAGTGGCTACGGTTGCAATGCGCCGTCACGCAAAAACAGGCGTGGATATTTACGGCATGTTGCAGCGTCACAATATTAACGTTTTGCCAAATACTGCTGGTTGCAAAACTGCGCATGACGCTGTGCTTACAGCAAAAATGGCTCGTGAATCGCTTGGAACTGATTGGATTAAGCTCGAAGTGATTGCAGACGACGATACTTTACTTCCAGATACTCGTGAAGTATTACTTGCTGCAGAAAAGCTTATTGAAGAAGGCTTTAGCGTTCTTTGCTACACGAATGACGACCCGATTGTGGCTCGTCGCTTGGTTTCGCTTGGTGTGAAGGCTGTTATGCCTGGTGGTGCTCCAATTGGAACTGGTCTTGGTATTTTGAATCCTCGAAATATTGAGCTGATTGTCCAAGAATGCAAGGAAGCTGGCGTTCCTGTGATTTTGGATGCCGGCGTTGGCACTGCTTCCGATGTTGTTAAAGCTTTCGAAATTGGCTGCTCTGGTGTGCTTCTTGCAAGCGCTGTAACTCGCTGTCCAGACCCAGTGAAGATGGGTCGTGCAATGGCTGCTGCTGTAACTGCTGGAAAGCTTGCTCACGATGCTGGCCGTATTCCTAAGCGTGAGCATGCGCTCGCTTCTTCGCCTGTTGAAGGTCGCGCTTGGGCTGATTCTGTACTGTAAATTTTGTACTGTAATTTTTCGGCATATTATTCAACATGACGATTAATAAAATTTACGACAACCTGCAGGAGCTTGAGGTGGAACGCACTAGCCGCCACTTGCTCCTGCCGGGCTTTACGCATGAACATCAGCAGTTACTTCGCGATGCGAAAATCTGCATGGTCGGAGCAGGTGGACTTGGTTCGCCATGCTTGCTTTCGCTTGCTGCAGCAGGAGTTGGCGAAATTACGATTTGTGATGACGATGTTGTTGAGCTTTCTAATTTGCAAAGGCAGACTTTATATACTGTCGATCAGTGTGGCAAATCTAAAGCGCAACTTGCGGCTAAGCGTCTGCAAGCGTTATCTCCGGGTTTAAAAATCAACCTTGTAGATAGATTTAATGAAGACAACGCAAAGCAACTTGTAGAAAGTCACGACTTAATAATTGATGGTTGCGATAATTTTGCTACTCGCTTTTTGATTGCGGATGCTGCTTGGAGTGCTGGTACGCCAGAAGTTTACGGATCGGTGCTTTATTATGAAGGTCAAGTAAGCGTTTTTATGCCTGGGGAGGGACCAGGATTGCGCGACTTGTACCCTTGTCCTCCGCCTAAAGAAAAAGTGCCAAAATCGGCAGTATTGGGCGCGACTGCAGCTATTGTTGGCGCAATGATGGCAACTGAAGCAATCAAACTCATAACCGGTATTGGCACGCCGCTTATTGGTGTTTTGGCGCGCTACAATGCTCTGGATAATTCTTTGCGTCGTTTTAAGTTCAGCGCGTGAATGCTACTGAATTTTGCAGAATTTCCCCTTAATTTTGCTTAAATTGCAAAACTTGAGTCTAGTTGTATAAAGTTTTTTGTAATTTTTGGGAATAAAAGTTGACTTTTATAAGTTGAGTGTAGTAGGCTCAAGTTTTGGAAAGTAAAAAAGCTGGTGATTTACCTAGTTTCCAACAAGGAATCTAAATAAGGTTCAGCTTACGTAACTACAAAACTTGAAGGAAAGCGTAATTGCACAAAAGGTGCAATACCTAGTTAAGGAGAAATTATGGGACGCGCAGTAGGTATTGATTTGGGAACAACCAACTCTTGCATTGCTACTCTTGAAGGTGGCAGCCCAACAGTTATTGTAAACGCTGAAGGCGCACGTACCACGCCATCTGTTGTGGCATTCAGCAAGTCTGGCGAAATCTTGGTTGGTGAAGTTGCTAAGCGTCAGGCTGTAACAAACGTTGATCGCACGATTAGCTCAGTAAAGCGTCATATGGGCACTGATTGGACTGTTGATATCGACGGCAAGAAGTGGACTCCACAAGAGATTTCTGCACAGGTTTTAATGAAGTTGAAGCGCGATGCTGAAGCTTACTTGGGCGAGTCGGTAACCGATGCCGTTATTACATGCCCAGCTTACTTCAACGATGCTCAGCGTCAGGCAACTAAGGATGCAGGTAAGATTGCAGGCTTGAACGTGCTTCGTATTATTAACGAACCAACTGCTGCAGCTTTGGCTTACGGTCTCGAAAAGGGCAAGGAAGACGAGCGCATTTTGGTATTCGACTTGGGTGGCGGTACTTTCGATGTGTCCTTGCTTGAAATTGGTAAGGATGATGACGGATTCTCCACAATTCAGGTGCAAGCAACTAATGGCGATAACCACTTGGGTGGCGACGACTGGGATCAGAAGATTATCGACTGGCTTGTTGGCGAAGTTAAGAACAAGTATGGTGTTGATTTGAGCAAGGATAAGATTGCTTTGCAGCGCTTGAAGGAAGCTGCTGAGCAGGCAAAGAAGGAACTTAGCTCTTCTACTTCCACCTCAATTTCTATGCAGTACTTGGCAATGACTCCTGACGGCACTCCAGTGCATTTGGATGAGACTTTGACTCGTGCTCACTTTGAGGAAATGACTTCCGACTTGCTTGGCCGCTGTCGTACGCCATTTAACAACGTTCTTTCTGACGCTGGTATTTCAGTAAGCCAGATCGATCACGTGGTTCTTGTTGGTGGCTCTACTCGTATGCCAGCTGTGAAGGATTTGGTGAAGGAACTTACTGGCGGTAAGGAAGCTAACCAGTCCGTGAACCCAGATGAAGTCGTGGCCGTTGGTGCAGCCGTGCAGTCGGGCGTTATTAAGGGAGACCGCAAAGACGTTCTGCTTATTGATGTAACTCCACTTTCCTTGGGTATTGAAACCAAGGGTGGAATTATGACAAAGCTTATTGACCGCAACACTGCAATTCCGACGAAGCGCTCGGAAGTATTCTCCACTGCTGAAGACAATCAGCCATCCGTGTTGATTCAGGTTTACCAGGGTGAGCGTGAGTTTGCTCGCGATAACAAGCCTCTTGGCACTTTTGAGTTGACTGGTATTGCTCCAGCTCCTCGTGGCGTTCCTCAGATTGAAGTCACTTTCGATATTGACGCTAACGGCATTGTGCACGTTTCCGCTAAGGATAAGGGCACTGGTAAGGAACAGTCTATGACTATTACCGGTGGTTCTGGTTTGCCAAAGGACGAAATTGACCGCATGGTGAAGGAAGCTGAAGCTCACGAAGCTGAAGATAAGAAGCGTAAGGAAGAAGCTGAAGTTCGCAACCAAGCAGAAGCCTTTGCTTACCAGACTGAAAAGCTTGTGAACGACAATAAAGACAAGCTTTCTGACGAAATTTCCAAGGAAGTTACCGACAAGGTTAATGCTTTGAAGGAAGCTTTGAAGGGCGATGACGTTGAGAAGATTAAGTCTGCTCAAAGCGAGTTAATGACTTCTGCTCAGAAGATTGGTCAGCAGCTTTACGCTCAGCAAGGTGCTGCTGGTGCCGAAGCTGGCGCTCAGTCTGCTGCTGGCGCTCAGGCTGGCTCTGCAGCTAAGGATGATGATGTAGTTGACGCCGAAGTGGTGGACGACGACAAGGACGATAAGGACAATAAGTAATGTCCGACTTTAACGCCAACGAATATTTGCAAGATATGGAAGATGCTGACTCGCTGGGTGTAAAAGCTACAGGTGATTCTGCGAAATCGTCTGCGCAATCTTCATCGAAAGCTGCTGAAGATGCAAATCCTGCAGAAACGAAAGCTGAAGCACAAGCTGATGCTAACGTTTCTGCGGATTCCGCAAATTCTGAGGATACAGCGAATTCCACTGAATCCTCAGAATCGAAAGACAGCCAAGACGCGGATAGCGGCAGTTTAACTCCATTAGGTAAAGCTAAGAAAGAAGCTGCAGAGTACTTGGAAGCGTTACAGCGAGAGCGTGCTGAGTTTATAAACTTCAGAAATCGTTCCGCCAAAGAGCAGGATCGTTTCAGACAGCATGGAATTATTGACGTGCTGACAGCATTGCTTCCGGCATTGGATGACATTGACCGCATTCGCGAGCATAGCGAAATGGATGATTCATTCAAGGCTGTTGCAACTAAGATAGATAAAGCTTTTGAAAAGTTTGGTGTGGAAAAGTTTGGTGAGAAGGGCGAAGATTTTGACCCGACCAAGCATGATGCAATTTTGCACAGGCCAGATCCAGACGCTACAAAAGAAACTGTTGATGCTGTAGTTGAAGCAGGATATCGAATAGGAGATCGCGTTATTCGCGCCGCTCGTGTGGTCGTTTCTTCGCCAAGTAATGACTAACGAAACTCTTAGTCGTGACTTTATTGCATAACTTGCTCGTGCTGACTCATAAGAGTTAGCACGAGCAGACTATATTTGGTCAAAAGCGAAATAGCCAATGTGCTTGTGAAGAAAGGAGGCACAAATGGCTGAAAATGAATGGTTAGCTAAGGATTTTTATAAGGTTCTCGGTGTCTCCAAAGACGCAGATGAGGCAACGATTACCAAAGCGTATCGCAAACTTGCTCGTAAATATCACCCTGATTTAAACAAAACAAAAGAAGCTGAAGAAAAATTTAAGGATGTTTCTGAAGCTTATGACGTACTAAAAGATAGTCAAACTCGTCAACGTTATGATGCTATCCGCCAATTTGGTGCTGGTGGTGCTCGTTTCGCTGGAGGAGCAGGTGGTGCTGGCGGTTTCGATGCGTCGAGCTTCTCGGACATTTTCTCTATGTTCAACGGCGGCTCTGGCATGGGCAGCATGGGTGGCATGGGCGGAAACGGTTCGCGCATTCGCTTTACATCCAACGGTGCTGGACCAAATATGAGCGACATTTTCTCTATGTTTGGTGGAGGTCAGCGCTCTCAAGATTCAGCAGGATTCCAGGGTACGAGTGGCTTTGGTGGTGAGAGGTATTCTCAACCGCAGGAAGCTAATGTGCCTGAAGTTGGCGAAGATATAACAACCGATATAAAGCTCACATTTAAGCAAGCTTTTAAAGGCGCTACAGTATCGTTGCGTGCGGCTGGTGAAACTTTTAAAACGCATATTCCAGCTGGTGTAAAAACCGGACAGAAAATTCGTTTGAAAGGCAAAGGCAAACCAGGTAAGTTTGGTGGTGCTGCAGGTGACTTATACTTGCATGTTCAAGTAGAAGCATCAGATAAATTTACTTTGCGAGGCGACGATTTGATTTCTACATTGCCGCTAACGTTAAGTGAAGCAGTGCATGGTGCAAAAGTTAGTATAAACGACCTAGACGGCAACCCTGTTACTTTCAAAGTTCCAGCTTGTGTTTCAAGCGGCGATGAAGTTCGTATAGAAGGTGCTGGAGTGCCGGGGGAAAATGGCGATTTTGTTGGCGTTGTGCAGATTCGTTTGCCAAAGCGTTCAAGTATGTCTCTTAGACGCGTTGCAAAAGAATTTGATAAAACTGCTGGCGAAACTTATGCTGAAGAAATTAAAAAATTAAGACAAAACTAAGTTAACAATAATTTAGTAGGTTAAACACTGTTGAATTGCTTGTAACAGTGCTTTAAACATACTAAAAAGGGCAAAGGAAGGCGTGCTATGACACCAATAACGCGTGAAACTAAAGCACTGTATGAAATGTGTGCAGTTGCTTTAGTGCGTGGTACTGCAACGCTTGACGGGGCAGATGAAGTAGGATTTGTTCTTGATTTGCCAATATTTACCGTAAGCCACGTGGCACGCCTAACTAATACGCATCCGCAAACTTTACGACAGTATGATCGGCTTCATTTAATAATGCCGCATAGAACTGAAGGTGGCGCTCGCCGCTATTCTTTGCGAGATATAGACAGGATTGTGCAAACTCAGCATTTAAGCCAAAATGAAGGCATTAATCTTGCTGGCATCATGCAAATACTTGATTTGCAAGAAGAAAATCGACAGCTGAAAAGACAAGTACGGCATTTGTTAGATTCTGCAGAGTCTTCAGAGCGCAATATTTTTGCTGCAAATGCAGATGGTGACATTGTGGAAATGCAGCGTTCTCGCAATGCGCGTCGCTGGAGGCGGGATATTCTTGCAGAGAGACGAGCGTTACCTTCGTCGTATTCTTCAGAAAGCTATAACAGTAATTATAAAAATCGAAAGTCTTTGGATGAAAAATCTGTGGTGTTGTGGAGAGCGTGGAGCATATAGTAACGTAGGCATGGCTACTTATTGTGCTTAAGTGAGAAATTAGCGAGAAGAATTAATAGTGCGAAAAGTAATACAAAATTAGTGCGAAATAATGCGCTACAAAAGCTAAAGCAAATATATGCAATATAAAGGATTGTGAATGGCTGAACAGACGACGAATGTGTGTGTAAGTACTCTTAACTCTAGTGAAGAAAAACATGTGTTGCGTGCAGTTTTTTGGGACATGGATGGCACTCTTATAGATTCCGAGCCGTATTGGCATGAGTCGGAATTTTATTTAGTAAAAAAATACGGTGGTTACTGGGATGAAGATTTAGCTTGGGAATGTTCCGGCGGATCCCTTGAAACTGTTGCCAATAAAATGATTCCAAGCGGTACAAAACTTACTGTAGAAGAAATCGGCAAAGGTATGGTTGATTACGTTGCTGCTCGTGAAGCTGAATCCGTGCCATGGGTTCCAGGAGTTTTAGACGTACTTAAAAGCCTTACGGATGCTGGCATTCCTTCAATTTTGGTGAGTAATTCGCCGCGTTGTTTGGTTGAAAATATTGTGAATCACGCTCCAGAAGGCGCTTTCGCTGGGTATGTGTGTGGAGATGATGGATTTAAACCGAAGCCTAGTGCTGAGCCATATCTTGCTGCAGGAAAAATGGTTGGCATTGAGGGTACGGACGAGGAAGTTGCAAAGCAGATGGCTAATTGCATTGCCATAGAAGATTCTCTATCTGGTCTTACTGCCGCAATTAATTCCGGAGCAACTGTAATTGCACAAACAGGTTTTTCGCGCGCAAACATATCTGAAAGCAAGCATCACGCAGAACTTAACGGTTATGAAAATGTGACTGCTAAAATGCTTGAGAACATTGTTTTGAGTCGAAACTAATTAACAAACAAGCAAAACTAATTAATAAACTATTTAGTTATTTATTTAGATAGCTATTCGCATATCTGTTTGTAAATTAGTTACAGTTGATTTACTAGTTTCCTCCAGTTGTGTCATAGTTATTGTCATAACCATGACCGCCAGAATTATTATCGTAACTGCCAACGCCGCCCGATGATGAATCGTCACGACCATACAGCTGGCTATCAAGGTCTAAATCGTTGTCGTTGTCCTTGTCTTTATCTTTGTCCTTGTTTTTATCCTTATCTTCATTCTCAGTTTTTGCGTGCGTGAATGTGTGTTGTTCGCCTAATCCCCATTTTCCATCAGGTCCGCCAATTTTGCCTGTGTCTTTTGCTTCAGGGAATTTAGTATTCGGGGTTCCTATTACCGCTTGACGCATGTATCTTGTAAACAAGTGTACAGGGTAGTCGCTTCCGCCAAGATATCCGTGGAACGGTTTAATTACTTGTGGGCTACCTTTTGCGTCTGGATTCCATATGGCAAATGCGGTAACAATATTTGGCGTAAATCCTACAAAGCTACCAGCAGTTTCATCGTTTGCTGTTCCAGACTTTCCTGCAATTTCTCTACCTACAGCGCGAGCTTCAGTTGCTGTACCATGTTGCACTACGCCAATCATTGCTTTTGTAGCTAAAGCGGCATCGGCTGGTGAGAATACTTGCTTTCCAGCTGTTGGTGCACGGTAGAACTCTTTACCGTCGGGATTTTTTACGCTGGCAACAATATGCAAATCTGGGCGTCTTCCTTGGTTTGCAAATGTTGCATATGCGCGCGCAATTTCGCTTACATGTACAGAATCGTTTCCGAGCACAGTAAACGGATTCTCACCATTGACTCGTTCAGGATTTAAGCCTGCCATAACTGCGGTATGAGCAACTTTTTTAGCGCCAAGTTTACTTTGCAAATCCATATACACTGTGTTCACAGAATTTGCAGTTGCATTGTATAAGTTAATGGTGCCATAGCTCATGTTTGCAAAGTTTCCAACAGGTTTATCGATTCCATCAAACTTGCGTGGAGAATTGCCATTGAACATCGTATCCAAGCTAGTGCCAGCCTGAATTGCTCCCATAAGCGCAAAAGGCTTCATAGTAGAGCCTGGCTCATAAAGCGCTTGTGTGGCGTTATTAAGCTGTTTCTTTAGATAATCGTCTCCTGCGTAAACGGAAATGATTGAACCATCTTTTGCATTTATTGAAATTCCGCCAACTTGCAGTCCTTCTGGCACAATTCCTCGTCCATCTTGAGAAGGACTTGCAACTTTGAACATTAAATCTTGCTTAGCTTTATCGATAGTAGTAATAATGCGATATCCACCACTGTCGAGATCTTCCTGTGTAAAAGCACCATTCCTAGTTAACTCATCGCGAACCATATGCAATAAGTAACCTTGTTGACCTGCGTAAATGTTTTGAGTCGTCTGAGTAATAGTTTTAGGCATTTTTGCTTGCGCTGCCTGAGAGGCTGTAATGTAGCCATCTTCTTTCATAATGCGTAACACGCGCTTAAAACGAATGCCTGCTTCTTTTGGACCAATTGCAGGATCCCAGCTACTTGGTGCTGGAATAATACCTGCTAAAAGTGCAGCTTGCGAAAGTGACAAATCTTTTGCTTCTATGCCGAAATATGCTTTGGCTGCAGCTTGAATTCCGTATGCTCCTCTACCCAAGTAAATAGTATTCATATAATTGCAAAGTACTGTATCTTTATCTTGAGTTTGCGCAATTTTCAAAGCTAAAATAGCTTCTTTTAGTTTTCCAAAATAAGTTTTTGTTTCACCGAGATAATATCTTTCCGCATATTGTTGCGTAATAGTTGAGCCGCCCCAACGCCCGTGCTTTGTGATGTTATGAAGTAGTGCGCGTCCAATTCCTTTAAAATCTATTCCGCCATCGTGGTAGAAGGAACGATTTTCTGAAGCAACTATTGCTTTACCAACATATTTAGGTAGTACTGAACAATTGATAATTTCGCGATTTTGCTCAGCGAACGAACCTAATTCAGTTTTGCCATCTGAATAATACACTTTCGTCTTATCTGCCATAGCAACTTTGTCTGGTGCCGGTATGTCTGTAGTTGCATACAGATAAGCAAAAACAATTGTGCCTAGCAAAATTGGCACAAAAATAACGATAAGCGCCCAAAAAATAATAGGATGTCTGCCTCGCCAAGTTCTACGACGCCTTCTGCGTGTTGCTGCGCGAGAACGTTCGAATCTTGAATTACGGCTGCTTTTGTTTGATTCAAAAGAATACGAATTTGGACGATATGATTCTTGTCCGCGTGGTGGGACAGATGAAGGCATATTCGTATTTTTTTGTGATTGTGACGATACGCTTCGAGTAGCTTTCTCATGCGAAGTAGACGCTCGTCTTCCATCTTTACGTGCAACCATACATTCCACCGTAGCGTCCGGTGTTGAATTTTTCTACAAAACAGCATGTTTTTGTTTAGAAAAGATTAAAAATATTGAATATTAGTACATATTTGTTAAAGCAATAGTATTATGAAATGTGTATGGTGCGGCATAATGTAATGTCGCTTATTTTGCAGGGCAAGGAGTCTATATGAGCATCCGCGTTGCCATTGCCGGTGTCGGCAATTGTGCTTCGTCGCTGGTTCAGGGCGTTGAATATTACAAAAACGCTGATGACGGTGAGAAAATTCCAGGGTTGATGCACGCTGTATTTGGTCAGTATCGTGTGCGCGATATTGAGTTTGTTACGGCGTTTGATGTTGATTCTCTAAAGGTTGGGCATGATTTAAGTGAAGCAATTGGCGCTTCACAAAATAACACAATTCGTTTTGCTGATGTACCAAATTTGGGTGTAGAAGTATTGCGTGGTCCAACTTATGACGGCTTAGGTGATTATTATCGCGAGATGATTGACGAGTCCGAGGCTGAGCCTGTTGACGTAGCTCAAGTTTTGCGAGATAAGCATGTGGATGTGCTTGTTTCTTATCTTCCAGTAGGATCTGAGCAAGCCGATAAAGCTTATGCAACTGCTGCAATGGAAGCTGGATGCGCATTTGTAAACTGCCTGCCAGTCTTCATTGCTTCTGATCCTGAGTGGGCGCAAAAATTCCGTGATGCTGGAGTTCCTATTATTGGCGATGACATTAAAAGTCAGGTAGGTGCAACTATTACTCACCGCGTTATGGCTCGACTTTTTGAGGATCGCGGTGTGCGTTTGGATCGCACGTATCAGCTGAATGTTGGTGGAAACATGGACTTTATGAACATGCTTCAGCGTTCAAGACTTGAGTCTAAAAAGATTTCTAAGACTCGTGCAGTAACTTCAATCGTGCCTCATGAAATGGATGAGCATAATGTTCATATTGGGCCTTCTGACTACGTAGCTTGGTTGGATGATCGCAAGTTTGCTTTCGTGCGTTTGGAAGGTACTACTTTTGGTGATGTTCCTTTGAATTTGGAGTACAAGCTTGAGGTTTGGGATTCTCCAAATTCTGCCGGAATTGTTATCGATGCTGTTCGAGCCGCAAAAATTGCTTTGGATCGCAAGCTTTCTGGTCCGGTTTTGGCTCCAAGTTCATATTTTATGAAGTCTCCTGCAGTTCAGCATGAAGATAGTGAAGCTCGTCAATTAGTTGAACGCTATATTGCTGGTGATGTTGAAGCTAACGAGTCTCAGCTTGATGAAGATACTGAATTTGCAAAAGAGCACGGCAAGAGCGTGTGGCGCGCATAATTTATTACTACTCGACATGTAGCGAAAATCGTGTAATATAGATAGAGCCTCCGTGTGGCACTAAGTCACCCAATCCCCCCAGGGCAGAAATGCAGCAAGGGTAAGTGGCCTCTGGTGGGTGCGCGGAGGTTTTATTATGCGTAAAACTAGCGCGGTCGTAAATACTGTCGTAAAGTCTAAAGTATGAGTGAAGAATTTGCAGGAATTCAATCCAATAGCATTGACAATCAGCATGATGATTCTGCTGAGAAAAATGATGCGCTGCCGGTAGGTGGAACTTCGCAAGATGTTAATCGCAACAGTGAAGGTGGTGACTATTCGCATCCTTTGGATTCGATTAATACTATTACGCCATTTTCTCCAATCTCATCTGAAGATAATGACGAAAAAATATCGCCTTTATTTCCAGAAAATAATGAAGAAAAATCTTCTAAACAGTCTGTAAAACAGTTTGTGAAACAAACTAAGCGTCAATCTGATTTGTCTGATTTGTCTGATTTGTCTGATTTGTCTGGCTCGTCCGATTTGTCGTATTCGACTAATCAGTTATCTTCTAAAGATTCTCTATCAGATGCAGATGATATTGATCAGCTTGGTCAGCTTATAAAGCGTCCTAGAATATCTACCATATTGTGGTGTGTTGCTATTGCAATTGTTTTCTTGGCTTCTGCTGCGTTCATATGGTTTATTAGTGTGCAAACAGTACTTGGTCAAAGCTATGAAGAAATGGTAATTGATGGATTTGGTTCTCATGGTACGCCATCTTGGCTTGCATTTTGCTTGCGACCTATAAGCGTTTCTATGGTTGTTATAGTTACTAGCATAATAATTGCTCTTGTTTCACTCATAGTAGTTTGTATTCGTAAACGTTGGTGGCTTCTTGGTCAATGTGCTGGAATTATTATTCTTTCGGCTGCTGCTGAACCATTGAAAAAAATTCTTCCGCGCCCAATGCTTATAAGTATTGAATATTTGTCTGCAAATTCAGCACCTTCAGGTCATACCTTACTTATTACTGCATCATGTGCGTTGCTTATTTGCGCAGTTTCGCGTGTTTGGCGCGCATGGGCAGCGGTAGCTGCAGCTTTTATAAGCGTTCTTGTGGAACTTTCGTTGGTTGCAGCGCATTGGCATAGAGTTTCTGACGTTCTTATGTCATTACTTATCGTTGGTGCTGTAACGCTTATTATGCTCGCATGCACTCGCAGTAGTGGAATGGATATGCCAGCTTATCGACGTTCCTCAATTAGCGTTCAAATTGTAGGAAGCTCTATGATTACGATTGGTGTGTTGGCGTGTTTGTATGCACTTTATTTAATATGGCAAATTCTTCCTGGTGTTGATATTTTTGCTCAATGGGCTGCAAGCGTATCTTATGTAGCAACTTATTGGCTGATTATAGGCGTGTCTTTGCTTGTTTTTGGCGTAATTATGGTAATGCGTCACTCTACAGCTTCGCCGTTGAGTAGGCTTGGATTAGTAGGCGCTCCGCCGACGCCGCCATCTGCTTCTAAGTAATATTGTCTACTCTATCTGCTTTTATCCACCGAGGTGGAATGTAATAGACGTATAACTTAAGTTGCGATACAGTTAGCGTGAAACATATAGTTCGGAATTATATGTTCGATTGTGTTAGGAAAGGAGCGAATATGGCAGCACAGAATAAGCTAGTCATTGTGGAGTCTCCCACGAAAGCGCGAAAAATTGGCGGGTATTTAGGAAATGGCTACACCGTCATGGCTTCAGTTGGGCATATTCGCGATCTCGCTCAGCCAAGCCAAGTTCCAGCCTCACGCAAAGCAGCGTTTGGCAAGTTTGGTGTAGATGTCGATCATGGTTTTGCGCCATATTACGTAGTTGGCTCAGATAAAAAGAAAACTGTTTCCGATTTAAAGTCTGCGCTCGCAAAAGCTGACGAATTATATCTGGCAACTGATGAGGATCGCGAAGGTGAAGCTATTGCGTGGCACTTGGTAGAAGCGTTGAAGCCAACTGTGCCAGTAAAGCGTATGGTGTTTCATGAGATTACTAAGGATGCAATTCAAGCCTCGCTTAGTAATACTCGAAATGTTGACGACAATATGGTTGATGCGCAAGAAACTCGTCGTGTGTTAGACCGTTTGTATGGATATGAGCTTTCTCCTGTTTTGTGGAGGAAAGTTGGTCCTGGTCTTTCTGCTGGACGCGTGCAGTCTGTTGCTACTAGGTTGATTGTCGAGCGCGAACGCGAGCGTATGGCGTTTACTAAGGCGTCTTACTGGGATATTAGCGCGGTTTTAAGTTCTAAAGGCTCAGATGGCGAAAATGTTGATTTTGAAGCGCGCATGAGCGAGCTTTCTGGTCGTCGTTTGGCTGGTTCTAAAGATTTCAATTCAAAAGGTGAGTTGGTCTCTACAAAAGATGAATCACAAAAAGCTTTGCATGTTGACGCTGATTTTGCATCTAAGCTTTCTAAAGCTCTTGAGAATTCAGATTTTGTAGTTGACTCTATGGAAACGAAGCCGTATCGTCGTCGTCCTTTGCCACCTTTTACTACATCAACTTTGCAGCAAACTGCTGGAAACCGACTTTCAATGAGCTCTCGCCAAACTATGCGAGCTGCGCAATCTTTATACGAAAACGGCTATATCACTTACATGCGTACGGATTCCGTAACGCTTTCCAAAGAAGCTATCGAAGCTGCGCGTAGTGCCGCTCGTGCAGCGTTTGGCGACGAGTATGTTTCGCAATCTCCTAAGCAGTACGCAACTACGTCTGCAGGAGCGCAGGAAGCTCACGAATGTATTCGCCCTGCTGGAGCGCGTTTCTTAAGCCCGGACGAGCTTGCAGATAAATTACCTGCGGATCAGCTAAAATTGTATACGCTTATTTGGCAACGAACCCTTGCGTCACAAATGGCTGATGCTACAGGTTTTACAGCAACTGTTAAGTTAAATGCTTCTGCTGGAGAATATGGAGAAGCTTTGTTCCAAGCTTCTGGAACAGTAATTACTTTTGCTGGTTTTATGAAGGTTTTTGGCAATGCGCATGCATCTGAAGGTGAAAGCGATAAGGCACTTCCTCAAATGCAAGCTGGGGATGTTCTTGAAGCTAAAAGTGTTAGTGCGGATTCTCACGAAACTCAGTCTCCTGCAAGATATACTGAAGCTTCTTTAGTTAAAACTTTGGAAGCTAAGGAAATAGGACGCCCTTCTACTTACGCAACGATTATTTCTACAATTATTGATCGCGGATACGTGTATGAGCGTGGACGTGCGTTAATTCCTTCTTGGCTTGCTTTTGCTGTAATTAAACTTTTGGAAGCGAATTTCCCAAAGTATGTTGATTACGCGTTTACTGCTGATATGGAAAATGGTTTGGACAGAATTGCGCACGGTGAAGAAACCGGTCGCGATTGGCTAACTAGATTCTATTTCGGTTCCGGTGAGGGTGCTGCTAATTCTGCTGATGAAGCTCATATTGGTTTGCAACAGCAGGTTGCAGAGCTTGGTGAAATTGATGCGCGTGAAATAAATACCATAGACATTGGCGATGGTTTGCATGTGCGTATTGGACGCTATGGTCCGTACTTGGAAGACATTAAGAATCTTGATGCTGAAGGCAACCCTCGTCATGCTTCTTTGCCAGAAACTTTAGCTCCAGATGAGTTAACTGTTGATGCTGCTCGAGAATTGCTTGAGAATAATGCTGAAGGTCCACGTGTGCTTGGAGTAGATCCAGAAACGGGTGGGAACGTAGAAGTGCGCAATGGTCGTTTTGGTCCGTACGTGGCACTGGTAGAAGAGCAGGATAACGCGGAAGATTCTAAGTCTTCTAAGGCTTCTAAAGCTCGTCCAAAAATGGCTTCTTTGTTTAAAACCATGGATCCAGCGACTTTGACTTTGCAAGAAGCGTTGCAACTCTTGAATTTGCCACGTTTGGTTGGTGAGTATGAAGAAGTTGATGCCGAAGGCGTTGTAAAACTAGCTCGTATCGAAGCAAATAATGGTCGTTACGGTCCATATTTAACTAAAACATATTCTGCTGTAGATACTTCTGCTGGAGAAACTGTGGAATCTAAGCCGGATACGCGATCCCTTTCTAGTGAAGATGCTATTTTTACTGTTACTTTGCAAGAAGCGAAAGATTTATTTGCGCAACCAAAGTACGTTAAGCGTACTCGTGGTGCCGCCAAGCCGCCTCTTCGTGAGCTTGGCGCAGATCCTGAAACTGGAAAGCCAGTAGTGATTAAGGATGGTTTCTACGGAGCTTATATTACTGATGGTGAAACGAATCGCACTTTGCCAAAGCAGTATACGCCTGAATCGATTGATCCGCAGGATGCGTTTGCACTTTTGGCGCAAAAGCGTGCCGCAGGTCCCGTAAAACGCAAAAAGCGCGCGACTAAGAGCACTGCAAAATCTTCTGAAAAGAAGTCTACTGCGAAAAAATCTACCGCAAAGAAAACTTCTACAAAGAAGACTACTTCAAAGAAATCTACCGCTAAAAAAGCATAGGAATGAAATCTAAAGATTAAATAAACCTTGCATATGGAGTCAAAAATATGGCATCTAAAAATGACGATTTTTCTGGTGGCTGCGCTTGCGGAGGAAACTGCGGCTGCAGAAGTGAGCAATCTTATGCAAATAAAGGCTTATTTATTTCTTTCGAGGGCATTGATGGCGTTGGTAAAACTACGCAAGTTGAGGCTCTTAAGGATTATTTGCAATCTTTGGGGCGAGAAGTTGTAGTGACGCGTGAGCCTGGCGGTACGCAGTTGGGTAAAACTTTGCGCGAAATACTGTTGCATGGCACGAGTGTATCTGCCAGAACAGAAGCTTTGCTTTTTGCTGCGGATCGTGCACAGCATGTTGCGCAAGTGATTCGCCCGGCACTTAGCCGTGGTGCAGTAGTAATAACGGATCGTTATATTGATTCTTCGCTTGCTTACCAAGCAGGCGGTCGCGAATTGACTATGGATGATGTGCGAACTTTAAGTGAGTGGGCAACGGATTCGCTATGGCCTAATCGCACTTATTTGCTAGATATGCAACCGGAAGATGCTTTTAAGCGTTTGCATCGCGAGCAAGATCGCATGGAATCAGCTGGAATAGATTTCGCTCGTCGCACTAGAGAAGCATTTTTAGATTTAGCGCAGGAGTCTGCAGATCGTTATCGCGTATTAGACGCAACGTTCTCGGCGAAATCATTATTTGAACTTATTGTGCAAGACGTACATAACTTAATTGAAGAAATTGAAACTAAATAAAATGGCGAACTTTATAAAGTGAAGAAGTAGAGAAGCTATGCAGGGGGTGAAGCGATGAGTGTGTGGGATAGCGTTATTGGGCAAGAACAGGTAGTTTCGCGATTGCGAAACATTGCTTGTGCGGACGCTAGCAAAATAGCGCAATCTTGGCTGATTTGCGGATCTGCTGGCTTCGGTAGTGCGCAAGTTGCGCGCGCTTTCGCTGCAGCTCTCGAAAGTCCGGATCATGGAGAAGGCAGTGATGGAATTAGTGGCGAAGGTGAGCTTAGTAAAACTGCCAAAGAAGTTTTAGCAGGATCGCATCCTGATGTGCATACGCTTGCAACAAAAGGCGTAACTCTTAGCATTGACGATGTGCGTGAGGCAATTGGGATTTCTGAGCAGATGCCTAGCACTGCTCCTTGGCGAATCATAATTATTGAAGATGTTGACCGAATGTTGGAACGTAGCACGAACGTTCTTCTTAAAGAGATTGAAGAGCCAAGTGAGCATACGATTTGGCTTTTATGCGCTTCAAGTGTTATGGATGTGCTTCCAACAATTCGTTCGCGTACACAACTTGTGCAATTAGCTACTCCAAACGAGCAGTCTATAGCAGAATATCTTACTAAAAAAACGGATGCGGATAATAAGCTAGCGAGTCGTGCAGCCAGGCTTTCTCAAGGAAATATAGCAACTGCTTTTATTTACGCAAGCGATGAGCGTGCTTTAAGTAGGCGAGATGAGCTTGTTGCAGGATTGCTTCGTATGCATGATGCTGCCGACGCAATTATGCTTGCTGCAATGCTTATTGACGATGCAAAAGCACAAGCAGAAGATGAGGTTCAGCGAAATGTTGAGGATCAACAAAAAGAATTTCGCAGAATTAACGGATTAGGCGATGAGGATCGCATTCCGCCCAAATTGCGCGCAAACTACAATGCAATTGGAAAAAAGGATGATGTAAAACGTAAAGTAACTCGTGTAAGCCGTGACGTGTTATGCCGTTCTCTTGACGCAATCGATAGCGTGTATAGAGACGTTTTAGTTGTTATTAACGACGCGCAAAAGTCTTCGCCAATTATAAATCAGGAATACAAGTCTAGAATTGTCCAGTTGGCACAAAGCATGACAGCAAGTAGAGCCTTGGATTGCGTTGACAGTATTGCTACTGCTCGTCGTCGGCTTTCGAGAAATGGTAACGCAACTCTTGTTTTTGAAGCGCTATTTTGCTCACTTTTGCAAAGTCAATAAAATGCAAAAGTATCATATCCTCCACGGAAGTGACATATCGCTTGTGCCTATTCTTGGTGAATTTGTTGATTCGCGTCGCATGATTTCTGGTCTAAACTCCATATGTGCAGGTAACCAATGTTGCTCTGATTTGTTGACAGCGGTTAGGCGGATTGCTTCGCGTGCAATTTGCTGGTACGGAGGACGGATTGAAGAAAGCTTTGGTTCAGATATTTCTGCCTGTCTGCTATCTCCGTAACCTATTACGAGAACATCCTGCGGAACTTGCAAAGAAAGCTCATCTAAAGCTAGAAGTGCTCCAAGTGCGACAGCGTCATTTGCGCAAATAACAGCGTCTGGTTTGCGAGATTGCTTAGCAGTAGAATCAGAAAAAAGCCGCATTGTATCCTTGAATCCACGTTGATAAGTAAGTTCTCCAAAAGTTGTCCAATCTGGCTCAGAAAGTAAACTTAATCGGCTTGCAGCAGTCTGAAAATTGGCAAATAGGTTTGCGCTTTGTGTGGAGTCAACATTTCCACTTAAATAAGCAATATTATGGGCATCGTGATGCGAAAGATGTATTAAAGCAGCTTCCATCATTGATTCTTGATCCATGCCAACCCAATTGACGTGGAATGAAGTAGCAGTGCCACCAATTTGCACAATGGGAAGATTGTCAACGTAGTTTTCAAGTGTTTTTGTTAAATCACTATTGTTAGATGGCATGACAATAAGACTGTCAACATTATGACCGATAAGCTCTTCTATGCGTTCTTCTTGAGCTTCTGCGTCTTTTCCAGTTCCAACAAGAAGTATTTTATCTATTTCATGAGCTGCTTCATCCAATGCAGAAAGCATATTTACACTGAATGAATCATCTACGTTGCTTGTGCCTATTACTACGCCGATTGTATTAGTTGTGTCACTTCTTAATGCGCTTGCTGCATAATTTACTGAATAATTAAGCTGCTCTGCAGCTTTTCTTACGCGTTTTGCAATATCGTCATCTTTGGCTCGTCTACCAGAAAGTACACGAGATACTGTTGCAATTGAAACTTTTGCAAGAGCTGCTACATGAGTTATGGAGGCGTTTTGATTAGTTTGATTTGTCATATTTGCCCCCGAATAAGTGCGGTGCTGTAATTATTGGTAAACAGCACCGCAAATTGAATATTATTTATTTGTCAGTTTATGTACACTTATTTATTTATATTATTCGCCTTTCGTGACTACATCGACAAGATTGTTAGCTACATTTTCAGCGTCTTCACCATCAACGGTAATTGTGATTGAATCTCCTTTAGTAATACCCAATCCCA
Organism: Gardnerella sp. DNF01180P; assembly: GCF_049244205.1. Classification (NCBI taxonomy): domain Bacteria; kingdom Bacillati; phylum Actinomycetota; class Actinomycetes; order Bifidobacteriales; family Bifidobacteriaceae; genus Gardnerella; species Gardnerella sp. DNF01180P. The sequence continues at coordinate 263,420 of NZ_CP058386.1, forward strand.
TAATTGAAAGAATGCTATTCGCACTTACAGGGGTACCTTCGCCTTTCGCAATCGTTACAATGCAATTTGAGGACATCGCGGCTTGAGAAAATTCTGACGCTGGGCGAGCATGTATTCCAACTGGGTCTTCAATAGTAACAGTACGAGTTGCAATTGCCATTTTTTCTCCTTTGAATAATAATTAACAAATTCTGCTTTTATTTTTATTTTTCATATAAAAGCAAACCATATTTTTTCTTAAGGTTTTTTTGTTTGCTATTTTCAACATTAAGTGTAGCATAATTAATTGAAAAATACAGAAAACGTTTTCACTTGTTGTAACAACGTTTTTAATGGTGTATAGTTTCATTAGTAAGAAACGTTTACCTACAAGAAATGCTTATGCGGCGTTGCGGCCGTAATAAAGTTTCTAAACCTAAAGGAGGGTTTTAAGTATGGTAATCACTGGTGTTGGCATTGGGCGCTCGATGGCATATGGTGAAGTATTGTGTATGGCACCTGCTTTGCATGAGCCAGAGGATTCTCCTCGTGCTGTTAGTGTGTTGGCTGAGGATGCAAAAAAGGCTGTTAAAAATGCTTTAGATGAAGTAAATAAAGACCTAAACCATCGTGCAAGTGAGGCTCTTGAAGCAAAGGATGAGGGGACTCGAAAAGCAGCACCAATTATGCAAGCTCTTGCACAGATGGCATCGGATCCAGCGTTAATAAGTGCAATTGAATCTGGTATTGATAAGGGGAAAACAGCGGAACGTGCCACTTGGGAAGGGTTCGCACAATTTGAAGACATGTTGCGTAATCTTGGTGGTTACATGGCTGAGCGTGCAGGAGATTTGCATGATGTTGGCCAGCGTGTTATTGCATCTTTGATTGGTGTTGAAGCTCCTGGGGTGCCGGAAAGTGATTCGCCTTTTGTGCTGGTTGCTAGGGATCTTTCACCTGCTGATACAGCTTCACTTGATTTAAGCAAGGTTCAGGCAATTGTCACTCTTGATGGTGGTCCTACAAGTCACACTGCTATTCTTGCTCGTGCTCGTGGAATTGTTGCTGTTGTTGGAGCACACGATGCCTCTCAGCTGAAGAATCATCAAATTGTTGTAGTAGATGCCGTTAATGGTCATGTTATAAGCAGTCCTAGTGAAGAAGAGATCGCGCATGTTAAAGAGTCTCGTGAGCGTTTAAGCCGCGCTCGTGAATTGCGTGGATTGCCTGGAAGTACAAAAGATGGTCATTTGATTCCTCTTTTGGCAAATGTAGGAAAGCCCTCAGATGCCGTAACTGCTCATGAGTATGGAGCAGAAGGAGTAGGTCTATTCCGAACGGAATTTCTGTTTATTGGTAACGAGCAACCGCCTAGTATAGAAGAACAAACAGAATCTTATACAGAGTTACTATCTCAGTTTGAAGGCAAGAAAGTTGTTATTCGATTGCTTGATGCTGGAGCAGATAAACCGTTACCATTCTTGACTCCTGAAGATGAACCAAATCCTGCCCTCGGACTTCGAGGTTTGCGTACTCTAAGACAGCATATGGATGTTCTAGATGGTCAGCTGGAGGCATTATCTCGTGCTGATGCTGTGACGAATGCTGACTTATGGGTGATGGCTCCAATGGTTTCAGACGAACATGAAGCAGCATATTTTGTAAAACTTGGTAAATCTAAAGGTCTTAAAAAGGTTGGCATTATGGCAGAGGTGCCTTCTATCGCTCTTGTTGCCGAGGAGGTTGCTCAAGTTGCTGATTTTGTATCTATCGGAACGAATGATTTGACGCAATACACTCTTGCAGCAGATAGAACCCTTGGGTCTGTTTCTAATTATCAAACTGCTTGGCACCCTGCAGTGTTGCGCGCGATCAAAATGATTGCAGACGCTGGTAACGCACATGGTATGCCAGTCGGAGTGTGTGGAGAAGCTGCAGCAGATCCAGACTTAGCGATTGTTCTTACAGGTCTCGGTATTAACTCGCTTTCTATGACGCCAGTTGCTTTGGACGATGTTCGAGCAGAACTTGCTCAAACTACATTTGATGAAGCTAAAGCTAAAGCTCATGAGGCTTTAGCTGGAAAGTTCTACCACTCAATCATGCAAGAATAAGCCAAGGGAGTAATTCAAAATATGATCGTTACGAAGAACATTAAAAATTCGATTACCAATCAGAAATAATCAAGAATAATTAACATGCTTAGAAAAGAGAAAATATGAGTGCTGATATTGATGAGCTTCTCCCGGATTCTGCAGTAAACCTTGATATTGCAGCGAAAGATTGGCGTGATGCTATTTGTCTTGCGGGCAATGCTTTGAAGGAGTCTGGCTTTACTACTGATGAATATACGGATCAGATGATTGAAACAGTTGAAAAAATGGGTCCGTATATTGTTATTGCCCCAGGCTTGGCTTTGGCGCATTCGCGCCCGTCGGAAGCAGTGTTAAAAAGTGGTTTGAGCTGGATTCGTTTAAGTACGCCCGTTAAATTTGGTAACACTGCCAACGATCCGGTCTCTTTAGTAATTGGTCTTGCAGGTCACGATGAAAATGAGCATATTGGCGTTATGTCCGCGGTTGCTGCAGCTTTGTCTAATCCTGTGAAGACTAGAGAACTTGCGCAAGCAAAAAACGCTAAAGAAATTCGCGCAATTCTTAAAAGTTAAATACTAAAGAATTAGCTAATTTTGCAAAATTAAAAAAATACAACTCAACGAAAGAGGTTATCTATGAATATTCTATGTGTATGCGGAAACGGCATTGGCACGTCTGTACTTTTAAAAATCAATGTTGAGGCTGCGGCAGCAGACTTAGGTCTTGATGTTACAGTTACTACTTCCGATGCTGGAAGTGCAAAAGGTACTGCCAATATGAATGATCTTGTGCTCACTTCTCCTCAGCTTGCTCCAGAGCTTGAGGGCACTACCACTCCTGTAGAAACAATTGAAAATTTCATGGATGTTGAAGAGGTGAAGGGTGTGCTTGAGCGTTACGCATAAATTATGTGTAACAAATAAACGTTTGATTATGCTGATTGCGTGCTTACTGCTTTGGCATAGTCATACTGTTATTTCATGCGCTATTCGCTTTTTCTAAATAAAAAGAAGGAAATAAGATGAACATTGTAGTTCAGGTTTTAAATTTCATAAGTCAGCAGATTTTGAATGTGCCGGCTTATTTGATTGGTATTATTGCAGCAATCGGTCTTATCGCACTCAAGCGTAGTGCAGGACAGGTGATTGCAGGTGGCTTAAAAGCTGCTATGGGTTACCTCATTTTGGGTGCAGGTGCTGGCGTTGTTGTTGGCGCTCTTGCTCCATTTGGTGACTTGGTTTTGAAGTCTACTGGTGCTCATGGTGTTGTACCTACAAATGAGGTTATTACTGCTCAGGCTGCAGGTCAGTACGGTGCTACTTCTGCGTACATTATTGTGCTCAGCTTCGTTCTTATGCTTCTTGCTGCACGCTTTACTCCTCTGAAGTACATATTCTTGACTGGTCACCACATGGTGTTCATGTCTATGCTTTTGGCTCTAGTTCTTTCCGTTGGTTTTGGCGCAAGCAACCAGTTGCTTATTGTTATTGTCGGCTCTGTCATTATGGCAACGGTTATGGTTGTTCTGCCAGCTTTTGCGCAGCCTTTTATGAACCGTATTACTGGTAGCGATAAGCTCTCGATTGGTCACTTTAACTCCTTAAGTTACATTGTTTCTGGTGCTGTTGGTGCTGCTGTTGGTAAGAAGTCTAAGTCTACTGAAGATATCAACTTCCCTAAGGGATTGAGCTTCTTGCGTGATTCAATGGTCTCCACGACTTTGTTGATGGTTGTGCTGTATTTGGTATTCGCAGTGTGGGCTTCGGTTGTGTTGCCAGTAAAGGAACTCTTCAAGATTTTCGCGTCTCATCCTACGGACTATAGTGCCTTCTACATGGCGGCTTTTGCTCAGGCTTTGCAATTTGGAATTGGTGTTAGTGTCATCCTCTACGGCGTTCGTATTATTTTAGGTGAATTGGTTCCTGCATTCCAGGGTATTGCTAACAAGGTCGTTCCAGGCGCTCGTCCAGCATTGGATATTCCAATCGTATTCCCATACGGTGCTAATGCTTCTCTTATTGGCTTCTTGTCTTCCTTCGTTGGAGGTCTTGTAGCTCTTGGACTTATTGCCATTTGGATGGGTCCAGCTTGGGGATTGGCATTGATTCTCCCAGGAATGGTGCCTCACTTCTTCGATGGTGGTGGTGCAGGCGTGTTTGGTAATGCAACCGGTGGTCGTCGTGGTGCTATTCTCGGTGGTTTTATTAACGGTTTAATTATTACATTCCTTCCAGCAGTATTGCTTACTGTTATGGGTTCCTTCGGCTTGGCAAACTCCACCTTCGGCGATGCTGACTTTGGTTGGATTGGTACTGTTGTGGGTAACTTCGCTCACCTCGGTGCTGGCGTTGGTGCTATAAGCTTGATTATTGTTGCTGTTATTCTGTTTGCCTTGGCTTGGGTATGGCAGGTTAAGGTTGTTAACACTGGCTGGCTTCCTGCAGTAAAGCATGCTGAGTTCATTGAAGAAATTAAGAAGCAAGAGCGTGCTGCTAAGAAAGCAGCTATGGCAGCTAAGGCTGCTGAAACTCATGAGGAGGCTGTTACAAAATAAATAGAGTACGGTAAAAAATTACATTTTAGTTAATGCGCCCAGTTTAGATTTTTCTGGGCGCACGTTTTATATTGACCGTCAAATTATGCAGTTAGCGTTGTTTCTGTAGTGTTTTTTGCTTGAGCGTCACAATCTGCTTGAACAATTAAATTACGTGAACGTTTGCGTTTATTTGTTACTCGCGCAGTTGATTAGTGTTGTGTAATGGTAGATACTTAAATTATGAATATTTCTACAGATTTCACTACTGTTCCAGACGATTATTCTAAAGCTGCGCCGGAGCAGAATAAAATCAATGGAATTCCAGTAGTTTCGTTTCCATTTTATATAGATAAATTGCCATCTTTCGTGCATTATTTGCATTGGCGTTTTGTTGACGACGACGCAATACCGGTATGCGGTTTTGAGTGGATTCACTGGACTGCTGCAAACGTGCCTGTTGAAGCGTTAATGTTTGATTTTAACGATTCTCACGCTTTGCAAATACCGGAAGATTTTTCTCGCACGATGACTTCTATGATTCCAGAAGCGCTTCAAGGACGTAACTCGCAAGCTAGCAGATTTATTGGTTGCACTGATCCAGCAATTACTATGCGTTACAACGGCCCGCAGCCTCCTGATAAAGATCACGAATACATGTTTGAAGTTTTTGGTACAGAAAAGCCTTTGCCAAACCTTAAACCGGGATTCTATATGAATGAATTGTTGCGTGAAGTAAGAAACGTAACTTCAGGTGTAGATGCTGATGGCATGTTCCTTACTGGTAAAGCCTAAACGCAAGCACGAGGGCAACCAATTAGGTCAGCAGTTAACGCCTAAGCGTTAGAATCAAACAGTAATAGATCTAAAATAAAATATAAAATCTAAAAACAGAGGATGCAAATATGGCATGCACAACAATTCTTGTTGGTCGAAAAGCAAGCTACGACGGATCTACGCTTATTGCGCGTAACGAAGACTCCGCAAATGGCGAATTTAATCCAAAGCGCTTAGTGGTAGTAAAGCCGGAAGATCAACCTCGCGTTTATAAGTCTGTTCTTAGCCACGTAACAGTTGAGTTGCCGGATAATCCAATGCAATACACAAGCGTGCCAAACGCAGACTTGCGCGAAGGAATTTGGGGAGAAGCTGGCGTTAACGAAGCAAACGTGGCGATGAGCGCAACTGAAACGCTTACATCCAACGAGCGTGTGTTAGGCGCAGATCCAATGGTTGAGCTTCAAAAAGCGCAAGGCAAAGTTGGGGATGCTGACTATAAGCCGGAAGTGCCGGGTGGAATTGGTGAAGAAGACTTCTTAACGCTTGTTTTGCCTTATATTCGTAGCGCTCGCGAAGGTGTTGAGCGTTTGGGCGCATTGCTTGAAAAGTACGGCACTTATGAGATGAATGGCGTTGCATTTTCGGATGTGAACGAGATTTGGTGGTTTGAAACTGTCGGTGGTCATCATTGGATTGCTAAGCGTGTGCCGGATGAAGCTTATGTTGTTATGCCAAACCAGCTTGGAATTGACGAGTTCGATTTAGATGATGCTTTTGACACTCAAGAGGAGCATATGTGCTCGGCTGATTTGCTTGAGTTTATTGAAGAAAATTACTTGGATTTGTCGGTTGAAAACGCTTCTCCTTTCAATCCTCGCGACGCTTTCGGCTCTCATTCGGATGCCGACCACGTTTACAACACTCCTCGTGCATGGTTCATGGAGCGCTTCTTGAATCCGTATGACGAAGTGTGGGATGGTAAAGACGCTGATCATCGTCCGGACAGCAACGATATTCCTTGGGCTCGCCAGCCTGAGCGCAAGGTAACAATTGAAGACGTTAAGTACGTTTTGAGCTCTCACTATCAGGGCACTGAGTATGATCCTTACGGCAAGCTTGGAGATGAGCATACTCGTCACATGTTGCGTCCAATCGGCATTAACCGTCAAAGCGAGCTTGCTGTAATGCAAATCCGCCCTTACATGCCGGAAGCAATGCGTGCAATTCAGTGGATTACTTACGGTTCTAATCCTTTCAATTCTTTGATTCCGTTCTATCCAAACGTAAATCGCACTCCAAAGTATTTGGAAGATACGACTACTCGCGTAACAAGCGAAAACTTCTATTGGGAGAATCGCATTATTGCTGCTCTTGCGGATGCCGCATTTAACGATACTGCAAATTCGATTGAGCGCTACCAGGAAGTTGTCGGTTCCCTTGGTCACGCAATGGTCAAGTCTACGGATGCTGCCGTGGCAGATCTTCTTGGCGTTGATTTGGCTGATTACGAGCCAGAGCGTGAAGGTGATGAAGGTGAAGATTACGATGATTTAGTTCGCGATCCTGAAGCTATTATTGCAGAGCTCCGTAACGACAAAGTGCGTGAGGCTTTGGCTGAAGCAAATGACGACATGGCAGCAAAGTTGAAGAAAGAAACCGATTCTTTGCTTGACACAGTTCTGTACATCACTAGCATGCGTATGAAGAATGGTTTTAATCGTTCCGATCACTGAAATGCAATTAAATAAGTTTTCTCGTAATTGATATGGAAAAACTTACGAAAATAATTTAATAACTCAGATGCCTTCCTAAGAAATGAACTTTTTATTTCATGTGGAAGGCATTTTTGTTATCTTTTGTTATTTTGCTATAGACGTTGCTAATAGCGCGTATAGATATTGCGTGTGGTGCCTATGCTGCGAACAAACAATCGTATAGTATGAATCATGTAATTAACATTATCCGCATGCATAGTTGTGCCAATATGCCTATGAAAGAGGGGTACATGAGCATTCTTGATTCATACACTACAACATTCGGTTTGGTTAAAAAATTGATGCCTTTGGGTACTTGGATTATTTAAAGCAACATCCAGAGGAGCCTAGGAAGCGCGGTAAAGTTCTGCTTGTTACTGCTGATACTCCTTTGAAAGCTTCTCGCGGAGAAGGTAAAACGACTACAACTATTGCGTTGGTTGATGCTTTGCGTGAGCGAGGTGTGGACGCAGCTGCAGTTCTTCGTCAGCCAAGCATGGGCATTACAGCTGCTGGTTCTAAAGGTGGTGCAAGTGGTGGCGGTAAGTCTTCGCTTTCTCACCCTGAGTTGATTGACTGGGGTTTGTGTGGTGAAATGGCTGCTATTGCTTGCGCGCAGAATTTGCTTGTGTCGTTTGCGGAAAAAGCAGTCGACGAGGGTGCCCTTGATACTATTTTAGTTCCTCGAGTTAGCGAAGTTCCTTCGCGATCTTTGCGAAGCATTGCTGTTGATTTTGGCAAGGGGACTGTTCCTGAGCGCGTCGTTTTGACGCCAACTTGCGAGCTCATGCAAATCGTAGTGTTGTCGCGCAGTATGGACGAGATTTCTCATCGTGTTTCTTCAATGATTGCTGGCACAAAAGACGGTAAGCCTGTTCAGTTTGGCGAGTTTGTGGATTTGTGGCGAATCACCAATATTCTTGCCGACGCTGTAAAGCCTGCTAAAACTGAGACGATTAATGGTTCTCCAATTTACGTTCATTGTGGCCCGTTTGCGAACGTTTCGCTTGGTATTCCAAGCCTTGTAAGTGTTGAAATGGCTTGCGCTGAGCATGATGTTGTGGTTGTAGAAGCAGGTTATGGTACGGATGCTGGTGCTCAAAAGTGGTTAGATATTGCTGCTCGCGAGTTTGGTGCAAAGTGGCCTGCTGCTGCAGTTGTAGTTACTCGCGCAACTACTTGGCGAGATGACGAAACTTTGGCTTGGCGTTACCCATTCCATGTTTCTCGTTTGGAATCTCTTAATATCCCTACGTTCCCGTTGATTAATTTGTGGGAAGGTGAAGATAATCAAGTTCCTGAATTGTTGGAACAAGCTAAGTCTTTAGGATTCAGAAAGCCGATTGTTGGCAATTTATTCCGCGATGGTGGCGATGGTTTGGCAAATCAGCTGGACGATTTTGTGTCTGCAATAACTGATGATGTTGAAACGAAAGTTCCAGAAAGTAGGCGTGGAAAGACGCTTAGGGAGCGAATTAACTTGCTGTGCGCAGAAGCTTACGGTGTTCCTACTGAGCGTGTGATCGATAAAGCAGGTTTTGCTGATTCATTGAAAGAAGCGCAGAATTTGTGTGCAAATTCTGGAGTTGTTTTCGATGGCCTCGCGCTTGTTGCTGTAAAGTCGCCAGCAACTATGACTGACGATGATCATGCACCTGAAGATTCTCGCACTGTGACATTGAAGAAAGTGGAAGTTCACGCTGGAGCTGGAGTTGTGCAAGTAAATCTCACATCTTCACTAACTACTCCAATGCCAAAAATAGTGTGAAATATTAATAGTGTGATTTTCTCTTAAATATTGAGATTAATTAAAATTACTTATTAATAGCAAGTAACAAAACGTCGTCGACATATCAATCATGGTGTGTGGGCGACGTTTTGTTTTTGCTTTGTTTACCAAATGGGTTAAAAAGGGAACAAACGCGGGAGAGTTGAAGTTAAATTACGCAAAAGTGCGATGCAACCAATCGCAAGCAAGCTTAACCCACTGCTGAACTTCTGGCTGCACAAATTCAGTAAGCACATTTCCGTTTTCGTCGCGTTTTGCTGTTTCTTTAACTGCCAAAGCTAAGCCGTGAGGTCCTTTAGGGAACAGGTGCGCTTCAACACTTACTCCAGCTTCAACGCAAGCGTTCACAAACATTATTGAATTTTCTACTGGAACTGTTTGATCAGTAATGGTTTGCCATACAAATACAGGTGGAGTTTTACGATCCACGTGATTTTCCAGCGAAAGTTTATTGACAAGTTCAGTTCGCTCTTCGTTGCTAACTTCTCCAAATAGACGATCGAACGTTGGCTTATGCGCATATTTCCCAGCAGAAATAACAGGATATGCGAGCATAAGAGCATTTGGTCGCACGTCATCAGCAGCATACCCGTTTGCTTCCTCAACTTCGTCGCTAACGCTAGTTGCAAGGTTTGCAGCCACATGCCCTCCAGCGGAGAATCCAATAATTGCAACTTTTTGCGCATCTACGTGCCATTCTTTTGCGTTTTTGCGAATTAAGCTCATCGCTTCTGCTGCTTCTAAAAGCTGAGTTGGGTATGTGCTTGGAGTAAGCGAGTATCGCAACACAAAAGTGTGGAATCCTTCTGCAGCAAACTTCATGGCAACAGGCTCTGCCTCACGATTCGATACGCGCAAGAAGCCACCGCCTGGCAAAATTAGAATTGCAGGACGGTTTTGCAAGCCTTTGCTATCTAAATTATCGTCTAAAATATACCCAATAAGCTGCGCATCGCTTCCATCTATACTTTTTATTTTCTGATTTATAATCTTCATAGTGTCTCTTTTCGTTTCGCTTATATTGCAATTACACTAAGCATAATTCTAATCAAATACCTCGCTTTGTAAGTGCGTTCTTTTATAAATTCGTGTAGAGTTTTAAGAAGTTTTATAAGGAGATTCAAGATGTGTAACGAAGAAGATAGTTTAGGTAAAGTTGTTTTAGCTGCTACGCCTATTGGGAATATGGCAGACGCTTCTGCACGATTAATTAATCTTCTTGAAACTGCTGATATTGTTGCTGCTGAAGACACGCGTAGGCTTTATGATTTAGCGAATCGCCTTGGTGTGCATGTTTCTGGTAGCGTAATCGCATATCACGATCATAATGAGCGGAATAAGGCAGATGGCTTGCTAGACAAAGTTGAGCAGGGTAGCACTGTTCTTGTTGTTTCAGACGCAGGTATGCCTACCATTAACGACCCGGGTCTTGCTGTTGTTCGACGTGCAATAGAGCGAGATTTGCCTGTTACTTGTGCGCCTGGTCCTAGTGCAGTTTTAGATGCGCTTGCTCTTTCTGGATTGCCAACCGATCGCTTCTGTTATGAAGGCTTTTTGCCTCGTAAATCTGGTGAGCGTCAACAGCATTTGCGCTCACTTAAAGCCGAGCGACGAACAATAGTATTTTATGAGACTCCACATCGTATTGCAGAAGCAATGGAAGACATATTGGCAGTACTTGGTTCTAATCGTCCAATGGCGTTATGCCGTGAACTTACAAAAGATTTTGAGGAAATTCGTCGTGGAACTGTGCAAAGTATTCACGATGGTGTTTTAGCGGATCCTCCTCGAGGTGAAATAGTTTTAGTTATCGGTGGTGCAAGTGATGAAGAAGTGCAGTCTGAAAGCACAGATTTAAGCATTGATGCTCTTGCAAAGCTTTCGCTTGAATGTGCAGAATCCGAAGGTTTGCGCATAAAAGAAGCAATTACAAAAGTAGTAAAAGAGCATCCGTTTGCTGACGGATCTTTTGCTAATCGTAAGCAAGTTTATGCGTCTTGTCTTGAGCATAAACCTGATCAAAAGTAAGATTTCTGCTTTTGCTACTATTTTTTGCTTTCTATTCATTGCTGTTATACGCAGAAAATAGCACTTCAAAACTGTAACGAACGTCAGGTCCACCTTGTTGAGAAATATATTCTAAAATTTGCGCGTCTGCTGAGGGGTTTGCAATAATCCATTTTCGAAGTTCCGGTATTTTTTGCGCGATGTACCATAGCACTTCCGTTTTTGTTGCAGGGTCGATAGCAACAGATGGCGTGAGTATTATAGGTGGTTTTGGGGGGCTGTTTGTTTTAGTTGCATAAGAGTTCTTCATTTCCATGGTTTGTTTGCTTCTTTCGCAATGTTTCGTATCCAATTTCTTGCATGTATTGAGCCTGGGAAATATGGGTTTCCGTCAATAATACGTTTGCATTTTCGCAAGTCAATGCTGTATTTAGATATCAATAGGTGAGCAATATCTTTTCTATAAGGTTCGTGCTCTTCGTTTTCGCTTGGAGTGTACGCTAAATCGCAAATTGTTCGTTCTGGCGTTGTTATTCTAATTTTTCCAAGTATTACGTATTCTTCATTGTTTAAGTGTCTTCGAAATGCGCGAATCGCATGACCGTGCGGCTTTTTTCTTCTGTGCCCATAATCAATAACATCTATATTTTCAGGAAAATGACCTCCTATCCAAACCCATGCTGCAGTAAATAAACAGGCTATGCTTTCTGTAGGCATAAGATTGCTCACAATATTGCTTCTTCCTTGAGTGGAAATAGCTGCCTTATTTGAATATCCTGCATTTAAATCAAGCCTATTGAATACACCAATTTGAGAAAGTTTTTTCATGCACATTGGACCTGGTAAATGGTTGTCGTCAAGTAATTCTGGGAATTGCGTTTGTGTTTCTTCGCAAATATCCAATAAATTGCGCATATTTTGTTGGTTTTTCAATTTTCTTTAATCCTTTCTTTTTGCATATTTATTTTTCAGCGCGATTATTTACGATTCGTATTGTGCATATTGTTGTTTTTTTAGTGCATGTTTTCTAGTGCATTAGTTTCGTAGTGCATAAGTTGAGATTATGTTTATATTTGCTTCAATTCCAGGCTGATTTTATAACTTGTGGATATGTGGATGAACTCGTGTGAGGCTTGTTATCCAGCGTGTTTTTCTCGTATATTTGGGATTCTTTTTGCAATGTTCTTATGTACTGTCCGCGTTGAACAAGATAATAATTGTCTATGAGTCATATTTTGGTGAATGTTGCTTGGCCGTATGCTAACGGCCCTCGTCATATTGGTCACGTCGCAGGCTTCGGGGTCCCATCAGACGTATATGCGCGTTACGAGCGCATGAAAGGTAATGACGTATTAATGGTGTCTGGCACGGATGAGCACGGTACACCTATTTTGGTTGAAGCAGATAAGGAAGGTGTTTCTGCACAAGAGCTTGCTAATCGTTATAATCGTGTGATTACTAAGGATTTGTGCGATTTAGGTTTGAGCTACGATTTGTTCACGCGTACTACCACTGCAAATCACGAGCATGTTGTGCAAGAAATGTTCCGTCAGTGCTTAAAGAACGGCTATATTTACAAGGGCACTCAGAAGGTTGCTATTTCTCCTTCCACTGGTCGTACTTTGCCAGATCGTTATATTGAAGGCACATGCCCATTGTGTGGCGCAGATGGTGCTCGTGGCGATCAATGTGATGCTTGTGGAAACGAGCTTGATCCGGATGAGCTTATTAATCCAGTTTCTAAAATTAATGGTGAAACTCCGCGCTTTGAAGAAACTGAACATTATTTCCTAGATTTGCCTGCTTTGGCTGAAGCGAATGTTAACTGGCTTCATTCTCGCGAAGGTTGGCGCACGAATGTTATTAATTTCTCGCTTGGATTATTTAATGAAGTAAAGCCGCGAGCTATTACGCGCGATATTGATTGGGGCATTCCTGTTCCTGTTGAAGGATGGATTGATAATCCAAATAAGCGTTTATATGTTTGGTTTGATGCTGTTATTGGCTACTTGTCTGCATCTATTGAATGGGCTCGTCGACAAGGCAAGCCAGAGGCTTGGCGTGATTGGTGGTGTGATCCTAAGTCTCCTGGATACTACTTCATGGGCAAAGATAACATTACTTTCCATTCTCAGATTTGGCCTTCGGAAATGCTTGCCTACAACGGTGCTGGTTCTAAAGGTGGTGAGGCTGGCATTTATGGCCCATTGAACATGCCTGAACAGGTTGTTGCTTCTGAGTTCATGACTATGGAAGGCAAGAAGTTCAGCTCTTCGCGCGGAATCGTGATTTATGTGAAGGATATTTTGGCACGTTACCCTGTAGATGCTGTGCGTTACTACATTTCTATTGCGGGTCCAGAAAATTCTGATGCTGATTTTACTTGGGCTGAGTTTGCTCGTCACAATAACGAAGAACTTGCTGCAAGCTGGGGTAATCTTGTCAATCGTGTGGCAAATCTTATTAATAAGAACTTTGGTGCAATTCCTCCTCTTGATGAAGATTCTATGACTGCAATGGATCGCGCTCTTCTCGATCAAACTTCTGATGCTTTTGCTTTGGTTGGTAGTTTGATTGAGCGTCATCGTCAGAAGAATGCTCTTACTGAAGCAATGCGAGTAGTTGCGGATATTAATAAATATATTTCTGCAACTGAGCCTTGGAAAATTAAAGATGATGAGGATCGCCTTGGTACTGTGTTGCATGTTGCAGCTCAGGCTGTTTCGGATGCTAATCATCTGCTTGCGCCATTCTTGCCTCATGCAGCTCAAAAAGTTTGGGAAGCACTTGGTGGCACTGGCGTATTCTCGCCTTTGCCTCATATTGAAGAAGTTGAAGATTTGGATAATCCAGACTTCAAGTATCCGATTATTACGGGCGATTATCGCTTGGGGGAAACTGTTCATCCTTGGGAGAGTGAGGAGTTGGTAGCAGGTACGCCTGTGCCTAAGCCAAGTCCTATTTTTGCCAAGATTCCAAAAGAAGCAGTTGAGGAGGAGCTTGAGCGTTTTGCATCTGCTTTGTCCGAGCGTCAGCGTGTCGAGGCGGAAAGACTTGCTGCAGCAAAAAAATCTTTGGAAAATAGTGAGAAATAGGTTGAAATTCTCAATAAATAAATTGTAAAATTAAAGAACATAGCAAATGGTTCTCTAAAAGAAAATATTTTAAGGAAATTTTAAGGAAAAACTCTTTTCTTTGGACGAATGTTTAGCTATACTAACATATGTTAATGGTTCGCCATTAGCGAGGTTCGTTTTCGAACCCCATAATTGAAACCTTCTTCTCTCTTTCTCTCTGCCCCGGCGGGTTTCTCTTCCCGCCGGGCTTCTTTTTAATTTGTGAAAAAAGTAAAACAACAATAAAAGCGCAGACTGCAAAAACAATCTGCGCTCACATAGTTACCAAACTTAATTTTAATGGTAACGATTTAACGGCAACGCTTCGAAAGTGGCGCCCACGGTTCAAGCATTACTGGTTCTTGATCCAATACAGCTAAAGTTTCTTTGTCAAGGTACTTTTTGTTGATGATTATTTCGTTCACATAACGATCGAACCACTCTGCTGAGCCAACATAATAGCCATCTTCGCCAGCATCCTTGCCCCAGCTGTTCTCGATCTTCCAGCGATCTGGCTCGCCATCTTTGTTAAGATTCACGCCAGTGAATGTCATTGCGTGATTTCCTGGGCAATCCATATATTCCAAGCCGTGAGCTTTATCGAATGTAAACTTCACGTCAAACAATTCATCTACGCGCACAACTGCAGGATCGAAGAATCCACTGTCACGCAAGGAGAACTGCGTGCAATCGCATGCAAACCAGATTGGATGACCATCTTTTAATTGGTCTACAGCTGCTTTTTTGAATACATCGAGAGGCACATTAACAAATTCCATTTCCTTTGTTTCAGCTACGTTGGTGCTGTACTTAAATTGGTAGAGCTTGTTGAATGGTGTGCGTTCCATAGGTGCGTTGCATATTGTTACGAAGTCGTTTACGTCAACTGGAACGTACTTCTTTGCGAACTCAAGTGGAGTAATTCCGTATTCACAAATCATTGGACGCTCATCTTTGCCGGTTTTTGGCTTGTCAGCTTTGCCGGTTTTCTCGCCATCTTTCTTGGTTTCGTCTTTTTCGCCGTCCTTCTTATCGTCATCGTCATCTTTAGTTCGTGCGAAGAAGTCAAACTGTGCAGGTGGTTCACCCAGGGCAATAGTTGTCATACGATAAACGGTTTCCAAATCGCGAACTTTCATTTCGCGCAATTCTTCCAAAGAAGTTCCGTTCTTATGAGCTTCACGCAATTCGTATGCAAACTCGCGCAACTTGGTATTGATGTATTGTACGAATGCATCAGAGTCGACTGAGTTCTGTGAATCTGGATATGCACTCTTTGGCACAAGTCCGTACTTGTTTACCAAGTTGACGAACATTTGCCACCAGCCGCCGTCATCGATTGGACCATAGTTAATGCTCTCAAAAAGTCGGCTATTAACATCTTCATCAAGTGTTGAAAGCACATTTTCCAAATAAGCGTTTGCTTTTTCAATCTTGTCCCAGAAGAATAGGTAGCTTTCTGAAAACTCAAAGTCGTCTAAATTCCACTTATGCATTACTTCGTATCGCAAAGTATTAAGTGAGGCGAACATCCAGCAGCGTCCGGAGCGCTTCTGATTGGTAATGCTGCCTTGTTTTAATTCTATTGAGAATTCGCGAGGAAGAGCACGCTTGCCTTGGTAGCTTGTTGCGGCTTTAAGCACACCATTTGTTACTGCTGCATTCGCGGCGAGAAGATTTGCGCGCTGTTCGTTAAAATGTTTGGAATAATTTTTTACATGTTCCAGAGTTACGGCTTTGACGTTTTCAGCCATGAGCTTATTCATTCTCCTTTTAGAGTTGAAAGTACGAATAAAAAATATTGTATACTGCTCAATGTCTCGCGTGTGTTTCTTGTCTATGCCTATTTTCGGCATTTGCTTGAATACTATTAATTATTTTAGTAAAACTACAATTTTTTCGGTAAATATTCAGTTTTTGTAATTAAATTTTGAATTTATTATATTTGCTTATAAAACGTATTTTGTATGTATAAAAATACTTTTTTGATTTTAAAATACATGTCTTTGTGTAAAAATATAGCTAGAAATCATTGATATTTTGCGCTTTTTTGCATGTTTAGATATGTATAATGTAACTTATATATACGAAATTTTTCCCTTGGGTATTGAGAAAAGTGTTGTGTAAAAATATTTTCTGTTTGTCTCTTTGTACATAGCTTGGCTAAAAATATACTAATTATGTGTCCCGGATTGACAAGGGTCGATTCAAACACGCCCTTTTCAAGGTCGAGTGTTAGATCGGCAATACTGTAAATCACAAGATTTATGGATGCCGAATGGAGGTAAAAAATGGCTAGTCGTAGAAAAGAGTCACAATGATACGATACATCATTAGGCGATGCCTGAATTATGTGGTGATGTTGTTCGTCGCCGTATCCATGACATATTTCTTGACAAGTGCTTTTATGAGACCGCGTTCGAACTACATGTCTAGGCATCCGCATCCACCTATTGCATCAATCAACCGTTCTTTGGATTTGGCAAATATTAACGACCAGACTCCAGTGTTTACTCGTTATTGCCGTTGGATTTACAACATTTTTACTAAGTGGGATTGGGGATTGAGCCCAGATCAGGCTCCAGTTGGCCCGGCAATTATGTCTCGTATTGGCGCATCTGTTCAGCTGGTTACTGGCGCTACAATTCTTGGCATTGTTCTCGGTGTTAGCGTTGGTGTTTACACTGCTATCCGTCAGTACAAGTGGCAAGATAGAGTTCTTAATTCCACCGCAACCTTCCTGTTGGTTGTTCCTGCAGCAGTTTTGGGTTTGATGGTTGTGCTTGCTGCTATTAGCATTAACCACGCAACAGGCGTGCGACTTTTCTACGTTACTGGTTTGCACTCTTACCAAGGTTCTGACCCGTTCATGTTCCTTCTTGACTTCCTTCAGCATTTGATTTTGCCGACGATTGTTATGACAATTCCTGGCATGGTTGGGTATCATTTAACGCAGCGCACGTATCTTCTCGATACTATGAATGCTGATTACGTTCGTACGGCTCGCGCTAAGGGCTTACCTTTGAATTTGGCTATTCGCCGCCACGCTTTGCGTACTTCTTTGATTCCAACAGCTGTTGACGTCGCCTTCTCTATTGCAGGGGTGTTTACGGGTGCTGTGATTACTGAAACCGTGTTTGCTATTAACGGCCTTGGTAGCTACTTCGTTCAGACCATTATGCAGAACGATATTAACGGTTCTGTTGCTATTGCAGCGTTTGGTGCTGTATGTACCTTAGTTGGTGCTCTGCTTGCAGATATCTTCTCTGCTTGGCTCGACCCACGTATTCGTTTGAACTAGCAGAACAGTGTAGGTGAATTTGATATGAATAAAAAAGATGTATCTTCAAAACCTCAAGAATCTGCTGCAGATAGAAAAGCTACTGCTGGTGCCTGGGGCAACTTTAAGCGCACTGGTAAGATGACGCTTTATACGCGTCGATTCTTCCGTCGCCCGTCTGCAGTTGTGGGCTTGGTTATGCTCGTAATTTTGATTCTTTTTGCTTTGTTTGGCTCAAAGATTTCAAAGTGGAGCTACGACGAACCAGACTTTTCTTCTCTAGCAACTCCTCCTTCTGCAGAGCATTGGCTGGGAACTACGCCAGGCGGTTCAGACATGTACGCAATGGTTGTGCGCGGACTTGGTCGTTCACTTTCCATTGGTATTGTTAGCTCTATTACCATTACAGTTATTGCTGCTTTGGTTGGTACTGCTATTTCTTACTTCGAAGGATGGTTTGAGCAGGTTGGTATGTGGCTTTTGGACATGCTGCTGATTGTTCCTTCCTTCCTGCTGATTGCTTTAATCATTAGTGCTTCTAGTGGTGGTAGCGATTGGCTGTGGTTGGCATTTGGCTTAACAGCTTTTGGTTGGATTGGTTACGCTCGTACTCTTCGTACGTTGACTTTGAGCTTGCGCGAACGTGAGTATGTTCGTGCAGCTAAGTTCGAGGGCGTTTCTTCGTTCCGCATTATTGTGCGCCACTTGGTTCCAAACTTGGGTTCTGTATTGATTATTAACACGGTTCTTGGTGTTATTGGTACGATTAACGGCGAAACTGCTTTGAGCTTCTTGGGCCTTGGTATTAAGGCTCCGGATACTTCTCTTGGTACTTTGCTTAATGCTGGCCAAAGCGTTGTGCAGACTTCTCCGTGGGTGCTTTTGGTGCCGTCTGCAGTGCTTGTTTTGCTAACCTTCTCCGTGCAGCTTATTGGTGACGGTTTGCGTGATGCCATTGATCCATATTCTAGGTCTGTTGGTAAGGCCGACTAACGAGCGTTTGGAGTGATAAACATGACTGATATTGCAAATAACGCTATTAAGGAAGAAACCACGATGGAAGATCAAAACAACGAACCGTTGCTTTCAGTACGCGACTTGCAAATTAGCTTCGCTTCTGAAGCTGGTACTGTGCATGCTGTGCGCGGAATGAATTTTGATTTGTACCGCGGAAAGACTATTGGTATCGTTGGCGAATCTGGTTCTGGTAAGTCGGTTACGTCCTTGGCTGTTATGGGCTTGCTGGATAAAAACGCTAGCGTTAAAGGCTCTGTAAAGTATAAGGGCGAGGAGCTTTTAACTAAGTCTGATGCAGAAATGAGTAAGATTCGTGGCAAGAATATTGCTATGGTGTTCCAGGATCCTCTTTCTGCTTTAACCCCTGTTTTCTCTATTGGTGATCAGCTTAAGGAAGCTTTGGTTATTCATAATCCTGACATGACTGAAGAGCAGATTCGCGAGCGTTCTATTGAATTGCTTGATTTGGTTGGTATTACTAAGCCGGCTGAGCGTTTGAAGGCTTTCCCTCACGAGTTTTCTGGTGGTATGCGCCAGCGCGTGATGATTGCTATGGCTATTGCCAATAATCCTGACATTATTATTGCCGACGAGCCTACTACCGCTTTGGATGTGACTATTCAGGCTCAGGTTTTGGAAGTTTTGAAGAAAGCTCAGCGCGAAACCGGCGCTGCAATGATTTTTATTACTCACGATTTGGGCGTAATTGCTGGCGTTGCAGACGAAGTTATTGTTATGTATGCGGGTCATTTGGTTGAGCATAATAGCGTTGAAGAGATTTTTGCTCACCCAACTCAGCCGTACACTATTGGCTTGTTGGGTGCTGTTCCTCGCGTTGATCAAAAGCGCACTCGTCGTTTGACTCCAATTTCTAAGCCGACTATGGATATGCTTATGGCTGAAGAAGAAAGCGGCGACGACAGCACAATGATGGGTCTTGAAGCTGAAAGCGAAACTGTTCGCTCGTTGCTTCATGCGGAAACCGAAAAGCCAATTAAGCCAATGTTTGAAGGCATTCCTCGTGAACAACGAAAAGTTGTTTTGGATGTTAAGAACTTGGTTAAAACATTCCCAATTACTAGCGGTGGCTTCTTGCGACGCAAGGTTGGCGAAGTTCGCGCGGTTGATGGTGTGAGTATTGAGGTTCGTGAAGGCGAAACTGTGGCTTTGGTTGGCGAGTCTGGTTCTGGTAAGTCCACGACTTTGATGGAGATTATGGGCTTGAAGAAGCCTGAGTCTGGTTCTATTACAGTTTTTGGTACTGAGTTGAACGATAAGTTGACTCGTGAGCAGCGTCGCGAACTTCGTTCTAAGATTCAGTACGTGTTCCAGGACCCAATGAGCTCGCTTGATCCTCGTATGCTTGTTTACGATATTTTGGCCGAGCCTTTGCTCGTGCAAAAGAAGTCGAAGGAAGAAATTCGCCAGCGTATTGCTGAGCTTATGCAATTGGTTGAGTTGAATCCTGATCAAGTTGATCGCTTCCCAACGCAGTTCTCCGGCGGTCAGCGTCAGCGTATCGCTATTGCTCGCGCTTTGGCTGTGAATCCTAAGCTTTTGCTTCTTGATGAGCCAGTTTCGGCTTTGGATGTTTCTATTCAGGCTGGAATTATTAACTTGCTTGAAGATTTGCAAGACAAGTTGGGTGTTGCTTACTTGTTCGTGGCTCACAACATGGCTGTGGTTCGTCACATTTCTAGCCGTATTGCTGTTATGTATCACGGTCGAATTGTTGAATCTGGTGAAACGGATGAGGTGTTTGATAATCCAAAGCACCCTTACACTCAGGCTTTGATTAGCGCTGTGCCAATTCCGGATCCTACAATTGAGAAGAACCGTAGGCGTATTATTCTTTCTGAAGAAGATAATTTTGACGATGTTAGGTAATTCATGACTTGTTGATTTTAGTTAATCTTCATCAATCTGAATAAATTACTTAGTCGCGCATGTTTATTACAACATGCGCGATTTTTTATTGTGTAACATAAATTTAAAAAACGTAATATATTTTGTTTTTTAGCCAAAATAAACTAAAAAATTTTCTGTTTTGCTCATTATAGATAATAAATTATTCTTTTTTGCCTAATTTTCATAAAGTTGAAAAGAAAAAAATCAATATTTTGTGAAAACGATTTGTCGAATGTCATAGAGTTGTATATACTCATACAACATACCGGAAGACGGACATCATCCGGGGAATGAGAGGAATCATGAAAAATACAAATGCAGGTAAACTGACTGTATTTGCCGCAGCTGCACTTTCTGTTGCAATGCTGCTCGGCGCTTGCGGCGGTGCTACTAACAATGCTGGTAAAGCAGGTATGACTGAAGAGCCAGCTGCTGGTGTTGACACTTCTTACACTGGCGAACTTCCAATGCCAGATGTCAACAAGCGTTACGATAATCCACAGTCACGTGACAACGTTAAGGACGGCGGCACTTACACCGTTGCTCTTCCTGTTCTCGGTCCAAACTGGAATTACGCTTCTAACGACGGTAACTCTGGTTACATGAATACTTTGTGGGGCTTCTACCAGCCAGATCTTATGGCTTATGACACCGTTAAGGGTGAAAAGCTTAAGTACAACCCTGACTACATCACTTCCGTCAAGAAGGTTAGCGATAAGCCACTCGTTGTTCAGTACAACTTGAACCCAAAGGCCAAGTGGAATGACGGCACTGATATTGATTACACCGCATTTAAGGCTACTTGGCAGGCTTTGAACGGAAAGAACAAGGATTACTCCGTCCCAAGTACTGAAGGCTATGACTGCATCAAGAGTGTTGAACAAGGTTCCACTCCAAAGCAGGTTATAGTGACTTATGAGAAGCCATGCGCAACATGGGAAATGCTTTTCGCTCCACTGGTTCATCCAAAGGCCGGTGACGTTAAGACCTTCAACCAGGGTTGGGTAAACAATCCTCACAACGAGTGGGGTGCAGGTCCATTCCAGATTGAATCCGCAACCGAAAATCAGGTTGTTTTCACCCGCAATCCAAAGTGGTGGGGTAAGAAGGCAAAGCTCGATAAGGTCGTTGTAAAGCGTATGGAAGATACTGCAGCTTTGAACGCTTTCCAGAACGGTGAAATCGATGCTGTAACCGATACCATTTCTTCTAAGGACGCAATCAAGTCTGCTCGTAGCGTTAAGGGTGCTCAGCTGCGTTACGGCTACAGCACCAAGGTTCGCGTGCTTAACTTCAACGCTAAGTCCAAGCCACTTAACGAGCTTGCAGTTCGTAAGGCTGTTGTTCAGGCATTCGACGTTGCTACCTACAACAAGATTCAGTTCCAGGGCATGAACTGGAAGAGCGAGCAGCCAGGTTCTGAGCTTCTCTCCATGTTCCAGGCTGGCTACAAGAACAATCTTCCTGCTGACGGCAAGTACAACACCGAAAACGCTAAGAAGACCCTTGAAGCTGCTGGTTACAAGATGGGCAAGGATGGCTACTACGCCAAGAATGGCAAGACTCTTGAGATTTCCTTCACCTTCTTCGGCGATGATTCTACTCAGGCAGCTCTTGCTAACGCATTCCAGGCCATGATGAAGAAGGCTGGAATTAAGTGCAAGACTGTGAACCATGCTGTTGCTAAGTTCTCCGAGGTTGTTGCTTCGCACGAGTACCAGGTGCTTCCATTGGCATGGCAGTCCACATCTCCATTGAGCTTCTTGTCTGCAGCAAGCCAGGTTTACAAGTCTGATAGCGATTCCAACCTCGGTCTCGTTGGCAATAAGAAGATTGATGCTATGCTCAACAAGATTGGCAAGACCTACGATTACAAGGAACAGACTGATTATGCAAACAAGGCAGAGTCTGCAGCTCTCGCACTCTACGGAACTCTTCCAGTTTCTGCTCCTCCTATTTACCAGGTGTTCAAGAAGGGCTTTGCTAACAACGGCCCTGCTGGTTACGCAAGCACCTACCCAGAGGATATGGGCTGGCAGAAGTAAGTAAATTTGTAGCGATAATTCGCGCAAGTTTACTAAGCTGATTGCTTAACTTATAGCATGTGGCGTGTAGTCTTTTGGCTACACGCCACATCTTTTTGTGTATGCTAATGTGAGAAAATAGTATAAATTTAAAATTAAGTCTCAAAAAGCAAAATCGGAAACAAAGGAGAAGCTGGCGCATGTACGTCAATCCGAATAAACGCAAAGATGCGAGTAACGTGCGCTGGGTATTGCAATACTGTAAGCCGGACATGTGGAAAGTTTGGCTTGCTATTTTTCTATTTATTATCAATGACACGATGGCAATGACAATGCCGTTGCTTTCGGGCTTTATTGTAGACAAAATCATTATTGGCAAACAGCATAATTTGCTTATAAGCGTATGCGTTTTGATGGTAGCAATGATGATTGTTCGCGTTGGCTCAAGGTATATTTACCAGCTTTTAATGGAAAAGTTTGGTCAAAATGCCGTGTATCGCCTGGTGAGCGACGAGTACGAAAAGCTTCATTCTCTCGATTTTACGTACTTTAATCACACGCGCACAGGCGACATTATGAGTCGTATGACATCGGATACTGACGCGATTCGTCATATTTTAAGTTGGGTTTCGTATATGGCGTTAGATTGTGTAGTAATGTTCGTGCTAGCGCTGGTTATAATGTTTTCAATTCAGTGGAAGCTCGCTTTAGCACTTATGTCAATTACGCCATTTTTGTTTCTGCTCGCAAAAATTATGGGCAAAAAAGCTAGACCGAAATTCCTTGCAATTCGTGAATCCTTTGCGCGCATGAATTCAATGGTGGAAGAAAATATCGAGGGGAATCGCGTAGTAAAAGCTTTCGTGCGTGAGGATTACGAAACTAAGAAATTCGATAAGTGCAACGAAGACTACTTTAATTGCAATATTACGCTTGCAAAAAATACTCAAAAATACATGCCTTGGCTCGATGGCATGGGTTTTGTGCTTGAGCTTATAACAGTTGGTTTCGGCGGATGGCTTGTTTTGAATGGCAACATGACTTTAGGTGCATTCGTCACTTTTAATAGCTTCCTTTGGATGCTACACATGCCTGTACGAATGGTGGGCTGGCTTATTAATGATTGGCAGCGTTTTAACGCAGGATGCGTGAATATTCGCAAACTTCTTACGCAAGAATCGCATATTAGACATCCAAAAGAAGCGGACGAAACCGTTAAAATTAGAGGTAAAATTACTTTTGAGCATGTTGATTTTTCATTCCCAGACGATCAAGACTCTCCAATCTTAAAAGATATTGATTTAGACGTTCCTGCTGGAAGCAAACTGGGTATTCTTGGTGAAACTGGTTCCGGCAAATCAACTCTCGTAAGTCTTATAGCAAGATTCTATGATCCTACGCGTGGTCGTGTTTTAATTGACGGAAAAGACGTGCGCGAATGGCCGTTAGAAACTGTTCGTAACCAAGTTAGCATAGTTGCGCAGGAAACATTCCTATTTTCGGACACTATTGCAGGAAATATTAGTTTTGGATTACCTCAAACTAAAGAAAATTGTAAGGAATTAGATAATACCATTCGCACGATGGCAACAATTGCTGCAGCAGACGATTTTATTATGGATATGCCAGAAGGCTATGAAACAGTAGTAGGCGAGCGTGGGGTAGGTCTTTCTGGTGGGCAAAAGCAGCGTTTGAGCTTAGCTAGAGCGTTGGCAAATAATCCTGCAATCTTGATTATGGACGATACAACTTCTGCTGTAGATATGGAAACGGAAGAGCATATTCAGCAGGAGCTGAAAAAGCTTGATGGCACGCGCACAATAATCACTATTGCGCACAGAATCTCATCCGTTAAAGATGCAGACATGATTGTTGTGCTAGATCACGGGAAAATTATTGAACGCGGCACGCATGCTCAGCTTGTTGCAGCGCACGGGAGGTATTGGGAGATCTATAGAAAGCAACTTGGCTTTAAAACTGGCAGGTCTGCAGGATTCGAAACGAAGGGGGAGTAGAAATGGCACAACGTAATACTTATCGTGAAGACGAAGGTCAAGAAGAACACATAAACGTGCACGAACTTATGCGCGTTAGAAAATATATGAAGCCGTATGCTACTAAACTTCTATTCGTAATTATGGTAGTTATTAGCGGCAGCATCATTATGACAGCGATGCCAATGATTACGAAAACGCTAATCGACGTTGTATTGTCTCAGAAAAACGTCAATTATTTATATACAATTATTGCCGTATTCGCACTGCTCATTATATTGTATGAGCTTGGTTTAGCGTACAGAACTTTAGCAATTACACGCATCGGCCAGATGATAATCAAAGACATGCGCCGCGATATCTTTACGCACGTGCAATCATTATCTTTTGACTATTTTGATTCGCGTCCGCATGGGAAAATTCTGATTCGCATCGTAAACTACATCAATACGCTTTCTGACACGCTTTCATCCGGTTTAATTAACGTATTTTCTGACGTTTTTGTGCTTATTATTACATTAATAACAATGTTTATTATAGATTGGCGAATGGCTTTGTGGAGCTTGGTGCTATTCCCAATATTTATAATTTGGACGCGAACTTTACAAATTTTGCAAAGAAAAGCGTCTAAAAAGTTATCAAATAAACAAAGTAATTTAAATGCGTATTTGCACGAATCAATCGCAGGAGTAAAAACAACGCAAACTTTTGCGCGAGAAGCTACAGCATACGCTACTTTCCAAGAGCAACAAGCAGAAGTAAGAAGTGCTTGGATGCGAAACGTTAGAGTGCAAATGTTACTTTGGCCTGGTGCTTCAATTATTGAGACTGCAGCAATAGCGCTTTTGTATTACGCTGGCATAGCAAACTTAGGTGCAATGAACGTGAGCACGGGAACACTTATAGCATTTGTTTGGTATTCGACTACTTTCTGGGATCCAGTAGTAAATATTGGAAACTTCTATACGCAACTTGTAACGTGCTCAGTTTATTTGGAACGAATTTTTGAAACTCTACGAATTAAGCCAAATATCGTAGATAAGCCAGATGCTATTCAATTGCCTCAAATCGAAGGAAAAGTAGACGTAAACGACGTTGTTTTCCGTTACGAAGAAGATGGAAGGCCAATATTAAACTTGGTTGATTTGCATGTTAATCCTGGCACTACTGTAGCTCTTGTGGGACCTACTGGTGCAGGAAAAACAACTCTCGTAAGTCTTCTTTCTAGATTCTACGACGTTTCAGAAGGCTCGATTACTATAGACGGGTACGATGTACGTTCAGTAACGCTCGCATCTCTTAGAAAACAAATGGGCGTAATGTTGCAAGATAGTTTTATTTTCAGTGGAACCGTACGCGAGAACATCCGTTATGGAAAGCTCGATGCCACTGATGAAGAAATTGAGATTGCAGCGCGTGCAGTTCATGCTCACGAATTTATTGAAGGATTACCGAACGGATACGATACTGAAATTGAAGAGCGCGGAGCCACTCTTTCTGCAGGTCAGCGTCAGCTTATATCGTTTGCGCGAGTATTGCTTGCGAATCCGCGAATTCTTATTCTAGATGAGGCAACAAGTAATATTGATACTCGTACAGAAGAAGCATTACAAGCAGGATTAGCTCAATTACTTAAAAATCGCACATCTTTTGTAATAGCGCATAGGCTTTCGACGATTGAGAATGCGGATTTGATTTGTGTAATCGATCATGGAGAAATTGTTGAAAAAGGCACTCATAACGAGCTTATGGAGGCAAGAGGAGCGTATTATCGTCTTGTAAAATCGCAATATGATGCAATTCGCAAAGCAGTTTTATAAATACTTATCATTCAATAAAAATTGACAGTTGAGTTTGCGAGTAGACTTAAAAATATGAGTAAACATCATCGCGAACATAATTGGGCGCCGGCTTTAGCAACGCAATCTGCAGTATGGGAAAATCTGCTACAAGAAGGAATAACAATTGCAGACGATCATACGCACATGCTTAGCGTTGTGGATTTTGCGCATAATCTAAATCAAGAATTAGCAGAAAAAGGCCGCGATGTAATAGCGGAACCTACTGTAGACGACTTAGTTGCTCAAGCAAAATCATCAGGCGTTTCGCACATGCTAGAAGTCGGATGTGAATATCCAGATTGGGAGCCGACGATTAAGTTTGCTCAAACGCATGAAAATTCAGTTCGCGCAGCAATAGCAATACACCCAAACGAAGCAGTATTACACGGTCACAAAGGAGCTAAAGGTCCTGACGGATTGCCAATAGTTTACAAGCCGTATCACGATATTCCATTTGACGAAGCTATGCAACATTTGCGCTCGCTAGTAATTGCTCATCCAAAAGAAGTAGTGGCAATAGGCGAAACTGGCTTAGACTACTTTCGTACGGGAGAGCCTGCGCGAGAAGCACAAATAGAGGCTTTTCGCGACCATATTGCGCTCGCAAAAGAGCTGAATTTACCTTTACAAATTCACGATCGTGATGCGCATGAAGACGTAGTAAAAGTCTTACTAAAAGATGGCGCTCCTGAGCGAACAGTATTTCACAGTTATGCTGGTGGTGTGGATTTAGCCGAAATATTGAAAGAGCACGGTTGGTACGCAAGTTTTTCTGGAACTATAAGTTACAAAGGCAATGATGAATTACGCGAATCTGCGCGAATTATTGGCGAAGACCATATAACTGTTGAAACGGATGCGCCTTATTTAACGCCAATGCCGTATCGTGGACGGCCAAACGCGCCTTATATGGTTCCTTATACGCTAGAAACACTTTCTGAAGTTCTAAATATATCGTTATTGCAAGCAGCGAAAGTTACACGCGAAAATACGCGAAAAATTTACGAATTTTAGGAATATAAAATCCTTAATTTTCAAGGATTTTTTAATATTTTTTGCGCGATGCACTATTGTTGTATACAATATCCAAGTACGGAAATAAAACTGTGAGGTGTGAGGTTTATGCGACTTCTTGTTGGCATCAAGAAGAAACCTCATATATGGAGGAACAATTAAGCATGACTAAGTCACGCACTACTGTACCATCAAACGATAGTACAAAGGATCCTCGCAACGGCGCGAAAGATTCCGAGAAAAGCACTAAATCCTTAAAAGGTACTAAGGATGCTATATTGCGAGCTGCCTCGTTTACTAAGGCTCCTCAGGTGTCAAAAAAAACGACAACACGCGAAGAGCGCAAAGTAATAGCTCAGCAGCAAGCGCAAGAGGTAAAAGAAGCAGAAAAGCTTGTTGCTAGTGCAGTACGAGGTCCGTTAGGTAGATGGTGGGCAAAATTGCAAACCAGTTCCGATCGTTTTACATTGGGAATGGCAATTGTTGCTCTTGGCGTTGTCTATGGCGATATTGGTACTTCTCCGCTTTATACTGCGCAAACATTTTTAGCAGGTCAAGGCGGCTTACAAAACATAAATCGCGCGACTATCTACGGAATGCTTTCGCTACTGTTCTGGTCAATCACATTAATTACAACCGTAAAATACGTATTTGTTGCAATGAGAACAGACAACAAAGGCGAAGGCGGCATTTTTGCTTTATATTCGCTTCTACGTAAAAAAGGCGCGTGGCTTGCAATACCGGCAATGATTGGTGGAGCCGCGTTTTTGGCAGATTCTGTGCTGACTCCTGCAGTTTCCATCTCTTCAGCAGTTGAAGGTTTGCGCACTATTGCAGTGTTTAAGCCAATATTCTTAGAAAATGAGAATTTGTCGATGATGATTACGGTTATTATAATCGTCATACTTTTCTCTGTACAGCAACGCGGAACCGAGCGAATTGGCAAAGTATTTGGCATTGTTGTGATGCTTTGGTTTGCTTTCCTTGCGCTGGTTGGTGTCATGAACATTGGCCAAGATTGGACTATTTTTGAAGCACTTAACCCGATTTATGGCATAAAATTCCTGTTTAGCACGCATAATGTGCAGGGATTAGCGGTTATGGGTGTGATCTTCCTTTCTACTACCGGTGCTGAAGCGTTATATTCTGATATGGGTCATGTTGGTAGAGGCAATGTGTACGCAACCTGGCCGTTTATTAAAATTGCTTTGCTGCTGAATTACTTTGGGCAAGGCGCTTGGATGTTGAAAAATCAAAACGATAAAGCATTATGGTCAATAGAAGGTTTGAACCCGTTCTTCCAAATGCTTGAACCGAATGTGCGATATGTTGCCGTTATTCTTTCGGTTACTGCTGGCATTATTGCTTCTCAAGCGCTGATTACAGGCGCATACACAATGGTTTCTGAGGCAACAAGCCTAAATTGGATGCCACATTTGCAAGTGCGATATCCTGCTAGAACTCGTGGACAGCTGTATATTCCAGTTGTGAATGTTGTGCTGTGTGTTGCCACTATTACGGTTCTTGCAGTATTCCGCGATTCTGAACATATCTCTGGCGCATACGGTTTAGCTTTAACTCTAACTATGCTTGCTACGACTATTTTGCTTACAGTGCACATGTGGTATCAGAAGAAGCGATTTGGTGCCTTCATATTTGCAATCGTATTCCTCATGATTGAGATGATGTTCTTTGTGGCTTCCATGGCGAAATTCATGCACGGTGGCTGGTTTACTATGCTGCTCGGTGTTTCAATTTTGATCATTATGGTCACTTGGAAAGATGGAACTAAAATTGAGCGTTCGCAACGTTTGCACATGAAACCGAAAGATTTCCTACCTGTGCTAGATAAGTTGCACGGAGATTTCCGTATTCCGTATTTCGCTGACAATATTGTGTATTTGACTTCCGATTGTGAAATGAAGCGTCTCGATACTGGAATCTTCTTCTCTATTTTTGCCGACCATCCAAAGCGTGCTAGAGCTTGGTGGGCTGTTTCTGTAGAAACAGATGACGCTCCGTTTACTCGTGAGTATTGTGTAGAGAATTTCGGTACGGACTACTTATTCCGCGTAAAAATTAAACTCGGATTTAAAGTGTCGCCTTCTATACCAGCGTATCTTCACCAAATTATGCATGACTTGTCGCACACGGGCGAACTTCCTCAGCAAAAATCCGTGTATCCGAAGGTTGATGCAGATCCAGATATTGGACCAATTCGATATGTTCTGTTGCACAAAGCGTTGATGCCGGAATCTAATATTTCTGTGCGTGGAGCGTTATCTTTAAAGATGAAATATGCAATTAGACATGTTGCTGGTACGCCTGTTAAATGGTTTGGTTTGGCTCCTTACAATCCAGTTGTTGAAGTGCAGCCGTTGTTTATTTCTACTCGCAGACCTCCGCGTTTGAAGCGTGAAGACTGTTCTCAGCGAGCAGTTCAATCTTTGCAAGGTGCCTCAGCGCTTGAAACTAATATTCACGTTGTGAAAGATATCAGACCTACTGATGCGGAGCAGACTGCTGTTATGAACGCACGAGATATTGCTGCTGCTAATGTGATGTTTGCTAACGAAAAACTTGCCAATACTGGGAAAATTAGCCCAGTTCCAATTAAAGAGACAAAAAAAGTTAGCGTGAAGAAGCCTAATAAAGATGGAGCAAATATCGATGCAGCGAATGTAACGCATGCTGTTGTGCAGGCTGTGGAGGATGCTGCTCGTGCCAATGATGCGAATAGTGTGAAATCTGAAAAGAGTGCAGCAACTGAAAAGAGTGCAAAAAATAATCTTAAGTAAGAATCTTAAGGAAGAGCCTTAAAATGGAAAATGGTGCAGAAAGTATACTTAATTGCAACTCGATAAAACTCGCTGATTTACCTGATTTTGGTGAAGCAGAGAAATTGCATAGTGCAACTGCACCATCTTCTGCTGCTTATGAGCTTATTCACGGTCATTGTGTTGTAATCTCAACAATTGCTTGGCAAATTGCTCATCATTGCAATATGCTTTTGTCCGCTGAAAATCGTGCTGCTCAAATGAGTGAAACTTTGCGTAAGCGTGCTGAAATAGCAAAAAATTGCCTTCAGGAGCTTGTCGGAGATAGTTATGCAATATTACCTGCGCTTAGTGGTGGCTTAGCTCCAAAACAGTATATTGATGAATACGCAGTTTTAATAGGTGGATTGTTGCACGATATTGGCACGTATTTTGTGCTTGAAAGTGATGGCAGTAGCAACGCTGGTGGTATATTGCGCTTTGATGGTCCGAATTATATTTTGCATGGCTTGCGCGGATATAAATATTTAATTGATAATGGTTTTAGTGAGGATGCTGCGCAATTTGCGCGCAATCATACTGGAGTTGGCTTAACTCGAGAGCAAGTTATTGCGCAAAATTTGTCTCTTCCTGCTGAAGACTATATTCCGCAAACAGTTGAGCAAGAAATTGTTATGGTTGCGGATAAATATAACAGCAAATCGATACCTCCTCGTTTTTTGACAGTCGATTCTTATCGTCGCAAGGCTGCGCGATTTGGCGAAGACAATGCTAATCGTTGGATGCAATTGGTTGCGAAATATGGTGAGCCAGATATTGCAGGTCTGGCAGAAATCTTTAATATGCGTGTTGATGCGTGAGCGTTATTGATTTTTTGCGTATTTTTATCCTATTTTTGTGTATTTTTTTAAGAAATCTATTATTTTTTAAAAAGTTTTTATAGATTCAATATCAGATAGCATGCTTTTTTGGTGTTTTTTCGTGGTTTTCGACACGCCGGTGTTTTGGCTTGTTTTCAATGGTTTTGGGGTGTTTGTTTTTGGTGGGTTTGCGTTTTAGCGTGGGTTGGTGTAAGTTTATCTCTTGCTGCTCAGCGCGGCTGGTTCTCCTCGGTTGAGGTTGATGGGCCGGCTGGTGTGGTGGTGGTTTGAGAACTCAAGAGCGTGTCTGTACTACTTATTAGTTAATTATTGCCAGTTCATTGCCTGCCTTGCAGATTGCAGGGTGCCTGAGAGATGGTTAAATGGTGGTGAGGTTTTTGTTGGGATGTTCTTTCCTTAAAGAATGTCTCGTCTTTTTCTTTTTAATATTGGAGCCTTTTGTTGGCTCTTCATTGAAGTTTTTCGTGGAGGGTTCGATTCTGGCTCAGGATGAACGCTGGCGGCGTGCTTAACACATGCAAGTCGAACGGGATCTAGTCAGCTTGCTGACTGGTGAGAGTGGCGAACGGGTGAGTAATGCGTGACCAACCTGCCCCATGCTCCAGAATAGCTCTTGGAAACGGGTGGTAATGCTGGATGCTCCAACTTGACGCATGTCTTGTTGGGAAAGTGTTTAGTGGCATGGGATGGGGTCGCGTCCTATCAGCTTGTAGGCGGGGTAATGGCCCACCTAGGCTTCGACGGGTAGCCGGCCTGAGAGGGCGGACGGCCACATTGGGACTGAGATACGGCCCAGACTCCTACGGGAGGCAGCAGTGGGGAATATTGCGCAATGGGGGAAACCCTGACGCAGCGACGCCGCGTGCGGGATGAAGGCCTTCGGGTTGTAAACCGCTTTTGATTGGGAGCAAGCTTTCGGGTGAGTGTACCTTTCGAATAAGCGCCGGCTAACTACGTGCCAGCAGCCGCGGTAATACGTAGGGCGCAAGCGTTATCCGGAATTATTGGGCGTAAAGAGCTTGTAGGCGGTTCGTCGCGTCTGGTGTGAAAGCCCATCGCTTAACGGTGGGTCTGCGCCGGGTACGGGCGGGCTAGAGTGCAGTAGGGGAGACTGGAATTCCCGGTGTAACGGTGGAATGTGTAGATATCGGGAAGAACACCAATGGCGAAGGCAGGTCTCTGGGCTGTTACTGACGCTGAGAAGCGAAAGCGTGGGGAGCGAACAGGATTAGATACCCTGGTAGTCCACGCCGTAAACGGTGGACGCTGGATGTGGGGCCCATTCCACGGGTTCCGTGTCGGAGCTAACGCGTTAAGCGTCCCGCCTGGGGAGTACGGCCGCAAGGCTAAAACTCAAAGAAATTGACGGGGGCCCGCACAAGCGGCGGAGCATGCGGATTAATTCGATGCAACGCGAAGAACCTTACCTGGGCTTGACATGTGCCTGTCGACTGCAGAGATGTGGTTTCCCTTCGGGGCAGGTTCACAGGTGGTGCATGGTCGTCGTCAGCTCGTGTCGTGAGATGTTGGGTTAAGTCCCGCAACGAGCGCAACCCTCGCCCTGTGTTGCCAGCGGGTTATGCCGGGAACTCACGGGGGACCGCCGGGGTTAACTCGGAGGAAGGTGGGGATGACGTCAGATCATCATGCCCCTTACGTCCAGGGCTTCACGCATGCTACAATGGCCGGTACAACGGGATGCGACATGGTGACATGGAGCGGATCCCTTAAAACCGGTCTCAGTTCGGATCGTAGTCTGCAACTCGACTACGTGAAGGCGGAGTCGCTAGTAATCGCGAATCAGCAACGTCGCGGTGAATGCGTTCCCGGGCCTTGTACACACCGCCCGTCAAGTCATGAAAGTGGGCAGCACCCGAAGCCGGTGGCCTAACCCTTTTGGGATGGAGCCGTCTAAGGTGAGGCTCGTGATTGGGACTAAGTCGTAACAAGGTAGCCGTACCGGAAGGTGCGGCTGGATCACCTCCTTTCTACGGAGTTTTTGTGCACGCTCGGTTTGAGTGTGGTTACTGGTGTGGAAAACAATAGTTAACGTTTTTAGATGAGTTTGTTGGGCATGCTTTTGGGTTCCCGGATTGCCACCCCCCTTTGTTTGGGGTTGCGGTCCTTGACTCACAGGATTTCAGGTTGATGCTTTTGAGTGTTTGGCTTGGGTTTTGTGGTGTTGTGGTGGTTTGAGAACTGGATAGTGGACGCGAGTAAAATGCGAAACTTTTTTTGTTTCGATTTTTTTGCTTTTATCAATTTCAACCGGCTCCTTTTGTTGGAGTCGCTTGATCGTTTTGTGATCGTTTAGTGTGATGATTTTTTGTCTAGAGAATTTTGCTGATGGGTTCTTACTTTAGTGTTTGTCACTGGTAAGGGCGTATGGTGGATGCCTTGGTAGACAGGACCGATGAAGGACGTGACGGGCTGCGATATGCCTCGGGGAGCTGCCGAGTGGGCTTTGATCCGAGGATTTCCGAATGGGGAGACCCGGCCACTGTTATGAGTGGTCACCACAGTTTTTGTGGGGGGTACGCAGGGAAGTGAAACATCTCAGTACCTGCAGGAAAGGATACTCCGTGAGTAGTGGCGAGCGAAAGCGGATCAGGCTAAACCGGGTGCGTGTGATAGCCGTCAGGTGTTGCGCATTCGGGGTCGTGGGATGGACTGTTCAGCCTCTGACGGGGTTGAGGAGAGTGATAAAATGTCGTGCTAGGTGAATGGGATTGAATTCCCAGCCGTAGAGGGTGATGGCCCCGTAGCTTGTCGTGCGATGTCTCTTTATGTTTATTCCCAAGTAGCGCGGGACTCGTGGAATCCCGCGTGAATCTGCCCAGACCGTTGGGTAAGCCTAAGTATTCCTGTCTGACCGATAGTGTACTAGTACCGTGAGGGAAAGGTGAAAAGCACCCCGGGAGGGGAGTGAAATAGTTCCTGAAACCGTGCGCTTACAATCCGTCGGAGCCTTCTTTGTGGGGTGACGGCGTGCCTATCGAAAAATGAGTCTGCGAGTCAGTGGTATGTGGCGAGGCTAACCCGGGTGGGGGAGCCGTAGCGAAAGCGAGTTTTAAAAGGCGTTTGAGTCGCATGTCCTGGACCCGAAGCGGGATGATCTAGCCCTGAGCAGGTTGAAGCGCGGGTAAGACCGTGTGGAGGACCGAACCCACCTAGGTTGAAAACTGGGGGGATGACTTGGGGTTAGGGGTGAAAGGCCAATCAAATTCCGTGATAGCTGGTTCTCTCCGAAATGCATTTAGGTGCAGCGTCGTGTTATTGCTTACAGGGGGTAGAGCTACTGGATGCTTGCGGGCCCATACCGGGTACCAATAGCAGCCAAACTCCGAATACCTGTTAGGTTTATCACGGCAGTGAGTCGGCGGGGGATAAGCTCCGTCGTCAAAAGGGAAACAGCCCTGATCGTCGTCTAAGGTCCCGAAGCGCGTGCTAAGTGGGAAAGGATGTGGAGTCGCATAGACAGCCAGGAGGTTGGCTCAGAAGCAGCCATCCTTGAAAGAGTGCGTAACAGCTCACTGGTCTAGTGGTTCCGCGCCGACAATGTAGCGGGGCTTAAGCACGCCACCGAAGACGCGGCTGCATGATTTGTTTCATGCGGGGTAGGAGAGCGTCCTGTATGGGGTGAAGCGGCAGTGTGAACTTGTCGTGGACTTTACAGGAGTGAGAATGCAGACATGAGTAGCGAGAGACGGGTGTGAATCCCGTCCGCTGAATGACTAAGGGTTCCGGGGCCACGTTCGTCGTCCCCGGGTGAGTCGAGTCCTAAGGCGAGGCCGACAGGCGTAGTCGAATGGATGAACGGGTTGATATTCCCGTACCGGTGTTACACCGTTCGAACTGAATCTGAGAGTACTAACCTTCATTTGCTGGTTGATTGCCTTTCGGGGTTGTTGGCTGGTTTGTGTTGGGACTGTATCGGTAGTAGGTTAGCGTGGGAGTGACGCGGGTAGGTAGCCGGCTGCGGAGGTGGTTTTCCGTGGCTAAGCGTGTGGGCTGTCTCCTAGGTAAATCCGGGGGGTGTTAAAGCTGAGGCGTGATGGGTAGGCTGTAAGGCTGATTCCGGTGATCCTGCTTGCCAAGAAAAGCTTCAACGTGAGGTGTGATTCCGCTCGTACCCTAAACCGACACTGGTGGTCTGGTAGAGTATACCGAAGCGATCGGGCGAATCCTGGCCAAGGAACTCGGCAAATTACTCCCGTGCCTTCGGCATAAGGGAGACCCCTGATGGTGATGTTTTTTACAAGCGGAGCTGTTGGGGGTGGCACAAGCTAGGGGGTAGCGACTGTTTACCAAAAACACAGGAGCGTGCGAAGGCGTAAGCCGCTGTATACGCTCTGACGCCTGCCCGGTGCCGGAAGGTTAAGAGGATCCGTTAGCTTCGGTGAAGCGGTGAATTTAAGCCCCGGTAAACGGCGGTGGTAACTATAACCATCCTAAGGTAGCGAAATTCCTTGTCGGGTAAGTTCCGACCTGCACGAATGGCGTAACGACTTCCCCACTGTCTCGGCCAGGAGCCCGGCGAAATTGCAGTACGAGTAAAGATGCTCGTTAAGCGCAGAAGGACGAAAAGACCCCGGGACCTTTACTATACCTTGGTATTGTCGTTAGGTGTGGATCGTGTAGCATAGGCGGGAGGCTGTGAAGCGTGGGCGCTAGCTTGCGTGGAGTCGACAGGTGAAATACCGCTCTTTCCATATCTGGCGTCTAACCTCGACACGTTATCCGTGTCAGGGACAGTGCCTGGCGGGTAGTTTAACTGGGGCGGTTGCCTCCTAAAGAGTAACGGAGGCGCTCAATGGTCCGCTCAGCCCGGTTGGCAATCGGGTGTTGAGTGTAATCGCACAAGCGGGCTTGACTGTGAGACTGACGGGTCGAGCAGGGACGAAAGTCGGAGATAGTGATCCGGTGCCGGCGTACGGACGTGGCATCGCTCAACGGATAAAAGGTACCCCGGGGATAACAGGCTGATCATTCCCAAGAGTCCATATCGACGGGATGGTTTGGCACCTCGATGTCGGCTCGTCGCATCCTGGGGCTGGAGCAGGTCCCAAGGGTTCGGCTGTTCGCCGATTAAAGCGGCACGCGAGCTGGGTTCAGAACGTCGTGAGACAGTTTGGTCTCTATCCTCTGCGCTCGTTGGAATGTTGAGGAGACCTGCCCATAGTACGAGAGGACCTGGGTGGACGAACCTCTGGTATGCCGGTCGTCACGCCAGTGGCGCTGCCGGTTAGCTACGTTCGGAAGGGATAACCGCTGAAAGCATCTAAGCGGGAAGCCTGCTCCAAGATAAGCATTCCTTGCACTTTAGTGTGTGAGCCCCCATGTAGAACACGTGGTTGATAGGCTAGATGTGGAAGCCCTGTAAGGGGTGGAGCTGACTAGTACTAACGGGCGATGGTGACATTCTTCCTCACTTTTGTGAGTGGGGAGGGTGAGTTCCTCATGAGTATTATTCTTCTAGCGTTAATGAGTACTGAATGTTTTGCTTAACGATCAGTTGGTAAGAGAGTTTTTATTCGCGTTCATGTCCGGTTCCCAAACCGCCACGTGTTGCCACTCACAGCTCGTGAGTGTATAATCTAGTTTTGCGGTGGTCATGGCTCAGGTGAGACGCCCGGTCCCATTCCGAACCCGGAAGCTAAGGCCTGACACGGCGAGGGTACTGCACTCGATAGGGTGTGGGAGACTAGCACGCTGCCGCATTATTTTTCTAGCGGGGAGTTTTCACTCCCCGCTTTTTTATTTTCGTATACTGTTATTTATTTTCTATTATCTGTAATTCTCCATTCGTGAGAACGTCCTCTCACGAATGGAGCAAATAATCAGGTTAAACCCTCCAAACGTGAGAGAGTGTTCTCGCAAATGGAGCGTAGAGCGAGGGTTAACCCTCCAAACACGAGGAAAAAACTTACGGCAAATGTAGTTAAAAACAGACAACAGAGACATGCGCGCAGAAACCGTACTGCACCAGTAACGAAAAATCCCCGGCAAACGTTTTGTAGCATCATTTGCCGCAAGGTAGTGATTAAATGATGATAGTCGGTGCAGAAGCAAGTGAGCTTTGAGTATTCTTTGAATATTAAGGTATTGCGCCGATTGCAATTGGGCCAGCAATTGAGTTGATAATTGGGCTATCAATTGAAATAAAATCAAGCAATTAAGAATGCGGAATATTGTAACTAAAGCGATTATGCTATTGCAGTAGAGCTATTTGCAATAATGCTGTTAGCAGTAATGCTATTTGCGATTATTCTGTAAATTTCATACAAGGAGTAGGTATGAATAAAGCCCTTATTAACATTGATTATACGAATGATTTTGTGGCAAGCGATGGCTCTCTGACTGTAGGTGAGCCTGCGCAAAAGCTTGAGAAGCGTATTACTGAGATTTCGCAGGAATTTCTTGACGCTGGAGAGTTCGTGGTTTTTGCGATTGATACGCATCATTTGAACGATCCGTATCATCCTGAAACTAAACTTTTCCCACCTCACAATATCGCCGGAACTCACGGTCAGAAGCTGTACGGCGCGCTTGGTGATTTTTACGAGGAAAATAAAGATAAAAGCAATGTGTATTACATTCATAAAACTCGCTACTCGTCGTTTAATGGCACGGATTTGCTGATTAAGCTGCGCGAACGTCATATTGAGGAGTTGCACTTGGTGGGTGTTTGCACGGATATTTGCGTGCTTCACACTGCTGTTGATGCGTATAATCTTGGCTTCAAAATCGTAGTTCACAAAGATGCAGTCGCAAGCTTTGATCCGCAAGGTCACGAATGGGCTTTGCGCCACTTTAAGACTTGCCTTAATGCGGATATTGTAGAAGGCTGAGAATTTTAGCTAAAAATATTTAAATAAGTATTCAATAGTTATTGAGAATAATAGACGCTGGTTGCTTTAAGCTACCAGCGTTTTTGTTTATTCGGAGTGTCGACTTGCTATTAATGAGAATCATTATTATTATTAATAGACGTTGTTAAAAATCTTCCATAATTATTTGCGAAAAGAAGAGCGCATATAACGATAAGAAGATGAAGTGTAGAGAGCGAAATAGTAATTATGACTCAGGTCATTAGGGATATTGTGAAACGTGCTTTTGCAATGGCAAGTGTTGCAATACTTGCCATTGCCGTGCTCGCATCAGGATTTAGTGCAGCTTTACCGGCAGTTGCATTAGAAAATAGTAATCCTGGCGAAAAATACGATCCTACAAAAAAGGAAGTGCTAAGTCACGGCCATACGGACGTATTTTACCCAATTCAATACAACGGTAAATTCATTATGGCCGTCGAAAAAGACGGTGCCACTTTCTTAAAGCCTGAAAACACTACTTTGCGTGTAGCAAAAAACACGTATACTACAAAATCGCAGCTTCCTGCGCTCGCTACTGAATACTACTATCTCGATGGTTCCGGAAATCAAAAAGGAAACCCCCTCTTCCCGGGTTGGGACACAGGTTATGCTGCAACTTTAGTTGGCGCACCTCACGCAGATGACGCAACAGCAGATATTGCAATTCAGCAAGTTACTGGACCAATGAACGGGCGCATTCTGCTTTGGACTACCGATGGTGCTGGTAAAAATTCGAAGAAATTATCGTTTGAAGAGAACGATTTAGACGACGAACCTGATACTGATGGCAGTCGATTTATGCTACCTGGCGTAATTCACCAACATACTGCTGGCCACGTGCATGCAAACTGGGGATTTACGCAGCCTGGCGTTTACAAACTAAAAGTAGCAGCAACTATTACAAATAAGAACACTAAGAAGCAGATTACAACCGAACCTGCAGAATACACTTTTGAAGTAGAAGATACATATTCAGGCGAAGTACCTGCTTCTGGCATTACGGAAACGCTTGATTTGCACCGTCGCGGTGATTTTATTAATCCTGACGATGATGAAGAAGCACACGAAGCTTCCAAAGATCATAAAGACACGGATAAAGACGATGGCGGCGATATGCGCATCGGCAATATTCGTGATTCCGGACCTCATCCGCATTATCATTCATACGAAGGTTATGGTGGTTTAGACTTAAAAGTAGTTAACAAACCAAAGGGTGCTCGTATTGAGTGGAGATATGTGCGTGCTGACGAAGGTCCTGACGCGTATGGAACCACT
Source organism: Gardnerella sp. DNF01180P (assembly GCF_049244205.1). Classification (NCBI taxonomy): domain Bacteria; kingdom Bacillati; phylum Actinomycetota; class Actinomycetes; order Bifidobacteriales; family Bifidobacteriaceae; genus Gardnerella; species Gardnerella sp. DNF01180P. The sequence goes on from NZ_CP058386.1 coordinate 302,357, forward strand.
CTTTTTGCTGAGAGATTGCAGCTTCCAGCTGAGCCTGCAATGAACAAGATGAAAGTGTATGCTCACGCAACTGAAGGTGAAACGCAAGTTGGCAAAGATACTGCGTCTGCAACCATCGCCGTTGAAGATCACGGTGCTGACGGACATCCTGTAGTAAAAGCAATTGCTCCTTATAAGCGTTTCAAACCAGGGGATACTTTACACGCGAAAACAGTATTGCTTAACCCTCATGTTGCAACCGACGGTGTTACCGGTGCGCCAATTGACGATCCGACAAGTCCAGTAACTTCCATAGTCAAAGATTATGTTTGGTTGATAAAAAAGGAAGGAGAAAGCGAATTTAAGCGCATTCCTGGTGCCGTGAACAGCAAGTTGGAGCTAAAACTTGATGCGTCAATGCAAGGTGCAACGATTCGTCCTTCCTTAGTTTTAAAGAACGGTGAACTTTACCGTAATAAAATGTTTGATGAGTTTTGCGATTATGTTATTGAGATGAAAGGTGTTCCTCACTCTCATAACCATGATGGCGATGATGATCAAAGTGGTTCTGATTCTGAAGATGATGAGAACTCTCACGGGAAAAAGCACCATGAGAAGCGTCGTAATAAGCGCAAAAATAAGACTAAGCATTTTGTTGGTGGAAAGAACTTTTTGAAAGGTGTATTCGGCGGCACTGCAAATTCGGGACTATTTGGATCTAGTTCTAATGGTGGATTCCAATTCGAATCTAATTTCTTTAAGAAATCCAACAGAAAATTCAAGCGCACAAAGAAGAATCGCAATAAGACTAACCGCACTAATCGTAAGAATAATTCTAAAAATAATACGCAAAGTGGTGCTAGTTCTGGTTCTAGTTCTTTTACAAGAACAGAAAATTCAAGCGGAACATCGTTACATAATTCATCGCGACGAACTTCTGGCGGAACTCATACTAAGAACAAGAGCTCTAAGAAAAGTGGACAGACTATTCGTAATTTCGTAAGAACAGATAATAATTCTGGCAATAAGTCTAAAAATAGTTCTGTCAATAACTCTGATTTTGTTAAGAATACTGAACGTCATGCTTTGCAAGGTGCAAGGCAATACAACGAAGAATCTGATGAAGCGTATGAAGATGATTCAGATGATACAAAAGGTGATGGTTCCTCGACTAAGTGGATTGCGGTTGCAGCTTCAGGTGCGAGCGTCGGCTTATGCACAATAACTGGCGCATGCGGAGCATTGATACGTTCTAAATTGAAATTGTTGTAAATAATATTCGTATTATTACTAGAAAGTTTAAATAATGAATTACAAACAAAATGAAACATTGCAAGTAAAACGAAAGCATGTATATTCTACTGCGTTGCTTGCGCTCATATTTTCTTTAGTAACTTTGGTTGCATCTTTATGTGCACCAAATCCAATGCAGGAAACTGCTTATGCTAATGAAGGCAATCAGCCAGTTATGATTCAAGCAGGTCATGCTGATTTTGGACCAACGCTAATCGACGGCAAATGGAAATTGAAGATTCGTGATGATACTGGTGACGAACCAGTGTGGCGAGACCCAGAAAATGTGGTATTTAAATTAGGTGGCAATTCAATAATTCCTATGCCTGATGATGCTGCCTACAGTTTTATTGGCGAAAAGCCTGGAACCAAGCTTTACGTAATTCCACAAACTCAAAATCCTGATGTGCCGTGGCTTGGTTGGAATACGCAGGAAGGTGGCGTGCTTAACGAGCTCGATCGCGGTGCAAACCTTTCTCTTGAAGGAGTAAGCGGCCCGGGTAAACTGCATGTTTACTTAGAAAATGGCAACAACAATCCACAGCAACTTTGGGATAGTACTAAAGGATATCCGCAAAACAGCTGGATTGAAGCCAACGCTCATACTCACGTGAATTGGGTGTTTTCTAAGCCTGGAATTTATCATGTGAAGCTTACTTTTTCAGGAAAGCTTAAAAATGGACGCGCAGTAAGCGATACGCGTGTTCTTAATTTTGCAGTTGGAGATAATACCGATCCTAATGCTGCTTTAGGTGCGGGTGCTGCTGGAGCAAGTGGCAACGAGGGCGACGAAGAGGGTCAAGATGAAGAAGATAACGATGAATCCGAAAAAGATGAAGCTAATCATCATCACGAACTCCTTCACAACAAGCATAAGCATTCTCACAAAGTATCTGAAAAAAGTGACGATACAGCTTTAGTTCTTCAAATTGTAGGTATTTTTGTGGCTATTATTGCCGTAATTATTGTGATTTTTGTACTAATAGCTGTAGTTAAAAGCAAGAAAGCACGAAATCTTGCGCTTGCTAAGCAAGTTTCTGCACAAGCTAATCAACAGTATGCAAATAATGCAAATTCTGTGAATAATGCAAATGGTGACAATACCTTGCCAAATCTAGTGCGTGATCAAGAAACGACAGTAATGTCACCAATTAATAATTCTCAATATTCTCAATCAGACAATGTGCAATCTGATGGCAATCAGTGGAAATAATGGTGTGACGAAAATGGTTCGTAATAGTATAAAGAAATTATCTCGCGCTTTGTTGGTGGGCGTGTGCTTGTGTGGCATGATGATGGGAACTCCCACGGCTTTTGCTGACAATGGCAGTGACGCAACTGTTGTAAGCGGAAAGAAATCTTCTAAAGATTTTGACGCAATAAAGCAAGCCAATTTTAAAGCGTGTGCAACTGCTCGCTTAGATAAAACTGCTTCACAACCTGCGGCTGACAGTAAAGTTGCAATGTGCCACGCATATAAAGGTCATACTGACGTTTTTGCAACTTTCTTTGATGCTACAAGCAGGCGCATGGTATTAGGAACCTTGGGAGATGCGTTTGAAAGTGAAGATCATAATGGCACTCGTTACGATACGAATCGGCTTATTTTTGAAGTCGGCTCTAAAAATATCATGCAGTTTTCCAAAGATGAGAACGATCCGATAATAAAAGAAATCTACGCAACAACTCGCGAAGGTGTAGTCTGGTTCTTTGATCAATCTGGAGCTGGAAATACTGGTGCATTATGGCCTGGTTTAGATACTAGACCGTTATATGAGGGAGCTGGTTCTACAACAAAAGTTAATCCAACAGTTAAATTGTCGCTAACTGGTATCGAAGCACCTCGCAACGGCGAAGTTTTTATGTACAGTCGCAGCGGTGACGATTATGAGAAAATGCTCGGCTCTGCTGAAAACTGGCCGAAAGATGTTGACATTACTGAGACTGGTGGCAAGCATTCGCACATGTATTGGTCTTTTAACCGTCCTGGTGTGTATAAGTTAAAAATGAAGGCTACTGCTACCGTTGGTGACGAGGAGCAAAGTTCTGAGCAGACTTATATATTCCATGTAACTAATCATGATGTAACAGCTGGGGATTTTGCTGATTATGATGGCGCATCTTTTGACGGTGGCGAAGATGGCGAAGACGACGAAGACGACGAAGAAGATTCAGATGATGACGATTCTCAAAGTGAGGATCACAGCATTAATGTGCAACAAAGTAACGGATCTTTCTTCATTAACGGTAACAACAACACTGTGTATGTGACTCCATGGCCTGGAGCAAAAATGCAACAACAAGGGCTTCTTGGAAGTAATAAAGGACTTTTTGGAAGTAATAATGGTGGTCTTATTCATGGGGAACATAACGCTAAAAGCGGAAAGCAAGTTTCTCAAAGTCAGCAATCTGCTGTGACAAAGTTCAAAGACATCAAGGGCGACAAGCTTGTTATAGACCACGGTCACGTTGATATCGCTGTATATACTGGCGATTCGAATAAAGTTGATATGGCTGTGCAAGAAGATGTGACAGGAAGCCACGTCTTTAGAGACACAGACACAGTTGTATTCGCAGTTGGTGATGCTGGTAAAACTAACGGCGTGTATCGTATACCGCAAACACAAATTGATGGTGTGCCATGGATGGGTTGGAATAATCAGTCTATGAATCCGCATAAGCCAACTCAATTGAGCCTAACGGGAGTTGAAGGTCCTGGAAACGTACGCGTTTGGATGTTCGGCGGCTTGGGCGGTGGAGATCAAGAGATTTTCTCCACTCAAGGAGCAACAGATTATACGATACCTGCAAATACGCATGCTCATGCGAATTGGGATTTCGACGAACCGGGATATTACACATTGCAATTCCAAGCTTCTGACGGAAATTCTACAGTAACTCGCAATATTCATGTTGCTGTTGGTGTTGATCCACAAGAAACGCCAATGGGGTATGCTGGCGGCCGCGAAGATAATGTAAAAAAGGATCCACGAGGCAGAAAAGGTGATCCTTTTGTACCTTATAATCCACCAAAACCTGCTGATTTGTCTCGTTTTGGCGGAAATCCTTTTGGTTTAGGATTGAACAATTCACACTCTGGAAAACAATTGCCAAGAAAAGCTAAAAAGCATAAAGGTCTTGTTTCAAAAATTAGTAACAAGAGGCTCGCTAAAAGTTTGTACCGACAGAAATTGAACGATAATGACGATGTTGCGAAGTCTGAAGCAAAAGGTGTAACAGGATTATTTAAGCGAAATCCTTTACTTGCTTATTCGCTTCTTGCTGGTGGAATTATTGCTGTGCTTGGCGTTTTGGGTGCAGGGATTTGGTATCTCTACAATCGCGGACTTATTAACTTCAACTGGCTGTTGCGCTATTAGTAGTAGGAGTGTGTGAGGGTGATTCATAGGCCCAGAAGAGTAAAGCAAACTTTGTTTTCTTCGATTGGTGCAATTGCAGTCGTCGCGCTTATTTTGCCGCTTTCTGCTTGTGGTAGTGTTAACGGGAATCGTGCAGGACATCGCGATGGTCGCATTAATGTAGTTACAACTACAGGCGTTTTGCGTGATATGGTGGCGAATGTAGCAGGGGATGCTGCAAATGTGAGTTCAATCGTACCTGATAATGCAGATCCGCACTCTTACGAGCCACGATTGCGTTCAATTCGAGACGTTGTGTATGCGGATGTGGCTTTTAGTAATTACATGATGCTTGAGGAGCATGGTGTTATTACTGCTTTAGACGCAAATTTGCGAAAAGGCGTGCCAAATGTGCAACTTGCTGAAGAAAGCGTGAAACATGCGGCGGATATTATTCCAATGGTCGAAGATGTGTCGTTGGACACTATTTGGCTTGGTCTTGCTACAGAACGCCAAACTTCGCAGACGGTTGAGGAAGCTAAAGATGCTAAAGAGCAACAAAAATCTCAAGAGAAACCTGATAAGTCGCAGTCTTCTCAGGTTTCTCAATCTTCGCAATCAAACGCGCCTTCCACTGTAACGAAAGAAGGACGCGCTACTGTAATAAAGCCAAAAGCATACAACATGAAGCGTTCGGACAGGATCCGCTTAACTGCAACTAAAGTAACTGGTCCTGGTTCGCTTTTCGCTTACCTTACTGGCACTTTTGGAAGTGTAGAAACTTACGTTAATTCAGCAAACGGAATTAACGATGAAGATCATGTAGATTTGCCTGCGGACGCGCACACGCATTTAAGTTGGGCTTTTAGTAAGCCAGGAGAATACACTCTCGACTTTCATGCAGATATGCTCAATGCTCAAAACGAAAGAGTTGCAAGTTTAGGAAACGCAACTATGCGTTTTGCTGTTGGCATTAACGCGCAGAAATTAGCGAAAAAGCGTGGAGCTAGCGTAGTTTTGAATCAAGGCCATGCAGATTTGGCTTACGATTTAGCTAAACGCGGATTTTTGTACAGAGTTGACACTTTGCAAGAAAAGCGGTCAGTTGCGCCAAAGCGCGTATACTATGAGCCGCGAGACGTAGTAGTAGAAGTGCCGACTAATGCTTTAAAAGAAATTCCAGCTGAACAAGGCTATAGATTCCTTGGATTTGCAAGGCAGAAAATTTATCAACTTCCTCAAGCTGTTCTTGGAAAACATGTTCATGGAGATATTGATCCGCATTTATGGCAGTCAGTGAAAAACGGAATTGCTTATGTGCGCACAATAGCTGACCGCTTGTGCGAAGTCGATCCTAAAAATGCTCGCAAATATCGCGCAAATGCGGATCGATATATTAATAAACTTCTCGACGTAGACGCTTATATGCGTAAAAAAGTTGCGTCAATTCCAAAAGAGCGTCGCAACTTGGTTACAACGCATGACGCTTTTGCATACTTAGGTAAAGCTTATGGCGTAAATATTGCGGGATTTGTAACAATCAATCCTTCAAGCGAACCGAGCGTGCAAGATAGGCGCAGACTTTCGCAAATTTTACGCGACTTGGAAATCCCTGCAGTGTTTTTGGAGCCGAATTTGATTTCTCGCTCGTCTGTGCTTAAAGAGCTTGCGTCTGAAGCACATGTGAAAGTTTGTCCAATTTATGGTGACGCTTTCGACGCGAATGTGCGAACTTACGCGGATATGATGCGAGCTAACGCGGATTCTTTAGCGAAATGTTTGAAGTGAAAGTGTTAAAGGTAATAAATATGGAAGAAAATGCAGTAATTTGCGCACAAAATTTGAATATTTCGTACGGGAATCGCGCTGTTGTAAAAGATGTTTCTTTTACCATTAATAGTGGCGAATTCGTGGGATTACTTGGCGCAAACGGTGCCGGTAAAACAACGCTATTTCGTGCAATTATGGGTTTGATTCCGCATACTGGAAAACTCGAAGTGCGTGCTCCTCATATGGAAGGTGCGAAACTTAATTCTCGCGTATCTTACGTTGGATACGTGCCTCAACGTCACGATATTGCGTGGGATTTCCCACTTTCTGTTTTAGATGTAGTGATGATGGGTAGGATTCGTCATATTGGTTACGTTCGTCGCGCTAAAAAAGAAGATTACGAGATCGCATTAAACTCGCTTGAACGCACAGGAATGGCTGATTTCCAAGATCGCACGATTGGTGAACTTTCTGGAGGTCAGCGGCAACGCGTTCTTGTTGCGCGAGCATTGGCTGGAGAGCCGCGTTTACTTTTGCTAGACGAACCGTTTACTGGACTTGATATGCCTACTCAGGAGCTGCTTACCGATTTGTTCTTAAAATTGTCTGCTTCTGGTGAAGCAATTCTCATGAGCTCGCACGATATTATTGGTTCAATTAACTCATGCTCGAGAATAATGCTATTTGATGGCACTATTGTGGGCGACGATGAGCCGCAACATTTGCAAACAGAACAGTGGGTACGAACCTTCCACGTAGCTCCGCAAAATCCGCTTATTAAAGCAGTTGAGCGCGTAATTGGTAAGGAAAGTGTGGTGAAAGAGTAATGTTATCTCCAATAGAATTTATACAAGATTTAACAAATCCAGACCTTTGGTTTTTGCTAAAAGCGCTTATTGTAGCGTGCCTTTCTAGCGTAATTTGCGGTGTAGTTGGATGCTACGTAGTACTTAGAGGAATGGCGTTTATTGGAGATGCTGTAGCTCACTCAGTATTCCCAGGACTTGCTATAGCCTTCGTATTGCAAGGAAATCTGCTATTTGGAGGAGCACTCGCAGGAGTTGCAACTGCGCTAATCGTATCTATTTTTAGCCAAAATCGCAGGCTTCGCGAAGACTCATTTATTGGCGTATTTTTCGTATCTGCTTTCGCTCTTGGAATTGTGATTATTTCTAAAGCATCTGGCTACGCCGGCTCTTTGGAATCCTTCTTGTTTGGCTCGATTACAGGTATTCCTGATTCAGATATTGCTGTTGTTGCTTTTACTGGTTTGATTATTTTGGCTATATTATGCATGTTCCACAAAGAGCTTGTGTGCGTATCGATGGATCGAGAAACTTCGCGCGCAATGGGATTGCCAGTTGCATGGTTAGATGGAATGTTGTACGTGTTAGTGGCTATCGCTGTAGTTGTTTCCGTGCAAATTATTGGAAACGTGCTTGTGCTTGCTCTGCTTGTGACTCCTGCTGCAACTGCGCGACTGCTTACGGATAGGCTGCCAAGAATGATGATTTTAGCTCCTGTTATTGGGTGCGTTTCTTCGATTGTTGGAATGTATATTTCGTGGAGCTTTGATACAGCAACAGGCGGAACAATTGTGCTCGTAGCAACCGCTTTATTCGTGCTCGCTTGGGTGTGCTCTCCTAAACATGGGTTGATTGCAAAAGTGGGTCGTAGCGTAGGTTTATAGCGTGCGGCACAATAGACGTATGGTATCAAAAGGAAAACCTTCGCCAAGAAGTGCAGTAAAACCACTCAGTGATGAGCAAGTAAAGCTTTTAGCAAGTAAACACAATTTAGTTGATCCAACGTATTACTATCCAACAGGAAAACGTAAGCCAAATCAGGCAGAAATTGACGCGCAAAATCCTAAAGCCGCCGAAAGACTGCTCGAAGGAACGTCGCGCGTATTGCGTTCGCGCTGCAAAGTAAAGGCGTGGGGATTGGAAAACGTGCCAGAAGAAGGCGTGTTTATTACAGCTTGCACACACGTGACGATGTTTGACGTTTTCATACCTATGACTGCACTATTTCACCAAGGTCGTCGTCCGCGCTACATGGCAAAAGCGGAACTCGCTCACTGGCCAATCTTAGGCAAATGGTTCCAGCTTGTAGGCATGCAGCCGGTTCCTCGCAGAAGTGGAAAAGCGCGAGAAATAGAAGAAGAATCTATTAAAATCCTCACCAATGGCAGACCTTTAAGTGTATGGCCTGAAGGAACAGTTACGCGCGATCCTAAAAAATGGCCTATGAGCATGAAGCCCGGAATTGGTATAATTGCTCTCGAAGCATCGCGCAGACTCGGACATCAGATTCCGCTATTTTGCGCTGTCACATGGGGCGCAGCAAGCATTAACCACTGGTGGCCGTGGCCAAAGAAAAATGTTGTAATGTGCTACGATACTCAGCTTGATTATGCTGACTTGCTAAAGGGAAGCGAAAACTGGGGAGAGTTACCTCCTCTTGAATCTGCTGAAGAGTTGGCTCGTCGCGTGCGTGTGCGTATGACGCAGATTATGGAAGAAATTCGTGGAGAAAAATCTCCTGCAGGATACTTCGATTACAGGCAGATGAAACGCGTTACGGAAGAATAAAAAATATACAGAAGAATAAAATAAAGTATCTTTTAAAAATCCCGTAAAGCGGCATGTGTAGAATTATGTAATAGTGTGATTACAAATAAATAGCTATACAGTAGCTTATAAAACTCACAACCGAAAGGCAGGACGTAAAACATGAACGTTACGGTGTTGGGTGCTGGTGCTTGGGGAACTGCGTTTGGACAAGTGCTTGCGGATGCAGGAAATCAAGTGACAATGTGGGCAATAGAGCCGGAAATTGTTGAAGGAATTCGCGACCATCATCATAATGGCGTGCGTCTGCCTAGCGTTGAAAAACTTCCAGAAAACATGACTGCAACTGGGGATCGAGCAGAGGCTGTTGCGAACGCGGATATTGTAGTCGTGGCGATTGCGGCACAGTTTGCTCGCGTTGCGTTGGAAGGTTTTGTGGGTTTGATTCCACAAAATGCGATCGTTGTTTCGCTTATGAAAGGCATTGAGCGCACAACCGGCAAACGTATGGATGAAGTTGTGTGCGAAGCTTTGAACTTACCGCGTAACCGTTTTGCTGCACTTTCCGGACCAAACTTGAGCAAGGAAGTTGCATCTCGCCACCCGGCTGCAGCGGTAGTTGCTTGCGCAGAAAAGTCTCAGGCAGAAGTAGTTGCAAAAGCATGCTCAAACAGCTACTTTAAAGCATTTGTGTCAACAGACGTAATCGGTGTAGAAATGTGCGGATCGCTTAAAAACGTGGTTGCGCTCGCAGTTGGCATGGCTCGAGGCGCGGGATACGGTGAAAACACGGCGGCTATGATTGAAACGCGCGGTTTGGCAGAATTGACGGCATTGGGCGTTGCAGAAGACGCAGATTCGCGCACTTTTGCAGGTCTTGCTGGCTTTGGTGATTTAGTTGCAACTTGTGGATCTCCTCTAAGCCGAAATTACACTTTTGGGTCAAATCTTGGTAAAGGCATGAGCGTTGAAGAAGCAACTGCCGTGAGCAATGGTGTTGCAGAAGGCGTGCCAACCACAAGCGCAGTAGTTGCAATGGGCAAGCGTTTGGGTGTTGCGACTCCGCTCGCAAGTGCAATGGCTCGCGTGCTTGAAGAAGGAATCTCCTGCCAAGAAATGCTCGCAATGCTTTTCGACGACGACGTTTGCGAAGAGTAAGTAGCGTTTGCGAAAATAATCAAAACTAGTCCAAAATAATTAGAATAATTCAAAATATATAAAGGAAAAAAATGACGAAAAAGCGTGTAGTGTTCTTGTATGGCGGTAAGGCAGACGAACATTCGATTTCTTGCATATCTGCTGCTGGAGTGCTCAGTGCTGTAGACGAAAATCGTTTTGACATTGTGCGGATCGCAATCACAAAACAAGGCGAATGGATTGTTGGTGGTGAAGATCCTCGTAACTTCCACATGGAAGAGGGTGAGTTGCCAGTAATCACAAAAACCGCTGGAACGCGCGATGTTGTGCTTGACCCTGCAAAGGGTGCAGATGGATTCTTGGTGCGAAAAGCGGACGATACGCTTGAAAGTTTAGGTCATGTTGACGCTGTTTTCCCAGTTCTTCACGGTCCGAACGGTGAAGATGGCACTTTGCAAGGCTTGCTAGAAATGATGCAAGTGCCGTACGTCGGTTGCGGAGTGTTGGCTTCGGCTGCATGCATGGATAAATACTACGCAAAGCAGCTGTTTAAGGCTGCCGGAATTGATGTCGCTCCAGGAATTGCGTTGGATGCTAGAAAATTTGCAAGTGACTCGACGAATTGCTTTGCTGCGTACGCAAACGAAATGCTTGCGCAAGTTGAGGCAGCAAAACTCGAGTATCCGCTTTTTGTAAAGCCAAGCCGCGCAGGATCTAGCTTTGGAGTTACAAAAGTTGAATCGCGCGATGCTAAAGCCTTAGCAGAAGCCGTTTTTGAAGCTTCAAAGCACGATTGGCGAGTGTTGGTAGAGCAAGGAATTGATGCGCGCGAAATTGAGTGCGCAGTTCTTGCAGCTCGCGATGGCGAGGAGCCGAAAGCAAGCTGGCCTGGAGAAGTTGTGCTCGACAAGCGCGAGGCTGGTGAAGACCAGTTCTACGATTTTGACAGCAAATACATGGATTCCGCAGCTTCGCACGTTGAAGTTCCAGCAAATCTTCCTGCGGAAACTTTGGAGCTAGTGCGTAAAACAGCGCTCGCAGCATTCAAAGCAGCAGACGGTAGAGGATTAAGCCGTGTTGATTCGTTTGTGACTCCTGAAGGTCATGTGATGATCAATGAAATCAACACAATGCCTGGATTTACGCCAATTTCCATGTATCCAAAAGCTTGGGAAGCAACCGGAATAAGCTACAGCGATTTAATCACAAAACTTATTGAAGGCGTTTTGAAATAATTTAATCAACTGTAAAGCAGCAACAAAAGCAGAAACAAAAAGCAGCAATTAAATCAGCAGCAAAAGCAGCAATAAAAAGGAATAAGTATGCAAGATTTGCAAAATTCATGGCGCGACGACACTTATTTGTTAGCGCGCAAACGTCAAGGAACTATTGGCATGTCTTTATGCGTATTCCTCGTAGTTTGGATTGCTGTTGCCTATGTTCTTGGAGTTCTTTCTTCACAGTTTGTGCCTAAGAGCATGCTAAGCGACTCTCTTAACACATTACTTGTGTCGGATATTTCGCAGTGTTTAGTCGCTTTACCAATCGCAATGCTTATTATGCGCACTGTTCCTGCGGCAAAAACCCGACAATTCTCTATGAAATTTAGCCAATTTGGCGGATTCTTTGCTGTGTGCATACCGATTATGTACATTGGTAATATAGTTGGCGTTTTCCTAGCAACAGTTCTTAGCGGTGGCAAAGCAGAAAATCGCGTATCAGACACTATTGCAGCGGGAAATATGTGGGAAACCTTCATATTCGTGGTAATTCTTGCGCCAATTGTGGAAGAATGGCTTTTTAGAAAACAGCTGCTTTCTCGTTTGCGCGCGTACGGAGAAAAGCGAGCTATTGTATTTTCTGCACTTGCTTTCGCGCTTTTCCATATGAACATTTTCCAATTCTTCTACGCATTTGGACTTGGACTTGTTTTTGGCTACATTTATATTCGTACGTCCAAGTTGAGCTACAGCATATTTCTTCATATGATTGTGAATTTCCAAGGAAGCATAGTTGCAATGTGGTTGGAAAAGCAGCTGGTTGATGCAAGCGGAAATATGATTGACGTAGAAAAGATGTCTCGTCAGGAATTAACTAGACTGCCAACCGGTTTTATTCTAGCTGGAATTTATGGGATGTTTATGATTGCCATGCTTATAGTAGGCGTGGTTTTGCTAGTTCGTCGCCGCAAGTATCTTGTATTCTTCAATGCTCCGCAAGAACTTCCGAATAAAGCTGGCAACAAAGCATTGTACGGAACTGTTGGAGTAATAGCATTTTTGATTATTTCAATACTTCTTAATTTGCTAATGTTATTTGTGTAAAAGCGAGTAAAAAATAATCGCATAAAAATAAAATATAAAATAAATCAACGAAGGAGGCGAAAGTTATGCAAAGCAATCAGTCGACTAAAACTATTCGCGTAGGCCTACTTGGGGCTGGAACTGTTGGGTCTCAAACAGCGCGACTAATAGTTGAACAGTTCAATGAGCTTAAGAAGCGAACTGGCGCTGAAATTGAGCTTGCAGCAGTTGCATGCTTACGCCCGGAAGAAGTTGATGCGCCTTGGATTAAGCGTGATTTGCTAACTACAGACACTGCCTCTTTGTGCGCTCGCGAAGACATTGATATTATAGTCGAGCTTATTGGCGGACTTGAGCCGGCTCATACTTTTGTAAAAAGTGCGCTATGCCACGGAAAATCTGTTGTTACTGCAAATAAAGCGTTGCTTGCGAAGTTTGGTCCGGAATTATACGAGTGTGCAGAAAGTCACGGAGTTGACTTGTACTTTGAGGCGTCTGTAGCAGGAGCGATTCCTATTGTTCGACCGCTTCGAGAGTCGCTTATTGGTGACAAAATTACGCAAATTTTCGGAATTGTAAACGGAACTACCAACTATATTCTTGACGAAATGACTGTGCGCGGACTTGATTTTGATTTGGCTTTGCACGCGGCTCAAGAAAAGGGTTATGCTGAGGCAGATCCGACCGGAGATGTTGAAGGTTTCGATGCTGCAAATAAAGCTGCGATTCTTGCAACTCTTGCATTCCAAATGCCAGTAAGTATTGACGACGTATCCGTTGAAGGAATTAGCGCGATTACTGCTGAAGATATTGCTGCAGCGAGCGCGGAAAAGCGTGTAATTAAGCTACTTGCAGCAGTCGAAAGGCATTGCGACGGTAAGTCAAAATCGGATGGCGGAGTAAGTGTTAATGTGTATCCGGCGCTTGTTGGTGCGGAGCACCCTTTGGCGTCGGTTCACGGCAGTTTTAATGCTGTGTTTGTGAAGGCGCAGGCTGCAGACGATTTGATGTTCTACGGACGCGGTGCCGGCGGCGCTCCAACTGCAAGTGCTGTTGTTGGAGATGTTGTTAGTGCTGCTCGAAATCTTGTGCGTGGATGCGCAGGTTTTGGCGTGCCAATGTACAACAAGTATGTGCCGGCTTCTAGCGAGCAGACTAGAGCGGATTTTGTGATTCGTTGCAATATGGAAGATACTTCTTTGGCTTTGTGCAGCGAAGTTATGGATGTTTTTGTAGATCATGGCGTTGCGGCTGAACGTTTGGCTTCGGCGTGCCAAGCTAAGTATGCGCAAACTGAAGCTGATTCGGATTGCCCACAGTGCGGTCTTGGTGGACCTGGCAGTGTGCGCGTGCTTGTGCGCGAATGTTCGGAAGCTGCAGTTCAAGCTATTTGTGAGGATTTGCAGAAGTTGGATGTTGTGTGTGGAAAGCCGCTAGTTTTGCGCGTTATAAAGTAGAGAAGCTGCAGGTGATCGTATGAAGCCAGTGTGTAACAGTGTTTCCGTGCGCGTGCCAGCGACTAGCGCAAATCTTGGTTCTGGTTTTGATACAGCCGGTATTGCGCTTGATTATGCGGATTCTTTAGTTTTTACTCTGGATGATAATCATTCTAAAAATTCGCTTGATTCGCTCGATTATGCTGGAAACGTGCGCGTAATTATTCACGGCGAAGGCGAGGATACGCTTCCAAAAGATGAAACGCATCTAGTTGTAGCGACTTTTCGCAAAGCTTGTAAAATATTTGGTCTGCCAAACTTGCGATTTACGTTAGAAGCGCATAATCGGATTCCGCAAGCGCGCGGTATGGGCTCTTCTGCAGAAGCGATTGTTGCTGCAGTTGCTGCTGCTTGGGCTTTTGCGCACGAAGGTGATCTTAACCGCGAAGCAATTTTCGAAATCGCGGCCGCAATTGAAGGTCATCCAGACAATGTTGCTCCTGCAGTTTTTGGCGGTTTGACGATGAGCTGGAAGCTTGATGCTGGGGAAGGCAAAGGCTCTGTGCGCGTGGCTGGAGATTGCGAAGCTCCGCTTTCTACCGGTTTTCATACTGTACGATACAAAGTTTCGCAAGATATTTCCGTGTCTGTATTCGTTCCTGATTTCGAGCTTTCTACAGAGCTTGCTAGGCGCGCGCTTCCAGCAAAAGTGCCGTATGGTGACGCAATATTTAACGTGTCGCGAACTGCAATGCTACCGGTTGCTTTTGGTGAGTTAAATAGCGATTCTGAAAATAAATTAGGCACAGTAAAATCTGATATTTCGAGAAATGCGTTACTTTTTGCAGCAACTCAAGATGCTCTTCATCAACCGTATCGTGCAAATCTTATGAAAGATTCATGGAAGCTAGTGGAAACGTTGCGCGAGCATGGTTTTGCTGCAGCGATTTCGGGAGCAGGATCGTGCGTTGCTGTATTTTATGCAGGAGACGCTGAGTGCAACAAGAGTGCAGCTCAAAAAATCGACTCAATTGCTGAGCCGTGGCTTTCGCGTGCTGGCTGGCGTGTTTTGCATGTGCAGGTTGATTCTATTGGCGTTGCAATAACTCGCGAATAACCTATGTGAAGTTGTAATGAAGCAACAAGTCAATAAATTGTGGTACAATTAGTTAATGGTTATTAGATTTGATCCCAAATCTGCATACAAACATTTTGATGAAGATCATCTAAATGAGGAAGAGATACGAAAAGCTATGGCTGAACCTATATGGTTTGCTTTAGTTAATCCTAATGATGTGTCAAATCCGCCTAGTTCAAACGGAACATTCGTTGCGCTAGTCATATGTTTAAGGCATCCAGGTGCGTGGAAGGATGATTTAATTGAAGTGCTTGCAAGACCTCAAGGTAAAGATTTTTTGGTGTTTCACGTAGAGCATCTGACTGATAAATGGTTTAAATATTGGAAAAGATGGGGCAAATGAGGTGAGTGAAATGGATATGTATGAGAATTTAGCTGATGAAAATGTGTCTGTTCCAAATAATCCTCCTGTAATGCAATTTTCTGGCGAAGAAGCTGCAAAAATTATGCAAACTTTGCTTTCTGAAGATTCTGATGCAACTGAAATATTTGCATCCTTATCTGGACCAGGAAGACCAAATTCAAAAGAAAGGCGCGAAAGCAGTGTTCAAGAGCGTTTTCGTGTACCTAAATCTTGGAGTGAATATATTTCTCGCGCTGCTAAAAGAGATGGCATGCCAAATAAAAGCAAGTATTTACAGTCTTTGATTTTGAGAGATGCTCAGATGCATAATGAACAATGCCAGCTACAGGCAGTATTGCAGTAACCAGAAAATAGACTGTGTGAAGGATAAAAAGGAAGAGTAAGGTATGACAGTTTCGTTGATTTTAGCCTCGCAGTCTCCTTCGCGTAGAGCGGTTTTGGCGGCAGCGGGCGTGATTCCGGTAATTCACGTAAGCGAAGTGGATGAGCTGGCGGCTTTGCGTGATGCCGCTAGTGAGCGAGGTGCGAGCGTTGAGCAGTTGAACGTTGAGCAGCGAGTTTCTATTTTGGCTCGTGCAAAAGCTCAAGCTGTGTACCATGCGTGGAAGTGTGTGGCGGATGCGGCTGCTTCGGCTAGTGGCGATTTAGTTGTGGGGTATCCGCTGGAAGCTGAACCTGCGGGATCTGAATCTTCTGAATCTGCTGGTAATGCTTTAGCAAGCGATTCGCAATCAGACGTAACGCATAACGTAGATACGGCGCAAACTCGCGATTTTTCAGGCGTTACTGTTCCTACAAAAACTTTCGATATTCACGATTTTGCATATACGAGTAAATCTTCTCATGATTGTAGCGGTGTGCTGATTGTTGGCTGCGATTCCATGTTCTTACTCGATGGTGAGTGCTACGGAAAGCCGCATACTCCTGAAGTGGCATTTGAGAGAATCAAGCAGATGAGTGGAAAAACAGGACAATTGTGGACTGGTCACTGCTTAATCGACGCAAAAACCGGCAAAACTATTTGCAAAACAAGTCATGCAAGCGTAACTTTTGCGCAAATGAATGACGCGGAAATTCGCGCGTATGTAGCAACTGGTGAGCCTCTGGAAGTGGCAGGATCCTTTACGTTAGAAGGTTTTGGCGGAGCTTTTATTGAAAGCATTAATGGAGATCCTCACGGTGTTCTTGGAATCAGCTTGCCGCTGCTGAGACAAATGGTTTCGGAGCTTGGATACGCTTGGCCGGATTTGTGGAATAAGGAAAGCTTGGAAGAAACTGGCGAAAAGAATGATCCGACTTCCACGGAAGTGCCTAAAGAAAATGTGCATCAGCCGGGAGATGGCTGGGTGCATTGCGATTGTGGCCGCAGACATTGGGGTCATAACGGAGCTGCTGGAGTGCTGCTTGCTAGGCGAGATGCTGAAACTGGTCGCGTGACGCACGTTGTGATGCAACATCGTGCTCTTTGGAGCGCTGAAGGTGGCACTTGGGGCATCCCTGGTGGCGCAATTTCCGACGGAGAAAGCGCGATTGAGGGCGCGTTGCGTGAGTCTTTCGAGGAAGCAAATATCACTTCGGGAGATATTGAAGTTGTTGGAGCTTACCGCGAAGATCATGGAAATTGGTGTTATACAACGGTTTTTGCGTTTGAAAAGCCGGGGCATAGTGTGGATCCTTGCGCGCACGACGACGAGAGTATGGAAATTAAGTGGGTGCCGATTGACGACGTGCCTAAGCTGAAGCTGCTTACGGCAATGCGCACTGATTGGCCGTCGTTCCGCGCTCGTCTCGATTCTCTTGCCTCGATTCGCTAGTTGCGCAAAGGTAAGTGCGCAAAGATAGCTTCAATTTGGAAGTAGACTTCTAAGTATGAGTTAGTTTTGCGGAATTTGGAAGTAGACTTCCAACTTGCGAAATTTTATTTAGAGTATTGTTTTGGGAATTAACTTTTTTATTTTATCTACGTGTCTGCGTTGCTTTTAATCTATGAAATCTTATAAAATACTACTTATGCGCTGGTGCATGCTAGTTTTCTGCTAGTTGTTAGATGTTTTGTGGCTTGTGCTTGATTTTGTAATTTTGCTTGTGATTCATGGGTTTTGTGTTAAGCGCATAGAAATAAAGTAAACAAATCAAATAAAGCAACTAATTGCGTAAATTTGCGTAAATATTAGGAGGCAATTATGTCTAATGCATCAAATATTAAAAAAGATATTATTACAGCAAAAGGCTTTACAATTCAGGTTTATACGGAAGATTTTAGGAATGATTACGTTAGTTTAACCGATATCGCGAGATATAAAAACAAAGAAGAGCCTAAAGATGTTGTTAAAAACTGGCTGAGAGTGAAGAATACTATTGAGTTCTTGGGATTGTGGGAGAGTATTAACAATCCTAATTTTAAAGGGGTCGAATTCGACTCCTTTAAGAATGAGGCTGGTTCTAATGCTTTTACTTTATCTCCTAAAAGATGGGTAGAATCAACAAATGCTATTGGCATAGTTTCCAAATCTGGTAAGAATGGCGGAACTTACGTTCATAAAGATATAGCATTTAAGTTTGCGGCTTGGATCTCAGCAGAATTTGAACTATATATTATCAAAGATTATCAAAGACTTAAATCTGATGAGGGTTCCAGGCTTTCGTTGAATTGGAATTTGAACCGTGAGATTTCGAAGATTAATTACAAGATTCATACGGATGCTATTAAAGAATATTTGTTGAAGGATTTGACTTCTGGGCAGTTGATGTATAAGTATGCAAATGAAGCAGATTTGTTAAATGTTGCATTGTTTAATAAGACTGCTAAGCAATGGAGAGACGCAAATCTTAAGTCAAAAGGCAACATTCGAGACGAGGCGAGTATTAATGAGCTTCTGGTATTGGCGAATATGGAAAGCTATAACGCTGTTTTGATCTCTAAGGGTTTGCCACAGGCTGATCGAATGGCGGAACTTAGAAATTTGGCGCGAACGCAGATTTTATCTCTTGAGAATTTGAATAATCCTGGAATAAAGAGTTTGGATTCCGTGCTAAAAAATTGAGTCTAATCACTTTTTAATTCTGCACTTAATGCTGATATTTACCCCGTCTTCTGGTACGTGTGCAGTACAGTTTCCGCGCGTGTCTTGATTCTCTTGCCTCGACTCGTTAGCTGTGCAAAGATAGCTGCGCAAAGGTAGCTTCAATTTGGAAGTAGACTTCCAAGTATGAGTTAGTTTTGCGGAATCTGAAAGCAGACTTCCAACTTTTGCCAATTTGCATTAGGCTTTTTGCATGCTTTTATTAGTTCGATTAGCCATATTTTGATAATCTCTGGCACAATGTGATAATATTTCGTATACGAAAGTATTGAGAGTTGGGAGATAATATTTATGAAGGTTTTAGTGCATCCTAGAGTTATTCGAAAACGACCTTGGTTCAGCGAAACTGAAGTAATAAATATGTGGAACTCATCTTGTAGAGAGCTTCCCAGGCAAGGTGAATATGAGCCTAGTCAGATGCTTTCACTTGCTTGGGATTCTCGCGGAGTTATTACGGAACTTATTGCATATAAGGGCGAAGATGGGGAATGGATTATTTTTCATGTAGTGCCTGCAACTAAAAAGTTTCTTGCTGAAATGGGATTTAGTCAAGAAGAAATTAGACAAATTTTTGGTAGAAGATAGGTAGGAGTGATTATGGCTAATTTTCGTGGTGAAGGTGGCGTTGATGTCACTGATGAAATGCTTGATAAATGGGAAAGTGATGCTGAAAAAGGCAAATATCACGGTAAAGCTGGTAATTTGCGTATTAAAAAGCCGCTCGGCAGACCGCCTCTTTACAAAGAAGCTATGTTGCCTATAACTTTTCGTATATCTGCTGAAGATGCTGATGCTCTAAAGGCTTCTGCCGATAAGCAGGGTGTGAAAGTTGGGGACGTTGTGCGCGAAGCATGCAAACTGCTTCTTGCTCAAAAAGCAAGATGATTACAAAGTGTTGTGATTACAAAGTTCTACGATTGCGCGCGGATTAATCACCCCAAAATAGCGGCGATTACTGCTATGCAAATTGGGCTAGTGACAGTAGAAAACAGTATGCCGTCGCGCGCAAAACTTAAGCCGACGTTGTAGCGCGCAGCATAATTGTAAACGTTTTGACCGGTTGGAAGCGCAGCCAGCACAACGCACGCGTACAAAGTTGCCCCGCGAAAACCCATAACAAAATAAGCTAGCAAAAATGCAATTGCAGGCATAATAAGATTTTTTAGCACAGCAACCGTGGCAATAGCAGCGCGATTGGAATCTTTTCGTAAAGGTTTGCTTCCGTAAAGCGACATTCCAAAAGCCATTAAAATCATTGGAACTGCAGAATCGCCAATCATCTTAATTGGATCGTAAAGAAAATTAGGAACAGGGAAGTAGCCAACTTTTGCGGAAATTGCAGAAATAATAATTCCACCAAGCGAACCAATTAAAAGTGGCTGTTTTAAAGGCTGCTGAGCGATGCGTTTAAGCGAACATTTTCCAGTAGTTGTAATGTCGAGAACCGTCAA
The DNA here is from genome assembly GCF_049244205.1 of Gardnerella sp. DNF01180P. NCBI lineage: Bacteria > Bacillati > Actinomycetota > Actinomycetes > Bifidobacteriales > Bifidobacteriaceae > Gardnerella > Gardnerella sp. DNF01180P. Next base: position 322,243 of record NZ_CP058386.1, read on the forward strand.
ACCAACAGGAGTAAATACAGCCTGTTGCATAACTAAAATCGGAGCAACAAGCGCAGGATTTCCCAAAATATAAGTCGCAACCGGCAAGCCAATATTGTTTGAATTTAAATAAAGAGAATTGAGAGCACCTACAGTGCAGTCGGCTGCAGGAAGATGGAAGCAAAAGCGATTAAGCAGCACGAACGCAACTCCAACAATCATCGCAGAAAAGAATGCAACAAAAATCGAAGAGTGAAAAATCTCAAAAATAGGCTCTTTAGAAAGTATTGCAAACATTAAGCAAGGGCTGGAAACGAAAAAACTTACGCGATTTAGGACCATTTGAGCCTGTGAACCGCCAACGCGCATGCGAGCAGTAACATAGCCTGCAGCAATAACAATGCCAATTACGCAAAAGCCTTGCATTGCGCTGATTAAGCCCATTTCTTGCCTCCAAAATTCGTTAATTGCACGCAAATTGCATGCGTGCGAACCTATGCTGTAACTATAGGAGAGATACGCAACTTTTATGTGCGTTATGGATGAGTTTGAAATTATTGGAATTTTTAGTAACTGCTAATTGGCTTAAAACAGCGATGCAAATTTTAATATTCAACGAGTCATATATTTGACTCGGCAATATGGCATACTAGAGAGCGGTGGCACTGCAAGCCGCCAGGCAATCGATGGCGTCGATCCCCTCGTGAGCGTTTTCCGAGGCTGGCGTCCGCTGTCGCGCAGCTAGACTTTGTAAAGAGCTTTGGGGTGGCTCGCGCACGTGCGTGCTCAACTTAAAGCCAGGGATGCGAGACGATGCAGCGTCTCGTGAGGAGCATAGTGCCCAGAATAATAAGAGAACGCTTCAATGAATCTGAAGCTGAAAATAGTAGAACTGTGTCTAAAACCGCTACTTCTGCGGAAATGTCCGGAATAATGCAATCTACAGATTTTGCGGAAAGTAATATAGCTGCCGGCGATACTTTGCAGCAAAGCTCTGGCGTTACGCGTCGCCGTCGCGGTCGACGAGTTACTCGTGGTGCTGGTGCGGCTGGAGAAGCAATGGAATTAAAAGTTGAGGATTCTAGTACGAAGAATTCTGAGCCGCATGTTGTTAAATCGCGCCCAATAACTTCGCTCCTATTCCAGGAGCCAGTTCTTCCTAAGGTAGTGAACAATCGTAGTGAAGAAAGCAGCAGTTCGCGTAATGACTTGCGTGACAACTCGCGTGATGACTTGAATGATGATTTGCGTGATGATTTACGTGATATTTCTCGCGGAAGGCGCGGTGGACGCAACAGCCGCGATAGCCGTGATAGTCGCGATAGTCATGATAGCCGTGATAGTAGCGAACGCAAGTCACGTTCTGAAAGACGTGAGAATTCAAGCGAAATAAAGCGTGATAGTGGCAGAGGGAATAGTCGTGAAACATCGCGTGAAACAAGTCATTCTATGTATTCTCAAGATTCTGGGTACGCTAAGAATTTTCAGGATTCGCAAGATGATCGCGATGAAAAAACTCGCAAAAGCCAGCGTTCTCGCCGTTCTCGCAGATTGAATGCTGTTGAGCGACGTGCTGCAGCTGAAGTTGAGCAAATTGAAGAGGATCTTGCATACGACAATATTGTTTATGCTCCCATTGATACGCGCATCGATGAAACTCTTGATATTAGCGATATTTTATCTGCGGAAAATGCTTCAAATAGGCGTTCTAATCGTCGCAATATGTCGAATAACATCTCTAATGATGATGACGCTCGAAATGAAAATGGTGCAGTAGGCAGCAGAGATGGTAGCAATATCAGAGATAACAGAGATAGCCGCAATAGCAGTGACGAAGGCGATAACAGAGGTATAAACGACGATTATAATGCGAATAATGGCAACGATGACGATGAAATAATGATTACGCGTCGCCGTCGTCGCCGTCGTAGCTCTCGCGCTGATCGCAACGAAAACCGCAACGAAAGTCGCAACGAAAGCCGCGATTTTGACATCGATATTTCTAATGATATTGACGATGACGCGAATTCTCGCACAAAACGCGCAAGAATAGATGAAGTTTCTCAAGAAGATCGCGATTTAATTCCAGATCCAGAAGAACTTCGTGAGCAAGATGAGGAAGAAACTCTTTATACGCGTCGCCGTCGTCGCCGCCGTTCTAAATCCTCCGATGACGCAAATTCCGCGTCTTCTCAGGAAGAGTCATCCGACTACACTAATGCGAACGAAGACGACTTGACTTCTCGCCGCTCGCGCAAGCAGCAGTATATAGACGAAATTACGGATATTGAAGGCTCTACGCGACTTGAAGCAAAGCGCCAACGCCGTAGAGATAATAGGCGTGAGCGTAGCCGTCAAAACCTTCTTATGGAGCAAGATTTCCTTGCTCGTCGCGAAAATGTTGAACGATTAATGGTTGTTCGTGAGCGCGATCGCCACACGCAAATTTCTGTTATTGAAGACAATATTCTTGTAGAACATTATGTTTCTGATATTCAAGAAGTTGCTACTGTTGGAAATATTTATCTTGGGCGCATTCAAAACGTGCTTCCAAGCATGGAAGCGGCATTCGTAGATATTGGTCAAGCCAGGAATGGCGTGCTTTATGCAGGCGAAGTTAATTGGGATATGGCTCGTCTTGAAGGTCAGCCTCGTAGGATTGAGCTTGCGTTTAAGTCTGGTGATCCTGTGCTTGTGCAGGTTACTAAGGATCCAATTGGGCATAAGGGTGCTCGATTGACTTCGCAAGTAACTCTTGCAGGGCGTTTCTTAGTGCTTGTGCCATCTGGCGGCATGACCGGTGTGAGTCGCAAGCTTTCGGATCGAGAGCGCTCGCGTTTGCGTGCTATTGTGTCGAAGATTGCACCAAAAGATATGGGCGTTATTATTCGTACTGCTGCTGACGGCGCAAGCGAGGAGTCGATTGAAAAAGATTTAGATTCGCTTGTTAAGCAGTGGGAGCGCATTGAAGCTAAGCGCGAAGAATACTTGCATGGAAAGCGCCCTAAACTGTTACAGGGTGAGCCTGATGTGGCAATTCGTGTTGTGCGCGATATTTTCAACGATGACTTCCAAAAGCTTATTGTTGAAGGCGAGGGAGTGCGTCAGCGAATTGATGAATATCTTGAGATGATGGCTCCAGATTTGCGCAGCAAGGTTGAATATTGGGATCCTGCTGAGCATGAAGGCAAGGACGTTTTCGATAAGTGGCAGATTGATAGTCAACTTCGTAAGGGTATGGAGCGTCAGGTTTATTTGCCGGCTGGTGGCTCTATTGTGATTGACCGTACGGAAGCAATGACTACGATCGATGTGAATACTGGACGATTTATTGGGCGTGGTAAGTCTTTGGAAGAAACGGTTACTCGTTGTAATTTGGAGGCTTCTGAAGAGATTGCGCGCCAGCTTCGTTTGCGCGATATTGGTGGCATGGTCATGATCGATTATGTCGATATGGTTATGCCAGCGAACCGCGATTTAGTTTTGCGTAGGCTTTTGGAATGCTTGGCTAGGGATCGCACGAAGCATCAAGTTGCTGAAGTTACGTCTCTTGGTCTTGTGCAAATGACGCGTAAACGCGTTGGTCAAGGCTTAGTTGAAGCGTTCTCTGAAGAGTGTCCAACGTGCAAGGGACGTGGGTTTATTTTGCACGATGAGCCTACTGTTTCTTCGGAATATGCAGATCCTTACGCGCTTAAGGGCGGAGATCCTTTTGTTAAAACAAACAAGTATGGTCACGGAAGCGCAACGGAACAGCCTGCGCCTGTTAAGCAGCAGGGTTCTAGTGCGGAAGTGAGAGCTAAGTTAGCGCGTATAGCTGCCGCGTCTGTAATTACTGACGCAGCTCATAAATCTGAAGAAGAAACGCAGTATAGCAATTTTTTGAATTCTGATGAAGAGTCTGTATCTTCTAAGGCGGATGAAACTAGCGAAGTTGCGGATGCTGGCGAAACCGCGAAAACTAGTGAAGTGGATAAAACTTCTGAAGAATTAGTTGAAAATAATTTAGAGGATACTACGCAAGAGATTGCTGAGTATACTGCGGAGCAACCTACGCAAGAAACTATGCAGGAAATTATGCAAGAAACTACAGAAAGTGATGATTGAGCCTCTGAATAGTGACTAAGTATATGCCTTGAGTACAATATTGAATATTGTCTGCATTGACTCATGAATCTAGCGACTTGACGTTAGTACATGGGTAGGTGTATTTTTGATAGTCGGTGTCTTGCCGCGCGTGTTTTGCTGTGCGCAAGGCAAAAGTAAGCTTTCAATTGAGCTAAGGAACGAATTATGTACGCGATTGTGAAGGCCGGTGGCCATCAAGAGAAGGTCGAGGTTGGCGACGCCATTCTCGTGAACCGTCTCGATGCAAAGAAGGGCGATACCGTGGAATTCCCGGTCGCGCTCGTTGTTGACGGTGCTAAGGTAACCTTGAGTGCCAAGGATCTTGCTAAGATCACGGTGAAGGCAGAAGTCTTGAACGACGAAGCCAAAGGTCCAAAGATTAGCATTATGAAGTATAAGAACAAGACTGGTGTGGCTCGTCGCAAGGGTCATCGTCAGAAGTTGACTCTCGTCAAGATCACGGCCATCGCCTGATTGACGGTGTTATAAACCTGAAAGGACAGTGAGATGGCACATAAGAAGGGTGCGTCTAGCTCGCGCAACGGTCGCGACTCACAAGCGCAATATCTTGGTGTTAAGAAGTTTGGCGGTGAAGCTGTAGTGGCTGGCAACATTATCGTTCGTCAGCGCGGCACTAAGTTCCACGCAGGTCAGAACGTTGCTTTGGGCAAGGATCACACGCTGTACGCTTTGGTGGACGGCAATGTGAAGTTCGGTATTCGTCGCGACCGCAAGGTTGTTGACGTTGTTACCGCCTGAATCTTAGCTAAGCCTAAACAGATTCGACAATAAGTCGACAATAAAACGTTTAAGCCGCACCCCCGTTCGGTGCGGCTTTTTTGTTCTCGCATGTTCCCGAGAATTTAAGTGTTTATCTTCGAGTAAGGTAGCAGTATGAGTGATTTTGTAGACCGCGTAACAGTGCATGTAAAAGGCGGAGATGGTGGAAACGGATCTGCCGGAGTTCGTCGCGAAAAGTACAAGCCATTAGCAGGTCCAAATGGCGGTAATGGCGGTGACGGTGGTTCCGTTATTTTTGTAGCTGATCGTAACGCAAACAGCTTACTTGACTACCGCTTCATGCCTCACCGCACTGCAGAAAACGGTACGATGGGCTTAGGTGACACTAAAGACGGTTCAAAAGGTGCAGACTTAGTACTTCCTGTGCCTGTTGGAACTGTTGTTTTTACTGCACGCGGTGCTGTAGACTCTCAAAAGCGACCAGGCGAAGTTTTGGCGGATTTGCAACATGTTGGAGACAAATTCGTTGTGGCGCAGGGGGGTGCTGGCGGTCTTGGCAACGCAGCACTCGCAAACAAAACTCGTCGTGCCCCAGGATTCGCGCTTTTAGGCGAGCCTGGTGAAGAACGCGACGTAATTTTGGAACTCAAGTCTATTGCAGACGTAGCTTTAGTTGGATTCCCTTCTGCAGGAAAATCAAGCTTAGTTGCTTCAATTAGTGCAGCTAAGCCGAAAATTGCTGACTATCCGTTTACTACTTTGGTGCCAAACCTAGGTGTTGTAAGCTTCGGCAACTATCGCTACACAATTGCAGACGTTCCAGGCTTAATTCCAGGAGCTTCCGAAGGAAAAGGCTTAGGTCTTGAGTTTTTGCGTCATATTGAGCGCACAGAGATTATTGCGCACGTAATTGATTGCGCAACGCTGGAGCCAAATCGCGATCCAATTAGCGATTACCACGCTCTTGAGCATGAGCTTGCGCAATACGCTGATAAGCTTGAGCTTCCGTTGGGTGCGATTCCAATTCCTGAGCGTCCGCGCATTATTGTGCTAAATAAGGTCGATGTGCCTGAAGCTAAAGAATTGGCTGATTTTGTACGCGGTGAATTTGAGAAAATGGGATTGACTGTATTTGAGATTTCTACCGCGTCTCACGAAGGCTTGAAAGAGCTCGGTTTTGCGCTTGGACGATTGGTTGAAAAGATGCGCGAGAAGCTCGCTGCCGAGGAAGCAGCGCGTGAAGAAGAGCGTGTTGTCATTCAGCCTCTTGAGCAGCAGACTTCAGCTTTGCGTCGTCGCCGCGATGATGGACGTGGAAATAGTGCAGACTTTGAAATTAAGCGCGAGGAAGACAGGAATGGTGATTTTTGGTTCACTGTTACTGGCGCAAAACCTGAGCGCTGGGTTATACAAACGAATTTCGACAACGACGAAGCCGTTGGTTATTTGGCGGATCGCTTGGCAAAGCTTGGCGTTGAGGATGAATTGCGCAAGAAGGGCGCGCGTCCAGGAGACGAAATTCGTATTGGCGCTGGGAATCATATGGTTTGCTTCGACTGGGATCCAAGTATCGCTGCCGGTGCAGAAGGATTGGACGGCGCTAACTTGGGTGCGCGTGGCAAGGATTTGCGAATCGAAGCGAACGATCCTCGCGGAGCAAGGCGCACGAATGCTGAGCGTAGACGAGATTATCACAGCATGATGGATGCAAAGAGCGCAGTTCGAGACGCGATGATGGCTGAGCGAAAGTCGGGTCACTGGGCGGATCCTTCTGTGGATGACGATCGCCATGATGAAAATAGCTTGTTTGGCCGTGGCGAAGAGCAAGAAAACTAGAAGAATCAAGGTCAAGGGGAATCTTATGAATAATCCAGAAATTGAGCTTACCGAAGATGGGGTTCGGTGTTCAATTCGTGAGGCGCGCACAATCGTTGTAAAAGTTGGCTCAAGCTCACTTACGAGCGCGTCTGGGCAGCTGGATGTGCAAAAGTTGCGCGCTCTTGTGACTGCAATAAGTCACGCGCAAATGCAAGGTGCTCGCATTGTGCTTGTGTCTTCTGGTGCAATTGCAGCTGGATTTGGTTTGCTCGGCTTTAATGAGCGTCCTAAAGATGTGCCAACTCAGCAGGCAACAGCTTCAGTTGGTCAAGGATTGCTTATGGCTCAATACGAAGCAGCATTTTCGCAATTTGGTTTCAGAGTCGGGCAAATGCTTCTTACTGCGGACGTTACTATTTCGCCGTCTCGCTACCGTAACGCTCAGCGCACAATGCTGCGGCTTCTTGAACTTGGCGTAATTCCAATCGTAAACGAAAATGATGCGCTTTCTAGCAACGAAATTCGATTTGGTGATAACGACCGTTTGGCGGCTCTTGTAGCAAATATTGTGCGAGCGGAAGCTCTTGTGTTGCTTACGGATGTGGATTCTCTTTATACTGCACCGCCTAGTGAACCGGGTGCTAAACGTGTGAGTTTTGTGCCAGATGTGACGCGCGCGATTGAAGAAGTGAAAGTTGGCGCAAGTGTTTCGGGCGTAGGTACCGGTGGTATGGTGACGAAGATGGAAGCTGCGCATGTTGCTGCAGTTTCGGGAATTCCAACTGTGCTAACTTGCGCTGGAAATGCCGGTCCGGCACTGGCTGGAGATGCTGTTGGTACTGTGTTTGCGCCGGTGCATACGCGCGATTCTTCAAGGCGACTTTGGATTGGTTTTGCTTCGCATCCGCACGGAGTTTTGGTAGTTGACGATGGTGCTGCGAAGGCGGTTCGCGGAGGTCGCGCGAGCTTGCTTGCGGCTGGTATTGTTGGCGTGCGCGGTGAGTTTTCGGCGACGGATCCTGTGTGGATTGACGATGAGCAGGGTAACCATTTGGCTAAGGGTTTGGTTGCTTTTGACGCGGAGGAAATTCCGGAGATTATGGGGCGTACGAGCGATGAGCTTGAAGAATCACTCGGCCGTCAGTATGCGCATCCGGTTGTGCACCGCGACAATCTCGTGCTTGTGTAATTACTAGTGGCTCGTGTTTTGTCGATTTCACCAAATGGTTTTGTGTTTTCGACAGTTTCGCTTGTTTCGCTCGTTTCGCGGCTTAAGGTTACACTGTAAATCATGGCAGAGAATATTGCAGAAACTTCATCCTCAGAAAATTGGCGCGTATTAAGCGAGCGTATTAACCGGGTCGCTCCGAGTGCAACTTTAGCAGTAGACGGCAAGGCAAAAGCTATGAAAGCTGACGGCATTGACGTCGTAAGCTTTGGCGCAGGCGAGCCAGATTTTCCTACTCCCTCTTACATTGTTGATGCTGCAACACAAGCGTGTAAAGACCCGCGCAACTATCGTTATACTGCTACGGCAGGTTTACCGGAGCTTAGGGAGGTGATTGCGCGCAAAGTGCAGCGAGATTCCGGCTACGAAGTTTCCTCAAATCAAGTTGTAGTTACAAACGGCGGAAAGCAAGCTGTGTATGAGGCTTGCCAAATCCTCTTAAATGATGGCGACGAAGTTATTATTCCAGCTCCGTATTGGACGAGTTATCCGGAGGCTGTGAAGCTTGCAGGCGGCGTGCCTGTGCCGGTTTTGGCAGGTGCAGATTGCGGTTTTGAGCCAGATATTGAGGCAATTGAGTCCGCTCGCACTTCACGCACGCGCGCAATTATCGTAACTTCGCCTTCGAATCCTACAGGCGCTATTTGGAGCGCGCAAACTATTCGCGCAATCGGCGAGTGGGCTGTAAAACACCATATTTGGGTTATTTCTGATGAGATTTACGAGCACTTGCATTACGACGGCATTTCGACTTCGTATATTGGCGTCGAGGTGCCGGAAATTCGCGAGCAGCTGCTGATTTTGAATGGTGTTGCTAAAACTTACGCCATGCCTGGCTGGCGTGTTGGCTGGATGGTGGCACCAGAAGATGTTGCTAAAGCTGCAATTAAGCTTCAAAGCCATATGACTTCTAATGTTTCTAATATTTCGCAGCGCGCAGCAATTGCTGCAGTCGGCGGTTCGCTGGATGTGGTCGCCACTATGCGTGAGGCTTTTGATGCTAGACGCAAAGCAATTGTGGGAGCGTTGAACAATATTGACGGCGTTACTTGCCCTCTTCCTCACGGCGCTTTTTACGCGTTTGCTAACATTGAGGCGTTGCTTGAGCGTCCGCTTGGCGAGAAATGCGAACTGCCGCATACTTCTTCTCGATTTGCTGAAATGTTGCTTGACGAAGCGCATGTTGCTGCGGTTCCGGGAGAAGCTTTTGGTGCTCCTGGCTATTTGCGATTCTCTTGCGCTCTTGCTGACGACCAGCTTGCTGAGGGCATGCGTCGCATGAAGAAGTGGGTTGAAGCTTAAGCAAGTATTTATTGCAAAATAAGAACTTGCTTGCCGTTGCACAATGCGACACTCGCTTTTTGTGCGATGATATAACGAAATCATGCCCATGAGATAGTATGTCTATCTGGCGGTTTGCTATTTCGTTCCTTTTGGGGTATGATGAGCAAGTTCACCTTAGGGATGTGGCGCAATTGGTAGCGCAACGGTCTCCAAAACCGTAGGTTGTGGGTTCGAGTCCCGCCGTCCCTGCCAGTTTTTTGTTCAAGTTTTTACACGAAGGATTCAAGCATGGCGCAGGCACGCAGTACTAAGAAAGCAGTAAAGCATAACTTGTTCGTGCGTATTGGCATGTTCGTTAAGCAAACTATTGACGAGACGCGCAAGGTTATTGCACCTCATGGCAAAGAGTTGTTTGCTTGGTCGTCTGCAGTTTTCATATTTGTTGTGTTTTTGATGGCTTTCGTCACCTGCATGGACTTCGGTTTGGGTAAGTCCGTAATGTGGCTGTTCGGCTGAGTTGAAATTGGCTGAGTTGAAATTTTGAAGGTGTATGCAAGATGACTGATGAATTCAATTTCGAAGAAGCGAGTGAAGCTGATGAGGCTTTTGCTTCTCATGATGCTGACGAAGCAAACGAATCAGCTGTGAATAATGAAGTTGCTGCTTCTAGCGAGTCCGTTGAAGCTGATGTGGATGAGGAATCTGCTGATGTTGCAGCTGATGTAGCTGATGGCGCTGCTGCTGACAGTGTTGCTGATGTTTCTAACGAAACTGACGAAACTAGCGATGCTGATGAAACTACTGATGCTGACGATGCGAACGAAGCTGACCCAACTGATGCCGGCGCAATCGCTGTAGCAGAATTTTCTAAGAAACTTCGCACTTTGGAAGGCAAGTGGTACGTTCTTCACACGTATTCTGGTTACGAAAAGCGCGTGAAAACTAACGTCGAATCCCGCGTGCAGAACTTTGGTTTGGAAGATAAGATTTTCCAGATTGAAGTTCCTATGGAAGAAGTCGAGAAGCATACGGAAAAGGGTAAGAAGGTTATTACCCGCGTGCGTGTGCCAGGATATGTGTTGATTCGCATGTGGCCGGATGAGAACGCTCGCCGCATTGTGCGCGAGACTGAAGGCGTGACTGGTTTCGTTGGTCCTTCTAGAGAGCCTGCACCATTGAGCCGCAAGGAAGTTGTATCAATGATGGCTCCGATGATTGCTTCTGAAGCTTTGAAGAATGCTGGCGATAAGCCGGCTGCAGCACGTAAGCGTAAGGTTGAGGTTGCTTACAAGGTTGGCGATCAGGTAACAGTTACTGATGGTCCATTCTCAACGATGGCAGCTGTGGTTTCGGACGTGGAGCCTACAACTCAGAAGCTTACGGTGTTGGTTTCCATCTTTGGACGTGAAACTCCTGTGGAGCTTGGATTCAACCAAGTGGAGCCGATTGTTTGAGATGAAAGACTGATCCAAAAGCTTGAGTGAAAAGCTTTAAGTTTTTGTAACTTTTACAAACCGGGGTGTGTTAATTCGCGCCCCGGTTTTTATTATTTACTGCAACACGCCGTAAAATGGGGAAATAATCCTAAATTTTCTTGCAATTACAGTGCTTTTATCAATGTAAATAATAAATATTTCCAAATATTTCGTTTGGCTTGCAAATAGGCGTGGGGGGGGGGTATAGTGCTGAGTGTTTAAGCAGAGTAATTGAGTTGTTTTTTTTTTAAGTGTCATCGTAATGATGACATCATGATTCGTAAGCTTTGCAGATTAGAAGGTAGGTGTATATGTTTAATTCGCATATATTTAGCCGTTTCCTTCGACTAGTGCGCTCAATTCGTCGTTCGTTATTTGCTTTTTTCGTGGCGATTGCAATGTTGCTTGCTACATTTGTGATTGCTCCAACTTATGCGTTGAGTGCTGGTGAGAATACTACTGTTACTGAGAAGGTTGAAGGTGCTAAGTCTGGTTCTGCTAAAAATGATGATGAGAATAAGCAGCAGACTAAGCAGAGTGAATCTATTAATACTGAGCCTAATAAGAAAAATACTGATACTTCAAGTACTTTAAATAAAGATAATAAGGAATCGAAGCCTGTTGAAAAGCAGCAGAATGCAGATGTGTCTGTCGATAAAGCTAAGTCTGAGACTGCTGTAAATAAAAAAGCTAAAGATGCTAAAAATAAAGCTGCTGATTCTACGAAAGCTGTTAAAGGCACTGACAGAGGTGCGAATGAAGATCCTCAGCTTCCGAAAGAGTGCAAGGGGAAGAAGAGTTTAAGTTCATGCTACAAGATTAGCTACAATATTGGTAGTCCTACTGTAGATAATGATGGTAAGACTATTTTAATAAAGCGTGGTGAAACTAGAACTATTACCCCAGAGTTCAAATTAAGAAAGACTAGAAAACAAACCGGTGTACCAGGCGGCTTGTGGTTTACGTTAGAAAAAGATGGTGAAGATCCTGTACCAAGTTGGGCGAATTTTGAAAAAGATAATGGTGCCACTAAAGTTAAGGATACTAGTAAAGATAAAACAGGCTTTGATGGTTCTGTTACGTTGCGCCCAGGCAAATGGGATCGCGGTAGTTATACATTCAAAATTGGCATATACCACCCTACTGATACAAAAGGTAAAAAAATTGATGTAAGTGTAAAAATTGACGAATCTGATATATCAAAAAATGATTTATCGCTGAGCTTATACGATTTTAGGAAAGAGAATGATAAAGTTCCTGTAAGCGATGACAAAATTATTATAAAACAGAAGTCTAAAGCTATTACTAATAAGCTTTTTATTGATTCTCAATCCAAAGAAGAGCCTGGTTATATTCATCACCATATGATTTGCCATAAAGAGACTAGTACTAATGGTAGTGCAGAAACTAGTGATAGTGCCGATAGTTATACGTTAGACAGTGTTAATGGTTTGAGTTTAGGTACGCAGACTCAGTTCAAGCACATGGATGGTAAGGATCGACCTTCTACTGGTGCAGAGGATTCTGCTGTATATGAGAATGATGATTATACTGAGGAATCTCAAAGCTGGATTAGTGGCACGCCTACAAAGGCTGGGACTTTTGAGTGCAAAGTGTTTGCTATTAAGGATACTAAGTTAGTAAGTAGCGGTGGAGGTAAACATTTCGAAAGTTCTACAGTATCAGACGAGTTTAATAAAAAAGTCAAAGATGATGCAGGTAAGAAGTCTCTGTTTGAGGGAAACATTGTTGAAGATAAGTGGGACAATAAAACATCTATTGCGAAGGGCGTTGACTGGGATTATAAGACTGTAATAATCCAGTTTGGAGATAAGCCAAAGCCAAAAATTGGTGATAATGATCTTACGCTGAAAGTGTATCCGTTTAAAAACGGCACGGATCCGTTGCCAGCGGCGTTGACTAGCACCAATAACAATATTTCTGCGATGCTCGGTATGGAGCTTAAGCCGTTTGTTGATGCTACTTCTGCGGCGGATAGCACGAAGAAGATTACGTTGCGCGTGCTGTGCTCGAAGGGCGAGAAGAAGAATAAGTCTCTTGAATACAATACTTGGAGCAGAAATCTTGACGAGCTTGGGTTGAGTGTGCCTGGGGATAAGGATCAAACTAGATGCAATAAAGCAGGAAAAGGCGATAACGAATGTACTGCGATAAAGATTGCGTCTCAAGCTTCTATGGAAGTGAGCATAAAGCCGACTAAGGTTGGCGATTACAGTTGTGTTGTATACGCGCTGAAGCCTGAAGCTCTAAATAAGTTTGATACTTTAACAGGTACCTTAACTCCTGATTCAATAAAATCTGCGCTAACTTCTGCAACTCCTACTGCTTTTAAAGAAAAGAAGGAGTTTGCTGCTTTTACGTTCAATATTCACTTGGCGAGTAATTTTACTTTGCCGAATACGGGCGGTCAGAGTTGGAATTTGCAGTTTGGTATTCTTGCTGCTCTGTTGGTAAATCTGCTGGCGGCTGGCTTCGTGGTAAGTCAAAGTGAGTGCGCTCGCAAATTAATTTTTGGAAGGCGGCGAGGCTTATGCAATCACGTATGAAGCAGTTGTATATGCATTTACTCGCCGTGCTTCGCATAAGGCGACTACGTACGCATTTGCGCATCAAGCCTTCCTGTTTCGCGCATTGTTTTATTGCGTATTGTTTTATTGCGCAGTCTTTCGGGATTCGGGAGCGTGATAACACAAGGTAAATGCCAAAAATTTTAAAACTCTACTCGTCAAGAGCATTATCAATGCAAACTAATTCTCTACTTGCCGTAAAACGGCATACGAAAGGAGTGAACATGAAAAAGTTCACTAATAAATTCGTGGCGGCGGTTGCGTCGCTTGCGATGGCTGGCACGCTGTGCGTCGCTGGCGCTGTAACTGTGGCTGGAGTTGCGTGGGCTAATAAGCCTGGTGTTTCACAACCTTCTGTTAATAAGGGTTCTAAGGCTCCATGGGAGAGTAAAGCTCCGACAACCGGTAGTTTAACTATTGTTAAGTGCAGGAAAAAGGATGTCTCTACAACTACTACTACCGTTGCTTCGTCTAGTACTGCTAATGCGTCCGCATCTAATGAGACAGGCAAAACGCAAGATACATCTTGCCCTGCTGGTTTTGAATCTCTTAAAGATGTTAGTTTCACTGTAACTAAAGTTGCATCCATTAAGGAAGGAACTAATGATGTTACTTTGAATCTTGCTCAGTATGATTCTTGGCAGAAGATTGCTGGTATTGTTTCTAAGTTAAATGCTCATCCGGAAGAAGCTGGAGTTGTAACTCTTGGAACTGGAACTGATGTGCACAATATGACTGCTACAGACAAGGATGGTAAGTCTACACTTAATAATCTTTCTGTTGGTTTGTATAAGATTGTTGAGAAGGTTCCTGATGGTTATGGTGCTTACGATTTCAGTAGTTTCTACATGACTTTGCCTTTGATTGAACAGAAGACTGATAATGGCAAGACCACAACTGTGTATGAGTATAATCCTGTAGTTAAGCCAAAGAATATTGATCTTTCTTCTGCAATTAAGAAGAATGTTGATAAATCTCACATTTTTGCTGGTGTAAAAGATAAAATTTACTACACAATTACCGCAAAGGTGAACAAGACTAAGATTGACAAGGATTTGACTGAGAAGAATCTCAAGGATTACGCTGTGTTCGATGATGCTCCAACCTCAGCGTTTACAGAACCTAATAAGGGACTTGATGCTGCTGTGCAGTCTGTAAAGTTCGGTACAGGTAGTGATTCTACCCTTACTAAGGGTGAGAACAACGACTACACCGTTACTGCAAAGGCTAATTCTGATAATGCTGAGATTGCTACAGCTGGAGATACTAAAGGTCTTGCTGCTGGTCACACTCGCATTCTTGTGAAGTTCACTGAAGCAGGTTTGAAGAAAATTGCTTCTAAGTTGAATAACGTTGCTGCTGGATCTGAGGCTCCTCAAGTTGAGGTTGAGCTTGCGTTTGACATAAGTAAAGCCTTCAAGGATTCTACTACAGATAAGACTATTACTAATAAGTCTGGCTTCTTCCCAGCTCATGATGAGGGTACTACTGCACCGAATCCTATAATTCCTAATGTTGATGGCAGTAAGCCTACAGTCAAGTTTGGTTATTTGCAGGTTGATAAGTACAATTCTGAAGATGAGAGTAAAAAGCTTTCTGGTGCTGAATTCAAGATATTTACCGACAAAGGTAAAGCAGATTTGTGCACCAAGTCTCTTAAGGAAAATACAGCAGTAGATGCGAAAGATAGTCCTTGCAAGGCCGCTTCTGCATTTGATGAAACTACTGTTGAAGGCGGTAAATTCTCTAATCCTTACAAGGCTGAAGCTGGTTCAACGCTGTACGTTGTTGAGGTTAAGGCTCCTGAAGGATTTGCTTTGTCTCCTGTGGTTAAGGAAATAACTGTTAAGGATACAACTACCAACGATAATCCTGATACTTTGAAATTCCCTAACATTCCATTGCATGGTGAAAAAGGCGGTAACAAGTTCTGGTTCAATCTTCCTGCAACTGGTGCTGCTGGCGTGATTCTGTTTGCGCTTGCTGGCATGGGCTTGATTGCAGCAAGCGTGTTCCTCTACATGCGCAATCGCAAAGAAGAGGAACAGCAGCAGAACGCTTGATCCGCTTTCTAAAGCTGGTCTTGTAGTCTAATAGCAAAGTGTGAGTCTAGGGTTTACTGAACTAAATCCTAGACTCACTTGCTCTAAAAACGTGTGTTTTCACGCGTAATTTGAAACAAAATTTACGTGTATAAACGTTACAAGGAAGAAGCATGAAATTAAACGACGCTGTTGTTAAAGTATATGCTTTCTTCAAGCAACTCAAAGCAAAACCCGTCGCTTCTGCAACCGAAACAACACCAGCCTCCACAGCAACGCAAACCGCAGCCTCCGCAACTGTAACAAAACCCGCTAAAAAACCCAAATCCAAACTCCGCCGTATTTTAGAGCCAATCGTTCTCGCGCTTGCAGCGATTCTGTGCTTCACGTACCCGATTGCGTCAACGTTGTGGAATAACAAGGTGTCGAAGGAGATTTCTGTAGCTTATGATCGGCTGAGTCGTAAGCAGACTGCGAGCGCTAGAGAGAAGATTTTGAACGCGGCTCGTCGTTATAATGCGCGCCACAAGTCGATTATTACGGCTGATCCGTACGATGGCACGACGGATTATATGAAGACGCCGGAGTATAAGGAGTATGCGAAGCAGCTGGATGAGCCGATGGGGATTATGGGTATTGTGAAAATCCCGAAGATTGGCGTTAAGCTGCCGATTTACCACGGTAGTTCGCAGGAGGTTTTGGCGTATGGCGCTGGACACTTGTATGGCACAGATTTGCCGGTTGGGGGTAAAACGCGTCACGCTGTTGTGACGGCGCATACGGGTTTGCCAAATGCGACCATGTTTGATGATTTAGTGGAGTTGAAGAAGGGTGATTTCTTCTACTTTGACGTGCAGGGGGAGACGCTGCGTTACAGGGTATTCCGCATTAGCGTGGTCGATCCGCATGATATTAGGTTGCTTCAACGCGAGAATGGGCGTGATCTGGCGACGCTGCTTACGTGTACGCCGTATGGTGTTAATACGCAGAGATTGCTGGTGACAGGCTATCGCGTGCTGCCGGATCCTGTTTCCGCGCCGGGCGATAAGTTGCAGTGGCCGCTTTGGATGACGATGTTTGTGCTCGCGCTTATTGGTTGCGCTGTGATTCTTACGACGATGATTATTGCCGCGGTTCGCAAGCGCCACCGCCGTGCTGCTTCACTTGCTCATGCCAAACATATAACTGCTTAGAATTGCTGTAATGCAGCGTGTCGCGAAGATTTAGAGAAATAACACCTTGATTTTCGTGAAAATTCGGCATATATTTACCCCTGATTTCGTGAAAATTTAGCATAAATTGACATTGATTTTCGTGAAATATATACTATAAAACAATAGTATTTTCAACGGTTTTGTGGTAATTAAGAGTGGTGTTATATGTTAAGGCGAAAATTTTATCAAAAAATGCTCGATTGGAAGAATGCTGATCGCGGTTCAACAGCGCTTTTAGTAACAGGTGCTCGAAGAGTTGGGAAAAGTACTATAGTTGAAGAGTTTGCAAGAAACGAATACAAGTCTTATATTCTTATTGATTTTTCGCAAGCATCAAAAGATGCGCTTCGGCTATTTGAAGATTATCGTTCAGATTTAAGCACTTTCTTTACATACATATCTGCACTATATGGTGTGAAACTTTATAACCGTGAATCGGTAATGGTTTTTGACGAAGTGCAATTTTTCCCACAGGCTAGAGAATTTGTAAAACAACTAGTTGCAGATGGCAGATACGACTATATAGAGACTGGCTCGTTATTGTCTATTAAACACAATGTTGAAACAATATTGATTCCATCTGAAGAACAAGAAGAACGCATGTATCCTCTTGATTTTGAAGAATTTTTGTGGGCTTTTGGAGAAGAAAATCTATCGAAAGTTATTAAAGATTCATTTGATGAGTTAAATCCTTTGCCAGATGTTTTACATAAAAAAGCGATGCGACTTTTTAGAGAATATATGCTAGTTGGTGGCATGCCGCAGTCTGTAAATGAATATGTTGATTCGAGAGATTTTGCTCGAGTAGATAGGGTTAAGCGTCGTATTCTTTCGCTCTATAGGCAGGATGCTGCAAAGTTTGCAAAAGGTTATGAAATGAAAGTTATGTCTGTGTTTGATGGAATACCAGCACAGCTTTCCAGACATGAAAAAAGATATAGGATTACTTCCTTAGGTAAGAATGCTCGTATGCGTGACTATAAGGATGCGTTTTTTTGGCTTTCGGATGCGAGTATTACAAATAATTGCTACAAATCTACAGATCCAAATGTGGGATTGAATCTTAATGCAGATGATGCGTTAGTAAAATGTTATATGGCTGATACCGGTTTGTTGACTTCTATGATACTTTCAGATAGTAGTATTGCGTCTAATGATCTGTATAAAGAAATTTTATTTGGAAAAATCTCAATTAATGAAGGAATGCTAGTTGAAAACGTTGTTGCGCAACAGCTAATAGCATCTGGACATCGCCTATTCTTCTATTCAAATAGAGACAAAGAAAATTCGGAAAATACTATGGAAATAGATTTTTTGATTTCTAAAGCTTTTCAGGATTCTGCTGGCAAAATGCGTATATCTCCTATTGAAGTTAAATCTGGGAATGTGTTTAAAACAGTTTCTCTTGATAAATTTAAGAACAAGTTTTCAAAAAGAATTGGAACTAGTTATGTATTTGCTCCTAAACAGCTTAGCGTTAGAAAAGATTTGAATCTCGTAATATTACCACTTTATATGTGTGGATTGGTGTAGCGTTCCGACCTGCCTTCGCGCTGCTATGTAGTGCACTTATTCCTCACGGCTTAGCCGTTTGGCTGATTTGGCATGACATGCCGTAAATCAGGTACAAGCGCACTACATAAATGTGCTGTGCGTTTGTATTAAAACCGATTTTTTTGTTGCTTTTTATTTGTGGAATCTTATAGAATTATATTTATGCGCTGATGCATGCTAGTTTTGCTAGTTGTTAGATGTTTTATGGCTTGTGATTGATTTTTGGGAATAACCCTGATTGCTTGCGATTCATGGGTTTTGTGTTAGAAATGTAGTTTTTGTTGTACAGCGCTAGGTTTTACGCACATTTTTTAGGAGTGATCTTATGGTAGAGGGGAATAAAAATCTAATTATCGCTGACTCTAAAAACGCGTCTGTTGGAATGATAATAGACGCTGAAACAATAAAAGAGAAAATCTACAACATTCGTAATCAAAAAGTCATGCTTGATTTTGAGCTTGCTGAAATATATGGGTATACTACGGCAAGATTCAACGAGCAGGTAAAAAATAACATAGAAAAGTTTGATGATGACTTTATGTTTCAGCTAACTGCTGATGAGTTCAAAAACTTGATGTCGAAAAATTCTACATCAAGTTGGGGTGGTCGCAGAAAGCTTCCATATGCTTTTACGGAGCAAGGTATTTATATGCTCATGACTGTGTTAAGAGGCGAACTTGCCATAATTCAGTCGAAAGCGCTTATTAGAACCTTTAAGCAAATGAAGGATTATATTGTTGAAAATAAGGATTTTATTGGCGCGAAGGAATTAGCTAAGCTTGCGATTCAAACGAATCAGAATACTAATGATATAGCGGAAATAAAATCTCAAATGGCAACGAAGGAAGATTTTAATAAGGTAATGGATAATTTTATTAATCCAGATTCGTATAAACATTTTCTTCTTATGGACGGCAATAAAATAGAAGCGGATCTTGCGTATTGCAAAATATATAAATCAGCTAAGAAAAGCATTTACGTTGTTGATAATTATATTGGTCTTAAAACATTGGAACTATTACGGTTTGCTGGTGAAGGGGTTGAAATCGTAGTTTTTAGTGATAACGCTAGGAGCAAGAATATGCTTACGGAAAGCATGTTGGGTGATTTTGTAAGCGATTGTCCTGGTGTTGATTTGAAGTTTAAGACTGCTGGCAGAAAGTATCACGATAGGTATGTGGTTATAGATTATGGAACGGATGATGAGGCTGTTTACGTTTGTGGCGCTTCGTCGAAAGATGCTGGCGGCAAAATTTCGACTATTACGCGAATAGAGTCTTTGAATTTGCGCTTGTATCATGCGATGTTTGATGAGTTGTTAAAGAATCCTGAGTTAGAGTTTTAACATTTTATAATGTTCTAGTGTTTTGCGCTCAACTTGGAAGTAGACTTCCAACTTTTGCTGTTGCGCAAATGTAGTTGCGCAAAGGGAGGTGCGTATGACAACAATCTTTAACGTGGCATCGTACATCCTTGATATTGCTGGAACTATTACTACTATGAAGCGTCAGAAGTTAGCTTACTATTCGCAAGCGTATTCTTTGGCTACTACTGGATATCCATTATTTAACGAGGATTTTCAGGCATGGAGAAATGGTCCTGTTTGCCCAGAATTATTCGCATTGCATCGCGGTAAGTTTTTGATTCGTAAAGGGGAGTTTGTGCTTCCTAGCACTGATAAGTTGAATGATGATTCTTTAACAGATGGTCAAAAGCTTCTTGTGGAAAAAGTGTGCAAAAAGTTTGCTGAGTGTTCTGGTAGTGATTTGAGTGCTATGACACATCGTGAGGATCCATGGAAGAATGCTTATGATGCTACTAATAGTTCGGCAATATGCGTTCAAAAAATTACTAAGGATTCTTTGAAAGAGTACTATTCAGTTCATAATTTGCTTAAGTAAATGTGATATTCTCTTGTTCTCTTATTTGCTCTGAGTTAGTTATAGCGTTGCTCGAGATTTGTGGAGTTTGTATTAAGAGCATAGAAGTAAAGCATGATATGGTAGCTTGAAAACAACGC
This sequence comes from Gardnerella sp. DNF01180P, assembly GCF_049244205.1. Classification (NCBI taxonomy): domain Bacteria; kingdom Bacillati; phylum Actinomycetota; class Actinomycetes; order Bifidobacteriales; family Bifidobacteriaceae; genus Gardnerella; species Gardnerella sp. DNF01180P. The sequence goes on from NZ_CP058386.1 coordinate 342,314, forward strand.
AATACTTATAATTCATGCGAATCGTCTTACAAAGGGATTTTTACAAGAGATAAGGGATGCGAGATGAGTAAGAATACGTATACTGCGGAAAATGGGTTCGTTATTACTGACGATATTGTTGATAAGTGGGCTGAGGAGGCAGAAGATAATTTTCCTGGTGCCACTATTACAGAGTTTGCTGGAAGAGCTTAGGAAGATGAAACTCAGCCGTTGAAACCGCGTACTGTTAGGTTAAGTGATACCGTTTGGCATTTAATCGAAGCCGATGCAAAGCGCAGAAAAATGACTGTGAGTGCGTGGACTAGAAACGCTATACTTAACGAATTGTCTACTGAGATAGCTGCGCAAAGATAGTTGCGCAAAAGTAGCTGCGTAAAAATAGTTGCAGATTTCGTAATGCAGCGTGTCGCGAAGATGTGGCATAATAGGAAGGCTTGTGACTGGAGGAGGAATCCGCTAGCACAGCACAGCAATACAAGATGCGGGAGGAAGCTGCAAAACAGCTTTATAGCAACGTTTCGTAAGTGCTTTACTTCTGTAAGAAGCGACTATATCAGCGTTTGCAACAACCGTTTGAACCGCTTGTACAAGAAAGAAGAACCATATTATGGCTCCGAAAAAGAAAGTCTCCGCGCTTATTAAGCTCGAGATTCAGGCTGGTAAGGCAAATCCAGCCCCACCACTGGGTCCAGCATTAGGCTCCCACGGCGTGAACATCATGGACTTCTGCAAGGCCTATAACGACCAGACGAAGGACAAGATGGGGCAGATTGTCCCAGTAGAGATCACCGTTTATGAAGATCGTTCCTTCACCTTCATTTTGAAGACCCCACCAGCCGCTGCTTTGTTGCTTAAGGCTGCTGGCATTCAGAAGGGCACCGAGAATCCATTGACTCACAAGGTTGGTTCTGTGACCAAGGCTCAGGTGCGCGAAATCGCCGAAATTAAGATGCCTGACCTCTCCGCACGTGACGTCGAGGCCGGTATGAAGATCATCGCGGGCACCGCTCGCTCGATGGGTATTACCGTTACCGACTGAAAGGGAGTGTAGAATGGCTAAGCGTTCTAAGAAGTATCGTGAAGCGGCTGAGAAGATCGACCGCAATAACCTGTACACCCCAGCTGAAGCAATTGCTTTGTTGCAGAGCATGCCAAAGCACGCTTTCGACGAGTCCGTTGAGGCTGTTATGCGCCTTAATGTGGATCCTCGCAAGGCTGATCAGTTGGTTCGTGGCGTTGTGAACTTGCCAAACGGCACCGGTAAAACCGCTAAGGTTTTGGTGTTTGCTCGTGGCCCAAAGGCTACTGAGGCTCAGGAAGCTGGCGCCGACATCGTTGGTGATGACGAATTGATCGAAAAGGTTGCCGGTGGCTTCCTTGACTTCGATGCAGTTGTTGCAACCCCAGACATGATGGGTAAGGTTGGCCGCTTGGGTCGTGTTCTCGGTCCTCGTAGCTTGATGCCAAACCCAAAGACTGGCACCGTGACTATGGATGTAGCCAAGGCTGTTGCTGACATTAAGGGCGGTAAGATTGAGTTCCGCGTGGATCGCCAGGGCAACCTGTCCTTCCTCTTCGGCAAGCTCTCCTTCGATGCTAAGGCTCTTGAAGAGAACTTCAAGGCTGTCGCAGACGAAATCCGCCGCTTGAAGCCAAGCACCATCAAGGGTCGTTACATTACTAAGGTAACTGTGACTTCTACGATGGCTCCTGGTGTTCCAGTTGATATCGCCAGCATTGCTGCCTGATTTATTGCTTGCGTAGCTTATGCGAAAGCATGGCTGGTACGTAGTAAATTAAGTTTAAAACTTATAAACGCTGAAAATGTGCTCTTTTGAGTCATGTTTTCAGCGTTTTTTGTTACTGCGTTTCTGCGTTAGTAACGAGTAATTGCGATTAGCGTTGCTGGTGCAGTACGCAAACTGTGTTGGTAATGAATAGGTGACTGGAGAGGTTGAGGGCGCGTGGTCGTGCGCGGCGTGTCGCGCAAGAGTGGCTATATTGCAACGGTTTTGCGGCTGGTTGGGGGAGTATTCAGGAGTTTTCTGAGAGTTTTCTGAGAAAAATCTTTAAAAACCTTGAAATTGACATTTTTACGAAAAATAATGCGTAATACTGTATTTTTTACTTTTAAAAATAGTTTGACTGAAATATTTCCGTAAAAATATAAATGTTTTCTGTTAATGAGTTGTGCGTCTGCTCTTGACTTTTTCGAACGGGGGGGGGGTATGTTAATAACAGCTTCCGGCTGGATATTCTGCGCTGGTAGTTATTCACAAAACTTAAGTTGTGAATGTTAATTTTTTCTTCGCGCGTTTGGCGTGAAGGAGAAGAAGAAAGGAAAATATTATGTTGAATAAGAAGGCTATCGCCGCACTCGCTGCTGGCGCCACCCTCGTTTCCGGCTTGGCTTTCGCCGCCCCAGCAATGGCAGAAGAACCAGGTGCTGGTGCACAGAACCCTCCTGCAGCGAATAAGCCTGCAGAGAATAAGCCTGCAGAGAATAAGCCTGCTGCTCAGGATGAGAAGGATGATAATTGGCTCTATGAGACTGAGGACCCTGGTGCTCTTGCTGATCGTTTGAATGCTGAGAAGGCTGCTAAGGTTGCGGCTGACGAGAAAGATAAGTATGAGCATACTCCATTTGGCAATATGGACACGGATTACAAGAAGTGTGTGAAGCTTTACGGTGAAGATTCTCTCGAGTGCAAGGCTGTCGCTGACTACCTCAAGCGTCATGGTCAGAAGGTTGATGACAAGGCTAACGACAAGAAGGATGATAAGAAGGCTGGTAAGAAGGCTGCTGGTAAGAAGGCTGCTGCTCCATTGGCTAAGACCGGTGCTGCTGTAGCTTTGGCTGCTGTTGCTGCTTCCGTGCTTGCTGGCATGGGTGCTGCTCTTCGCAAGATCCGTCACTAAGCTTTTAGCACATTAAGTGTGTTGATTGTTTAATGATTTGTGAGCGTGCTGTACGTGAGTATGGTGCGCTCACTTGTTAAATCTTTCACTCAACGTGCTGCGAATGCTGTTTAGTGTTTTGTGGCGGGTTTGCTTTCGGGCTTTTGCATGATTCTACTGTTTTGCCAAATCTCTTTCTTCACGGTAGTGTTGTGCGCTGGTTTTCGGGGGCGTGACTGTTGAGTGTTTGGCTGGCTTGTTTGTTAGGGAAACGAGTCGGTTTTGTTAAAGGGCTTGGGTTTGGTGCTACTAGGGGCATCAGGCTCCAAGCCCTTTCTTCGTATGTGTCTGCTTGCTGACTGTACTATTGCTAGATGTTGTTGTTGCGATGCGACCAAAACGACTCAGCTGTGAGTAGTTTATGTCGCCTGCGCTTTTAGTGACCAACTTGTCTAGCGGTTCACTTGCTTACTCATCTGCTCACTAATCTACACATCTATCTACTTATATAATTAACCATCCTCCAACAAGCATATTTACTCTTCCTGCTTCTCATGTTCTTTTTTATACTTGAATCATTAAATAAAAAATAAATAGTTTTGTTAAATTTGTGTTGGGCTATTTTGGTTGTGGATGGGGGTGTTTTATGTTAAAGACAGAGCAACTTATAGATAAACTAAAAAGTAAGGGTGTTGCTTTTCAAGAATGTACAGTTGAGGATGCTGTTTCATTTTTGAATGAGCATAATTATTATGTTAAAGTTACTGCCTATAAGGCAAATTTTCATAAGCATAATGGTAAATATGTGGGTCTTGATTTTATGGCTCTAAAAGATTTATCTACTATTGATATGTATTTACGACGTTGGATTATTAGTGCAAGTCTTAGCGTGGAACATTCTTTAAAAGTCAATATATTAAAAGATATACAAGAAAAAAATATTGATGAATTCAATATAGTAAGTGAATATATTGCAAAATATCCTCGTATTATAACAGAGCTTGATAATAGACGATCTACTGCGTATGTGAAAACCCTATTGGGTAAGTATAATCACCCTAATTATCCTATATATGTTTTTCTAGAAGTGATTCCATTTGGAGAATTCGTTAATTTTTATAAGTATTACTGTGCAAAGTATGAATATGATGGATTTAATTGTACATTGCTGGACAATATAAGAAATATACGGAATGCTGCAGCTCATAGCAATTGTGTTATTCATGATTTAACAAATAAAGCTGGGTTTTACAATAATTATTTAGTTTCTCGAGTTGTTAAGTTGTTGGCAGGTGTGAAAAAGAGAACTATTCAAGACAGGTTGAAAAATAAATGCGTGCAAGATTTTATTTCGCTGCTTATTGCGGTGGATGATGTTATAAAGAGTGAGGATTTAAAGAATCATTGTTTACAGGAAATCAAGGAATTGTTTGACGGTAGGATGGTTAGGAATAAGGATTTGTACAAGTCGTCTACGTCATTGCAGCAGATGTATATTTTTTGTAAAGAGATTGTACATAATGTACAGCCATCATAGTAATTTATTAAATACGATTTGAAAACGAAAGTTTTGCGGGCGATGCATTTATGCGTCGCCCGATTTTTTTCTGATTACATCTGAATTAGTTAGTGGTATTTTTGCTGGAGGTGCGTATGACAACAATCTTTAATGTGGCATCGTACATCCTTGATATTGCTGGAACTATTACTACTATGAAGCGTCAGAAGTTAGCTTACTATTCGCAAGCGTATTCTTTGGCTACTACTGGATATCCATTATTTAACGAGGATTTTCAGGCATGGAGAAATGGTCCTGTTTGCCCAGAATTATTCGCATTGCATCGCGGTAAGTTTTTGATTCGTAAAGGGGAGCTTGTGCTTCCTAGCACTGATAAGTTGAATGATGATTCTTTAACAGATGGCCAAAAGCTTCTTGTGGAAAAAGTGTGCAAAAAGTTTGCTGAGTGTTCTGGTAGTGATTTGAGTGCTATGACACATCGTGAGGATCCATGGAAGAATGCTTATGATGCTACTAATAGTTCGGCAATATGCGTTCAAAAAATTACTAAAGATTCTTTGAAAGATTACTATTCAACTCATAATTTTTTGCGGTAAGCGCTGCGTAGTAGGAGATGTGCAGTAAGAGCTGCATTTTCGATATGTAATACACTTCTACTTATGCGTTGTCTAAGCGACCAAAACAGCACGTGCGTGAGTAGTTTAGGTCGCCTACGCAAGAAAATCCGGTCTAAACATCACGCGCGCGAGTAGTTTAGGCCGCGCGTCTTTATTGTCGTGCACTTCGTCTTAGTGCGAATCACGAATTCTGCCAATTGTTATAGCTGTTTGCAGCACATAAGCGGCGCGCGGATCCGTAGCATCCCATCCTGTAGTTTGCGCAACTTTACGTAAACGGTAACGAACAGTATTTGGATGCACATTAAGTTCGTGTGCTGTTTGGTCAAGAGCTCCACCAAAGCGTAAGAACATGTCAATAGTTTCCAGAGTCGGATCGTCATGATTGTAAGGAGCCAAACTTTGATACACCTTGTTGTAAAGAGTATCAAAAGCTGTGGCATCGCCAATAAGCGCTCGTTCTGGAAGCAAATCATCTGTGTGAATGATTTGCGGCAAATGCTTTACTGCTGGAGCAACAGCAATCGCGGCAAGAGTAGCAGTAAGAGCGGAAGAAATCTGCTCAACGCCTTCAACCATGCTGCTAACACAAATCGTCTTATGAGAATTCTCAAAAACTTTGCACAGCTTCTCTAAAGCCTGATCGCTAGGATTTTCGCGCACAGCAAGCAGAATAATATGAGAAGGCGCTGCAAAAGTAGAAGAATTTTTCGTAGATGCTGATATCAGTGCTTGCGTTTTTTGCCAAGCTCCCGTAATGCGCTGCAAAGCACTACTTTGTGTGCGCTCAACTATTGCATCATACGCATTGCAACTACCAAGCTGTGGCCAAATATTTCGACGCAAAGTGTCAGTGTTATCAGGTGGAATATCTGGTGCTGGCTTGCGATTTGGTCCGTCATCTGGCTTAATTGCAGTGCCGAAAGTTCCTGCAATAACAATAACTTTTGGCGAATCTGACCATTGAAGTAAATGCATGAAAGCGTCAATACGAGCGTCTGCAATACCATTCATTAAACACGTGGCAATAATCGAGTGTAATTGCAAGCGCATCGCCGCGTCAAAAACTTGGCCATCACGATTGTCGAAAATTCTAAGCGGTTCCGAGCTAGTTGATTTTTGCGCGCTGGGCAATGGAGTAAAACTCGGTGAATTATTACCTTTAGTATTTTCAGAAGATTGACTTGAATGACTCGAACGACTTTGATTTGATGAAAGACGATGCCACAAGTGGTGTTTGTGCTTTTCTTCGTTTTCTTGCTCTGCTTTAGATTGCTTTGCTGTAGAAGAGCTTTCTTGATCATTTGATACAGCGTTTACTTGCGTTTTGTTTAACTGTTGATTTTCAAGAGAATTGGCAATATTAGAATCCTCCGCGTGCTTTTCTGCTGCCTGTACGCTTGCTAGTATCGAAAGAAAATCGTTACTAAGTAAGCTGTTTCCTGCAAGTTTATCTTCATAATTTTCTTCGGACATAACAGAAGAAGCAGCGCTGCTATCTTGCGCAAACTGAGGTGTATTCTTCTCGTCCATCTTATGCCTTTGATCCTAACATTCTCTACTATTATAGCGCGATTGAGTAAAAGTATCTCGCCAAAAAGTAAGTGCTACAAAGCAGAAAACAAAAGCTAACGGTAGCATGTGTCGCTCAAAATTATTAGCTGGAGCAAGAATCATAACTCCAACCAGCAAGGCAAGTGGAATGTGCCATAACAATGTGCGCCAACGGCGAAGAATAATTTCTGCAACACCAATAAGTAGTGTAAAAATAACGAAAGTATTTCCGTGAATTGGCCAACTTAAAACAGGAATATCACTAAACGTGCTAATATCTTCTGCAAATTTAGTTCGCCACTTAGGATTCCAATATTTAATCCAATCAGATTTGTGTATGCTGTCAGTGTCTATGTAATATTCTGGCCCAACATACGGGCGGTCAAAAATATCAAAGTATCCGTAAGTCTTCGCAAGAAAAGCGTCAGTTGCAACGAGTGGACTATGCGTAATCATTTGCCACCAAGCGAAATCTAATTTACGAATATTATCTTTAGTAACGTATCGCCAACGATAACTCACTTTTTTAGACTGCAATCCGGAAGATTTCACAGGATCTGCGTCATAAGGTTTGTATGCTTCTGCAGTTTGATCCAGATTAAAAATTGGTGCAATAATGCGCTTTGCGCTACGCGGTATGCTATGCGGATCGAGCTTAGCTATACGTGCAATTTGTTGTAACTGAATGCCGCGACTCTCAATAGGATCGCCGCTAATAATAGCACCGCTCGAAATAAGCATAATTAACGAGCCGTGAATCACAACGATTGGAAGCAAAATTCCGCAAACCCACAAACGCCAGCGTTTGCGCTCAAAAATAATCAAAAGCACGAATTGAACAACCAGAATATACCAAGCGTATTTTGCAGCAATAAGCATTACGCACACTGAAACAATTAATTCCAAAACAGTGTGAAGTCTAGGCTTTTGCGCATTTGGCTTTGTGCTAGGTGTATTTTTAGTGTCCTTCGCATGATAGCAATTAGTTAACTCGTAATTTATACCAAACCACCAAACAAAAGCGAATGCAAAAAGCGGAGATTTTGTAAGCGCAATAGTTGAGCACAACACAAGCGGATTAAGTAAAAACATAAGCAGAATAACGAATCTTGCAAAAGTTGTTGTGCTGCAATTTGTTGAGCTAGATTCTGCATCAAGCCAAGGTTTGTTTAAGAAGCGGTGTGCTGTTGCAGAAACGCACCATGCTGCAAATACAAATTGTGCAAAGGCAAGAACTACAATTCCAGCGTCGTTTGAGTCGGTAAAGTATCTGGAGACTGCTGTTGTTGCGCCATAAATAACAGTTAGAACAATGTTGTGCTGATTTGTTAAATAAGTTGGATAAGTTGGCCACAAGTAGTGCGCAGTTGGGTAAATATCCATTGGGACAAAGCTAAAGAAGCCGATATAAGGCTGATCTAAGCCTGTAATTTTATTCCAAGTCCAACTGTACTCACGAATTTGCGAGCATATATCTGCACCGTATGCGGCAAGTAACGTAACTGGAACCCAAATCCAGCCCACGAAAAAAGTAAGAAGTAGGTTTCTTCTGTTGCGAGTGGAGTGGTTAATGAACCATTTAGCGCAATTAAAAAATAGTTTTGCAAATTTTAAAAGAAAATGCGAAATATTGCGGAAAATAGTGTGTTTAGTAGTAAATTTTTGTAATTTTGACTGTTTTTTATTTTCGCTATTTTTTCTTAACGCAATTGATTTTATTAATTTCGTAAAACGTTGATATTTAGGCAAAAACTTTTTATTTTTACCGTAGTAAATAAGCGCAGTCAGTATTAATGCGTATATTATGAAGGCAGCAACGAAAATAAAAGCATTAACCAACGAAAAATCAGCGATTGATCCTAAATGAACTTTAATATCTTGACTGCGGAAAATTGGTCCCAAGCTAGTGCAAAAAGCAAGTACAAAGCATAGCAAAGCAGCAAGAGTGTAATCTAAAAAACGTGCTACAACTGCACGCAATTTGCGCGGCTTTTCGTACTGCGTTTTGCGACGTATGCGCTCCATGTGTTAACACCTGCTTAATTGATGCTCAGCTACTTTGTTTGCTATTGCGCGCAAAACATGCAATGACGCGCGCAAAAATATAATCTGATGTAAATTATACATATGACTATTTTTTCTTCGCAAAGTGTGGCATTGATGACGCAGACCTCAGAAGTAGCAGATCTGGTAAAATATTTCGCAATTACAGATTCTACGCAAAATATTGCGCGAGAAATGATACAAAAAGGCGAAATAATCGCGCGAGATGACGGAAAGCCAGCAATAGTTGCGATTGTGGCAGACGAGCAAACAGCAGGAAGAGGACGATTAGGGCGTGCGTGGGTAAGCCGTGCGGGAGAAAGCTTTTTAGTTTCATTCGTAACGTTGCTGCCGAAGTCAATTGTTATGGACGCAAGTCACAATGGGTGGCTGCCTATTATTGCAGGGCTTGCAGCGCGTGACGCACTTCTAGAAACGTTTAAAGAGTGCGGAAGCTCGCCGATGCACGGTGATGCTTGCGCGATAAAACTTAAATGGCCTAACGACGTGTTTTTGCACGATTGTAAAGAAGGCGGAATATTAACAGAAATTGTAGCTGATCCAAGCAAAGATGATGTTGTTGGAGTAATTTTTGGAATCGGATTGAACTTGTGTGTGCCTAAAGAAGTGCTGCCAATTAAAATGGCAACTTCGCTGCAAATGCATATGACTGATTTGCCGGAAGCTAAAGAATTGCGTGATACGATTGCTGCGAAAATCGTTACTGGATTGCGTTCTAGACTTGGTGATTTTATGCGCGATTATCCAAGCAACGCTGCAGATTTGCTTCAAGAAGTAAATGGTGTGTGTTGGACTCTTGGGCGCGAAGTTAACGTGCATCCAGTTGACGGAAGCGTGGTGACAGGAACTGCTGTGCGGCTTGGAGAAGATGCGTCGCTTACGATTCGTGAGGCATCTGGCGAGGAGATTGTGGTAAAAAGCGGCGATGTGCAGGCCGTTTCGTATGAAGAGTGAGATTTAAAGAAAGCGAGCGACAACAAACGCCGGGAAAATTCCCGGCGTTTGTTGTCGTTTTTGTGTTTTGTGGAAACATTTGCCGGAAATTTTCCGACAAATGTTCCCGTTTAGAGCATTTAGGTTTAGTTGTTACGCGCGCTTTTTGTTAAGTGCGTTGTACAAGCCGGAGCAAGCTGCGCTCGCAACAAAAGCCTTAATCAAATCGCCAATCATGAAGATAATCAAGGTTGCGGCGGCAGTTGAAAGTGGCATGCCAGTTAGGTAGCTTTGACCGAAAATGCCGAATGCGTAAATCACGATCGTGCCGATTATAGAAGCTACAGAGTAAGTGCAGAAGCGTGCGAAAGTCTTCTTGAAGGAGTTTTCTGGCATCATTGCGTCAAGAGCTACGTCAAATACGCGCTTCAAAGCTGCGGTTGCAGCAACGCCAAAAATGAAACCAGCTAAGAATCCTGCAGTAGGGCCAACAAAAACAGCCCAGCCGCCCTTAAAGCCAGCAAACACAGGCAAACCTGCTGCGCCAACAGCAAGATACATAACCACAGAAGCTACGCCTTCGCGCCAGCTCAACGTTAAACCAATAATGCACAAAACAAGAGTTTGCAACGTAATAGGCACAGGAGTAATAGGAAGATAAATTGCGCCTGCCATAGTAGAAAGAGCCAAAAGCACAGTGAGAAGCGCTGGCTTTGCAAGCCATGCTGCAGCTACTTTCAACTTATTCGCAACGTTTGAATTTGCTGATGCTGTTGTTGCATTATTTTGATTTATGTTAGTCATGAAAACCTTCTTTTGGTTATTTCCGGTTCGCCGTTTGCAGCTAATAGGTTGTCAATTAAACGGTTTTGCCGGTTGTTTTCCGTTTCGCTAATCACATTACGTGTTATAAAAATCATGTGCATTGGAGAAGTGTACAAAATTTTGCTCTAGCTTTTGTGTATGTCGACTCATCCGTAAACGCAACTTTTCTAATATCTTGTAACGTATGGTTACGAATATCAAAAAAATCCTCATCGCAAACCGCGGTGAAATTGCCTTGCGAGTTATTCGCACGGCTCACGAAATGGGCATTTCTACCGTTGCTATTTACGCACCGACTGATCGCAACGCGCAGTTTGTAGAAATGGCAGACGAAGCGTACGCACTTTCCGGAGACACATATCGCGATACTTATTTAAACGAAGATGCGATTCTTGACATTATTAAAAGAAGCGGCACGGATGCGGTGCATCCGGGTTACGGTTTCCTTTCGGAAGTTGCGTCTTTTGCGAAAAAAGTTAACGATGCTGGAGTTATTTGGATTGGTCCTCGTCCGGAAGCGCTTATTGATTTGGGAGATAAGATTACGGCTCGTCGCGTGGCAGTTCGTGCGAAAGTGCCGCCAGTTCCAGGAATTTCGGAGCCTGTGAAAGATATTCGAGAACTTTTAACTTTTGCGCAAACTCACGGCTATCCAGTGATGATGAAGCGCACGGATGGCGGCGGCGGACGCGGCATTACAGTCGTTCGTAACGATGACGAGTTGCGAGGCTTTTATATGAATCACGACGCTCTTCAAGGCGGCGATTTAGACGAATATTTTATTGAGCGTTTTATTGACAAAGCTCGCCACGTAGAAACGCAGTGCGGCCGCGACGCTCACGGAAATTTCACCGTATATTCCACGCGCGATTGCTCGGTGCAGCGCCGAAACCAAAAGCTGGTTGAGGAGGCTCCTGCACCGTTCTTGACTGACGATGAAAAGGATCAGCTTTACCGATATTCTCGTAACCTATTTGAAGCTGTTGACTACGTTGGTCTTGGCACGTGCGAATATATGGTGACTTCTCAGCATAAAGTCTACTTCTTGGAAGTTAATCCGCGATTGCAAGTTGAGCACACGGTTAGTGAGGAAGTTAGTGGACTTGATTTAGTGCGAGAACAGCTCAATATTGCTGACGGCGGCGAGTTGATTAAGGATCCAGAGCCTCGCGGACACAGCTTCGAGCTTCGCATTACTTCGGAAGATCCTGCTACGAATTTGACTCCAAGTTCCGGCACTTTGACGAAAATAAAGTGGCCTTCCGGTCCTGGTATTCGCGTCGATTTTGGCGTTGAAGTTGGCGATAATATTTCGCCAAAATTCGATTCGATGATGGGCAAGCTTATTATTACTGCGCAAAGTCGCGAAACTGCTGTTGCTCGCGTGCGTCGCGCTTTGAAGGAACTTTGTATTGAGGGCGTGCCAACTCCTGCGAAACTTTTTGAGCAGATTTTTAACGACCCTGAGTTTACGGCGGAAAATCACAGTTTTGATGTGTCTACTAAGTGGATGGAACGCAAGTATTTGAACCGCGTTCCTGCAGCTTCTTTGGGCGGTCAGCCGGCTTCGCTTGTTTCTGGAAAGTCTGCGGATGAATCCGAAAATAAGCAGCCTGCAATGGAATCCTTCATTATTGAGGTTGATAATAAGCGCGTAAAGCTTACGATTCCGCAAGATATTGTTGACAATTTGACTGGTTCTGCGCGAGTTCGTAGCGTTTCTAGAGCTTCGCAACCTTTGCGTGGACGTTCGCTTCGCGGAAGTACTCATAAATCTGAAGAACAAAAGCAGATTCCTGGCGTAATCGCAGCGCCTATGCAAGCTGTTATTACGCGCGTGAATGTTGCTGAAGGTCAGCAGGTTGCCAAGGGTGATTTGCTTGTGGTGCTTGAGTCTATGAAAATGGAAAATTACGTTTACGCGCCGGCTGCAGGCACGGTTACTGGAATTTTTGTTGGGCCTGGTGACGGCGTGGAATCGGGCGCAAAGCTTGTGACGATTGACATTTCTGGTTCAAATAATGGAGATTCGTCTGAAGGTGAGAAGTCTTCCGAAAAGCCGGAAGGAGAGCAGAAATGAGCGCTTTAGTAAAAGAAAAGTCTGAAATTTCAGAGAAAAGTGTGAATAATTCTGACGATACAAACTTGCAGCCTCGTCGCGGAAAAGCTGCAGTTCAGCACGCAGCACAACTTGCTCGTGACGCAGAACAAAAAGCTTGTGAGCGTCAGCACGCAAAAGGAAAGTCAACTGCAAGAGAGCGTCTTGACTTGCTTTTTGACACCGGATCGTTCGTGGAAATCGGACGTTTTAACGGCGGTGACATAAATAACGACGTTGCAGGATGCGCTGTAATCACCGGTTTTGGCGAAGTCTATGGCAGAAAAGTTGCAGTTTACGCACAAGACTTTTCTGTGCGCGGTGGAACTTTAGGCAAAGCTGAGGGCGAGAAAATCTGCCATCTTTTAGATATGGCTGTTGAACTTCGCGTGCCAGTTGTTGCCGTAATTGATTCCGGCGGCGCTCGCATTCAAGAAGGCGTGAGCGCGCTTATGCAATACGGGCGTATCTTCAAAAAAACTTGCGAAGCAAGCGGCTTGATTCCGCAAATCTCAATTATTCTGGGGCCTTGCGCTGGTGGTGCTGTGTATTGCCCTGCATTGACGGATTTGATTATTATGACTCGCGAGCACTCAAATATGTTCGTAACTGGCCCGGATGTTGTTAAAGCTGCAACCGGCGAGGCGATTAGCATGGACGATTTGGGCGGCGGTCTTGTACATAACGCAACTTCCGGTGTCGCTCACTATTTGGGAGAGGATGAAGCTGACGCAATTGACTACGCGCGCACAGTTTTGGCTTATTTGCCATCTAGCTGTGAGGTAGAGCCTCCAACTTTTGCATATTCTGCTACTCGTGCCGATCGCGAAACTGCGCGCGAGTTGGCGAATATTGTGCCGGATAACGACCGTCAGCCTTACGATGTGCTCGACGTGATTCGCAGAATTGTCGACTACGGTGAGTTCGTGCAAGTGCAGGAATTGTATGCTGCTTCTGCAGTGGTTGGTTTTGCTTGCATTGAGGGTCATCCTGTTGGAATCGTGGCAAATCAGCCGAAGGTGAACGCTGGTATTTTGGATGTAAATTCTTCCGAAAAAGTCGCGCGATTTGTGCGATTGTGCGACGCGTTTAATTTGCCTGTGGTGACTCTAGTAGATACTCCTGGTTATAAGCCTGGTTCAGATCAAGAGCACGCAGGAATTATTCGCCGAGGTGCGAAAGTGATTTATGCGTACGCGAATGCGCAAGTTCCGCTGGTTACAGTTATTTTGCGCAAAGCTTTCGGTGGAGCTTATATCGTTATGGGTTCCAAGTCGATGGGTGCGGACGTAAATTACGCGTGGCCAACCAGCCAGATTGCAGTTTTGGGTGCGCAAGGTGCCGTAAATATTATTCACCGCAAGGATTTGCAAAAAGCTAAAGAGCGTGGGCAAGACGTTGCAGCTCTTAGAAAGCAGCTGGTTGACGAGTATGAGGCGACTACTGTGAACGCAAATCTTTCGTTGGAAACTGGTCAGATTGACGCAATGATTGACCCGGAGCAGACTCGCGATATGATTGCCGGCTCATTGAAGCTTTTGCGCAGTAAAAAGCGGGTTTCCAGAACTGGAAAGCATCACGGAAATCAGCCAATGTAAGTGATTTATAAAAATTATAGGGGTTATCAAACTTATAACTAAAAACTATAGAACTTACAAAACTTATAAACCTTACAAAACTTACAGAATTTATAAAACTTATCCAAATCAACGAGAAGGAAACATCATGACAACATACTTTTTCGACCAACTCGCTAATAATCCGCACGCACTCGTGTTTGCAGGTCAGTCGACTCCGTGGGTTGAAGCTTTGCGTGAGCTTGGTTCAGACGAAGAATTAAACGCAGAACTTCATGAGTACGAAGCAGGCGCAAAAGCTTTGCTATCGCCAATTTATTCTGAGCTTTTAGCAAATGCAGGCGGCGACATAAACGTGTTTGACGCGCTAGAAAATAAGCATATTAACGCTGCAAACGCGCTTCTTAGTGTGCCTGGAATTACGCTTGCACAATTCGGTGCAGTGCGCGACTTAACAAATCTTGGATACAACTTTGAAGTAAACAAGCCGTGCGCAGTTTTGGGTCATTCTCAAGGCGTAATCGCAGCAGAAATGGTAAAAGCTCGCATAAAAGCAAAGTCTTGGCAAAAAGCTCGCGCGCAAATCGAAGAATTACTTGCAATTGCCTACTTAATTGGAGCTGCAGGAGATCGTGAATCTCGAATGCTTGAAATTACTGGTGACGGCGAGCACACGCCAATGCTGTCACTTAAAGGAGTTACTAAAAAGCAGGCAGAAGCGTTAATTTCACGCGTAGAGCGCACGCGCGGTGAAGTGTCAATTGCTGTTAAAAACGCTTACAATCACGTGGTTATTGCAGGATACCCGGAAGATATGGAAGCTGTTGCAAACGAAGCGCAAAAAGAAACAAAGCGTTCGAAAAAATTGCGCGAAATGAAAGTTCGCGGTGGAGCTGTATTTGCGCCAGTTGCTGAATATTTGGATGTTACAGTGCCATTCCATTCGCCAATGCTTCAATCTGCAGTTGAGCAGGTAGTAGAGTGGGCTAGTGAGGCTGGTTTGAACACTACAGTTGCGCGCGAATTGGCTGATGCTGTGCTTGTAACTCCTGTTGATTGGGCTGCGCAAATTGGCGAAGTTTTGGAGCAGAACGACGCGCGCTCGCTTTGGATTTTAGACATGGGTCCTAGCGAGGTGCTCGGAAAGCTTACTGGAGTGCTTGTGCAAGGAACCGGCGCTGGAATCGTAGAGGCTGCTACATTGCGCTCTCGCGCTGAGCTTTCAACAGCTGACTCAGCTTCTGAACCAGAGCGTACAGGCTGCTGGGCTGCTTTTGCGCCTCGAGTAATCAACACGCCTGCAGGACGCAAAGTGCTTACCAAATTTAGCAAGCTTACAGGCAAAGCTCCTGTGCTTCTTGCAGGAATGACACCAACGACAGTAGAGCCGGAAATCGTTGCTGCAGCAGCAAATGCAGGCTACTGGGCTGAGCTTGCTGGCGGCGGTCAAGTAACTGCAGAAGTTTTCGATCGTCATATGAAGTCGCTTGAAAATCAGCTTCGCGAAGGCGCAACTATCGAATTTAACGCCATGTTTATGGATCGCTATCTGTGGAATTTGCAATTTGGTTCGAAGCGAATCGTGCCAAAAAAGAGGCAGTCGGGAGCTCCTATTGATGGTGTAGTTATTTCTGCTGGCATTCCAGAACTTGACGAAGCCAAGGAATTAGTAGCATCTTTACAAGCTGATGGATTCCCTTACGTAACGTTTAAGCCTGGAACAGTTGACCAAATTCGTCAAGTTGTGCGAATTGCTAAGGCTGTTGCTCCAGCCACGATTATTGTACAGGTTGAGGGCGGTGCTGCAGGTGGTCACCATTCGTGGGAATCTCTTGACGATTTGCTTATGACAACTTACGCGCAAGTGCGCGAGTGCGAAAATTTGGTGCTTGTTGCAGGCGGTGGTATTGGCACTCCTGAGCGTGCTGCAGACTACATTTCTGGCGAATGGGCGAATGAATACGGTTTGCCAAATATGCCAGTTGATGCTGTAATGATTGGCACAGCTGCAATGACAGCTAAGGAAGCACATACAAGTCCTGAAGTAAAGCGTATGCTTGTGGAAACTCCGGGTATTGCGATGCCGAAATCTTCTAGCATTGAAGGTTTTGATGAGGATTCGTTCGCACCTTTGGGTGAGCGTTGGGTGCCTTCTGGCAAAGTGATTGGCGGTGTGACGAGTGGTTTAAGCCATTTGCACGCAGATATTTACGAGTTAGAAAACGCTTCTGCTCGCTGCGGTCGATTGCTCGTTCGTATGATGAAACATCCTGAAGAGCTTGAAGCGCGTCGCGATGAAGTAATCGAAGCACTTAACTCTACTGCAAAACCATATTTTGGTGACGTAGAAAGCATGACTTACGCACAATTTGCTCAACGTTTCCTAGATTTGGCATACCCTTGGGTGGATCCGACTTACGTAGATCGCTACATGCATTTGTTGCAGCGTATTGAAGCGCGTTTAATTAATCAAGATTCAGGCGAATTTACTTCTATTCTGCCTTCTATCGAAGAAGTTTCTAAGCACCCTCAAGCTGCTTTATATACGCTGATTGACGCGTTGCCTCAAGCTCGCGAGATGAACGTTGTGCCAATGGATGCCGCTTGGTTCCCAACTTTGGTGCGCGAATACCCTAAGCCAATGCCATTCGTGCCAGTTATTGACAACGATTTGTTGCGTTGGTGGGGTCAAGATCAGCTTTGGCAGTCGGAAGATTCGCGTTACTCGGCAGACGCTGTGCGTGTAATTCCAGGACCGATTTCCGTGGCTGGAATTACGACTATGGATGAGCCGATTGCCGATATTCTGGGACGTTTTGAAGCAGCTATGCTCAATCGTGCAGAATCTGGCTCGGAAACTGGAGTAGAAGCAGAAAATAAGGAAAATGCGGCGAGCAAGTCTTCAAAATCTGCTTTTAGTCAGATTGCTGATGCTAAAAACGTTGAAGCTTACGTGCGCGCATGCCCGAATATTTCTTGGGTTGGTCATGTAACTGCAAACCCTGCTTACGGAACATCTTTAGGAGACGAAAATTACGTAATTACAGTAACTTCTAGTAATAATGACGTAATTTCGCTTGATTTAGATATTAAGCTAGATACATTCTGGGATAATCAAGAAAATCAGGAAGCAAAACACTCTACAAAAAACGCTGCAAACTCGCCAAAACGCAAGCACGCGGTACGAGATATTGTAATTCCGCTAACTGTTGATGCAAGTCAAGCTGGAATCATACCAGTAGTTGACCGCGAACGTTTGCCAAAGCACGTGTACGAAATGCTTGCAGCAACCGCAGGTATTGGAAATACTGCGATTACTGGCGATGTGCTTGATGCTATGCCTAAGGTTGAAACAGTAAAAGAAGATGGCAGTTTGGCAAAATTGCCGGAAGATTTGCTTGCAGAAGGTTATAGAGATTTCCCGTTTGGATTGGTTCATTCTTCCTATACTTTCTCAAGAAATCTTGGAATTGACCACGAGTCTGCTACTGCTGGAAGACTTCCAGATGGATTGCTTGCTTCTCGCATTGTGCCAGACGCGTTAGTAGGTCCTGCTTGGCCAACTATTTACTCAGCTTTGGGTTCCGTAATGGTTGATGGCTACCCGATTATTGAGGGTCTGCTTAACGCTGTTCACCTAGATCATTTAGTAGAGCTTGACGTCGATGCTGAAGCCTTTAAAAAGTATGTCGACAAGCGAATTAATTTACTAGGCTGGGCTGAGCCGTATGCAGAATCCGCTTCTGGACGCGTGGTAACTATTCACGTAGTGCATACTGCAGCTGACGGCACGCGACTTGCTCACGAAACTGAGCGTTTTGCTATTCGTGGACGAAGCTTCAGCAATGCGCTTCCTGCTCCAGCTGCGCAATATGGCGAAGCTGCAGGATTGCACGGATACGAAATTGAAGACACGCCTCGCAGAGCTTTGCGCAGAGTAGTCGTTCGCGCTCCTCACGATATGACCGCTTTTGCGCGTACTTCTGGAGATTTCAACCCAATCCACACTTCTAAGCGAGGTGCTGCAATTTCCGGTCTTTCTGCTCCTTTGGTACACGGTATGTGGCTTTCTGCAACAGCTCAACATGTGGCTCAAGCAGTTGATGAAAAAGGTGCTCGCTACGAGCTCATTGGCTGGTCCTACAACATGTACGGCATGGTTCAGCTTGATGACGAAGTAGAAATCACAGTTGAGCGCGTTGGAAAAGTTCGTCGCGGCGGACTTGCTTTGGAAGTTACGTGCAGAGTTGATGGGCAAATCGTGTCTAAAGCAAGCGCGCTTACTCGCGCTCCACGTGCAGCATTCGTATACCCAGGTCAGGGTATCCAAAAACAAGGAATGTCGCTGGATGAGCGCGCAAAGTCGCCTGCTGTGCGCGATACTTGGGAGCGAGCAGACAAGCTTACTCGCGAAAAGCTTGGATTCTCAATCCTCGCGGTCGTGCGCGATAATCCAAAGGAGCTTACTGCTCACGGCGTAACTTATCACCATCCTGAAGGATTGCTTAATTTAACACAATTTACGCAAGTTGCGCTCGCAACAGTTGCCTTTGCGCAAACCGCGCGTTTGCGTGAAGCAGGATGCGATATTTGGCCTGCTTACTTTGCAGGACACTCGCTTGGAGAATACAATGCTTTGAGCTCCTTCGCGCAAATTATTCCACTCGAAACTGTGCTTGAATTGGTGTTCCACCGCGGATCTACAATGCATCACTTGATTGAACGCGATGCGCAAGGTCGCTCGAACTACCGCATGGGTGCGCTTCGACCAAACCAGTTTGGAGTGTCAGACGAAGGTGTAAACGCTTACGTTAATGGCATTTCCAAGGCTACTGGCGAATTCTTGCAAATTGTAAACTACAACTTGGCAGGTCAGCAGTACGCAATTGCTGGAACTATTAAAGGCTTGAAGGCATTGGCTGCAGACGCTTCTAAGCGCGCTAAGGAGTATGGTGGTAAGCCTCCATTCATGTTTGTTCCAGGAATTGACGTGCCGTTCCACTCTCGAATTCTTCGAAAGGGTGTGCCGGAATTCCGCGACAAGCTCGATTCGCTGCTGCCGAAGCATATTGATTACTCTGTGCTTGTAGACCGTTACATTCCAAACCTCGTGGCTTGCCCGTTTGAGCTTACGCGAGAATTTGCACAAAAGATTTTGGATGTTGTGCCATCTGAGCGCATTGAAGCAGCTTTGGAAGATGAAACTACGTGGAAATCTTATGCAGAGGATGAGCAGAAGCTCGGTAGATTGCTTCTTACGGAGCTTCTTTCATGGCAGTTCGCTTCTCCAGTTCGTTGGATTGAAACGCAGGCTCTTATGTTTGCCGATCGCGCTCGCGGCGGTCTTGGCGTTGAAGAGTACGTTGAAGTTGGTTTAGGAAACGCGCCAACTTTGGCAAATCTTGGCGCTAAAACTCTTGCTTTGCCGGAGTTTAGTGGCGAAAAAGTGACTGTTTACAACGTTGGTCGTGACGAAGGTCGCGTTTATATGACTGACACGGATTCGCTTGTGCCTGAAGTGTTTACTGAGGAAGATAGTCAAGAAGTAAGTAGCACTGCTGATGCAGCTGCTGCTCCTGCAGCTCCTGCCGCAAATGTTGTCTCTGCTGCTCCTGCGGCTGCTCCTTCTGCTCAAGTTGCTAACGCAGCAGCAAGCGGACCTGTAGCAGACTTGCCATTCAAAGCATCCGACGCAATCTCAATGCTGATTGCGTATAGTGCAAAAATCCGTCTTGACCAAATCGGCGACACTGACACAACTGATACGCTTACAAACGGCGTATCTTCGCGCAGAAACCAGCTTCTTATGGATATTAGTTCCGAGCTTGGCGTGGCTAGCGTGGACGGTGCTGCAGAAGCTCCAATGAGTGCGCTTAAAAAGTTAGTTGATTCGGTTGCTCCGCGCTATAAGGCTTTTGGTGCAGTGCTTTCCGATATTGTGCGCGAACGTTTGCGTGCACTTTTCGGTGCAGCAGGTGTGAAGCCAGCGCAAATTGACAAGCGTATTTCGGAAGTCTGGCAGCTTGGCGAAGGCTGGCGTGCGCACGTGCTTGCGGCTTTGGTTTTGCAAACGCGTGAAGGTGCTAGCGTGCGCGGTGAAAATCTTGCGCAACTTTCAACTGATCCTGCAAAGAATACTGCTGCAGCTGACGCTTTAATCGACGCAGCAATTGCGCAAGTTGCACAAGCTCACGGCGTTAGCGTTTCTCGGCCTGGCGCTGCTGGCGCAGCCGGTGGTGCTGTTGTTGATTCTGCAGCTCTTGACGCTTTTGCGCAGCAAGTTGTTGGCGCAGACGGCGTACTTGCTGCAACTGCTAAGTTTGTGCTAGCAAAGCTTGGTGTTGAAGCTCCTAAAGCAGAAACTGAAAGTGACGAAAATGCTGCTGTTGTAGCTGCTGTTGAAGCAGAATTAGGTGCGGATTGGCCAAAGCAAGTGGCTCCTCGATTTGATGAGCGAAAAGCGATTCTTTTCGACGACCGCTGGGCTTCGGCTCGCGAAGACGTTGCTCGCTTGTACTACAAGTATGCCGGAAAGAATGTTGATATTCAGGTAAATGAAGTTTCTGAAATCTTAAATGATTTTGGTAGTTTCCTCGGTGCCGGGGAAGCAGTAGCTTCGGAAGCTGAGTGGTTTGCAAGTCTTTCTAAATCTCGCGAATTAAACAATCTTGCAACAATATTTAATGGTATTGCTCGCGATTCTCGCACTAAACTTGCACAAAACAACGCCGATACTGCTCAAGCAACTCGTTTTGCAGGAGAAGTTGCAGTAGTTACAGGCGTTGCTCCTAACTCGATTGCTGCTCGCGTAGTAAAGGGTTTGCTTAAGGGTGGAGCTACGGTTATTGCAACTTCGCACAGTTTCAAGCCGAGCGTTAAGTCTTGGGCGAAGAAAGCGTATCGCGAAAACGCTCAAATGGGCGCAAAGTTGTGGCTTGTGCCAGCAAACTTGTCTAGTTATCGCGATGTCGATGCGCTTGTAAAGTGGGTTGGCACGGTTTCAAAGAAAGTAAGTGGCGCAACTACTACTATTTTGAAGCCTGCTTATGAGCCGAGCATGTTCTTCCCGTTTGCAGCTCCTCCAGTTCACGGTACTTTGTCTGATTCTGGTTCGCTTTTTGAATCGCAATCGCGCTTAATGCTGTGGGGAGTGGAGCGTGCAATCGCTGGATTTGCGCAGATTGGAGCAGATACAGATGTACAACATCGTATGCACGTTGTGTTACCTGGCTCTCCAAACCGCGGTATGTTCGGCGGCGACGGTGCTTACGGCGAAGTCAAGAGTGCTTTCGACGCGATTGTGAACCGTGCGCATGCGGAAAGCGTGTGGTCGGATCGCGTGACTTTCGCGCATCCTAAGATTGGATGGGTGCGTGGAACCGGCTTAATGGGCGGAAATGATCCGCTTGTGGCTGTAGTTGAGCGTCACGGATTAACTACCTACTCTACGCAAGAAATGGCAGATCGTTTGCTCGATTTGTGCACGAAGGAAGCGCGAGAGCAGGCAGCAATTGCGCCTTTGGATGTTGATTTTACGGGCGGATTAGGCAAGGAGCCTCTTGATTTGAACGCGCTTCGTGCAGAAGCGTTGGAAGATCAGAAGCGTGCTGAAGTTGCGGAAGAAGCGGTGGAAGCTGTAGAAGAAGCTGCAGAATCTTCTGCTAAATCAACCAACAAAGCACTTCCAACTCCTTACGTGCCAACTCAGCCGCGAGTCAACTTGGCTGATTGGAAGAACGTAACAGCGCGTCCAGAAGACGAAATTGTGATCGTCTCCGTTGGCGAGCTTGGACCATGGGGTTCCGGACGTACTCGTTTCGAAGCAGAACTTGGAATTCGTGAAGACGGTTCCGTGGAGCTTTCTGCAGGAGCAGTACTGGAATTGGCTTGGAATATGGGCTTGCTTACTTGGCAGGATTCGCCAAAGCCAGGCTGGTATGATGCGGACGGCACGCTTGTTCCAGAAGAAGATATTGCAGAGAAATATCGCGATGAAGTAGTAGCACGTTCCGGTATTCGACCATTCGAAACCGGTATGGGCGGCGATTACAAGGATGGAGCAAACGAAGAAGAAGCAGAAATCTTCCTCGATCACGACGTGAGTTTCAGCGTTCCAACAGAAACAATTGCGCGCGAATACGTGGCACTTGACGAATCGCATACTGAGATTGCTCGCGATGCAGAATCTGGCGAATGGACTGTTACGCGCAAGGCAGGTTCTATGATTCGCGTGCCGCGTAGGGCTGCAATGACCAGAACCGTCGGTGGACAATTCCCTAAGGGCTTCGATCCGCTGAAGTGGGGTATTCCAGCTTCAATGGTTGGAAGTGTTGACACGATTGCGCTGTGGAATATTGTCACAACTGTAGACGCTTATATTTCTGCTGGTTTCACGCCTTCGGAGATTTTGCAATCTGTGCATCCGTCAATGGTTGCTTCCACGCAAGGAACCGGTTTCGGCGGCATGAGTTCAATGCGAAAACTGTATTTGGATCGCTTCCTTAACCACGAAATTCCTACGGACGTATTGCAAGAGGCGCTTCCAAACGTTGTTGCAGCTCACGTAATGCAAACCTATATCGGCGGCTACGGAAATATGGTTCAGCCGGTGTCTGCATGCGCAACTGCAGCGGTTTCGCTCGAAGAAGGCGTCGACAAGATTGCTCTCGGCAAAGCTGACTTCGTAGTAACTGGCGCAATTGACGATATCGGTGTGGAATCCGTAGTTGGCTTCGGCAATATGAACGCAACTGCCAATAGCGAAGAAATGTATGCGAAGGGCATCAATCCACGATTCTTCTCTCGCGCAAACGATCGCAGACGTGGAGGCTTCCTTGAAGCACAAGGCGGCGGTACGATTTTGGTTACGCGCGGCGATATTGCTTTGAAGCTTGGCTTGCCTGTTGCTGGTGTGGTTGGTTTCATTCACTCCTACGCTGATGGCATTCACACTTCTATTCCTGCTCCGGGCTTGGGTGCTTTGGCTGCGGGCATGGGTGGAGCTAAGTCTAAGCTCGTGCGTGATTTGGCAGCTCTCGGCGTTACTCCGGACGATATTGCTGTGGTTTCTAAGCATGATACGTCTACGAATGCAAACGATCCGAACGAATCTGAGCTGCACAATACTCTTGCGCACGCAATCGGACGCACGGACGGAAATCCGCTGTTCGTAATCAGCCAAAAGGCGCTGACTGGACATGCAAAGGGCGGCGCGTGCATCTTCCAAATCAACGGTTTGACGCAACTGTTTAGAAGTGGCGTAATCCCTGGAAACGCATCACTTGACTGCGTGGATCCTAAGCTTGCGCGCGACGACCACATGGTTTGGTTGCGTGAGCCGATGCGCATTGGCGATGGTGCAGGTTCTTGTGCAGTGAAGGCTGCTCTCGCAACTTCGCTCGGCTTCGGTCATGTTAGCGGATTTGTGGCATTGGTTCATCCTGGTGCTTTTGAAGCTGCTGTAGCTGCTAGCGCAGGTGTTAATGTGCTTAAGAATTGGCGTACCAAGGCGAATGCGCGTTTGGCTGCGGGCCAGAGGCGATTTGAGGAAGGCATGATGGGTCGATCTGTACTGTTCGAGCCTGTTGAGAATCGTCACTTGCTGAAGGATGGCACGCGCCTTCCGGATGGCACTCGCTACGATGGTCACGAGGCAGAAAAGGCGATGTTACTTAATCCTGAAGCTCGCCTTAATGCGAACGGATACTACTGCTGAGTCGCTGCTACTGCTGAGCTGCTGCTTTAGCTGGTTTTGACTTACAAACGCCGGGGAATTTTCTCCGGCGTTTGTAGTCGTTTTGGCGTTATGTGGAAACATTTGCTGTGAATATTCTCGGCATTTATTTTCGCTCTTGCCTTATTTGACCACATTTGCCGGAAAAATGTAGGGCGATTGGAGTTGCGTTAACAATCACGTAAGTAGCTTTGTAGTTCAGTATGCCATATTTAGTACGTGTAACATTGCGTATGTCGCCTGATATTACTTAATGTCAAGTACGCTGTCATTATCGCAGTGGTGTGCTATCTCGCTACCAGTCCCAGATCATTTAATGGCATCTATGTATCGCACCTATACCTCTGTAGTCTATGTCTCTATAGTCTATGCCTCTATGGCCTATAGCTCTACAGATTTACTACAGATATAACAATGCTCCGTGGTTGAAGGGTTGTCGTAAATTTCGCGAACCCTTTTATCACGGAGCATATGTATATTATTTATTCAATTTTAATATTTGTTGCAACACCAACGTTTAGTCGCGCTTCTTCCTGCGAATAATGACTGCGAGTGCAGCACCTATTGCGGCTGCGAGTGCAGCAACAGCACCTGCTGCAGCAATTGCAGAGCCTGTGTTGGTTAACTTTGATTGCGCAACCTGGCCGGAGGAGTGACGTGCAGGAGACTTAGGAGCTTGTAACTGAGTGTTATTGCTCTTATTCCTGTTGTTTTCACTGTTGCCAGTGTGTTCATCAGAATCATGAGAACCAGATTCATGTTCTGGGGTTGGAGCAGGGGTCGGTGCAGGTGTTGGTTCTGGTTTCTTGGTTGGGTTGTTTCCGACTTTACCGTTTGCCGTGTTGGATGGTTGACCATTCTTCTTGGCTTGCGCGGTAATCGTACTACCATCCTTGATTTGGGTTGCAGGGATGGTGACTTTACCAGTCTTAGGATCAACAGTCACGCCGGTTGGAGTGTTACCGTCAATAGTCCAGTTACCATTCTTATCTTTCTTCACGGTAATTGTTACAGGAGTCGTTGTATCGCCTTCTGGAGTATACGTGATTTCGAGAGTATCAGCGTCTGCTGGTGGGGTAACAGTTGCGGAACCTTGCTCAACACCATCTTGTGGTGTGAGTATAGTCGGCTCACCCGCAGGCGTTGGTGTTGGTGTTGGTTCTGGTTTCTTGGTTGGGTTGTTTCCGACTTTACCGTTTGCCGTGTTGGATGGTTGACCATTCTTCTTGGCTTGCGCGGTAATCGTACTACCATCCTTGATTTGGGTTGCAGGGATGGTGACTTTACCAGTCTTAGGATCAACAGTCACGCCGGTTGGAGTGTTACCGTCAATAGTCCAGTTACCATTCTTATCTTTCTTCACGGTAATTGTTACAGGAGTCGTTGTATCGCCTTCTGGAGTATACGTGATTTCGAGAGTATCAGCATCTGCTGGTGGGGTAACAGTTGCGGAACCTTGCTCAACACCATCTTGTGGCGTGAGTATAGTCGGCTCACCCGCAGGCGTTGGCGTTGGTTCTGGTGCAGGCTTCTCCTTTTCGCCAACTTTAGCAGTTACCACTTCTGACTTGCTCTTGCCAGTCTTATCGCTACTGTCTTCTGATTGCGCAGTAATAGTGCTACCGTGCTTAATCTTGTTTGCTGGAATCGTAACAACGCCAGTTTGCGGATTAACGGTTACGCCTTCTGGAGCGTCTCCGTCAATCTTCCACTCATGCTTGTCGCCTTCAGCAACAACAGTAATCGTTGCGGTTGTTTCACTGCCTTCTGGAGTGTAAGTAACTACAACCTTGTTCACGCGCGTATCCGTGAGATCAGGCGTCACGCTAGCACCACCCTCGGCTGGAGTGTCAATCTTTGGCTTAGTTATATTTCCGTTGACAGTAATATTTACGCTATCGCCTGTCTTTGCACCATCACCCTTACCGTTGGTTGGTGTGAGGGTGACGATGGCACCAGGCTTTTGCTTGTCGATAGTAATAGTGAAGTTGCCATCTTTATCTGCGGTACCAGTTCCGATTTGATTGCCATTGTTATCGGTAACAGTTACTGTTGCGCCCGGAAGAGTCTTTCCAGTGATGATTTGTTTAGTAGAATCATCTGGATTGTCTTTTAGCGTTTGCTCACTAATCTGTGGAGTCTTAAAGCCAGTTACAGCAGTAGCGGGATCAGATGGTTTGTCCGTCTTGTTCTTAGATACTGCAGTAATAGTGCTGCCGTCTTCCAAATTCTTTGTTGGAATAGTAACAACGCCAGTATCTGGATTAACGATTACGCCTTCTGGAGCGTCTCCGTCAATCTTCCACTTACCATTGCTATCCTTCTTAGCAATAATTGTGCGAACTGGCTGTTCTGGACCATTGATTGAATTTGGCTTAGCATTGATTTCAATTTTCACAACCGTTGTGTCATCAGTTGGCGGAGTTACAGTTACGTTTCCGTCGTTCTTCTGGTTGTCGGTTGGTACCGTAATCGTTGGCTTTTGTGGCTTAGCTGTGACGATTACAGTAGTTGCGTCACCATCAACTCCACCCTTGCTTGGAACAAGCTTGAGTGTTGTGCCAGGATCCTTCTTATCGATTTCGATAGTGAAGTTTCCGTCTTTGTTGGCATCTCCAGTACCAACAGTATTACCGCCATTGTCTTTGACAGTTACTGTGTTTCCTGGCTGAGTTTTACCAGTAATAGTTGTCTTATCAGACTTATCTGGTGTGTTTTCTGCTTTGCTACCATTAATAAATGGCTTGTTTTGTGCCACAACGTTTACTGTTACTGGTACATTCACAGGTGCGATACCTGGAATATTTACAACAACAGTGCCAGTTTGCTCACCAGTGTTAGAGGTTGATGGTGTACCGTTTATGTCGGTTGACCACTTGAATGTGGTTCCGGTAGGTAACTCACCATTATTGGCAATCATGTCTTTTGGATCCGGCAAATTGCCATTTTGTGGCACGCTTACCTTCTTGCCAACTGGATTTGGCACAACGAGCACGTTGACTGGAATGTCAATATCTGGCTCGCCTGGCACCTTAACGGTCACAACGCCTGGTTGGTTGCCAGTCTTTGAGGTATCAGGCTTCTTCTTCCAAGAAATACTAGCATCCTTAGGTAGATCCTTATGATTCTTAATAACATCCTCTGGCTTAGGGGTAGTGTCAGTTGTGTCACCATTCTTCTTTTGCAACACAGTTACGTCGTTTGCAACAGGTGCTGGTGTCACAGTAATTGTTACTGGCACTTCTTGAGGTGCTTGCCCTGGAATCTTGACAATCACTGTTCCACTAGCAGTGCCTGGCTTGTCGGTCTTTGGAGCAGCATCTTTCTTCCACTCGAATGTGGTTCCCTTAGGGAGTTTGTTGTTGTTATCAATGCTGTTCTTAGGATCAGGATTGCTGTTCTGTGGGACGGTGGTTTCCTTCGCGATAGGCACAGGGTTTACGTTCACTGTTACAGGAACATCAATCGTATAACCAGACTTGCCATTTACGCCTGGAATGGTGACTTTTACTTTACCGCCTGTCTTTTCTCCAACGGTATCTGTAGTTGGTTTGTCACTGTCTTCCCACTCGAACGTAGTGCCATTAGGGAACTTACTCTTATCGCTAGAATCCTTAATAGCATCTTTAGCTTCTGGCAGTGTGCCATTTTGTGGAACGTTCACAACATTCGCTTCTGGCTTTGGCAAAACGTTCACTGTTACAGGCACTTCTACAGGGGATTGACCTGGGAGGGTAACAATAATCTTGCCATTCTTTGCGCCAGGATTGTTAGTATCTGGTTTATCTTCAGGTTTCCATTCGAACGTAGTGCCATTAGGGAACTTACTAGTATCGTGAGAATCCTTAATAACATCCTTAGCTTCTGGCAAATCCTTGCCCTGTGGCACGTTGACTTCAGATGCACTTGGGTCAACAACGTTAACCTTTACTTCAACTTCTTGAGGAGTATCAGATCCAGGAATAGTAATCTTTACTTTGCCTTTTACGCTGTTACCTTCCTTAGATGTGTCTGGTTTTCCGTTGTTATCCCACTCGAACTTAGTGCCATTAGGGAACTTATCCTTATTGACAATGCTGTCCTCTGGCTTAGGCTCCACGCCCTTTGGCACAGTCACAACTTTAGCTGTAGCAGTTGGAGCCTTGATAGTTACAGGTACGTTAATAACAGTTGTTGATCCATCCGGATACGTAACTGTTACAGGCACTTCAAACTTGCCAGCCTTATCTCCATTAGGGATCTTAGACTTATCTCCCTCAGCAATAGAGTAAGTTGGCTTATTTGTTTCGTTCGTTGGCCAGGTAGGAACACTTACTTTGCCGATAATTTCGTCGTCCGAAGGCTTTTGACCATTATCTTTTTCAAGATTATCTGCCTTAGGTGGGTAAAGTTCAGACTGCTTATTGCTAATAGTTACTGGCACGTCAACAATGTCAGTCGTGCCATCTGGGTAGGTGACTTTAACCTTAACAGTAGAGTTTCCAGGAGTCTTACCATCTGGAAGCTTTGTGTTAGGCTCGTTCAACTCAATCTTTAGCTTACTCTTGTCTGCTTCTGGCCAATTAGGAACAGTTACATTGCTTGTTACATCATCAGATGTAACCTGCTTGCCAAACGGCTTAACAACAGGCTTTGCTTTTGGCTCGAAAGTATCCGACTGCTTGTTCTTAATAGTCACATCAACAGTAACTTCATCAGTTGTGTTATCTGGGTATGTGACTTTAACC
Source organism: Gardnerella sp. DNF01180P (assembly GCF_049244205.1). Taxonomy (NCBI): domain Bacteria; kingdom Bacillati; phylum Actinomycetota; class Actinomycetes; order Bifidobacteriales; family Bifidobacteriaceae; genus Gardnerella; species Gardnerella sp. DNF01180P. The sequence continues at coordinate 370,859 of NZ_CP058386.1, forward strand.
TTAACATGATAGGTGCCAGGGGTATTGCCGTCTGGAATATCCTTATCGGCACTTGTGATAGTGACTGTTGGCCTATCGCCGTCCTTCTTTGGCTTAAAATCAGGAACAGTTACAGCCTTCTTAACAGCTTCCTTGGTCTTTTCTTTACCAGTGCCATACGGCTCTTCCACAGGGTCAACTGCAGGAGTGTTTGCAGTGGCATCGGTATCTGTAACTACTACAGGCACTTGCACAACAGTGCTGGAACCATCTGGATATGTGACCTTAACAGGTACGTTAGTTGTGCCAGTCTTGTCTGTAGAAGGCAGAGTGCCATTTGGATCTACAAGTTCTACTGTTGTTTCCTTTGGAGCAGTCTTGTCCTTAACTGTAGAAGTCTTCACAGCATTCTTGATTTCATCAGCATCAGGAGCTTTCTCATTACGCTTCTTGTTGATAGCTTCTGCGCCTGGTTTATAGGTCTCGTTATCTGGATTGCCAACTGTTACAGGAACTTCCACGTGATCCTCAGAACCGTCAGGATACTTAACAGTAACCTTAACGTTTACGGTTCCAGGAGTCTTAGTGTCGATAGGTGTTTGACCTTTATCAATAGCAATTGTTGTACCAGTTGGTTGGTTTGGAACAGTGACTTTAGTAATGATGTCACTGTCAGAAGGAACCTTACCGTTATATCCAACGCTGATTCCCTCAGGCTGCTTTGGCTCATACTTCTTATTCTGAGGCTCGCCAACCTTAACGGTTACCGTTGCGTGATCCGTTGAACCATCGCCATAGGTGATTGTTACAGGAACAGTAAAATCGCCAGATTGAGTGCCATTTGGAACAGTGTTTGCGTTGTCAATGGTCACTTTTGCGTCAGTAGGCAAAGTTGTGTCAGTGCCATTCTTCTTTAGCTTAATACCATTATTCTTTATGCTGTTTTCAATGGTTTTATTCGGCGTCTTATTGTAGTCAATGTTAATTGTTTGACCTTCTGGCGTATAAGTTTCGCTTTGTGGCTTCAGCACTTTAACAGTTACTGTTGCAACGTCACTAGAGCCATCCTTATACGTAACCTTAACCTGCACTTGTCTCTCGCCAGGCTTATCGGTACTTGGAACGTCTTTCGTGTTGACGATTTCTACTGTTGGATCTTGCTTTGGAGAGTTGCCGTTCCACTTCAAGCCATTGCCACTGCCAAACGACTTAATTTTCTTAGTCAATTCTTCTGGCTTAGTGTTCCATGGAACTTCAACTGTTTGACCCTTTGGATCATAATCCTTAGCATCCTTATGAATCAACACAGGAACATTAACTATTGTAGTTGAATGATCCGGGTATGTAATTGTTACAGGAACAGTGTGAACACCATCATCTTGAGGAATATTTCCAACTGTGAAAGTCAAATCTTTCTTATCAATTGGGGTCTTCTTCGGGTCATCCTTCTTGGTAATAGTAATTGCGTTGGTAATTGCGTTTTGGTCAGGATTCTTTGGTGTAGCATTAGGAGCAGCATTATGCTCTTCAGCATCCGTGTATACGGAAATCTGAACCTTAAGCTTAGACTCGTTGCCAGCTTCGTCTGTAACAACAAGCTCACGAGACCACTTATTGTCTGACGAATTGGTTATCTTCGCATCTCGCTGAGCAGTGCCTTTAATATGAATAGTCGCAGGCTTTTCTGCAGAATTCCCGTTTTGATTGTCAACAGTGATTTTTCCGTCATGACCTGGGAATGTTGCTATTGTTGCACTCTTGATCTTTCCGCTGTTGTCATAAGCGTTGATATCAATGCTGAACGGTTTGCCATTATGTACCTTGAACTGGTAGTACTCAGGTGTTTTATCGGTATCTGCTCTCTTTGCCTTATTGGTACTAGGTGTGTTAATAACAGGCGCGATATCGTCCTTAACGGTAACGGTTGTAGTAACGTCTTTAGTTGAACCGTCCTTAAATGTTATGCGAACTTTAGCATCTTTCTGCTCGCCAGGCTTATTCCAATCTGGTTCCTTAGCCCAAGAGTAGGTAGCGTCGCTAGGTAGTTTCTTTAGATCATCTGCATTAATACCGCTCTTAGGATCCGGATGCTTTGTGCCGCTGCCCATGTTGTACGTAACAGGCTTGCCTTTAACATCACCATATTTGTCGGATTGCGGCTTAACAATAAACTTAACAGTTACTTCATTAAGATTGCCCGAAGGGTCCACCGCTTTTAAGGTACGCGTATACTCGCCAGGCTTAGTGTTGAGCGGAGTAGTGCCATCAAGCGTCAAAGTCTTAGGCTCTGTAGTTGTGCCAGTTCCGGTAGGAGCTTTTTCTGTTTCTCCTGGAGTTTTAGACGTTAAAGTAAGAGTTGTAACGTTGCCACTGTTGTCTGTTGCAGTAATCTTAATATCGTTCTTATCGCCGCGGTATGTAGTAATAGTTGCTGTTTTAGTAACGACTTTTTGTGAACTATCAACAGTAATCTGAACATCTTTATAGTTGCCATCATTGCCTTTTTGCTTAATCGTAACTTCAGGCTCTTTATGATCCTTAACAGTTACCTTAACGTCAACAGTTTCAACGCGCGGATTCTTTGGGTCGTTAGTAGGAATAGTTACAATAACTTTTCCAGTCTTTTCCTTGCCAATAGTGGAAGTGTCTGGAGTTCCGCCAGTTTCAGTGCTCCACTTGAAGGTTGCACCTGCTTTTTTAAGCTTTCTTCCGTTGGCAATAGCTTTTTCGGCGTCTTTCTCGGTGAGTTTGTGACCTAAGTCAACAGTAATATTCTTAGGCTGAAGATCTTCTTTTTTCTCCACTTTTACAGTCACAGTTTTTTCTGTTTTGTGACCAGCAGCATCAGTTGCGGAGAACGTAAGAGTATAAGTGCCAACTTCTTCAGGCTTAAAGCCAGAGAATGTATAAGTAAGTTTCTTCTGTGTGTCTGTATTATTCTTAGAATCGTACTTGACTCCAGCGCGAGTTGGGTTACTAAGCAGCTTTGTTGGGTCATTTTTAAACAGAGCCATCGTTGCTGTTGCTGTGTCAATAGATTCAATCTTTACATCATCTTTTGCAGTAAGCTGAATTTTCAGATCGTCGCCAACTTTTACGGTAAAGCTATCTTTATCAGCAGTAAGCGTTGGAGCTTTGTCATCCTTAGTAGCCTTCTTAGCGTCGCTTGCGTCAGAGCTTACGGAATCTGCAGTAGTAGTTACTGCAGTAATGCTTCCTTCAGGAATTTCATCCTTAACAGTAATTGTAACTTTGCCATCAGCTCCAACGGTTCCCGTGCCGATTGTATTCTTACCGTTATCCTTAAGAGTTACAGTGCTTCCAGCTGTTCCAGGACCTGCATAAACTTCAACTTCCTTGCCCTTTACGCCTGCAACACCAGTCAAATCAGTCTTAATTGTAGGCTTTTGAGGGCGAACTGTGAAAGTAACCTTTTCTTCCGCTGTGCTGCCGTCATTAAACGTGACTTTAACAGTGTACTCTCTTTTTCCGGCAACAGCTGTGGAAGGCTCGCCATTAACCCACTCTGCGCTCTTGATGTTATCTTTAACCTTCTTATCGGTTATACCAAGATATTCCTTAGCGTCAACCTTGTTGCCATCTTTGGTCTTTGTGAGCTTATCGTTAACGTTCACTTCAACAGTGTGATCCTTAAGCTCGCTCTTATGTTGCAAAGAAAGTGGCTTCTTAACATTCACAGGAACAGTCACATTGTGATACGAGCCATCGCTATACGTCACTTTTCCAGAAGCGTATGCAGGAATAGTATCTTTTCCGTTAAAGTACTGCTCAGGAATTTCAGTATTTGGAATAGAGTCAAAAGTAAGCGTGCCGCCGTCGGCTCCAGAAACATGCTTCTTGAGCTCATCTGCAGTTGGCTTATAACCCCAATCAACAGTAATTGGGGTAGCGGTTGGAACCTTATGCTTAAGATTTTGGTTCTTAAGATGTACAGTGACTTTCTTTTCTGCTTTGTTGCCGGAAGCGTCGGTTGCAGAAACAGTAATCGTGTAGTCGGAGTTTACTGGCGTATTGCCGTTCTTGTGCTCAAACTTAACGTTTTCAACAACCTTGGTATGAGGATTGCTTTCGCTAGCGTTAATGCCATTATCGTTTTTCTCGTCAACATTGCCATTTTTAGCAAAGTCTGGGAAACCGCTTACAGAGAACTTCGTCACCTTTTCGCTATTGTCAGACGTGCCGAAAGTAATCTTTGGTGACTCACCCTGATACACGTCAATGCTGTTGTTGGAATCGCTAATCTCTTTGCCATTAAAATACAGCTTTGGAGCAGTGTTATCGCTTTTTGTGCGCTTAAGATTTTGTTCAGTCCAGCGCTCGCGACCAGAAATAAAGGTGTATGCTGAGTTAGTCGTTCTACCATAAGTACTTGTATTTGCCCATGTATAAGCATCTTGGATGTCGTCAAGAGTGACTCCTTGACGTAACTTTACTTTGCAATGCATGTGCACTGCATAGTCGACGTTTGTAGTTCTTAAGCCGATGCCGTAGCTCTTGCCGCTATATACGCCTCTCAGTTGTGTAGCATTGCTAATAACCCCGTCGCCTGCATTATTGTGGAAAGTATCACTCAAATCTTGCTTGTTGCTGTTTCCTCCTCTTATGCCTAAGGTTATTTTGTATAAAGAGTTTCCAAGGTGCTGGTCATCTTGCAAGGGGTTATTAAGATTTTTTGACTGGCTATTTTCTTTAGTGAATAATGAAAAATCGCGTGAAAGAACAGCGTTTTTTGTTTGTGGACTAGTGCTATTTCGTTTATAAAAATTAAAACTTAAATCACTTAATGTGTTGCCTGGCTTGTAATAACCATTATTTAAGTCAGCAACTGTAAAAGGAATTTGCCAAACATACTGTTGTTGCTTGGAAGCGCCAGTCATATCTTTACCATCGTTGTTAAAGAACACATCGAAGATTAGGTACTGGTCGTTTCCGTTCTTTTCAAGGTGTGCATACATATCCGACTTTTTAGTAACATTACTGTAATCACCCAAACCGTCGGATCCTATTTGACCGATTGTTCCATTGCTGTTAGCAAAGCGATACCTTTGGAACTCAAGAATGTTTGGTGTATGCAGCCAAGGAGTAGGGTCGTTCTTACGCACTTCTTCCGCAAATGCCGCAGTAGTTGGAGGAAGAAGAATATTAGAGGATGCGAGGATTGGCTGACCACCCAAGCAGGTTGCTGCAGTGAGAACTGTGGCAAGTGTGCTCAATGACACCTTGCGCATGGTTGCATACGCAGAAGATGAATCAACGTTTTTAAACGAGCTCTCAACTTGCTCGCGTGCATGCTTTTTGCGGTTGTTATTTGCCATAATAATCCGTAATCCTTTATTCTTGTGCTTCTTAATTTAGCGTTCCCTAATGTGCGTCGTATATAAACGTGTGTCTAGTTCTTCTTCAAACACTAATTCTGTGTTTGCATAAAGCAACGATAGACAATAAGTACGCTTATACACATGCTGCATAATATTATATCGTATTTTTGCTATTTTGTCGTAATTTTTTTATTGTTAAGTATTCCATAACTGTAAAATTTCCTGCCGGGGGGGGGGTGCTCTATGTATAAAATATTGTCATAACGACGAATTATTTAAAATTATCTAAAAGTTTATCGTTTTATAGTAATTTATTCGTATATGAATTAATCACGCTTGTAACGTTTCTTGTGCACATGCTTAAGCAATTTGTCGCGTGCGTAATTTTCTGGTGTTTGTTGCTGTTTTGTAGTTTTGGAAAACATTTGCCGGTGACTTTTTCGGCGTTTGCTACTGCAGTAAAAGCGCGTAAGTGATTGTTGATTTAAATATATTTTATACAAGATTTTATATAGTATTTTTGCGTAGAACATAAAAAAGTAGGTATGTGTGTTAAAAGTAGGTGCGTATGATTGCAGGAATAGGGCACGACTTGGTAAACGTTGCGCAGTTTGCTGAGCAGATGCAGGATGGCAATGGTTGGCGTGCGCTGTTTTCTGTGCGAGAGCTTCGACAATGTGATCTTCGTGCGCAAGTGAAGAATGATGAGAGAGCTTTACATATTGCAGCACGCTGGGCTGGCAAAGAAGCTGTGATTAAAGCGTGGTCCGAGGCGTTATGCACAATAAATAACCCTTATCCATATACTCTGGATAACATGCCGTGGGCGAGTATTGAGATTCTTAACGATTCCCATGGTTGCCCACGCATTATTCTCAGCTCAGATGTGCATTCGCAACTTGTAAAATCGTTTTTCAGTGCGTCCAGCGAGTGTGTAGATAGTAGTGAGCACATAGATAATATTCGTTGGCATATTTCGCTTAGTCATGACGGATTATTAGACGATAATTCAGCTTTTGCATCAGCTGTTGTAATGCTTGAAGTCTTATAAGAAAAGCTACATTATAAGAAAAATATGTTTTGTGCACTTGTGTCGATGTCACAAGCATCTGTATACTTGAACGAGTCGATATTTGTGCGTGAATATTTCGTGCAAATATGGTGCGTAATTGCGGACGTAGCTCAATGGTAGAGTCTCAGTCTTCCAAACTGATTACGCGGGTCCGATTCCCGTCGTCCGCTCCATTTTTTATTTTTGCTTTACGTTTTGCAATTTTCTTTTTAATGGTTTATTTATTTCAGTTTTTTGTGAAAATCACATGTTTTGCATATTGTTTTCACATTTTCATTGAATTTATGCTTGCTATTAGGGTGCTATTGCTATGGTAATAGCGGAGAGACACGTAAAAAACATGTCTGGAGGACTCGTGGGACAGATTATCGTACGTGTATTAGCTGGATTAGTGTCGGCTGCTACTGCTTTCACTATGAATGTCGTTGCGCCGCAAAAATCTTCATCGATTGAACATGTGCATGCAAATGTGCGTGCTAATGTGTATACCAATGTGCATACTAAAAGTGTTGTTAAACCTATTATTCAATCACATTCTGGCACTGTGTATCAAAGCTCGTTTATTGATAATGAGTATGGTGCGCATTGGAGTGATGCTGATGGCACTACGGCTTTTATTGATGGAAATGATGATGTGTTCGTTAATAACGCTAAAGCGGTTATTGATGTTTCTGAGCATCAAAAAGAAATTGATTGGGATGCTGTAAAAGCTTCTGGAGTAGATGGTGCGATTATTCGTATTAGCTATGGCTGGGATAATGGATATGACAAGCAAGCTTTGCGCAATATTAGCGAATGCAAGCGTCTTGGTATTCCATTCGGCATTTACATGTATTCCTATGCTGAAAAAGCTGAAGATGGTGCTGCTGAAGGTGCCGACATTGTAAATCTTTTGCAGGGTGCTGGAGTAAGTCCTCAAGATTTAACGTATCCTGTTTATTACGATTTGGAAAAGTGGAGCTGGAGTGGTCATAAACCACCAACATCACCATACGTTTACCAGGATATTGTTGCTTCCTGGTGGAATCAGTTAGTTTCTGCAGGCTACCATAAGCTCGGCGTTTACTCTTATGCAAATTATTTGAGAGGACCATTAAATTCTCAGTATATTCACGAGCGTACAAGCTGGGTTGCTAGCTACGGTTCTCGCGTAGGCTTCCCTATTTCTACAGCATTGCGCGGATGGCAGTACACTTCCGACGGCAGCGTTGACGGAATTGATGGTCGCGTCGATTTGAACGCATTCGGCATGGCTGATGGCGGCGAAATCAATGGTGTTTCTGAGTTTGGTAGCACTATTACTAAGCCTAATTCGTCTAAGCCTTCTGGAGAAACGCGCAACTATGGTAGCTGGACTGTAAAGAGTTTTGGTCGTCGTGAAGTATGGACTAATGGAGACAAGAAGTTTGTGCTCCAGTACGAGCTTCGCGATTCATATTATGCTCATGGCGGTCCTGGTCGTCTTGGTGCTCCTGTTGCTGATGAGGAGAATTTGGGTGCTGGCTGGTGGCGTCAGCGTTGCCAGCACGGCGATGTGTTTACGCAGGGTCGAGATAAGAAGTACGTAATCCAGTACGAATTGCGTGACTCCTACTACAAGCATGGTGGTTATGGTCGTCTTGGTGCTCCTGTTGCTGATGAGGAGAATTTGGGTGCTGGCTGGTGGCGTCAGCACTGCAAGCACGGCGATGTGTTTACGCAAGGCCGAGATAAGAAGTACGTAATCCAGTACGAATTGCGCGACTCCTACTATAAGCACGGAAGCTATTCGCGACTTGGCTCGCCTATTTCCGACGAGGAAAACATGGGTGCTGGCTGGTGGCGTCAGCGTTGCCAGAATGGTGATGTTTGGACGCATGGCAGAGACATTAAGTACGTGATTCAGTTTGAGTTACGCGACTCTTACCAAGGACATCGTGGTGCTGCTTGGCTTGGCGCTCCTGTTGCCGAAGAGGAAAACATGGGCGGCGGCTGGTGGCGTCAGCGTTGCCAGAATGGTGATGTTTGGACGCATGGTAGGGATAAGAAGTTTGTTATCATGTTTGCTCTTCGTGATTCTTACTATAGGCATCGTGGTGCTGGTTGGCTTGGTGCTCCTGTTGCTGATGAGGAGAATTTGGGTGCTGGCTGGTGGCGTCAGCGTTGCCAGAATGGTGATGTTTGGACGCATGGCACAGACAAGAAGTTCGTTATCATGTTCAATCTTCGCAAGGATTATTATGCGCGCGGTGACTTTAAGAAGGTCGGCGCGCCTATTGAAGATGAACACAATGATGGCAATGGCTTATGGCATCAAAAGTGCCAGAATGTTGTGTTAGAAGCCCACTGATAGCATTTGGCTCCATGCAATAAAAGCATCTGGATTTGTGTATTGTATTTCATTCGCAGCTTCTGTGTGATTTGCAAATACAAGCAAGAATCCTAATACTATCGTTAATGTAGTGCATGCAACGATTAGAGTTTGAGTAGACATTTGGTTCCTATTCAATTCGATATTGTTGCATGCATTTTCTTTATCTAATTGCAACTGCGCATCTTGATTAGCTGAGCAATTTCTTCTAGCAAAACCAATAGATGCAATAATCATAAGAATTATTATTGAATCGCAATAATAACGGTAAAGGCTGCCGCCTAAGCAGTAGTTTACGTAGATTAACATAATCGAGAATGTTATTCCGCTTAAGCACATTATGTATTCGATTTTTTGCATGTACTTGCGTCTTATTAAGAAAATGCCCCAAATAAGTGGTATTGATAGCAGACCAAATGTCATGTGATTAAAGAAACTATTTCCATAATCCGAAATGTTTGAGCTGGTTATTGTAATATACGGGAATTCCGTATCTATGCTTGGTGGCTTTATAAAGAAGTTTATTAACAAGTCTTTGATTTTTAGAGGGTCAAATGCTATACGATTAAATCGCAAGTCAAAATTTGTTAATTGTTCTTCGTTACCAAAGTTAAAGAATGAACCAAAACGCAAGTAGTTATATACTAAGATTCCGGCAAACCCAGCTATTGCAGGAGTTAGGAAGCTTAAAGCTGCAGATACTTTATTTACTACGCTTCTGGAGTTGTTAAGCAGTAAAGCAATAAACAGTGGGGCTATAAACGCAACTGTGGAAATGCAAGAATTTGGTCTACAACCGCATTGCAAAGCTAAGCTTAATCCAGCTAAAGCAAATAATGCGTACTGAGCAAATTTAGTCTTAAGCCTTACGGCTTTCAGTGATGCGTAAACAAATAATGTTCCGAAAAATATAGCGCTTACCATAGGAATGTAGTAAATCGATGCAGATGCTTGCAGATAAAAAACAAGGCATCCAAATGGTAAGGCTGCTCCTATAAGCAGCATTGAGCAGTAGTTTATTCGTATTTCAAAGAATGTTATTATTTCTTTCCACAATGCAAATAATGCTGGTATTGTAATTGCTGCAAATAATGTTGTGACCATTATTGCGCTCGGCATCCAAGCTGGGAACAAAGCGTTAAACGGCAAATAAGTTAAAATAAACGGTACTATTCCAAAGTAGCAATAATATTTGCCATTATGCAGCACAACATCCCATATTGCAGGAGTTCCCTCGCGCACTAATTGCATTCTTTTGCCAATGCTAAATGGGTTTGTTGAATGCAATAAGCCATTTGGTGGGTCTTGTAGCAAAGATAGCGATCCTTGTTTCCAGGCTTTTAACTGCTCTGTATATGGGTTTCCGTCTATAAAATCGTATTTATCGTAGGAGAGTGGAACGCGTATTCGATTATAAGTGTTTAATCGGAGCCAAATATACAGTGAGAATCCGGTTACTATTGCGCACAAAGCCCAAAAAATTATGGTTTGAGCTCGATCTCCTTGAATATAGGCTATTTTGTGCCATTTTTTCTTACGTATAGTTATAATCGCGGATCTAAAAACGAATAATATAGCCCATTTCGCATAGTTTATGTGCAACTTGTATTTTGGATTAATTGTTATATTTTTAACAACGATTCCGTTTGGCGTTTCATTAAAGTGTAATTTTATTTTGTTTAGTTTTCCGTGACTTTCTAAACGTACTTTAGTCGTATTAAATTTTCCTGTTGTTATTTTAAATTGGCTAGCTAAAGCGTATCCAGGAGCTACACCAAAGTCTTCTAATTCTACGCTTCCAGTTACGTAATAAACTGGTTTTGTTTGTTGTAGCGAAATCTCTAATGTTTTGCTGTACGTGTTTAAGTTTGTGAATTCTACATCTGCGCCATTTTTAGATATATGTACGCCGTCATTTTTGTATTTTGCATATATTTCATCACGGCTTGCGTTTGTAGAGTCTTCTGCTTGTTCAGCTTTTACTTCTTTTACTGTGCTTAAATTTATGCTTTGTGTTTTAAATCCTAATTCGGATGCTTGAAATAAGTTACTAAAAAACATTAGTGTTATTAGTCCGCTTATAACAAAGCACACTATATATGGCAAATAAGTTTTTAGTTTAAGATTGTTTTTTATGACGGCTCGCACAGGTTACTACTTTCTATTTCTTTTTATGTAATCAAAAAGGTTTACTTGTTCTATAAAACGTTTGCGCTCATTTTTGGCTAAAATCTCAAGAATAATTCCGGAAATAAAGAATAGTAATCCTGTAATAATTAGCATTACAGCACCAATTAGAGTAGGGAAGCGTGTTACTAGGTGTGTGCGCCAAAATTCTATGAATGGAAGCATGCATGCTCCTACTCCGCACAGTGTTATTATTACGCCAAGTGTTCCAAAGAAAGGCATTGGTTTGTATTCGCGAATCATGTGAAAAATGGTTGAAAGCACTCGAATACCGTCTCCAACTGTGTCTAGCTTGCTAACTGATCCTTCTGGGCGGTCACGATACTGAATTGGCATTTCGTACAGTTTTATATTGTTGTTGAGTGAATGAATAGTCATTTCTGTTTCAACTTCAAATCCGCGCGAAAGTACAGGATAAGTCTTTACGAATGAAAAAGAAAAAGCGCGATAGCCTGTCATAATATCAGTTACTTTTGCGTGGAAAAGCGTGTTGATTGCGCCTCTAACTAAACGATTTCCAAAATTGTGGAATGGTCGCTTATTCTCTTGGAAATACGTAGAACTTAGACGGTCGCCAATAACCATGTCGTAGCCTTCAATAACTTTGGCGACCATGTTTGGTGCCGCTTCAGCGGGATATGTGTCGTCGCCGTCTGCCATTACGTAAACATCTGCGTCTATGTCTTGGAACATTGCACGAATCACATTGCCTTTGCCTTGTCTAGGTTCTTTGCGAACTACAGCACCTGCTTCTTTGGCTATTTTTGCAGTATTGTCCGTTGAGTTGTTGTCGTACACGTATATTGTTGCTTCTGGAAGTGCCGCCTTAAAGTCTTTAACAACTTTTTCAATGGTGATTGCCTCGTTATAGCACGGCAGCAGCACTGCGACAGAAGTCATAATATGTCCCTTCATAATGGCGAATGGTGCGCATGGAATGAGCAGTAATGTTCTTATACTATGTGCATATCACTGTTATCTTACCTATTGTTGTGGATTGTAGTGCAACAATCTATTTGCGTTTATGTGGCAGTGTGCAGTACTGTGCGTAGTACTTGCGCATATAGTCTGCTATACTGCGTGGCAAGTGTTATGTAATTTTTTCAAGTTATGTAATGAATGTGAGTATTAAGAATAGTTATGGTGCCATGCAATACGTATAAAAGTGTATGCTGCAAACAGTGTCAAATGTTCAAAATAAACTAATAATAATTATTTTTGAACACCTTTGTGCATACTATACTAATGCAACAAAATGTATAGAGTCATCATTATGCACCTCGGCTAGTGCATGGAGACACTGTTATGGAAGCATATTCAGCATTAACTCATAACGAATTTGCTGTAATATCAGCATTGCAACGTTTGCCAGGAAGTAATCAACGTACTATAGCTGAGCATACGAAGCTTTCATTAGGCACAGTCAATAGTGCGTTACGCGATGCTATTCAGCATGGGTTTGTTGTTAATGGTGAAGTTACATCAAAAGGTCTTACCGCACTCGAACCGCATCGCGTCCACAATGCGGTGATCATGGCAGCCGGCCTTTCCTCCCGCTTTTCCCCGATTTCTTACGAATTGCCAAAAGGTTTACTCACTGTGCGCGGCGAAGTGCTTATTGAACGACAAATTCGTCAATTACAAGCGGCAGGAATTAACGATATTAGCGTAGTAGTTGGATACAAGCAGGAACGTTTCTTCTATTTGGAAGACAAGTTTACTAAAGGCGATTTTTGCGTAAAAATCGTGCCAAATAAGGAATATCGTGAGCGCAACAACAACAGTTCAATCATGGCTGTTGCTCACCTTTTAAGTAACACGTATATTTGTTCTTCTGACAATTATTTCGACGAAAATCCTTTTGAACCATACGTGTGGAAGGCTTACTATTCTGCGCAATATCAGCGGGGCCGCACTAAAGAGTGGTGTATGAGTGTAGGTGCGCACGATCGCATTACTTCGGTAACTATTGGTGGCAGTGATGCGTGGTACATGATTGGTCACGTGTATTTTGACAGCGAATTTTCGGCTAAGTTTGTGCGAATTTTGCGTGCGGAATATGATTTGCCGCAGACTGCTGGCAAGCTGTGGGAAGACATTTTGATTGAGCATTTAGACGAGCTTGATATGCGCATGCGCCGCTACGATACGCCGATTATTCACGAGTTCGATTCGTTAGATGAGCTTCGCGAGTTTGATCCGCTGTTTTTGGAAAATGTTGACAGTGAAGTTTTTGACCGCATCGTTAAGGTGCTTGGTTGCAAAAAGTCGGATATTCGCGACGTTTACCCGTTGAAAAATGGTTTGACGAATCTTTCTTGCCATTTTATGGTTGGTTCTAACGAGTATGTGTACCGTCATCCGGGGGTTGGCACGGATGTGTTGGTGAATCGCCAGGCTGAGGATGAGGCTTTGCGTGCGGCGCAGCGCCTTGGTTTGGACGGTACGTTGGTTGCGGATGATCCGAAGTATGGCTGGAAAATTTCGCATTTTTTGAAAGGTTGTCGTACCGCTGATTTTCACGATTCTTGCGATTTGCGCGAAGGTATGTGTCTGATTCGTAAGCTTCACAACAGTGGTGCTACGGTGAGTAGGTGCTTCGATTTTTATGAGGAATCTCAGCGTTATTTGCGCGATTTGCGCGCTCGCCGTGTTGCGTTGCCTGAGGGTGCTGACGCTTTGCTTCATAAGGTTGATTGTTTGCATGAGTGCGTGAGTAAAGATGCTTGTCAAAAAATTTGCTTGGCGCACAACGATATATTGGGTGCGAATGTGCTTGTGGATGTTGCTGGACGCTACCATCTGATTGATTGGGAGTATGCGGGGATGTCGGATTATGCGCAGGATTTGGGTACGTTGTGCGTGTCTGACGCGCTTAATGAGCAGGAATTTGACGCGGTTCTAGCGGAGTATTTTGAGCGCAATCCTACTTGTGCTGAGCGTCGTCATTGCATGGCGTACGTTGGTTTTGCGGGGTGGTGTTGGTATTTGTGGTCGTTGGTAAAAGAGGCTGAGGGGGAGCCTGTAGGTGACTGTCGTTATTTGTATTACCGTTATGCGAAACGTTATGTCGACCGCGCTTCGAGCGAATATGGTGCCGTATCCGCTGAATCCTCTGAATCTGCTGGTTGTGACGGGTCTGCAGGCTCTGTAGTAAAGGTGTGATTTATGAAATATTCCTTAATAAGCGGACTGTTTTGGGGACTTGATACTGCTTTGCTTGCGGTATTGGTTGCGTTATCTGTTCATGGTTTAACACCTTCTGCAGTATGGTATGTGGGCGTTGTGGGCGCTTGCGTTCACGATGTTGTGTGTGCTGTAATATTGTGGATTTATATGGCTTGTCGTTCAAAGTTGCGCGAAACTGTTGCTCTTTGCAAACGTACGAAATTGATTGTGCCTATTGTGTTGAGTTCGCTTCTTGGAGGCCCAATTGGTATGACCGGTTACGCTATTGCGGCAAGCAATATTGGTGCCGGTTACGCTGCTGCGATTTCCGCACTGTACCCGGCTTTTGGCATAGTACTTTCTTCTATTGTGTTGCGCGAACGCTTAAGTGCGTTGAAATATTGTGCTTTTGCTGTAACGCTTATTGCGGTAGGAGTGCTTGGCTACTGTTCTTGCGCGGAATCTTCAACCGCAACTGTCTTCTCTCCGGGCAGCATAGTCTTAGGTTTGATTGCGGCTATTTTCAGTGTTATTGGTTGGGGAAGTGAAGCCGTTGCTTGCGCGTGGGCTACCAGAAAGCAAAGCGTGGACGACGAAGTAATGCTGCACGTGCGCGAAACTGTTTCCGCACTGTCGTACGCCTTACTCATTGTGCCGTTGTGTACGATACTGCCGGTTTTTAGCGTAAAGATTATGCAATCAGCCGGCTTTATTGCGTTAGCTATATTTATAGCGTTACTTGGTGCTGCTTCCTACTTGTGCTACTACCGCGGTATTGCTCAGGTTGGTGCGACGCGCGCTATGGCTGGAAATATTACGTACGCGGCGTGGAGCATGATTGCAGCAGCGTTACTTTCTCAAACGATTCCGCCGCTTATTGCGTGGGTTTGTTGCGTGGTGATAATTGCGGGGACGGTAGTGGTGGCTTCCGAAAAATAATCGCAACGGAGTATGATAAACCTGTATTGCATTGTGGCAACAGTTTATAGCAGTACGCTATAGCAAGTATGTTTTTAAATAATGAGGGAGTAATGAACTTATGGTTTCGCAGTTACGTCGCATAGTGAGTTGGATAATAGGCAGACTCCCTTCGTCAAAACGCTCTATTGTGGAAGTGCGCGAGCAGCTGAGTGCTATTCAAACGCAAATTTCTCGATTGCAAGAATGTGTCGACGCTCGCTGCGCTCATCTTGAGGTTGGGCAGTATAACGTTGAGAAGTCGTTGCGTGCGGAGATTTTGACGAATCGTGAGCAGTCTTCGATTATGGCTTGGTCAAACTATAGGAAAGATGGCGAAAGTAGCGTGGATGCACATAAGCGTTTCTTCCTTAGTTTGCCGAAAGCTACAGGTTCTATGCGCGTTATACAACGTGGTTGCGCGTCGCTGCTGAGCGAGTTTGCGCAGATTGCGCAGCAGCATAATCTTCAGTATTGGGCTGATTTTGGTACGCTGCTCGGTTGCGTGCGTCATCGTGGGTTTATACCTTGGGATGACGATGTTGACTTGGGTATGATGCGAGAGGATATTGATAAGCTGCTAACGATGTTGCGCGAGGATGCCGCGTTGTGCGCGCGCTACCGTGCGGTGCTCGTGTACGATCCGTACGTGTGCTGCCGTCAGTTGCGGTTCCGCTACGCGAATAATAGTAATCCTTGTTTTTTGGATATTTTCTTCTACGATTACGCGCCTGATTTGACGTCTGAACAGCAGCAGAGTTTTGTGTCTTTGCGTAAGGATTTGCAGCAAGAGTTGCGTTCGCAGACTTTTTTCAACACATGGCTTGACCGCGGTTATGTTGAGCAGGGCGGCGAATACACTGCTGATATTGAACAGATTTTTCAGAGTTTCCAAAAGAAGGCTGTAAACCAGGGGCTTGTGGTGAGTAAGTCTTGCGCGCGCAACGTGGTGTACGGTTTGGATAATGTTGATGCTGAGAATTTGTATATTGCACGATGTGCCGAAATGTTTCCAGTAAAAATGGCAACTTTTGAAGATTTTTCTGTTGCTATACCGCAGTTATCGGAAGATATTTTGGAACGCGTGTATGGTGATATTTATCAGCTGCCGTCGGATATTATTACGCACTTCCGTCATGTTGACTGCGAATCCTTGCATAGCAGTCATACTGACGATGTAATCGAGCAGGATATTCGTTCAAATCCGTATGCGATCGATTGTGGCAGACTTGAGTGAGTTATGTAACGCTACAAAACGGTAACTCTACAAAACAGTAACGTTAAGAATGGCAATAGTACGAAGGAATTAACAGGTGTGCATATGGGCGATACGAGCAATAGTAACGGTAATGCGACTGCTGTAAATGATGTGGCGGCAGAAAGAAACGTAACGATGGCGGGTAGTGCAGTAAGTAGCACAATAAGTGGTGCAATAAGCAGTGCGATACAGTGCAGTCGCGATTGTGCTCGCGCTATGCGTTCTGTTTTACGACGCATATCGCTAATTATGCCGCTTATTATTGTGCTTCTGCTGGAACTTGTATGGTTCAACTTTCCGGCAATCGAATCGTCAGGATTCAAGCCAACTCCTGTTCAGAGAGTTTCAACCGGTGCAGGTTTGACGCGTCACGGCGACGTGTACACAGTTACCGGCAAAAACGATCAATACATACAATTGCATTACGCTCAGCCTTCTCAAATAAATAACATTTACGTCGATACGCGTTCGTCTCACACTCGCACACTTGATATTGCTGTGTATGTGTTGGATGGCGGCAATAGTACTTCCTATATTCAAGTTGCGTCTCAGCCAGTTACGTCGAATGTGAACGATACGAAGTATGTGCGCGTGCATGCGGTTGATAAAGTTGCGGGCTTGCGTTTGAGCACGAAGCTTCAGAAAGGCGATTCTTTTACAATTGCTAATCTTGCGTTGAACCAGCGTAGACCGTTACATATTTCACTTGTTCGGGTCGTGATGTTGTTGCTGATTGCTTACGCGATATACGCGTTGGCTCCGCGTTCGCGCATTTATAAAGAAGCACTTGATTTGCGTGTGCGCAAGCAGCAGTTGTGGCTTGTTGCGTTAATGCTAGTGCAGTGCGCAATACTTATTGGAGTAACGAAAGTTACTGGTACTCAACACATGTTTACAGCTGGTGTGTGTAATAACGGCGGCTTTATATGTGACGCCAACCAGTACAATCACCTCGCGAACAGTCTGCTCAAAGGTCACCTGTACTTGGATCTGCCGGTTCCTGACTGGCTGCCGAATATGAGCAACCCTTACGATGCAGGCGCGCGCTACGCCATGTCGATAAAAACTGGTCAACCAACTTACTGGGATTATGCGTTCCACGGAAGCCACTACTTTACTTACTTCGGCGCACTTCCTGCACTGTTACTTTTTGTGCCGTTCAAAGTACTTACCGGCCACGATTTGCGCACAGATTACGCCGTCGCCTTCTTTGCTGTCTCTTTCGCAATTGCTTCTATCTATCTTATGGTGCAATTACTTCGACGCTTCTTCCCAAAGCGATCCTTCGGCTTCCTTGTGCTGTCGCATCTCGTTATGCTCATGTCCAGCGGAGTGCTAATTCAGGCGTATCTGCCGCAAATCTACTCGCTTCCTATGCTGTCATCATTGTGTTTCACCTGCTTAGGACTGGGATTGTGGCTACAAGCGCGAACTACTCAAGATACTCTTTCTGAAACCCCGTACTTACGGAAGTCGCTACTCATTCTGGGAGCAGTATGTATTGCACTAAACCTATGGTGTAGACCGCAATTTATTCTGGCGTCACTGTTTGCTTTCGTAATTTTTAAGGAAGAAATCGTAAAGTACCGTCTATTTTTTGCCTTCAAACGAAGCAGCGTAATCAATACTATATGCGTAATCGCACCAATGATTCTTATAGGCTTAGCCGCCTGCTGGTACAACTACGCGCGTTTCGGTTCTCCACTCGATTTTGGTGCAACCTACAATCTCACCGGTTTTGACATGGTTCACCGCTCCTACTCTTGGGCGCGAATCCCATGGGGAGTATGGATGTACCTGTTCCAGCCTATTACTATTACGCCAGTTTTTCCGTTTATGGAACAATCCGTGCTGCCGTCAATGTTCCACGGGCAAATCATTATGGAGCCATTCTTTGGCGGCCTACTCGCTTACTCTCCTGTATGCGCAGCCGTAGTACTGTACCCGGTAGTAAAGCAACAATTACGCAAAAAGCAGCTTGCTGGATTCTTTACGCTCGGCTTAACATTGTCGATACTGCTTATGGTATTAGACGCGGAAGTAGTAGGAATTTCCAGCAGGTACTTTAGTGATTTCGGCTGGCTGCTAGCGTTGTGTGCAATTATGGTGATTGCAAGTCTTGTAGACAAAGTCTCGTCTTGCGTGCACACGGTTGACGTTCCTTCTGGTTGCGTCAACGAAACAGGCGAGGAGCCGCCTTCTAAAGCCAACTTTAAGTTAATGCACAAAGTTTTGATTATTCTGGTGATTTCCAGCGTTGGCTTGTGTTCCTTAAACCTCCTTGCCAACGGACGATACTCAGACCTTCAAGGCACTAGGCCGAGTATATACAGAAGTATCGAATCCTGGTTCTCGCCACTTACGTAACAGACGAATCAGTTGCAATTTGGTTACTATTAGTAAATTACAATTCAGATAATTTGAATAAAAAAATTTTGAAGAAGAAAATATGGTAGTAGAACAGAAACAATCAGCGCAAAAAGTAGCGTCTTCTGCACAAGCTCAAGCGGTATTACAATCGACCAAAGACCTGCAAAATGGCACGCAAAAAGACCTGCAAGTTGAAGTCTTGCGAATTATTGCAATGCTTATGATTGTGGCCTGCCACATGATCATACATTTGAACATTCGCGAGCACAGTTTCAATATGGAACTTTTGCCGGCTCCAGGCTTGCGTTCAGCACTTAAATTCTTAGTCGTACAATACGGTCAAGTTGGTGTCTCAACCTTCTTTATTATTTCCGGCTACTTTTTATGTCGCAAAACCTTCCGCTACCGACGCGTTTTTGCAGCGTGGGCGCAAATGTTCTTCTACTGCATTATCGTGCTGGCAGTAACCTTCGTAGCAGACTGCTTTGGCTTACTTCCGGAAAATTTGAGCAACTTACTTCACGGAAAAGAACTTGTCTACACGCTGTTATGGAATGTGACGCCATTTACTTACCGAAGCTATTGGTTCATGAGCGCGTACTTAATCATGCTCATGTTCATGCCTTTTATCAACATTCTTATAAGTCACATGACTCAGCGCAATCATGCTATGCTGCTGGTACTTCTTGCGTCAATCTCACTTATTCCGCTATATTTTGGCAAAAATTATACTTGGAACGATATTATTTACGCAATTTTTGGATATTTAGCCGGAGCTTTTATTGCGCAGTACGGTAGCGGAATAAAAAAACTTACTACGAAGCGACTTTGTGCGTGCGTAGCAATATCTACTGTTCTTATGCTCGCTTTCGACTATGTTGCTTCGTCCGGGAATAAGTTTGTGCGAGTTCTTACGTGGGATCAGCAGGTCCACGGCGGCATTGGAATACTGCCAATGATTATTGCAATGTGTATTTTCATTCTCGTACACCGAATAAATATGCTGCGAATTAAAGGACTAGCAAGAACTGTAATTTTGCGCGTTTCCAAAGCAACTTTCGGAGTGTACCTTCTTCACGAGCACATGTTTATTTTCATAGCGTTGTGGACGTTCGTGGCGTGGATGCTTCCTACAACTTCCTCAAGCGCACTCATAGTGCTACTTTACGCAATTACTTTAATTTGTACGTACGCAGCACTTTCAGTTGTTGCAGTTGTAATAGATCTCGTTATCAAACCAATTTCCAACCGAATTGCGCTAACTTTGGAGCATGTCGCCAATTGCGTATGTTCTGTGCACAAAACGGATTCGCAATCCAAAATGGAGTAAGTAACTGGTAAACTATATATCTTGTGAAAAACATTGTAGATAAGTTGCGCGCAAGATACCACTATTCGTGGGTGGTTCTTAAAGAGCTGGTGAAAACTGATTTCAAATTGCGCTACCAAGGGTCTTTCTTGGGAGTTGCGTGGTCGGTTTTACGACCGCTTATGCTGTTTTGCGTAATGTATGCAGTGTTTGCAAAGTTTTTGCGAATGTCGGATGGCACGCCCACCTATCCAGTTGTGCTTTTGCTTGGCATTAGCGCATGGCAGTTCTTTGGCGAGGCTACTTCGATTGGTTTACGTGCGGTGGTAGACCGTGGAGATTTGCTGCGTAAAATCCATTTTCCTAACTATATTGTGGTGGTTTCGGCAACTGTTGGCGCGTTAATCAGTTTTGCAATAAATCTTGTGGTAGTAATCATTTTCGCCATCTGCTCAGGCGTGCAATTTACGTGGTGGGTGCTATTAGTTCCTTTGAATTGTATACAGTTGTACGCATTAGCATTAGGCGTAACGCTGCTGCTAGCAACTATGTACGTGTATTTTCGCGACATTGCGCACTTGTGGGACGTGGCGCAACAAGTACTGTTTTACGCAATGCCAATCATTTACCCTCTAAGCATGGTGATTGGTAATAATTCTTTAGGAAGATGGGGAACGGTTATTGCAAAAGTGCAGTTACTTAACCCTATTGCACAATGTATTCAAGATTTGCGCCACAATCTTGTAGCACCTCTTACTCAGCCTACTGTGTGGAATTTAGTAGGGTCTCCTTTGCTGATGATGGTTCCGGTAGTATTAACCGTAATCTTGTGTGTGCTCGGCGTCGCAGTGTTCCGCAAGTGCAATCGTAAGTTTGCTGAGGTGATGTAATGAGCGAGATTGAGTTGACAAATACTGAAAAAGAAGAGTTGCAACCAGTCGTACTTTCAGTAGAACACGTAGGCAAATACTTTAAGCTACCAACTGAGCAAGCAAGCGGTTTGAAACAGGCGTTTATTAATTGGACGCGTGGTATCAAAGGCTACAAAGAACAGCACGTTCTGCGTGATATCAACTTTGAAGTACGCAAAGGCGACTTCTTCGGCATCGTAGGACGCAACGGAAGCGGCAAATCAACCCTACTTAAACTCATCTCTGGAATCTACGTACCAGACTCCGGACGCATACACGTCAACGGAAAACTCGTGCCATTCATTGAGCTTGGCGTAGGCTTCAACCCAGAACTAACCGGTCGCGAAAACGTGTTTTTAAATGGAGCACTATTAGGTTTTACGCGCTCGCAAATTGAAAACATGTATGACGATATAGTGCATTTTGCAGAACTTGAAGAGTTTATGGATCAAAAACTTAAAAACTACTCTTCTGGTATGCAAGTGCGTCTTGCATTTTCAGTTGCAATTCAAGCTCAGGGAGATATTCTAGTACTTGATGAAGTTCTTGCAGTTGGAGATGAAGCTTTTCAAAGAAAATGCGATGAATATTTTGCAAAGGTTAAAAAAGACGTAAGTAAAACAGTTATTCTCGTTACGCACGATATGAACGCAGTAAAGCGTTATTGCAATAAAGCTATTCTTATTAAGAATGGCGAAGTGATTGTTAACGGAGATAAAGACGATGTTGCAAATCGTTATACTCTAGAAAATCTTTCTAGCCAAAATGGCGGAGAAAGTGAAGATAGTTATGCTGTTGGCTTGAATGAGCGAGTGCCATTTATGCGCATTGTTCCTTTGAGTAAGCAGTTGCTTAATTGTAAAGGAAAATTCCGTTTTGCTATTGAATATGAATTCAATGAGCCTGGAAAATATTTTATAGCTGTAGCAATGCACGACATAAAACGTGGAGGAATCACGTATGATTCTGGAGCAGATAAAATTGAGCTCGAAGGAACAGGAAGACAAAAAGTTGAATTTGAAGTGCCTCTTAAAATCTTAAATAATGGCGAATTTAAGCTTGTTGCCTCTCTTCGTACTAGAAGCAAAACTGATCCTGAATTAACAGATATGGTTGCGTTTACTAACGACAGTAATTCATGCATGTTTGCTGTAAGAGATAGTCGAAACCGTGAGTATGCGCTCTTAAATGACAATGCAATGACTTTTACTTGCTTAAAGCATTATAAATGCTAGCTTTATTTATTGCTGGTTTTATATGTGCTAAAGGCTAAAAATAAGGGTGTTTTAGTAATGAATTTCTTTAATCTAGATGTTAATGCAAAAGCTTATATAGACTCTTTAAGCGAGCGTCAACGCAGGCTTATTGTGGGCGCTATAAACTATCATTCATTAACTGCACCGTCTAGAACTTTGCAATATCAAGTTTACATGGGTCAAAAATGGCAGTATCCGCGATTGGCTGATTTTTCAGTTTTTGACGGTGCTTGTACAAAAAACGAAGGATTAAAACCAATCGCAACTTTTAGTGCACAATCAACTGTTAAAACTAATAGCGAATACACAAAAGAATTTTGGAATGAAGGCAAACTGTTTAAAGATAATGGCGTTAGGTATTTGTTGCTGACACCAGATGATGCAACCGACGATGATGTGATGTCTCACTGGGCTTCTGATACGTTAAAGCAGCACATTTACAAAGAGTGTGAATTACACGCCCCTTCTAAGTTTGATGTTGTTAGGGAAGTAATGCGCAAAAAACGCGAGTGTGATTCGAAGAAACTTGTTGAAGCGTATTGTCCTTGGAATAAAAAGAAGTTTGATTATGTTGCAAATGCTCACCAAAGAGAAATTGCAAAACAAGAAAATTGGGATTTATCAAATATAAAAGATGCTAGATTGGACTGTGTTTCTCCTGCTAAAAGAGTTGAAGGAGCTAAAAAAGCTATTATTATAGGTTTGCATTGGCTGCAAGCTGGTGGTGCAGAAAGATGGGCTGTAGAAACAATAAAACTTGCCAAAAAAGCTGGTTTTGTGCCAATTGTTATCACAGATAGAGACGGTCACCAGCCGTGGATTACGAAAGATTTCTGTGATGATGCTCTTGTATTACCACTTACTCCACCAATTAGAGAATATTGGGCGGATGTTCCACTTTTAAGATCTTTGTTTGAGCAATTTGACATTAAAGCAATAGCAATACACCATTGCCAATGGCTTTACGACCATATCTGGTGGGTTAAACAATTCTTCCCAGAAACACATATTATTGATTCGCTGCATATTGTTGAATACATAAATTGTGGAGGATATCCGCATGAAGCTGTAACACACGATAAGTGGATTGATTTGCACCATGTTATTTCTCCACAACTTGAAAATTGGTTGCATGATGTGCATGGTATTGAATCTTCCAAGATTGTTGACGCTCCACTTATTGGTCTTACTGCTGGAATTGGAAACGATTGCGTATCGCCGAGAAAAAATAAAAATGTTCTGAATGTTGCTTTTGTTGGAAGGATTGCAAGACAAAAACGTCCAGAAGCGTTTGTTCTTGTTGCAAAAGCTTTAAACAAAAAATATCCAGGGAAATTCCACTTTATTTTGCATGGAGATGGCGAATTAGACACATTTGTTTCAGAACTTATATCTAGGTATGGTCTTGAAAACGTTATTGAGCGCAGATCTATGAAAATTCCAGCTCAAAAAACGTATGATGATGCGGACGTGCTACTTATTAGCTCTGTAAACGAGGGTATTACGCTTACAACTATTGAAGCACTTTCTAATGGAGTTCCAGTAATTTCATCGGATGTTGGATCGCAAAAAACTGTTATAGCAAAAAGTGCGTTATTGCCAAGAATGACTTCTAGTTTTGTTAAAGCGTCTGTAAAGGAATTGTTTAATATTATGGAGAATGATTCATATCGTTCATTATTGTTAAAAGAAGAAGTTGAAAAATTGCGCAATTTCGCAAAACTCGAATCTGCAGAAACGTTATTTACTAAGTTATTTGAAGAATGGAGCAAATAATGTCAAATGCTCAAGTAGTGAATGCTAATAAATCAAAAGATAGCGTTAATGTTGCGGCTGTTGTAGTAACTTTTAACAGGTTAGAGAAACTAAAAACCGTATTGGCTTCGTTAGAATCTCAAACGCGACTTCCAAATCAACTAATCATTGTTAACAATGCTTCAACTGATGGCACAGATAAATATTTGCAAGAGTACACTCGCGATTTTGCGAATGGTCATTTGGGGAATCGAGTAAATCTTACTGTTGTAAATTTGCCAGAAAACGTTGGCGGTGCAGGTGGCTTTAGTGCTGGTATGCGTAAAGGCTACGAGCTTGGCGCAGATTTCGTGTGGATTTTTGACGACGATGGCTACCCTCAGCCACAAGCTTTGGAAAAGCTTCTAGATGGATTTAATGCTGCCGTAGGTGAGCTTGGTGCGGATGTTCCGTATGCTTGCTCAATGGTTAAGTTTGTTGATGGATCAATATGTGAAATGAACAATCCAGTACCAACGTGGGATTGGGGAAGGCTTATTGCTAAAGGATTTAACAATCTCGTTATGGTTACAAGCTGTTCGTTTGTGTCGGTGCTTATTCCTCGTTGGGTTATAGAAAAGTACGGATTGCCATTTAAAGAATACTTTATTTGGTTCGATGATGCTGAATATACGCTTCGTATTACGCGTGTATGCCCGGGCGTGCAGGTTCTCGATAGTGTAATTATGCATGATATGGGAGCAAACAAGGGTGTGAACTTTACAATGATTGACAAAAAGAATGCTTGGAAATTCGCATACGGCGTGCGTAATCAAGCATCTTACCGTTTGCATCACGAAGGTAAAGCAAAATACTTGCTTTTCTGCGCAAATGTAGTTCGTCAAATGCGAAGAGGGCATGTTGAGAGAAAGTTGCGCCGCAAAATGATTGGTCAAATGTTAAAAGCGATTAGATTTAATCCAAAAGTTGATTTTCCTAAAAGTAAGTAGCGCAACAAGCGAAGTGCTAGGTTAATGACTGGAATATGTTAATGATTGGAATAGCTTAATAACGGGAATATATAAAGCATAATTTCAAAATAGACGTATCTTATAAAGGAATAAAATGTACGAAAAAGCAAAATCAGCAACTTACCCAGATTTAGTAGTTGTTGGAGCGGGCTTGTTTGGCTTAACTGTAGCTCAGCAAGCAGTGGAGCATACGGGTGCTCGCGTTGAAATTATTGACGTTCGAAATCATATCGGTGGAAACGCTTACTCGTATTTTGACGAGCGCACAGGAATCGAAATTCACAAGTACGGAGCGCATCTTTTCCACACAAGCAACAAGCGCGTGTGGGATTATGTGAACCGTTTTACGTCGTTTACTAACTACGTGCATCGCGTGTACGCAACGCATGACGGCGAAGTGTATCCGCTGCCAATTAACTTGGGTACAATTAATCAGTTCTTCCACGCGCACTACACGCCAGAGGAAGCAAAGGCTTTGATTGCAAGCCAAGCGGGGGAGTTGGCTGGCAAAGATCCGCAAAATTTGAACGATAAGGGCATTAGCTTAATTGGTCGTCCGCTTTATGAAGCGTTTATTAAAAACTACACGGCAAAGCAGTGGCAGACGGATCCTTCCGAGCTTCCTGCTGGAATTATTAAACGCTTGCCTGTGCGATTTAACTACAATAATCGCTATTTTAAAGACACTTGGGAAGGCTTGCCAACGGACGGCTACACAGCTTGGATGCAGCGCATGATTGACGATCCGCGTATTCACGTTTCGCTTGGTGTAGACTTTTTCGACGAGTCGCAGCCGTTTAATAAGCGCGCGTTGGCGGAGGCTGGAGTGCCGGTTGTTTATACCGGTCCGGTTGATAGGTATTTTGACTATGCGCTCGGCGAGTTGAAGTGGCGCACTGTGGACTTTAAGGAAGTGCGTTACGAGGAGAGCGACCACTTTGGCTGCCCAGTTATGAACTATTCGGATGCTGATGTGCCGTTTACGCGCGCGATTGAGTTTAAGAACTTTAATCCAGAGCGCGAGGAAGTTGGCGGAGAGGCTAGTGGCGATGCTGACGATTGCGCAACTTTCGTGCCGGGCAAAAGCGTGAAAGCTGGGGAAACTGTAGTGTGGCAGGAGTATTCTCGCGCTGCAACTCGCGACGATGAGCCTTACTATCCTGTGAATACTGATGCAGATAAAGCCTTGTACGCGCGCTATGCGGAGCTTGCTGCGGCTGAGCCTCGCACAGTTTTCGGCGGTCGCTTGGGAACTTACAGCTATTACGACATGCACAACGTAATCGACATGGCTTTGCGCGCTTACGAATCTCAAGTAGCGCCGCTGCTTAAGTAGTCTCAACTTTCGTCGCAGCAAACATTTGCCGGGGATTTTTTAGCTGTGGCGCGAGTTTTGGCTGGCGTTTGGCTGGCGGATTTCTTTGTAGGGTTGCGAGTGGTGGGGTTGCTTGTCTCGCAGCGCTCCGCTCTTATACCTTATTTGGACTTAGCGGTTGCGTAGTTAAGTTTAGTTTTTACTTACTTTTTCTGCAGAAATAGTATTCGTCAACGAGATTATTACTATCGTTCCGCTTTTATATTGCTCGGCCAAGCAACACCCACCCCTCACTGCTAATAAAGCCGCTAGTGTTTTTTGGTGTGGTAGGTGCGTCTGGTGTGGCGTGTGCAGCAGCAATGACGCTAGTGTTCTTTAAACAATAAATACTCAGCGTCTGCAGAGCATTAATGTTAAAGTTCACTAATCAACAAGTAATCACCGTTCGCAGAAGCATTACTGCAAAGCTACAGGAACATTTGCCGGAGATTTTCCGGCATTTGTAGCTGCTTCAGCCGATTTATGGAACATTTGTCGGGGATTTGGTCGTGGTTAGTCGCCTCGGCGCGCGCGAGTTTGCAATATCCGCGATTCGTGGTATTCTATTTAAGTTGTTTGCTTGGCAAGCAGTTTGATTGCTAAGTTAGCAGTTTGGAGAATTCGCCTAGTGGTCTATGGCGCACGCTTGGAAAGCGTGTTGGTGTAACAGCCTCACGAGTTCGAATCTCGTATTCTCCGCGCCTAGGGTTTCTAGCCAATCGCTAGAAGCCCTTTTTTCATGCCGAAAACCCGATTGCCGCTTACCCGACGTCGCGCATGTTACGCTCTAATCACTCATGCAGGTCGTCGAGCGCAATTTCGTCACGCAAATTCAGTGCCCTAATTCAGCGTAATGCTGCTCGACTTGCGCTTTAATAGGCTTCCATAAATCAGTGTGAGAGTCGTACCACGATATTGTTTCTTGCAATTCTTGCTTCAAATTATCGTGCTTAGGCTCCCATTTTAATTGTGTTCGAATTTTCGTAGTATCTAGTGCGTAACGCCTATCCTCGCCTATTCTGGGATTTACATACGTTATATTTGATTCTGGCACGCCCATGAGTTGCATCAAAATCCGCAAAATATTTATGTTGTTAACTTCACAGTTAGCGCCAATATTATATGTTTCACCGATTGTTCCACGCGTTAGAACATGCCATATTGCGTCGCAATTATCTTCAACGTGAATCCAATCGCGTATCGAATCTCCTACGCCGTACAATTTTGCTGGCATATTGCACATAATATTTGTAATTTGGCGAGGAATAAACTTTTCAATATGCTGTCGTGGCCCGTAATTATTGCTGCTATTCGAAATAGTTGCGCGCAAACCGTAAGTTCTACACCATGCTTTTACCAAGAGATCGCCTGCAGCTTTGCTTGCAGAATATGGACTAGATGGACAATATGGGCTTGACTCGTCGAATTTAAGCACGCTGTCAATAGGAAAATCTCCGTAAATTTCATCGGTGCTTACTTGATGGAAGCGAATATTATATTTGTGTGCGAATTTAATGAGTGTATGCGTTCCTAAAATATTTGTGCTTATAAACGGGTCAGAAAACTCGATTGCATTATCGTTGTGTGATTCTGCAGCAAAATTTACGATTGCGTCTATAGCAGGAAGTGTTGTTCCTTCTGCAGTTTTAATTGGATTATGCGGATCTAATAGCTGATCAACTA
Source organism: Gardnerella sp. DNF01180P (assembly GCF_049244205.1). Lineage (NCBI taxonomy): Bacteria > Bacillati > Actinomycetota > Actinomycetes > Bifidobacteriales > Bifidobacteriaceae > Gardnerella > Gardnerella sp. DNF01180P. The sequence goes on from NZ_CP058386.1 coordinate 398,817, forward strand.
TATTTTCGTCTCGAATATCTCCGCGAATAAAAGCGTATCGGTTGTTTGCAAAATCTTGAGGTAAGTCGTAAAGATTTGCCATATTCCCAGCGTAAGTAAGCAAATCAAGTACCGTAACAGCAACCGTTACATGATATTTAGCTATGTAATGCACAAAATTAGATCCAATAAAGCCTGCGCCGCCAGTAACTAAAATGTGGTGTGGTTGAAAAATATTACTGTTTGATGCGTAGTTGTGCATGTTTCCGCCTTCATATGACTAGTGCGTTGGTTTATGGCTTAAGTCACGTTGTTATTTTGGTTTATTTCGTTGATTTTATTGTTTAATGCGCGCGTTTTGAATTGTAATTTTTTAATACTATACATTTCTTTCGTGTGTGCAAGTAGAGTATGTTTTTCTAAAGTGTTGTTTACCAGCAAATTAGTTGAGTAGATGTGCAATAATTACTGCATGTTTGCTTGTTTTGGGGATGCGAGGTGAATCTAATAATGGTTAAGTTTTCTTGGCGTAGCAGTGCGCATGATTTGGATTCATCAAATATTGATTCCTCTTCAACAAAAAAGCAACAATCTTCAAAATTGCAATCAACAGGTTCAAAGACTTTTGACACATCAAAATCTGCAACAAAAGCAATCGAAGGTACTCCAAATAAACCTAATCCAGCGTTAAATCATTCTACAAACGCTATTCTTGTAGGAATATTTTTAACTCTTTTAGGTGGCGCATTTTGGGGTGCAAACGCAACAGTTTCGAAAATCCTCATGTCGACGTATCGCGTATCTCCTTTGCAAATCGCTTGCGTTCGTCAAATTGCTGCTGGCATGTTATTTGTCATTACTGCTGCAGCTTGCACTCCTAAGCAGTTAAGTGGTGCTGTGAAAACTGGTCGCACGTGGATTTCGATGGCGGTTACAGGCGTAGTTTGCGTGCTTCTTACGCAAGTTTCGTACTTGTGCACAATCGACTGGACTAATTCCGGCACTGCAACTGTGCTTCAGAGCCTTAATCTTCTGTTCGTGCTGGTTTACGCATGCTTGCACACGCGCCGCGTGCCAACTATGCGCGAAACTATTGGAGTTGTGCTAGCTTTTGCAGGAACTGCTTTAATGGCTACAGGTGGTAATCTTTCTTCACTGTCTTTGCCTGTTATGGGTTTGCTTTGGGGTCTTGCAGATGCTGCGTCTACAGCGGCGCTTGCTATTATGCCTGTGAAATTGATTGCAAAATGGGGAAATCTGACTGTTAATGGCATTACGTTTATTATTTCTGGTTGTATTATGCTCCCGTTTGTGCGACCGTGGGAAACGATGCCTGCATTAGATTTGCGCGCTATGCTGCTTTTTACTTTTACTGTTATTGCTGGAACTTTTGGAGCATATTGGCTGTTCTTAGAGGGCATTATGCGAGTAGGCTCTGTTCGTGGCACTTTGCTTGGAGCTAGCGAGCCTGTTACTGCTGCAATTACTGCTGTTATGTTTACTGGAGCTGTTTTTTCATGGGCAGATTTTGTGGGATTCGGGCTTATTTTCGTAATGATGATTTTGCTTTGCAAGCGTAGTTCTTAATGATTTTAAAGTAACGCGCTAAAATAAAACGCTTGTTGTGTCGTACGAGGCGCACAAGCTGCTAAAATAGAAAGCGACTATGTCGCGCAACACCAGTTTGCAAACGGGAAGGCAATTATGTCAACAATTCTTGAAGGCAATCCAAAAAAGCAGATGATGTTAGTTACGGGTCGCGCATACCCAGAACTTGCTAATGAGACTGCACAGTATCTTGGTATTGATGTGCTTGAGACTACTGCCTACGATTTTGCGAATGGCGAAATGTATGTGCGCTTTACTCAGCCTGTTCGTGGTTCGGATGTGTTTGTGCTTCAGGCACACACGAATCCTATTAACAATTGGATTATGGAACAGCTGCTTATGGTCGATTCTTTGCGACGCGCATCTGCTCGCAGTATTAACGTGGTTGCACCGTTCTTTGGATATTCTCGCCAAGATAAGAAGCATCAGGGACGTGAGCCTATTACTGCTCGACTCATGTTTGACTTATTCCGCGCTGCTGGTGCCACGCGCATTTTGACTGTTGACATGCACGCAACTCAGGAGCAGGGTTTCTTTGACGGGCCTGTTGACCATTTGACTGCGATGCCTGTGCTTATTGATTATGTGCGAAACTCTATGAAGCTCGATAATGCAACTATTGTGTCTCCTGATGCTGGTCGCATCAAAGTCTCTGAGCAATGGGCTGCAAAACTCGGAGATTTACCTCTTGCTTTTATTCATAAAACGCGCGATATTACGCGCCCTAACCATGCTGAAGCTCACGGCATCATTGGTGAGATTAAAGGACGCGATTGCATTGTTGTAGACGATATGATCGATACTGCTGGCACTATTTGCGAAGCTGTACGTACTTTGCGTGAGGCTGGAGCAAAATCTGTTACTTTGGTTGCAACGCATGCTTTGCTTTCTGGACCTGCTGTTGAGCGTTTGAAAGCTGCTGGAGTTCGCGAGATTATTGTGACGGATACAGTTCCTGTGCCTGAAGAGAAGCGTCTTGATAATATGACGGTTCTTTCGATTGCGCCGCTTCTTGCTGCTGGCATTCGTTCCGTGTTCCGCTCTGGATCGCTTGTGTCGCTTCGCAATGCACTTCCGGAAGATATGAAGCAGCATAATATTTACGCATAAAAAATGTATAAAAGCGCATAAAGCGCATAAAAACGTATGATGTGTAAAATTGAAACAAATAACCGCATAATTTGCGTTAATGCATAAACTTTATGCATTAACATGCGGGTTCAAAACGGCAGGAGGCAAATATGGTCGCCAATAACACAACAGCAGTTGCAGAGAATAATGAATCGCAAGAAGCGTTGCAATCTGATGCTTTCAGGGCGATTATTACCGTTGTCGGCTGCGATACCGTTGGTATTATTGCAAAAGTTACTTCACATGCTGCCGAGCATAATGTAAATATTTTGAATATTTCTCAAACAATTGTCGACGGATTCTTCAACATGATGATGATTGTTGACGTGTCTACTGTTGATTGCGAATTTGGCAATTTTGCTGCAGGATTAGAAACGCTAGGAGACGAAATTGGCGTGCGTATTCGCTGCCAGCGTAGCAATATTTTCACTGCAATGCACAGAATCTAAAATCCGCAGCAATCTAAGTAAACGTAAGGAAGTGCATAATGCTCAACCTGATGGAAGTAAGCGAAACTAATTCGATGATTGAGCAAGAACAGCTCGACGTTCGCACAATCACCATGGGAATCAACCTACTAGATTGCGCTTGCGAAAACGTGCAGGACGTTTGTTGTAAAGTTGAAGCAAAAATCACACGTCTTGCGAAAGATTTAGTAAAAACCGGTAACGATATTTCGCGCGACTACGGAATTCCAATTGTAAACAAGCGAATTACTGTAACTCCGATTTCGCTTGTTGGAGCGTCATCTTGTAAAAAGTCTGAAGATTTTGTGCAAATTGCGCACGCATTAGACAGAGCAGCACACACTGTTGGAGTTGATTTAATTGGTGGGTATTCTGCGCTTCCTGCAAAGTCGATGACTGCAGCAGACCGCATGCTTATTGAGTCGCTTCCGCAAGCCTTAAGCGAGACGGAAATTGTGTGCTCGTCTGTGAATGTTGGCTCAACACGAACCGGTATAGACATGGATTGCGTAGAGCTGCTCGGACGTACGATTAAAAAGATTGCTGAAGCTACAGCTGGAAACGATTCTTACGGTTGCGTTAAATTCGTGGCTTTTTGCAATGCTCCGGACGACAATCCGTTCATGGCAGGCGGCTTCCATGGTGTAACTGAAGGCGATGCTGTGATCAATGTTGGCGTGTCTGGTCCTGGCGTTGTTTCGAGTGCACTCGATGCTGCTAGAGGAAAAGACTTTGCTTTTCTGTGCGAAACTATTAAACGCACTGCGTTTAAAATTACTCGCGTAGGTCAGTTGGTTGCGCAAGAGGCTTCTCGCAGGCTTGGTGTGCCGTTTGGAATTATAGACTTGTCGCTTGCTCCAACTCCTGCAGTTGGCGATTCTGTTGGCGAAGTGCTTGAGAAAATCGGTTTGGATCAGGTTGGTGCTCCCGGCACAACTGCAGCGCTCGCTATGCTGAACGATCAAGTTAAGAAGGGCGGCATTATGGCAAGTAGCTATGTTGGCGGTCTTTCTGGAGCGTTTATACCCGTTTCGGAAGATGCAAATATGATTGCTGCTGCGAAGTCTGGCTGCTTGACTATTGAAAAGCTTGAAGCAATGACTTGCGTTTGCTCAGTCGGTCTTGACATGATTGCAATTCCTGGAAACACTTCCGCTGCAACGATTTCTGGCATGATTGCGGATGAATCTGCAATCGGCATGATTAATCAAAAAACTACCGCTGTGCGAATTATTCCAGTAATTGGAAAAGGTGTAGGCGAAATGGCGAACTTCGGCGGATTAATGGGATATGCGCCGATTATGCCAGTAAACCAAACAAGCTGCGAAGCTTTCGTAACTCGCGGTGGACGTATTCCTGCTCCAGTACACAGCTTCAAGAATTAGCGTGCGCTTTGACCGAGCTTGAAATCACAGGATTTCAAGCTCCTTCAAAGCGGAAACTCGCTTAAGTTGGAAGTCCGGGGGACTTCCAACGCGAGTTTCGTAGCGAGCGCGTTACCCGCGCGAGCGTCACCGTTTTTTCGTTACTGGTGCAGTCGTCAGCGCAAATGCCGGAGAACATGCGCGCAATTGGGGACTTACACCCCACATAAGTCCACAAAAACGAGCGCAGCGCTTCGGCAGGTCGTCGCACGCATAAATCCTACTGCACATTAATGATCACTGGCTCGCTGTGAAGCCCTGGCACGCGCTTATGCTCAAGCCGCGCAACGTATGTGCCGCGATCCACCTTCGGTAAATCGTCATCTGCAACACAGCCTTTTCCGACGGTAGTATTGGTATTCCAAGTGATTTTCTTTTCGAAATGATCACCCTTCGCCATAAGCAGCGGCTTTAATGCAGTGTCACAACTATCAGAACGCCATACTGCATGTGATAAGTAGTCAACGCTCTTACTTGCGTCTTTAAAGTCTTTGTTGTCTTTATTATCTTTCTTTTTATTATCTTTAGTTTCTTGCTTACCTTGCGTAACTTCTTCACTACTATTAATAGTTAGAACAGCATTCATATCCGATGCGTCAATAAGGCAAGAAGAGTTTCCTTCGTGCACAAATCGTTCTGTCAACTCAACACTACCGCCCATAGGAACAGTTTGTGACTTAGTAGAAAGCTCAAGACGAATATCTTTATCAGTGCAATGAGGTGTTAATCCAACAGGACGGGGGTCTGGCACTGAATGACGAACAATGGTAACTTCATGACCAGCAATCGCTTTACTAATAGCGGCAATACCCTTGCTCAAGCTAATAACACAAAATATTGCCAACATAATCAAAAGCAACAAAGCAATACCGACAACAATTCTGCGACGACGATACATTCTTCGTTTTGCTGCGCTCATGTTACGTACGGTCTTACGCACGGGTTTGCGCATCGGGTTGCGAACCGATGCTGCGCTCGCATTGCGATGCGGCTCACGTGGTGACGTAGTTGGCATTGACATATTTACCATTGTAATACATAAGTCGATGAGATGAACTGTACTCACTACACAAGGTAGACTCTCATACAAAGTAATTAAGCTGTTAATTAAAGAGTTACAAAAGCAGCGTAATGAGTTAGTTACTTAAGGTAATGCTAAAGTGCCATCTGGCAATATAGTGATAAGACTGTCATGATCGAGCGAAGCAATGCATTCGCCAAGTTGTGTTTGATTCGACCATAAATTGTTGATCTCGCAACGTTGCAATACCTGCTGTTTTTTATGTGCTTCACGCAATGCCTGCAAAATAATGCCGCGCACTTGCCGATTAGTGCCGGCAAAATGCTGCTGGGGGCGGGTATGGCGGCCAAGACCTGGAAATCCAGCAGCTTTGAAACGGCACCATGTTTGCAAAGGACATGCAGTGCATTGCGGAGATCGTGCTGTGCAAATGGTAGCACCAATTTCCATAATTGCCTGATTCCAAACGGATGAAGTGCAGGTAGTGTTGGTGGTGTTAGTAGCGTTAGCAGTGGCAGCAGTAACATGGTTATCTTCTGGCAATACTGCGGCAGCAAGCTCGCGGTCAGATTGCGTTGTGCTGCCACCATGCGATTCAGTTCCAGTAAAAGCGCGCATAAGTACGCGGCGAATATTTGTATCAATCACCGCAATGTGCTTGCCATAAGCAAAGCTGAGTATTGCACTTGCTGTGTAATCGCCTACACCTGGCAAGGCAATAAGTTCTTCATAGGTGCATGGCAGCTTATTGCGATATCTTGTTGCTACAACTTGAGCACAAGATTGTAAACGTAACGCGCGTCGAGGGTAGCCGAGGCGACCCCAAGCTGTAATAATTTCAGCACTCGTAGCGTGAGCTAGTGATTGTGCATCTGGCCAAGTTTGCATCCAAGTGAGCCAATAGGGTACAACACGGCTCATTTGCGTTTGCTGGCTCATTACTTCACACACAAGCACACCCCAAGGGGTAGTGTGCCCAAACCTCCAAGGCAAATCGCGTGCACAACTATGCCAAAAAAGTGCAACATTATCGCGCGTAAGTGTTGCCAATTCGCGCAATGACTGAGAAGTTTCTTCGGTGAGATGTTCTTCGGGGAGAGATTGTGAATCTTGTTGCATGCTTAATTATGTAAACGTCGTATACTTTTGTGATTACTTTCCGCCTGTAAAACCGAGTTGCCTCCATGCTTCATACACTGCAATAGAAGCGCAATTTGTAAGATTCAAACTACGAAGTGACGGGCGCATAGGAAGACGCACCTGCTCTGCCACGTGCGGGCCTGCCATAACATCCATTGGATCAGGAATATCTCCTGGTTCTGGTCCAAAAAGCAGAATATCGTTCGGCTTATATTCAATTTCAGTGTAAAGTTTCGTAGCATTCGCAGTAAACGCAATAATTCGCGAATTTGGCATTGACTCAACTAAATTCTCAAAATTTGGGTGCAAAACAACGTGAGCCATATCGTGATAATCCAAGCCTGCGCGACGTAATTTAGTATCGTGCAAATTAAAACCAAGCGGCTCAACCAAGTGCAAAATAGTGCCAGTTACAGCGCAAAGTCGAATTGCGGAACCTGTATTTCCTGGAATACGAGGGGAGTAGAAGCAAAGGTGAGGAGTGTGCGTTTCTGCGCGCGCTGCGTCGTCGGCGCTGAGCATTGCGTCCATAACGCTAATTGGATTTCCGTGAGCGTCGGTTACAAGCTCGTCTGGGCCATAATTTGATTTGCGGTAGCCGTACTCGTACATTTGCTCTACGCGGCTTGCTGCTGCTTTGTGTGCTTCTGTTTGCTTTTCGGTTTTGGCTGCGGCTTCTTGCGTATTCTCGCTGTTATTCATGCTATTCCTTAGCTTTTTAAGTATCTTTACGTAACTTCGTAATCGTAACGTATTTAGTTTACTCGCAACTTGCACATTATGTTTTATTGTTTTGGGAAACATTTTCCGTGTAGTTTTCTCGCGTTTGGAGGGTTTGGGGTTGCGTATCGCTCCAAACGCGCGCAACTTTTCCGGCGTTTATTGTCGGTTTTTATTGGCGTGGTGATAGCGGCGAAAAGTCTTTAGTTTTTGGTAAAGTAGAGATTCTGTGTAAGGTGTGTCATATAGTGGGCATGCTCATGGAACCGAAGAAGGCGCCCGCGCATCGCAACTTGCTTATTTGGCAGTTTCGTTTGCCGCGATTTTCTTTAGTTTTTCAAAGATTAAATAGTTAACTAGCGAGTGATAAAGGAACGTCCATTGGCTGCTGAACAAGCTATGACGAGCACCACGAAAGTCATCGCACGTGCTGACGAACATGATATTAAGTTGCATAAAGCGTCAGATCGTGTGAATTTTGGCTCCATTTGTGAGCCTATTGATGTGCCATACCTCCTCGGCGTGCAAACCGACAGCTTTGATTGGTTGATCGGCTCTGAACGCTGGAAGAAGCGCGTTGCAGAAGATGAAGCAAACGGAACTCACACCGTGCCTCATGTTTCTGGTCTCGATGAAGTCTTCCAGGAGATTTCCCCAATTGAGAACTTTGCTGAGACAATGAGTCTCACATTCTCTGATCCATACTTTGAAGAGCCACGCCACACTGTGCTCGAGTGCAAGGAAAAGGATTACACCTATTCTGCTCCACTTTATGTGAATGCTGAGTTTGAAAACGGCGAAACTGGTGAAATTAAGAGCCAAACTGTTTTCATGGGTGATTTCCCACTTCAAACTCCACACGGTACTTTTATTATTGGCGGCACCGAGAGAGTAATTGTTTCGCAGCTTGTGCGCTCTCCAGGCGTGTATTTTGATCGCACGCAGGATCGCACTTCCGACAAGGATGTTTTCGGTGCGAAGATTATTCCAAGCCGCGGTGCATGGCTGGAATTTGAGATCGACAAGCGTGACGTTTTAGGCGTTCGCGTTGACCGCAAGCGTAAGCAGTCTGCAATCGTATTCCTTATGGCTATTGGCATGACGAAAGACGAAATTGCCGATGCTTTCCAAGGATACCCACTTGTTTTGGATGCGCTCGCAAAAGAGCCTATCGAAACGCAAGACGATGCACTTACCGATTTGTACCGTAAGATTCGCCCTGCAGATACTGCAACTCCAGAAGCTGGTCGCAACCTTCTCGATTCCTTCTACTTCAACACAAAGCGTTACGATTTGGCTCGCGTTGGTCGCTATAAGATCAACCGCAAGCTCGGCATTGAAGCAGATTACAGCGATCGTAGCTTGAACCGCGAAGATATTATCGCAACTATTAAGTACTTGGTAACGTTGCATTCCGGCGAAAAAACCTTCCCAGGTAAGCGCGACGGTCAAGACGTGCAGTTGCGCGTTGACGTTGACGATATCGATCATTTCGGCAACCGTCGTATTCGTCAGGTTGGCGAGCTTGTGCAGAATCAGCTTCGTACCGGCTTAAGCCGCATGGAGCGCGTTGTGCGCGAACGTATGACAACTCAGGATGCAGAGGCAATTACTCCTCAGTCCTTGATTAACATTCGTCCAGTAAACGCAACTATTAAGGAATTCTTCGGAACTTCCCAGCTCAGCCAGTTTATGGATCAAAACAATCCTTTGGCAGGAGTTACGAACAAGCGTCGTCTTTCCGCACTTGGTCCTGGTGGTCTTTCTCGCGATCGCGCTTCTATGGAAGTTCGAGACGTGCACCCATCCCACTTCGGACGTATGTGCCCAATCGAATCCCCAGAAGGTCCAAACATCGGTCTTATCGGTTCTTTGGCAACCTTCGGACGCATCAACCCATTCGGCTTCATCGAAACCCCATACCGCAAGGTTGTGAATGGTCACGTAACTAACGAAGTTGAATACATGACTGCAGACCGCGAAGCCGAGCACGTTATTGCTCAAGCAAACCAGGAACTCGACGAAAACGGCAACTTCGTTGGCACTCAAGCACTTGCTCGCGTGGACGAAGAAGAAGCAGTCGATGTGCCTGTAAGCACTGTAGATTACATGGATGTTTCCCCACGTCAGATGGTTTCCCTTGGTGCTTCCTTGATTCCATTCTTGGAGCACGATGAAGGTCACCGTGCATTGATGGGTACGAACATGCAGCGTCAGGCTGTGCCGCTTATTAAGTCGGAGCGACCACTTGTTGGTACCGGTTCTGAATGGCGTGCAGCAGTTGATTCTGGCGACGTAATCTTGGCTGAAAAGCCGGGCGTAGTAACTTACGTTTCTGCAGATATTATTCGCGTTATGAACGACGATGGAACTCAGTCCAGCTACAAGCTTTCAAAGTTCCAGCGTTCTAACCAGACTACTTGCTACAACCAAGTGCCGCTTATTAAAGATGGTGAGCGTGTTGAAGCTGGTACTGTTTTGGCAGACGGTCCTGCAACCGAAAAGGGCGAACTTGCATTGGGTAAGAACTTGCTCGTTGCATTCATGCCTTGGAACGGTTACAACTACGAGGATGCTGTGATTATTTCCCAGCGTCTTGTGCAAGATGATACGCTTTCTTCTATTCACATTGAAGAATACGAAATCGACGCTCGTGAAACCAAGCTTGGTTCCGAAGAGATTACTCGTGACTTGCCAAACGTTGGTGAAGATGCGATTGCAAATCTTGACGAGCGCGGCATTATTCGCATCGGCGCTGAAGTCGAAGCCGGCGATATTTTGGTTGGTAAGGTAACTCCTAAGGGCGAAACCGAGCTTACTCCAGAAGAGCGTTTGCTTCGTGCAATCTTCGGTGAAAAGAGCCGCGAAGTGCGCGATACTTCTTTGCGCGTGCCACACGGTGAGACTGGTACTGTGATTGCAGTTAAGGAAATCACTCGTGAAGACGCTGAAGACGACGGTGACGAGCTTCCAAACGGCGTGAACCAAATGATTCGCGTTTACATTGCTCAGCATCGTAAGATTACGCAAGGCGATAAGCTTTCCGGTCGTCACGGCAACAAGGGTGTTATTTCCCGCATTTTGCCAGAAGAAGATATGCCATTCTTGGCTGATGGTACTCCAGTTGACATCATGCTTAACCCGTTGGGTGTGCCTTCTCGAATGAACTTGGGTCAGGTGCTCGAGCTTCACTTGGGTTGGATTGCTCACGCTGGCTGGGATATTAACTTGGATCCAGACTTGGAAGCAGCTTGGAAGAAGTACGTGCCGCAAGGTGCTGAGCATGGCGATCCATGCACTCCAGTTGCAACACCAGTATTCGACGGCGTGCGCCCAGAAACTTTGAAGGGCTTGCTTTCTACAACACTCGCAAATCGCGATGGTGACAAGCTTGTTGGCTCCGACGGTAAGGCAACCTTATTCGACGGTCGTACTGGTGAGCCATTCCCGAAGCCAATTTCTGTGGGCTACATGTACATTTTGAAGCTGCATCACTTGGTTGATGATAAGATTCACGCACGTTCCACTGGTCCTTACTCCATGATTACCCAGCAGCCGTTGGGTGGTAAGGCTCAGTTCGGCGGTCAGCGCTTCGGCGAAATGGAAGTGTGGGCGCTCGAGGCTTATGGTGCTGCTTACACATTGCACGAAATGATGACTACGAAGTCTGATGACGTCGACGGTCGCGTGCGCGTGTATGGTGCTATCGTCAAGGGCGATAACCTGCCACCAGCTGGCATTCCTGAATCCTTCAAGGTGTTGCTTAAGGAAATGCAGTCGCTTTCCCTTAATGTTGAAGTGTTGAACGCTGAAGGCGTTGCAATCGACATGAAGGATGAAGAGGACGACCCAGTTTCATCTTCCGACGATCTTGGCTTCAATATTGGCGCTCGACCAGATTCGTCCGCCAAGGAAGATCAGATTGCTGTTGAACCTGAATACCAGTGATTCGGTAACGAACACACTTTAAGAAATTAAGAAACATTAGAAAACAATTTCATGAGACAGGACGATAAGAGTGCTGGACGTCAACGCATTTGACAAACTGAGGATTGGACTGGCCACCGCCGAAGATATCCGTAGCTGGAGCCACGGCGAAGTAAAGAAGCCAGAAACCATTAATTACCGTACCCTAAAGCCAGAGAAGGACGGTCTGTTCGGTGAGCAGATCTTCGGTCCAACTCGCGATTGGGAGTGCGCGTGTGGTAAGTATAAGCGCGTGCGCTTTAAGGGAATCGTGTGCGAGCGATGCGGCGTGGAAGTTACCCGCAGCCGCGTTCGCCGCGAACGCATGGGTCATATTGAGCTTGCAGCTCCGGTAACGCACATTTGGTTCTTCAAGGGTGTGCCAAGCCGTTTGGGCTACTTGCTCGACATTGCACCTAAGGATCTTGAAAAAGTAATCTACTTCGCAGCCTACATGGTTACGAAAGTCGACGAAGAACAGCGTCATCAAGATCTTCCAGATTTGCAAGACGAATTCGATACCGAAATCGGCAACCTTCGCAAGCGCCGCGATAACGAAATTGAAGCGCGCGCAAAGAAAGTTGAAGAAGACTTGCACGAGCTGGAAGAATCTGGCGAAAGCAAAGGTGCTGCAAAATCTAAGCTGCGCGCTAGTGCAGAACGCGAAATGTCTGCTATTCGCACCCGTTACGACGAGCAGATTCAGCGTTTGAATGCCGTGTTCGACCGCTTCAAGGGCTTGCGTGCCGGAGACATGGAAGGCGACGTTGACTTGTGGCGCGAGATGGAAGATCGCTACGGTGACTACTTCGAAGGCTGCATGGGTGCTGAAGCTATTAAGAAGCGTTTGCAGGACTTCGATTTGAAGTCTGCCGCAGAGGAGCTTCGCGCAGAAATCGACAACGGAACCGGTCAGCGCAAGGCTCGCGCTTTGAAGCGACTGAAGGTTGTAAACGCATTCTTGACTACTGGAAACAAGCCAGAAGCTATGGTTTTGGACGTAATTCCAGTAATCCCACCAGATTTGCGACCAATGGTTCAGCTCGATGGTGGTCGTTTTGCAACTTCCGATTTGAACGATTTGTACCGTCGCGTAATCAACCGTAACAACCGTTTGAAGCGACTTATTGAGCTCGGCGCTCCTGAAATCATGCTTAATAACGAAAAGCGCATGCTTCAGGAAGCAGTCGATTCGCTCTTCGACAACGGTCGCCGCGGACGCCCAGTAACCGGCGCATCCAACCGACCATTAAAGTCGCTTTCCGACATGCTTAAGGGTAAGCAAGGTCGATTCCGTCAGAACTTGCTCGGTAAGCGTGTTGATTACTCCGGCCGTTCCGTAATCGTCGTTGGTCCAAGTCTTCGCATGCATCAGTGCGGTTTGCCAAAGCCAATGGCATTGGAGCTGTTTAAGCCGTTCGTTATTAAGCGTTTGGTAGATCAGGGCTTTGCTCAGAATATGAAGAGCGCAAAGCGTTTGGTTGACCGCGGCGACTCCGAAGTTTGGGGCGTCTTGGAGGAAGTTATTTCCGAGCATCCTGTGCTTCTTAACCGCGCACCTACACTTCACCGCTTGGGTATTCAAGCATTTGAGCCAATTTTGGTTGAAGGTAAAGCAATCCACCTGCCACCACTTGCCTGCGCAGCATTCAACGCAGACTTCGATGGTGACCAGATGGCAGTGCATCTTCCGCTTTCTGCAGAAGCTCAAGCCGAAGCACGCACTTTGATGATGGCTTCCGACAATATCTTGAAGCCAGCAGACGGTCACACCGTTACAATGCCTTCTCAGGATATGATTCTGGGTCTTTACTACTTGTCTACCGTAATTGACGGAGCAAAGGGTCAGGGTCGTATTTTCTCCTCGCTTGCTGAAGCTGAAATGGCTCTCGACAAGCATGAGATTGACATGCAAGCTAAGGTGCTGATTCGAGTTCCTGCAGACTTCGTATTGCCAAAGAATTGGGAGCCTGCTGAGCTTAAGGTTGTCGACCCTGAGCCAGGCAGCCCGGACGTTGTGCGCGAAGAGCGTTTTAAGGACGGAACTGTACTGTTTGCAACTTCTTGCGGACGCATTTTGTTCAACGGAACTTTGCCAGTCGACTATCCGTTCGTAAACGAGCAGGTGCCAAAGGGCGTACTTTCTAAGATCGTCGACGAAATTGCAACCCGCTATTCTACAGCTCAAGTTGCAGCAACACTCGACGCTTTGAAGGATCTCGGCTTTACTCGCGCTCCTTGGTCTGGCGTAACGATGGCATTCTCCGACATTGTGCTTCCTCCAAATCGCGAACAAATCGCGCAAGATTACGAGGATCAGGCTGCAAAAATCAACTCCCAGTACGATATGGGTCTTCTTACCGACGAAGAACGTCGTCAAGAGTTGATTAACTTGTGGACTGAATGCACCGACAAGGTTGCAGACGCAATGCGCGAAAACTTCCACGACGACAACAACGTGAACATCATGGTTCAGTCAGGCGCACGTGGTAACTGGATGCAGATTCGCCAGATTGCTGGTATGCGAGGCCTCGTGGCAAACCCTAAGGGCGAGATTATTCCTCGACCTGTTAAGTCAAACTACCGCGACGGCTTGTCTGTGTTGGAGTACTTCATCTCCCAGCACGGCGCTCGTAAGGGCCTGGCAGATACCGCACTTCGTACGGCAGAATCTGGCTACTTGACTCGTCGTCTTGTGGACGTTTCGCAGGAAGTAATCGTTCGCGAAGAAGATTGTGGCACTAAGCGCGGTCTTATGATGAAGATTGCTGATCGCGACGAAAACGGCAATTTGACGCTTGTTAAGGCTGCTGATGGCGGTCCATACTCGCGCTTGCTTGCTGCAGACGTGCTCGATCCTGCTGACGGCACTACAGTTTTGGCAAAGTGCGGAGATGCGCTTTCTATGGACGTTTTGCGCGATTTGGTTGCGCACGGCGTTGAGGAAGTTAAGGCGCGTTCTGTGCTTACTTGCGAATCTAAGCGCGGCGTTTGCGCAAAGTGCTACGGATGGTCCTTGGCTACGAGCCGACTCGTGGATGTTGGCGAGGCTGTTGGTATTGTTGCAGCACAGTCCATTGGTGAGCCTGGTACGCAGCTTACGCTTCGTTCCTTCCACTCTGGTGGCGTCGCTTCGGCTTCTGATATTACTCAGGGTCTTCCTCGTGTTACGGAGCTTTTCGAGGCTCGTACTCCTAAGGGTGAGGCTCCAATCGCTGAGTTCCCAGGCGTTGTGAAGGTTGAGGATACTGACCATGGTCGTCAGGTGACTTTGACTCCAGACGACACTACGGTTGAGCCAATCGTTTACCCTGTGACGCGTCGTGCGCCAATGCTGGTAAAGGATGGCGAGCATGTTGACGTTGGTACGCAGCTGATTGAGGGTTCTGTGGATCCTAAGAAGATTTTGCGAATCCTTGGTCCGCGCGCAGCTCAGGTGAATATTGTGGAAGAAGTTCACAACGTTTACCGTTCTCAGGGCGTTGATATTCACGACAAGCACATTGAAGTTATTGTGCACCAGATGCTTCGCCGTATTACGGTGATCGATTCTGGCGATACGGATCTTCTTCCAGGTGAGCTTGTGGATCAGGCAAAGTTCCGTGAGGCAAACTTGGCTGCCGTTAAGAACGGTGGCAAGCCTGCTGCTGGTCGACCAGAGCTTATGGGTATTACCAAGGCTTCTTTGGCTACGGATTCTTGGCTTTCTGCAGCATCGTTCCAGGAGACTACGCGCGTGCTTACTGAGGCCGCCTTAAGCCAGAAGGAAGATGACCTCAAGGGCTTGAAGGAGAACGTGATTATCGGTAAGCTCATCCCAGCTGGTACCGGTTTGGCGCGTTACCGCAACGCTAACGTGGAGCCGGATCCTCAGGTGCGTGACTCTATTTATCCGAACTTTGGTTTGGGTGGTGCAGATAGCACGCCTTCGAACTTCGGTGAGAGCGATATGGGCGATGTTGACTTCTCCAACATTGATTTTGGCGACATGAAGCTCGGCGACGACTTTAATCCAGATGATTACCTTGATGATCAGGGTGGTCAGGGTGATTACGGCGACGAAGCTGAGTGACGCTAGTCTGATATAAAAATGGGGCTTCAAGCTTTCGGGCTTGAAGCCCCATTTTGTTACTGGCACAGTATGCTTTCTGCGTTAATAACGTATAATGCCGTTTTTTCGTTACTGGGCAGCGTGACGACCTGCTTTCGCGCATAGAGCGTAGCGCGCGAAAGCAATTCGGAGCGGAAACTCGCTTAAGTTGAAAGCACAGTGTGCTTTCAACGCGAGTTTCGCAAGCGAGCGCGCAATCTGCGCGAGCATTAACTGCGTGCGTGTCTGATTTTGCTTGTTTTGGGACACTAGTGCAGTACTGTTTCTGCGTGCGTGTCTGATTTTGCTTGTTTTGGGACACTAGTGCAGTACTGTTTCTGCGTGCGTGTCTGATTTTGCCTACTTTCGGACACTGGCGCAGTCGGCTTACTGCATGAGTAACACATGAATCGTACTACAACACCTTTTAACCACAATGTTATAAATTTATTGTCTATTCATCGTATTCTCAAATAACTTCAGTAGTATGCCTAAAACTAACAACGAAATGATACGTATGATAAGAGACGCTGAAATAGAGCATAGATGCATCCTACCTATTAATTCAGCTCAAAAACTAATAAATCTACGCACGATGTTGTTTATTTGTTGCTGGCGCAGTTGATTTAAAAAAGTTACGCAGTAAAAGTTACGCAGTACGTGGCGTATTGGGAAAGATATTTAGATAATGTTGGGGGCATTATGGCAGAAGAGAAGAAAGAGATTGTGATAATAGATGAAACTACGATTAAAAGTAAGATTCACTATATAAGAAATCAAAAAGTTATGCTTGATTCGGATTTAGCTGAAATTTATGGATACTCTACAAAAAGATTTAACGAACAGGTTAAAAGGAATATTGAAAAATTTGATGACGATTTTATGTTTCAATTAACCGGTGAAGAAGTATATGAACTTTCAAGGTACCGTTTTGGCACCTTGAACGATGGGCAAGTATATGAACGTTCAAGGTCGCATTTTGCGACCTTGAACAAAGCGCAAGGCAGAGGCAGTAACATTAAATACAAGCCATATGTTTTCACAGAACAGGGCATCTATATGCTTATGACTGTATTAAGGGGAGAACTGGCAGTTAAACAGAGCAAGGCTTTAATACGAATGTTCAAGCAGATGAAAGACTTCATTGTTGAAAATAGAGACTTTCTTAGTTCAAAAGAAATGACGCAACTGTTATTGCAAACAAGCCAAAATACAAATGATATAATGCAGCATTCAAAAGAAATAGCAAATATAAACGATAAAATTAGCACTTTGGCAACAAAAGAAGATTTGAAAAAGGTAATGGATAATTTTATAGATAGTAACACCTACAAGCATTTTCTTTTGCTGAATGGAGATAAGATAGAAGCAGATGTTGCCTATACAAAAATATATAAGTCAGCAAAGAAAAGCATTTATGTTATAGATAACTATATAGGGCTTAAAACTTTGGAACTTTTAAGGGCTGCAAGAGATAACATACAAATCATAGTTTTTAGCGATAATGTAAGAAATAAAGATATGCTTACAAAAAATATTTTAGATGATTTTAGAAAAGATTATCCTAATATAGACCTGAATCTGAAGGTATCCGATAAAAAATACCACGATAGATATATTGCACTAGATTTTGGGACAGAAAATGAAGTCTTTTATCTTTGTGGAGCATCATCAAAGGATGCGGGAAATAAAATATCAAGTATTACTCAAATAGAAGAATCATCTAAGGATATGTATCATACAATGTTTGCTGGAATGTTAAACAATAAGAATTTGAAAATTTAATACACAAAGAGCAAAGTAGGAAGTTGTATGAACTTTAAAAGGCGGTAGAAGCGAAAATCTATCGTCTTTTTAATTACTGCAAATTAGAGAGCGCGTGTTTTCTGCGTTAGTGTCTGATTTTGCTTGTTTTGGGACACTGGCGCAGTACTGTTTCTGCGTTAGGGTTGCTGGTTGCTTGTTTTGACAAGATGTATACAAGCGATTATGCTATATATAACATAAGCAGGGGGTTGTGGAATTGTTTGATGTGATTTTTTACAGTGATAAGGATGGTGATAAGCCAGTACGCGAGTTTATTAAAAGTTTAGATGTCAAGTTGCGCGCGAAGGTGGTTTCTGATTTGCATCGCTTGGAGATGTTGGGAAACGATGCGAGGGAGCCGCTTAGTAAGCATGTTGGCAACCATATTTTTGAGCTTCGCACTATTTTAGGTAGCAACATAGTGCGTATTTTATACTTTTTTGATGCGGATAAGATCATTGTTGCCACCAACGGATTCGTTAAAAAGCAGCAGAAAACTCCGCGTAGTGAAATATTGGTCGCTATGCAGAGAAGGGCTGAATATTTTAATAGAAAGATGGGCTTGTGATGGAAAAGCAAGAGTTGCAGGGAACGTGCGTAGTGCGAGGAACGCGAGTAATGCAGAGAAAGCAAGAGTTGCTGCGAACGTGCGCAGTGCAGGAAATGCACGTAGTGCGGGGAACACGAGTAATGCAGAGAAAGCAAGAGTTGCAGCGAATGCGCGCAGTGCAGGGAGCGCGTGCAGTGCAGGAAACGCGAATGAATGATTTGCATGAACTCACGGACGAGCTTATGAAGGATCCCGAGTTCAAGAAAGAGTATGATGCGCTTCAGTCGGAAAGAGACTTGACTATGTCGCTTGTGATGGCGAGAAAAAGGGCTGGTTTGACTCAGGCTGAGCTGTCGGAGAAGACGGGTATAAGTCAGTCGGATATTAGCAGGTTGGAAAATGGTTCGAGGAATCCGACTATTGCGCTTTTGAATCGTATTGCAAATGCTTTGAATGCGACTTGCAGGATTGAGTTTGTGCCGAATGCGCGTTGACGTGTTTTAGCGCTGCGATTTAGCGCTCAACTTGCCTTGTACTTTCCAAACGAACTTGTTGGAAATTCCGACAGGTTGACTTTTCGTTAGGAATATAAAGAAAGCACAATCGTGTGCGCGCTTGCGTGGAAAGCCCAGCATAATTTCTAAAGCACAGCCACACTAGCCTGCCCTGCCTTCGTCTTTGTTGACGAAGGCAGACCTCGCTTGCGTTGAAAGCACACTGTGCTTTCAACTCTGAGCAAGCTCGGCGTTCCGAGTTGCTTTCGCGCGCTAAATCGCTGCGCTCAAGCAGGTCGTCGCGCGTGGAAAGCCCAGTGGGCTTTCCGCATTATGCAAGCGCTACCGCATTGAGCTTGCTTGAAGCGCGCAATGCAGCTTCAAGCAAGGGCAATGCGACACGCCGATGGTTTGAGTTTTGAGAAAAAATAAAAAACGCAAAAAACAAAAAGAGCTGGTTATTTGACACCCCTCAAACCCGTTGTTTTTCAACGATTTTTGTACCGGGGGGGGGTAGATGCTCAGAAACATAAACATTTGACTGTGTTATACTACATCTCATTTTTCGTTTAAATATCGATTAATATTATATGTACTCACGGTTGAGCGTTATCGCGCAATTTGCGAAAAATAGCTAAATGATGAAAGTTTGCAGTTGTATTTCTGCGTTCGCATCTGTGTGTTTGCACTGATGCTGTCGTCAATGCAATTGTCAGTATGTCATAACGACACAATTGTTAATATGTCATAACCTTTTGTTTAGCTTGTAACCTGCTGTTGAGCCTAAATAAAGATGTAAGACGATTAGTTTACTTATTGAAGAGAGGAAATATGCGTCTACAGACTTCAAAGTTAAAACGCGCCGTGGCACTCGTAGCTGCCTCCTGCACGCTCGGTACCTGCTGCATCGCTGGATCCATCGCGTGGGCTGGTAATCCAACTGCTACTGTTGAAGGTGCAAACACTGCAAATATCAAAAAACAAGATACTTCTATTACAATTTATAAGTATGAAGGTCCTGAAAGTCAGACTCGTAATGATGGTAAAGAACATACCATTCCAGATACTCAGAAACCAATTGAAGGCGTGAGGTTTAAGATTACTCGCGTTATGAAAAACGATGGTAGTGCTCTTGACTTGTCAACCGCTCAAGCCTGGAAAGATATTGAAGGTTTGATTCAAGATGGTAAGACTGCAACTGAAGAGTTAGCAGCTAAAAACCTTAAGCTTTCTGAAAAAACAACCGACAAATATGAAGCAACTACCGATAGAACTGGTAAAGCTGAGTTTACTGGTTTAGGTCAAAATTTGAGTCTGTACTATGTGGAAGAAGATTTGGCTAATAGCACGCCTAAGAAAGATAGTAAGCCTGTTAAGATTACTAAGCAGGTTAACCCATTCCTTGTAACAGTTCCTCTTCCAGATACAACAACTCACGGTTGGATTTACAAGTTAAAGATTTATCCAAAGAACGATGTCAGTGACAGTAAAGTTACTAAGAAGGCAGAAGCAGATCCAAGCAAGCCATACATTGATGGTGTTAATACTACAATGGGCTGGGATATTTCCATACCACTGACTGCTATTAAAGATGGCGGCAATAAATATACTAATGTTTCCTTCACTGATCCAATCAACACAGACTTCTTGAATTACAAGGAAGTTAAGGATCTTAAGCTTGTAGATAAAGATGGAAACAACTCTGTAACTTTGGATGCAGCTGATTATGAGATCGAAGCTTATTCTACAACCGGTGATAATCCTACAAAAGTAGCAGACTTGAAAAAAGAAGGTGCTCTTAAAACCGTCAAGTGGATTCGCGTTAAGCTTACTGACACTGGTTTAGCTAAGGCTTCAGCAAAAGTTGGTGGTAAGTTAACTGCTACTGTTGTAACTTCCGTAATCGCTCCTGGAGCTATTAAGAACCTTTTGAACACTGACGTAGATGGCGTGACAACTGGTGAAGGAAATGAGAATCCATGCGTTCCTACGAAAGAGAAGCCATGTAATGAAGATCCAAATCATCCTCACGAAGGTGGAGATACTACTAATTTCGCTAAGCTCACAATCAATAAGATTGGTTTAAGCACAAACGATGCTAAAAATGATGGTAAACCTTTGAAAGGTGCTACATTTAAGGTTTACCCAGCTGCAAAAGATAAGAAGGTTAACGACCTTGAAGGTAAGACAGTTGCTGATGCTGGTACATCGCTTGTAACAGATAATGATAAAATCCGTGAAATGGCAGCAACTGGTGATGACGGTGTAGCATCTGATTCGTTCTTCGTTGGAAACGGCGCAGATAATACTAAAGTTTATTGCGCAGTAGAAACTGTAGCTCCAGAAGGATTCAATCTTGATGACAAGTTGCATTGCTTCAATTTGACTTCAGCTAAAAATTCTGAGACTAATAACACTAAGACTATTAACAACAAGCAGTCAACTGATCTCGATAAGATCCTCGCAGCATTGCCTATGACTGGTGCTCGCGGCTTGGTGATTTTGACGGTTTGCGGCATTGTTGGCATCGCTGGCACGCTCTTCTACGTTGTGATGAAGCGTCGCAAGGAGCAGGAGCAAGAGTAAAACTCGCTCGTTGGCTGAGTTGCTTGGACGATTGTTCCAGCTGATTTGCTCTGCCGGTTGCGCAGTTTGGTTTCGAAACAAGCTGTGCAGCCGGTTTGAGCTGATTAGCTGCGCGGTCAGGTGTAGCGCAAACGCAAGAAATTCTCCGGCAAATGTTCCCAAACAACGCAAAAACGACAACAAACGCCGGAAATTCCTCAGCAAATGTTTCCGAAGCTTTGCATCAGTGCTCTGCTGAAGTTGCTTCTGTAGCTTTGCGCCAATGCTTTGCAAACGTCGATTATTTATTGATTAGCGAACTTTAGCATTAATGCTCTGCGGACGTTGAGTATTTATTGCTTAAAGAACACTAGCGTCATTGCTACTGCGCACATCACATCAAACACACTCACCATCAACCCATCCGCAGCTTAATTGCGCGACTCTAGTTGCACTTAGTAAACCACGCAGTTGCGTAACTTTTGCACGAGTCTATGAGTTTTGTGTTGGCATTTAGTATGTTGAGAGGCTGGAAAAATTGTGTTCAGCAATAAAAGAGGACTGAGGAAGCTACGTTCTTTTAAGAACAAAGCAGACAGTAAAGCCTTTAACAGCCAAAGCGACGAAGGACGGGAGCTTGCGCAAACACAAATTTTCCAGCCTCATCAAGCCCAAAGAACAAGAACATCAGCCAAAACTCATAGACGATACCCAAGAATATCGAAAATAAACTCGTGCAACAACGACAAAAACTGGCACTTCTCTAAATCCTGCATAGTCCCTGCTTTGCTGTTGCTTGCATCGTTTGCGTCGCTTATTTATCCGCACGCCGCCATGTGGCTAAGCCAATACCACATGTCGGAAGTTGCTGCTGAGTACGCGAAGCTTATAACTCATGCTGTTCCTGCTCCGCATGAGCAGCTCCGCCGCGCTCGTGAGTATAACAGTCAGCTTTCGTCGGGTGCTATTTACGAAGCAAATACTAACATACCGACTTCTCACGGAGTTACTTCCGATGCGAGTCAGGATTATTGGGATCAGTTGAAAGTGAACGACGACGGGTTGATGGCTCGTTTGCGAATCAAAAAAATTGATCTTGATTTGCCTGTGTATCACGGCACAGAAGATGCCACTCTTCTGAAAGGTCTTGGTCATTTGCGTGGAACTTCGCTTCCGGTTGGCGGCAAGGGCGCGCGCTCTGTGATTACGGGGCATCGCGGTTTGGCAAGTGCGGAAATGTTCACAAGGCTGGACGAAGTTGGAAAAGGTGACACTTTTACAATTGAGGTTTTCGACGAGATTCTCACCTACAAGGTAGTTGACAAAATCGTTGTGAACCCTGATGAGACGAAGAAGATTGCAGCTGTTCCTGGCAAGGATTTGGTGACACTTATTACTTGCACGCCGCTCGGCATTAACACGCAGCGCATTTTGGTGACTGGTGAGCGAGTTGTGCCAACGCCTGCGGCGGATAAGGCACTTCGTGGCAAGAAGCCGGATGTTCCGCGATTTCCGTGGTGGGTTTTGGGCTGCTTTGGTAGTTTGTGCGTTGTGGGCGGCTACGTTTGGTGGGCTGGTCTGCCGGTTAAGAAGAAAAAGAAGGAAGACGAAGAAGATAGTGCGAAAGATAGCGCGAAAGATAGTGCGAAGGATAGCGAGTCAAGTAGTGCTGCAAGTAGCGAAGAAGATAGAGAGTTAAGTAGCGCGAAAGATAGTACTGTACGCAGAGAAGATCTTGCGCGTGAGGAAGCTAAGGCGATTAAAAATCGTCCGAAAAAACGACCGAAAGTCAAAAAGTCTAGTTCACGCAAGAAATGCAAGCGGAGTGGTCACGGCGAAAAGACTTTCGACTGGCTTATAAGCATCCTTGGTTTATGAGCGATTGCTTATAGGCAATAACAAAACTTAATAGAAAAACTTAATAACAAACTTGTGGTGCCGTGGGGGCGACGCAAAGCAGTTTAAAACAATGCAAAACAGGTGGAAACAATGAAGAGTATTTGGACGATTATGCTAAACGTTCTTGTTCGTATAGGTCAATTGACTCAATGCGCAACTCGTGTAGCTAAACGTACGACTCAGAATATGTACCGTGTGGCTAAGAGCGCGGCTGAGCGTTTAGCTAGTCGTGTGTCTAATCGTTTGGATGATCGTATAGCTAATTGCGTGAATAAACGCTCATCTAAACGCGAGTCTGTTTTTGCATATCGTGCGTTCAGTAGCTCTTTTGCCACTGCTCTTAAAACTGTTCTTGTTTGTTCTCTTTCGGTAGCAATGTTGCTACCTATTTGCATTACTGCTGAAACCGCAGTTGCTTTGGATAGTGCTAATAATTCCGCAAATAATTCCACAAAGTCTGATCCAAAGTCTGATTCTAACTCTAATTCTAATAATCCAGACTCTAATCCAGACTTATCTGCATCATCTCAGTCTTCTGCGTTACAGAGTTTCGACAATTCACAAGGATCTGTAGATTCAGGGAATCTACTCTCTCGATCTTTTAATCCTTCTGCAGGCTCTGGCGCAGGCGTGCCGTTTGCTTCTCCGTTTGCTTCTCAATTTGATTCTCCATTTGGTTCTCCATTCGGATCTCAACCGAAGTCACTTTTTGAGCGCGCTGCAGAAGAAGAAAGAGCAAAAGCGCAAAACCGCGACGCTAAGAATTACTCAGCTCGTGAATCTTACGAAGTGTATCGCCCTGGATGTAACAAGGATTACGCTTTAGGCGCATGCATTACTACTGACGGCGATGGTGCTGGTTTGCGCGCTACGAACGGTCACGATTTGGATGTTAATAGCCTTGGATACAACTTGGAATCTAGCGACCAATTTGCTAGTGCAGCAACGAGACCTCGCGGCCACTACGAAAACGGTTCTGTACCTGAAGATCCTTCTGGCACGGATCATTACGGCGCAACTTACTTCACTCCGTATCCTAAGGGCACTTTTATTATGGGTCGTTTACGCAACATGGCCTTTAACTATAAGGGTTCCGGCGTCGACAGAATTAACTTGCCTATAGATGACACTGCAGATTTCGTGTTTGTAAAGCGCACCCCTAAGCTTTCCGGTGGCGGCTTCGTGTGGGATATTATTTTTAACGCTGGCGGCCGCACTCAAGGCGCTGGTGCTGCTCTTGATTACTTTACGATTCCAAAAGGTCAGATTCTAGACAAGGGTAGCGAAGGCGGAAGGCAGTATATTCAGCGTGTTCTTTACAGTGGCAGGGAAGCTACTGCTTTGTATAAGAAGAATCAAGGCAATAATAATCCTCCTCGCGAAACCTGCTCATTCTCGTGGGATAATCCTAACGGTTTATGCAGCATTAAAACTGACGGTAACGATTTTGATTCTGGAGATGACTTAGTCGCAGCTTGGAATAAGATGCGCGGCACTGACGACAGTAAGAATGGCAATTATTCTAGGATCCTTCCGGATGCTGTAACAACTGAGGATTTGGGTAGTTCTGACGCTATTGGTTGGTGCCGTGATGGTCAAGGTTTGGACTGCATTAGATCCAGTAGCTATGGTGCTTTGGATGAAGGCGATCTTAAAGTTGTTCCTAAAGTTGAAGGAAGCTATAACAGAGGCTATAGTCCTGCTTATGTTGCTCTCGTGCAAAATCTTTATAGATCTATAAAAGATGACACGCAGCGCGTATTTAGTTTTGTGAACAATATTAAGTCTGGCGAGATTGCTTATACGTATAAGATTCACTTCACTACTACAACTTCTACGACTAAAAACAACTCATATTGCTCTTCTAATAACGTGGGTGATGGCACGGGTTGCGAAAACTTTTCATTCTTCTACGCTGCAGGATCTTACTATGGTAAGAGACAGAGCAAAGGTTTTTATGGTGCTACTGACCCGTTTGGTGTTACTAAAGCCAGTAAATATTCCATGACTAATTTTGGTCGTGACGCTAACTTCTACATGTACACTGTAATGCATCAGCAGTGGTATGGTGCGCCGCGAATTATGGATATTCAGGCTCCTAGATACCACTTCCTTAAGGGTACTGGTTTGGGTCCGTACAACAGTGACAGTGGTAATTATCTTGAGCACAGGCATATTTCATTCTCTAGTGTGTTGCTTGGAATAGTAAATCAGCCTTTGGGAACTTCATATCTTATGAACGAGAACCAAGATATACGCTTATTGCCTGATTATTATTCCCCGAATAACGGCTATGCTCGAGGTAATCAGTGGTTCCGTAATCCTGGTATGAACGACCATAATACGAAGGATTCAGAGCCTGGTAGGCATAAGCTTGAGCTTAGATATAACGATAGAACGTATCATATGAGTGAAACTCAGGATTTGTGGTATAGGGTTATTACGCAAGCAGACGTGTTTAAGCCTTTGCAAACTGAGGAATATGACGAAAATAACAAGACTCCTAAGTATTATTCTTACGATCAGCCGCTTCCTAATCCTCTTATTATTGATAATCGTGATAATAATGCTGGGTTTGTGAATTTTGTTGGCAAACGTTCTGATTTGTATAGGCAGGTAATGGCTTTCGATCCTAACTTGTTCCCGCCTGTTAATAAAGATGAGTATGGTTCAAGGCATAGGTATGGTTCCATAAAGCAGAAGAAGGGCTCTAAGACAAACGATTATCCGCTTGATGCTAACTATTTGACTAATAATCCGGATGGAGATTCTAATACTCCGCTTAAGAATCTTGCTGTTTATAAAGCTGAGTGGACGAATAAGTGGGGTGATGAGTCTCGCTCGAACACTCTTCAGGATGCTGATTTAAGCGTTGCTGCTAAAGTGCCTATTGTTAGCGTTGTAAATCCTTGCGGTCATTCTAAGATTCTTGACGAATACAAGGATAAAATTAACGGTCAGTCTAGGTCTTCTATTTCATTTAGATCCATAGATAGTGACGATAATTCCGCTGCAAACAACGATCGTGCAGCTATGGGTGAGGATCGTGAAGACAGCATGCCTGAATGCTGGCCTAAAGCGCAAAATGCTACTAAGCGTAATGTTTGGTTTGTAAAAGATGCTCCTAAGACGGGCGATGACGGTAAGGAGTTGAAGCCTGGAGATCCTGTAAAGAAAGACTTGCAAGACAAAGTCTTGGCTAAAATCAAGCGTATTTACAGAACTTGGATGCGCAACAAGTATAGTGCTCAGCTGCAAGATGGCAAGAATCCTAAAGTTTTGCCAAATTACGTGTTTGTAAAGTACGTAAAGATTACGTTCTGGGATAACTCGACTACTGTTATACCTGTTGTATTCCCGTATGTTGATTACGAGAAGCCAACGTTGGATGTAAAAGTGAGCGTGAATAATGGAAATCCTGTTGATGCTCCAGCTGATGGTTTGAAGATTCCTGTTAATAGCAAAATTAAGTTCTGGGTTAAAGGTCATGACGATAAGAGGATTTTGCTTGGCGTAAAGCCGCAGGAAGCTACCGACTACTTTACTAACGATAAAAATAAGAGATTCTTTGATAGTAAAAAAGTTGTTGTGCGCAATGATTTTGATATGATTACCACTCCGCGTGACAAAAAGAATGATTGCGATACTCGCGGTTGCGGCGATTTTACTACAATAAGCTACGATCAATTCATTCATAAAAATGGTGAATCTGATAGTAAGACGGATCAAGTTGGCTGGGTTACTAACAGCAAAAATTCTAAAGATGATGGTTCTCCTACAGTATTAGTGGGCGATCAGAATAGAAATCACGGTGTGCATGATTTGATATTCCATGGTTGGGATGCTGCAGGTAATTCCGTAATAAAGAAAATTAAGCTGATTATTGTATCTCCTGGCTATGGTTTGCCAAACGTTTGGTGGGATAAGAAGCCGAATGGACATTATGTTGGGCGAGTGAATCCTTGGGATGAAGATAAGCGCGTGCGCTCGATTATGGTTAGGATTTGGGCGCGCGGTAAGGAAAAGCCTAGGAAGGATCATAACTACGATAAGCTGTGTCCAAATGATGGCAGTTGCTACGGCATTGTTATTCAGCGAGACGGTAATAAGAAGACTGATCTTTGGCATCAGGTTAATACTTTTAATCACAATAATGATGCTGCAAGCCCGGATGGGTCTAGAGCTGCTGAGGATAGAGCTGCTTTAGAGGACAGAGATGCAGTTGATGACAAGGCAGCTGACGGCAAGTCGGCTGACGGTAAGGCGGCTGACGGTAAGGCGAAAGTTGACAATAAAGCTAAAGCTGATAGCGAAAAAACTGATAATGCCAAACCAAGGGAGAACTCTACCCAAAATCAGCAGGATGAGCAAGCTAATAAGCCTCAAACTAGCAACAAGCCTGCTTCCTTGAAGATTTCAAAAGCAACCAAGAAGGATACTAAGAAGAATTCTAAGAATAAGACAGCTAAGAATAGTTCTAAGAAGAATTCTAAAAAGCGCAATGCTCCTGGAAAGCGCAGTAAAGTAAGATTTGCTGTGCTAAACGAAGGTGATTCTTCTAAGAATGCGAATACTCAGAAATCTGAAGTACAAAAACCTGAAGTAAGTGATGGTAACAAGCAGAGTGATTCTGCTAATACTGCAGAAAACGGTAGCGCAAGCAAAGATAATAAAGTCAGTAACGATAGCAAGGACTCTAAGAACGTCAAGGATTCTGAAGATGCTAAGTCAGAAGAATCTAAGGGTCAGGATCGAGATGCTGAAGGAGAAGATCGTTCTGCTAAAAAAACTGCGAAAAGTAACGATGATTGGCGTAAAGAATTTAGTAAGCGCATTCTTACAGCAAAGCTTGGAGATCATATCAAGGGTTGCACTGCTAACGGCGGCGACAGGTGCGAAATAACTTTTGATCCTGTAACTGGAAATATTACGATTCCGGAATACTTTGCAGAAATTGGTTCGAGAATTTACGTAGACACTTACTCTGTGCCGGAAAATAATCCAGATTGGCGTCAAGATAAACTTTGGAAGCTTATGGAGCCAGGCAATCTTCAGGATTACGAAGAATCTGACCCGCTTCCGCTCGATATTGCGTGGCCAAACGGCTTAGTGCAAGTGAACCCGTTTGAGCTTAATAATAACGAAATCGTGGCAATGCTTTCTTGGATGAGACACGATAAGCGTAACGAGCGAATTTTCGGTTACCGCAAGGAAGAAATTGGCGTTAAAGGGCAAAAGAAGTACGATACTTACGACCAGTACGACAGTGGCTTTAAGCCGAAAACTACTCAAGCAAAGTATGCTTATGGTGACGATAAGCCTCAATATTCATGCGAGTCGAAGACGGATCAGCAGTGGAAGCTGTGCTTAGATGGCGTTACTGGTATTGGCAAGCTAGATGAGAAACATAAACTTAACGAAATGCTGTACGCTATAAAGACTCTTTCTTTCCAAAAGTTGGAAGCTGATGACGAGACTACGCTTAACCCGATTGAGCATAAGGTGACGCGCTTCGTTGATATGCGCAAGGACTATACGTGGGGATTAGTAGACAACAACAAGAAAAGTGTTGACGGGCGAAACGATCCTGGATTTGACGGGCCGCAAAACGGCTTGCATGGAAATCAGAAGTTTGGCACGCAATACTTTGTGTACAAGTGGAACATAAACTCATACCGTAAGGGCGGCAATGGTAAGGCGTTAAACCTTCAGGATGTGCTAAAGCTTGTAAAAGGTACGCCGAACATAAATACGCAAGAGGAAAGTAAGCCGCAGCCTTCGCTAACTCCTATGAGTGCGGCGGATAATAAGCAATTTGATGCATGGAATGGTTCGTACCCTATGGCTGTTGCTGGTGGATTAGGTTACGCTGTGCGTGACAATACATGCGCTGCGTCTATTGCTGCTCATAACGGTGTTGCGCAAGAAGGTAAGTGTCAGTGGCGAAATAAGCTTAATTTAGTGAAGTACACGCCTAAAGAATTTATTATGGATTCTTCTTCATTCTCTTACAATGCTTCTGTAAATATGAAAAACGGAAGTGAAGTACATATTACAGATAAGCTTATTGAAAATAAGGGTAGCCAGCATGCTGGTGAAGATAAATATGTTAGTGAATATGCTATTCACAAGGACTTCCTGATGCCTGGCGGTGAAGATTTGAACGGTCAAGCAGACGGCGAAAATATTGGCGACATTATAACTAAGAATATTGATGTTGACACTATGAACGACTACGACGCGTACGGTGAAGGTACTTCGAAGCCTGAGGGATACGCAAATAACAGGCCATTCATGCATGCGCAACTTTATGTGAATAATGGTCAGGTTACGAACGATCTTCTGCTTCGTGAGCCTAGTAAGACGCCAGATAACACAACGAACGTGATAAACGTGTGGTTTATGCCGGTTGATAATGAGAAGCCGACGATTAGTGCGAAGAGTTATCAGGAGTGGGACGGTAAGCCATGGGATATTCACGGAAAATGCATGATTAACGGCGATGTGAATAACTGCAATACAGTTGATGATGATGTTATTACTCTTGATAAGAAAATTTATGCAGGTAATAAAGCTTGGTATGAGGCTGATAATGCAACGATTAATTTACCTGCAGCACTAAAACTAGACGATGATTTCAATGCTTACGAATCTGGCAAATGCACAAGAGAGTGGAAACATGGCGGTATATTTAATAAGCAATACGTCACTTTGTGCCCGAATAGTATAAACAGTAAAGTGCTGGTTAATAATCTGAATGTGTATATTCAAGCGAATAATATTCAGGATTCTAGTGGTAAAACTTCTAGTCCGATGGTGAAGTTTGTTAGTAACGGCGTTACAAATAAACATTTGCTTAGAAGGTTTGTTGAAAAATACAGAAGCACAGATTTAGAAAATCCAAGTGTAAATAAGCAAACTGTATTTACAATGTATGCTGAAACTACGGATAGTGCTGGAAAGCAAAGTGCAAAAACTGTTGTTGGATGCTTTAAGGCTACGTGGACAGACATGGTGAAACCATCTGTTGTTGCGTACGATGGTAAAAGCAATGAATTTGCAAAGTATGATGACTGGCTCAGCAAAGATGGTTCTTCACAAAACCGCGATTATAAAGTTGTCGTTAAATCAGGCTATGGAGCTAAAAGAATGGTAGTTTACTATCACCCTGCTTCAGAGCTTGAGAAACCTGTTACTAGTAATGGTCTTTTTGGCTCTGCTGCAAACTCAAATGAGACTAACTTGGAAACCAGCATTGGTAAAACAATTTCCGTATGCTGGAATGGATCGTGGAGTGTATGCGCTGGTACTTTCAAGCCGAATGAAGTAACGCTTAATCACGATAATGATGGTAATGCTGTTATAACATTCCCTAGTGGTTTCTTAGCTCCAGGAAGCGTGGTTCGAGCACGCAGTCGTCTTGAAGTTGGTCCATGGACGTATATGCCTGGTGTTAGAAGCCCTGAAGATCTTTCCGATGATTCGCTTAATAGAGACGGAAATAAGACTGCAAGAAGCGGTGGAAGTAATCGAAGCGGCGGAAATAGCAGAAACAGCGGAAATACGCGTGCTGCAAAAGGTCGCACTGCAAAAGGTAAAAACTCTTACAAAGACGACGCTAGTTCAGAAGATACTCTTGACGTGCTGCCAATGGCTTACGCAAAAGAAAAGCCTAGCGAAGTATGCCGTCCGGATTACTGGAGCGCAGACAACTGGTCTGGTTTGAAGAAGCCGTCCGACTGTGTGTACTTCGGTGTTACTATGAAGCGTCAAATAGTGCAAATACACCCAATGCTGCTAAGCGGTCACGAGGAGCGCGCAATACGAATGGATTTGCACAGTGAAAACAACTTTGCGGGCGAACCAAAGAAGGGAATTTGGCTTCAAAACGATAGCGAAATCGTTACGAATGAGGATCCAAGGCTTGAGCCTGGTAAAACTATGGTGACTTTTAGGAAGTATGACTATAGTGCTATGGACGATGAGCATAAGCCTTTGAATCCGCCTACCTATAGTGGCCGCCAAGTAGGGAATATACAAGACGTAGCTGTTATGACTCGAGGCTGGAGAAGTCGCGTGCTTGTGCCAAATCCGCGAGAAAATAAGATTACGCGATTTGTGCGATTGCGCGCGCCTGAAAACGTAGATAGTGAGCATGGTGGCGATAGTAAGGGTGCTGCAGACTACTTAGCTGATGCGCCTACCAGCTTCGAAGAAACTAAAGATAATAGTAAGGCTCTGCGCGTAGCTGGGCGTTCGTATGATCCAGGATTCGTTCTTTCGAAAGATAAGAAGTCTCTTCTGTATCTGTATAATGCTTCAACTAAGCGCAACTTTACGCTTAATGATTTGCAATATGCGTTGAAGCTTAAGCGTAACAGTACTTTGCACCCAGCAAACGAGTGTGGAAACTATGTTGATGGAAGTCAATGGGCGTTTGCTGATTGTCAGCCATCCTTGCTGCCAGAAGTAAGAGGTAGCGATAAGGTTGATGGTGAGAAAGGTCGAAACGGCTTCAGCTTTGATTGGAATACGCACTTCTATACGTATAATCCGTCTGAAGACCATAGGTCTGGTGCTGCTTCTGCTGCTAACGGCGCTGATAACGACAATGGTGGTACTACTGAAGAAACTTGGTATGTAAACGTCATAGATATGATTTCAAAGGGTGGTACCGGCGGTGGATATTCTATTCCTAATAGCTCTGGCGTAACGTCTGAAAGTAGTAATACTGGTCTTTCGCTTACCGACTTCGCTAATATTGGCGCATGGGGTAGGTCTGGCAGTATTGGATCTGACTTAATTGGTCATAAGGTTCTTAAGAATCCAGATAATGGTTTGTCGGTTATTATGACATATGGCGATAGCTGGGTTGGAGATACTCATAAAACGCGAGGCAAAGAAGGCGGCTGGAATAACGATGCCAACTACGAATTCGTAATGCCTGTGTACCTGGTGCCTGTTGATAACGTTAAGCCAACTTTTGCTGCAACTGCAGGATCGCTTCTCAGTGGTCACGCGGATGCTAATAATCCTTACGTTGTAACGATGGAGGAGAAGGACTACGCTAAGCTCACGGTTAAGGGTAATCCTGTAGAATACAAGGACGGAAAAGTTTCGAAGTCTCAAAGCAAGGAGAGTGGAAAGACTCTGTTTGCGGATGTCCACGACGATTACGACAGTTTCGGTGATCTCAGCAACTTTAGCCTGGTTGCATGCAAAGTCAAGAAGGCTGGCGGCGCAACTGATTTTGACAGCTGTAAGTCAATAATGGGCAAAGATGGCTCCGTGGATACTGCGGCGTTCAAGAAGTTAAAGACTGACGGTGACGGAGTTGAGTACGCTTTGTACGGACGTGCAAAAGATAAGTCCAGCAATGAAAGCGACGGCTTTGGTGATAACGGTAACAGAGGCCACTTAGTCGGATACTTCAGCTTTGGTTACTTGGTTCGTCCGGTTGCTCTGCCTCACAGCGGCGGTCAAGCTGCAATATGGTTCAGCTTCATATTTGGCGTGCTGTTGGCGTTGTTCTTGGCATCCGGCGCGTTCGGTAGGCGCGGATGGCTTGGGTCGGTTCTTAGTGGTCACGGATTCGGCGCACTCACTGACAGCAAGCATTGCGACGCTTCTGCAGAAGTGCTTCGAAGCGGCAAGCCGTTCTTCAAACTCAAGTCAAAGTTCAAGTTCAAGTGGCTTCGACGCTGACGCGTAAAATGCGTATGAGTTTGGACTTATAGCGTTTGCGTAAGTCCAAACTCACCCGCGAAACATATTTGCCTGCGACGCAATAGGTTATATACATCTTAATTGCGCGTTATTCAGTCGCGTGGATATTAGTGTGGTAGAGATTTGAGATTTTTCGCACTGAACGAGGTGAACGTCAGAGCCGCAGGCTGCTGATTCACCGAGTGAAGAAGAAAAATCGAAAAATCTCTGCGATAAGGCACGGTTATTAAACATTAAGCACGCAGAGTTTGGGGGATTTCTCTACGAGCACTAAAAGAGGACTGAGAAGCTACATTCTTTAAAGATAGGCGAACACACTAAACTCTTTTAGCAGCCAGAGCGCACGAAGGACGGGACGTGCGAGGAGAGAGATCCCCCGAAACTCGCGCCACGTTAAACAAAATGTAATATAAACTATACTTTCTCATGAAACTATATTCGCCTGCGACGCAATATAATAAAAGTATGACGCTAGTATCAAGCAAACAGCATGACTTGCAGCATGCGCAATCGTCCGCGCAATCGCCTATACAGCTTTCGCAATCGCCTATGCAGCAATCAGACCCAATCATTCCGCGCGTGCTAAGCATAGCTGGCACAGACCCAACAGGTGGAGCCGGAATACAGGCAGATCTCAAGTCAATTATGGCGGCAGGCGGTTATGGCATGTGCATACCAACTAATTTGGTTGCGCAAAACACGTGCGAAGTGCGCGAAGTATTCACGCCGCCAGTAAGCTTTTTCCGCACTCAACTTTCATGCGTGTACGACGACGTTACAGTTGACGCACTAAAAATCGGCATGCTTGGATGCACAGAATATATTGAAGCAATGCGAGACTGGATGTGCGATAACCCGGTTCCTGTAAGTGTTCTAGACCCGGTGATGATATCAACTTCCGGGAAGCGCTTGCTTGAGGCGAGTGCTGAAAATGCGATGCGAAACTTTATAAGCTGCGTTGATGTAGTGACGCCAAACGTGCCGGAATTGGCGGCTTTGTGCGAATCGCGCGTTGCGGAAAACTTTGAGGAAGCTTGCAACCAGGCGCGCAAGTTGGCTGCAAAAAACAGTGTTGTTGTAATCGTAAAAGGTGGGCACTTAACTGGCGAAGACGTTGGAAATACTGCGGTTTTCCCGGATGGTGACGCGCGGCACGTACCAAGCGAACGAGTTGAAACAAGCACAACTCACGGAACTGGTTGCTCGCTTTCTTCTGCGCTTGCTACGAAAATTGGGCTTGCTTTGCGCGAGGAAAAGAATTTGAGCGATCACGATACTGTACTTTGCGCACTTGAATGGTCAACGGCGTGGCTTCGAGAGGCGATTGCGGCTGGAAGTGAATTACATGTTGGGCGCGGCGGCGAGCGCGGTCATGGACCTGTAAACCACTCCGTACGAATCTTGCGGCAAACTGCGTGAGCGCGCGCTTATAGTGCGAGCGTTGTCTCGCGTTGGCGCGACGACATGCTTGAGCGCAGCACAGTGCGCGCGAAAGCAACTCGGAGCGTCCGATTTACTCAGTAATCACGCTTTTAAGCTCGCGCGCAACTTTCCCAGCATCCTCAGCGCACATAAGCGCCGACACTGTGCAAACTCCGTCAAGCTCAAGACCTCGAATAGGGAACACTGTGTTCTCGTGAATTCCGCCAATTGCCAACGTTTTTACGCCCATAGAGTGCGCAACTTTCGCCACTTCGTTCACTCCGTCAACTCCCAACGGCGGCACGTCGTGCGCTTTCGTATGCGTTTCAAAAGCTGCACCAATGCCAATCACATCCGGCAGCGGAACGTCATTTTCTTTGCACTCGCGGTAAGCTTTCTCCATCAAATCCGGTCGAGCGCAAGAAAGCCCAACCATCCACTCTGCCGGCATCGCTTTTCGCGCCTCAACAAACGGCGTATCCTTTTGCCCAACGTGCAAGTTGAAACCAAGCTGAGCTGCGCAATCAACATGATCGTCTATGAATACAGGCACATCGCCGTGCTCAGAATCAATAAGCGCATGACGCAACTTCTTCGCCTTTGCTGAAATTTCAGCGTCGTCGGAATACTTATCGCGCAATTGCACAACTGTAACTCCGCCTTCAACTGACTCTACTGCAACTTCTTCTTCCGGGCGATTTCCCATGCGCGGATCCGTTACCAAATACAGTGTCCAATCAACAGGCTCCACCGTAAACTCAATATTTGTCAAACTAAACATGTCGTTTACGCTAAGAGTTGAAAGCGCATCCATCCACAGTGTGCGGAAAGTGCCGGGAGCTGTGGTTTGACGAGCTGCCCAAGTTCCAGCCGCTGCTGCGTGCACGTGTGCTGCAACAGTTGCTGCGAGCGGACGTTCTGGGTTTGCGCCAACGTATGCTGCAACCAACGCTCCCAAAGCGCAACCGGTTCCAACTACTTTAGTCATAGTTTTATGTCCGCCGGTTACGCGAGCTAAGCAACCGTGAGCGTAAATCGCGTCTTTTTCGCCAGAAATTGCCACTACTGAGCCGTACTTTTTTGCTAATTCGCGCGCGGCTTGAAGAGCATCGTTCACGTTATCGTGAGAATCCACACCTTTGCCGTTGCTTTCTTTGCCTGCAAGTGCCATTATTTCGGAAGCGTTTGCGCGAATTACGGTAGGGTGGTGCTTAATAATTTCGTGTATAAAGCGCGCGCGTGGAGCAAGTGCTGGAACGCCGATTCCAACCGGGTCAAGCACCCACGGAGTATCGGCTTTTTCGCATCCTTCAACAGCTGCGCGCATGTATTCGGAAGTTTCTGGCTGATGGAATGTGCCAACGTTTATGAGCACGCCTGTGGCAATTTGCGCAAGTGCATGCGCTTCTTCTGGGTCGGTTACCATGATCGGCGACGCTCCTGCAGCGAGTAGTGCGTTGGCTGTAATGTCTTGCACGATTACGTTCGTGATGCAATGGGTGAGTGGCTGCTGTGTGCGCACGCGTTCGATGCATTGACGCACGTCGTTAAGAAACATGCGGCGGCGTGCGCGTACAGAGAAGCATGTGTCGACTTGCGTTGTTGAGCTTGTGCAGTATTCGTTTGCTTCGTTACAGTTAGTTGTTTTTTCAGTGTTGCATGTTGTCATAATGTTTCCCTTCGCTAGCACTATCTAGATCAGGTTTTACGGATGTAATCTCAGCGCCGCCCGCGATTTTGCGGCAAATGCGCACTCCGAACCATCCTTCGACTATATCTTTTGTTCGTGACTTACTTTCTTCTGCGTGAGTGTCTGATTTTGCTTGTTTTGGGACACTGGTGCAGTTTGTGTTCTGCGTTCGTGTCTCTGGTTGGTAGTTTCGTGGAGCATTTGCTGGAAAATTCCCGACGTTTCGCAGCACTTGCAGGAATCTACAAAAATCGCGCCGCATTTTTGCAACTTCTTCTACATATTTTCGCTTGCAACTGTGTAACCATAAGTATGGTAAACATAAATATAAGTAAACAATAAGTAGATTATAGAAGTTACGAAAGCGAGATAACATGGCAAACGATTCCATGCTAGAACAAAAGACTCCGCTCACAGCGCGCGAATACGCGACGCGCACAGCAATACGCACGATTGCAATCATCGCATCTGTTTATGGTATGGCTGCTTCGTGGGAAGGCTTGATGACCTTTACTTATTTTACGAATCTTTCTAACCTTATGATTTGCGTAGCTCTTGCTGGATCGCTTTTGCTTGATACAGCTGCGTTTATGCGTGCTCGTAATTCTGTAGATTCAGCAGCGCAGCAAGATTCCGCAGCATCTTGCGCATGGTTCGACTCAAAATCCAACGCTTGGTACATTTTCAAATTCATGATGACTATCTCAATTGCTGTCACATTCACTTTGTACCTGTGTTTCTTAGCACCTACCAATAAGCTTGGTTTCGTTGGCGCTTACATGAATAACGGATGCAGCAGCCTTTGCGTTCACGCAGTTGCGCCGCTTCTTGCAATCGCTGATTTTGTGCTTTTTGATTATCGTTTCCGCTCTACTCGCGCACATTTGTATGTTTCTACTGTTCCGCCTCTTGCTTATGTTGCTTATGCTGCTATGCTTAGCGAGTTTGCTGGTGTTCGTTGGGGTGTTCATGCAATGCGCGCGCCTTATAATTTCCTCAATTATGGTGCTCCTGCTGGCTGGTTCGGCTTCGCACCGCAAACTTTTAATGCCACTACTTTGGGTGTTGGAGTTGCGTATTTGTTAATTGTGTTTACTCTTATTTTTATTGGTGTCGGCAGTGTATTTCTTGCGCTTAAGGATGCTCGCGCTCGTGCAATATTAAAAGAATAGTATTGTTGCGCGCCACTATTGCCTAATTGCTAGAATTAAACGTATGAGTGAGGATACTGCATTACAAGCATTATTTGACGGTACGTTACGCAATTCTTCTGGCAATGTGACTAATGCGTTGCTTGTGTATGGTGCGCCGAATACTGGTAAAACGCAGTTTGCTGTGCGCGCAGCAATTTCCGGCTATAAGCGTTGGTCGCATAATGTTACTGCGATGGCTGTGCAAAATCGTGTTCTTGCTTCAAAAATTGACAATATTATTATTCGCCAAATTGGTGTAAGTAAGCAGTCTCGTCCAGTTGGCACTTTGGCTTCTTTGGCTTTTACTATCATTTCTGCTTGCTGTAAGTTAAAGAATAATCCTTCGCCTAAGCTGCTAAATGGTGCTGAGCAGGATTCTTTGCTTCGTAAAGTTTTGCGCGCACACATTGAGCATGTTATGCGTGGAGATAATGGTGATTGCAATATATGCGCGCTTTTTAAGGATTATTTTGAAACGTCTCAATGGGTTGTTCCATTAACTTGCGCAGTTTCCGCCGCTTCAGTGCCTTCTGCGCCTTCCGTAACTCCGGTTGCTCAATCAACTTCTTCGTCTCCAGAATTTTTGGCAGATAGATTCGATATTAACAACGCTTTTATGCATCAATTGCGCGATATGCTCGCTCGTTTAGATGAGCTTGGTATTAGCGATTTTGAAAGCGAAAATTCAGTTCTTCGCGCTCTTAGTGACGAGCAATCTTACGCCAATAATAGTGATATTTTACAAACGTCTGTGCTTATTAAACGTAGATTAACTCAATGGCGTTTGGCGTTTGCTTTGCGTGCTGAATATCGAAAAATAATTGCCGACACTTATAAGTCTTCTTTCCGACTTGACGCTTCGCAACTGTTGGTTGAGGGTGCAAAATCTGCGCGCGAATTAGGAGAGCATGGTTTAGTAAATTCTTCTGAAATTCCAGCTCTTCTTGTAGTCGATGATTATCAAGATATTACTTTGGCTGGTTTGAGTTTTATTGAGACTTTGTCGAAGATTGGCACGCGTTTAGTTTTGCTTGCGAATCCGGATGAATCTGTGCAATCGTTTAGAGGAGCGTACCCGGATTATGCAATTTCTGCAGCTTTGGATGAGTTGAATGCTGCTGAGCAAACTTTAGAATATACGGGTTTTGCTGATTCTTGCGAAAATTCTTCCGACGATTCTGCCGATTTTTCTAAAAATTATTCTGCAGATCCAACTTTTGCAAATTATACCCAAGCACCTTCGATGCGTGAATTGCTCGCTTCACGCGTTTCTCTTTCGCTTACTTCGCAATATAAAACAGATGTTGCGCTCCCAAATCGCCCTTGGAAAATGCCAAAATTTGTAGGCTCCTTACCGATTGAGCCTATAGAAACCCTCCAAAATTCTAATCTCAATTCAGACGACACTGTTTTTACAGCGTTATATCGTTCACAGCGCGAGGAATTAGATGCTGTTATTTGGCAAATGAAGCAATCTCACGTAAATAATAAGCGCAAGTGGAGCGATATGGCGTTAATTGCGCACGACAATTCTACTGTTCGTCTTTTTGGCGAGCAGCTTCGCGCTTCTGGGGTTCCTGTGCGATACTCGTCAGTGACTCGCCCATTAAAAGATGAGCCATTTGTGCAAGGTTTATTTGCGCTTATTGAACTTGCTCAATTTGCGCAGCACGGTTTTTCTGGAATTGTTGAGCAAGTAAAACATGGTAGAAGTTTGCAAAATTTGGCTTCGTGGGTGCGTTTGCGAGTTCAGAATATTATGGATAGTCCGCTTTCCGCGATTACTAAAAGTGATTCTGGATTTTACGGTGATTTAGACGTTGAAATACCTGCGAAGTTATATTCTGTAGATTTGCTTATGCGTTCTCTTTCTTCTCTTTCGGCTGTTTTAATTGAGCAAAATGGTGAAAAGAACAAGAACTTTGAATCTAATGCTCCTTTGCGAAATCTTGTTCATAACTGGGATTTGTTGCAAAATTCGCTTCATGATGCGCAAAGCAAGGCGTACGTTGAATCTCAAATTTTGGTTGATAATAGTCGTATTGATGGCAGTTCAAATGATCTTATGCCATTATCTCTCGATGCGTGCTATTTGCTTTGTGTAGCAGATGTTGCACGTTCTATAGATGATGATTCTACAGTGTTGCAAATATTGCAGAATATGGCTCCTCGAAATCCGCACGTTGCAGCTTTTGTAAAACTGTGGAAAAACGTGCAAATTCTCGCTTCTCGTATGCGCAATAATCCTGATTTGAGTAATGCTCAATACGCTCTTGGTGAGGCTTGGAATATTTGTCATGTTGCTGAGCGTTGGCAGCGTATGTCTTTACAGCATAATTCGGAAGGTTATCGAGCTAACGATCGCTTGGATGCTGCAATGCGTCTTTTTGATTATGTTTCTTCATATGTTTCTTCTGATATTTCTTCAATGAATACGTTTGACGATACTTTTAGACAAGAAAATGTTGTAAGTATTGCAGATTTTATAGCTCAAGTTCGTGGCATGGAAATTGAAGCTGATTCTCTTGCTAAAGTAGCACCTGTTCCAGATGCTGTAACGCTTACTACTCCTGCTGGTTCTGTTGGAAAACATTGGAATCTTGTGTGGATGCCTACTTTGCAACAACGTGTGTGGCCAAATCTTGCTTCTCGTAGCACTATGTTTGGCGCAGAAAGTTTAGCGAATATTATTTTGCATTCTAAGATTTCTGCTTCTAAATTGACTGTGAATGCGTCACTTCTTTCGAATAATGATAAATCTGCAGTTTTTGCTTCGGAACAGCGCAGTTTTTTGTTAGCTATTACGCGCGCAACAGAGCGTTTGTATATAAGCGCGCAATATAGCGATAGTGCTGTGCCAAGCGACTTTCTTTATTATTATTTGCCTGAAAGATACTACAATAATGAAAATTCGCGCACGCCTTTTACGGAATTTACTACACCTTTTGCCGGTTTAGATATGGATGTTCGTGGACTAGTGTGTGCTGCTCGTTCGCAAATTTTGCGTGCTTCTTCTATGAAAGAAGAGTTTGGAAATAGTGTAGGTAATGCAGATAGTGCAGATAGTGCAAGTAGTTCCGATAGTGAGAATAGTAAGTCTAGAAATGCGATTATTGATGCTGCTCAAACGTTGCAATTACTTAAAGAAAATGGAGTATTTTGCGCTGATCCTTTTGAGTGGGATTTTATGAGCGATGTAGATGACTATGTTGATGAGAAATCTTCTGTTGAAAAAGACAATGAAAAAAATAATGAAAAATATAATGAAAAAGCTAGCTCTGCTAAAAAAACTAACTCTGTTGTAAGCTTGTCTCCTTCAGCTGTAGATAGTTTGTGGGCATGTCCTGTGTGTGGATTGGTAAATCGTCAGCTTTTAGGTCCTCAACCCGGCAGCGCAGCAACGTATTTTGGCACGCTCATTCACGAAACTGCAAGATGGGCAAGCGAAAATCAGCATTACGATATGCCAGAAACTGAAGTTGATGAAACTGAAACAGCGAATAATTCAGCCGACTATTCTCCCTACTCTCCGCTTGTGCGCCGCAGTAACGCAATCGCAAATCTTATGGAAAAGTATTACCTAAGTATTGCGCCTGAACTTGCAGATATTCGAGATAGTAAGGAGCATTATTCGGCTCTTGCGCGTGAGAAGAATATTAAACGTGCGTTACATGCAATTGCGCAATATTTTGTCACTTCTTACGATCAATCAACATATGCGCTTAACTCAAAAAAGTCAGAAAACGGCATATTAGAATCTCTTACAAAAAGCGAAAAATCTTTAGAAAGTAGCATAGGTAGATTGCAACAAGCGTATTGCGAATTGCAAACAAGCGCGCATTTTGGATTTAATGATATTGCTCGCGTATTGAACAATACTTTTAAGAATGCAAATTTGCAAACCGTTACTACGCATGATTGCTACGAATTGATGGGTGCTTTAGTTGGAGGATGGCCGGATGGCGCAAGTGAAGATATGCAAGTACATATTCACGGTCGAATTGATCGCATGGAAAAGCGCATCAATTCAGATGGTTCCGAGCATATTCGCTTACTGGACTACAAAACAGGAAAGCCTTTAACAGCAAGCGGAGTTTTTAACGATTTGCAGCTAGTTTGTTACCAGCTTGCTTTACTTTTTTCTGATGAGAATCCGCTTATTGATGCGTCGAATGCGCCGATTATTTCGCGAAGTATTCTATTTCACGTTGCTAAGAACGATTATCCTGCTCAAGATCATAACGTTGCTGAAAACGTGTATCAGCCGCCGCTTTGCGTAAAAAATGCTTTCAATAATAATCCGCTTGAGTTACGAGTTGGATTCAAAAATATGGCAAGATTGTTAGATTGTCCGCATCTTGACGATATTGCGAAGAATTGTCCAGAAAATGTAAGCGAAAGCGCTTGGCAGTCGTTTACATCATTAAACCAAAGTGCAAAATGGTCTCTTACTATGATTTCGCGCGTTTGCTATGCTGCTGCGGCAGTTCGTTCGCATAAGATTATTGCGCACCCAACTTCTGAACACTTGAAGTATTGCAACGGAAAACAAGTATGCCCAGCATGCGCAGGTTGTATAGACACTGTATATGAGGTGTTGTAGTTATGATTGATAAAACAAATAAGCAATTTACTCGCAAGAACACCGATAGTGCGGAGCAAGCTGCAGCAATTCAAGCGCCAACAAATAAGAACATGATTATTGTTGCAGGAGCTGGAAGCGGCAAAACGTATACGATGACTCGTCGAGTTATCGACCTTATTGAGCGCGGAGTTGCTCCTGAAAGTATTTTGGGTTTGACTTTTACTAATAAAGCAGCTTCTGAGCTGCTTGCAAGAGTTGCTCAAGCTGTAAGTCAGCATAGTAGCGAAATAAATAAGCTTATCAATAATGGAAATTCCGCATCTTCAAGTGGCTTTTTGAAGCCAGAAGTAATGACATACGATGCTTTTTTCCAGTCAATTGTGCGCCAATATGGTTTGCTTGTTGGATTTGATCAAAATACGCAACCTTTAAGCGATGCAGGTGCGCGCGAATTAATAAAACCGCTAGTAAACGATTATGTTACTAATCATGCGGAAGTGCTGTCTTGGTATAGTTTTGATGCGCTTATTGACGACGTGCTTGCGCTCTCAGCAGATATTTCATGCTCGATGATTGGCATAAATAGCAGGGGAGAGTCTATAGATAGCACGTCTAAAGCTGTTTTAGAAATTCAGAAGTGGAATAACGCTTGGATTGAGCATTTGCAAAAAGCAATTAATTGTGCTGAAACTACTGAAATAATTGCAAAAAAGCCTAGCTCTATTAAATTGCGTCGCGGAAAAAACGATTCAGATGAAAAATATTTCGAAAAGTGCGAAAATTACGGAAAAGAATACGTAGAATACCTGAATATTACATTAAAAAATAAGTGTTATGAATCTTGTAATAACTTGCTTGAAGCTGCTGAGAAGCGCAATGTATTACTTGAATTAGTTTTGGCTTTTGACGCAGCAAAGCAGCGCGCAAATATGGCGCAATTTAGCGATTTTACT
Source organism: Gardnerella sp. DNF01180P (assembly GCF_049244205.1). NCBI lineage: Bacteria > Bacillati > Actinomycetota > Actinomycetes > Bifidobacteriales > Bifidobacteriaceae > Gardnerella > Gardnerella sp. DNF01180P. Next base: position 441,246 of record NZ_CP058386.1, read on the forward strand.
ATTGCTGCATACCGTTTGGTGACGCATTTTCCTTCTATTGCAGAGCAGTATCGCCGCCAATACAGCCAAGTTTTGCTTGATGAATATCAAGATACTTCTACAACTCAAGCAATGCTGATTGCAACGCTGTTTCATAAAAAAACTAACGGTGTGGAAGAAGCTAGCGTTGCTGCGAAAACTAGTGAAAATCAAGACTTTTTAACTACTCAACAAACGAATATTGCTGCAGTAGGTGATCCGTTCCAAGCTATTTACTCGTTTAGAGGAGCTAGTTCCGGAGCTTTCAGAAAGCTTGAGCAAGCACTAAATATCGACCAGTCAAGTGAGTTTTCTCTTACTAGAACGCGACGCAATTCGCAGCTTATTTTAAAAGCTGCAAATTCTATTACGAAACCTTTGCGAGTGCCTGCGCTTCGCCATAGTAGTTCACTTGCTACAGAAGTAGAAGTGAAAAACTTGCAATACTTAGATAATGCACCAAAAGGTACTTTTAGTGTGTTAAATATGCCTACGCAATATCAAGAAGTAGAAGCCGTTGTGCGTTTTGTAAAATATGTAAAACATAATGCGCTATCTGAAAACGACGATACTAATTCTGCATCTGCTCGAGTTGCAGTTCTTTTCCGTAGCAAAAATAATATTCCGTTATATGAAGAAGCATTACAAAAAGCAGGTTTACGCACTCTTACTGTTGGGTATTCTGCATTGCTTGAAAAACCAGAAATTCGAGATGTTTTAGCTCTTCTTTCTGTTGTTGCAGATCACACAAATACTCAAGCTTTGATGAGATTGCTTGCAACTCCTCGTTTTGCGCTTAATACTGACGATTTGGCTGCTATAGCTAATATTGCAACATCAAAGAATATCGAATATGTTTTTCGTGCTTTAGTGCAAGCAGGTTTAGTAAACGCTGAAACTCCTCGCTCTAAGTGGTCGCAAGTTGTTCGAGAACAGCAATCTCAAGCTTCGCAAACCAATAGTATTCATGGTGGAGTTTTTGTGGCGGATGTTTTGCTTGAAGCATACGAAACGCAACTAAGCGAAGAAGCAAAAAATAACGACAACAATAACAATAATTTGCTTTTTGAGCTAAAAAATAATTTAAGCTCTAAAGCTTATATAGCAGTGTTAAGAATAGGGCAAATGATTCATGCAATACAACGTGCTCAATCTGGCTCTTTGCAAGATATTATGCGCGTTGCTGTAGAAACGCTTAACGTTGATATTGACGTTGCGCTATCTCGTGCGCTTATGAATGATACTTCCTCTAATGCAACGCTTCTTGACGATATGCACTCTACTGTCGATTCTATTTGTTTACTAGCAGACGCGTATTTGCAAGAAATGAGCGATTTTACAACTCCTACTTTGCATGGGTTTATGTCTTGGATTTTCAATATAGACAAAATTAACGATCAACCTTCTTCAGTGGATGAGGCTGCGGATGTCGTATTGATGACTATTCACCAATCGAAAGGTTTGGAATGGCCTGCTGTAGCGATAGTTGGGCTTAATGAAGGCGCGTTCCCAAGTAATCAAGGCGATAATTTGCGCGTAATAGCAACGCAACAAAGTGGCGTGTACAGGGAAAGGGCATACGCAACGCTCGAAGTTGCTTCAAAAGTGCCTGTTTCTATGAGAGTGGATGCAAACATATTGCCAAGATTCCCTCACGATGTTGATCTTGAAACTAGCATGGAACCTCAAAAATCTTTGAAAAATATGTTAACTGTAGACGATATCGACGCAGAAGTTTATGGATCAAGAGCTAGAGAAATGTTTGATTTGGCAGAAAAATTCCATGAGCATGAGCAGGCTCCAGTAGAAGCGATTCCTTCAGAAGCTAGCAAAGTGTATGACGCTGTGATGAAAACTGGCACATTGTCTCTTTCGCAAGTCGAGGAGCGAGGGCGCGCTTTGCATATTGACGAGCGTCACCTTATGTATGTTGCTTTGACGCGTGCTAAATTCGCAGCATTGCTCACTTGCAGCCAGTCTAATGCTATGAGCGTTGTTGAGAATAAAGAAAATTTTGCCAATAGTGCAGCTTCTTCTGTAGATGAATCTTCAAATATTTCAACTTCTAGAGTTAAAAAACCTTCTGTTTTTTGGCAGGAAATGTATGATTCAATGCGCGAATCTGAAGAATCTCCGGTTCAGGCCACAGCTAAGGTTTCAGATTCTTCAAATCAAGTAGGTTATGTTGTAGGGGAGTCAGCTTCGCAACTTGCGCAATTATTTAGCGAGGAAAGCACTATTCCAACTGAAGATAATGAGAAACAATTATCTTGGCCGAGTGCATCTAGTGAAGCTATACGTAGTGTATTGCAAAAATCTGCGCAAGACGTTGTAAATTCAAAAATGAGTAATCAAATTTCTGGTATTTCAAAAGATAATTCTTTGCTTTACAAAGCTCAAGCTTTGCTACAAGATGCAGATTTAATGCCGAAAATTGATTGGTATCACAACATTCAAGAGTTAAAAAACAGAGCAGAGCAGCTTTCTAATGTTGAAAATGTCAATGTGACTGCTGTGCAAAGGCGCGCTATGTTTCGTAGTGATTATTCGCGCGCGAATGAAGATTTTGATGATGCGGATGCTAAGCGTTTGCGGAAGGAATGGATGGCAATTATTCGCCCTATTCCTAGCGTTTCTTCGCCTGCTTCTGATTTGGGAACGCGTTTTCATGCTTGGGCTGAACAGTTTGTAAAAGCTGGTTGCGTGAATAAAAATTCTATTCAGTATGACGTTGATGAAAACGTTGATGAGAATGCTGTTGAGAACGTTGCTGAAACTTGCGAGAATATTTCGCAAAATGCAAAATCTTCGGAGCGCAAATTGTTGATATGGAAGCAGCGTTTAATAACATCAAAATGGGCGCATCGCCGTCCTATAGCAGCAGAGCAGCCGATTGTAGCTCATGTTCCAGAATTAGGCGATCAAATTATTAATGGCAAAATCGACGCAATATTTGCAGGTGGTTTAAATCCAGAAGATCCAAGCAAATTGTACACGATAGTCGATTGGAAAACCGGAAGAAAACCAACCAAACCACAAGATATTGCGCTTAAACTTGGCCAGCTTGACTGGTATCGTCTGCTTTTGTCTCTTATGACTAAGGTTCCGCTTGATGCTATCGATGCCACCCTTTATTATGTGAACATATCGGATGAATGTGAACGGGAAATTCATGCCGAGCAAAAAACGAAAGATGAGATCCTTGCCGAGTTACACTCTGACACGTTAATCTCCCTCGATGATGATGACGCATAAATGTTGCTATTGCAATCATTTTGTCGCAATTTATTTGCTGCAATTTTTGTTTGCTGTAACGTATTTTGCGCCGCGATTGAAACGCATCGTGCATCACTTCGAAAACGTGCAGATTCCTCGTGCAGTGTGTGTGGGCGGGCATACGCACAACATCGATTTGAGTATGAAGTAAGGAAGAATCATGACTGTTGAATTTCGTTCTGTAAAACTCAGTGATATTGATGCAATGGTTAAAGAATATGAACGTACTTGGGGTATTGCGCAAAAAGTTGGGAAAGATGCTTCGTTAAGTCTTTCTCGAAGATGTGTGTTGCATTACTTAGAACCTTCAACGCATGGTACTATTGCTGAAATAGACGGTAAGTTTATGGGTCTGCTTTTGGCGCGAGTTTTTGACGCACCTGTTTTATTTCCAGAAGTAGGGAGAATGCTTCGCGAGCAAGAAGCCGCAATGAAAGAAAATTGTGACAAAAACTATGCTCTCGCTTTAGAAGAAGCGTACGGCATGCGCGCGTTGGAAACTAAACTTGAAGCGAAATCTCATATCAATAATTTAACTCAAGCGGAATTGGAGCTTTTCCTTGTTTCTCCAGATGCTCGTGGGCATGGTGTCGGTGGAGGCTTGTGGAAGCGAACAATGCATATGCTAAGAAATAACGGAGTAAATCGTTACTATTTGCATACTGATTCAGCGTGTGACGTAAGCTTTTACGATTATCACGGGCTTAGAAGAGATGCTTCTTTTATGCGCTCGGATCATCCTTATGAAGCTAAGAACGTGAAATCTTTGGTGGATGACTTGTATATTTACTCAGGTGAGCCGAGAGTTCGTTCAAAGCAAGCAAATGCTCGTTCTAAAACGCGTTAATAAAAATATGCAAATGTATAACGTTGCGTGACTTGCTTGACAAAAAGGAGCAAAGAAATATATGTCGTCCCAAACGGCAACTAAGAAAGCATCGGTATTTTCTCAATATTCTAGATTATTTTCATTTAATGGAGCTAAAGCGTTTTGTGTAGCAGGCGCGACTGCGCGTTTGCCAATGTCTATGATTGCGTTGGGAATTGTTCTTGCATTAAACCATTTGTATAACAACTGGACTATTGCTGGAGCAATGTCTGCGTCGTATGTGCTTGCACAAGCTGCGGTAACTCCTGTGTATGCTAAGCTTTTTGACCGTTTTGGTCAGCGTAAAGTTGGAGTTATTGCGCTAAGTGCACAAGTAATCGCTATGATTTCTTTTGCATTTGCAGCTTTATTTAAGGTTCCTCTTGTTTTGCTTTTTGTGTTAGCAATTGTGATGGGCGTAACTCAGTTTGCTTTTGGCGCGTTGGTGCGTACTCGTTGGGCTTATACATTGCGTGCAGAAGATGACGATTCTTTATTAAACGTTGCTTATGCGTTGGAATCTGGTATCGATGAAATTGTGTTTATATTAGGACCTATTTTAGCCGCGTGGTTAGCAACTTCTGTGCACCCTGTTTCGCAATTATTCGTGCCAGTATTTGCAAGTGGATTGGGCGGAGCTTGGTTCTTTTCTCTAAAAAATACTCAACCTGCTGTGCTCAAAGTAGTGGAAGTTCCAACTGCTGCAGCTGAAGATGTTGATGTATTAATCGCTTCTCAAAAAGAAGATGAAATTTCCAAAGATTATGTGGCATCTCAAAAGCAAGAAGTGAAACGCTCATTTGTAGACAAATTTAGTCTTAAGCAATTGCATAATCATCGCTCAAAAAAGCGCGGTAAAAACGTGCTGCTTTACCGCGGCATTATCCCGCTTGTGCTCATGTTTGTTGTATTTAATATGAGTTTTAGTGCATTTGACGTGTCTGTAACAGCTGCAATGAAAGCTCAGGGGCTTGATCATTTCATTGGTATGCAGTTGGCATTGTTTGCATGTGGTTCGCTTGTGGGAGCGATTATTTTTGGATCGCATAAATTCCGCGGTTCTAATTGGTCGCATCTGATTGTATTTTTGACTGTTTTAACTGTCGGATTTATGCTTATGAGTCTTAATATAGACAGACTTATGCTTATGAGCGTTTTTGAAGTGCTTTCCGGCTTATGTGTTTCGCCAATTTTTGCTACTGGAAATCTTATTGTGAAAGCAACTGTTCCTGAAGAATCGCTTACGGAAGGTCTTTCATGGCTACCAACTGCGTCTGCTGTCGGCTGTTCTTTAGGCTCGATGGCTGCTGGAGCTGCAATCGACTCGTGGAATTCGCATGCCGGAATGATGGTTCCATGGATCTCAACAATGGCAGCTATACCTATCGCCACGCTTGGCTGGTTTATTGTAATGGTGCTTAAAAAGCGACATTAACTGCGCACGTGTGTAAAGTTTCTGCCGTTTTCTCGCTTTAATCCGATCGAAATTTTACAGCTGCGTAAAGTTTCTGCCGCTTCAGTGACAAAAGCTGAGTTGAGTCCTAACGGTACACTAGAAAGAAGTGCGCAATATCGCAAGATGTAGTGAGATGAATATGAAAATAGAATATGATGAACGTACTGAGGAAATTCTTGCTGAAGTAGTACGCGATGCGTTGCAATCTGACGCTGATAATATGCGTTCTCTTAATAACCAAGAATCTTCTGCGTCGTCTAAGCAAATTCGACAGTCGGTGAAAAAAGTGAATAAAAAAATGTCTGCTGATACTTCAACTAAATCAGTATCTACTAAAGATGTAAAAACTGCTAAAACTAAATCAACTAAAAAAGCTAAATTCAACAAAGAAACTAAAACAGAAAATGCAAAGTCATCAACTCGTAGAACAGGAAATGTTCTTCCTCCTGTAGTTAACGATCAAAGAGAAGGTGCTCTTATTGCGCCGCCAAAGTATCGTAAAGGATCAATGCGAATCGTACCGCTTGGCGGTTTGGGTGAAATCGGCCGCAATATGAACGTAATTGAATATAACGGTCATATTTTGCTTATCGATTGCGGTGTGCTATTCCCAGAAGAAGAGCAGCCAGGCGTTGATTTGATTCTCCCAGATTTTCACTACATTCAGGATCGTTTAGACAAAGTTGAGGCATTGGTTTTAACGCACGGTCACGAAGATCATATCGGTGGTGTGCCTTACCTTCTTAAAATGCGTCCTGACATTCCGTTAATTGGTTCTAAGCTTACTTTGGCTTTTGTTGAAGCAAAGTGCCAGGAGCATCATATTGAGCCGAAACTTACTCGCGTTGAAGGCCGCGATAAGATGAAAGTAGGTCCGTTTAATCTTGAGTTTATTACGGTGACGCACTCGATTCCGGACGCGCTTGCTGTTTGTGTTAAAACGCCTGCTGGAACTTTGATTGATACTGGCGATATTAAGCTCGATCAGCTTCCTCTTGACCATCGTATTACTGATTTAGTTGAGTTTGGTCGCTTAGGTGAGCAGGGCATAGATTTGCTTATGGCTGATTCCACTAATGCTGAAGTTCCAGGATTTGTAAAGCCTGAAACTTCGATTGGTCCGGCTTTGGATCGCGCTTTTGCTGAAGCTACGCGCAAGATTATTGTTGCTAGTTTCTCAAGCCACGTGCATCGCGTGCAGCAAGTGGTTGACGCAGCTCACAAGTTTGGCAGAAAAGTTGTGTTCGTTGGCCGTTCGATGGTTCGCAATATGTCAATTGCTGCGGATTTAGGCTACTTGCATATTCCTGAAAACACGGTTGTGGACTTAAAGCAGGCCAAGGATGTTCAAGACGACAAGCTCGTATACATGTGCACTGGTTCACAAGGCGAGCCTATGGCTGCACTCGGGCGTATTGCAGATGGCAATCACCGAGATATTACTGTTAATGAGTTCGACACTGTTATTCTTGCAAGTTCGCTTATTCCAGGAAATGAGCACGAAGTTTATAAGGTTATTAACAAGCTTGTGCAGTTGGGTGCGCGTGTAATCAACAAAGATAACGCTGCAATTCACGTGTCTGGTCATTGCAATGAAGGCGAGTTGCTGTACTTGTACAACATTGTGAAGCCAAAGTGCGCCATGCCAATTCATGGTGAGCATCGTCACTTGGTTGCAAACGGATTGATTGCAGTAAAAACTGGCGTTGAACCAAATAACGTTGTGCTTGCTGAAGACGGCGATGTTGTGGATTTGTATCATGGCAATGCTGCAGTTGTTGGTTCTGTACCATGCGGTTACGTGTATGTTGATGGTGATTCTGTTGGTGAGCTTACAGATGAAGAGCTTGAAAAGCGCAGAATTTTGGGCACGGAAGGTTTCGTATCGAGCTTTGTTGTAGTTGATACAGAGCACGCTGACGTTGTTTCTGGTCCAAAGATTTTCTTGAATGCTGTTGCTGAAGACGAGGCTGATTTTGAGAAGGTTCGTCATCAAATTGTTGAACAGTTGCAGGATGTGATGATGCGCGGTGAGCACGATACTCATAAGTTGCAGCAGATTATGCGACGAACTTTGGGTAGTTGGGTTGCTCGCGCTTTGCGCAGGAAGCCTATGCTCGTGCCGGTAGTTGCGGATATTGCAAAAAATAATCAAGAATAATCAAAAATAAAGAAAATATTCGCAATTATTTGTAAATAGCTAAAAATAATCGTAAATATAATCAAAAATAAGAAAAATATAAGGAAGGTACAAAATATGCCAGGAGCAAATCTGACTCGCGTAGAAGCTCAAGAGCGTTTCGACGCTATCCAAATGCCAATTCACTACGATGTTGCGCTCGATTTAGGAAAAGGCGGACGCGATTTTACTTCGCGCACGAAGATTGAGTTCGATGCTAAAGCTGGTAGCGCAAGCTTCCTCGATTTAATTGCAAACAGCGTAGAATCTGTGGTGTTAAACGGTACCGCTCTTGACGTTTCTAAAGTTTTTGCAGACAGTCGAATTGAGCTTGCAAATTTGCTTGAGCATAATACCGTAGAAGTTGTAGCAAACTGCCAGTATTCCAACACGGGCGAAGGTTTGCACAGAAGCGTGGATCCTTCCGACGGAAACGTTTATTTGTATACTCAGTTCGAAGTGCCGGATGCTCGCCGCGTTTATGCTGTGTTTGATCAGCCGGATTTAAAGGCTGTTTTTGACTTTACGGTGGACGCTCCAGAAAGTTGGATTGTGACTTCCAATATGCCAGTTAAAAGCGAAACTGCGATTGAAGGCCGCGAAACTGAAGCAGGCACTTTGGAAAATGGCGCTGTAGAAGGCATGAAGCGTTGGGTATTCGAGTCAACTCCAAAGATGAGCTCCTACTTAACTGCTATCTGCGCAGGCCCTTACGCGCAGTGGCACACAACTTACAACAATGAAGACGGTCGCGTAGTTCCAATGGCAATGTACTGCCGTCAGGCACTTAAAGACGCTTTTGCAAAAGACGTTGACTACTTGTTCGATATTACGAAGAAAGGTTTTGCTTTCTACGCTAAGACTTGGGGAGTGCCGTATCCGTACGCAAAGTACGATCAGATTTACGTTCCAGAATATAACGCTGGAGCTATGGAAAACATTGGTATGGTCACGATTCGCGACCAGTACGTGTTTGAATCCAAAGTCACGGACGCTTATGCTGAGCGCCGCGTTGTAACAGTTTTGCATGAGCTTGCACACATGTGGTTCGGCGACTACGTGACCATGAAGTGGTGGAATGATTTGTGGCTTAACGAATCCTTCGCAGAATTCACTTCTACTCTTGCAACTGCTGAAGCAACCGAATGGCATGACGCTTGGAGCACTTTCAATTCCGGCGAAAAAAGCTGGGCACTTAATCAAGATCAGCTTCCAACAACGCACCCAATCGTGGCTCCAATCAACGATTTGAATGACACTTCCGTCAACTTCGATGGCATCACTTATGCAAAGGGTGCTTCTGTATTGAAGCAACTCGTAGCGTATGTTGGTCGCGAAAAGTTCTTTGAAGGAATCCACAACTATTTGAGCAAGCATGCATACAGCAACGCAACTTTGGCTGATTTGTTGCACGAGTTAGAGCTTACAAGCGGACGCGATTTGAAGGCTTGGAGTGCTCAATGGCTTGAAAAGGCTGGAATTAATACGATTTCTACTGAAGTCGAAGAAGCAGGTGACGGCACTATTGCTTCCTTGCGTTTGCATCAGAGCGCGCCAGCTGAGCATCCTGTTCTTCGCGCGCACCGTTTGGCTGTTGGATTCTACAATGTAGACGAAGCAACTGGTGAAATTAAGCGCACAAAGCGAATCGAACTTGACGTTGACGGCGAAGTGACGGAAGTTGTTGAGGCGCGCGGCGAGAAAATGCCTGCGCTTATTCTTGTAAACGACGACGATTTAACTTACACGAAGCTACGTTTTGACGCAAAGTCGCTTGAATTTGCTGCCGAAAACTTGTATCGTTTCAAGGATTCTTTGACTCGCTCGCTTATTTGGCTCGCATTGTGGGATATGACTCGCGACGCAGAATTCCCAGCAGAACGCTTTGTGGAACTCAGCCTTAAAGCTTTGGCAACTGAGCGAGAATCAACTACTTTCCGCTATGCTCTTGGTCAAGTGAAAGTAACTGCAAGCCACTACGTTGTTCCAGAGCGTCAAGCAGAAGTTGCAAAACATGTTGCTCACGAATTGTGGCAGTTGGCTTTGGCAGCTTCGGCTGGTTCCGACGAGCAATTCCAGCTCGTTAAGGCTTATCTTGGATACGGCGAAGTTGGAGATGCCGAGTTCTTGCGCGTAGCTAACGGATTACTTGACGGTTCCGTGAATCTGGAAGGCTTGGGAATCGACAACGACTTACGCTGGAGCATTCTTATTGCGCTCGCAGGTGTGAACGCTTTGGACGAAGCTGGAATTGACGCGGAACTTCAAAAGCGCGACACGACTGAGAATCGCGAATACGCTTACCAGGCTCGTGCAGCTCGCTCAACTGCAGAAGCTAAGGATTGGGCTTTTGAACAGGCTTTGCGTAATCTCGATTTGACGAATATGCAAATGGGCGCTGTGGTTGCTGGCTTTGCAAGCACTGCTAAAGGCGATTTGGTTAAGCCTTACGTTGATCGCTACTTTGCTGAAGTTGAGTGGATTTGGAAGAACCGCACCTTCCACATGGCTGAAGCTTTGATCGAAGGCTTGTATCCTGTGTATGCGCCGGTTGAGGAGCTGGTTAAGCACGGTGAAAAGTGGCTTGAGGCTCATGCTGATGCGGATCAGGCTTTGCGTCGCATGGTGCTCGGCAGCCTTGATTCTTCTCGCCGCACGCTTAAGGTACAGCATTACAACGCTTCCTTGCGCTAGTGCCTTAATTAATGTGGCGCGAGTTTTGCGCGACGATCTGCTTTCGCGCAGCATTGTGCGCGCGAAAGCAGGTCGTCGCGTGAGCTTGCGTGGAAAGTCCAGTGGACTTTCCACGCAAGCTCAGCAGCGAGAGCGTTAACCGCGCGCGCGTTGGCCAATTTGTGGAACATTTTCCGGAGTTTTTCCGGCTTTTGTACCACAACCATGTGCGGAGAAATTTTTTATAGCGCGTTATGTAATGTTACGAGTAAGATGGCAAACAGTGTGTGACGCGCTAGTATGCGATGTTGTTTGCTTGCGCGTAGGATGAAGTGATTTTTGTGAAAGAGGCTTTATTATGCCAAGAATGTTTGGTACTGACGGTGTGCGTGGATTGGCGAACCGAGATTTAACAGCGCAACTTGCGTTAGATTTGGGTGATGCTGCAGTGCGCGTTTTAGGGGATAAGCACGCGCCGGTTGCATCTAGCTCTAATGAAAGCGAGACTTCCTCTCACGCTCGCCGTCGCGCGCTTATTGGCAGAGATACGCGTGTTTCTGGTGATTTTCTAGCTTCTGCTCTCGCTGCTGGCATGAGTGCTGGCGGTTTTGATGTTATTGATGCTGGAATTATCCCAACTCCTGGCGTTGCTTTCCTCACTTCCGTGCTTAACGTTGAAATGGGTGCTGTTATTTCTGCGTCGCATAATCCTATGCCAGATAACGGTATTAAATTCTTTGCGCGCGGAGGTTTTAAGCTTCCAGATAGCAAGGAAGATGAGATTGAGACTGTGCTTGGTCAAGATTGGGAGCGTCCAACTGGTGCTGGTGTAGGTCGAGTCAGCCATGATACTACTACAGCTACTAACTTGTATATTGATCATTTAGTTTCTGCTGTTGCGCCTTTAAGCAATGGTTCTACTACGCGTCCAAAGCCTCTTGCAGGCTTACGTGTTGTAGCAGATTGCGCGAATGGTGCTACTTCTGTTGTTGCTCCTGAAGCTCTTCGTCGCGCTGGTGCGGAAGTAATCGTAATTAACGCTTCTCCTGACGGCTACAATATTAACGATCACGCAGGCTCGACTCATCCTGAGCAGCTGCAAGCCATGGTTAAAGCTTCTAAGGCTGATTTAGGCGTGGCTTTTGACGGTGACGCCGACCGCTGCTTAGCTGTTGACGAGAACGGCAATATGGTTAATGGCGATCAAATTATGGGTATTCTTGCTCGCGCAAAGCAGGCTGAAGGTAAGCTGAATCACGATACGCTTGTTGTAACTGTAATGAGCAATCTTGGCTTAAAGCTTGCGCTCAAAGATATGGGCATTTCAACAGTGCAAACAAACGTCGGCGATCGCTACGTTCTTGAAGAAATGCTTAAGCATGATTATTCACTCGGCGGCGAGCAGTCTGGTCACGTTATTAATCGCGAATTTGCAACAACCGGTGACGGTACGCTTACTGCTTTGACTTTGTGCCGTGAAGTTGTTCGTTCAGGCAAGAAACTTTCGCAAATGGCTGCAGACTTCCCGCAGCTTCCGCAAGCTCTTGTAAATGTGCCAAATGTAGATAAAATGGCTTCGAAAACTAACGCAGCTGTGCTTGCAGCTGTTGAGAAAGAATCGAAGCTTCTTGGAGATACAGGTCGCGTGCTTTTGCGTCCTAGTGGCACAGAGCCGCTTGTGCGCGTTATGTGCGAGGCTGCAACTCAAACTCAGGCAGATGAGGTTTGCGCTCGTCTTGCTCAAGTTGTGGTCGATAATCTGAAGCTATAAGCTTACTTATTTTTTGCGCCTGCTATTTGCTTACATTTCAGTCGGCTCTAGCAGTGCGCAAATAATTTTGATACACTTATATCTTTAGTGCGGCTTTCAAATTCTGCTCGCAGCATATAGATTTTGTATGTTTTCGCGTTACTGTGCGCGTTACTTAAAACGGTGAAAAGGAGTCCTATGTTTACGCATCACGCAAGTGTTGATACTAAGCTCAGTCGCGCTGTTGAGCGCTTGCTTGATTCCGCTACAGAAGACGGCATTTTGCCGATTGTGCAAGCAGGTGAGCCTGTTCTTCGCCAGCGCACTGTGGCATATGACGGCCAGCTTACACGTGCTACTCTCACAAAACTTATTTCTCTTATGCACAGCACAATGCTGGAGGCTCCAGGCGTAGGTTTGGCTGCTCCACAGATTGGTCTTGGTCTTGCTATTGCTGTTATTGAAGATCATGTTCGTGATGATGAGGACGATCCTCGTGACATTGCAGAGCTTCCGTTTAGAGCTATTATTAATCCTCATTATGAGCCTATTGGTACGCAAACTCGTAGTTTTTATGAAGGTTGCTTAAGTGTTTCCGGCTATCAGGCTGTACGTCAGCGTTGGCTTGATATTCAGGCTACTTGGCAGGATGAGGACGGCAAACAACATTCCGAGCGTTTGCATGGTTGGCCTGCGCGTATTTTCCAGCACGAAACTGATCATCTTCGCGGCGAACTTTATATTGATCGTGCGGAAATGCGTTCACTTTCTACCGACGAAAATCTTGAAGATTATTGGGCAGATGAAGCAGTTCCTGTAGCTGCTGCTCGCACTCTCGGTTTTGCAATATGATTTTAAAGTTTTAAAAATTATTGCAGTGTCGTTTTGTGCATTTCAATAGTAGTAATAGAATACTCATGTGTGTTTTTGTAATTTACTACTTGAACGCGAGTATTTACTACATTGAATAAAGGAGAGACAAATGAAGGTTTGTTCTCAATGCGGTACAGCAAACAACGATTCCGCAAAGTTCTGTAAGGGTTGCGGTAATAATGTTGAATCCGCTCAACCAGTAGCTCAACCAGTAGCTCAGCCTGTACAACCTGTGTCTCAGGCTCAGCCAATGGCTCAACCAATGCAGCAGCAGCCTGTTCATATGGCTCAGCCTATGTTTGCAAATTCTCAGCCGGCTCAGCAGTTTGCGTCTCAACCGGCTCAACCGCAGCCAACTCAGCCAATGCAACCTGCGTACCAGCAGCCAGCTCAGCCAATGTTTGTTCAGCAGAATCCGCAAATGACTCACCCAACTCAACCGGCCAACCGATGATGCAGCAGGCTCCAGCAATGCAAGGTGCTCCTCACTATACTCAGCCAATGAATCAGATTAATTCTGAACAGATGGTGGACTTCTTCCATTGGCTTCTTAGCGCAATTAAGAAGCCTTCTCAGAGTTACCATGTATCTAGCTTGTACGCTGTGCTTGTGTTTGTAATTAGTGCTCTTGTATCTGCAATCCAAACTTATTCCACGGTTCAATCTGGTGCCAACATTTTCAACTCTTTTACTAAGGTTGGCACTAACTTACTTTCGTCAATGTGGGAGCGTTCTATTTCTGCTCCACGAGTTTCCGTGCCTATTTCCGTATTCATTGCCGCTTTCTTCGCAGCAATGATTAGCGTTTACATGACATTCGTTGTGGCTTTGATTGGTGCAAAGATGTTTGGTGACCCAATGTCTGCCAGCCAGTTGCATGTTCAGTTCGCTCAGAAGATGGTTCCGATTGTAACAATTCAGATTTGCGCAGCATTGCTTGGCATTCTTACTCTTTCGACTCCGTCTGTGTTCTTGCAAATCTTTGCAGGATTCTTGACATTGCTTCTTCCATTCTCCTTCGTATCTCACGCTGAATGCACGCGTAAGATAGATCGCGAATGGTTGTGGGTTATTTACGTGTTAGTAGCTGCGATAATTCTTATTATCGTATTCTGCGTCACTATGGGAATCGTAACAAGTGCTATTTCTTCCGCAATATACGGAGCTTTATTGCACTAAAAGAATTTTGCTAATCTAATTAAATAATTCTATAAAAGCTTTTTAATAGAGTGTTTTTCGTAAAATTTGCGTCAGTTTAGCAAAATAACTTAAAAATAAAAATAACTTGGAAAAATTTTATTTCAAAAGTGCTTAGCGTATGAATAATATGCTAAGCACTTTTGTGAAATATTAGGAGTTAATATGAATTGCACTCAATGTGGAAGCCCTATAGATAGTGTCTCAACGTAGTGCTCAAATTGTGGCGCAAAAGTAGAGGATAATACACAGCAGCCAGTGGCGCAATTTAATCAGCATGAATCTCAAGCGCAGCAGTTTGCTGTAAATACGTATCAGACGCAAACTAATAACACCGTTTTGCCAAATAACGTAAATAACGTAAATAATGCGAATTTCTCAAATAACTCTGATATAGCTTCAGTAAAGATGAGCAAAAAGAATAAAATCATCCTTATCATAATTGGAGTTTTAGTGGTAGCTCTTGGTACTGCATATTATGCAATTCAGAACTATGTTTATTCTCCAGAAGCTACAATTAAACAATACGTGAACGCTCTGGAAAGCGGAAACTTTACAGAAGCAAGCAAACTTGTTGACTGGTCTCCTAACGATATTCAAGAAGGTTCTCGCATCCTTTTGACTAATGAAGTTGGCAGCAAAGCTAAAAATCATATTGAAAATCCAGTAATTACCAACATTAGCTTTGATTCCAGTGTAGTCTCCTACAGAATTAATGGGAAAGAGAATAAAATGTCGCTTCAAGTCTCTTATCCTAAAACTGAGTGGCTTATATTTAAGTCATATAAGCTGTATCCTCGTGTAAACATTATGTATTTAGATATTCCAAACAGGATTAAAAAATCAAAGTTAACGTGCTAGCAAGAAGCTAGAGAAGAAAATTACCAGTGCTGTTAAAAAGCAAATTAAGCAGTGCATTAGTGCATCAAATGGATCAGCAGTCCCTGCAAAGATTTGTGTTTTTGGCACCTCCTTGCGTAAGAAGAACTTAGGATTCTTTACATCCTACGACTATTCATATTCAGATGTTAAGAGAAGTGTTAACGGATATCCTAAACTTACATCCATTGATCCAGAAAGTGGAAGTTTCTCTACAGAAGGATTTGAAGAAACTGTAGAGTTCCGTCGTAAGGCTAGTAACGAAGACGAATGGCATGATGGTAATTCTGTAAGCAGATTCTATATCAACGAATCATTTAAAATCAAAGGCAACGACGTAAATATTAAGTTTGAGAACAATACATATCAAGAACAAGATTATTAAGGATAAGTATTAAATAAAACTCGTTGCCGCTTTGGACACTCGTGCAGCGCTCCGACCTGCCTGAGTGCTGTGTTAGTAACGAAAAGCCGACCCCGCAAAATCGTAGGGTTGGCTTTTCGTATGTCGATTATAAGTGCGTATATGATATACTGGCATATCGTATGTTCGCATACTATATAAAGTTATTTTTCAATGAAGAAAGGTAGTTGATGACGTTTATCTCTCGTGCAATACGCTACATTCTGAGGAAACGAATAAAAACAGCGATAGTTTTCATTATTGTATTTCTTATTTCGACATTGTTATTTTCTACTTCTGCAGTTTCAAGTGCTGCAGGTAGAGAAGGAGAAAAAGTTGAAGCGCAAGCAGAGTCTAGTTTTGTGCTCGCAAATAACCCTCAAATAAACCCTGGAACTCCTAGAGGAGCTGGAACTGTAAAACCTAAAGATGTACAGGCAATTGCAAAATTAAATGGAATTGCTTCCTACGTTGTTCGACAAAATGTAACAGCGGATTTAGTTAATGCTAAAGCGGCAAGAATTCCAGGCGTTCAGGATTATGATCAAAAGCGCGAGCAGCAGTTTGGAAATGCCGTTAATATTGAAGGGACGAATGACTCTACTGGTTTAAATACTTTTAAAACAAAAGCAATAACTATGTCTAAAGGCAAGCATCTTATTGCTAATAACGTTCATGCATCACTGATTCATGAAGATCTCGCTAAAGCTAACGGATTACATGTAGGAGATACTCTTACGCTTCGCGCTAATCCTTACGATGCTGACAATATTCAACAATCAACAGCAACAGTAAAAACTCGTATTGTTGGAATTTATGCCGGAGCAAATAAGCGTCAAGTCGCAACTAGGGCGGAATTGACAGCTAATACCGTGTATACGGATTTGCAAACTACTCGCGAATTATACAAATATGAGCCTGGAAAAGAAATATATCAGGATGCAAGTTTTAGAATAAAGCGCGGTGAGGATGCGGATAATATTATGGCGCAAGCTGCCAAATTGCCTATTGATTTGCAAAACTATCAACTAACTCGTGACGATCAGTTCGTTTCTGGTTTGTTGAAAGCAGCAAAGGGAGTGCGCTCAATAATGACTGTTACAACAATTGCTGTTGTATCATTTGCTATTATTGCTTTGGCATTAGTGCTTTTGCTGTGGATGAATGAGCGACGTAATGAAATTGGTGTGTTTGTTGCAATTGGCACTGGCAAATTATCTATAGTTGGTCAATATCTTGCTGAGATTGTGCTTATTGCAATACCTTCGTTAATTGTGGGTTACCTTTTTGCAAAAGTTATAGCTCCGTTGATGGCTAATGTTGCTCTTGGCTCTGTGCAATCATCAGCCGCTCGTGAATTGAGTAATATGGGTCAAGCTGGTGGAAATCTTGAATCAACTTTGGCAACAAAAACTTTGGAAACACTTAGCGTACAAGTAGACGCTCAGTGTTTTATCGGAGTTTCTACAATTGTTGGTGCAGTAATCGTTATTGCAGTTGTGTTGTCTTATTTGCCAGTTATATGCAAATCTCCTCGTGAGCTCCTCGGATTGCAAAAGTAGAACTATGCTGTTTGGCGGCATAGTTTTCATAATTCGTCGTATGAAAGTTATTTGAAAAGTTAGTGAGTAACATTATGAATGGTGAAGTAATTTCTTTATGTGCTCGAGCGAAACTTGCAATATTGCGCAAACCTCGACGTAACGCAATAATTGTGCTGATTATGACTCTTGTTTTAAGTGCGCTAGTTTCACAAGCTGGTATCAGTGCTTCTGTTGAGGGTGCTAGGGATCGTATTCAATCCAGTATTGGTTTAGGTTTTACTGTACGAGCAAAAACTCGAGGTGAAACTCTTCCAGAGCAAAGTAATACAAATTCTAATTCTGTTGCTACGTCTAATTCTCCAATTCCACAAGATTTGGGCGCGAATGAAGGAATTGACTCTAGTCAAATTCGTAAATTTGCTGCGATTTCGGGCGTAAAAACTGTAGTGGAAGAGCGCGATGTTTTAGCTGTGCCTGTTGGAAAGCAACTTGTGCTTCCTGCGCAGGGTCCAAGACTAGACGATGATGTTTTGGCTCATGCTGCTGGAATTACTGGCACAACAGATTCTCGATTGTCTCAGGGTTTTCAAGAGGGATTATACCGTTTAGAGCAGGGTGAGCATATTACTAATCGTTCTTCTGGTAGAGCAATAGTGCATCGTGATTTTGCTAAGAAGAATAATCTTAATATTGGTTCTACTATAATTCTTAAGCAGGGGTTTAATGTAAAAGTTCGTGTTGTTGGCATTTTTGCCGGCAAATTGCAAACTAAAGGAGCACTTCCTTCGGATACTTCAGAAAATCGCATATTTACTGACTTAAGTTCGGCGTTGTCTTTGGCTGGCTCTTCTAAGCGAGGTGTTTTGCGCTGTGTTGTCGAGCGTTCTGATTTATTAGCTAGTGCAATACGGGAGACTAAAAGTATTGCTGGCAAGTGGGCGGATGTAGAGCAGAATGCTTCGCAATTGTCTGATGTAATAAGCTCGGTTAACTCTGTGCAACAACTTGTGCGAATGATTTTTGTGGCACTAAGTTTTGTTGGTATTTTAGTGCTTGGACTTGTATTAGTGTTCTGGGTTAGAGGACGTATGCACGAGATTGGCGTACTTATGTCTATTGGATTATCTAGAGCAATAATAGTTAGTCAATTGCTTGTTGAAATAACGATACTCAACATTGTGTCATTCGTCATTTCGCTAGGCTTCGGTGCTGCTTTTTCTGGCGTTATTGGGTCTGCGATTTTGCATAGTGCTGATTCGTCATTTATTGCGGATGGTATGCCAGTATTGCCATTGTTGCAAACTCTTGCTGCTTTTGTTATTGGTTTGCTTATTTCAATAGTTGCGTTGATTGTTGCAGTGCTGCCAATATTAATAAAGAAGCCTCGGCAAATACTAAGTGCTATGAGTTAGCAGAAATGTAGTTGCGTATGTGAATTTTCTACTAAAAACACAATCACAAACAGCGCAATCGTATAAATGAAACAAATCTTATAAATCATATTTAAATTATGTAAAAATAAGGAGCTTATTATGTCGGCTTTATTGCAATTAAAAAATGTGAAGTACACTTACGGACCTGCAAATATTGCGGTACTAAATGACGTGAATGCTGAGTTTGAAGCTGGCACTATGTACAGTATCATGGGAGCTTCTGGAGCCGGAAAGTCTACTATGCTCTCACTTTTAGCTGGATTAGATACTCCGTATAGTGGCGAAGTGCTTTTTAACGGTGAAAATATTGCAAAAACAGGATATGTTGAGCATCGCAAAAAACATATTTCACTTGTTTTCCAGAATTTTAATCTTATTGACTATTTGACGCCATTAGAAAATTTGCGATTAGTAAATTCACATGCTGATGTTCAAGTGCTAATAGATCTTGGATTAACTGAAGAAGAAGCAAATCGTAACGTCACTAAACTTTCTGGTGGTCAACAGCAGCGTGTTGCAATTGGACGAGCTTTAGTATCTTCTGCTCCGGTAATTTTAGCTGATGAACCTACTGGAAGTCTTGACCCTGCTACTACTAAAGAAGTTATTGCAATATTAAAAAATGCTGCTAGAGAGCATGGCAAATGTGTGATTGTTGTTACTCATGATTTGAAGGTTGCATCTCAAGCTGATGTAAAATACGTGCTAAAAAATAAACAGCTAACGCAAAAATCTGCTTGAGCGCCAAAACAGGCGATTTTGGGACACTCGTGCAGCGCGCTTACTGCGTTAGTGTCTGGAAACTGTCGTTATGGGACACTCGTGCAGATTGCGCTCGCGCTATAAGTGCTCGCTTACGAAACTCGCTCAGATTGGAAGTCCACTGGACTTCCAATCTGAGCGAGTTTCCGCTCCGAGTTGCTTTCGCGCGCGCTTTGAAGGAGCTTGAAATCAACAGGATTTCAAGCTCCTTCAAAGCGTGATTTGGCTCAATTGTGAAGCACGGTGTGCTTCACATGCCAAATCAGCCGAACGGCTATGCCGTGAGGAATAAGCACTCAAGCAGGTCGTCGCGCAAAACAAAAAGCCGACCCTGCGAAATCGTAGAGCCGGCTTATTGCTAGAATAACTTAACTACAAATCAGATGTGGAAGTAAAGCTCATACTCGAGTGGAGTTGGAGCCAAGCGAGCCATATCCATTTCCTCATGCTTCAAATTCAGCCAAGTTTCGATCAAGTCGCTAGTAAATACGTCGCCTTGCATAAGGAAGTCGTGATCCTCTTCCAAAGATTGCAAAGCTTCACCAAGCGAAGAAGGAACTTGCTTAATGCCGTCATGCTCCTCTGGAGGAAGCTCGTACAAATCTTTATCAACAGGGGCAGGAGGCTCAATATGGTTAATAACACCATCCAAACCTGCCATAAGCTGAGCGGAGAATGCTAAGAATGGGTTGCATGAAGGATCCGGTGCACGGAACTCAATACGCTTAGCAGCAGGTTCTGTACCAGCAAGAGGGATACGAATAGCTGCAGAACGGTTACGAGCAGAGTAAACCAAGTTGACTGGAGCTTCGTATCCTGGAACCAAGCGATGGTAAGAGTTAAGCGAAGGATTCGTAAATGCAAGCACAGAAGAAGCGTGCTTAATCAAGCCGCCAATGTACCAACGTGCAATATCAGAAAGTTGAGCGTAGCCAGTTTCCGCATAGAACAATGGCTTGCCATCCTTCCAAAGCGACTGATGGCAGTGCATGCCAGTGCCGTTATCTCCAGCAATTGGCTTTGGCATAAATGTTGCAGCCTTACCAGCTAAAGCGGCAGTTTCATGAACCACATACTTGTATTTCATCAAATCATCGCCAGCATGAACAAGCGTATTGTAACGGTAGTTGATTTCCTGCTGACCTGCGCCGCCGACTTCGTGGTGAGAACGCTCAAGAATCAAACCAACTTTTTGCAAGTTGTAAACCATGTCATCGCGCAAATCCTGATTGTGATCTACTGGTGGCACAGGGAAGTAGCCGTGCTTTACTCGATTCTTAAAACCAATATTGTTGCTACCGTCATCTTCAGTGTCGATGCCAGAATTCCAAGGAGCTTCGTTAGAATCAACCTCATAGAAGGAGCGCTGCATGTCGTTAGCAAAACGCACCTTGTCAAAGATGAAGAACTCAGCTTCAGGGGCAAAGCTTGCAGTGTCAGCAATGCCAGTTGATTTCAAATAGGATTCTGCTTTAATAGCGACTTGACGAGGATCCCTAGAATATGGCTCATCTGTTACAGGGTCAACAATAGAGAAAGCAACATTCAGAGTCTTATGCTTACGGAATGGGTCAATATAAGCAGTGTCAACATCTGGAATAAGCTTCATATCTGATTCGTTAATAGCCTGGAAGCCTTGCATTGAAGAACCATCGAACGCCATTCCATCAGTGAAAGCGCTGTGTAAGAACTCGTCAGCAGGAACAGTAAAGTGCTGCTGAACGCCAATTAAATCAGTAAATCGTACGGATACGTACTCAATGCCTTCCTTTTCAATAAGGGCTGCGGCATCTTCTTTAGTTTGCAAAGTGGTCATGGTCACCATTCCTTTCTTAAAAAACCCAGTAATGAGTTTATGACTATGAATGCCATTTTGGATTTCAGCGACTCGAATATCTCGTTACGTTTGTGTTACATAATGTTACGTGTAGTTGCGTAGATGCGCATAATTGCAATCGTTTAGTAGGAAATAGTAGAAAATTGTAATAAATAGTAATAAATAGCGTAACTATTAAGTATTACAAAAATAGTTACCATTACATGCCGCTAATTCGCATTCATCAGTTCGCGCAGTTACAATAGTACCTATGAATTACCAAGAGCAAGAAATGCATGAATATAAGATGCATGAGCATATTAAGGAAAGTGAAAATAAGCTAGATTTAGCTTCACTTTTCCCAGCCAAAGGCGATGACAGAAGGCCGCCAGATTGGCTAGGTCGTGCACTTATTTACGTTGCAATTATTACTTTTGTGTCTATCTTCTTATGGTTCGCTTGGAATAGCATTTCA
This sequence comes from Gardnerella sp. DNF01180P, assembly GCF_049244205.1. Lineage (NCBI taxonomy): Bacteria > Bacillati > Actinomycetota > Actinomycetes > Bifidobacteriales > Bifidobacteriaceae > Gardnerella > Gardnerella sp. DNF01180P. Next base: position 462,848 of record NZ_CP058386.1, read on the forward strand.
TTCATTGTTTTCGATGTTGTGATTTCTATTTTTATTGCGCTCGCAATGGAACCGCTTGTTGTTCGGTTAATTAAGCATGGTTGGAGGCGAGGAGTTGCTTCTGGCTTTACGCTAACGGGCTTGCTTGTTGTAATTAGCTTGCTACTTGCTTTGTTTGGTAATTTATTTGCTCAGCAGGTTGTTTCAATGGTTATGGGCTTGCCTGATTTATACAATCAATTTGCAAATTTTGTGCTTCACTATACCGGTTTTAAAATGCCTAATATTGAGCAGCTTGGCATGGAAATTTTGAAGCATGTGCAAACATCTTGGGTTGTTGATTTTGCTGGCCAAGCACTTAACACAACATGGGGATTGATGACTGTTCTGCTTGATTTACTTACCATTATTATGGTTACGTATTACATTTCTGCAGCAGGTCCGGCTATGCGTCGTAGCATGTGCCGTTGGATGAATCCGCAATCTCAGCGTCGTTTCCTATTTATTTGGTCAGTTGTTCAAGAGCAGATTTCGAGCTTCTTATTTTCGCGAATTATTTTGGCAGCGATTAACGCAGTGGGTACCGCAATTTTCCTTATTGTGATGAATATACCGTATTGGCTTCCGCTATCCTTATTCTGCGGAATTGTTTCGCAGTTTGTGCCTACAATTGGTGGCTATTTGGGTGGAGCTTTGCCTATCTTGGTTGCATGGGGTTCCAATGGTTTTGGTGCGGCTGTTGCAACATTAATTTTTATTACGATTTATCAGCAAATTGAGAACATGGTTATTTCGCCGAAGATTTCCGAGAAGACTATGGATCTGAATCCTGCAGTAGCTTTTATTTCAGTTCTTGTAATGGGCGCTGTATTTGGTGCTCTTGGAGCATTTTTGGCTTTGCCTGTGACTGCAAGTTTGCAAGCAATTTTTAGAGTATGCACGAAGCAATATAGTTTAGTTTCTTCTCCGCTTATGAACGATCCTCACCCTGATCATACTTCTATTATTGTTCGTTGCGTTGAAGCGATTGGCCGTAAGTTCATGAATCCAATGAGTGAAAGTGTTCATCGTGTAATGAAAGGCACAAGCTCTCGCATTTCTCTGAACGAGGATATTCTATATTGGTATAAGCAAGCTTATGTGTCAGACTCTGACGATGCGAATGGTAGCAAAGTTTCTTCTAACGATTCTGATCAAACTGACGTATTGGCAACAATGCCAATTTCGCGCGAAATATTAGATGCCGTAAATAAAGATATTGCAAATCGTAAAGTAAATTCTGAAAATAAGGATTCTCCTAAAGCAAAATTGCAAGTAGGCGAGTCTAAAATAGTAAAAAATACAAAAAATAATAAAAGTAACGTAAAAAATAATCCACGGAGCGGATGGAAGCGATGATTCTTCTATCAATATTTGATGTACTAGTAATACTTATTGGCATAAGCGGTGTTGTGTATCAAGGTGTTTGTGCTGTTGCATCTTTATTCGCTAAGCCTATTGTTTTTCCTGAAGCACCAATGGATAAGCATTATGCTGTGCTTATTTCTGCGCGCAATGAGGAAGCTGTTATAGGTAATCTTATTCATTGCATTCAAACTCAAACATATAGACAAGATTTTATTGATATTTGGCTTGTTGCAGATAATTGCACTGATTCTACTGCACAAGTTGGTCGCAATTGTGGATGCAACGTAGTCGAACGTTTTGATAAAGAGCATATTGGTAAAGGTTATGCGCTCAGCTATCTTCTCGATCATATTATGAAAATTGGTGCAGATAAAGTTTATGACGCATACTTTGTTTTCGATGCAGACAATAAACTTGATCCGCATTATTTTGAGGAAATGAATAAAGGTTTCCACGCAGGATATCAAATTTTAACCAGCTATCGTAATTCCGTGAATCTTTCAGATAATTGGGTTTCTTCTGGCTCTGCACTTTGGTTTATTCGAGAATCGCGATTTACTAACAACTCTCGAATGCTATTCGGTTCGAGTTGCCATGCTGGTGGAACTGGATTCATGTTCTCGCGTGAGATTATGCACAGAAATAGCGGATGGAAATTCCATCTTCTTACTGAGGATCTTGAATTTACTATGGACGCTATTCTTCACGGAGACAAAGTTGGATATTGCGGTTCTGCAGTATTGTATGATGAACAACCTGTGTCGTTTAGGCAGAGCTGGAGGCAGCGTCTTCGTTGGAGCAAGGGATTCTTGCAGGTATTTCGTTACTATGGAGCAGCTCTTATTCGACATGGTATTCGCGAAAGAGATTTTTCGTCGGTTGATTTTACGCTTATGCTTTTCCCATTTATGGTTTTGGCTGTTGCAAGAATAATACTTGGGTTTATTTTTGCTGCATTTGGATTTGTAACATGGATGAGTCAAATCTATTCAATGATTAACTTCATTACAACTACTGTTACAAGTGTTTTAGGCATGATGATATTTGTGTCGCTCACTATTTTAGTTGAACACGATAAGCTTGGTGCAACGAATAAGGAACTATTTGCGTACGCTCTTAGCTTCCCGATTTTTATGCTTTCGTACGTGCCTATTGCGTTCCAAGCTATTTTCTCAAAGAGCGAGTGGAAGCCGATTCAGCACACTGGTCGCTGAGTGCTCTTGCTTATTGTGGTGCGAGTTTTGGGCTGGTGTTTGGCTGGCGTGTTTCTGAAGTGGCTGTGAGTGGTGGGTGTTACTAGCGCGACGACATGCTTGAGCGTAGCATTGTACGCGCGAGAGCAATTCGGAGCGTGAGCTTGCTCAAGTTGAAAGCACGGTGTGCTTTCAACGCAAGCTCAGTCGAACGGCGATTAGCCGTAAGGACAGCGCTCCACTCTTATACCTTATTTGGACTTAGCGGTTGCGTAGTTAAGTTTAGTTTTTTTACTTACTTTCTTTTAAAAATAGTATTCGTCAACAAGATTATTACTATCGTTCCGCTTTTATATTGCTCGACCAAGCAACAACCACCCCTCACTCGTAAATTCACCCACAGTTGTTTTTAGTGTGGTAGGGGTGTTTGGTGTGGCGTGCGCAGTAGCAATGATGCTAGTGTTCGCTATGAATAAATACTCAACGTCTGCAGAGCACAACTGCAAAACTTCATAAGCATGCAAACATTCAATCAGTGCGAAAAATCTCAAATCTCTACCACACGAATATGAAGGTAGCGTGCGGATAGTGCTAGCATTGCGATTGCGCAAAAATTGCGGGTATGAGATAATAGAAGCCTTGATATAAGCGTGTGATTGCGCAATTAATGTAGTGCAATGCGTGCGTTTATCTGTATACTGCGAGGTTTCTATGGTAGATTCTATTCCGTCTGAATATCCGTCCGAGTATCCGTCCGGAAATACTTTTGCTAGCAGCGTTCCAGTTTTTGGCGCAAACACTTACGACGCTACTAACGAAGATGTTCCAGCGGTTTCTATTAGCGGATTTGTTAAGACTTTTGGCAAGAAAGTTGCTGTAGATAATCTTTCGTTGAGCATTCCAGTAGGCTCTTTCTATGGATTAGTCGGCCCGAACGGTGCTGGCAAAACCACTACGATTAAAATGCTTACGGGCTTGCTTATGCCAGATGCTGGCTCAGCTTCGATTTTTGGCAACGACGTTTGGAGTGACGTAAATAGTGCTAAGCGCGCAATCGGTTTAATGCCTCAGGCCGACGAGATTTTTAAGACGATTACTGGCCTTCAGCTTTTAACTTACGCTGGCATGCTTCGCGAGATGAGCCGCGCTGAGGCTGTTCGTCGCGCGACCGACTTGCTTTCTGCATTCGACTTAACAGAAGCCGCAAACACCATGGTTTCTGACTATTCAACTGGTATGACTAAGAAGATTTGCCTTGCAACAGCTATGATTCATAGCCCACGCGTGCTTGTGTTGGACGAGCCTTTTGAGGCAGTGGACCCTGTTTCTAGCGCAAATTTGAAGGATATTCTTGCCGAGTATGTTTCTACTGGCGGCACAGTGATTATTTCTTCGCACGTTATGGAATTAGTCGAAAAAATGTGCTCGCACGTTGCGATTATTAACGAAGGTCATGTTGCGGCTGCTGGCTCTCTTGAAGAAGTTGCTCAGGGCAAGAATCTTGAAGATCGCTTCATGGAGCTTGTTGGCGGACGTCACGCGGCTGCGCGCATCGACTGGCTTAACGGCGGCAAATCTGATAACGCTCCTGCATCTTCCACCAATCTCAACGCTTAAAAGGGAAAACCGTAATGTCTATGATTTTTACCATGGTTCGCCTTCGCTGGGCGCTTACTTTTTCTGTTATGCGAAAGTCAATTTGGCAAAAAATTGGCTTTGCTATAGCAATTGTTTTTGGACTTGCGCTTATATGCGCTCTTGGTTTTGCTGGCTGGGAAACTGGCAAGTACATTAATCCAGGAATGCTTGCAGATACTAAAAATTGGCAGGAATTCCAATTGGCTCCAATAATGGTTGCGTCGATTGTGTCAATTTTTACGCTGTTTATAAACGTGTTTATGTTTGGCAGCGACACAACACTAAAATCGCGTAGTTTTGCGCTTTACGGCATTCCTTACGTAAAGCAGCAAGCTGGCATGCTTCTTGGCTCTCTTTTTGGAGCGCTTTCAGTAAGCTGCACAATCGCGCTTGCTTTGTGGTCTTTAGCGTACAGAAGCTTTGGAATTGTGCCGGTTTTAGTCAGCGTAATTGCAGCTCCGCTTTACGTTGCAACAATCGTGTCTTTAAGCAAAATGCTTATTGAGCTTTTAGATACTATTTTAATAAACAAGCGTTCAAGAAACATTTTTTACTTTGCCATTTTTATAGCGTACATGATTTTTGTTTCATCAATGAATACGCATAGCCCTTCGCCAAATGGAATTGCGCTAGGCACAAGTTTCTGTGCTGCGTCCGCTTTTACACCATTAAGTGCAGCTATGGCTTTGCCGCTCGATGCTATTAATGGCAATTGGCTTGCTCTTGCTATTCGCTTCCTTATTTGCGTTGTAACGATTGCTGCTTGCTTTGCAATCTCTGTATTTTGCGCAAAATTAGAGCCGAAGTTGCTTCGTGGTGAGCAAAAAACAGTTGTTAAAACTAAGGGAATCGGCTTGTTTGCAGCAGTTCCAGACAACACAGTTGGTGCGATTATTGCGCGAATTATTAGCGTTATGAGAAGAGATATGCGTCAGCTATTTTTGCTTATTGCGCCGCTTTTTATGCTGGTAGTTGCAGGAGGAAGTAGTTTTAAGGCTAAAGGATTTGATTCTCTAACAGATAACTTAGGTGTTTCTGGATGGATGATGTATGCTGCTTTGCTTATGGGCATGGTTGTTGGAAACAATATTGCTTACGATGGCACAGCTTTTACTATGCATGCGATTATTGGAGTAAAAGGTTTGCACGATCGCTTAGCGAACGCAATAGTTTGGTCAGTGATTTGCGCTGTTTATTTTGCGATTATTGGAGTAGGGGTTTACGTTTTCCTTTTCTTTGTAGCAAATGTTAAGCAAAATGTGAATGCAGTTATGTTCCAGATTCTTTCGCCAATTGGAATAGCTTTTGCTTCCATAGGCATTGGCTTAATTTCTTCGTGCATTGCAATGTACCCTGTGGCATCAATCGAAAAGCCATTTTCTAGGCCGCAAGGAAGTGCTGGCGGGCGAAGTTTTGCAGCTATAGGCTTTATGCTTCTTTCTGTAGTTTGCATGATTCCTTCGGTTGCGGCTGCGATTGCGTTTATGATTCTTGCGCCGCAACTGCTGTGGATTGCAAGCATTTTGTTTGTAGTAAACGGCTTGATTGTGCTGGTTGTTGGCGTGATTCTTGGTGGCAAAGTAATGGATAAGCGCATGATTCGCATTGTAGAAAACTTGCGCAGATTCGCGTCTATTACTGCGTAACTTACGCACGCTTTGTTGCAAGCGCAATGTATAGTTAAGCGCGGTATTTGCAATCGATTTAAAGGTGTGCTCGCATGGAAAGTAATAAAGGCTTAAACGATGCCTTAAATATTCCTAATGCGAGCACGCCAGCGCAAAGCGGCGAACCCAACAAAAGTATCGAGCCTAAACCAAGTAGTGAAAAAAAACTAAGTAGTGAATCTAAATCAAGCAGTGAGATTAAACCAAGTAGCGCACAGAAGAAAAGTAAATACGCTGCTATGGTTTTAAGAAGCCAATATCCTTCTCGTTGGCGATTGCTTATTGCATTTATAGCAGTTATAGTTAGTGCAGCAATTATTTTTACTTATTTTTTGCTTGACGTATACGATATTCTTCCTGGTCCTTTGACGTTGCGAAAACAACATTATGCTGTAACTGTTTCTTCTCCTAAATCACTTTTGCGAGTTAAATCACTAGCTAAAGGCGTGACTTATGGTAAAGAAATAAATCATTCGCAAGCTCAAAAACTTATTAACGAGTTGGTTTCCGATGCTTCTATGAGTAGCAGCACTTCAGCAGTAATTATGGATGCTAATGGGCGAGTAGTTGCTTCACATGAGCCAAATGCTTTAAGAGAGCCAGCGTCAACGCTTAAAACTTTAACTGCTAGCGTAGCTTCTCGCACTCTTGACATGGGTTCAACTCTTGATACTCAAGTATTTTTGTTGCCTAAAACAGGCGGTGAACCAGAACGAGCTTCTAGTACGAATGCTAGAAAGCTTGTGCTTCGCGGCAATGGTGACATGCTTCTTGGCGTTGGAGAAAACGATTGGCACCATGTCAATGGCAGAGCAGGTTTAACGACATTAGCGAGAAGAACAGCCAACGCGTTGAAGCTTGAAAATATTCACACAGTTTCTTTAGCTGTTGATGACTCATTGTTTGGCGCAAAACGTGCTCCTGATTTGATTTATGAAACAGATGTTGAACGCCGCTTTTATGCTCAAACGTCATCTTTGGCTATAGATGATGCTCGTCAGCGTGACCTTTCAGTGCAAGGTGTTGACGCTGACGCTATGACAGATTTTCCGCTTTCTGATCCTCATCCTGCTTTAAGTGTCGGTCATGTTTTTGCTAAATTATTAAGCAAACAAGGAATAGTTATAAGTAATTATTCTAATAAAACCGCTTCTGATGAAAAAAATTCCGGTTCAGGCTCGTCTGCAGATGATTCTTCTGAAAACAATAAAGATTCTGAAAATGAAAATAAGTCTGCACAATCTGAAAATCTTGTAATACCAGTAAGCGAAACTCAATCGTTAATATCATCTAATTCGCGTTTAATTGCACAAGTTTCTTCTGCACCTTTAAACGAAATAATGGCATATACGCTTCGTATTTCAGACAACACATTGGCGGAAGAGTTTGGTCGTTTGACTGCGCTTGCAACTCACAAATCCAACTCTCCGGAGGGTGCAGTTCAGGCAGTAAAAGAGGGATTGCGCAAGCTCAATATCGATATACGTGGTTTGCACATGTCTGATTGCTCAGGCTTGTCTCCAAAATCAAGGTTGCGCGCAACAACGCTAGCTCAAGTACAAGTGTTTAATATTAAAGCCGATTCTGGAGGTGCTGCAGCTGCTGAAGGATTGTCTCTTCCTGGTTTAGTTGGAACAGCAAGAAAGCGTTTAGCGGATGAATCTTCTGCCGGCATGCTTCGCGTAAAGACTGGTTCTTTAAGTGAAGTTACTTCTATGGTTGGTAATGTATCTAGGAAAAGTGCTGGAGTGCTAACTTTCGCTGTTGTTGCGAACCAGCCAGCTGATATTTGGGGAGCGTTCGTAGCGATTAATAAGTTTATGGCAGAATTGCCAAAACTATGATTTATGAGTTGCAATTTAGCATTATTGGCGCGCTACACTAGAAGCTATGGTGTATTCTTCTCGCATACGCGCAGGAATTGGCGCAATCAAGCATTGTTTTGACGAACTTTCATTATGTGCACAAGACGCGCGTTTTTCCGAACATGGCAATCACGCGACAGATGTTGATGCTCCTCTGGTTCTTATTGCGTGCTCTGGAGGTAGAGATTCTCTTGCACTTACAGCATTGAGCGTGATTGTGTGCGCAAGTAGGGGTATTCGTTGCGGTGTCGTAATAGTAGATCACCATTTGCAGCCACACTCAACTGAAATTGCCAATACTGCTGCTAAACATTGTTTGCAATCTGGAATAGATGAAAAGTACGTGTATATTCAATCTGTGAACGTTGAAGATTCGGGAGAAGGCGAAGAATCTGCTGCTAGAAATGCTAGGTATCAAGCAATTATTGAGGTCGCTAAAAAGCAGCGAGCTGCAGCCGTGCTTCTAGCTCATACTGCAAATGATCAAGCAGAAACTGTAATGATGGGGCTAAAAGATTCTGCAGGTTTAGAAGCAGTTGCTGGCATGAAAGCAGTGACATTGCGTCAAAACGTGCTTTTTGCGAGGCCTCTTATTAAGCTTAGTAGAGAAGATACTACTGGTATTTGCGAGGATTTAGGCATTTCATGGTGGGATGATCCTACAAATGGTGACGATATTTCGCAAAATGAGGAACTTTCAGAAAATTATCCATTGAGATCTCGAGTTAGACACACGTTAATGCCTTATATTTCGCGATTTTTTAATGCAAATATGGTTACTTTGCTTTCTCGTGGAGCTGAAATAGCTAGAGACGATCTTGACTATATTAATTCTCAAGTTGACGAAGCTAGTTCACAAGTGATGGAATTTGATAAAAATGCGAAAACTGTTAGGTTAAAAGCTGAGAAGTTAGCGCAATATCATCCATCAATTCGTAGACGAATTATAGTGCGTGCGTTAAGTGAGCTTGGTCTGCGTTTCTCGTCAAGTCACATATCGGCAGTGGACGAACTATGTACAAAATGGCATGGTCAGAAGCCTTTTTCGCTGCCAAATTATTACGAAGCGACTCGGCTCTCGCGCAATATCGTCATTCGCTTATGCAAAGATAGTGAACATGCAAATTGCAGATATACGAGATGACATCGACTATGAATTAATTAGCCACGAAGACCTTATGAAGCGTATTCGTGAAGTTGCTAAACAAGTAAGTGAAGATTACAAAAACCGTAATGTTTTGCTTGTTGCAGTTCTCAAAGGTGCTGTAAATACTCTTGCTGTATTTTCGCAAGAATTAAGCATTAACGCATCAATGGACTTTATGAGCTTGTCTAGTTACGGCAGTGGCACTCAAACTAGCGGACAAATCACTGTTCGCGAAGATTTAAGTACTGATGTACGTGGTCGAGATGTGCTTATTGTAGAAGACATTGTTGATTCCGGTCGCACGCTAGCTTGGCTTGTAGATGAGCTAAAAGGTCGTGGTGCTGCAAGTGTAAAAGTTTTTGCATTGCTCAGTAAGCCTGCACGTCGCGAAGTAGACGTACAAATCGACTACTCGGGCTTTGAAATTCCTGATGCATTTGTCGTTGGTTTCGGAATGGACTACGACGAACGCTACCGCAATCTCAATAGTATTGCGGTATTAAAGCCATCAGTGTATGGTGCTTGATTTTATAGATTCTATTCAGAATTTTTATATAAATTGAGGAGTTTGAAAGGAGCCTTATTACATGGGCGCTTCTCCTATGACACCGCAAGGCCCAATGGGCGGTCCTGGGCGTGGAAATAACGGGAATAATCCGTTTTTAAATCCACGTAACCCTAGGAATCAGCGAAACAACGGTCAACAGGGCAAGAATAATAAAAATAACGAGAACAACCATAACAATCGTCGTTCCTTCTGGCAGTCGCCATGGACGTGGATTGTGCTTCTTGTGTTGCTTTCAGTTGTCGGATTCCAAATGTTTGTTCATAACGGATCGCAAACTATCGATACTCAGGATGGTATTGAGTTAGTGCGATCTCATAAAGCAAGTTATGTGGAAATTATTGACAATAAACAGTTAGTTAAGCTTACGCTTGATAGTCCGTTTAAGAAGTTCGATAAACGAAGTAAGCAAAAGCGTGACTTTGGCAAGGATGTGCAATTCTACTACGCGTATGCACAAGGTAGGTCAATTGTACAAGAAGTCGAAAAGGCGAAGCCTTCTAACGGCTGGACTGCTAGCTTACAGTCATCTAGCATTATTTCGTATTTGATTACTTCGCTTGCTCCAATATTGTTCTTCCTTGGCATGATTTGGTTCATGTTTAGCAGAATAGGCGGTGCCGGTGGAAGTATGCTTGGCATGGGTGGCGGACGTGGCCGTGGCAAGTTGCTTGAAGGTCAGACTCCTAAAACTAAGTTTGCTGACGTTGCTGGCGAACAAGCTGCTGTTGAAGAAGTTGAAGAGATTAAAGACTTCTTGAAGGATCCTTCGCGCTACAAGGCTTTGGGCGCTCGCATTCCGCGCGGTGTGCTGCTTTATGGTCCTCCAGGAACTGGTAAGACTTTGTTGGCTCGTGCTATTGCAGGTGAAGCTGGTGTGCCGTTCTATGCAATGGCTGGCTCTGACTTCGTGGAAATGTTCGTAGGCTTGGGCGCGTCTCGCGTTCGTGAACTTTTTGACGAAGCTAAGAAGAATGCTCCTGCAATCATCTTTATCGATGAGATTGATGCTGTTGGTCGTCGCCGCGGAAGTGGCATGACTGGCGGTCATGATGAGCGCGAGCAGACACTTAATCAGCTGCTTGTTGAGATGGACGGCTTCGACAACGACACTAATTTGATTATTATTGCCGCAACAAACCGTCCAGATGTGCTTGATTCCGCACTTCTTCGTCCTGGTCGTTTTGACCGTCAGGTGGCTGTTGAGGCTCCTGATTTGGAAGGTCGCGAGGCAATTTTGAAGGTTCACGCTAAGGGTAAGCCTTTTGTGCCGGATGTTGATCTTCATATGGTTGCTGTGCGCACTCCTGGTTTTACTGGTGCAGACTTAGCTAACGTGCTTAACGAAGCTGCGTTGCTTTGCGCTCGATCTGGTGCTCAATATATCGATAATCGCGCTATTGATGAGGCAATTGATCGTGTTCAAGCAGGACCTCGACGTAAGTCTAAGGGTATGGCTTTGGATGAATTGCGTAACACTGCTTACCATGAGGGTGGTCATGCGCTTGTTGCTGCTGCGTTGCACCACACGGATCCTGTTACTAAAGTAACGATTTTGCCGCGAGGTCACGCACTTGGCTACACTGCTGTGATGCCAACAAGCGACCGTTACTCGCAGTCTCGCAACGAATTATTGGATCAAATGGCATATGCTATGGGCGGACGCACAGCAGAGGAAGTTGTGTTCCATGATCCAACAACTGGTGCTTCTAACGACATTGAGAAAGCTACTGCTATTGCTCGTAAGATGGTTGTTGAATATGGTTTCTCAGCGAAGCTTGGAGCTGTTAAGTGGATGGATACTGACGAAGATTCTTCCGGTTCACTCGATTCTTTGCAACCTCGTAAGTTCTCGAATCGTACTGCTGAAGTAATCGATGAAGAAGTTCATAAGCTTATCGAAACTGCTCATACTGAAGCGTGGGAGATTATTAACAATAATCGTGACGTATTAGATGAGCTGGTTCGTCAGTTGCTCGCTAAGGAAACTCTTAACGAGAAGGAACTTAAGGAAATCTTCAGTAAGATTCGTAAGGCTCCTGAGCGTACTCTTTGGCTTTCGGACGATAGAAGACCAGATTCTGATCTTCCTCCTGTTGAAATTCCAGAAAGTTTAAAGCGCAACGTTGAAGGTAAGAATGAGCAGAGTGAAGCTTCTGAACTTTCTGAATCTTCCAATAACGCAACTTCACAAAACCAGCAGTCTGATCAGATGCCTGTTGATACGTCTATTCAGACTACTGCACCTGCTCCTCGAACTGTTATTGGAACTGTTAAACCACCAGTTAATCCGTCTACTAATCAAAATGACGGCACTCAATTTGGTGCTTAATAGTGTAAATACAGTGCTAAGAAGCAGATAAAATACAATCATTAATAAACGCTGATAACAATATAATTTATTGCTGTCAGCGTTTATTTTTATTTTTCTAAGAATTTAATAATAAAAATTAGTGTTATATGCAAAAAATTACGCATGTTGATTTATATCGAGTACAATGTATCGAAATATTAATTTTGCGTATTATAGGTAAGAGTAAAAGATAAATAAACGAATAATTGGAATTTTAAATTGTTTTTATTAGAGAGTAGAAGATGAAATTATGAATACAACCATAAGTTTGAAGGGTATTCGCCCAAGCGGTGACTCAATAGTCATTGGATTATATTCTTCTATTTACATAGATGCTGTTTTAAAAGTTAATTTGAGTAATGCATTAGACGGAGATGAGACTAACGCAATAGATATTCCTCAAATTGCTGAGCGTCTTGCTTTTATGCTTAAACGTTGCGAAAAAGATAGCGAAATTGAGGAGCATCCTGCTATAGCTTTAGAACTTATTGCTAAATCTGTTTTAAATTCTGCTATGCACACTTGGCAAATTAGTGAGGCTGATATTACTGTTCATGCTGCTTTAAGAAGCGAATATTACGGCATGAAAAGCACTGTTGACGATATTTGTGTTACTTTGAATAGTGTTTCTAGAGAAGAGTTAAATTATTCGGAACGGCGTGTAATTCCTGATTCTCTTGCGCATGTTGCTGTTCGTAGTGGAAGCGTATCAGTTGACGATCTTGAGGAAGGCGAAATAGCAGATTACTATCGTTCTCTTATTGAGGAAGATAGAAAAGAAAAGCAGCGCAAAGAAGACGAGGACGCTGCTGCAGCTGCTAAAGCTGCCGTTGATATCGCAAATTCTTTCGCGGATGATTATGAAAATAATGGAGATTCAGAGTGCTCTTGTGTCGATGAATCTAAAAGTGTCAATTATGGCAGTGAGCTTGTTAAAAGAGAAACTAAGTCTCCTTTGTTCCGTATATGTCCGACTCCGTTACAGACAACTGCAGTAATTTCTATGAAGGGTGTCGCGAAACAAGACACGCGTTCTGCTATGCTGAGAATAGTTGCAATGCTTGAGCAGGATAGAGAATCTCGCGTAGATGGCGTATCGGCACTATATGTTGCCAATATGCTTGAAGGTGATTATTACGCGGCTGTATTTATTCTGTCTTCGGGCGGTGACGAGTATGAACTGCTTCGCTTGCTTCGCGCTGTTGCTACTTTGTATAAAGATAAGGTGACTGTGCGAGTGTTGGGTACGCGTTCATATGGTGCTTCTGCTGCTGATACAAGAACTGTTGATGCAGAAAAATTGCCGCAACAACTAGCGGAAATGGTGATGGTTGACCCTAAGTCGCCTGAACTTATGCCGTGGCTGCAGATAGAGTCGGATGCTGCTTTGGATGACAACTCAGTTTCGTACTCATTAGCGTTTGCTTTTGATGCTCAAACTGTTGGGGTATACTCAGAGCAATGGCTTATAGGGGATGGTTGTTAATGAAAGCGTATCGCACACCTTGGTGGTATCTGGTACTAGGGTTACTGTTTGGCTTTGTGCTGGGCGCATTTCTAGTGTCGTCAACAGAGTCTAGTGCTATGTCGTTAGCAGGAGCTCCGTGGGTTGTTGTTGCAATTATGGTGATTGCTGGCTTAATAACTTTTGTTATGGCGTTGCAAACTCATCAAAGTGTTGCTAACAAAGATAAAAATAAGAAGCCTGTAAGTTCTCAATTTGCTGTTGCAGCTCTTATGCTGTCTAAGGCATTGGGAATGGCAGGTGCTATTTTGTCTGGCTGGTACGTTGGGCAGTTGTTAATGAGTCTGCCGCACAGTGAAATAATTCTGTATAACTCTGTTGTGCGTGAATGCTCTATTGCTGGCTTGGTGTGCTTTATTGATATGGTCGTTGGGATTTTGGGCGAGTGGCTCTGCCAGATTCCGCCTGAAGATGATTCTGAGTCTGTCAATAAGTCAAATCGTACGCCAGCAACGTGCTAGTATTTGCTAGCTATTAGTTTGCGTAGTTTTATGTAAGTTGCATCTTGCTTGAATTAAGTAGGTAAAAGTACTAAACGCTTTTTACGCAAGTTGCAACAAACGCTGGAATTTCAACGTTTGTAAGGATGGTATATTACTTTGGCTGAATTTATCTATCAGATGATTAAGGCGCGTAAATCGTACGGAGATCGTGTAATTCTCGACGATGTTACTTTAAGCTTCCTTCCGGGCGCAAAAATTGGTGTTGTGGGTCCGAACGGCATGGGTAAGTCGACGCTGCTGAAAATTATGGCCGGTTTGGAAAATGTGACCAATGGTGAAGCTTCTTTGACTCCTGGCTATACGGTAGGTATTTTGCAGCAGGAACCACCTCTTGATGACACTAAGACGGTTGGCGAAAACATTAAGATGGCTTTTGGTGAGATTGCGCAAAAAGTGGCGCGTTTTAACCAAATCGGCGAAGAAATGGCTAATCCAGACGCTGATTTTGATGCGTTAATGGAAGAAATGGGTAAGCTTCAGACTGAAATTGACGCTGCAAACGGTTGGGATTTGGATTCGCAGCTTGAGCAGGCTATGGATGCTTTGCAATGCCCAGATCCGGATTCGCCTGTTTCTGTGTGCTCTGGTGGTGAAAGGCGTCGAGTTGCATTGTGTAAGCTTCTTCTTGAAGCTCCAGATTTGCTGCTTTTGGATGAGCCTACTAACCATTTGGATGCGGAATCTATTTTGTGGCTTGAACAGTTCTTGCACAAGTACGAGGGTGCTGTCATTGCTGTTACGCACGACCGCTACTTTATGGATAACGTAGCGGAGTGGATTTGCGAAGTTGACCGTGGTCAGCTTTATCCATATAAGGGAAATTACTCAACGTATTTGGAAACTAAAGCAAAGCGTATGGAAATCCAGGGTGCCAAGGATGCCAAGCTTGCTAAGCGTTTGAAGAATGAGCTTGATTGGGTGCGTAGCTCGCCGAAAGCTCGCCAAGCTAAGAACAAGGCTCGTTTGGAACGCTACGACCAAATGGAGCAAGAGGCACGTAATTCCAAGAAGCTTGACTTCTCTGAAATTCAAATTCCAGCAGGTCCACGTTTGGGCTCGCAAGTTTTGGAAGCAAAGCATATTCACAAGGCTTTTGGCGACCGTGTACTTATCGACGACTTGTCGTTTACGCTGCCTCGTAACGGTATTGTTGGCGTGATTGGTCCAAACGGCGTTGGTAAGTCTACGCTGTTCAAGACGATTGTGGGCTTGGAGCCTCTTTCTGGCGGAGAGCTTATTGTTGGCGATACTGTGAAGATTTCTTACGTGGATCAGAATCGTGCAGGATTGGATCCTAATAAGAACTTGTGGGAAGCTGTTTCCGGCGGACTTGATTTTATTGAGGTTGCAGGCGTTGAGATTCCTACTCGCGCATATGTTGCAAGCTTTGGATTTAAAGGTTCGGATCAGCAGAAGCTTACTGGTGTGCTTTCCGGCGGTGAGCGTAACCGTTTGAACTTGGCTTTGACTCTTAAGCAGGGTGGAAACTTGCTTCTTCTCGATGAGCCTACTAACGATTTGGATGTTGAGACTTTGGAAAGCTTGGAAAACGCTTTACTTGATTTCCCAGGCTGCGCTGTTGTGGTTTCGCACGATCGCTGGTTCCTCGACCGAGTTGCAACGCATATTCTTGCTTGGGAAGGCGACGACGAGAATCCTGCAAAGTGGTACTGGTTCGAAGGTAACTTCCAAGCTTACGAAGAAAATAAGATTGCGCGCTTGGGTGAGGAAGCTGCTCGTCCGCATCGCTTGCACCGTAAGCTCACTCGCTAGTTGAGTTTTGTTTTCATTTCTTGGTGGAAACATTTGCTGGTGATTTTTCCGGCGTTTGCGCGACGACCTGCTTTCGCGCTTGGAGCGTAGTGTGCGAAAGTAACTCGGAGCGTGAGCTTGCGTGGAAAGTCCAGTGGACTTTTTCCATGCAAGCTCAGAAGCGAGTGCTTATAGTGCGAGCATCTTGGCGCTTTTTGACAACATTTGCCGTGATTGTGCCAGGCGTATGCTAAGCTCGATTAGTTCACGTTTTGAAATTTAAGTTTTGAATACACATATTTTACGAAAGGCTATTGTGCCGCATACTCATCATGCTGCGTTCGCCCAAAAGCGAGGCGCGAAGAATACCAAGAACGTCAAAAATACTAGGAAATCAGCTGAAAAACGCAATCCTTTTGAATATCAGGGTAGTCATAAAAATTACGGTTCTAATCATGAGTTCAATTCGCGCAGGGAGCGCAATCGCAAAGCAGAAAAAGCTCGTCAAAAAGCGCGCGAAAAAGCTTTGCGTTATGAAGAAGTAGCTATTGCGGATGCTGAACAAGATTTTGCTAAAAATAATGTTGTTAAGCATAATATTGCTAAAAATAATGTTGTTAAAAATGATATTGCAAAATCTCATAATACAAAACAAAATTCTGCAATATCTTTGCGTCCTACTTCAAAAAAGCAAAATCAAGATTCTCATAACGCAACAATTATTCCAGACTCTGCTATTGAATCTTGTGAAAATTACCGTGACGATGTCACTTTTGCGCAACTTGGAGTCCCAGAGCCCTTGGTAGAAGTGTTGCGTGCTGATGGGAAAACTACTGCATTCCCAATTCAGCAAGCAACGCTTCCTGATTCATTACAAGGTGCAAATATCCTAGGGCGAGGTCGCACAGGAAGTGGTAAAACATTAGCATTTTCTATTCCACTTGTTGCGCGTTTAGCTGAGAATTTTGTTGATTTAATTCATTCTGATAAAAACCGTAAGTCACGCGAGTTTAGTGAAATTCCTGCTCCTAGAGCAATAATTCTTGCTCCAACTCGCGAGCTTGTGCATCAAATTGATGACGTAATAGCGCCGCTTGCTACAGCTTATGGCATGCGTACTGTGACAGTGTATGGAGGTGTGAGATACCAGCGTCAGGTATCGCAACTTAAGCAGGGTGCGCAGATTGTGCTTGCTTGCCCTGGTCGTTTGGAAGATTTGCTGCGTCAGGGAGCACTTACGCTTGAAAAAGTGATGGTTAGTGTGCTTGATGAAGCAGATGAAATGGCGGATATGGGATTCCTTCCTGCTGTTACTAGACTTCTTGAACAAGTTGCGCCAGATGGTCAACGCATGCTGTTTTCTGCAACGCTTGATAAGCAAGTTTCTACATTGGTTGAGCGTTTCCTTCCAAATGCTGTTGTTCATGCTGTGGATGATGCTGATTGCCAAGTTGACACTATGACGCATCATATTTTTGCTGTGTCTGCAGGGGATAAATACGAAGTTTTGCGAAAGCTTGCTTCTGGAAAGAAACGTTCTATATTCTTTACGCGCACGAAATATCAAGCGAAGAATATGGCGAAAAAATTTGTGCAGCAAGGTATTCCTGCAGTTGATTTGCAAGGTAATTTGTCGCAGAATCAGCGAGATCGTCATTTGGCTGTGTTCGCTGAAGGCTTGGTGCGCGTGCTGGTTGCTACGGACGTTGCTGCGCGAGGTATTGATATTAGCGACGTTGCATTAGTTGTGCAAACTGAGCCTCCTGAGGATCCTAAGTCTTTCTTGCATCGTTCGGGTCGCACTGCTCGAGCTGGTGAAGAAGGCGATGTCGTAACGCTTGTGCTTCCTAATCAGAAGCGCGCTGCTCATATGATGCTTCGTAAGGCTGGAATTCATGCGAAAGCTGAGGATGTGAGTCCTTCTTCATCGGTTCTAGATGAGATTGTTGGTGAAGCTGCCGAGCTTCAAGAAGGCTGGAGTATGCCGGAGCCGGAGCAGCAGAAGCGTAAAGGTCGCGGTCGTGGACGCGGTGGGCGCGGGCGCGTACGTGGGCAACGTGGTGAGCGCAGTGAACGTCGTTGGCACGGTAAACGTGGCGAACGCGGTAGTCGTGTTCATCGCTTCGGTCGTGAGTTTTAGAAACAAATGCTGTGTGTTTTACAGCATTTGTTTTCGTTTTCACTACTTTTGATAACATTCGCCAGTGATTTTCCGGCTTTTGTTTTCGCTTTAGTTTTCTTGTCTGTTGTGGTGCGAGGCTGTGATATTTTTCTCCTCGCGCTTTTTATTTGCGTTATTCTTGTATTTTTGTCTATTTCGCCGAATGATTATGTGTTTTCGACAGAATTGCCCTATGTTTTATATATAGCACCAACTGGTTTGGTGTTTTCGACAAAACAGCAGCAATACTACAAAAGTAAGTAGCAAGTTGGCAAGCAATAAGCAACTTAGTAATCAGTTAATCAGCCTGTTAAGCAAGTCAACAGTCGGTTGAACTAGTTAAGCCAATTAGCAAATACTTACTTAGATTGACCTTTACCAAATGCGCGCAGTTGAACGCCGTTCCAGTCAGTGCTTACGGTTAACGGAGTGGCTGCGTTCATGCCAGCTGTTTTTGCTGCAGATTGAACGGTACTAGAACTTGGGGAACCTTCGCGACCTGGTTTTGGAGTAAGAACCCACATAGGAGCGTCATTGTCAAGCATATTTGTGGCATCCATAATAGTGTCTGCGAGCTCATCTTCGTCGTCGCCGTCGCGCCACCAAATAATCACACCATCAACAGCAGCGTCGTAATCCTCATCTACCAACTCTTCGCCGGTAAGTTTCTCGATGCTTTCGCAAATTGTTTCGTCAACATCGTCATCCCAGAGCCATTGTTGGACAATGTCTCCTGGTTGGAATCCGAATTCCTGTGCATGCTGAAAAGCTATCTGTTCCACGTGATTTAATATATCAAAGCGTCACGAAGTGCGCACATTTAACGGCGTGTATTCAGTAATTTATCGTTTATCAATTACGACACACCAGGACACGCCGCAAAAATCGCGATTGTGACATAAATCACTATATATAGGTGGTTATCTTTGCGTCTTGCCCTAGATATTGTGCATGAGTTGGGTTATAGTAGAGCGAGTTGTTAGAAATAGTTCCCATGTTTGCAACGAGAGATTTTGCTAGAAGGAACAGTGTTTGAGAAAGGTCTGTACCGATGCAGGTTTTGGAAGAAACTGCTGTCACAAGCGCAGAAAATTGTACGGATGATGTAGTTGAAATTCCAGTTTCTCGCGTGCAGGTCGAAAAGCGCGATGGTCGCGTAGTTGATTTTGATCCGCTGAATATCATTATGGCAATCAAGGCTGCTTTTAAGGATTTGGGCAAGGAAGTCGGTCCGCAAGAAGAGCAGTTGATTCGTAATATTTCTGATCATATTGAGGCTGAAATTCAAGATCGTTACAATGGCCCGGCGAAGATTGAAGATATTCAGACCTTGGTTGAGCATAGTCTTATTGAAAATCACCTTTATGAGGTTGCTCGTTGCTACACGAGCTACCGACTGAACCGAGATATAGACCGCGCTAAAGCTACTGATATTAACGAGGCTGTTAACCGTCTTGTAAATCGTGATGAGTCTCTTGTTCGTGAAAACGCAAATAAGGATTCTAATGTTTATGCAACTCAGCGTGATCTTCTTGCAGGTGCTGTTTCTAAAGCTTCTGCGTTCTCTATGCTTCCTCACGCAGTTTCTAACGCTCATATGAAGGGTGATATTCACTTCCATGACGCTGATTATTCGCCATTTACTTGCATGAGCAACTGCTCGCTTCCTGATTTTGGCGATATGCTTGCTAAGGGATTTGCTCTTGGTAATGCAATGATGGATAGTCCAAAGTCTATTGGTACTGCTGCAACTCAGGTTACGCAAATTATTAAGGATATTGCTGGCGCGCAATACGGTGGTCAGACTGTTAATCGCGCTGACGAAATGCTTGAGCCTTACGCTAAGTGCGATTACGACAAGAATCTTGCTATGGCACACGCAATGATTCCTGATTCCACGCCAATTCAAGTCGCAAAAGATATGATTGACGGCTTGAAGGCTCAGGAGCCTAAGAATCTCCACTGCTTGGACAGGGATCCACTGCCTGCTGATACTCCTTTTGATAAGAATTTGGGCGAGTTGGATCAGCTCCGTGAAGTTTACGCAAAGATTATGACGCGTAAGGCGATCTACGACGCTATGCAAACAATGGAATATCAAATCAATTCTAACCGCGTTTCTAACGGTCAGACTCCGTTCGTAACTGTTGGCTTTGGCTTGGGTACTTCTTGGTTTGCTCGTGAAATTCAGCGCGCTATTTTGCTTAACCGTATTCGTGGTCTCGGCAAAGATCGTCATACTGCAATCTTCCCTAAGCTTGTGTTTACTATTAAGCACGGTGTTAACGCGGACGCTGGCGACCCGAACTACGATTTGAAGCAGCTTGCGCTTGAGTGCTCTACAAAGCGCATGTACCCAGACGTTGTGTTCTACGAGAATATTGTTAAGATTACTGGCTCCTTCAAGGCTCCTATGGGTTGCCGTTCGTTCCTTCAGGGTTGGATTGATCCAAAGACCGGCAAGGACGTTGAAGATGGCCGTATGAATCTTGGCGTTGTAACTGTTAACATGCCACGTATTGCTCTTGAATCTCACGGCGATGTGACTCGCTTCTGGAAGCTTTTCGACGAGCGTATGGAAGTAGCTCACCAAGCTTTGCGATTCCGTATTATGCGTTGCAAGCAGGCAACTCCTGTAAATGCTCCAACGCTGTTCCGTTACGGTGCTTTTGGTCGTTTGGAAGCTAACGAAAGCGTGGATCAGTTGTTCCGTAATGAGCGCGCAACTGTTTCTCTTGGCTACATTGGTTTGTACGAAACTACGGCCGTGTTCTTCGGCAAGGATTGGATGCAAGATCACAGCTGGAATGAGGAAGGCAAGGAGTTTGCGCTTTCTTTGGTTCGCCGCATGAATAAGCTTTGCCAGCAGTGGTCAAAGGCGGAAGGTTACCATTATTCCGTTTACTCAACTCCTGCTGAGTCTTTGACTGACCGCTTTAACCGCATGGATCGCCAGAAGTTCGGTCGCATTGAAGGCGTAACCGATCACGACTTCTACACTAATTCCTTCCATTACCCTGTTTGGTTGCAGCCAACTCCTATGGAGAAGCTTCGCTACGAGGTAGACTTCCCGTATCTTGCTTCCGGCGGTTTTATTAACTACTGCGAGTTCCCATGTTTGCAGGCGAATCCTAAGGCTTTGGAAGCCGTTTGGGATTACGCTTACAAGATTGGCATTGGTTACTTGGGTACGAATACGCCAATCGATCATTGCTTCGTTTGTGGTTTCCAGGGCGATTTTGAGCCGACTAAAGAAGGCTTCCGCTGCCCTGAGTGCGGAAACAGCGACCCAGATAAGTGCAATGTTACGAAGCGTACTTGCGGCTACTTGGGCAATCCTGTTCAGCGTCCAATGGTTCACGGTCGTCACGAGGAAATCGCTCACCGCGTAAAGCACATGTCT
The DNA here is from genome assembly GCF_049244205.1 of Gardnerella sp. DNF01180P. Classification (NCBI taxonomy): domain Bacteria; kingdom Bacillati; phylum Actinomycetota; class Actinomycetes; order Bifidobacteriales; family Bifidobacteriaceae; genus Gardnerella; species Gardnerella sp. DNF01180P. Next base: position 484,006 of record NZ_CP058386.1, read on the forward strand.
GGCGAAACTGGTCATGTGACTCTTAACAACGGTGAGTCTCGCGAATGGTATGAGGAAACAAAATAAACTTAGCTAATTAGCTATGTTGAAACTTAGTAAAATAAGTATGACTAGATAATTTAGCTAAATAAATAGCTTTTCTTGTGTTTGTTGTTTGGTGATAATCTGGCCGTTAGAAATGTATTGCGTTTTGTGATTGCACTTTCTAACGGCTGGATTTATTTTATTTTCGCAAATTTGGTTGTTTATTTTTAGTTGTTTATTTGGTTTGAAAGGGGGTTGGATATGGCTCGCATGAGTTTGCACGATTTTGCGCCTGCAGATGTGAATCGTGGACCGTGGATTCCTACCTCTCTTTCAAATAACCCTCGCGCAGGACAGTGGTCTAGTGAGCGCATGAGTCAGGGCATGGTTGCCGATTACAAGCGTTTTTTGATGACAGACGGCGAGGGAATTCGCTGCTCGCTTTACGTCTCCGGTTGCCCGTTCCATTGCGTTGAGTGCTATAACGAGTCGATTTGGGATTTTCGCGCTGGGCATCCTTATACTCAAAAGCTTGAAGATCAAATTATGGAAGATTTGGCGCAGCCTTATGTGCAAGGATTGACTTTGCTTGGCGGCGAGCCTTTGCTTAATACGGGCATTTTGCTGCCTCTTTGCAAGCGTATTAGAAAAGAGTTTGGCAATACAAAAGATATTTGGAGTTGGACTGGATACACTTGGGAAGAGCTTATGCGCCCAGGGGAGACTTTGGATAAGCTTGAGTTGCTGCAATACATTGATATTCTTGTTGACGGCCGTTATATGAAGGATTTGCATGATTCGCTTTTGCAATTCCGCGGTTCTAGTAATCAGCGAATTATCAATGTTCCAAAGTCTCTGGAAAATCCGCAAAATCCTCCTGTAATTTGGGAAAAGCTTCACGATCAGGAGCGTTTTATTCCGTCAATTTACGGCAAAGACCGTGCGCAAGGCGAAGGCGATGCTTCATAATCCTATTGAATTTGCTACTCATACGATATATTTAACAATGTTTGCGGACGATTATAAGAATGCATACATATACACATGTTAAGGTAAATATAATTAATCTCGTAACATCTGTATTGCAAACTGCTAAAAGAATTATGCTAACTATGCTCATAAATACTGTAATTAAACGATAGATAGTTTGGTATGTCTTTTCTTTGCATAAATATAAAAGATAGATTATTAATATTAATAGGACGAATGCTTGAATGGTGAGACTAGCAATATTAATACAAGTGTTATCGTCTTTTAATTCCTTCAATTGTTTAAAGAAATAAATAGCTGACGAAATATAACAAAGCAACGTTATTGGCAGTAGAACTACGTGTTTGCTGTTCATATTGTTCCTCACATAATTGTTGATATTAATAATGGAAATTCTCACTGCAAGTCGACACAAATGCCTTTCTGCTGTGTACAGTGCCAACTATCTTCGTGTTGCTCAATAAGTTTCTTCTTGGGTGTTGGCTTGAGCTTGCAATGATAGTAAAAAAGACATGGATAATGCTACTGAGCAAGTAAGCATTTTATTAATAGCTTTTTTATATTCATAACAGTACCTCTTTATACATGCGAATATACATTTTTTCAGTATATAACTTTTATAAGATGAAATTAATGGTTTTTGTAAGTTGAATCTGTAGAAGCACTTTTTCGTATGTGATTTGTCTGTATGCTAATATGTCAAAGATTAATCTATTTATGCATTTGGTAATGAAGTAACTCAATACGGGAATATTTCCATGCGCAATAGTTAAAATTTGAGAAGTGATATTATTAAACCTACACATTACATTATATATGGGGAGGAGCACAATGGCGGGGAATTTGAAGGACAATTCGCGAAAAATTAAAAATAATCCTCCTCGCGCATTGCGTACGATTCTGTCATCTTTAAAAAAGTACCGTTTTCTCGGCGTCTTAACAGCTGTTACTATTCTCGTTGAAGCTGCTATGCAAATTGAGATCCCTACAGTAATGTCAAATCTTATTGATTTTGGCATTATGTCACGTTCTCAAGAAGTTGTGCAATATTATGGTTTGCAATTGCTTATTTTTGCTGCAATTGCAATGATTGCAGGCGTTATTTCTGGTATTTGTTGCGCGCATTCTAGTGCTGGTTTCGGTAAAAATTTACGTCACAACATGTTTTCACGCTTACAAAGTTTAAGTTTTTCTGATTTAGATAAGTTTTCTAGCGGCACTGTTGTTACGCGTATGACTAGCGATGTGTCAAATGTGCAATTTGCTTACCAAATGATTATTCGCTCTGGTGTTCGCAGCGTTATGATTATCATCACTGCTTGGTGGTTTACTTTTTCAATTAGCCCTGCTATCTCGTGGGTTTTTCTTTCTTTCGTGCCTATTATTGGTGCAATTGGCGCTGTTGGAGCTAGTATAGTTGCTCCAGCATTTTCTCGAATTTATCGAATGATTGACGAGATGAATAATAGAGTTGGCGAGAATTTGCATAATATTCGCATCGTAAAGTCTTATGTGCGTTCTGATTATGAAATAAGTCGTTTTACGCGTATTTCACATAAAATCTATGATTATTTTATTAAAGCTGAGTATGTGTTAAATTGTAGTATTCCTTTGTTTAACTTATGTTTTTATTCTGGCATGCTACTTATTGCGTGGTTGGCTTCGCACGAAATTGTGGCTTCGGGAAATAATCCTGCTTTTGGTTTAACAACAGGAAATCTTGCTGCATTAGTAGTGTATGCTTTGCAAATTTTGTTTGCTTTAGCGAATTTAGTTGCAGTTTTTGTAATGTCGTTAACAGCTCGAGCTTCGATGCATCGTATTTCACATGTTTTGCAATCTCGAAATACTGAAGTTGTTTCCAAGCATCCGCTGACAAAGCTTTCTGACGCTTCTGTGCGTTTTGAAAATGTTTCGTTACGCTATCCTCAATCAGATAATACAGATGAATCTGCTCCAGCAGAACAGGAAATTTTACATGATATAAATATATCTATTCCTTCTGGAGCAACTGTTGGTGTTGTTGGTGCAACGGGATCTGGAAAATCAAGTTTAGTGCAATTAATTGCAAGACTTTATGACGTAACTTCTGGCACTCTTTTTGTAGGTGGAAAAGATATTCGCGATTATGATTCTTCTAGTTTGCGTGGAGAAGTTGGCGTTGTCCTACAAAAAAATATTTTGTTTAGTGGCACAATTGCAGAAAATCTTCGCTGGGGTAGAGCGGAAGCAAGCGATGATGATTTGCGTCAAGCTTGCGAAATTGCTTGTGCTGATGAGTTTATTAAAGATTTACCAGATGGCTACAATACGCATATTGATCAGGGCGGTAAGAATGTTTCCGGTGGTCAACGACAGCGTTTGTGTATCGCGCGCGCACTTTTGAGGAAGCCGAAAATTTTAATCCTTGACGACTCGATGAGTGCAGTTGATATGAAAACTGATAGTAAAATTCGCGATGGCTTGAAAAAGTTTATGCCTGATTCTACGCAAATTATCGTTGCTCAGCGCATATCTTCAATCGAACATGCAGATATTATTGTTGTTCTTAAAGATGGTCGTGTTGTTGCTAACGGTTCGCATGATGAATTATTTAAGTCTTGTGAATTTTACAGAAATATGGCGATTTCTCAAGAAAAAAGTAGCATAACTGGCGCAACTAAAGAAGAAGGAGCTAAATAACAATGGCTAAGAATAAAACGGCTCACTCTTCTAAAAATGATTCAGCTATTAGTTGGGAAACTCTTAGCAGACTTGCCTCTTATGTGCTGGTGTATCGAGTTAAAATTTACGTAATTATTGCATCAATAATAGTTAGCGCAATTGTGCAAGCTGCAAGTGCAGTGTTTTTGCAATCTCTTGTGGACTCGTATATTCTTCCGCTTGTTGGTAAGCATAATCAGGATTGGACGCCTCTTGTTCGCATGATTATTCTGATGGCAAGTGTTTACGCTGTTGGTGTGTTTTGTTCTTGGCTTTGGAGCAGACTTGTTGCGAATATATCTGAAAGTGTTATGCGTGATTTGCGAGATTCTATGTTTAAGCATCAGCAGAAGCTTTCATTGCGTTACTTAGATTCTCAAGGTTACGGCGATATTATGAGTCGTTACACAAACGATACTGAGGTTCTTCGTGAGGCAATTTCGTGGGCATTTCCGGACTCTTTTTCTGCACTAATGTCAATTTTGGCAGCGTTTATATCTATTATGTGCCTATCGCTTCCGGTTGCAGTTTTTGTAGTTATATTTACTGCAATATTGCTTTATTTAGTGCGTTTTATGCTAAAGAAATCTGGCAGTCTATTTGAGCAATTCCAGCATGCATTAGGTGAGCTAAATGAGTTTGTTGAAGAATCTGCAACAGGCAGCAAAGTGATTAAAATTTTTAATCATGAGACAGATTCTATTGAAAAATTAGATAATTGCATAGAAAAAGTGCAAAAAATTTCTGCAAGTGCAAATTCTTATGCAAATAATGTAATGCCTGTTATTAGTAATGCAAGCTATTTGCTTTATGTATTAATTGCTTTACTCGGTGCGTGGGCTGCTTCAGCAGGTCTGCCAACGCTGGGATTAGCTGGATCTAGTACTCTTACATTGGGTACACTTATATCTTTGCTGGCACTTTCGCGCGCATTTATTAACCCTATTGGCGAAATTACAATGCAAGCTAACGCACTTATGATGGCTCTTGCAGGAGCTTCTCGTATTTTTGAGTTACTTGATGAAAAGCCAGAACTTGATTCTGGCAGTGTGCAATTAGTTAAAGTGCGTGTACTTCAGTCTGATGAAGATCTTGGAGAAAAATCAGCATTTGATGTGCTTGAAGAAGTAGATGAACAATCTGAAGGAAGCAATATTTATTGGGCTTGGAAAAGATCAAAGCAAGATAATGGTACTAAAGCTAAAAAGCGCGCTCAAAACTTAAGTGAAATGGCTCAAGAGATTGTGTGCCATGCAAAGCGAGATGCTCGCACTTCTAAGGATGGCCGCTATACTTTGCTTCGAGGCGACGTGCGTTTTACGGATGTTGTGTTTGGTTACAAAGAAAATCATCCTGTTTTACACGATATTACGTGGTTTGCGAAACCTGGTCAAAAAGTTGCTCTTGTTGGAGCTACAGGTGCTGGAAAAACTACTATTGCTAACCTTCTTACGCGTTTTTACGACATCGATGATGGGCAAATTTTGTATGATGGCATTGACGTGCGCGATATTTGCAAAACGGATTTGCGCCACGCTATTGGCACTGTTTTGCAAGATGTGAATTTATTTACAGGCACAATAATGGACAATATTCGTTATGGAAATCTTGATGCTAGCGACGAAGATTGTATTCAAGCTGCAAAATTAGCTCATGCTGACGCGTTTATTTCTCATCTTCCTGACGGATACAATACGCAGCTTAACAATGGTGGTGAAGGGCTTTCTCAAGGTCAGAAGCAGCTTATTTCTATTGCTCGTGCTGCAGTAGAAAATCCGCCTGTGTTGATTCTCGATGAAGCAACTTCATCGATTGACACGCATACTGAAGAGTTAGTTCAGCATGGAATGGATTCTTTGATGGAAAGGCGTACTGTGTTTGTAATCGCTCACAGACTGTCTACAGTGCGCAATGCTGATGTGATTATGGTGCTGGATCACGGTCGCATTATTGAGCGCGGTTCACATGAGGAATTATTGGCAAAACGTGGGGAGTATTATCAGCTTTGCACTGGAGCTGTTGAGCTTGAATAATAGCTTGATTTTGTGCGGCAACACGCCGAACACGCGCGGCACTTGCATTTTGCTAAGGATTCTGTAAGATAGTGACTCGGCTGTTCGAGAGAACAAAGCCACGGCCCCGTAGCTCAGTTGGTTAGAGCGCCGCCCTGTCACGGCGGAGGTCACCGGTTCAAGTCCGGCCGGGGTCGCGATTAATAGAATACCCGGTTCGCCGGGTTTTTTATTCGTCATGGCTCTGTAGCTCAGTTGGTAGAGCGAACGACTGAAAATCGTTAGGTCAGCGGATCGATCCCGCTCGGAGCCACAACAAAAACGCGCGACACGATTTGTGCCGCGCGTTTTGTTTTATTCGCTAGTCAAGCTGCTTCCACGAATCAACATCAATATGATGCTCAGGATTTGCCTGCCAAGCTGCCCAAGCAGATTCTACGATATCCTTAACGTCGTAGCGAGCATGCCATCCCATTTCTTCGTTAATTCGCTTCGTGCTGCCAATAAGCTGTGGAGGATCTCCAGCTCTGCGATCAAGAACAGTTTCTTTAAATGGTAAACCGGTAACTCTGCGCACTTCGTCAACAATTTCGCGCACAGACGTGCCCTTACCAGTTCCTACGTTAAAAGCATCGTACTTGCGCTCGTCGCGATCCAAATATGTGAGTGCCGCAATATGCGCGTCTGCTAAATCAGAAACGTGAATATAGTCGCGAATGCAAGTGCCATCAGCAGTAGGATAGTCGTCGCCAAAAATAGCAGGTGCTTTTCCTCGCTGTAGTCTGTCAAGAAGCATAGGAATTAAGTTCAAAATCGCAGGATCTTCCAATTCCACCGGACCGCATCCAGCTACGTTGAAGTAACGCAGTGCGCAGAAGCGAATTCCGTATGTGTGCTCGCAAGCACGTGCCATCCACTCGCCAAAAAGCTTGGTTTGACCATAAGGGTTAATTGGCAACATTGGCACAACATCTTCTGGTACAACTTCAACAGGAGGCACTCCATAAGTTGCTGCAGAAGAAGAAAATACGAGCTTCTTAACTCCGCTATCTTTCATGCCTTCAAGCACATTAAGCATGCCGTTAATATTCTGTTGATAATACCAAAGTGGCTTTTCTACGGACTCTCCAACTTGCTTTCTAGCAGCAAAGTGAATTACAGCATCGACGTGCTCATCTTTCATAATTTGCGCAAGTCGCTTTCCTGCATCAGGAGAAGAGATATCCATACCATAAAGACGTGCGCCTTCAATTCTTGTAGGCTTTCCGTAGCTTAAATCGTCAACGACGACGACATTTTGCTTTGTTTCATGTAAAGCGTGAACTACATGTGCTCCAATGTATCCGCATCCACCTGTAACAAGAACAGTCATTGTCGACCTTCCTTTTGAATAATATCAATACAATCAGTGAGATTATATCTCGTAAAACTGAAGTTTAATGATATGCATCTGTTGCATAACATCTGTTATTCTCGCATTTTGATTCTGTAGCGTATGCTTAACTTGAATGTGTTAGTTGTATTATTTTGTAAGGTGATGTTCGAATGATATTTGTTGCGTTATCTATATTACGTGTGATTATACGCGCTTATTTGATAATAATGATTATTCGAATGGTTGCAGATTGGTTATTTGTGCTTGTTCCTCGTATGCGTCCTAGAGGTGCTTTTAATTTTCTAATACGGATTATTTATTTCATAACAGAACCGCCATTACGCGTATTGCGCAAGTTTATTCCGCCAACTCGTTGTGGAAATATTAGTATTGACGTAAGTTATATGCTTTTATATTTTGCTCTATACGTTCTTCAAATTTGGTTATAGATGAGTTTATGGTTTTTTAACGCGTAATTTTTATAAAAGCGGCGTTTTGTTGCATAAATTTTTGTATTAACCGCACTAATTTTCTGCGGACGTGATAGCATCGAATAGATATATATCAAAGGGCTATGCCCAAAAAGCGAGGTGTAAAGCATATGACTCTGTTGACGCCTAAGGACATTCGAGAGCATACCTTCCAAATTGTACGTTTTAAGGGAGGTTATGACGTTGACGAGGTCGACGAGTTTCTCGATCAGGTTACAGAAACAATAGAAGCACTCGGTCAGCAGGCAGTGCAGGGCCTAGGGGCTTCCACGCAATCTCTTGGCCGTGATGTTGCGGGTTTGAATACGAAGATTGCTGAGTTAACTTCTAAGGTAGAATCCTTAACTAAAGAAAATGAGGCATTGCGTGATGCTTCTAAGAAGCAGGGTGAATCAAATGAAGCTGCTTCTCAACTTGAAGCTACTGCAACTAAGTTGCGTGAAGCTGAAGAAAGTAATCGTGCTTTGACTGCTCAAAACCAGCAGTTGAAGGAACAGTTAGATGGTTTGGGTGCGCAGGTAGATCAGTTAACTGCTCAAACTGCTCAAGCAGACAATGCTAAGCAGGTTCAAAAAGAGCTTGAAACTGTTACTCGCGAGCGTGACGACTTCCGTGCAAGCAGCGAAAACTTGGGTCGCGAGCTTGAAACTGTTCGCCAGCAGCTTGTTGTCACTCAGCAAGAAAACACTAAGATTGAGGAACTTTCCAAGCAGTTGGAAGAGTCTCGTCAGCGTGAAGAGCAGCTTCGAAAGCAGGTTGCTAAGATGGAACCAAATACTGAAACTGGTAGCTTGCAAAAGATTGCTGGTGCTGGTGCAGAAGCACAAGGTTCTGAGCCAGAGCGTGCAACTGCAATGTTGACTCTTGCTATGCAATTGCATGATCAATATGTAGATAAAGGCAAGGCTAAGGCTCAACAAATTGTTGAAGAAAGCCAAGCTCGTTATAACGAAACTGTTGCTAAGGCAGATGAATATTCTGCACGCACTCGTTCTGAAGCTGAAGAATACAGCAAGCAGACTCATGCTGATGCTGACGATTACTCTACTCGTACTCGCGGCGATGCTGATTCTTATGCTGCTCGTGCTCACAATGAGGCTGATGCTTACTCTGGTAAGGTTCGTCAAGCTGCTGATGATTACTCTAAGCAGACGCATGATCAAGCTGACCAGTATGAAGCTGAAGTACAGCATCGTGCTGCAGACTATGATTCTACAACTCGTACAGCTGCTGATGCATATGCTCGTCAGGTACGTGAGAATCTTGAGAAGCAAACTCAAGTTATTGAAGGAAATATTCAGAGCCTCAAGCAATTTGAGACTGAATATCGTACTCGCTTGACTGATTTCCTTGGTCAGTTGGTTGCTCAAGTTTCTGATGAAAATACCTATGCTGCATTAGGCAACAAGCAGGGTGAAGAATCTGGTAAGCAAGAGTAGTTTTTAGCAGTGCGTGACTGATATTTTAAAATGTTGCGCACTGCACCGATACTATTTGAATTACTAAAGATCGGATAAATATTGACGCATAGAGATGTGCGTGTGAAACGGCTACGTACTCGCGTAGCCGTTTTTGCACTAATTGTTTTTATTGGTGTTGTGCTAGATCGCATAACAAAACTTTGGGCTTTGGCGACGCTTAGTGACGGGAAAAACATTGAGCTTGTGCCGCACTTGCTTTCTTTAACTCTTGTACGAAATCCTGGAGCATCATTTGGCTTAGGTTCTTCTTTTACATGGGTTATTAGCGTATTAGCTTGTGCTGCTTGTGGTGCCATGATAGCGGCTATTAAGCACACAAAATCTTTGTATTGGACTATTGCGTTTGCTCTAGCGTTTGCTGGAGCTTTCGGAAACCTCATTGATAGAGCGCAATATGCTCAAGGTTTTTTGAATGGCAAAGTCGTAGATTTTATAAACTACGGTTGGTCTGTTGGGAACGTTGCAGATATTGAGCTTATGTTTGCAGGAATCGCAGTTGTATGCCTTATTTTGATTGGGATTCCTCTTTTCGGGCATGCCGATGAGTGATATTTGCTTTAAAGTTACAAGCCAATTTTCCGGCTGCAGATTTGATGTTTGCTTATCAAAACTAATGGGAGTTTCGCGTGCAAGTGCGATATCTCTTATTGAGCGTAACCAAGCGAAAATCTTAGGTAGAAAATCGCAAAAATCCTCCATTTTGCAAGATGGCGATACGATTGTTGTCGATCAAAAAGAAAGTGCAGAACAAAAAGAAGAGCAAAATAATGAATCTTCTGTATGTAATATTCCAATTATTTACAACGACGACGATGTTGTTGTAATAGATAAGCCTGTTGGAGTTGCCTCTCACGCAGCAAAGGGATGGAGTGGGCCGACAGTTCCAGAATGCCTAGAAGCTGTTGGAATAGATATAAAAACAACGCTGTGCGACGAATCGCGCAAAGGAATCGTAAGCAGATTAGACGTTGGAACAAGCGGATTAATGCTAGTTTGTAAAACAGATTTTGCTTATGAAGTAATGAAAAATCAGTTTGCAAAGCATATCGTTAAAAAAACGTATCATGCGCTTGTTCAAGGAGATTTAGCGCAAGATAAAGCTACTATTGATGCTCCTATAGGTCGCGCAAAAGTATCTGATTTTCGTTTTACTATTACTTCTGACGGCAAGCCTGCTGTTACGCACTGGGATGTGCTTGAGCGTTTTAGTCAAGCAACGTTAGTAAGCGTTAATTTGGAAACTGGTCGTACACATCAAATACGCGTCCATTTTTCGTCTATAGGTCACCCTTTGGTTGGGGATTCAATGTATGGAGCGAACCCAGTTTTGGCTCAAAAACTTGGGTTGCAACGTCAATGGTTGCATTCTATGGAACTTACTTTTACACATCCTCGCACGGGTAAATCAGTGACGGTTAAGTCGCATTATCCTCTTGATTTGCAACACGCGTTAGAAGCTATGCGAGCATTATTAAAGTAACGTTTTTGCATTTTTTCAGTCAACTTTCGCTTATAGAATATCTTTTATGACTCAGCCGGAAACCAACTTCGTACATTTGCACAATCACACGCATTATTCACTTCTAGATGGTGCGTCAAAAATACCTGATTTAGTAGCGCGCGCTAAAGAATTAGGTATGCCGGCTGTAGCTATTACGGATCATGGCAACATGCACGGCGCGTACGAAATGTGGAGTACGGCTGTAAAAGCTGGGATTAAGCCAATTATTGGCATAGAAGCGTATGTTACTCCTGAAACAGCAAGACAAGACAAAAGTCGCGTGCATTGGGGCACGGAAGATCAGCGTGCAGATGACGTTTCTGGCGGCGGTTTAATTACGCATATGACTTTGTGGGCGGAAAACGATACTGGCTTAACAAATCTTCTTAAAGCTTCGTCTGTGGCGAATCTTGAGGGTAGAGTTATGCGCTACCCACGTATGGATAAAGACGTGCTTTCAACCTACTCAAAAGGTGTAATTGCGTCTTCAGGATGCCCTTCTGGAATTATCCAGACGCGTCTTCGCTTAGGTCAGTTCAAAGAGGCTTTACGAGCAGCTGGTGAGTTTCAAGATATTTTCGGGCGTGACAATTTCTTTATCGAGCTTATGAATCACGGGCTTTCTATTGAAACGCGCGTAACTAAAGACTTGCTTGAAATTGCAAAAAAACTTAACGCACCTCTTCTTGCAACAAACGATTTGCATTACGTTCATGAAGAAGATCGTGAAGCGCAAGATGCTATGCTTTGCATTAATTCCGGCTCGCGCTTGGACGATCCTGACCGTTTTAAGTTTGACGGTTCAGGATACTATTTGAAGTCCGCTGAGCAAATGCGTGAGCTTTTTAAAGAATTTCCAGAAGCTTGCGATAACACGCTTGAGATTGCTCGTCGATGCAATGTTATGTTCGACGACGGCGAAGATGGCGCTTTTATGCCGCAATTTGACTGCCCGGAAGGTTGGGATGAGACTTCGCTATTCCTTAAAAAAGTCGAGGAAGGTTTGGAGCGTCGTTACAATAACAACATTCCAATGGAAGTTTTAAAGCAGGCTGATTACGAGTGCGGTGTGATTTGCCAAATGCAATTCTGCGGATACTTTTTAGTTGTTGCAGATTATATTAATTGGGCTAAAGCGCATGGTGTAATGGTAGGTCCTGGTCGTGGTTCTGCTGCAGGCGCTATGGTTGCGTACGCAATGGGCATCACAGAGCTTGATCCTATGAAGCATGGTCTGATTTTTGAACGCTTCTTAAACCCGGAGCGCGTATCCTTGCCTGATATTGATGTTGATTTTGACCCGGATGGCAGGGCCAAAGTTCTTGAATACGTGGGCGAAAAATACGGTAGAGATAAAGTTGCTCAGTGCGTTATTTACGGAACTATTAAAACGAAGCAAGCTCTTAAAGATTCTGCGCGTATTATGGGCTACGAGTTTTCAGTAGGCGAAAAAATTACGAAAGTTCTTCCTCCTGCTAAAAACGGCAAAGATATGAGCTTGCACGATATTTTCGACGAAAAATCAAAGCGTTACGCTGAAGCGCGCGAGTTTCGCGAAATGTACGACACGGATCCAGATACTCATCGCATTACGGAAGAAGCTAAGGGCATTGAAGGTTTGATTCGTCAAACAGGTGTGCATGCTTGTGCAACAATCATGGGCTCGGAGCCAATCACAAACACTTCGCCACTTTTAGAGCGCACTGACGGTACTATTACTACAACTTTTGAGTATCACACTTGTGAAACGCTCGGTCTTGTAAAAATGGACTTTTTGGGTCTTTCCAACTTGACAGTTATTCGCGATACTTTGCGAAATATCGAAAATAATGGGAAGGATCCGATTGATTATACTAAGATTCCGTTAGACGATAAAGCTACTTATCAACTGCTTTCTAGGGGTGATACTTTAGGCGTTTTCCAGCTTGATTCCGACGGTATGCGTGCGCTTCTACGTACTTTGAAACCGGATAATTTCAACGATATTTCGGCTTTGATTGCACTTTACAGGCCTGGTCCTATGGATATGGATTCGCATACGAATTATGCTAAGCGCAAGAATGGTTTGCAAGATATTATCCCTATTCATCCAGAAGTTGCTGAGCCGTTAAAGGAAGTTTTGGACGAAACTTACGGTTTAATTGTTTACCAGGAGCAGGTGCAGTCTGCAGCGCGTATTTTAGCAGGATACAGTCTTGGTAAAGCAGATGTGTTACGTCGAGCAATGGGCAAGAAAAAGCCGGAAGTGCTGGCAAAAGAACAGGTGCCATTCTTTGAAGGTATGAAAGCTCACGGATATTCTGAAGAAGCTGCACAAGCTGTGTGGGATGTTTTGGTTCCGTTCTCTGGTTACGCGTTTAATAAAGCTCACTCTGCAGCTTATGGCTTGATTTCTTACTGGACTGCATACCTAAAAACGCATTATCCTGTGGAATTTATGGCAGCTTTGCTTCAAAACGAACGTACGAATAAAGACAAAACTGCACTGTACTTGGGCGAGGCAAGGCGCATGGGTATTCAAGTTTTGCAACCTGATGTAAACGAGTCTGTTCTTGAGTATTCTGCAGTTGGAGATGTTGTGCGCTTTGGTTTGGGTGCTATTCGTAACGTTGGAGACAAAGCAGTAAACGATATTATTACTGAGCGTGAAGGTGAGCGCGGACGTTTCGTAAACTTTATGGATTTCGTACAACGTGTTCCTATTAGTGCACTTAATCGACGTTTAGTAGAGTCGCTTATTAAAGCTGGAGCTTTTGATTCTATTGATTCAAATCGTCGTGCGCTGTTTCAAATTTGTGATCCTGCAATTGATTCTGTGATTGCGCTTAAGCGCAAGCAGGCAGAGGGTCAGTTTGATTTATTTGCTGATCTTGATTCGTCTTCTGACTCGGATGACGACAACGGTATGGGAGATATGCAAATTACTGTACCTGATGTTGAAGAGTGGGATAAAAAGACAAAGCTTAATTTTGAGCGAGAAATGCTTGGATTGTACGTTTCTGATCATCCACTAAGCGGATTGTCTGCAGTTTTGGCAGATTTACGTGAGATGTCAATCGCTCAACTGATCGACAGAGCAAGAACTATGAGCGATGGTCAGCAAGTAACTATTGCAGGCCTAGTTACGAGCGTAGATAGGCGAGTGTCTCGAAAAGGTAATGCTTGGGCGATTGTCACAGTTGAAGACATGGAAAGTTCAATACAATGCATGTTCTTTGGCAAAGTGTACGAAGCTTCAGCGCAAGAACTTGCAATTGATCAAGTTGTGCGTATTCGTGGACAAGTTGAAGTGCGTGATGAAACTGTTTCCATGCGTGCTACAGAGTTTGAAATACCAACTCTTGAATCAGTGGGTGAGAGACCTTTAACAGTTGTTATTCCTCGTAAAGTTCTAGATAAAGGTCGTGTTGCGCAATTAAGTAATATTTTGAGCCGACATCCAGGCTGCTGTGAAGTGCGCTTGGCTCTTGTCGACGATACAGGCAAGGCGCAAGTTCTTACTTTTGGAGATCGTTTCCGCGTAAAACGAGATACTTCTTTGTTTGCTGAAATGAAAATTGTTTTTGGATCTAGTTGTTTGCCTAGCGCGTAGAAAATATGCACTACTGGTTTGATAAAATATAAAACTAGGTATGCTTTAAGAATTACATTGAAAGAGGAGGAAATAACGAATATGTTAAACAACGGTGACGAGCGTAACAGTGACGATAAGCGTAAAAATGATGGTGAGCGTAACAATGACGATTCTGTGCGCACTTCTTTTACTGATGCGGAATTAGATAATGCGCTCGCTGGATTTGAACGTGAATTTAAAGAAGAGTCGCAAGAAAATTTAAATAGCGAAAATTTAGAAAATAACCAAAAAAGCGACGATAATCAAGAAAATGATTTTCTTGATCAAGCTATGCGCAATATTGAAGAAGCTAATTTTGAAGAAGATTTGCAAGGTTTGCTTGGAAATAAAGCAAAAGTTGCGTTAATGATTACGTATGTGCAGCCTGCTCAGTTACTAGCTGCTTTTTGCAAAATGGCTAGTGTTTCAGCACGATGCTTCGATGAAGAGCAAGGTGCTGTTGCAGTATTAAAAAATTTGGACGGCAATGAGCCGGAAGAAGCAGTGCAAAAATTTGTTGATTTCTTCCGTGGAATGGATGTTATGCTCATTACAAATAGAGCTGATAAATTAACTGCAAAAGTTTACGAATATAATTGCGAACCGCAAGAAATAGTTGCGCCTATGGCGTTAGCTGTGTGGTCGCGTACAGTAGAAGATTTAGCTATTGGCATGGAAACAGTTGAAACTATTTCGAAACAAAATATAGAAATGTTCAATAGTGACGATTTGAGCGATGCGAACGCGTACGAGCTATTCCAAAAATATGGCAAAAGAAAGTAAAAATAATTAAGCAATTAATTGGCATATTAAATTGAAGAAGTTGCGTTAGAAAGTAGAAATTTCATTACAATTACGTAAATTCATTGCAGATAAGCTCAACATATGAAGCGCAATACGAAATAATACACTACAATTGCACGTGAATATGCATATGTGCGTGGCTATGCATACAACCGGATGATACCCAAGGGGTTTATTATGGATCGACAACAAGAGTTTGCTCTACGTACTGTTGAAGAGCGAGACGTGCGTTTTATTCGACTCTGGTTTACGGACGTCTTAGGCACGCTTAAATCCGTTGCTATTGCCCCTGCTGAATTAGAAGCAGCTTTTGAAGAGGGAATAGGGTTCGACGGCTCAGCAATAGAAGGCATGACTCGCGTCCTAGAAGACGATATGATTGTGAAGCCGGATCCGTCGACGTTCCAAATTCTTCCATGGCATGGAGGTCCGGAAGGCACAGCGCGCATGTTCTGCGATGTGCTAACTCCAGACGGAGAGCCTTCACTGGGAGACCCTCGTCACGTTTTGAAGACTGCGCTCGCAAAAGCGAAAGAAAAAGGATTTACTTTCTACGTTCATCCGGAAATTGAGTTTTATTTGTTTGAAGCTCAAGATGATTGGTCCAAAGCTCCTGTGCCGATTGATGAGGGTGGCTATTTTGACCACGTTCCTAGAAGTTCGGCTATGGATTTCCGTCGTAGTGCAGTTAGTATGCTTGAGCAAATGGGTATTTCTGTAGAATACTCGCATCACGAGGGCGGTCCTGGTCAAAACGAAATTGACTTGCGTTATGCAGATGCTCTTACTACCGCGGACAATATTATGACTTTCCGCACTGTAGTTAAGGAAATTTCTCTTGAGCGCGGAATGTATGCAAGCTTTATGCCAAAGCCGCTAACTGATCAGCCTGGATCGGGTATGCATACGCATTTGAGTTTGTTCGAAGGTGACACGAACGCTTTTTATGAGGCGGGTCAAGAATTTAATATGTCTCTTATTGCGCGTCAATTTGCGGCTGGTATTTTGCATCATGCTTCAGAAATTTGTGCTGTAACTGATCAATATGTGAACTCTTACAAGCGTTTGTGGGGTGGTGCGGAAGCTCCTAGCTACGTTTGCTGGGGTCATAGCAACCGTTCTGCACTTCTGCGTGTGCCGCAATACAAGCCTGGTAAAGGCAATTCTTGCCGAATGGAATTCCGTGCGCTAGATCCTGTGGCGAATCCGTATCTTGCTTACTCTGTGCTTCTTGCTGCTGGTTTGGATGGTATTGAAAAGCAAATGACTTTGTGCGATCCAACTAGCGACGATGTTTGGGAGCTTACTGATGCTGAGCGTCAAGCAATGGGTATTCAGCCATTGCCGGAATCCTTGGATGAAGCACTAAAGATTATGGAGCGCTCGGACTTCGTTGCAAGCGTATTAGGTGAACACGCTTTTGAGTACTTCTTGCGCAATAAGCATCAAGAGTGGGAAGAGTACCGTCGTCAGGTTACGCCTTTTGAGCTTGAGAAGTATTTGCCGCGTTTGTAACGCGAGCGACTTTGTACTTTAGAGGCCTTAACGCAGAAACTGTACTGCGTTAGGGTCTTTTGTTTGATGTTTTGGGACACTGCTGCAGATTGCGCTCGCGCGGATTACGCGCTCGCTTACGAAACTCGCGTTGGAAGTCCACTGGACTTCCAACTTTAGCGAGTTTCCGCTCCGAGTTGCCTTCGCGCTAAATGTCAGCGCTCAGGCAGGTCGTCAGCGCACACTAACCACAACCTAGTTTTTAAAGCGCAACCACGCAACTCTGCCCTGCCTTCGTCAATCGAGACGAAGGCAGACCTCGCTTGCGGTGAAAGCACACTGTGCTTTCAACTCTGAGCAAGCTCGGCGCTCCGAGTTGCCTTCGCGCGCTAAATCGCAGCGCTCAAGCAGGTCGTCGCGCTGCGTGAGGGTCTTTTGTTTGTTGTTTTGGGACATTGCTGCAGATTGCATACTGCTTTAGGGTCTTTTGTTTTCTATTGGTGGTTTGCTTCAAAAAAATCAAAAATTTTGTAAAAAAGTGGGGATTTTTGGGGAGGAATGGGGTAAAATGGTGAACAACGTGTAAATGGCATAGTACATGTTGAGTTAAGGAGGTGGAGTATGGCACGTCGTGCTGCTGATAAGCAACCGCGCAATAACGCCAATTCTTCCTCTTCGCATTCCATAAATCAGGCTCAACAAGCTGCTGATTCAAATGTTTCTCAGCAATCGCAGATGCCACTGCAAATGCAAGATTCACAAGTGTCTCAGCAGCAATACGTTCAGCCTGTTCAACCTGTACAGTCTAAGCAGTCAATTCAGGGTTATTATGGTATGCCTTCAACTGTTATGCCAGCAATGCAGCAATATATGCCAGCACCGGTTTTCACCTCCACTCCGTCTGGCGCTGCTGATTCGTCTGCACAAGCTGCAGCTATGCCAGTTGCACCTTTTTATGCTTCTCAATATCAAGAAGCTGTGTCAACTCATCCAGCAACACCTATTTTGTTAGGCACTTATACTCCAAAAATTGACGATAAAGGTCGTGTTGCACTTCCTGCAAAATTCCGTTCTCAGCTCGGAACTGGTTTTGTTATGGCTCGCGGTCAGGAGCATTGTGTTTACGTGCTACCTATGGTTGAGTTCCAGCGTATGGCAACGCAAATTCAGCGCACATCTATGAGCAATAAGTCAGCTCGCGATTATCTTCGTGTGTTCCTTTCTGGTGCTGTTGATGAAGAGCCAGATAAGCAGGGACGCATTGTTGTGCCGCCAATGTTAAGAGATTACGCCAATTTGGGCGATCAAATTGTTGTTATTGGTGTTGGTATGCGTGCAGAGATTTGGAATAAGTCTGCTTGGGAAGAATATCTTGCCGATCGTGAGCAAGGTTATGCAGATATTGCTGACGATGTACTTCCGGCGGTGATGTGATGACTGATGCTATGAAAGATATTACAGCTATTCACGCACCGGTATTATTGCAGGATTGTGTTGATTTAGTTACTCCTTCTTTGCAACACAAAGGCGCAATAGTAGTAGATTGCACTTTAGGCCTTGCTGGTCATGCGACTGCTTTTCTTAAAGCTGCGCCTTTTGCAACACTTATTGGTATTGATCGTGATTCTGAAGCACTTTCGTTAGCAACGCAAAGAATGCGCAGCGAAGGTCTCGAGAATCGTTTTATTCCTGCACATGCAGCATTCGATGAGATTGATGAAGTGCTACAAGAAAACAGCATTGACCGTATTGATGCTGCTTTTATGGATTTGGGTCTTTCAAGTTTGCAAATTGACGAAACTGATCGCGGTTTTTCTTATTCTCACGATACAGCACTTGACATGCGTATGGATACGACGCAAGCAACTACTGCCGCAACGATTTTAGCTACTTATGATTCTCGAGAATTAACTAGAATTTTCCGAGAGTATGGTGAAGAACGTTTTGCTTCTCCTATTGCTCGTCGTATTGTTGAAGTTCGTGCTACGGAGCCTATTGCTACTTCGGGTCAGTTGGTTAGCTTAGTTGACTCTGTAATTCCGAAAGCTCATCGCGCTACTGGAAATCCAGCAAAACGAGTGTTCCAAGCTTTGCGTATTGAAGTGAACGGTGAATTAGATAAATTGAGCCGTACTCTTCCTAAAATTGCTTTACATCTTCGTGAGCATGGTCGCTTAGTTGTTGAATCTTATCATTCGTTGGAAGATACAGCTGTAAAACGTTTTATGAATCAAGGATTAACAGTTGATGTTCCTGCAAACATGCCTGTTATTCCTGATGATGCTCAGCCGTTCTTTAAAGCTCTTACTCGCGGAGCTATGAAAGCTTCTAAAGAAGAAATTGTTCATAACACTAGATCTTCTTCAGTTCGTTTGCGCGCTGTCGAATTATGCCGCCCTATCCCGGAGCGTTGGATTCCAAGGCTTGAAGATGAGGCGGCTGGTCGTAAAGCTATAAAAGGAGGTCGCTGACATGGTATTGAACATGCAAAATCGTGTTTTGCGCTCTTCTGCGTCTTCTGCTTCAGCTCCAGCTGGTCGTACTAAAGATAATTCGACTCGTAAAGAATACGTACATAATTCTGCTCCTTCGGTGTTTAACCCATCTCAACGTAAATCTTCTGCTGTGCTTGAACGATTCAGCAAGGTTATGACATGGAGCAATACGCGCAAAGTACCTCTTGTGAATTGCATGATTATTGTGATTTTTATGGTTGTTACGTTGTTGACTTCGCTTCTTTTGCGTACGCAAATGGCAGAGATTTCCTTCGACCAAACTGCAGTACAGATGCGTATTTCTCGTTTGCATCAGGATGTGGAAGCTCGTCAAGCGAAATTAGATACTTTGGAATCTGAACTTCCTGCAAGAGCGCAACGAATGGGAATGGTTCCGCAACAAGGTTCTATTTCTATTGACTTGAGTGATTATGCAGCAAAACGAAAACATAGTCATTCTGAGAAAACTAAGCACGAAAAACAAGCCGATAACTCAAAACAAACAAATAACTCAAAACAAACAAATAACTCAAATAAAACTCAAAAACAAGACCAACAAAATCGTCAATATCAACAGAAAGCAAAACAGGAGAAACATTGATGCGCCACATTTTTAAACAACGTTTCGCCAGAGAACAAAACTTTGTTCGTAAATGCGCTGTTATTGCTATAGTTTTCGCTTTCATAGGCATTTGTGCCGTTGTAAAGCTTAGCTATATTCAGCTAATTAACGCACGTTCTACTGCACAGGCAGCTCAAGCAGAACGCAGTAGAGTGCGCCCAATTCTTGCTCGTCGTGGCAAAATTTTGGATTCCAATGGTGCTGTTCTTGCACAAAGCGTTGAGAGATTCAATATTATTGGAGACCCTCTTAACGCTCAGGCTTTTAAGCCTACGCCATGCACTAAGCAGACTGAAAATAATTGCCATATGCTAAATGGTAAACCGGTAGAGGGCACGGGCGCTGTGGCGGTTGCTCGTTTGCTAGCTCCGATTCTTCACATGAGTTCTGTAGAGCTTGGCGGAAAATTAGCTGGCGTTGGTCGTTACGTTTTGTTGAAGCGTAACGTAACTCCTGCAGTTAAGCGCGCTATTGACAATCTTAATCTTTCCGGATGCATTTATGCAGAAAATAGTAGTGAGCGCGTGTATTCTAGCGGTCCAATTCTTGGTTCTGTAATTGGCGCAGTTTCAAATGCAGATGAAGTTAATCGTAAAGACTTAAAGAATCGCAAGGGCGAAGTTGGTGTTTCTGGACTTGAGCTAACTCATGACTCCACCTTAAACGGTGTAGACGGCTACCAGCGTTATCAAGGTAATAATGTTGGAAATGAGAAGATTCCAGGAACTGTAACAGAATCTAAACCTGCTGTAAACGGCAGTGATATTAAGCTTACGATTGATAGCGATGTTGATTGGTATGTTAAGAAGGTTCTTCTTGACGGAAAGAAACAATATCGTGCAGCATGGGGTGTTGCAGTAGTTCAGGATGTTCGAACTGGCGAAATTCTTGCTTTGGAAGATACTGACGATATTAAAGCTGGTAGCACACAATCCAAAGTAAACGTGTCTCGTGCAGTAAGTCAAACCTTTGAACCAGGTTCTATTGGTAAGGCTTTTGCAATGGCTGGTATGTTGCAAACCGGCGCTCACAAGCTTAGCGATCAGTTTGCGGTTCCTAACAGCATTAATAAGAATGGTCAAACATATCATGATGCTGTTGATCATGGTGTTGAACATTGGACTTTGGCTGGTATTCTTGCTGAATCTTCAAACATTGGTATGGTTATGGCTGGCGAAAGGTATCCGTTAGATAAGCGCTACGAATATCTTTATAAGTTTGGTCTTGGTCAGTATACCGGATTGAATTTGCAGGGTGAATCTCGCGGTTTGCTTCCTAGCATGCAATCTTGGGATGGTCGTAAGAAAGATACTGTTCTCTTCGGCCAAGGTTATGCTGTGAACGCTTTGCAGCTTACTAATGCTATGGCAACTATTGCGAATAAAGGCGTGAAACTGCGTCAAACTTTGATTAAGTCTGTTATTGATTCTAATGGTCATGTAACTAAAGCTGGGCGTGCTCAAGGAACGCGAGTTATTGATGAGAATGTTGCAGCTCAAATGATGAACGCTCTTGAAAACTCAGGTGAGCATTATCACAGTTTCGCAGGTGTTGATGGTTACCGTGTTGCTGCAAAGAGTGGTACTGCAGAAGTTGCGGGACCTGATGGCCGTCTTAGCTCCACAATTAGCGACTGGTCTGGTGCTATTCCGGCGGATAATCCTCGATTCATCGTAACCGTTGTGCTAAAAGATCCACAAGGTATTTATGGTGGTATGACTGCAGGTCCACTGTTCAAAACTATTGGAGAATTCTTAATGCAAAAGTATGATATTCCAGCTTCTTCTCCACGCACAAATCCTGTTCCTGTGAATTGGTAGTGTACGCATTACAATGTTGTTATCTATAAAGTAGGGTGTGCAATGAGTGCGGTTGATGAATACTCTAGAATTAGAGTGACGCTAGGTTTTGCTGCAAAAAATTATGGTTTTGAAGTTGTTCCTGCGTTTGCTTCAGAGGTAACTATTACTTCTATTGCTCATGATGTGCGTCATGTGCGTCCTGGTGGATTATTTGTGCCAATTGGTCATATCGATCGTCGTCAGCTTGAAGCTGCACGTGATGCTGGGGCATATGCTGCATTAGTTTCACCAGAATTTCGTGGTGAGGCTGCAGATTTAGGTCTGCCTTTGCTTGTTTCTTCTGCTAATCCAGTTGCTTTGGGCAAGCTTGCTTGTGATATTAATGCAGATCCTTCTTCATGCGTTGCAATATTTGCGATTGCTGGTGACGATGATGATGAGATCCATGCTAATGTTTTGCGATTAGCTGATTTTTTGCATATGTTAGGTAATCCTGTTGGTGTTATTAGTGATGCTGGATCTACTTCATTGCAGCGCGAATTGTCTTTGCAATATCCTTTAAATATTGCAGATGTACAGCATGCTTTATCTGTGTGTGCAGAAGATGGTGCTGCAGCTGTTGTTATTGCACTTAATTCTGCAACTTTAGCTAAGAACGCGTTACAATCCGTCAGTATTGATGTTCTTGGCGTTGAGCAAACTCAGAATGAAAGCAATTCTGGCGCAGGGTCTGATTCTCAATCTGATGCTAAGTCTAAAGATAGTTCTGATACTAATTCTGAATCTAAAGATGCAGCCTCAAATGTGAAAGTTAGTGCAAAGGCATCTTCTTCACCGCTTTACCCGGCATATGCAACCGGCATGAGTTTTTATGCGTTGCGTCAACGTTATGGTTTTTCTGGAAGAGAGCACGCTTATTGTGTTACTAGATCGGCTGAGTCTGACGAATTAGCTGAATTAGCGGATCAAATTGGTGGCAATGATGTGCAGCGGCATCTTTCATTATCTATTGCAATGGTGTTAGCTGCTGGTGTTCGTTGTGGGACTATTAAAAGTGCGCTGCGAGTTTCGCATGAACTGCACTGAATTATGCTGATTTCATTCGAGTTTTCAAATAAATTAATTGCGTGAGTTTTGTTTAAGAGCTTTTAATTATGTGGCTAATTTGGAGGATGTTATGAGTTGTGTTGAAACTTCGTGTGCCAGCAATGCTGAGAGTTTAGATCATGCCGATATGATGCCTATGAGCATAAGCGAAATTGCTAAAGCTGTTCATGGGGAAATACACGAGTTTAATAGTTGTGACACAGATTTAGTTGCAAATTCCGTTTTTAGTGATTCTCGTCAAATCCGTAACGGTTCTGTGTTCGTAGCTATAGTTGGTGAACATGTTGACGGTCATGATTATGTAAAGAATGCTGAAAAATCTGGAGCTGTTGTAGCTATTGTTGAACATGTTGTCGAAGGCACTAATCTCAATCAAATAGTTGTGAATAATTCTATAGAAGCGCTGGGCTTGCTAGCTAAACATAATTTGGAACTTCGCCGCAATCTTAACAAACCTTTCACTATTATTGGTATTACTGGTTCCGTTGGCAAAACAACAACGAAAGATATGTTGAAGGCTTTGTTGAGCACGCTAGGCGAAACAGTTGCTCCTGTTGGATCTTTTAATAATAATATTGGTTTGCCTCTTACTGCTTTGCAAGTTGGCAGTAATACTCGATTTTTAATAGCAGAAATGGGAGCTAATCATGTTGGCGAAATTGCCAATTTAACTCATATTGCTCCTCCGGATCTCGCAATAGTGCTTAAAGTTGGTGTGGCTCATTTAGGTGAATTTGGCTCAGTTGAGCGCATTGCGCAAGCAAAAAGTGAGATTGTGCGTGGGCTTTTGCCACATGGCATAGCAGTATTAAATTCCGACGATAAGCGAGTTTCTGCAATGTCTTGTCTTGTAGAAAATAAGCATGTGCGCTGGTTCGGTAGAAATGTTAAAAACGGATTGCTGGAATCAGCTAGTAAAGATGACTACCAACTTTCAGCTAGTAATATAAAGTTAGATTCTTTTGGTAAAGCAGTTTTTACTACCACTGAACGTAGTAATTCTTCTGATCTAATGAATCATATTGAAGTGCATCTTGCTATACAAGGCGAGCATAATGTTATGAATGCGCTTGCAGCAGCAAATGTTGCTAGATATTTGGGAATGACTTTAGATGATATTGCTTCTGTGCTGTCTAAAGTTTCGCATATTAGCCCGCATCGCATGCAATTGAGTACAGTTTCTAAGAATGACGAGAAATTTACACTTATTGATGATTCCTTTAATGCAAATCCTGATTCTATGAAAGCAGGAATCGATGGTTTGTGCGCCTATGAAAATGATTCTTGTAGTGCATCTTCGAAACCTTTCCGTATAGCGGTTCTTGGTTCTATGTTGGAGCTTGGCAGCAACGAAGATGAATTGCACACAAATATTGGAGAATATGTGGCAAATTCGAGTGTCGATGCAGTTGTTGCTGTTGGTTCAAAAACGGACTCTGACTTAGATAAATTAGCTCACTGTATTGCTCAAGGTGCACGTTCTTCTTGGAATAATAAACTACTTTCTTCTCACGATGCAGTCTACTTTGTGCACAGTGCGGATGAGGCTGATGATATTGTTTGGAAAATTGTGGCCGAGCATCCGAGTAGTGTTGTGTTATTGAAAGGCTCTCATGCTTCAGGCTTGAGTGTGCTTGCTGAACATTGGGCAAATATTTAACTGCTCGATGCTCAATATAAGTGTGAAATTAATAAATTAAGTATTATAGCAAACGGAACAGTAAACGGAGGTTAAGCGGTGATTGCGCTTATTGTAGGAATTGTGGTGTCGCTCGTAGTTACGATTGTTGGCACGCCTTTGCTTATTCGTTTAGTGCATCGTTTGCACTACGGTCAGTACATTCGCCAAGATGGACCACAATCTCATTTAGTAAAGCGCGGCACGCCAACTATGGGCGGTGTTGTTATTAACTTTGCTGTAGTAGCAGGTTGGGCTGCTTCTGCTCTTTATAGATATGTTTCTGTTGGTCGCTCGCCTTCATGGTCTGCTGTTTTGGTGCTGTTTGCAATGCTTTCAATGGGTTTGCTTGGCTTTATTGATGATTTTGCTAAGGTTCGTAAAAAGCAGAATCTTGGTCTTTCTGTACATGCGAAGTTTACTGGTCAAATTATTTTTGCAAGTATTTACGCGCTTTTGTCATTGCTATTGCCAACTCAATCTGGTATTGCTAGCGCTCAACCTGGAATGAGTTTTATTGAAAAACCATTTTTTGATTTTTCTATACTCGGCAACGGTGTAGGAATTGTAGTATTTATTGTTTGGGTTAATTTCCTTATTGCTGCTTGGTCTAACGCTGTAAACTTGACTGATGGACTTGATGGTTTAGCTTCTGGATCTTCTATGATTGCTTTTGCTGGTTACGCTTTGATTGCTTTTTGGGAAAGCTACCATGTGCGTGGAGGCGGTCATTTTGGATTCTCTTACGCTGTTTCTGACCCTCTCGATTTAACTATTATTGCTGTTTGCGCTGCTGTTGCTTGCTTTGGATTCTTGTGGTTTAATTCGAATCCTGCTCAAGTATTTATGGGAGATACTGGTTCGTTGGCTTTAGGCGGATTATTTGCAGCTCTTTCTATTGCAACTCACACAGAGTTTTTGGCTGTGATTTTGGGTGGATTATTTGTAATGGAAGCTGCAAGTGACGTTATTCAAGTTGGATTCTTTAAAGCTACGCATAAGCGCGTGTTCAAAATGGCTCCTATTCATCATCATTTTGAATTGCTCGGCTGGACGGAAACTAAAGTTGTTGTACGATTCTGGATGATTGAGCTTATGTTTGTGCTTTCTGCACTTATGATGTTCTACGCCGATTGGGCAGGGCATTCTGGCTTGCTTATTTAATTTCAAAAATTGGAAGGCT
Organism: Gardnerella sp. DNF01180P; assembly: GCF_049244205.1. Classification (NCBI taxonomy): domain Bacteria; kingdom Bacillati; phylum Actinomycetota; class Actinomycetes; order Bifidobacteriales; family Bifidobacteriaceae; genus Gardnerella; species Gardnerella sp. DNF01180P. The sequence goes on from NZ_CP058386.1 coordinate 509,381, forward strand.
TCAATATGAATATTGTCGATGGCAATGAAGTATCTGTTTCGTCTGAATCTACTTGTAAGTCGTGCACAAGCGATAAAGCATTTGCTTTTAAGCGTGTATTAGTTGCAGGTCTTGGAGTTTCGGGTCGTGGCGCAGCTGAGGTTTTGCGCGCTGTTGGATCTGAGCCTGTGACTGCAGACGAAAATAAGCCTGATGCCGATATACATGATTTTTCAGCAATAGACTGGTCTAAAATCGATGCTGTTGTTACATCTCCAGTATTTAACCCTCGCACGCCATTTTTGCAAGAAGCTGCATCGCGCAATATTCCAGTAATGAGCGAAGTTGAATTAGCGTGGCGCTTGCGCGTACCTTCTAAGCGCACGAATAAACCTGCTTATTGGATTGGCATTACTGGCACAAATGGTAAGACTTCTACTACAGAAATGACTTCTGCAATGCTAACCGCTTGCGGATTAAATGCTCCAGCCGTGGGAAATATTGGAAAGTCTGTGTCACATGCTGCTTTGGAATGTGAGCATGATGCTTTATGCGTTGAATTAAGCTCTTTCCAATTGCATTTCACTGATTCTTTAGCTCTTGATTGTGCTGCTATTACTAATATTGCTGCTGATCATTTAGATTGGCATGGTGGCATGGAAGCGTACGCTCGTGACAAGTCAAAAGTATTTAATAATGTGCAAAAAGCTTTGGTTTACAATGCTCAAGATGAGCGTGTAAGCAAATTGGCAGATTGTGCACAAGTTGCTGATGGTTGTAAAAAGATTGGTTTTACGTTAGGAGAGCCTAAAGATGGTGAAATTGGCGTAAAAGACGGTTGGATTGTCGATAACAGCGGTGTTGCTGGAGGAACTAAAGGCACTCTAAAACCTATTGTCGAATTGCGTGAGCTAAAACATCTGTGCGAGCCTGATGGCAGTGTGTATCCGCATTTATTAGCTGATGCTCTTACTGCGTTAGCTTTATCTTTAGGTTTAACTGGTGACGTAGATTCTTCAGTTCGTGCTTTACGCGAATTTGCTCCTGGAGGTCATCGCATTCAAACAGTTGCGACTTTGATGTCTGAAGATGAAAATCCTTCGCATTGTATTAGATTTGTAGATGATTCTAAAGCAACTAATGCTCATGCTGCTTGTGCATCTTTAGCTAGTTTTGCTAATAATTCGGTTGTTTGGATTGCTGGCGGTTTAGCTAAAGGTGGTCATTTTGAAGATTTAATTGCAAACCAACTTCATGTGATTAAAGCAGTTGTTGTTATTGGAATAGATCAACGTCCAATTGTTGAAGCTCTTCACAGTTCAGCTCCTCACATTCCAGTAACTATTGTTTCACAAGATGGTTCTTGCGCTAAATCATATGATTGCGTTGATGACTTAGTTTGTGAGTATATTGAGAATACTTCGCTTGTAAATCCTGATTCTTCATTCGGTGAGGCTGTTATGCGTCAAACTGTAGAAGCTGCTGGGCGTTATGCTAAGCCTGGTGATGTTGTTCTGCTTGCTCCTGCTTGTGCCTCTATGGATCAATTTGTTTCGTACGCCGATCGCGGCAATCGTTTTGCTAAAGAATCTCAACGATGGGTGCATAATCATGGTATTCAACAGTAATAAGCCTAAAAAGTTTTTGCGTTCATTAGCGTGCAAAGTCTCAGAAGTTATTATGGAAGATCATATTGAAACAGATTCAGATTCTTCTCATTCTTCCCAAAAGCAAAAATTTGAATCTTTTAAAAAATCTATTAGAACTTCAGCAAGTAAAGTAGGCGAGTCCGTAAGCAAAGCAGGAGCGTATGCAAGCAAAGCGGGTAAGGAATTAGGCAAATCTGTAGGAAAGTCTGTAAGTAAGTCCGTAAGTAGTTCTGTTACTAAAGTTGGCAAATCTGTAGGTTCTTCTTTAAATGAATCTGTAAAATTTGTAAAAGATGTAAAGAAGTCGAAAGCTGCGAAACCAGCGAAACCAGCAAAGCTAGCGAAACCAGCAAATACAGTAAAGCCAGCAAATACAGCAAAGCCAGCAAATACAGCAAAGCCGGCAAAGTCAATCAAATACGCAAAATTAGCGCATACTGTATCTGGAATATTTTCCTCGAAAAAAGACTACTCAAAAAACTCGTTAGAGCGCAAAACTCAAGATTCAGAATTAAAGAAATACGTTGGCTTGCGCAGTTTAACTAACCCACTGTGGTGCTTATACGGCATGAGAGTATCAGTGGTTATACTGTCGATTTTCGGCTTATTTATGGTGTTTTCTAGTTCTTCAGTAACTATGATCACCTACGGAATTGCACCTTGGGGTCAAGGCGTAAACCAAACAATGTATTGCGTTTTAGGCTTAATTGGCTATATTTTCGCTTCTCGACTTCCAGTTACAGTTTATAGACGATACGTTGCTGTTATTTACATTATTTCTGTTATTGCACAGTTCTTAACATTTGTTCCAGGTTTACGACGTGAAGTTAATGGTAATGCTGGTTGGATTGCTTTCGGCCCTATGACTTTGCAGCCTGCAGAAATTACAAAACTTGCATTATGTATTTGGCTTCCAGTAGCTTTGATTGCTGCAAAACAAGCATATGAGCGTGTGCAAATGCGCGCGTATATTCCTGTAGCAGCAGGACTTGGCGTATCGTTGTTGCTTGTTATTGCAGGTAAGGATCTTGGTACTGCTTTAATTATTATTCTTATTGCACTTATAGCTTTCTACTTAGGTGGATTCCCAACAAAATGGCTTGTTGGAAGCATATTTATTGCTTGCATAATGGTTGCTCTTTTGGTTTTAACAAGCCAAAATCGTATGCGACGTATTCTTGCTACTTTGCACGGATGTGATGCAAAATCAGCTAAAGGCGTTTGTTTCCAAGCAATTCACGCTCAATATGCAATGGCTTCTGGTGGACTATTAGGCGTTGGCATCGGAAACTCTCGTGAAAAATGGAATTATTTGCCTTACGCTCACAATGACTTTATTTTCGCTATTATTGGCGAAGAGATGGGCTTTTTGGTTGCAGCAGCAGTGATTTTGCTATACGTAATTATTGGTTGGTGCATACTATCTTCAGCATTAAAAGCGAAATCGCAATTTATTTCAATCACATTAATGTGTATTGCAACGTGGATTGTAGGCCAAGGATTAGTTAATATTCTTGTTGTTGTGCAAATACTTCCGGTTATGGGAGTGCCTATGCCGTTTGTGTCCGCAGGTGGTTCTTCGCTTGTTATGTGTTTGGTCGCAATTGGCGTAGCTGATGGTCTTATGCGTTCCAATCCGCAACTTACTATATCGAAGTAGTAAGTATTTACAACTTTTTATAATATGAAAGTTATAACAAGGGTAGTGAAATGAAATTTGATAATGCTATTGAGCATGAAGTGCATATTGTTCTTGCAGGCGGGGGCACTGCAGGTCATGTCAATCCTTTGCTTTCTGTCGCAAACGCTATTAAAAAGCTCAATCCTGAAGCGTTAATTAGTGTAATTGGCACAGAAGTTGGTTTGGAAAAAAGTCTTGTTCCGAATGCAGGGTACGAACTTGACACTATAGAAAAAGTGCCGTTCCCGCGTAAGCCAAATCTAGATGCAATTAAGTTTCCAATTCGATGGATGCGCGAAAAACGCAAAGTGCGAAATATACTAGCCGCTAGAAAAGCAGATATAGTAGTGGGCTTCGGTGGCTATGCTTCTGCTCCAGTATATTCTCAAGCTCATGCGCAGCATATTCCTATTGTGATTCACGAGCAGAATGCTAAATCTGGAATGGCAAATCGCTTGGGCGCAAGTTGGGCTGATGCTGTTGGAACAGTTTATGGGAATACTGATTTGCGCACACGAAAAGGTGTCAAAGTTGAAAGAGTTGGTTTACCTCTTAGACCTGCTATTTCTCAATTGTGTGAAAGATTAGAAAAAGATTATGATTCCGCTCGCGTTGAAGGTGCGCAAAAACTTGGCGTTGACCCTAAACGTCCAATTATTCTTGTTACTGGCGGATCTTTGGGTGCAAAAAGCATAAATCAAGCTGTTGCTGCAGCAGCAGGAGATATTTTAAAACATGCGCAAGTAATTCACTTAACTGGTCGCGCAAAAGCGGAAGAAGTGCGAAATATAGTTGCAAAGCAAGTAGGCGAATCGCAAATAAACGATATTAAACCAGAGCATGCTGGCTGTGGCGATTATCATATTGCAGAATATCTAGAGCGTATTGATTGGGCTTTTGCTTGTGCAGATTTAGTTATATGTCGTGCAGGAGCTGGAACGGTTGCAGAAATTTCTGCACTTGGCTTACCTGCTGTATACGTGCCATTGCCTATTGGCAACGGCGAGCAGCGTTTCAATGCTGAGCCTGTAGTAAATGCAGGGGGAGCAGTAATGGTAAATGATGCTGATTTCAATGCAAAGTGGTTTATAGATGAAGGATTAGCTTTATTGCAAAACAAAAAGCAATTACAAGCTATGCGTACTAAATCTTGGAATTATGGTATTCGTGATGCTGCAGACGTTATGGCGAAGCATATTCTTGAAATCGCAAAAGAAGGCAGAAAGTAATGACTAATCTTAATAGCAATACAACTTCATTTCATAATAATATTGATTTAAACCCAGTAAAATCAGCATTTGATGATTCGCAAACAATTTCAAAATTAGGTCGAGTGCATTTTATTGGTATTGGTGGAGCTGGAATGAGTGTTCTGGCAGAAATGTTGCATGAAGAGGGGGTAAGCGTAAGTGGATGTGATCGCGAAGCAAATGATCACACTCAACGCTTGGAAGAATTAGGTATTGAAGTAGAAATTGGACAAAGTGCTTCACACGTTGAGCATGCAGATGTACTCGTGTATTCAAGCGCTATTAAACCGAGCAATCCGGAGATTATGGCAGCACATGAGCGCGGCATAAAGCTTGTTCATCGCAGCGATATTCTTGCGTTATTATTATCTGCAAAAACTGGCGTGACTGTTGCTGGAGCGCATGGTAAAACAACTACTAGCTCACTTCTTTCTCATATATTAACTGTGGCTGCAGCAGGCGATTTGGCTGATCCAAGCTACGCAATCGGCGGATCTATTCAAGCCGCAGACGGAACAGTTTTAGACGGTGGTCATGCTGGCAATGGAATTGTTATGGTTGCTGAAGCTGACGAATCTGACGGAAGTTTTGAAAAATACAGCCCAAGTATTGCAATCGTAACAAATGCTGAAGCAGATCACTTGGATCATTACGGCTCTAGTGAACGATACAGAGAAGCATTTGTTGAGCACGTAAGTCATGCTATTAATAACGTAATAATTTGTGCAGAAGACGAAGGTGCTAGAAAAGTACTTGAAGCTATGCCGGATAATATTTTAAACAAAACAATTGCTTACGGTAATTTGGATACTTGGAGCATGAAAGTCAGCTCGCGCGTACAAAAATTAGCTATGTTCGCAAGTATTGAGCATGAAAATGAGCAAGCTGTAAGTGGTCGAGAAATGTTTACGCTTGTATTGCCAGAAAAAATTTTGGATGAACATGCTAAATGTTCGAATAAGGTGCAAGTTAGCTTGTTAATACCAGGTTTGCATAATGCGCTTAATGCTTCTGCAGCTATTGTTGCTGCAGTATTGCTCGGTATGAATCCAGAAGATGCGGCTCGTAGTGCAGAAAGCTTCCGAGGTGCGTCTCGTCGTTTTGATATTCGTGGATGTGTTGATGGTGTGACAGTTGTGGACGATTATGCTCACCATCCAACTGAAATAGCTGCATTATTGCGCGCTGCTCGAAGAAAGTACACTTCTTCTACTCTTCGCGTGCTGTTTCAGCCTCATTTGTTCTCCAGAACGCAGGCTTTTGCTAATGAGTTTGCAAAATCTTTGGCTCTTGCAGACGATGTAATTGTTACAGGAATTTTCCCAGCTCGCGAAAAGCAGGAAGATTTTCCAAATATTAATGCTGAAACTATTGTTAAAGCTGCAAAATCGCAGAATCTTGATGTAAAAATTGAAGCGGTTGACGATATGCGCGAAGCTGCGTTGAAACTGGCTTCGCGTGCAAAATCTGGTGATGTGCTGCTTACAGTTGGTGCAGGAAGTATTACTGCTATGACGTCTGTTATGCTAGAAGCATTGTAGTGCTTTGAAATTAAGCGATTAAAATATAAATAGATTATTACGAGAGGTAATTATGGGTCGCGTGAGGTCAAGCAAATCGTACGATGCTGATGCAAATAATTCGCATCGTCGTACCGTTTCAAGTCTTAATATTGCGCGTACTGAAGAGTCTCGTAGTAATAAATCCAGCAGCATTACGTCTCGTAGCAGTGCGTCTCGTAGTGCTGAATTGCTTAATAATGAATTACGTAGTGGTGTAGCTCGTGGTGCGAAATCTAATATCGGAAAATCTAATATAAAAAAATCTAGTATCAAAAAAACGCGTGATGAAAAAATTCATATTTCTAAACCTAGATCTGCTTCGTCGTTGCGCAAAGACCAGCGTTTTCAAAGGCATATAATCAGCCAAAACACATCGCAAATACGAGTAGCTGATATCAATGAAAAAAATCATCAAGGTAAGTTTGTTGACGCTAGACTTTTGCCGAAGCTTGATTTTGTAAGAAAAACTTTAAGTCAAACTTCTGGTTCTCTTGGAATGATTACTCGTCCTAGAATAATTAATTTTCGAGAGCGTTTGAAAGAACGTAAATCTGCTTATTTGCAATTTACTGTTAAACGAATTCTTGCAATTCTTGCAGTGATTGCTTCTGTTTCAGCGATTGTTTGGTTTTTATTCTTCTCGCCAGTTTTTCTTCTTAAGTCTAACGATATAAGTATTTCTGGTTCTAACGAGTGGGTGAGTGAGCAAAAAATTGCTTCAATTGCGTCAACTCAGGTTGGTAAATCGCTATTTTTAGTTTCTTCTCAAGAAGTAATTAACCAACTTAACGATATTCCTGGTGTAACTGAAGCAAAAGTTTCTAAGAATTTCCCTAATGGTTTGCATGTTTCTGTACATGCGCAACGTCCTGCAGCAATGCTCAAAACTCGAGATAGCAATAAATTAACTGCTGTTGACGCTAAAGGTCGCGTGTTAAATGCCGTAGCTCAAGTTCCAACGCAAGGAATACCTGTTATCGAAGTTTCAAATGTGCAAAGAAGTTTGAATAATAGAGCGGTACTTGAAGCTGTAAAAATTGTTAGTTCACTTTCGGAATCTTTGCGAGCTAGAGTTACGAAAGTTAGTGCAAAAACTCAAGATTCTGTCGAAACAGAATTAGGGGATGTTAAAAAAACTATCATATGGGGCAATTCGTCTCAGATTGAGTTAAAGAAAGCTATTGTTGCCAAGATTATTGATGATCCTAGTAAAATTGGCAATAAACGCAGCTTAGATGTGTCTGCTCCTGTGCGTCCAATTCTTAAATAGGGTTTTAAAACTTTATTAATTGCATTGTCAAGATTAGGTGTATAATAGCAATTTGTGTGTGCCAACAACGTGCCTTATGTTATAGGCGTGTTGGTTGGGATATCCCAAGTGCCAAAGATAGCGCGCAGTAATGTGTGGCTGGAGGCGCGAGGGCCATCGGGCCGGTGGACTGTGGCTTTTACTCTTTAACCGATTCTTTGGTTATGGTGTGCTGCAGTGTGGCGGTTTTCACCAAATAGAAGATAACAATGAATCGGAGAACTTAAGTTGCCTACGATTGAACAACTTGTCCGTAAAGGACGTCAGGCCAAGCCGAAAAAGTCAAAGACTTTGGCCTTGAAGGGTAGCCCGCTGCGTCGTGGCGTATGCACCCGTGTATACACCACCACTCCTAAGAAGCCAAATTCCGCGCTTCGTAAGGTTGCTCGTGTGCGCCTCAGCTCTGGTATTGAAGTAACCGCCTATATTCCAGGCGAAGGTCACAACTTGCAGGAGCACTCCATCGTGCTCGTGCGTGGTGGCCGTGTGAAGGATCTCCCAGGTGTGCGTTACCACATCGTGCGTGGCGCATTAGATACCCAGGGTGTCAAGGACCGCAAGCAGGGTCGTTCCCTGTATGGAGCAAAGAAGGCGAAGTAAAACATGTCACGTAAAGGACCTGCAAAAAAGCATCAACTGCTTCCTGATCCAATCTACGGCTCGACCGTCGTGGCTCAGTTGATTAACAAAATCCTTCTCGATGGTAAGAAGTCCATCGCAGAAAACATCGTCTACACCGCTCTTGAGCAGGTGAAGGCAAAGACCGAGCAGGAGCCAGTTTCTGTATTGAAGCGCGCTCTTGATAACATTCGTCCAAATCTTGAGGTTCGTTCTCGCCGCGTTGGTGGTGCAACTTATCAGGTTCCAGTCGAAGTTAAGCCTGCTCGCGCAAACACTCTTTCCCTCCGCTGGCTTACTGACTTCTCACGCGCTCGTCGTGAAAAGACTATGGCTGAGCGCTTGGCCAACGAAATTCTCGATGCCTCCAATGGCTTGGGTGCTTCCGTGAAGCGCCGCGAGGATACCCACAAGATGGCAGAAGCAAACAAGGCTTTTGCTCACTATCGCTGGTAATCCACAAGATAATCGGTATCTTAAAGAGCTAAGGATAAGAATATGGCACAAGATGTGCTTAACGACCTGAATATGGTTCGTAATATCGGCATCATGGCGCACATTGATGCTGGTAAGACTACTACCACCGAACGTATTCTTTACTACACTGGTAAGAACTACAAAATCGGTGAAACTCATGATGGTGCTTCTACCATGGACTTCATGGCTCAGGAGCAGGAGCGCGGTATTACTATTCAGTCTGCTGCAACTACCTGCTTCTGGAAGCGTCAAACTCATGACGTTGATGACCGCTATCAGATCAACATCATCGATACCCCAGGTCACGTGGACTTCACCGCTGAGGTGGAACGTTCCCTTCGCGTGCTCGATGGTGCTGTAGCAGTTTTCGATGGTAAGGAAGGTGTGGAACCTCAGTCTGAAACCGTGTGGCGTCAGGCTGATAAGTATAGCGTCCCACGTATCTGCTTCATCAATAAGATGGATAAGCTTGGCGCTGATTTCTACTATTCCGTCAAGACCATCAAGGAGAAGCTCGGTGCAACTCCACTCGTTATTCAGCTTCCAATCGGTGCTGAAAACGACTTCGTTGGCGTTGTTGACTTGATTCGTATGAAGGCTTACGTCTGGAATGACGTTAAGGACGATATGGGTGCTCACTATGACACCGTTGACATTCCTGAAGATTTGCAGGAACGTGCAGAACAGTATCGTGCTGAACTTATGGATCAGGTTGCTGAAGCTGACGATGAGCTGGTTGAGAAGTACCTCGAAACTGGCGAACTTACTGAAGAAGAAATGCGCGCTGGTATCCGTAAGCTTACCATTGAGCGTAAGGCATTCCCAGTAACTTGCGGTTCTGCATTCAAGGATAAGGGTGTTCAGCCAATGCTGGATGCTGTTGTCGACTTCCTCCCAAGCCCAGAAGATGTTCCATCTATTAAGGGCTTCAAGCCAGGCGACGAATCTGTTGAAATTGACCGTAAGCCAGTTAATACAGATCCATTCGCAGCATTGGTATTCAAGATTTCAACCCATCCATTCTATGGCAAGCTCGTGTTCGTGCGCGTTTACTCTGGCGAAGTAAAGCCAGGCGATTCCGTGTACGATTCCACGAAGTCCAAGAAGGAACGCGTTGGTAAGATTTTCCAGATGCATGCTGATAAGGAAAATCCTGTAGATTCAGCTGAAGCTGGTAACATCTACACCTTCGTTGGTTTGAAGAACGTCAGCACTGGTGATACTTTGTGCGACGAAAAGAACCCAATTTCTTTGGAATCCATGACATTCCCAGATCCTGTTATTGAGGTTGCTGTGGAGCCAAAGACGAAGGCTGATCAGGAAAAGATGAGCTTGGCTTTGGCTAAGCTTTCTGACGAGGATCCTACATTCCAGGTTAAGACCGATGAGGAATCTGGTCAGACTTTGATTTCCGGTATGGGCGAGCTTCAGCTTGACATTATCGTTGATCGTATGCGTCGTGAGTTCAAGGTCGAAGCGAATGTTGGTAAGCCACAGGTTGCTTACCGTGAGACGATTCGTAAGGCTGTTATGAACCAGGAATACACTCACAAGAAGCAGACCGGTGGTTCTGGTCAGTTTGCAAAGGTTTTGATGAACTTCGAACCTCTCGACACAGAATCTGGCGAAACCTACCAGTTTGTCAACGAAGTTACCGGCGGTCACATCACCAAGGAATTCATTCCTTCAATCGATGCAGGCGTGCAGGAAGCTATGGAATCCGGCGTTTTGGCTGGCTTCCCAGTTGTGGGTGTAAAGGCAACCGTCACCGACGGTCAGACTCACGATGTCGATTCTTCGGAAATGGCCTTCAAGATCGCAGGTTCCATGTGCTTCAAGGAAGCTGCTCCTAAGGCTAATCCGGTAATTCTCGAACCAATTATGGCTGTCGAAGTCCGTACTCCAGAAGAGTACATGGGCGACGTCATGGGCGATTTGAACTCTCGTCGCGGTAACATCCAGTCTATGACTGATGCCACTGGCGTGAAAGTTATCGACGCCAAGGTGCCGCTGAGCGAAATGTTCGGCTACATTGGCGATCTTCGTTCCAAGACTCAGGGCCGCGCAATGTTCACCATGCAGATGGACTCTTACGCGGAGGTCCCGAAGGCCGTTTCGGACGAGATTATTAAGGCTCAGCGCGGCGAATAAAGCGCACGCTACTTCGGTGTTTTCTGTCCCCGGTCAACGCTAGAATTTCCTACGTTGACTGGGTTCTGGCACCGAAGTGGCACCTAACCCAGAAACCCAGTAATATGTAGCGAAAGACCTCTCACAAATGTGTGAGGCAAACTACGAGACGTCCAGGAGGACAAACACATGGCAAAGGAAAAGTACGAGCGTACTAAGCCGCATGTTAACATTGGTACCATTGGTCACGTTGATCACGGTAAGACTACCTTGACCGCGGCTATTTCTAAGGTGCTGCATGGCGAGTATCCAGATCTGAACCCTCAGTATGACTTCGATCAGATTGATGCCGCTCCAGAAGAGAAGGAACGCGGCATTACCATTAACATCGCACACATCGAGTATCAGACCGCTGAGCGTCACTACGCTCACGTGGACGCTCCAGGCCACGCTGATTACGTGAAGAACATGATCACCGGTGCTGCTCAGATGGATGGCGCAATCCTCGTGGTTGCTGCTACCGATGGTCCTATGGCTCAGACCCGTGAGCACGTTTTGCTCGCTAAGCAGGTCGGTGTCCCGAAGATTCTCGTTGCTTTGAACAAGTGCGATATGGTTGATGATCCAGAACTTATCGACCTCGTCGAAGAAGAGGTTCGTGACCTCCTCGAAGAAAACGGCTTCGATCGCGACTGCCCAGTCATCCGCACCTCTGCTTACGGTGCTTTGCATGATGACGCTCCAGATCACGAGAAGTGGGTAGAGACCGTCAAGGAGCTCATGAAGGCTGTTGACGAGTACATCCCAACCCCAACTCACGATCTTGACAAGCCATTCTTGATGCCAATCGAAGATGTGTTCACCATCTCCGGTCGTGGTACCGTTGTCACCGGTCGTGTTGAGCGTGGTAAGCTCCCAATCAACACCCCAGTTGAGATCGTTGGTTTGCGTCCAACTCAGACCACCACCGTTACCTCCATCGAGACCTTCCACAAGCAGATGGATGAGGCCGAGGCTGGCGATAACACTGGTCTTCTTCTCCGTGGTATCAACCGTACCGATGTTGAGCGTGGTCAGGTTGTGGCTGCTCCAGGTTCTGTGACCCCACACACCAAGTTCGAAGGCGAAGTTTACGTCTTGACCAAGGACGAAGGTGGCCGTCACTCGCCGTTCTTCTCCAACTACCGTCCACAGTTCTACTTCCGCACCACCGACGTCACCGGCGTTATCACCTTGCCAGACGGTGTTGAGATGGTTCAGCCAGGCGATCATGCAACCTTCACTGTTGAGTTGATTCAGGCAATCGCAATGGAAGAGGGCTTGACCTTCGCAGTTCGTGAAGGTGGCCGTACCGTTGGTTCCGGTCGTGTGACCAAGATTCTTGCCTAGTATTTTTTCTAACTGAAAAATATTAGCTAAGGCTTAATAAAGACCCCGCGAGGAAACTCGTGGGGTCTTTTGTTGTATGCGCTTGTTTTATCAGCGCGACGACCTGCTTGAGCGCTGCGATTTAGCGCGCGAAAGCAATTCGGAGCGCCGAGCTTGCTTAGAGTTGAAAGCACGGTGTGCTTTCAACGCAAGCGAGGTCTGCCTTCGTCAATAAAGACGAAGGCAGGGCAGATTAGTGGGGTAGTGTTCTCTTGTTTGGAGTGTTTTGGTGGGTTTGGAGCTCCAATCGTGGGATTTGATGCTCACGTTGGCGTGACGACCTGCTTGAGAGCTGCGATTTAGCGCGCGAAAGCAACTCGGAGCGGAAACTCGCTTAGGTTGGAAGTCCTGGGGACTTCCAACGCGAGTTTCGTAAGCGAGCGCGTTACCCACGTGAGCGCCACTGTTTTTTCGTTACTGGTGCAGTTTGTGTTCTGTGTTAGTGTCTCATTTTGCTTGTTTTAGGACACTGGTGCAGTTTGTGTTCTGCGTCAGTGTCTCATTTTGCTTGTTTTGGGACACTGGTGCAGATTGCGTACTGCGTTAGTGTCTGTCTCTGGTAGGTGATTTGAGAAGTGTGTGAGAGATGGGTGTTAGTAACGCTCGGCACTGTTAACGCATTCGCGTTTGGAGTACAGAGAGCATAATAAAACCCTGCCAAATACTAATCTGGCAGGGTTAAATAGCTAAGCAACTAACACACGTATGTTAGTTTAGTATTGCTAATCTCTATTATCTCCAAGCAACTCTAGCAAGTAGATGAACATGTTAATGAAGTCCAAGAACAGTTGGAATGCGCAGAAAATAGATACTTTCTTAACCATTTCAGGCTGATTTTCATATTGTGCAAGTAATGCGCGAGTTTGCTGAGCATCGTAAGCTGTTAAACCTGCAAAAATAACGATGCCAATTCCAGCCATAAGACGCATTGTTCCAGTATCTTGCCCAATAAACGAAATAATAATTTGCGCAACAACGAATACAAGTAATGCAACCATTAAAATTGGACCAGCTTTAAGCAAATCCTTTTTTGTAGTAAGTGCAAGCATTGTCAAGCACAGGAAGAATCCTGCAGTTAAAGCAAATACTAATGCCACAGATCCAAGGCTAAATACTTGAAAGACTGAGCTTAAAGTAAATCCTGTTAAAGCAGCATAAGCATAGAACAAAACTCGTACTGTTGTCTCACTCATTTTCATTAAGCGTGTTCCAAGAACAACTGCTATCACAACCTGAGCAATTGCCAACATTATCCAACCCCATCCGCGGGTTGCAAACATAAATCTAAGCCAGAAATTACCGCTCTGAGTGAACAGTGCCACAAGAGTTGTAACAATCAATCCAAGCGTCATTTCGCCATAAGTGCGTCCTACTGAAACTCTTTTTGCTTCTTCAAAAGCATATGTTGCCTGAGTGTCAATAACTTCAGGAGCACCGCTTCTGTAATAATCTTGAGTAAAGTTTGTCATTATTTCTCCTTAACAGCTATGAAATAAAACGCTGTCAAGACAACGTTCTCACATAATTATAATTAAAGCATCTGGGAAAATGCTAAAAAAATACAGCATAATTTATACGTTCGTACAATAAGCTGGTTTTAATCTTGCATAAGATTACGCCTAATATGGCATAAGCTTGCGCTTCGTATTTATATTATGCCTTACTATTAGGTGCTTCTTCAACTTGAGGAGCACCATTAATATCGCGGTGAATACCTTGCATTTGTGTTTCAATATTTTGCAAGCTATGCGCGCAATCGAGCAAAGTTTGAGAGTGCTCAGCCAACTTTGCATCCGGCAAACCGGCTTTGTATCTTAAAGCATGCTCCAAGCTAGCCCAATAATCCATAGCAATAGTTCGGAATTGCACCTCAACTGGCGTGTAGTGTGCTCCAGAAGACAAGAACACAGGAACTGCATAAATTACGTGCAAACTGCGGTATCCATTAGATTTTGGATTCTTAATATAATCCTTAACTTGCAATACTTGAATGTCTGTTTGTTTAGAAAGATATTGCGCTACAGAATACACATCGTCGCAGTAGTTGCAAATTACGCGAATTCCAGCTACGTCGAAAAGATTATCGCGTATAGAGCGTGTGGAAATATCTAGATGACGCCTTTGCAGTTTCTCAAAAATTGAGTGCACTGATTTAAGACGACGCTCCATGTGATGAATTGGGTCGTGAGAGAACCGCACCTGAAATTCGCTATCTAGAATCTCGAGCTTTGTACTTATTTCGTACATTGCTCCTTCGTAAATTTGCATCATGTTTACAAATTCGTCGATTTGGTCTTCAGGAAGCATAAGCGAATTAGTTTTGCCGCATTGGGAGCAATTTTGTTGGTTTTTTGTATTGTCAACATTGCTGCTAACGTTGCTGCTTTCATTAGCTGCTTCGTTGCTATGAAGACGCGCATAGAGTTCTGCTGCGTTTACGCGGTTATGACGATCAAGTATCACGTCTTTTAATAATACTATAAAAACTGCTAAACGTCTGGGAGTGCGTATGTAAATGTAATATTCTTTGCAAAGCGTGATATAAATATCTTAGGTAATTGAGCGCAAGCAAAATCTAGCAAAGTATTTTGACGAGGAGTGTATTTTGTCTGAAAATAAGCAGGATAATATTCCTAAAGTAATTTCAATAGTTGGTCCTACGGCTTCAGGCAAAACTAGTCTTGGTATTGCGCTTGCGAAAAAATTAGCTGAGCGTGGGATTCGTGCGGAAATCATCAACGCAGACGCGTATCAAATGTATCGTTATATGGATATTGGCACGGCTAAGGCGAGTGCGCAGGAGCAGGCGGAAGTACCGCACCATTTGCTTGACATAATTGATCCTGAAGAAATGATGACGGTTGCGCGATTTCAAGTTTTGGCCAGGCAGTGTATTAGTGAGTTGCAATCGCGTGGTGTGAGGCCGATTTTAGTTGGAGGATCGGGATTGTATGCTCGTGCTGCTGTGGATGATATTACATTTCCAGGCACGGATGAGTCTATTCGTGCAGCTTGGGAGGAGCGCGAGCGCAAAGAGGGAGCGAGTGCGCTGTTTGATGAGTTGCAACAAAAGGATCCGGTTGCTGCGGCTCATATGGATGCGCGCAATCCGCGACGTACAATTCGCGCGCTTGAAGTGATTGAGCTTACGGGAAAGCCTTATTCCGCAACGCTTCCGAAGTATAAGTATGTGATTGATTGCGTGCAAATTGGCTTAGATTTGCGTCGTGAAGATTTAGATAAGCGCGTGGATTTACGTACGCAAATTATGCGTGAGCAGGGTTTTGTGGATGAGGTGCGCGCGATTCGAGGGCGATTGGGTGTGACTGCAGCTCGTGCTCTTGGCTACCAGCAGATCATGGATTATTTGGATGGCGTGTGGAGCGAGGATGAGGCTTTTGCGGATATTGCACAAAAAACTCGACGACTTGCACGCAAACAAATGGGTTGGTTTGGTAGGGATGCTCGCATCCACTGGTTGGACGCGTTGCGACCGGATCTTGCGGAAGCTGCGCTCGCGATTGTTGATGCTGCGGATGCGGGGGAGTTTGATTGCAATAGTTCTGATGCTACTGAGCACGCTACTCAGCACCATCTCGGAGATGCTTTCGAAGCTTAACTTAAATCTTGGAAACATTGGGTTTTGCTACAAAAAACGCCACTGTGTGAGCAGTGGCGTTATTGCGTTTGTGGAGTCGCGGGGAATTGAACCCCGGTCCGGTGACCGTACCCTCGGTCTTCTACGTGCGTAGTCTGCTGGCCGTGCGGCAGTTTTTCTGCCCCCATGTTATCGCAGACAATTCATGGCGAGCATATCTACAGTAAAAGTCCCTGAATTGCCCTGCAGCCCAGCAATTCAAGCAAGTCTTCTCATGACGTTCAGCACCACCCCGAAGACGTGAGTGGGTGAACGGAGCAGCTGCTCACTGGTTAATCCTGGCGCGAAGCTCAGGCAGCGAGAGCGAACTCAGTGCGATTAGATTTAGCACTTATTCTTTTGCGAAAGGACGTTTACGAGTGGACTTTCGCATTCTCGGCACGCTTCCCCGCGGCGAACAGATCGCCGTCGAAACCGATCGACCCCTTTTGATTTTTCAAACAATCGTTGCGCTAGAGCACACGTTTTTATATTGTATCATATTTTAATGCGACGAATTGCTTGAGCGCTTATTTCTCACGGAATAGCAGTTCGTCTAACGCATGATGATATGGGCGCCCTCACTGAGCTTATTCCTCACGGCATAGTCGTTTGGATGATTTTTTTTGGGGGGGGGGTATTGATTAGTATATTATTAGTTAGGTGATTTTATTTGCCAAGTGTAAATATGAGTTGTAGTTGATTTGTAACGAATAAAAGATTATAACAAATGTTTATTTTATGCCCGTATACTGTATTCATATATAATATATATGAAGATTTATAAGTATGCGCGATTTACTTGAAAATGGTTGGAGTGAGGAGAAATAATGGCAGAGCGTAAAGATTTATATGGTGATATGGCACCAAGAAGAACACTTCGTAAGGCTCATGCAGTGAAGCGTTCTCGTGCTTTGCGTAAGGGAGTTGCTGGAGTTGCTGTTGCTTCAACTTTGGCAATGATGCTTCCATCTGTTGTGGCTTCCGCGCTTCAGCCTACTCAAAAAGATATTATCGATGCGTCTAATACGACGCAAAAATGGGCAAAGGTAAAGCCTGATGTAGATGAATTGAATATGCAGCGGTGGGGTGCTGGCGTACTCAATAAGGGTGCACAAATTCAAAAGTTTGTAGAGCTTGCGCGCCATGATGCACGAATGCAAAAGTTGCGTGAAGCACAACAGCGTGAGATTGAGCAGCGTGAAATAAATAAGAGTGAAGCAAAGCAGCGCGAATCGCAACAACACGAAGTGCAACAGCGTGATGGAATTGACTCGCAGTTAGGTAGTTCTTCAGAACAGGTTAATTTCGGACATTCTTATGCAGTAAGTGCGCCTGCGCCAGTGCAGCCAGTTCATCCAGCAGTAAAGCCAGAGTCGACTCCAACTTTGAAGCCGACTGCAAAGCCAGAATCAACGTCAACTGCAAAACAAGATGCAAAGCAACCTGCAGAAACAAAGCAGCCGGAAGCAAAGCAACCGGAAGAAAATGCTGGTGACGTTAAGCCTGCTGAGGTTAAGCCAGGTGAAAATAAGCAGCCTGCACAACCAGCAAATACGCAGCCTGTAAATACTGAAAGCGCAAAGCCTGCAAACGAGCAGAATACAAGCGAACAACCTTCAAGCACTCACGCAGAAAATACGAATGCGGCAAGCGATGCAAATACGCCAAGAGTGCGTGTTCGTAGGTCTGTTGAGAGCGGCGATGGTGCTTCCGACGGGAATAGTGTAACTACTACAACAAGTGCGCCTGCAACCTCGACTGCACCGTCTGCAAATAATGCGTCTGCAGCTCCGACTGCGAACACTGTAGATAATACGACTGCACCGTCTGCTCCTGCACCTTCAACAGGTACAGCGTCTAACGCTGGTGCTGGAACTACAGCGAAACCAAGTACAGAAAATACAACTGCACAAGGTGCAAATGCAAACGTCTCAGGCGAAGAGAAAAGCACTACGCCTGCTTCGAACAATGAGCATCCTTCACCTGCTTCTACATCGAACGCTGGCACAACAACTAATAACGCAGCAACTGATCCAAACAGCCAGGTAATTAAGCCGAATGAGCAGCATCCAACTGCTGAAAACACAGAGCAAGCCAACGAACAGGTACAAACCGACAAAAAGCCAAAAGCCACTTACAATTTGAAAATTCGCTATACGATTGGTGGTGCTGCGAATAAGCAGCTTGTGCAGCCGTATGAGCTTACAATTGATCAAGAAGACTTCGATAATCTAGGCAAAGATGGCAAGTACGAATACATTGAGCTTCCAAAGGCTGCTGGATACCGTCCGTCCGTATATCACTCCGGTGATTACCAGTACTACATTAAAAACAGCGAAGACAAGTTTGTTATTGACGACGGTACGGATGCGGATGCTAAGCGTTACTTGCGTTTAAGCAAGAAGCTGATTACTGATTACGCTGTAAAGAAAAGGCAGGCTGTTGAAAGCAACAACAGTGCTCAATCTTCGCAGAATCCATCGTCTACGCAGTCAGGTTCGGACGACGGTATTCAGTACTACGGCGAGTTGAATATCAACTACGCTCCTAAAACAGCTAAGTACTATGTGCGTCACTTGGTGCAGGATCTCGATCATAAGGATGAGTTTCACGATGCTCCAAATCTTGGCGTTGGCAAGACTATTGAAGTAACTTACAAAGATGGCAAAAAAGAACGTATCCACGTCACTGAAGTTACTGGCACTGTTGGTTCAGATGTGAGTGCTGTAGCTCTGTACATTCCAGGCTACGAGCCGGAGCATAATCTTATTAGCTCGCCGCTTTCGGATTCTGAAGATGAAAAAGATAAGCTAGTTTTGAACCTTCGCTACTACCGTAAGGCGTATGAAGTTACTTACGATTCTGCTGGCGGCACGGATGTTACTGCTCAAAAAGTGTATTACCAGCAAGATGTGCCACAAGTTACGAAACCAACTAGGCGAGGTTACACTTTTAAAGGATGGTCTTTAGTAGATCCTAGCAAAGAGAGTGATCCGCTTTATGCTGAGAATACTATTGTTTCTCTTGATGACTACAAGATGCCGGATCACAATGTGCAATTCCGCGCTAATTGGGAAGCGAACAATACTACTAGCTACCGCGTGAACGTGTGGGTGCAAAAAGCGGATTTGGTTGACAAAGAGCATCCGGATTCGCTTGCAAACTACGACTTTGTTGGTCTTGTTGAGCGCAAGAACGTGAAGACAGAGAGTGACGTTGCGCTTAATAAGATGAATGATGCCGGCGTTGCTAATGATACTAGTAAGCTTAATGGTAAAAACGAAGATAATTATGTAGAAAACCCAGAGCTTGGCTTAACGAAAGAAGAGTTGCAAGGCACGAAGGATAAGAGTTACAAAGACGGCTTAATTTCAAAGTTCAACTGGATGAACGATACGCCTGTAACAAGCTTAGACGGGTATGATACCGCGAATCCTGGTGACGCTTCAAACAAAGGCAAGGATATATTCACACGCTACTTCCATGTGAATAAGGAGCTTACTAAAAAGCTTAACACTGAGCAATATGATTTTGTGCCGGGTCACCCAGATTTAGGCAAACGTAGTAAATCGCAGCTTTGCGCGAACGACTTAAACAACACTCTTAACTTAGTTTACGACCGCAAGACTTACGAGCTTATTTTTGCTAAGCCTACTGGCGTAGATAGGGGTAACAATGCTGCTATAAAAAGAAAAGACGAAAGCGGCAAAACAACTATTTATTGCTATGCTGATGGTGGCAATTGCTCAACGAAGTATGATAGCGAAAATGAAGATAACGATGGCAACAAAATTGACCATAAGGGCTACCGCGTAAAAGTTCGTTACGGTCAAAAGCTTACTGATATTTGGCCTGATATAAATGAATTAGATTTTAATGAAGAAAATATAGGCTCTTTAGGATGGCAGCTTGGATATGCAGGTGAAGTGAATTATCGTGACACTCCTCCGTATCGTTTTACTATAAAAGAATTTGCTGATCCTAAATTCCGTGTACAAGGTAATAATCAAGCGCCTAAAATTAGTGATGACCCTTCGAATCCTAGTGCACAGCAATACGAGCTAAAAGATAATCAGCGTCTGCTTACGGCTGATATCAGTAGTAAAAGTGCGCCTATACAGGTGATTATTAGGAAGCAAAGTATTGCGTCTGCTAAAAACGGTGGCGATGATATAGACGACAATGATTATGAGCTTTCAACTGATTCATATAGCAAAGATGATACTGACAATTCGGGTTATTTATATACAGCTCCATCTATTGCAGGTTTTAATCCTGCTGATGGTTATGATAAGAAAAATGTTGGTGATTCGTTAGATCCATTCGACTTTGAAGATAATCGGGAAGAGTGGTATAACGAATCTCATGGTCATGGGAATTGGGATGATTTAAGTGATGATGAGAAGAATGCTTTTGCTAAAAAGTATCATTTAGCATTTCGAAAGTATAGGGGCGTTCCAGTAGATGAACAAGAAGATTATTCTGGTGATGCAACTGAATTTGAAACTAACAAACTACTTGAATTTAGGTACAACCGCAAGTCGTACGATGTGCAGTTTTATAATGCGGATGGCAAGGCTATAGCTACAAACGGTAGCGCTGCTACAGAGAGCCTGCCGTTCGAGTATAGTTTGACTAAGCGCGGCAAAAAAGATTTGACGGGCGAAGACAAAGAGCTATACGGAAACGATACATCTTATGATGCTTCTGTAACTAAAGACGATGCCGGTAATACGTCTAAGCAGTTCGACGGCAAGTACACTTTCACGCTTAATAACAAGACTTACTCCATCGTTCGCCCTGCTGATTTGCCAGAAGACTATGTGTTTAAAGGCTGGGCTGTTGATCAGGCTGGTACTCAGTTTATAAATGGCGAAAACAAAGATATTACAATGCCAGTCAACGGCATTAAGCTTTACGCTGCGTGGGGTCTTCCAACTGATATTCAGCACACTGTAACGTTTGACTACCATATGCCGAAAACCGACGACAACGGCAATGAAATAAGTGGCTCCGACGTAGTTACGGAAAAGAAGTTCCCTCGCTACCATGTTATTGACGAAAAGAAGATAAGCACCCCAACGCGCAAAGGCTACGACTTCTACGGCTGGGAGATTAAAAAGAACGGCACGACTTTGCCGTACGCTTTTGGCAATAAAGTAGTAGAAGATATAAAGCTTGATGCAGTGTGGGTTAAGGATACTCGCTACAACGGTACTTTTAAGCACATATTCTTAAAGCCAGGCGTAACGTTTGCTGACTATAAGAAAGAGGGTCTTTCAGACGCAGAAAAAGCCGCGATGGTGGATCACGTTTCTACTCAAACGGTTTCCGGCTTGCGCGAGCATTTGCGCTACAATGCGGAAGCAGTCTACAGCGACGAAACGCACTTCCCAGATAAGCAGTTCACGAGCTTTGAAGCTTCGAGTGATGAGAAGCAGAATACTGGCGAGTTTATTTACCAAACGTACAATACGCGCAAGTATAAGGTAAAGTATATTGATCAAAACGGTAAGGAGCTTCTTCCAGAAAGCGAAGTCAGCTCTGTAAACAGAAAGTACGACGTAGTATTCTACAAGCCGATTGAAGGCTTTGTGCCGGAAAGCACACAGCAGAATATTACTTATACTACTGATAGCGAAGGTAAGCAGACTAGAGAAGATACATTCATCTTCAAATATAAAGACGTTCGCGTGCTTAAACGCAATGACGATAAGCAAGCTCGTCCAGATCACTACACGCGCTACGTGTTCAAAGTGGCTGATGGTCAAGACTCTATGGGCAGCGTTGTTGACTGGCAGAACAAGGATGTAGCTGACGACTCTGCTCTTGTGTACGACGCAATTAAGGGCACAAAAGCTTATCAAATGCCACTTCCAACAGTAAAAGCAAAGCCTGGATTTGAGTTTGTTGGTTGGACTTCAAAAGTCGGTTCGTCTGAAGTTGGCTCGCATACGCTTCAGTATTCCGATGGTGTGAATCGCTTGCCGATTCGCTCCGAAGAGCAGAACAATCCTGAAGTAATTTACATTGCTCACTTCAAGCTTAAAGCTCCTGTTGCTGCAGCTCCGCAAGTGCTTAAGCCAATTGAGAAGATTAGTACTGGAAGTAGTGATGATGCTAAGAAGCTTATAACGAATGCTAGTGATTATCCAGATGGTGCTACGTTCAGCTTTGCGCCTGGCGAAAAGTTTGACAACACTCCAGGATTACACAAGATTAAAGTGCAAGTGCATCTTGGCAATAACATTGCTGAAGCTGAAGTGCTGTACCGCGTGCTGCCGGATTTGGTGTACGCAAGCGAGTGGGATAAGTTTAAAGCTACTGACTACGGCAAAGCGCATATTGACGAGTATGCGCCGATTACTTTCACCGGCAAGAATGATGAAGGCACTATTATTGGTCACGATGGAGATAATGCCAATCATCCTGCTGGTGAAAAAACTACGCTTACTGCGTACGTTTATAAGGGCAAGGAAGTTAGAATCCGCGTGCCGCAAGCTTTCGGCAATGATTACAGCGACCAGCATTACCACTACGTGTTTAAGGGTTGGGCGACTAATGTTGTAAAGCCAACTGCTGAAAATCCAAAACAAGAGCAGACGTTTGACATAAATTCAAGCGACCGCTACAAGAAAGTAAATTTGCAAGACGGCGTAACTTACCACGCTATTTACAAGCGAATCGACTACTTCTCCAGCTCGTCCGACAATGGAACAGTTCCAGAAGATTCTGTAGTTGCAATCTTCAAGCCTGCTCCAGGACGAAAGTGGAAGGACGGCACAGACGGCCCTAAGGTGTTCTACGTAAAGAAGGGTACTGATCTTTCGCAAATTCCTTACAGTGCTAGCGACCAGACTAGTGCGTTGACAAGGCTTCAAGAGAACCTAACCAATGCTAAGGGAACTTGGAATCGAAGCAGCATGATTAATGGCAAAGAAGAAGTAACGCCTATAGATGATGTTTCGAATTGGAAAGTTGATAAACCATTCCAAGAGTTCGTGGCAGATCAAACCCCTTGGACAGAGCCAACAGTGCAGACTGATTACTTGGTCGCTGTGCAAGATAAGCCTGACACGCTTCCAAAGTTAACCGATTTTATAACTAATATGTCTCAGCTCAAAGCAGATGCTGCTGTGAATAATGGCATAGAAGACATAAAAGTCGAATATGATTTGCCAACTGAAGCTGAACAAAATAAGTTAAAGCAGAAGATGCTTAAGAAGCCTGCTTTGTACACTGTTCCTTTGAAAGTTACAGTTAAGTATAAGGATGCAGCAGATTACAAGACTTATAGACTTGTAGGACGCTTAAAGGTGCTTTACCAGTTGATGTACGATAAGAGCCTACCGAAACCAGATAGTACTCAGCCTTCACATCAGCCTGGCGATACTAATCCTCTTACTGGTGTTGCTGCAGAGCGTGATCTTGTTCTCAATAAGGATAAGTATGTTAAGGTCAACTTTATAAATGCCAATCAAGTTGATCATAAAGATCAGGGCAGCCTTGATAAAGATACTACTAAGCTGTACTACGTTCTTAAAGACGATGTTACGGGCGTAAAAGCTCCGCAAGCTGTTGGCAAGAATTATGACGCTGATGGATACCATTACGTGTTCAAAGGCTGGAGGAAGCTTGAGAATTTTGTTGATAATGATAATTCTAATGCTCGTTCGAGTGTAAGAAGAGGCTCAGCAAATCAACCTGAAATTCCTGTCACTACTTTGATGGTAAGTGAACCAGCATCTGCAACTAGCGTTGATGTGCAAAACGCGAATGGTGAAAAGTTGTTAACGAATGATGAGATTCGTAAATTAAAGTACTCTGAAAATACTACATACCAAGCAGTGTATGAAAAGGTGATGAACATCATCGACGCGAAGAGTAATGAGAAAATTCCAGATAACTACGTGCCGTATGTGTTCTTACCAGCTTTCGGAAGGAAGTGGGATGATGGCTCATACAAACCGAAAGTTATCTACTTTAAGTCCGATAGTACTACATATGAAAATGACGTTAATAATAAAACTAATGAGTTAAAGCAACAGCTTAAGGGCTTTAGCAAGTGGGAAGTTTATGATGCAGGCAACAAGCCTGTTCCGTCAACTGACACAAATAAGAATAGACAAATTCGCGTATATGTTGCAAATCAGATTGCTGATATGCCTGTGAATGTATCTCAGTTTGTTAAGAGTGTTGGAGATGAAGTTCCTGCTCCTGATGAGCTTGTGTCTGGTGTTGATCCTAATAACCTAGAGATTGCGGGCATGCACGGTGCTGGTGTAGTTTATTCTTCCGGTGCCAATTCTGTTCGAATTGCGAAGCCTGGAATTACTACCGTTAGAGTGAAGGTTGAAACATCTGATCCAAATAAGAAGGATGCAAAGATAGTACGTTATGAAAATGTACCTATTCAAGTGCTTCCGAATGTGATTGCAGAGCGAGATTTGCCTTCAGCTGGCAGCCAAGCAGGAAAGTTCATTTTAGAAAACTACACAAAGGTAACGTATGTAGCTGGCAATGGCGGAACTATGCAGTCACCAATGCATACATACTGGGTGCGTAAAGATAGAATGTCTGAAATAAAGAATTATATTCCAGACGTTCTTGCTAACAAAGGTTACATATTCAAGAATTGGGATGAAGTATCTTACTCTAAACATATTGATACCATCTATAACAGTGCTGATAACCACAAATCAACTGATATTGAGCGTGAAACATTAGCTAAGATTGCTGAACGCTATGGCATGTCGTTTACAGCTAATGTAATCCGCAAATCTAAGAATTCTACATTTGCGGCTATAAAGAATATTCTTGCTGAAGCTATAAATAACGAGAATATGAGTTATGAAGCAAGTCGTAATAGATTGGCTATTGTTGCTGAAACATTAGGAAAGTCATATACGGCAAAAATAATTCGTAATTCACAACACTCAACTATTGAAGCTTTGAAGAATTTACTTGTGCAAGCTGGTATTACTGACGCCGATATTGCAATGGTATTCCCAGAAAGCGAAACCATTATTACTGCAAACTTCGAGAAGATGGCTCCTATGAAGTTTAAGTTTAGTGGTTCTGCTCGCGAGGGTGTTTTAACGAACTTCAGATTGCAAAACATGACTGAAGGAGATGTTAATAACACAACGGTTACAGTAGACGGCAAGAAAGTAACTATTAACGAGTTAGTTGCTCAAGGCTTAACTTCTGTAAACGGCATTAACGCAAATTGCGCTGGTACTGAATGCAAGATTTCTGGCACGCCTAAGATTGTTGACGGCAAGCCGAAAGTTGAGCTAACGTTTACTACTACCGACAAGTATGGTCGCGAAGCGGAAATTACTGTTGAAATTGATGTGATTTCTGAGAGTAAACCTGCTCCAACGCCTGAACAAGCTATTCCTTCTCTTGATTCTTATACTTCATATGACGTAACTATTGAGAATGAAAAGAAGCAAGAAAAGGATGTAAAAGAAACTGCTGAAGCAAAGCCGGAATTAGCTAAAACTGGTAGCAATACGGTTTCTTCTGCATCCGCTGGTATTTTGTCGGCAGCAATCGCAGCAATTGGTCTCGCGGTTGTAAAGACTGGCAAACACCATCGCAAGCGTCGCAATAATAAATAATTTATTTAAATTTGGAGCGTTTGAATTTTTCATGCGCTCCATTTTTATGCGGATTATAAGCGCGTCGAGGGTGGTGACTAGAATTACGAAGGTTCCGGTTCACGCTTAGCTATTGGGGCTTTGCGACCCGGGTCGCCCGAATTCCATAGGAGACATTATGAAGCAGGGTATTCATCCCGACTATCACGCAGTGCAGGTTACCTGCTCTTGCGGAAGCACTTTCGTAACTCGTTCTACCGCTGATGGCGATCACATGACGGTTGACGTGTGCTCAAAGTGCCACCCATTCTATACCGGCAAGCAGAAGATTCTCGACACCGGCGGTCGCGTGGCTCGCTTCGAGAAGCGCTACGGTAAGAAGACTAAGTAGCTTTTGTGATGCCAGCCCTGCTTTCGTGTAACTCGCGGAATCGGGGCTGGCGTTTTATGTGCTAAACATGTGTGTTTAATATTTAACATTTAAATTTTTGATTTACAATCCGCGTTAAGCGTGACTACAAAGGAATATGATGGCTGAGTCAGTAGAGGAACAATTCCCGGCAGCAGTTACCGCGTTAGAAGAGTATCGCGATATTGAAAGTCGTATGGGAAGCCCGGAAGTTGCGTCAAATCCGGACGCTATTCGTAAGCTTGGTCGTAGGCACGCAGAACTTGGATCAATCGTAAACGCTTACCTAAATTACAAACAGCTTTGCGACGACTTTGAAGCCGCAAACGAAATGGCAAGCGACGATCCAGATTTCGCTGAAGAAGCTAAGCGCTTAGAAGAGCAGATTCCAGCAGCAAAAGAAAAGCTTCGCACTGCATTAATTCCTAGGGATCCGGATGATGCGCGCGATATGATTATGGAAATTAAAGCTGGCACAGGCGGCGAAGAAGCGGCTTTGTTTGCTGGCGATTTATTGCGTATGTACATGCGTTACGCGGAAAAGCGCGGCTGGACTACCGTAATCCAAAGCGAAAATTCAACGGAACTTGGCGGCGTAAAAGACGTGCAGCTTGCGATTCGAGCAAAAGGTACGCCTGCTCCAGAAGATGGCGTGTGGGCAAGCATGAAGTATGAGGGCGGAGTGCATCGCGTGCAGCGAATCCCAGTTACGGAATCGCAGGGACGTATTCAAACTTCCGCAGCTGGCGTAATCGTGTTCCCAGAAGCAGACGAAGATGACGACGAAATCGAAATCGATCCAAAAGATTTGAAGATCGACATTTTCATGAGCTCCGGCCCTGGTGGGCAGTCCGTGAACACTACTTATTCTGCGGTTCGCATGACACATATTCCAACCGGAATTGTTGTTAGCATGCAAGACGAAAAGTCGCAGATTCAAAACCGTGCGGCAGCCCTTCGCGTGTTAAAGTCTCGTTTGCTCGCTATGAAGCACGAGCAGGAGGCAGCAGAAGCGGCGGATATGCGCCACTCACAGGTGCGTTCGCTCGACCGCTCTGAGCGAATCCGCACGTACAATTTCCCAGAAAATCGTATTGTGGATCATCGCACGAATTACAAGGCTTACAATCTTGATCAGGTTCTTGACGGCGATTTGCAGCCTGTTATCGACAGTGATATTCAGGCGGATGAAGCTGACCGCTTAGCGCAAGCCAAGTAAGTCAAGTAAAATTACTGAAATAACCAAGCAATTCTTAAAATGCAAGAA
This sequence comes from Gardnerella sp. DNF01180P, assembly GCF_049244205.1. NCBI lineage: Bacteria > Bacillati > Actinomycetota > Actinomycetes > Bifidobacteriales > Bifidobacteriaceae > Gardnerella > Gardnerella sp. DNF01180P. The sequence goes on from NZ_CP058386.1 coordinate 536,385, forward strand.
CTTTTGCGAGTTTTGCGCGATGCTGTTAAAAAGCTTGATTCTGCAGGCGTGGAGTCAGCAGAATATGATGCACGCTTGCTGCTGGCTCATGCTTGCGGCGTAAGCTTAGCTGAGCTGAACAAGGCGCTAATACTTGGCGATTTAACCGATTTTTCGCAAGATTATGCTAGTAAATATAGCGATTTTGTATCTAGGCGTGCTTCTCGTGAGCCGTTGCAGCATATTGTTGGTCGCGCGCCTTTTCGCTACTTGGATTTGCAAGTTGGTAAGGGCGTTTTTGTGCCGCGGCCGGAAACGGAAATTGTTGTTGAAGCTGGATTGGATTGGCTTAGAGAGTCTGGTATTAGCAAGCCGACGGTAGTCGATTTATGCGCCGGATCGGGCGCAATTGGATTGTCGATTGCGGCGGAAGTTGCAGACGCGCAAGTATGGGCTGTAGAAAAATCTCCTGAAGCTTTCCAATATTTGCAAAAAAATTTCGAAGAAGCTGCAAAAAAGTGGGAAAATATTCAGATTTTCAGTCGCTATCATGCCGTGCTTGCAGACGCAACCAAATCGCATATTTCGGATTGCACGCCGGAACTTCACGCAATTTGTGGCAAAGTAGATTTAGTAATAACGAATCCGCCTTACGTGCCGGAAAGTCAAGTGCCAGAACAGGTTGAAGTGCGAGAGTATGATCCTCCGCTTGCGCTTTATGGCGGTTCTGCGGACGGCTTGCTTATTCCGGAGCAGATTATGCGTGCGGCTTTTGCGCTGCTTAAGTCTGGGGGAGCGATGGTTATGGAGCACGATATTTCGCAAGGGGATGCGCTTAAAAAGTATGCGGAAAGCGTAGGTTTTTTGCGTGCGCGCGTTGGAAACGACTTAACTGGCAGACCGCGGTACACTTTTGCGGAAAAGTAAAATTTTAATCAAAAATAAAACTTGACTCAAACAGAATAAAATAAGCAAAATAAGCAAAATAAGCAATAAAAGAGGCAAAAATGAGCAAAATTTGCAATATCAACGAAGAATCCCTGCAAATGGCAGCGCAAATTATTAACGAAGGCGGCGTAATCGTAGTGCCGACTGACACCGTGTACGGCGTTGCTTGCGATCCATTCAATGAAGCTGCTGTTGCAAAAATTTACGAGCTTAAGCGCAGACCGCGCACAAAGGCGCTGCAAATTTTAATGAGTGGAGTGGAAGATTTAGAAAAACTTGGGCTTTATTTGCCTTCTCCGCTGGATATTCTAGGTAAAAAGTTCCTTCCGGGCGGATATTCTCCGATTGCGCGTGCGAAGAAGGATTCAGTTGCTTCAAATCTTGCAACGCTGTGCAAAACGAATGAAACTGATGCTCAAAACGATGCGAAAACTCAAGCAACTCAAGGCGTGCGCGTGCCGGATTGCCCTGAATTAATGCAAATTTTGCGAGTCACCGGTCCACTGGCTGCTTCTAGCGCGAATCGCAGCGGTAACGAAAGTGCAGACAGTGTAGAAGAAGCATTTGCAGCTTTCGGCAACGAAATTCCGCTGTATTTGAACGCAGGCCCGACTTGCTCGCACGTGGCAAGCACGGTAGTTGGCGCGAATTCAAGCGATAAAGACGGTATTGTGATTTTGCGCGAAGGTGTGATTTCGGAGAGTGAAATTCGTAATGCGTTAAGTGAGTAAGTTTATTAACTTATTTCTGGTACTAAATTTCTGGTACTAACAAATCGCTACAATCAAAATAAGCAAGCGAAAATTTAGCAAACGCTGCTAAAACCAACGAAGTAATCGCATAGCAAAGGACGCATTCATGAGGGTATACCTGTTTATTGCAGCAATTGCAGGCGGTGCTACGTGGCTTATTATGCCGCTTGTTCGTCACCTTGCAATCCGTATGGGTGCTGTTGGCAAAGTTCGCGCGCGCGATGTGCATACTATTCCAACGCCACGTATGGGTGGTGTAGGTATGCTTTTTGGTTTCGCAGTTGCGATGGCTTTCGCTAGTTCTATGCCATTTATTTCCGGGCTTTTTGCAGGAACGCACCAGCCGTGGGTTGTACTAGCAGGAGCCGTTATGATATGCCTGCTTGGGGTATGCGACGACATTTGGGATCTAGATTGGATGCTAAAGCTTGCCGGTCAGCTGCTTATAGCTGTTTTTGTAGCGTGGGGAGGGTTGCAAATCGTAACTTTGCCGCTAGGATCGCTCGTAACGGCATCTCCAAGCGTGTCAATCGCAATAACTGCAATACTAATCGTTGCTTCAATTAATGCAGTAAATTTTGTAGATGGGCTGGACGGACTGGCTTCTGGAATCGTTGCAATCGGCGGCATTGCCTTCGCAACATACTCATACATGCTTGCGCGCACGTCGCCATCCTACGCTTCAATGGCAACTCTTATTGACGTTGCAATGGTAGGTATGTGCGTTGGATTTATTATGCACAATTGGCATCCAGCAAAACTTTTTATGGGTGACTCAGGCTCCATGTTAATCGGCTACTTAATTACTTGCGCGTCGATTATTATGACCGGCCATTTGGATCCTTCCGCCGTTCATACGAGTATTTATTTGCCTGTATTTATGCCGATTTTGTTGCCGATTCTTGTGCTGTTTTTGCCGGTTCTTGACATGTGCTTGGCTATTTTTAGGCGTGTTGCTAAAGGGCAGTCGCCAATGCATCCGGATCGCATGCACTTGCATCATCGCATGCTGCGCATTGGGCATTCTGTGCAGGGTGCTGTGCTGATTTTGTGGGGATGGGCTGCGCTAATTGCGTTTGGCTCTATTATGATTTTGTTCTTTAAAGCTGTGTATGTGCTTGTTGGAATGATTCTTGCTGCTGCGCTACTTACTGTGCTCACAATGATGCCGTACTTGCGTTGTCGCCTGCCCGAACTTCGCAATTCGTAACAACTGCTTAATTTTGTTTTTCTTAATGTGGCGTGGCGCTCAAAACGTGCGAGTACGCTCGTGCTATAAGCGCTCGCTACGAAACTCGCGTTGGAAGTCCACTGGACTTCCAACTTGAGCGAGTTTCCGCTCCGAATTGCTTTCGCGCGCGCTGTGCTGCGCTCAAGCATGTCGTCGCGCCCGCGTTTGGAGGGTGCGTTTCGGCAAACGTCATAGCAAAAACGTATAGTAACCCTATGGCTACAACTGATATGAACACGGAATCCGTGTATGCTCCTGTTCCACCAATTTTCGAGAAGCTCGGTCTCGCTTATGACGATGTCCTTTTGCTTCCAAATGAAACTGATGTTATTCCGTCCGAAGTGGATACTTCCACTCGTCTGACTCGCGAAATTACCATGAAAGTGCCGACTATTTCGGCAGCTATGGATACTGTTACCGAGTCCGATATGGCTATTGCCATGGCGCGTAACGGTGGCATTGGAGTACTTCACCGCAATCTTTCTATTGATGATCAAGCTGCGCAGGTTGATATTGTTAAGCGCAGTGAATCCGGTATGATTACCGACCCGCTTACTGTTCACCCAGATGCTACGCTCGCCGATTTAGATAAATTGTGCGGGCGTTTCCATATTTCTGGTCTTCCGGTAGTGGATAGCGAAAATCGTTTAGTTGGTATTATTACCAACCGCGATATGCGTTTCATTGCTTCCGAAGACTACGATCGCTTGAAAGTTAAGGACGTGATGACGCGCGAAAATCTCGTCACCGGTCCTTCAAATATTTCTAAGGAAGATGCTCACCGCTTGCTTGCGGATAACAAGATTGAAAAGTTGCCTTTGGTTGATGCTGAAGGTAAGCTTACAGGCTTGATTACTGTTAAGGACTTTGTGAAGACTGAACAGTATCCGGATGCTACTAAGGATGATCAGGGTCGCTTGCGCGTTGCTGCTGGCATTGGCTTCTTGGGTGATGCTTGGCAGCGTGCGTGCGCTCTTATGGAAGCTGGAGTTGACGTGCTTGTGGTCGATACCGCAAACGGCGAGGCTCGCTTGGCTCTCGACATGATTCGTCGCATTAAGGCAGATAAGGCTTTCGACGGCGTGCAAATTATTGGCGGAAATATTGCAACTCGCCAAGGCGCACAGGCTATGATTGACGCTGGCGTTGACGCTGTAAAGGTTGGCGTTGGTCCAGGCTCTATTTGCACTACGCGTGTTGTTGCAGGCGTTGGCGTGCCTCAGCTTACCGCAGTTTACGATGCGGCTCAGGCTTGCAAGGCTGCTGGAATTCCATGCATTGCAGACGGTGGTATTCACTATTCCGGCGATATTGCTAAGGCTTTGGTTGCAGGCGCGGACACTGTTATGCTCGGCGGCACTTTGGCTGGATGTGAGGAAGCTCCAGGCGAGAAGGTTCTTCTTCACGGCAAGCAGTACAAGCTTTACCGCGGCATGGGCTCGCTTGGTGCAATGGCTCCTCGCGGTAAGAAGTCTTATTCGAAGGATCGTTACTTCCAGGCAGACGTTACCAGCTCCGACAAGGTGGTTCCAGAAGGCGTTGAAGGCGAAGTTCCATATCGCGGTCCGCTTAACGCTGTGCTTTACCAGCTTCTCGGCGGCTTACACCAGTCAATGTTCTACGTTGGTGCGCACAATATTAAGGAAATGCAAGAGCGCGGCCGCTTTATTCGCATTACTGATGCTGGCCTTCGCGAATCTCATCCTCACGATATTGTGATGACTGCAGAAGCACCAAACTACAGCGGTTTCCACAACTAAGTCGCGTGGTGCGTAAGTTGCGCGATTAAATCGCGTATAAGTCGCGTATAAATCGCAAGTAATTTTGCATTAAACGACGAAAAGTTAAGCAAGTTATCTACAACTTGCCTGCTTTTCGTCGTTTTTAATACGCGTCTCGTCGGTACGAAGATGTAGGCTGATGGGTTCGAAAAAATATTAGGAAAGGAACGAAAATGGCTGAAGCTAAGGAAGATCTTACGTTTACGCCGGAAGAGTCGCGCTTAATTTGGATTGATTGCGAGATGACTGGACTCGATATTTTCCATGACGAATTATGCGAAGTATCTGTAGTTCCAACTGATTTTAATCTGAAAGTTTTGGACGACGGAATTGATTTAGTGATTAAGCCAAGCGACGCTGCTGTGGCTCATATGAACGATTTTGTGCGCAATATGCACACTTCTTCTGGACTTGTTGACGAGTGGAATAAAAACGGTTTGCCTTTGGAAGAAGCGCAAAAGCAGGTAGTTGAATACGTAAAACGCTTCCTGCCGGCTCGCGGAAAAGCTCATCTTGCTGGAAACTCCGTCGGTTCCGACAAAAAGTTCCTCGACCGTTACATGCCAGATTTAATGGCAAATCTGCACTATCGTGTAATAGACGTAAGCACGTTGAAGGAAATTTCGCGCAGGCTTTACCCGGACGTTTACCGCAATAAGCCGGCAAAACATGGCGGTCACCGTGCGCTCGCGGATATTATTGAGTCGATTGACGAGCTTCGTTACTACCGCGATATGATGTTCGTTCCAGCTCCAGGCCCAAGCGAGTCTCAAGCAAAAGCCGGTGCGCAACACATTGAAAGCACGAGCTTGCTTCGTGACTATGAGCGTCGCGGAGAGGCGCTAGAAGACGTAAATTCCGCAGAAAAGCGCGACTACTAAACACAACGCTACTATTAAATAAAGCGCGACTACTAAACGCAATAAAAGGTACTGCCAATGAAGCAATCCGAAGCCTTAACCATAATCAACGCTGGCGCGAGCGCGTTCATTACCGGCGCTCCGGGTGCAGGTAAAACCTACGTATTAAACGAAGCTATTCGCGCAATGCGAAAGAACGGTTTAAGCGTTGCTGTAACTGCCTCTACCGGTATTGCGGCAACGCACTTAAACGGTCAAACCATTCACTCGTGGAGTGGAGTTGGAGTTTCAAACGCGCTTACGGATACGCTTCTTAAAACCATTAGAGCTAGGCGAGGAAAGCGCATAAAAGCCACGGACGTGCTCGTGTTGGACGAAGTTTCCATGATTCACGCGTGGCTTTTTGACATGGTTGATGAAGTTTGCCGGAAGGTGCGCAAAAATCCCGCTCCTTTCGGCGGGCTTCAAGTAGTTATTTCGGGCGACTTCTTCCAATTGCCGCCTGTTAGCACTTCTATGCGAAATCGTGACGTGTTCGAGCCGAGCTCGGAGTTTATTTCGTCGCGCGAAAAGTATACTGCAGCTGGAAAAAATCCGGAAGGCTATATTACGGAATCGTTTGCATGGGACGCTTTGAAACCTGTTGTGTGTTACTTAACTGAGCAACATCGTCAAGACGACGGCAAGTTGCTAGAAGTTTTGACGGATATTCGTAGCGGTCTCGTGAGTGACGACGATAAGCAAGTGCTTGCTAGCCGCCTTGGTGAGTATCCGCAAGATGACGAAGTTGCAGTACATCTTTTCCCAACGAACTCGCAAGCAGATGGCTTAAATAATATGCAGCTTGCGGAAATTAATGCTGAGCCTCACGAATTCGTTGCAACGGAAGCCGGGCCTAAAAATCTTGTTGATCGCTTAAAAAAGAATATGCTTGCTCCGGAGCGTTTAGTTTTGAAGGCCGGAGCTGCTGTGATGGCGTTGCGAAACGATCAGGAAAAGCAGTACGTAAATGGCTCTGTTGGGCGTGTGTTGCGTTTTGCGCCTGAATCTAAGGGCGGCTGGCCGATTGTTGAGTTTGAAAACGGCAATATTGTGACGCTTAAGCCTGCAGCGTGGGAAATGACGGACGGTGAGACTGTACTTGCTAGCGTAAATCAAGTGCCGCTTCGTTGCGCGTGGGGAATTACGATTCATAAGTCGCAAGGTATGACTCTCGATAGTGCGGTAATGGATTTGCGTAGAACTTTCGCTCCTGGAATGGGATATGTTGCGCTTTCTCGCGTGGAAAATCTGGGCGGTCTTTATTTGGAAGGTATTAACGATTGCGCGTTTAGCGTTTCGGCGGATGCTGTACTGCTAGACGGATCTTTGCGTGAGGCGTCAAGGTGCGCAAGTGAGCTGCTTGCTAGCGATGGGGCTTCCGCGTTTGTTGCTAAAAAAGCAGATGGTGATTTTGCGGATCAGCAGGAGTTTAGTCTTTTTGAAAATGCCGGTGATGGCGTTACGGACGAATTTTCTTTCGACGACGAGTTTTAATATTCTATAAGCTTTTGCCTTGTGCACGGCATAAACTACTCGCGGCTGAGTCGTTTTGGTTGCTTTGTTATATTTTTGCACGTTATGATTTAATCGAGTATTACTTTTGTTGATGCGTGTAAACAAGTGTTTATGTCCTCATGCGCAAATAGATTGGAACGCATGAATTCCAATGTACTTCGTATGTCTCAGCTATTCCTTCGTACGCTGCGCGAGGATCCTGCAGACGCGGACGTGACTTCCGCAAAACTTATGCAGCGCGCAGGCTATATTCGTAAATCTGCTCCAGGTGTGTGGACTTGGCTTCCGCTAGGACTTAAGGTTTTAAACAAGGTTCAGGCGATTATTCGCGACGAAATCAACGGTATCGGTGCGCAGGAAGTTCACTTCCCGGCACTTCTTCCGCGTGAGCCTTACGAGGCTACCAACCGTTGGGAAGAATATGGCGACAATATCTTCCGTCTTAAGGATCGCCACCAAGCTGACTATCTTCTTGCTCCAACGCACGAAGAAGTTTTCACGCTTCTCGTTAAGGATATGTATTCTTCTTACAAGGATTTACCAGTTACTTTGTATCAGATTCAAACGAAGTATCGCGACGAGTTCCGTCCGCGCGCTGGTCTTATTCGCGGTCGCGAGTTTATTATGCAGGATGCTTATTCGTTCTCGATTGACGAAGATGGTTTGAAATCTGCTTACGTTGAGGAGCGCGCTGCTTACGCTCGAATTTTCGACCGTTTGGGCATTAAATACGTGATTGTTCACGCTGTTTCCGGCCCAATGGGTGGCTCTGATTCCGAAGAGTTCTTGGCTCCAATGCCAATTGGTGAAGATACTTTTGCGCTCGCACCTTCAGGAAAAGCTTGGAATGTTGAGGCTCTTACCACTCCAGAAATGCAAGATGTTGATTATTCGGCAACTCCTGCAGCGCAATCTCTCGAAACTCCAGACGCTAAGACGATTGAAGCTTTGGTTAAGGTTTCTAACGACTTGCATTCGCGTAAAGATGGTCGCGAATGGCAAGCAGACGACACTTTGAAGAACTTGATTATTGCTGTTAAGCATCCGGCAGATGCTGAAGGCGGCGAGCATGAGGAGCCATGGCGCGAAATCGTGGCGATTGGTATTCCAGGGGATCGCCAAGTAGATATGAAGCGTCTTGAAGCTCAGTTTGCTCCTGCAGAAATCGAAGAAGCAACTGAGGATGATTTGAAGTCTCATCCTGAGTTTGTTAAGGGCTACATTGGCTTTAGCGTATTAGGTCCTCAAGCTCGCAAAGAGGGTAGGGGTATTGAAAATCCTGTTCGCTACTTGATGGATGCTCACGTTGCAAAGGGAAGTGCTTGGATTACAGGAGCTGACGAAGACGGAAAGCACGTTTACAACGCTGTTTACGGCCGCGATTTTGAGGCGGACGGTGTTGTTGAAGCAGCCCAGGTTCGCGATGGCGATATGAGCCCAGATGGTTCCGGTCCGTTGAGCTTCGAACGCGGTGTGGAAATCGGCCAGGTGTTCCAGCTTGGCTTAAAGTATTCTAAGGCTTTGGGCTTAAGCGTTCTTAACGAAAATGGTAAAGCTGTGCCAGTTTGGATGGGTTGCTACGGTATTGGCGTTAGCCGCGTGATCGCATGCTTGGCAGAAACACATCACGACGACGCTGGTCTCGCATGGCCTATGGCAATTGCTCCAGCTCAAGTTCATGTTGTTGCAACAGGCAAAGATCAAGTTGCTTTCGACGCTGCTGAAAAGGTTGTTGAAGAGCTTAGTAAGCAGGGAATCGAAGTAATCTTTGACGACCGTCCAAAGGTTTCTCCAGGCGTAAAGTTTAAGGATGCTGAGCTTGTTGGCGTACCGCTGATTGCTGTAGCAGGTCGCGATACCGTGAACAACGGTACGATTGAAATCCGCGATCGTAACGGCTCAAATGTTGAAGCAGTCCCAGTTGACGAGGCAGCGGCTCGCATTGTAGAGCGCGTCAGTGAGCTCTTAGCTTAATTCATTGTCTTAAAAAATTTGCTATCTGCTTTTACGAAAAACGTGGGTGTATCTTTGTATATCCCACGTTTTTTGTATATGTTTTATGTACAAAAGTAGATTTTCATATGATTATGTTATTGTGTCCGCGAGCGTATCTAAAACTTACATTGTATATTGTGAAAGTGCCAGTTTTGTAAGAATTACAATTAAGAAAAACTTTTTTCGTATTATATTTTTCTTAAATATTGCAAGTATGGAAAACTTCATGATTGAGTTCGGTATTAGTATGCTTGATTACATTATTTTTTTTCTACAGTTATAAGAGTTTTACAAGAATAGAATGTAAGCTGTTGAAGATGAAGTAATGTAGCTATATCAGTTTTCCATGCAAAAGTAGTTATATTATAATGTTATACCCAGATTGAAAGGATGAAAATAATGAAATGCAGTAATTGTGGTGCAGAATGTTATGGTACAGTATGCAAGCAATGTGGAATGAATTTCGAAACTCATAAAATAGAGTTACTTCCTACTGCGGCACAAACGAACTCTGCTACCCCCCCCTACATCTTATACGCAAAATTATGCATTTCCATCTTATCCGGGTAATGTAGCAGCTTATCAGAAGCGTAAAAAACCGATTTATCGAAGATGGTGGTTTTATTTACTTGTAATTGCAGCTATCATTTCAATTGCTAATATTGCTATGCATAGAGATAAAACTATTAATTGGGATGAGATGGTTTTGAGTGCTCAGTTGCCCAAGCCTCCTTCTGATAAAGGTGATGTCATTATTAATTCTGCAGATGAGCTTGATGTTGATATTAAAGACATTTCTGCTAAACAATATAACGATTATACTGTAGATTGTAAGACGAAAAAGGGTTTTACAATTGATGCGGAATCTGATTCCTCAGAATATAAAGCCTACAATAATAAAGGTTATAAATTAGATTTGACCTATTATGAGTCAAGTAAAGAATTGAGTATTCATCTTAATAAGCCGATGGAAATGTCGTCTATTGTATGGCCTTCTAGCAAAGCTGCTAGTCAATTGCCTGTTCCAAAGTCTACTATTGGTAATTTCATTTCAGACAGTGACGATAATCTGAATGTGTATGTTGGTAATACAAGTAGAGAAGATTACAATAATTATGTGAAGGCTTGTGCTGATAGAGGTTTCAAGGTTGGATACGACAATTCAAAGAACAGGTATTCTGCTAAGAATGATGCAGGGTGGGATCTTTCGCTATCCTATGAGGGGAATAGCGTAATGAATATAATGCTTTCAGCTCCAGATAATAATTCTGGTAGTAATGATAATAAGAAGTCAACTAATTCAAAAGATTCATCAAATAGCGCAGAATCTAAGTCTGCTAAACCGCAGCAAAATGATGCTAAATCTGCTAATGGTTTGCGTAGTGATTTTAAGGCAGCTATGGATAGCTATGAATCAACTATGAATGAGTATGTTGAATTCATGAAAAAGTATAAAGCTAATTCAAGTGATGCTGAACTTATCTCGGAATATGCAGATTATATGCAGAAATATGCTGATATGACGGATAAATTCCAAAGTTGGAAGAGCAATAATCTCAACAATGCAGAGTTGTCATATTATCTTGCTGTTCAAGCTAGAGTCACAAAGAAACTAGCTGAAGTAGCATAAATAGTATCAGTGTTTCTCATTGCTGTTTTGTAATAAGAAATAGTAGAAATTAGTTACCACTGTGTTCTAGTTTCTACTATTTCTTAACTATAAATTTAATTTGTATAGATAGAGAAATCTTACATATTAGAAATAAATATTAAAATTTTGAATAGGGAGTGATATATATGAAAAAGTTCAAAATTCCACAAATTGTTAATTTTATTTTTATCTTGATTGGTTTATTAGGTTTGTGGTTGCCGTATGCAACTTCTACTAATGAGCAAAAACAATTTATACTTAGTAATCCTGATGCAATTGCCATTGGTGCATTGAATATGAAATATAGAGATATGATTGATTTGTCTATGATAAAATATTTTCGGTTTTATTTGTATATAGTGAATAATCCCAAAAAAATGATCTTTGCGCGCACTGATGTAATGATTGATTTAGTTCTTATTAGTATACTGGCTGTTTCTATACTTTTTATTGTCTTATTTACTCTATTGAATAAGCCTATTGGTAATATTGTCTTTGCATTCCTTATGCTTGGTGCTTCGCTTATTATGAATTATGATATGGTAAGTCGTGGTGTTATTCCTTCGAAAAGTTACACATATGGAATTAGTTACTATCTTTATGTCATACTTGCGATAGCAATTATCATTTGTTCAATAGCTAATATTGTTGTAAATAAAATAGATAAAAAGAAAATTATAAATAGATATTAAATTTGTGAAATTTGCCGCCAGGAATACTACTATTCTTGGCGGCATTATTGTTTATCGTGGTGCGTGAAGTATTATTTACTTTCTTTAGATATCAGCATCACCTCCATATTCGTCGTCCGTGCTGTCTGAGTGAGAGTCAGTACGTTCTATTTTCTCGTTTTGTGACTGATTGCTGTCTTTCGTATGATCATTTTTAGCGGAATCAGCGTTTCGCTTTGTAAATTGCGTAGTTCCGCGATTTAAATCGTGCCCAATAGCAGAAGCTTCCAAAATTACGCGATTATAATCGTTTCCATCTTTTGTCCAGCTTTCTGTACTCAAATTGCCATATACAACGATTGCATCGCCTTTATGAACGCTTTTTAGCACGTTTGAAGCCAAAGTCCTATACGCTTTCACAGTCATCCAAGTAGTTGGACGCTCATGCCATTGCTGTTCGTCGTTGCGGTAATATGATTGCGTGCTCGCGATTCGTAGCGAACAAGCCGGAGAATTTTCACTTCGCCCAAAGTTTACAGGCTCAGCGCCTACGTATCCACTAATAGTCACGGTCGACTGTTGTTGTGCCATATTTCATAGTCCTTTCACAAATGGACTGCAGCCATTTCAGCCCCGAAATACAGAGCCATCATTGCCTCTGAGCTTCGCAGCCACGAGGAAATGCCGCAGTAATAACAACTATGAACTTTGCGCAACAACTTTGCCAGCAAACTTTTCTATTGTGGTTAAAACCTAGGTTTTATCCACAATGTAATTGATCTCTTGACTACAGCAAAATATTTAGTAAAAGCTCAACAATTAACTGTGCATACGTAATCATTCCTCATTGCAGGGTAGTATTGAGCAAACGTATTGAAAATATTGAATGCAGTGAAGAAGATATTTATGGTGGAAAATAATCAGCAATATGCAAAGCATAAATCTAATATGCGCATAAGTTGGGTTAGTATCCTTGTTATTTCGGCTGTATGCCTAGCTGCGTGTGCAATATCGCAAAATTTTGCTGATTTTACTTTAGAACATTCTAAGGCGTATCATCAGGCGTATAATCGCGAATATCATCATAAGTATCATCAGAATCCAATAATTCAAACAACTAATTTTGCTTCTTCTGCAGCTTTTATTCAGTCAAGTAATGTAGCGCGTTACGTTCTTTCTTCTATTCGAAGCGCAAGATCTAGGCTTTACGATGATCGCAGCACGTATTTTAATGGCGTTCCTTTGCAAGATTACGTGAGCCGCTACGGTCTTACTAAAGAAGCGTATGTTAATAATATTCAGTACGATTCTGCAAATGAAGAGGATGCTTTCCGTCGCGCGCAAGAAACCGCCAGCATGGGCAGTTTGGCCATTTGGGCCCAGATGGTGTGAGCGAGCCTGATTACACTGGCCGAAAAGCGTGGGGTGAAAATTTAAGTTGGGGTGTGGATCTTGCTGGTTCTATGCAATTGTGGATTCAAGATGAAGAGTCGGCTTTGCGCGCAACCGGCGGAAGTTTTAACGAAGATAATGGTCATTTGTATCAGATTTTGAATCCTAGCAATATTTCTTTCGGTTACGGAGAGGCTTCGGGCGGCCCTTATGGTGTTGTTGGAGCGTTGACACTGTCGGAATATAACGGTGATATTGATTATCTGGATGGCAAGATTGGCCCAGAATCTCCCGAAGAGCAAAAAAGCGTGCTGAAGAGGAGCGAAAGAAGAAGGAAGAGCAGAAGCGTAAAGACGAGGAAGCTAAGAAGAAAAAAGCTTTGGCTAAAAAGAAGCATTTGAAGCATAAGCATCATAAAAAGTTAGCGAAAGCTATGAAGAAAAATGCTTCAACGTATAAATTTATTGTGATTATTTCTGCGATTTTAAGCGTGCTTGTTTTGTGCGCAATTGCAGTGGTAGCTTGGATTTTCTTAAGACGAAGAATGATTTCTAAAAATAGTTTGCACGTGAAGCATATTGCGCGTAGCAAAACTTGCGGAAGTGAAAAATCTTCTGATAATTCAAAAGATAAACAATAATATTACTAAAAATATTAATAAAAATAGAAAATAATAAGCCTGCAAACGTTTATTAAGCGTCTGCAGGCTTCTATTTTTGACTTATTTTTGACTTATAGCGACTTATTTGCGATTTATTCGCAACTTACCAAATGTGTACGCGCTCAGCAGGGTCGAGCCACATTTCGTCGCCTTCTTTAACGTCGAAAGCATCGTAGAACAAGTCTACGTTACGAGCAATGCCGTTAGTGCGGCATTCGGCTGGGGAGTGCGGGTCGATTTGAAGCAGCTGTTCCGCAATTTCATTACGAGCCTTGGAACGCCATACTAACGCGTAGCTTAAGAAGAATCGCTGCAAAGCAGTGAAACCATCTACTTCAGGAGCGTTCAACAAAGTTTCGCGAATCGCATCTTCACTTCCGTCAATTTCATGTCCTTCGCTCTTTTGCAAAGCGAAAGCGTATGCTTTAAGCGCAATAGTTACGCCGCTTAAATCGCCAATATTCTCGCCGATTGTTAAAGCACCGTTTACGTGAGGCATCGCATTGCGCTCTTCTTTGCTCTTCAAGTGAGAGTACTTAACGATAAGCTGCGTTGGTGTAAAAGCATTGTATTGTTCAATAAGCTTCTTAGTGCGCTCAGCAAAGTTAGCTTTGTCTTCTTCAGTCCACCAATTGTTAAGCACGCCGTCGCCGTCGTATTCGCAACCCTGATCGTCAAAACCGTGGCCGATTTCATGACCAATCACGGCACCAATAGCACCGTAATTTGCTGCGTCTGGAGCGCTTGGGTTAAAGAATGGCGGTTGCAAAATAGCAGCAGGGAACACGATTACGTTCAGCAGAGGATCGTAGTAAGCGTTCACAGTTTGCGGAGTCATCTGCCATTCTTCGCGATCCACAGGATTTCCGGCTTTTGCAGTATTTTTACCAAAGCCAAATCGATAAACTTCGCGCATATTATCAACTAAGTCAGCGTCTTCCTTAATATTTAGCGCAGAGTAGTCAACCCAATGGTTTGTGTAACCAATATTTGGCTCAAATTTACTAATCTTTTCCAAAGCCTTCGCTTTAGTTTCCTCACCAAGCCAGCTGCTGTGAGAAATCGACTCGCGGTAAGCGTTAATAAGATTGTCAACTAAGCCTTGCATATATTCCTTAGAAGACTCAGGGAAATGCAATCGCACGTATTCGCGTCCAACTTCCTCGCCGCAGGCATCGTCAACAACTCCAACTGCTCGCTTCCAGCGGTCGCGCTGCTTTGTGGCACCAGAAAGCACCTTGCCGTAGAAGTCGAATCGCGCTTGTGCAAAATCTTCACTAAGTAAGCTTGCCCAGCGCAAAATCACGTGCACGCGCGTCCAAAGCTTTAAATCTTCTAAGTCGGCTTCTTGCCAAATCTTATTCAAACCTTCCATAAAGCTTGGCTCGTGAACTACAACTTTGTTAAAAGCTTCACGAAGGTTGATTGGCTGATTTGTTGCTTCTTCGCAATTATCGTACGCTTTTTGAGTAGCGTCTAAGAAAGCGTCGAGATTAAGCGCTTCAAGAGTTTTTGCTAAATCGGCATAATTGCAAGGATTATAAGTTTTTTGAGAATCGCGAGTTGCTACGTTATCCCAATGGTAGCTCGCTATTTTAGTTTCAACATTCAAGAAACGCTCGGCTTGCGCTTGTGTAGTAGTTGCGTCTCCGTAGCCTGCTAAGCGCAGCAAAGAAGCTACCATTTTTACATATTCAGTGCGAATTGGAGCGTAGTTATCTTCGCGATAGTATGCTTCGTCTGGCAAGCCCAATCCCGATTGCTCAATATGCATAATATTCGTCTTAGGATCTTTAGGGTCTCCGTAAACGCCAAAATAAAACATTGCATCTGGACCGCCGTACGGATTAAGCGCGCCAATAGTGCGAACCAAATCTTCCTTAGTTTCTGCTGAATCCACAGCGTCTAAATCGCCCTTAATTGGCGTAATTCCAGCTTTTTCAATAGATGCGGTATCCAAATAGTTACGGTATAAGGTTTGCGACTTTTTGGCTGGGCAATTTTCGTTTTCTAAAATATCTCGAATTTGCTTTTCTGCATCTTCTGCAAGCTTGTGGAAAGCACCATACATTGGTTTGTCTTCTGGGAGAGTGTAAGTGTCAATCCAAGGACCGTTTATGTAACGGAACAAGTCGTCTTGTGGACGAATAACCGACGAGAAGGAGGCTGGGTCAAAATCTACAGCAGAAATTTCCTTCTGCGATTCCTTATTATTACTATTATTATTGTTGTTAGACATGTGATTAGCTTACAAGTATTAAGCGACACTATTGGTTAGTATTTTCGCTATATTTTGCTTTATTTTCGTGCCTGCGCGTTAGTCTTGAAGCATGATTGAACTTAAAACTCCATCTGAAATTGAAGCGATGAAGCCTGCAGGTCGCTTCGTCGGTAGTATTCTTAAAGACTTGAAAGCAATGACCAAAGTTGGCACGAATCTTCTTGAGATTGATGATTTCGTTCGCCAGCGTATTATGAGTCGCAAAGGTGCGTCTTCTTGCTATGTTGATTACGCTCCTGATTTTGGTACAGGTCCTTTTGCGCACTATATTTGCACGTCTGTAAACGATGCTGTTCTTCACGGAGTTCCATACGATTACAACCTTAAAGATGGTGATTTATTAACTCTTGACTTGGCAATTAACGTTGACGGATGGGTTGGAGATTCCGCTATTAGTTTCGTTGTTGGAAAGCATGCAGATCCTGAGGATTTGCGCTTGATTAAGTGCACTGAGGAAGCTTTGGAGGCTGGCATTAACATGGCTCAGCCTGGCAACCGTCTTGGCGATATTTCTGCAGCTGTTGGTTGCGTTGCTCACGAGTATGGTTATAGCGTAAATCTTGAGTTTGGCGGTCACGGAGTCGGTCATATTATGCACGGCGATCCGCATGTTCCTAACGATGGCACTGCTCACCATGGCTACAAGCTTCGCCCAGGTTTAGTTATTGCAATTGAGCCATGGTTCTTAAAGACTACTGACGAAATTTACCAGGATCCTAAGGATGGTTGGACTCTTCGCTCTGCTGATGGTTCTCGCGGTGCTCACAGCGAGCACACGATTGCAATTACGGAAAACGGTCCTGAGATTTTGACCGTGCGCTAAACTTATAAATAGTTGATTTTGTAAGTATTTTGCGAATAGTAATTGCGTAAAACAGGTATGTAAAGAGGTACTTTAAGTAAATGGCGGAATTTGATTTTTCCCAAGCATTAAATGATGTTGAAGCAAAGTATTCTTCGATTTCTAAAGCACTAGACGTTGATTCGTTGAAAGTTACGATTGCTGATTTAGAAAAGCAGGCTGCTGAGCCTGGGCTTTGGGATGATTCGGAGCATGCTCAGCAGGTTACGAGTAAGCTTTCCGCGGCTCAGTCTCAGTTGAAGCGTTTGCAAGCTGTAGATCAGCGCATTGAAGATACTAAGACTTTAATTGAGCTTGGCCAAGAAGAAGGCGATGCTGATTCTATGAGCGAGGCTCAAGATGAGCTTGGCTCTATTGCTCACGAGTTGGACGATATGGAGGTTCAGACTCTTCTTGACGGCGAATATGATGCTCGTTCTGCAGTTGTTACGATTCGCTCTGGTGCGGGCGGCGTGGATGCTGCTGATTTTGCTCAAATGCTTCTTCGTATGTACTTGCGCTGGGCTGAGCGAAACGGTTACAAAACTAAGATGATGGACACGTCTTATGCGGAAGAAGCTGGTATTAAATCTGCTACTTTCCAAGTGGATGCCCCGTACGCGTATGGTCGTCTTTCTGTAGAAGGCGGCACTCACAGAATGGTTCGTATTTCGCCATTCGATAATCAAGGCCGTCGACAGACAGGCTTTAGCGCAGTGGAAGTAATCCCTTTGGTTGAAGCTACAGATCATATTGATATTCCAGATTCGGATATTCGCGTGGATACTTTCCAGGCTTCAGGGCCAGGAGGTCAGGGCGTGAACACTACGTATTCTGCTGTTCGTATTACGCATTTGCCAACCGGCTTAGTTGTTTCTATGCAAGATGAGCGCAGCCAGATTCAAAACCGCGCAGCTGCAATGGCTGTTTTACAATCGCGTTTGCTTGTGCTTAAGCATGCTGAGGAAGCTGCAAAAAAGAAGGAACTTGCTGGAGATATTAAGGCAAGTTGGGGAGATCAAATGCGCTCTTACGTGCTTCACCCTTATCAGATGGTGAAGGATTTGCGCACTGGTTACGAAACTTCACAAACTCAAGCTGTTTTTGACGGCGATATTGACGGTTTTATTGAAGCTGGCATTCGTTGGCGTCACGAGCAGCGAGTTGCAGCTCAAAAAGAAGCTGAAGCAGAATCTTAAATAAAACTAAAGCTAGAACTAAAAACCAATAATTACACATAATCTTCGGAAGGAATTGAAACAATGTCGCTGATTTCATTAGATCATGTGTCAAAAATATATCCTCGAGGTACACGTCCTGCATTAGACGATGTGTCTTTGCATGTAGATCGCGGAGATTTTGTGTTTCTTGTTGGCGCTTCCGGTTCTGGTAAAACTACATTGCTTAGTTTGCTGCTTCGTGAAGAAGAAGCAAATGGTGGGGAAATTCACGTAGCTGGTAACGATTTGCGCAGACTTTCTAACCGACAAGTGCCGCAGTATCGTAGATCTCTTGGCTTTATTTTCCAAGATTATAAGCTGCTTAATAATAAAACAGTTTACCAAAATGTTGCTTTTGCTTTGGAAGTGATTGGCACGAGTCGGTCTACGATTCGTTCACTTGTTCCTCGTGTTCTTGAAACGGTTGGTTTGACTGGTAAAGAAAATAATTACCCACACGAGCTTTCTGGTGGTGAGGCGCAGCGAGTTGCAATTGCTCGCGCATACGTCAATCACCCTCAAATTATTCTTGCAGATGAGCCTACTGGTAATTTGGATCCAACTACTTCTCTTGGAATTATGGAAGTTTTGGATGCTATTAATCGAACTGGCACAACGATTGTTATGGCTACGCATAATGAGGAAATTGTGAACTCAATGCGTAAGCGAGTTGTGGAGCTTCATGCTGGAAAAATTGTGCGTGATGAGCGTGAAGGATCATATGATTCTGCATTGTATTTCCCAGATAGTGAAGTTGAGCATAATTCTAAAGCACAACAAACTGTTGAAAATTCTCAAGATCAATCAGATCGCGATGTTCAAAAATCAATTACTCAATCTGAGCATACTGAACGTCATAAGAGGCTTTCTAAAAAAGCTCAACGTGCTGCTCAGGCGCGTGAAGTTGTTGACATGGTAACGCAATCGTTGAAGAGTGACACTTCAGAAAATGAAGGAATTGCACGTTTGGCTCAGTCTGTTCATTCTGGCAGAACTGGTCGTTACGGCGAAGTGTTCCAGTCTTTGGAAACAACGATGACTTGGGGACGAGGATTGATTTCTTCAAACGATAATGAAGATGTTGAAGAGAATGATTCAGAAGTTGAGATTTCGGAAGATAATAAAGAATCCTCTGAAGTTGCCGGAAATTCTGAAACTGCAGAAACTGCTAATACTACTGAGACTACTGAGACTGCTGATAATCACGAAACTGCAGAAACTAATGAATCTCACGAATCTCACGAAACTACTGAAAACTCTGAAGTGAGCGAAGAATCACAATCCGAAACCGGCGATGAGTTGCAGTCAGAAGCAGAAAGTAAGTTACAATCCGATGCTGAATCTGAGCGTAAATCTCAGCTTCCTCCTATGCCTCCAGCTCCGCCTAAGCCACCTGTTGCAGCTGAAAATACTAATAATGAGAACATTAGTGTTGACGATAGCAATAATGACATTAATAAAACTGAAGGAGCAGAGTAATGCGTTTACGATTTATTTTTTCCGAAACTTGCATTAGTTTGCGTCGTAATGTTTCGATGATTCTTTCGGTTATGCTTGTAACGTTCATCTCTTTCCTTTTTATTGGTGTTTCAGTGCTTATGCAAGCGCAGATTACCAAGGCAAAAGGCGACTGGTATGACAAAGTAGAAGTGGTTGCCTGGCTGTGCCCGGATGGAACTAGCCAATCTCCTTCTTGTGCTTCTGGAAAAGCACCTACTAATGCCGAAATTGTAAAATTGGAGCATATTATTCACCAAGAATTAGGCGATGATGTTTCAAATATCACTTATGTTAGCCGCAATGAATTTTATAAAAACACATTCTTAAAGCAATATCCTAACGGAATGTATCAAGGACGTACTTTAACTGCGGCAGACATGCAAGATTCGTTGCGCTTGAAGCTTACTAATCCTATGAAATATCAGGTTGTCTCAGAAGTTCTTTCTGGACGCGATGGTGTGGAAGAAGTTGTTGATCAGCGTCAGATTTTTGATCCTGTTTTCAGTGTGCTTAATCGCGCTACTGTTGTGACAATTGTGCTTGCAGCAGTTATGGTTGTTGTAGCGATTATGCTTACTGGCACTACGATTCGAATGTCTGCTGCTAGCCGTCGTCAAGAAACCGAAATTATGCGCTTAGTTGGTGCCTCTAACTGGACTATTCGTATGCCGTTTCTTCTTGAAGGAGCGTTCGCGTCGTTTGTGGGTTCTTTACTTGCTGGTGCTGCGCTAAGTTTAGTAGTTAAAGTTTTTGTAACTGATTGGCTTGCGCAGAATGTGCGTTGGATGCCATTTGTTACTCAAACAACTGTGTGGCTATGCGTTCCAATACTTGTAGCTGGTGCAGTAGTGTTATCTATAGTTGCTTCTGCTATTGCTTTGAGGCGATACTTAAAAGCTTAAAATGCAAAATAATAGGTGCGTAATTATTTGCGTTATTTTCGCATGAGCATTGTGAAAGTAATATTTTAGAAGATTTGAAGTAGAAACTCGCGTGATTCCTTGCATTACGGTATAATTCGCAATAGTGATGTTGAAAGGGAAGTGATATGAGCGAAGATCGACATAGCATGTATGCAATTCGACGCACTCACACTGTAGTGAGTTTAATAGTTGCTATTTCAATGATGTTTGCTGGTGTTGCTGGTGCATTATTTAATGCGTCTACAGCAAGTGCTGTCAACATGAAGGAATATAGGCGCAAAATACAACGAAACGAGAATTTGAAGCACCAACTTGCTGGTGTAAGTAAACAACTTGCAAATAAGATCATTGAATTGAATGATTTAAATGAGCATAAAATTCCAAATCAAATACGAGCTGCTCAACAAGCAGAAGAGCAAGCTTCTCAGGCGCGCAGTCTTGTAGAATCAACGCAGCAGCGTCTAGAGTCTGCACAAAAAGATAAGCGTGATTTGGAAGAGAAAATTAAAAAAACTGGTGAAGATTTTGATGATGCTAAGGCTGCTGTAGCACAGCTTGCTCGTAAGAGTTTCCATGGTTCTCAGGCATCTAATGTTATGGATATTGTGACTAAATCAACTACTACAGAACAGTTTGTTGGAAAGTTACAATCCGAGGCTGCTGTTGCTAGAAGTGAAGCAAATGCTGCTAATGATGCTGCTATTAAGTTGAATACTTCTATGAATCGTCGTCAGCGTTTGGCTGCTATTGAAGCAGAAATAACCAAGTTAAAGCAGCAGGCGGATGTTCAAGCGCAAAGTGCTCAAATCGCTGCGAAAGCCGCCAATGATCGCAAAAAGTCCTTGCAAAGTTTGCGAGATCATGGTGAAGAGATTCGTAAGCAGCTGGAAGGTCAAAAGAGTAGTTTGACTTCTCAGTCTGCGCGTGAGGCTGCAGAAATTATAGCAATGAAATCTGCCATCGATGCTCAAGCGCGTGCTCTTGCTAATAAGTCATTCGCTAAAGCTGATCCGAATGCTGGTAATCGCCAGCAATTGAATGGAAGCTCTGGAAAGAATGTTTACCTTCCTCCGATGCAACTTTCTAATGGTGCTGCTAATGGTATGAATTATACTGTTCCTGGAAATTGCGCAGAAGGTTCTAAGTTCTGCTACGGGCATAATACTGGAAACACTGTTGGTGGTTCTGCTTATCCTGCTCGTCAATGCACGTTATGGGCTTATTTGCGTCGTTCGCAACTTGGTCTGCCAGTTGGCTCCTACATGGGTAATGGTGCTGAGTGGGCGAATACTGGTCGTAGGTTTGGATATTTAGTTAATAGAATTCCACATGTTGGTGCTGTTATGGTGTTTGCTCGCGGTCAACGCGTCGGCAACTGGAATGCTGATTGGCAATATGGACATGTTGCGGTTGTGGAACGTGTGAATGCTGATGGATCAGTTCTTATTTCTGAAGGTGGAACTGGTTTTTCGACATTCCCTGCTTATGAAACTATTTATAATCCAGGCGATTACGAGTATGTGCATTATTAAATATAAGTACTTCAAAGTTTTCAATTTGTTGAAATTGAAAACTTTGTAAGTTTACGACTTATTGTTCTTGCCATAAGATAGTAGTATCTTATGGCAAGTTTCTTTTGTGTGTGATGTGTACTGGAGGGGAATTATGGCAAATAAGCCTGCGCAAGATGGCACTGTTACTGTGGCACAAAACCGTAAAGCGCATCATGATTATGTAATTGAAGATTGTTATGAAGCAGGTCTTGCTCTTACTGGTACTGAAGTTAAGTCACTTCGCGAAGGGCGTGCTTCTTTAGCTGAATCATTTGTGAATATTGATCGTCGTGGTGAAATGTGGCTTGAAGGAGCAAATATTCCTGAATATTTAAACGGCACATGGAATAATCATGCTCCTAAGCGCAAGCGTAAGCTTCTGCTTCACGCTGCTGAGATTGCTAAGCTTTCTAGGCAAACTGAGGCGAAAGGCTACACTGTTGTGCCTTTGCGTTTGTATTTTAAGGGAAGCTACGTAAAAGTAGAAATTGCTTTAGCGCGCGGTAAAAAGGAATTTGATAAGCGTCAGGCTTTGCGTGAGGAGCAAGATAAGCGAGAGGCTTTGCGTGAAATGCGTTACCGTAATCTGCGTTCTCGTAGTATTGATTAAGAGTTGACGCTTCTTTTTTATGCGTTTGTGAAACACTTGCTTGCTTCGCACGTGATAAAAAGTGAGGCAATGCGACACGCACATATTATACATTATTGCGAATAATATGCAGTTTTTGTTTATGAAAAGCATAATTATTGTGCAGATGTACCGCATGAGTATCTTTGTATATTCAATAATCGTATAAAAGGCTGTTGAATTTGTAGGGTTATCGTGTATAGTTATACACATTAATGCAAATTATAGATTCTTAGTACATACATGAGGAGAAGAACTATGTTTAAATCTATGAAGCCTGTTGCTATTGTTGCATCTTTAGTAATGATTGGCAGTATTGCTGCATGTGGACCTGCTGATTCTAAAGAAGCAGACCCTGATGTTGCTCGTAGCTATGATGTAAGTCATGTGCAAAAAGATGATGCTGTTGCAGCCTTGGTACCAGCACCAGTTGCAAAAACAGGAGAGTTAACTGTTGGTGTAAACGTAAGTTATGCCCCTGCAGAATTCTTTGCTGCAGACGGTAAAACTCCTGTAGGTTACGAAATTGATTTTTCGAAGGCTCTTGCAAAGGTCATGGGCTTAAAAGCAAAAATTATGCATGCTCAGTTTGACTCAATTATTCCAGCAATAGGAAGCAAATATAATGTCGGTATTTCTGGTTTTACAGTAAATGCTGAACGTATGAAGTCTGTAGACTTTATTACTTATGCAAACGCAGGTTTGTCTTTTGAAGTGCGTAAGGGAAATCCTACTAAAGTAGATCCAAAGAACCTTTGTGGCAAGAAAGTAACTTTGGAAACTGGAACTGTTGGCGAACCTATTATGGAAGAAGCAAAGAAACAGTGCGCAGCTAAAGGAAATAAGCCTCTTGAAATCATGAGCTTCAAGGAGCAAACTGACGCAACTACCGCACTTCTTTCCGGTCGCGCTGATGTTATGTATGCAGATACTCCTGTTGCAGGTTACGCTTCAATTAAGAATCCTGGAAAGCTTGAAATTTTGGAAAACAGCAAGGATTCTGAACCAATGGGAGCGGCTGTTAAAAAGGGTGATGCAGCGATGCTGAAGGCTGTAAAAGCTGGCATTGATAAGCTTATGAAATCCGGCGTCTACAAGGATATCTTGAAGAAGTGGGGCGTTGAAGATGTTGCTATTGAAAAGTCTGTAGTTAATCCAAAACTATAAAACTTTAGCTATGAAACTTTAGCTATCAAATAATTGAATAATTATCTAAAATGATATTGTTAATCTGAGTCGTGATTGAATTCTCGGCTCAGATTGTTTCTTTACTTTGCTGTTTTTGTATAAACGTACTTATTGGAGCATATTTTGAATTCTTTAATTGGTAACTCTGCTAAGAGCAAGTCCGGAGTAACTAACTCTGAACGTATTTTGCCAGTAAAAAAGCCAGGACCTATTATTGCCGGAGTCATTGTAGCTGTAATAGCATGTTCGCTTCTTTACAGTATTATTACTAACCCTCGTTTTGAATGGCAAGTAGTCGGAATATATTTAATAAGCGATAACGTGCTTTCTGGTATTGGCTGGACGTTACTTCTTACGCTAATTGCTATGGTAATTTCAATCGTGTTTGCTGTAGGCTTAGCGATGATGCGCAAGTCAGTTAATCCTGTGCTTCGTGGCGTAAGTTGGTTCTTTATTTGGTTTTTCCGTGGTACTCCTGTTTATACGCAGCTTGTATTTTGGGGCATGTTTGCAGTGCTTGTGCCGAGAATTAGTATTGGCATTCCTTTTACTTCTGTAGAATTTTGGTCTATTGATTCTAATGTAATTATGACTTCTCTTACTGCTGCTGTAGTTGGTTTGTCTTTGAATGAATCCGCTTATTTGTCGGAAATCGTTCGAGCAGGATTGGAAGCCGTTGATAGTGGACAAGTTGAAGCTGCTAAGGCTCTTGGAATGGGTAGAGCTTTAACTATGAGGCGTGTAATTCTTCCTCAAGCAATGCGTATTATTGTTCCTCCGCTTGGTAACGAAACAATCGGTATGCTAAAAACGACTTCGTTAGTTCTTGCAGTTCCGTTTACTCTTGAATTGCAATTTGCTACAAATGCTATTGCTAACCGTATCTATAAACCAATTCCGCTTCTTCTTGTTGCGAGTATTTGGTATTTGATTATTACTTCCATTTTGATGGTTTTGCAATACATGCTCGAGAAGCATTTTGCTAAAGGTTTTGAAGCAAGAGATATTGTAAAGCATGCTCAACTTAATACTGATTCTGATCAGCGCGGCGATCAATCATTAGATGCTAAACGGAAAAATGTTAAAGGACGAAATGATGCTGCTATGCTCGGATTTAATGCTTAAATAAGCGCATAATAGCTTAAATTTTAATATTTTTCTTTGTAAACTTTAAATTTTGCATGAAACAAACAAATTGGATGTGAATAAATGGTAGAAGCAAAATCTAATCTTCCTGCGGTTGCTATTAGCGATGTGCAAAAATCTTTCGGTCAATTGCATGTACTTAACGGTATTAATATGACAGTGAACCCAGGTAGTGTAACAGTTATTTTGGGTCCGTCCGGTTCAGGAAAATCGACATTATTGCGTTTAATTAATCAACTAGAAACTTTGACTGCAGGAAGTATAAGTATTTATGGCGAGCGCATCGGTGTAAAGCAAGTAATGCATAAAGGTGAGAGATGTCTGCAGGCTCTTAACGACAAAGAAATTGCTCAACAGCGTGCGAAGCTTGGCATGGTATTCCAGCGTTTTAATTTATTCCCTCATATGACGGCTTTAGAAAACGTTATGGAAGCTCCTATTCATGTTATGCATATGGAAGCTCAAGAAGCGCGCGATTTAGCTATTGAAGAACTAAAGCGAGTTGGCATGGATGAGCGTATGAACCATTATCCTGCAGAACTTTCAGGCGGTCAGCAGCAGCGCGTTGCAATTGCTCGCGCTCTTGCTATGAAACCGGAAATTATGCTATTTGACGAGCCAACATCTGCGCTAGATCCAGAGCTTGTAGGTGAAGTGTTAACCGTTATGCGAAATCTTGCTAAAGATGGCATGACTATGATTGTAGTAACTCACGAAATTGGTTTTGCGCGTGAGGTTGCAGATCAGGTTGTGTTTATGGATGGCGGTGTCATAGTTGAGCAGGGTAGTGCAGATATTATTACTAGTCCGCAAACTGATCGTTTTAAAGATTTCCTAAATCACGTATTGTAATTTACGTAAGAAACACATCTTATTTATGTAGTTTTGCGTAGTTTTTGTGTGCTTCTCTGGCGTGCACTCGCTCGCATAACGTACAATAGAAGATTATGTGTGGCATTGTAGGATACGCAGGTTTTGGAAAAGTTTGTGCAAAACCTTTAGAAGTTTGTTTAGGTGGGTTAGAGCGTCTAGAATATCGCGGATATGACTCTTCGGGCGTAGCTTTAGTTGCTCCTGGAATGAAATGTGCGACTGTGCGAAAGAAAGCTGGTCGTTTATCTGTTCTTCGCAATGATATTGATGCAAATCCTATGCCTGAGGCGAGTGCAGCTATTGGTCATACTCGTTGGGCTACTAATGGTGCTCCTTGTGACACTAATGCGCATCCTCATACTAGTGCAGATGGCAAAATCGCGCTTATTCATAACGGCATTATTGAAAATGCTGTTGTATTAAAAGAGCAGCTTCACGAAGAAGGATACGAATTTTCTTCTCAAACAGATACTGAAGTTGCTGCAAAATTACTTGGTAAAATTGCGAATGATATTGTAGATGAAACTGGCAAGCCGGATTTATTTACAGCTCTTCGTCATACTGCAAAAATGTTAAAAGGAGCTTTCACGTTACTTGCTGTTGACGTTCGTCAGCCTGGTATTGTGGCTGCTGTTCGTCACGATTCGCCTTTGGTCGTAGGTCTTGGAGACGGTGAATATTTCCTTGGCTCTGACGTTGCAGCTTTTGTTGCTTATACGGATCGAGTCTTGGAAGTTGGTCAAGATCAAGCTGTGTGCATTGGAGATGTAGATGGCAGCGGCAAAGCATCTTTGCTTCTAACTGATTTTGACAATAATATTGTTGAAAATCCTACTTGTTTTACAGTTGACTGGGATGCGTCTGCTGTAGAAAAAGGCGGTTGGGATTCCTTTATGGATAAGGAAATTCATGAGGATCCGCATGCTGTCGCTGACACTTTGCGCGGGCGTTTTGACGCTCAGGGAAATATTGTTCTTGACGAAGTTCATATTAGCCAAGACGTGTTGCGCGCAATTGACAAAATTATTGTTGTTGCTTGCGGAACTGCAAGTTATGCCGGATTGGTTGCAAAATATGCTATTGAGCATTGGGTTCGTGTGCCTGTAGAAGTTGAATTAGCGCACGAGTTTCGCTACCGTGACCCTATTTTGACGCATCGAACATTGGTGGTTGCAATATCGCAGTCTGGCGAAACAATGGACACTCTTATGGCTTTGCGTCACGCGCGCGAGCAGGGAAGTAGGGTTCTTGCAATTTGCAATACGCAAGGTTCTAGCATTCCGCGCGAATCTGATGCAGTTCTTTACACGCATGCAGGTCCCGAAATAGCAGTTGCATCTACTAAAGCTTTTGTTGCGCAAATAGTTGCAGCTTATATGCTTGGTCTGTTTTTGGCGCAAGTAAAAGGCACTATGTATCGCGACGAAATTCAGCAAATCGTTGCGCAATTAAAAGAGATGCCGGATAAAATTCAGCATGTACTTGATACACAATCTGAATCAATTATGAAAGCTGCTGAGCATACTCTGGAAGCTAAATCTTTCCTTTTCTTAGGTCGACATGTTGGCTATCCTGTTGCACTAGAAGGTGCGTTGAAGCTTAAGGAAATTGCGTATACCTTTACTGAAGGTTTTGCTGCAGGTGAGCTTAAGCACGGTCCTATTGCGCTTGTAGATGAAGGTGAGCCGGTAGTTGTGATTGTGCCATCTTCTCGCGGTCGTGATGTGCTTCATGCGAAAGTTATTTCTGGAATTGAAGAAGTTAAAGCGCGCGGAGCTTTCACTATAGCTGTTGCCGAAGAGGGTGATCCGGATGCTTCTCGCTATGCCGATATTGTGTTCTGGCGTCCTAAATGTGCGACTTTGCTAAGTCCTCTTGTAGATGTAGTTGCATTGCAATTATTTGCAATGGATATGGCAAAGTTAAAAGGTTATGATGTTGATAAGCCTCGTAATCTTGCAAAGTCTGTAACTGTTGAGTAATCGCATAACAACGTTGAGTAACATAAAGTAACGGATGGCAAATCTTATGTCTGCATTTGCAAGAATTTTGCAACAACGCAATCATTTTTCGCGCTTGCTTCTGTCGATGCTTTGTGTTTTTTCTTTGCTATTTTCTTGCGGATGCGGAACTAAAGATTCTAGAACTCAAATTAGTGTTTGGTCTTGGGAACCAAGCATGAAGCGACTTGCTGAAGAATTTGAACTACATAATCCGGATGTTCATGTAACTGTAAAAGATACTAGCGGATATAGCAATCTTAATAGCGCTATTCAAGATGGCTATGGTATGCCAGATATTGTTCAATTAGAATATTTTGCTCTTCCGCAATATGCTGTAAGTGGACAGCTTTTAGATATTACTGATCGTGTGAAAAATACTCGCACTTTCTATACTCCTGGAACATGGTCTTCTGTGCAACTTGGTGGACGTGTTTACGGTTTGCCAATGGATTCTGGCCCAATGGCTTGGTTTTATAATGATGACGTGTTTAAGCAGGCTGGTGTAGATGCCACAAAAATACACACTTGGGAAGATTACCGTCATGCTGCTCGTAAGCTTAAAGATATCGGTGTGTATATTGCAGCAGACTCAGGTGACGCAAGTTTCTATAACGCTATGATTTGGCTTGCAGGTGGACACCCGTTTATGACTTCTCATGATGGGAAAACAGTTACTGTTAGATTGAGTAAAGATAAGGGTACTGAAGAGTTCACAAAGTTCTGGCAATCAATGATTGATGAAGGCTTGATTGACATTAGAACTACAACTTGGAGTCAACGCTGGAAGAACGGTGTTGGAGCTGGAAAAATTGCTTCTGTTTTCTCAGGAGCCTGGATGCCGTCTTTGCTTCTGGAAAATGTGCCTGGAACTGCAGGATTGTGGAAGGTGACGAATGTGCCAACTATGCACGGAGAAAAGCGTAATGCAGAAATGGGCGGTTCTTCGTTATCTGTGCTTAAATCGAGTCGTAAGCCTGAAGCAGCAATGCGATTTGTGAATTTTGTATGCCATGATATGCATGGAATTCGTACTCGTGTCAATGGTGGAGCGTTTCCTGCAGATGTTGTTACGCTTAGAGATAAGTCATTTTTAGATAGAGCTACTATTCGTGATTCACGAGGCATTGATATACCTTATTTTGGCGGTCAGAAGTTTAATCGTGTATTTGCAGATGCCGCTAATCGCGTGGATACGGGATACAGGTATTTACCTTTTGAAGTGTACTCGCGAAGTGATTTTAGAGCAACTATGGGTCGAGCATATGACTGGAGTGTTAAATCTTTAGCTAGATTAAACGTGCAAGCCATGATTGATGCTGGTGTTACTCAAGATGATGGAAGTAAATTGTGGCTTCCAGATGATCCTGGTAAACGTATTTCTTTAAAAGATGGTCTTTTATTGTGGGAAAAAGATCTTCAAGAATATGGTTACAATCAAGGATTTGTAGTTAGATAATTTCGTAACTTATTACAATTAAGTGATTTCATAAAAGCAGCTTAATTTTGTATAAATGTAAGATTATTAGCAAAAGTAGTATAAATACAATAGGATAGTATACATACACATACAATACGTGCGCACGTGATTGCAGATTAACTTAATTAATCCGTAAATGCCAATATAGGAAGTAGGCACACATGTTATTAGCAGTAGACATTGGTAATACGAATATTGTGCTGGGTTTTTTGGAAAATAACCGAATTGTTGGCACTTATCGTATGACAACAAAGTCTAATCATACATCAGACGAGTATGGCATTATGATTGCGCAATTTTTGCATTTAAGCGGATTTACAATAAACGATGTTGAAGATGTTATCGTTGCTTCTGTTGTGCCGAAAGTTATGCATTCATTCCGCGCTAGTATTATCAAATTTCTTCATATTGATCCTATGATTGTAGGCCCTGGTGTTAAAACCGGTATGAATATTCGTATTGATGAGCCAAGAACTCTTGGCGCGGATTGTTTAGCTGATTGCGTTGGTGCGTTTAGTGAGTATGGAGGATCTGTACTAGTTATTGATTTTGGTACGGCAACAACTTACAACTATATAGATAAAAGTGGTGCTATTACTTGCGGACTTATTTGCACAGGTATTCGTACTGCAGCTGCGGCACTTTGGGATAACACGGCTCAGCTTCCAGAAGTGGAAATAGCTAGACCGCAGTCTGTTCTTGCAAAATCTACTAAACTCGCAATGCAAGCTGGATTATATTACAGCTTCTTGGGTGGAATTGAGCGCACAATAGAACAGTTTAAGACGGAGATTGGTGAGCCGTTTAAGGTAATTGCTACTGGCGGATTGGGTAGATTGTTTGAAAAAGACGTGAAAACGATTGACTTTTACGATCCTGACTTGATTTTCAAAGGTATGGCTTCGATTTATCAACGAAACTTGCGCTAATAGAAATATCGTTTATTTGTTGTTTTTTGCTCCAAACGTGGGTAATTTTGCTCGTGTTTGGAGGGTTTGGGTTGTGTTGTGCTCCAAATGTGAGGGAGGTCTGCCTTCGTCGATAAATATGAAGGCAGGATAGTTTTCGTTCTGTGTCAATGTTCAGAATAAAAAACCTCCGCAAATATTGCTACTTGCGAAGGTTTGTATGTAACTTATTTAAGATTTACGCTTTAACTGGTGCTTTACTTACGTTTTTATTTGCAAATTCGATTATAAATCCAGGAAAAGCTGGTGGATTCGCGTATCGTTGTCAAGCTCCGGGTGGAAGGATGTGCCGATTTGCTTTCCTTGGCACGCGGCGACAACATGACCATCTACAGTTGCAAGAGCTTTGGCATTAGAGCCTACTTCTGCAATGTAAGGCGCGCGAATAAACGTCATCGGCACATTGCCTAGCTCACCAAACTCAGCCTCGCAATGGAAGCTTCCGAGCTGACGTCCGTAAGCATTGCGTTTAACTGTTACGTCTAAAGTGCCAAAACCGTTTACTTCGTCACCTTCCACGTTCTTCGCAAGCAAAATCAAACCTGCGCAAGTGCCAAGAACAGGTATTCCTCCTGCAATGCGCTCACGCAAAGGTTCGAGCATATTTTGTTCACGAAGAAGCTTAGCTTGCACAGTGCTTTCGCCGCCCGGAAGTACTAAGCGGTCAAAAGACTGCTCCAAGTCGTGCGCTTGACGAAGTTCAATAACGTGTGCGCCTAATTTTTCAAGCATTAAACGATGTTCAAGAAAAGCACCTTGAACAGCTAAAACTGCTACAGTATGAGCGGAGTTATCAGTATTGGTAGGTGAGTTTGACAAAATCACTCGCCTCGCTCAGCCATTAAAAGCTTGATTTCCTGCTCGTTAATGCCAACCATAGCTTCGCCCAAGTTTTCGGAAAGCTTAGCAATCATCTTGGCATCCTTGTAATTAGTTACAGCTTTAACGATTGCTGCAGCACGCTTTGCTGGGTCTCCAGACTTAAAGATACCGGAGCCAACGAATACGCCTTCGGCACCAAGCTGCATCATTAAAGCAGCGTCGGCTGGGGTAGCAACGCCGCCGGCTGCGAAGTTAACAACAGGAAGCTTTCCGTTTTGTGCAACATACTTTACGAGTTCGAAAGGCACGCGCAAATTCTTAGCTTCCTCAAAAAGCTCATCCTCGCGCATGCTTGTAAGCTTACGAATAGCAGAATTCATCATGCGCATGTGACGCACAGCCTGAATCACGTCGCCAGTTCCTGGCTCGCCCTTAGTGCGAATCATGGAAGCACCTTCGTTGATTCGTCGCAAAGCTTCACCCAAATCTTTTGCGCCGCAAACAAAAGGCACGGCAAAATCGCGCTTATTAATGTGGTATACGTCGTCAGCTGGGGAAAGCACTTCGCTTTCGTCAATGTAGTCAATTTCAATAGCTTCAAGCACTTGTGCTTCAACAAAATGACCAATACGGCATTTTGCCATAACAGGAATAGACACAGCTTCCTGAATGCCGTGAATCATTGCTGGATCGCTCATACGAGAAACGCCGCCGGCTGCGCGAATATCAGCAGGAATACGTTCCAAAGCCATAACTGCGCACGCGCCAGAATCCTCAGCAATTCGCGCCTGCTCTGGGGTGGTGACATCCATAATCACGCCGCCTTTAAGCATTTGTGCCAGTTGACGGTTCAATGCTGTACGGTCTTCGCCGCTTTTGTTTTGCGGATCCGAGGATTCGTTCACAGTTACCGTAGTATTCAAGTTCTCAGCCATCATTCCTCGCTTTAGCTTTAACATATGAGCTTTAACATATGAGATACGTGTATGCATCTTAATATTTCGTGAATTTGCGCGCTTCTACGCTGTAATCTTATGTCGATTATTGCGTACGTTTGCAAGTTTACGTTCTGTTGGAATTTAACCACATTCGTAGGATATATCTCATATGTATTGGCATAAAAATATTACAAAAATATACAAAATATGATTTGATTTTTTGGACGCGCCATAGGTGAGACTGGCTTGTCAATCGACTACGATTAGTAATGCAGTCGACTTGTATTTGGGTTTATGTGGTATGCAAATAGTTATGTTTGCAAATGTGCATTTCCAATAAAGCGGCGAGCTATAAGACAAAAATAAATAAAGAATAAATAATAACAAAATAAATAATGTTTATATGCCATTAAGAAAGGTTTATGGTATGTCTAACAGCAAACCTGAGGAAAGCGTGCACGAAGAAAACGGCGCGACTGAAAAATTCTCCGGTAAAACTAACGATGAAGCTAACAAAAGCACTTCTTTCGCTGCGAGCACTGACTCTTCGCTGAATGAAGCTGAAAAATATGCTTATTCAGGCTCGAAACGCAAAATGGGCAAGATATGGCTATTTGGCTTAGCTATTGTTTTGGTAGTAGTGTTTAGTGCAATTTTTGCAACTCTTACTACATCTAATAAACCAAATAAATCAAATTCAGTATCGGAAATTTCGAACAAAACTGTATCTATAGGTCTAAAGCTAGCTCCTACGAATCTTGATATCCGTAATCAATCAGGTTCATCGCTTGACCAGTTGCTTATTGGCAATGTGTATGAAGGCTTAGTTGCTCGCGATGCTACTAATCAGGTAGTTCCTTCGTTAGCTCAAAGCTGGGAAGTAAGTAAAGATGGTTTGCGTTACACATTCCACATTCGTAAGGGCGCTGTATTTTCTAATGGTGATAAACTTACTGCGCATGATGTGGAATGGTCGTTTAACGAGCTTATTGCTAAAAAATATCGCGGCTCTAACATGGTTGGAAAAGTTGAGTCTGCTAAAGCAAAAGATGATTACACGTTTGAAATCACTCTTAAAGAGCCAAATGCTAAGCTTTTGTGGGCACTTTGCAGTCGTTCAGGTTTAGTTTTTGATAAAAACGCAAAGTATGATGCAAAAACTCAAGCAGTCGGTTCTGGACCGTATCTAATTGACAAATTTGTGCCAAATGATCGTGTTGTTTTAAAAGCAAATCCGCGTTATAAAGGTATTCATCGTGCGCAAACTAATAAGATAGTAGTTCGCTATTTTGTTGACGATAACGCAGCAGTTGACGCACTTTCTTCCGGTTCTGTGCAAGCATTAGCTCCTATTTCTGGTCAACTTGCTAAGCCTTTTAAAGATGATTCCAAGCGTTACGATGTCAGTGCAGGTAATGGCACAGATAAATTTGTTCTAGCTATGAATATGAAAGGCGAACGTACTAAAGATAAGCGCGTGCGCAAAGCTATTCGTTACGCGATTGATCACAAGCAAATTATTGCATCTCGTGGCGGCACGGATTTAGCTCTTGGTGGTCCAATTCCTTCTCTTGACCCTGGTTATGAGGATTTAACTAAGCTGTATCCACATGATTTGCATCGCGCTAAGGCGTTAATGAAGGAAGTTGGATTTGACGAATCGCATCCTATGGATTTGACGCTTACTTATCCGAATATTTACGGCACGCAAATTGGCGATCAGCTGCGCTCGCAATTGAAGCCTATTGGAATCAATTTGAAAGTTAATATTGTCGAGTTTACTACTTGGCTTCAGGATGTTTATAAGAATAAGCAGTATGATTTGTCGATGGTTGATCACAATGAGAGTCACGATTTTGGGCAGTGGGCGGATCCTACGTATTACTACGGTTATGACAATAAGCAAGTCCAGGATTTGTATGCTAAAGCTATGCTTTGTGCGGATCCTAAAGAGTCAGATAAATTGCTTGCTCAAGCTGCGCGAATTATTAGCGAGGATGCTCCTGCTGATTGGCTGTTTAACTATCGCGTTGTAACTGCGAAAGTGAAGAATCTTGAAGGAATGTCTTTTGATATGAATCAAGAGATTTTGCCGCTATACAACCTGCGACTTAGTTGATTTTTATTTGCTAGTCGCCATCTAGTTTCTAATGTAGAAATGAAACTGCGCGCGTGTCCGAAAACCACTAATCAGAGACACTCGCGCAGTATGTAATCTGCGTGAGTGTCCCAAAATGGGCAAAATAAGACACTCGCGCAGCGCGCAAACTGCACTAGTGTCCGAATTTGTGTATTTGTGGTGTGTTTCGACTAGAAGAACATAGAAAGTAGGCATTTTATGTTTCGTATGATTTGCTACAGAGTATTGCTGTTTCTTCTTGCTTTACTTGGCATTTCTGTAGTTATTTTCATATCGTTACGTGTACTTCCGGGCGATGTTGCGCAAGTTATGGCCGGCTTAAACGCTCCTAGCGGAAAAGTAGAGGAGCTTAGAGCAGAACTTGGTATTAATAAGCCACTTTTTACGCAGTATGTTGACTGGATTTGTGGTGTTTTCCGCGGTGACTTTGGCGTGTCTATGTTGACTGGTCGTTCTGTAAGTTCAACTATTGCGATGCGTGCTTCTATTACTTTTCCGCTGATTCTTTTGGGTCTGTTTATTGCTTTAGTAGTTGGTATTTCACTTGGTTGTTTGCAAATTACTCATGAAGGCAAACTTTCACAGGCAATTATGCGCTTTTTGGCTATTACAGCAGGCTCTGTTCCAGCATTATGGGGTTGCATGCTACTTATTTTGCTATTAGGACGCGGTATTGGTGTGTTCAGTTTGTTGCCAACTCAAGGTGTCCCTACAGATGGCTGGAGTGAATTTCCTGAAGCTTTTGCGTCTCTTCTTATTCCGGCTCTTACAGTCGGACTTATTGTTGGCTCTAGTTTTATGCGTTACACTGCTGCAACTGTTGAAAATATTGTTAAAAGTGAAGTAGCTTCTCAAGCTATGGCTTGCGGAATGACTCGCAAACAAGTTGTGTGGCGTGTTGGTTTGCGGCTTGCTCTTCCTCAACTTGTATCTGTTATTGGTTTAACTTTCGCTCATATGGTTATGGGTGTGATGGTTATTGAAAACCTGTTTTCCTTACCTGGTATTGGTACGGGTATGGTTCGAGATGTTGGTTTGCGCGATCTAATTGCAGTGCAAGGTGAGCTTTTTATGCTTGCTGCGCTGTTCTTACTAATCGGCTTTGTAGTTGACATTACGCACCGACTACTTGATCCTAGGTTATCTAAAGATAGTTTGAATTAATTTCCTATTGTTGAATCTAACATGCGAATAAGGTGAGTTTTTATGTGCAATATGTCTAAAAAAAGTATCAAAGTAAAATCTACTTTATGTAAGCGCATATGGAATGCTACTTTCGGTAAATTTGTGTGTTTAACGTTTGCAATATGGTTTTTTGTTGCGTTGCTTTCGCTTTTATGGACTCCGTACTCACTTTTAGAAACTAATGGTTTTAAAGTATGGCAGAAGCCGTCTTTTTCGCATTGGCTTGGCACGGACGGCACTGGTTCAGATATGCTTAGTTGGCTTATGGCAGGTTCAAGAATTGAGCTGATTCTCGTTTTTTCTACTGTTCTAGTTGCTGCTTGTGTTGGGTTTATTGTTTTGAGCTTTATGATTTCTAGTTCACAAATGGTTCGCACAATAAGCATTATGTCTGTTGACGCATTGATTTCTGTTCCAACTGTTTTAATTGCGCTTATGCTTGCAGTTCCGTTTGGAGCTAGTGTTGTTGTGATTGTTATTGCTTGTGGAACTGGCTATGGCTTGAATTTAGCACGTATTGTACGACCTAGTGCGCAGCTTGCGTTGCAATCTGATTATGTGACTTCAGCTGTTTTGCAAGGTGCTTCGCGTAAATATGTTCTTATTCATCATGTTTTACCCAATATTATTCCTGTTGCTTTTGTTGAGCTTTCTCTTTCTGCAGGAACTGTTATTTTGGCTGAAAGTGGCTTAACATACTTGGGTATTGGTGTTCCTTCTGGAGTTCCTAGCTGGGGGCGCGTGTTGGCTACTTCTGTTTCGTTAATTCACGTAAATCCTTTATCGGTTGTCTGGCCGGGTTTGATTGTGACTGTGGTTGTTGTTGCTCTTAATCTTTTTGGTGACGTATTGCGCAAAGTTTTAGATCCTTCATCAAAAAGTACGGATAAAGTAGGGGAAAAATGAGCTTAAATATTCAAAATCTTACGCTAAAACTTGGCGGAAAAGTAATTCTTGACAACGTATCAATTGAGATTTCTGACGGTGAGCGTGTTGGCTTAGTTGGTTCCTCTGGCTCTGGTAAATCTATGCTAATTCGAGCTATAACTGGATTATTGCCGTCAAATGCTGAAATTTCAGGCTCTTGTATGCTTGGCAATCTTCAAACGGTGAAAGCAAAAGATGAAAATTTAGCTTCTATTCGCGGAAAATACGTTGGTGTAGTATTTCAGCAAGCTAATAGAGCACTTAATCCAATGCTAAGCGTTGAAAAACAAATTTCTTTGCCTTTGCGAATACATTACAATCTAGATGATGACGATATTCACAATCGAGTATGCATGATGCTTGAAAAAGTGGGGTTGTCGAAAAATCTCGCATCTAAACGCACGTTTGAGCTTTCTGGAGGTCAACAGCAGCGAGTTGGTATTGCTACAGCTTTGATTACCTCTCCGCGTTTGATTTTGGCTGATGAGCCTACTACTGCGCTTGACTCGGTTACACAAAGTGAAGTTGTGCGAATGCTTGCTTCACTTGTAGATGATATGGGCGCTTCAATGCTTTTTGTAACGCACGATTTTTCTGTGCTTTCGCATGCTGCTAATCGTTGCTATGTGCTTGATTCTGGGCGTGTGGTCGATAGTGAAAATATTAAGAATTTGCTTGATAATCCGCGTATTTCTTCGACTAAACAATTAGTGAGTGCTGCTAAAAAGTTGACTTTTAGAGCGCAAAATTTAGGTTCTAAAAATTTAGATTCTGTAAAAGTGGGTTCTGCAAATGTTGATTCTGAAAACGCTGATTTTAAGAAATTTAATTCCCGTATTGGCAATAGTGAAGAAAATTCGCTTATAAATGCAAAAAATATTCACGTTACTTTAGGTCGCGCAAAAACTCGTGCTGAAGTTTTAAGCGGTGTAGATTTGCATCTTAATATTGGCGAATCTTTGGCGATTATTGGCGGATCTGGTTCTGGCAAAACAACTCTTATACGCGCTATGTTGGGGCTTGAAACTCTTTGCGAAGGTAACGTTACTTATTGCGGTGAAATCGTAAATAACGTCAATTTATTAGAAGTAAATAAAAATGCTTGTACACTTATGAGACGCGAATCGTCGCTTGTATTTCAGCATCCGTTTGCTGCATTGGATCCTAGGTGGACAGTTCAAAAAAGTGTTGCTGAGCCTCTTAGAATATGGCGAAAATCGCTTAAATTAGACGATGCAACTATTGAGCAGCGTGTTTGCGAAATGTTGAAATTAGTAGGCTTAAAACCTGAAGATTTTTTGGAACGTCACCCTCACGAGCTTTCTGGCGGTCAAGCGCAATGTGTTTGTATTGCTCGCGCCTTAATTAATAATCCTCGAGTTTTGCTTGCTGACGAGCCTATGAGTGCAATTGACGTTGCTGAAAGAACTCGCATTTTAGACGCTTTTGCGTCCATTCGCTCCGAGCGTAAAAGCATGTCATGCATATTTGTAAGTCATGATTTGGGTATGATCCGGCATTTAGCAACGCGAGTTATTGTTCTTAATGAAGGAAAAGTTGTGGAATGTGGCAGTGTAAATGATGTGCTCAATAATCCACAAAATGACTACACTCGTGCTCTTGTAAACGCAGCAATCATGTAAATAAATCTTTCAACTAATAAATCTTTCAACTAATTAGGCGACTACCGTCTACTATAGAAGTACTCAGTACGTTAAAGAGTACGTTGTTTATTGTGTAGTTAAGTGAAGGGAATGCTTATGAATAAGCAGGATGCGTCTAGACCTAGACCAGAAAGTTTTGAACTAGATCATACTAAAGTAAAAGCACCTTATGTGCGCTATATCAATACGCAAAAAGGTCCTAATGGGGATGTTATTTCCAACTATGATATTCGTTTAACGCAGCCTAATGAGGAAGCGATTCCTACTGCAGCTTTGCACACAATTGAGCATATGATTGCAGTGTTACTTCGCGAGCGTATTGATGGCTATATTGATTGCTCGCCTTTTGGTTGCAGAACTGGTTTTCATCTGCTAACTTGGGGCGAACACAGCACAGAAGATGTGGCGCGCGCTTTAAAGGAATCTCTTGAGTTTATTGCGTTTAAGGCGACTTGGGATGATGTTCCTGCAACAACTATTGAATCTTGTGGCAACTATAGAGACCACAGTTTATTTGGTGCTAGTCAATGGTGTAAAGATATTCTAGCGAAGGGAATTAGTTCGGATCCTTTTGAGCGCAAACTTGTGTAAGTAATAATTAGCTAATTTTGCGTAGTTTTATTTGCTTTCTTTTTAGAGGTTGACATGGAAGATATAACATTGAGAAAAGCAACTCTTGGTGACTTGCGAGATATTGAGCATATTTATGAAAATGCTCGCAAATTTATGCGTGTTACAGGCAATCCTCATCAGTGGGGGAATAGTTTTCCACTTGTTTCAAGTGTTATTGAGGATATTCGTTTAAAACGTTTCTATTTGATTGTTGACGAGGATCCAGAATCGCATAACGAGCGTATTCTAGCGCAATTCGCATTATGCGAAGGTGTTGATGAAGTGTATGCCAGTATTGACGGTGCGTGGCTTGATGATATTTCTCCTTATGTAACAATTCACCGCTTAGCGTCTTCAGGAATAAAACCAAAAATGGCAACAGCGTGCTTGCATTGGGTGCAAGAAAACTATAATAATGTACGCATTGACACGCATCCAGATAACGTAATTATGCAAAAAATAATTACGCGTGCAGGGTTTAGTCGTTGTGGATTGGTCGTTATTCCAGATCGTGCACACAGTGCAGTACGTATTGCATACCAATGGGTGCAAACACTTAATCATGTCATATGAAATGCGCATGTGTTCTTAAAAGCTTATGGAGAGTATACAAAAGAGCATGTAGCATTAAAAGCATACTAAATCAGTTAGGTGAGTTATGAGTACAGATTTAAGTAATGCGGCAAGTAATAGTGCAAGTAATGCGGCAATGTTAGAAGCAAACTATGCTCGCGCGTTAAGTGCATACCCTGGGCAGGTAATCGTCGATTTGAAGGCACTTCGAGACAATATGCGCACTTTGGTTGCGCGCGTTTCGCAAGATTTGCAGCATGGTCAGAATGCGCCGGAAGTTATGGGAGTCGTAAAAGCAGACGGATACGGTCACGGGCTTATTCCTAGTGCACTAGCAGCATTAGCTGGAGGCGCTACTTGGCTTGGCACAGCTCAACCATACGAAGCGTTACGTTTGCGCGCAGCAGGTATTGATTCCAGCTGTTGCCATATTCTCACTTGGCTTACTAGTGCTCCAACTACGAGATTTGCAGATCTGATTACAGCAGATATTGATATTTCAGTAGGCTCTGTTGACTCTCTTGATGCTGTAGCTGTTGCTGCACGTAATTTAGCAAAGCCTGCTCGCGTGCACGTAAAAGTCGATACTGGTTTTGGACGAAACGGTTTTACGCCAGAAGGTTTTAGTGCCGCTTTAGCAAAGTTAAAGCAGTATGCGAGCGAAGGTGTAATTGAGGTTATTGGTCAATGGAGTCACTTAGCTGTGGCAGATTCGCCGGACGTTCCAGAATTTGTAGATGCAACCGACCGGCAAATCCAACAATTCCACGAGTTTACAAATCGCATGAGTGAAGCTGGTTTAGCACCTAAAATCCGCCATTTAGCGAATACTGCTGCAACGCTTAATCGTCCAGAAATTCGTTTTGAGCTTGTTCGTCCAGGAATTGGTTTGTACGGATACGAGCCGGATCCTGCAATGGGGGATTCGCAAACTTATGGATTGCAACCAGCTATGACGCTTCAAGCGCAACTTGGCACTGTAAAAGCTGTAGAAGAAGGGCATGGAATTTCTTACGGGCGTACGTATTTAACTCCAAATAATACGAGTACTGCTATTGTGCCGCTTGGTTACGCTGACGGAATTTTGCGTTCTGCCTCTGGATTTGATATGCAAGGTGCTCGTCATATTGATAAGCCGGGCGGACCGGTTAGAGTAGAAACCAATAAAGGTGCGCGAATTTTGAACGTTTCTGGGCGAGTTTGTATGGATCAGTTCATAGTTGATTTAAAAGGAGATGCTTCAGAGTTAGGCGTTCGAGAAGGCGATACTGTAACGCTTTTTGGACCTGGAAGAGGCGTGAAATTTGCTGAGCCTACTGCAGACGATTGGGCAGAAGCTGCAGGAACAATCAGCTACGAAATCATGACTGGAATTGGGCCTCGCGTGCCGCGGCTTTACCGCAACGCTTACGAAGTGCTATCTTCTAGCGATATTGCAAAACTGGACGCAAAAAGTCTTATATAGCTTGTTACTGCTTGTTTTAGAAGGTTAATAATAGCCTTAATTGCAAATAAAAGAGGTGCTGTATGTGCAACGAAGTAATTGCATCGGATAATGAGATCGTTGGCGAATACGATTTGCATGATACTGAGCGCTGGGCGAGTGAGCCTCATCACACTCGTGTGAGAACGCCTTTTGAACGAGATCGCGCGCGAATCATACACTCGTCTGCGCTTCGTCGATTGGGTGCAAAAAGCCAGGTTTTAGTTGCAGGTTCGGATGATTTTGCTCGCACTCGATTGACGCATACTTTGGAAGTTGCGCAAATTGGTAGGCAAATTGCAGCAATGCTTGGATGTGATCCAGATGTTGTTGATTGCGCTTGCTTATCGCACGACTTAGGGCACCCACCATTTGGTCATAACGGGGAACGCGCACTCGCAGAATTAGCGAAAAATATTGGTGGATTTGAAGGAAACGCACAAACTCTTCGCTTACTTACGCGCTTGGAACCGAAAGTTTTTCGTGAAAACGGCAGTAGTGCAGGAGTAAATCTTACACGCGCAGCATTAGATGCTGCAGTGAAGTATCCGTGGGGATTAGAAGAAGCAAAAGCGCACGATAAAGGCGAGCGTGATTTGAAATTCTGCGTGTATCCGGATGATCGAGATGTGTTTGAATGGCTGAAAATTGGTGCTCCATGCGAAGCAAAACCAATGGAATGTCAAATAATGGATCTTTCAGACGACATTGCTTACAGTGTGCATGATATTGAGGATGCGATTGTAACCGGCGCTTTTAATCCGGCTTTAGTTGCAGATTCAAAAGTTGTAGATGAAGTTATTGAAGAAACCCACGCATGGTATGGTGAGCGTTGGGATGTAGATAAACTTTTGGATGCTTTGAAACGTTTGCGCTCGCTTCACATGTTTCCTAATTCTTTCGACGGTTCTCGTCGAGCGCTAGCGCAGTTGAAAAATATTACTAGTGCTCTTATTGGTCGTTTTGCAAGCTCTGTTGAGCACGCTACGCGTGAGCGTTATGGCAACGGTCCGCTTGTTCGCTACCGAGCAAACCTTGTGATTCCGGAAAATACTTCCTACGAAATTGTGATGCTGAAAAGCTTAGCTGTGCACTTTATAATCGCCCCTCGAGAGCGTGAAGTTTATAAGCGCGAACAGAAAATTTTGACAGATTTAGTAGAAGTATTTATGAGCAAGTCGCCGCGCTCGCACGATGCAATGGAGGAAGTATTCGTGGGAGATTGGAACGAGTGCACTAACGATGATGAGCGTCTTCGTGTTGCAATCGACCAAGTAGCAAGTCTTACAGACGGTTCTGCTACAACTCTTCACGCGGCTTTGTGCTAACGAATCCACTAGGAGTTTCCAGCACTGGCGAAGAAATTTACCACTCGACGCAGATTTGCGATAAGCTAGATAGCATGGTTGGAATGATTGTGAAAGAAGACATTGAGCGCGTGCGCGCTGCGGCAGATTTGTATGACATTGTGTCTGCAACAGTGACGCTTAAGCCTTCCGGAACTGGCACTTTTGTAGGTCTTTGCCCATTCCACGATGAAAAAACGCCAAGTTTTAGTGTGCGACCAAGCTTGGGAGTATGGCACTGTTTCGGTTGCGGCGCTGGCGGCGATGTATTTAAGTACGTTGAGCAAAAAGAGAATATTGATTTTCGTGAAGCGGTCGAGTTTTTAGCAGATCGTTATCACATTGAGATGCATTATAAGCAGGAGCAAAATAATGATTCTCAAGCGCGCGGTTCTAAACGAGCCAGGCTTTTAGAAGCAAATGAAGAAGCGCAAAAGTTTTTCGTTTCAAATCTCGGCACTAAAGAGGCAGCTCCTGCGCGCGAATTACTTGCAGGGCGAAACTTTACTCCGCAACAAAGTGCGCGTTTTTCTTGTGGTTACGCGCCTAAAGGCTGGGATAATTTAGTTAGATATTTGGCAAATAAAGGTTTTACGCGTCAAGAACTTCTTGATGCTGGTCTCGCTAGACTCGGTCAGCGCGGAATATATGACTATTTCCGCGGTCGCTTAACTTGGCCTATTCGCGACTCGACTGGTCGAACTCTTGGCTTTGGTGCAAGAAAGCTTTATGACGACGACTCCATTAGCGCAAAATATATTAACACTCCCGATACTGCACTGTATCGAAAAACGCAAGTTTTGTACGGAATTGACTTAGCTAAAGCAAATATTGTAAAAAAGCGTCAAGTTGTAATTGTCGAAGGCTACACGGACGTTATGGCATGCCATTTAGCTGGTATTGATACTGCAGTTGCAACTTGCGGAACTGCGTTTGGCGTTGAGCATGCAAAAATTGTGCGCCGCCTTATTGCAGACGATTCTTTGGGTGCAATTCAGCTTGTTGGTCCGCTGAAGGTAGATGGACAGTCTGTAAGTTCGCGCATCGTTTTTACTTTCGACGGTGATGCTGCAGGTCAAAAGGCTGCGCTACACGCTTTTGGTTTGGATTCTGCGTTTTTGACGCAAACTTTTGTTGCTGTAGCAGACAATAATCTCGATCC
Source organism: Gardnerella sp. DNF01180P (assembly GCF_049244205.1). Classification (NCBI taxonomy): domain Bacteria; kingdom Bacillati; phylum Actinomycetota; class Actinomycetes; order Bifidobacteriales; family Bifidobacteriaceae; genus Gardnerella; species Gardnerella sp. DNF01180P. The sequence goes on from NZ_CP058386.1 coordinate 579,316, forward strand.
TTGCGATTTGCGTATTCAGCGCGGTGACGACGCTGTGCGTTCGCTTGTTGCACATGCAAGTCCGCTATACGATTTCGTTATTGACACAGTAATTAATCGTTTTGAGACTTCGTACACTACTGGTCAAATGGGCGCTATAAAGGCTGTCGCTCCTCTTATTGCGCAAATTCGAGACCGTTCGCTGCTTGACTTGTATATGCGCAAAGCCGTGCGCTCAATTGGCGTTGATTTAGCTGTTATGCGCAATGAAGTTGAGTCTGCGCGTAGACGTTTGAAAGTGCGTGACGACGATGCTTATGCGCAAAAGCATAACGTTATTCCGCCTTTTGGTCAGCAAATTCATGACGATCGTAATGCAGGTTTTAAAGCTTCTCGCATGGGAATTATTAAAAGTTCTGCTAAAAATCAGCATTATTATCGTGTGGATGATGCTGTATTTATGTGCGAACAACAATTTATGGCGTTACTTTTGCAAGTTCCGCTTGCTTTTGATGAAAAATTATTTGCGCAATTGACTTTGAATAATTTTATTACACCAGTATTTCGTACGCTGTTTCAGGCATTTGTAGCTGCAGGTGGATTGCCAGTTGGCAATGTTTCGCAAGGATTGTGGCTGCACATGATGACAAAAGCTGCAGGTCCTTTGCTTGAATCCGTTATTACAGAACTTTCTGTAATGCCGTTGCCGCTTCCTTCTCCTGCGGATACATTGGAAGATACCGGCAATCGACAGAATCAGCAAGTTTCGAACGGATCTCCTTCAGATTTTTTGCGGAAAGCTACGAGTGCAGAAAGTAAGTATGCAAACGAGCTGCTTATTCGCCTTCTTGATATCGGTTATATGCGTAGAATCGGTGCTGCTAGAGTGCGTATGGCGAAACTCAAGGATGGTCAGGAAAAGCTTGAGCTTCTAGGAAAAATTACTTCAATGGAAGCTGCTCGCAAAAACTTACAATCGCAAATCATGTAGCCTTTCATGCAATCTTTTGTACAAAACTGTACTAACAAACAAAAGACCACGTAATCTAGTGTGATTACGTAGCCTTTTGTCTGCAAAAATTTATTGAAACTCAGTTACTAAAGTCAATATCGCCGAGCTTTTCAATAAGCTTCATATTCTCGCTGTAATCGACTGGGCAAGAAATCACATCGACACCGTTTTCCTGATCCAGCGCTTCACGCAACATGTTGTACAAATCCTCCGGCTTTTTAACAGCATGACCGCGCGCGCCAAAGCTTTCAGCCAGTTTTGGCACATCCGGATTATGGAAATCAACGTATTCGTGCTCGCCTGCATGAAGCTCCATCTTCCACTTAATTAAGCCATAAGCGTTATCTTCCCAAACAAGAACTACCATTCGGCTGCCAACGCGCACTGCAGTTTCAATTTCCTGCACGTTCATCATAAAGCTTCCGTCGCCCATCACAGCCAAAACCGGTTTCGCGTTCATTTTGCCGGAATTATCTCGAATAAACGAAGCTCCAACAGCGCCCGGAAGTGTCCAAGCCATAGTAGAAAGGCTGTTGTCGATTATGCAAGTATTCGGGTGCATAGTTGGGTACAAGCGAGCCATCCACATTTTCAAAGCGCCCGTATCTACAAGCACCTTCGTTCCTTCAGGAACAGCGCGGCGAATATCGTAAACTACGCGCTGAGGTTTCATTGGCATACTTTCGTCGTTTTCGCAAGAATGTAATTCTTCCGTAAGAAGTTGTCGAATACGAGGGTGACTTACGTCGAAAGTAATTTTGCGATCCTTTAATACCGAAGTAAGAGTTTTAAGCGTTTGGCCAATATTCGCCATAATGTTCAGCGCAGTAGGGTAGTGCGCGTCGGTATCTTCCACAAAAGTATTGATGTGAATAATAGTTTTATCAATATTCGGGTTGATTTTCTTAGGATCAAATTGTTGAATTGAAAAACCTACGGCAATAATCAAATCAGCCGTGTCAAAAGCGAAGTTTTCGTAGTCGCGATGCATAAATCCAACGACTCCAAGCGCATTCGGATGATTATCTGGGAAAACGCCTTTTCCTTCAAAAGTAGTTGCGACCGGCACGTTAAGCTGCTCGGCAAACGCAAGAAGCTGATTTTCTGCGTGAGATCGCGCAACACCATTTCCAGCTAAAATAATAGGCTGCTTTGCTTTACTAATAATTTGAGCAGCTTCTTCAATAGTGTCGGGCGCTGGCATAATATGCAGAGGATGAGGAAGTGGAAGAGGTTTTGCGTCGTCAGGTGCTGGCATTTCGCTAATATCTTCCGGAATAACAAGGCACGTGGCTCCCGGACGGTTGCGACCGGCAATAGAGAAAGCTTTTCTGACCATTTCCGGCGCAGATTCTGGAGCAAGCATCATAGAAGACCATTGCGTGATCGGTTGGAAGAGCGCAACCAAATCAATAATTTGGTGAGATTCCTTATAAAGCCTAGAAACATTACCTTGTGCGCAAATCGCTACAAGCGGTGTAGTGCTTGCGTTTGCTTGAGCTACAGGAAGCGTTAAATTCAATGCGCCAGGACCTAGAGTTGCCAAGCATACGCCCGGTTTTCCAGTAATATGAGCGTATGTTGCTGCCATAAAACCGGCACCCTGCTCGTGGCGAGTAAGCACAAAACGAATGCGTCCATCGCGCTCAATTGCTTCAAGAAGCGGAATATTTTCCTCACCTGGAATACCGAATACTGCTTCAACGCCTTCGTTTACCAAGCATTCAACAACTAAATCTGCAGTATTGCGCTTGTGGTTTTCACGAAGATGCTTTTGACGAGCAAGTTTTTGTTCAAGCTTCTGATCTTCTGTTTTGTTTATTTCTGCCATAATTCGCTTCTTGTGTAGACAACAAATTCTTTGTTTTAATATGATATACGCAATCTTGTCTTTAAACGCAATTTTTGCGATGCGCGTGTCATAAAAAAGGGCGGAATTTTGTGTTAGCTACTTTAGGCTAAATCACGCTATTAATAGTTGCTAATTTATTGTTATTGCAACGATTTTGTCGGGAATTTAACCTGATTGTAGGACTGGGTTTCTAGTACAATAGAACCATTGTGTCTATTGCGTTACGGAGGAATGATGAAGCGCTGGCTGTTGAATCTGGTCAAGTGTGAAACCATTCTTATTGTTGCCGCAATTTTAGCGGTTATTTCTTGTTTTTTTGTACCTCCAGATCCGCAATATTTGAGTTATATTCATGTCAACACTATTTCGCAATTAGTGTGTCTTATGATGGTTGTGTGCGGATTCCAGCGCATTGGTGTGTTTCGATCTATTGGTGCGCGTTTGCTAAGGCATGTGCGCACTGAGCGCGGCTTGGTGCTCGTGCTTATGTCGTTAACATTCTTTTCAGCAATGTGGATTACGAACGACGTTGCTTTGGTTACTTTTGTGCCTTTTGCACTATCTGTGCTCGTAATGGCGAATGCTGAAAAGCAGTCAATTCTTGTAATTACGCTTATGACCATTGGTGCCAATGTTGGAAGTATGCTCACTCCTATTGGCAATGCTCACAATCTGTATTTAAAGGCGTTGACTCATATGTCTACGCAAGATTTTTTGAAGATTATGGCTCCTTATACGATTACAGCAGCACTGTTGATGATCGTATTTGCATTCGTATTCTTTAAGTCGCGCACAGTTGACCAGTTTGCAGGTTTGCATGGTGACGATATTGAACAAAGCGTGTTGGCTCCTTCGCATGGTCATCCGCAGCCTGATGAAATTCGTGTTATGGGTTACGGCATGAATTTTACTCGCTGGCGTGTTGCTGTTTATAGTTTGCTGTTTGTCGTTTGCTTGTGTGGTGTTAGTGGATGGATTCCTGACTGGATTATGGTGCTTATTATGGTTGCAGCTTTTCTTGTTTGCGACCGCCACGTATTCCGTGTTTTAGATTGGGCTTTGCCACTCACGTTTATTATGTTCTTTGTTTTTATTGGCAATATGCGCCGAGTTTCTGGATTTAGCGATCTTGCGCAAATGTGGGTTGGTGCGCATCCGATGGAAGTTTCTATTGCTTCAAGCCAATTTATTAGTAATGTACCAACGACAATTCTGCTTTCTGGATTCTGTGATCAGTGGAAGCTTCTTATTATTGGCACGAATCTTGGTGGAATGGGTACTTTGATTGCTTCTATGGCTTCGCTTATTTCTTATAAGGGAATTACGCACCAGTATTCGCATTACCGTGGGCGTTATTTGCTCACGTATACTATTGTCAATGTGTTCTTTCTTGCAGTGTTGATGTCACTTGCGTGGATTATTGAATAACAATTTTTATATAAACGTTTGATATTTATAATTTTATGGCGCGTTGATAACAGTTTTTTGGTATAATAACCATTTGTTTGCCTCTGTAGCTCAAAGGATAGAGCAACGGCCTTCTAATCCGTTGGTTGCGCGTTCGAGTCGCGTCGGGGGCACGATGAAATCTTGAAATAGCATAGTGCATTTCAAGATTTTTCAGAGTGCCTAGCTTGCTTATGGTTGAAAGCACTGTGTGCTTTCAACGCAAGCGAGGTCTGTACGCGTCTTAAAGACGCGTACAGGTTACTTATCTTCTTCGCGGCAGCTTTCGCATAAGCCAAATACTTCTAGCGTATGATCCACCACAGTGTACCCGTGAGATTCAGCTACTTTATGAATCCATCCTTCGTCGTCAGGCGGCTCAATGTCGACGGTTTTTCCGCAACGTTCGCACACTAAATGATGGTGATGAGTATTTTCATCGCAAATACGGAATAATTGCTGTCCATTAAAGCGCACGGTATCTACTTCGCCGCTTTGAGTTAAAGAATTAAGTTGACGATACACTGTTGCTAAGCCAATAATCTCCCCGTCTTTGGCGAGTATTCGGTGCAAATCTTGTGCAGAAACAAAATTACGAGACTCGCGTAAGTAGGAGAGTACTATTTCTTTTTGTTTTGTATGTCTACGCATAGGCTCACTAGACATTTCGCATCCTTTCGTCGTTTTTAGTCTAGCTCGTCGTCCCAGCAGCCTGTTGCATCTAATGCTGCAGCAGCGTCAACAGGATTATCGCATAGCACAGTAATATGACCCATTTTGCGATTCTTACGAACTTCAGCTTTTCCATAATCATGTATATGCCATTCTGGATGTTCCAAAATCAGCGAACGTGTAGGAGCCACATGTTGCCCAAGAACATTTACCATAACAGCAGGGGAAAGTAGCTTAGGCTTCTTTAAAGGCCAACCAACAATACCGCGAATATGTGCTTCAAATTGATCCATATCGCAAGCTTCAATCGTATAATGCCCGGAATTGTGAGGGCGAGGAGCAAGTTCGTTTACTACTACGCGATTATCTTTAGTGATGAAAAGCTCGATTCCTAATGTTCCTGCTAGTTTGAATCCTTTAGCTAAGCGCAAAGCTAATTCGTGAGCTGTTTTTTCAACTTCAGGATCAACTACTGCAGGAGCTAAAGTCATGTGCAAAATACTATTGTGATGCACGTTTTTTACTAGAGGATAAGTTACGAAATCCTTACCATTTCCAGAAACCAAGATTGATGCTTCAAAAGCAAAATCGACGAAACCCTCGAGAATTGAAGGAGGGAATTTTCCTCCGCGATCCGAGCGATGGTGAATGTTAGCAACGTCTTCTTCTGTGCGCAAAACATCTTGACCATGACCGTCGTAGCCGCCGCGACGAGTTTTAAGAATTGCTGGCAAGCCTATTTCGTCAATAGCAGCATCTAAGTCGTCCAAATTATTTACTTCACGCCACGGAGCTGTTTCGATTTTATGACTATTAATGAACGTTTTTTCACTGACGCGATCTTGAGTTACGCGTAACAGGTCAGTTCCTTGTGGGATTGCGGTTAAATGACGAACTTTATCAAGTGCGTCTGCGTTAACATTTTCAAATTCGTAGGTTAATACATCGCAACGTTCAGCAAGCTCACGCAAGCCTTCAGGATCGTCGTAATTAGCTTCAACTTGCAAATCTGCTACTTGGAACACAGGGCAGTCAAGCGTAGGGTCAAGAACACCAATACGAAAACCCATATGGCGAGCTGCAATAGCCATCATGCGCCCTAACTGGCCGCCGCCAATAATTCCAATAGTGGATCCTGGCATTAAACGTTCAACAGCGCCATTAGTTACTTCAGATAAGGTTGGCATTTGATTCCTCGACTTTTTCTTTTAGTTCATTGCGATATTCTGCTAGTTCTTTAGCAAGACGATTATCAGTTGTACTTAAAATGCTTACAGCAAGCAATCCAGCATTTGTCGCACCAGAGTTTCCAACTGCAGTAGTTGCAACAGGAATACCTCCTGGCATTTGTACTATTGAAAGCAATGAATCCCAGCCTGATAGCGCATGCGAGCGTACTGGCACTCCAATAACAGGAAGCGTGGTTTGTGCCGCAATCATGCCAGGCAAGTGGGCGGCTCCGCCGGCTCCAGCAATAATAATGTGGAAACCGTTTGAGCGAGCATTATGCGCAAAATCTGCCATTAATTCCGGTGTACGATGTGCGGAAATAACTCGTTTCATATACGGAACTTGGAATTTATCTAGAATTTCACAAGCATGACGCATGGTTTCCCAATCACTTGAGGATCCCATTACGACAGCGACGGTTGGCTTTACTTCTGACACGATGAACCTCCCTGACGTGCACTTGTTACTTTACGCAACACTAGGGAGAACTCGCCGAAGTTTATCTAAAACTTAACAAATTATTTGTTCGCTTCATTGCTTTTTGGTCGCAACGATTTTACCATTTCTAGTATTTGTTTAGGATTAGCTTCCGGTAAATAGGCGTGAGTTACAGCTAGTGAAATCTGAGCTAATTTTGCAGAATCCATATAGCAAACATATACGGAACTTGCGGATGGCTGGAATTTTTTCTTGAAGAAATATAGCGATTTGAACCCATAAGCTGGTTCCAAAATGTCAGACATCATTTCTAGCGCATGATTAATAACGTTAGAAGATTTTTGACCATTTTCGTTCAATATGTCTTCGTTTATGCCAGCTAGAGGTGCTGCAGAAAGGCTCATAAATTCTACAGAACAGTCTGGGTTTTCTAATCCTTCATCTCTTAAACGTTCTGCCATTCTAGCAATTAATAATTCCATAATCCCATTAGGACTATCTGTGCGGTGACGCATAAAATCAAGTGTCCAACCAATAATTCGATTATTTCTATACGTTGGCATCCAGCTTGTTACTCCAAGTACCCTGCCGTCTTCATTAATAGCGTATAAAATTTTGACGCGGCTATCTTGAAGTTCGTCAAGTCCTCCGAGAGTAAATTTCATTTCTGGAAGAGCTTTTAACTCTGCCCATTCTTCTGAAATTTCTACAATTTGTTGCCGTACGTCCCAAGAGGCTTCGTTATAAGTTGTAAGTACGTCGGCAATTCCATCTCGTTTTGCTTTGTTTATAGCTGTACGAATATCTTGCCATTTTTTCCCTCGCGTCTGCCAAGTATTAGGGTCTACTAGCATGTCTGTTCCGACTTTAATAGAAGTAAATCCAAGTTTTTCTAGTTCTTGACGCGTTTTATCGTGCACAGCATAGAATGCTGGAGACCACGAATTTTGTTCGCAGAATTTAATAAATCCTCGAATATCTTGTGAATACTCTTTTTCATCTCCAAAAGGTTCTGTAAGAGTGAGCGCAATACCGTAATTTAGTCTATAGGCAATTGCAGATTGCCCGCTTTGAGAGAACCAATAATGGTTATTCGCCCAAGTCGTCATAAAGCTCATTGTGTTTCCACCAAGTTCTACTAATGAGCTTGCTTTTTTTCTATCGTTTTCGCTTGTAGAGATGCTGCTGCTGAACCACGTAAAGCAGACAATAAACAATATTGTCCAGAATATCACGCCCACGCTTTGTGCTAGTAAAGAAGATAGGGGTGTTTCAGTGCGAAGCATTGCGTTAGATCTGTTTCCAAATCCCATAGGCATCCAGCGCCCTGGTAAATCTCGCAATAAGTGGTAAATATCAGCAGATGGAGTAAATTCTTCAGGTATCATAAGACCAAAAGCAACATATCCAGCACCAGTTATATACAATGCTATAAAAATTGCTATTAGTCCCAAACGTGCCTGTAGTTTGCTCGTATGAACAGAAAAATGCTTTAAATTAATTATCAACAAAATAGTAAGCAATAATGGTGGGAGAGCGGTAAGCATAAAAGCAACAGCAACAGCATTATGTTGATGTTCCAAAATATTTTGTTTTGTGGCAATTAAAGGCAAAACAGTGAAATACATTCCTGCATATAGCACAGTCAGTGCGTTTATAAATATAGAAGTTAATGCAGCTAGTCTACGCCCTCGTAACATTCCCCACGCAATAATCATCAGTGTGATGCTTGGTAATAGAATGCGAATCCATAATTCGCCAATTGCAGCGTGATGTAGACCTGAATGAAGAAAACAATTATTTGTGCTGTAATTTGTCATGCATCGCGTAAGCCATGTCTTAGAGCCTAGTTGCGGTGACATAAACAAACCAAGAGTAGTAAGAATTCCTGCGTGAGAGCGTGAAGATAATGCCAACACTGGACCTAATGCAATAATGCTCTGAGCTACTGCAAAAAGCCTACGAATTTCGTAATCTGTACCTTCCCACCAGTTTACACTTCGTCTAACGCCTTTTGTTTTGCTCATAATATTGCCGATGATGTGTCCTGTAAGGGCTGCAATAATAGTGCAATAATCGCCTGGATTTCCACTATAAAGAAGCATTGCTGAAGTAGTAGCGTATCCAATTACTAAAGTTCTTCTGCGCCACAAAATAGATTCGTAAGATGCAGAAGCCATAAAAGCGCCAATAAACAGTGTGAATGGAGATAGTCGAATAGGAATCTTGGTAATCCAATGCATGTTTCGAATAATGATTGAAAGATTACCTATGATTGTTAATCCTACAATTATGCCAACAAGTGTGCTAAATATTGCAATATAAATAATATTAAGTCTACTTATACGAGTTTCTGCAACGCCAATAAGTACGGCAACAAGTAAACAATTAACCATAAGAGATGGCATATTATTTACGAAAATAAGCGAATGGCACACTTTTATCAGCAGCTCTGTGACGTTTCCGTGCCCGAAGAATAGGCTTGGACCTTTTGAATGATGATGTCGCATAAACAATTGTGCAAGAGTAGCGCTTGTGCCATAAGTATAAAAATGCATAAGTGCTAATACGAGCCAGTGTATGCAATTTATAACAATAAAAATGCATGTAAGCGTTAATGCAAAAACTTTATGTTGCATCCAGGTTATGAAATCGTGCATCAATATTTTTGTATGCCGAATTGCTGAATGTTTAGAATCAGAATCATTTTTCTTACAACGTTTATGAAAGAAAGACAGCATCATATTAGTCTCGATTCACTTGCTGGTTGATAAGAATTTGTACATTTTGGTAGGTATTAAGTTTTGGTGCAGTGCTTGAAATACCTGTTTTTTTGCAGAATTGATCAATTGCTATTTTTAATCCAGCTTTTACTGTGTGCCAATCATGACCATTGCCTTGAGAAAGCATGGTTATAACATTCATTCCAGCGCGATGTGCGCTTAGTGCGATGGTTGCCTGATTCGCTTGAGATTTAGTATCCCATGAGCCCGCAATAGCGTAATAATTTTGTTTCAAAGGAGCATTTTTACGCATTATCACGCTAGGTACATGTCGCTCATATTCTGATGTGTTTCCATTGAAATAATGATTAATTGTTTCTTGGCGATTCTTATATGTTGGTTCTAGTTCCCCTCCGGCAGAAAAAATGTTTCCAAATATATCAGGGTGAGATGGAACTAGTTGCGTTGAGCAAGTGCCTCCTTGTGAGAAGCCGCCCATAAGCCACATTTTAGGATCTTTGCTTACTGGCAAATGTTTGCGTATCCATTTAGGAACATCATTAATTAAATATGTTTCTGCTTTGCCGAACACATGTGTATCCGCACACAGAGAATTATGCGAAGATTTACCATTTTGGTCAGGGGCTACAACAATAGGTGCAAGACCGTAGTGATTTTTCGCGTAATTGTCTAAAGTATTTGCAATATCGCTTGCTGCAAAAAAGTGATTAGGGCTACCAGGTTGTCCTGCAAACATGACCATAACTGGCAGTTTTGGTGGTTTTTTAACAAGTGCAGCAGGTGGCAAGTATACGTTTGCTATTCTGGCATTGAAATGTGAAGCAGTGTTAGGGATATAAACTGAACGAACAATACCTTTTTTAGGCAGTTTTGGCAGTTTTTGTTGTGCTGCTAACTCTCTCCATTGTTTAATACTAGAGGATGCGGATTTTTGCTTATTAACTTCTAGTTTTGGAAAACCGCCCATTCCAAATATTGAACCTATTGTCGTGTATTCCCCATAAATCATGTCTACATGAAGAGCTGTGCTTGCTAACGTCAAGATAATAGCTATTACTGCAACTAGTTTTCTCCATTTGTGTAAGAAAACAAATGCTGTTGCTGCAAAACCTATAAGCCCGAAGCCGCATGCAATAGAAAAAATAACGAGCCATCCAAGACTTACTTCGAATACAAGAAACACGTCAGAAATAAGCCAAGCAATTATTCCACCGACAAAAAATGTTATGACACCTATTGCAAGTTGTATTAGTAAGTGGAACATTTTCTTGCCGCGTTTTGTTTTCATAAAAAGCAACAAGACTAAAGAAATACCATTTACGCTAAAAAGGCTTACTGGTAGCCATCCTTGCAAAAGACTCACTTTTGCCAATTGCAGCATGTTTGACTCCTATACTTTCTAGTCTAATTTGCGTACCAGTTACTAATCTAAGCGACATATACGCACAGTAATTGCCCAACCTAGTAATGTAATGCTAGTATCTGAAATTTTCCTCAATATTTGTTTTATTTTTTATTATTTATTCTATTTAAATAATAAATATCGAAACATATATTGTAATCAGTCCTAAGTATTAAAATTGCTATTTTTTCTTGTTTCAATGCATTGTTAAAAATTTATGACGATAGCAATAAGTAGACTTGCACATTATTAGTAATAATTAGTACGTGTGTGATTTATTGAGGATAGTATGAAGTCATTTTTGCGCTTGAAAGTTCCGTATTGGCTGTATGCATTTCTTTTCTTTGTTATTGACGGCATGTCGGTAATTATTGTGCAAATGGGTGTGCAGCGCGCTGGAAGAGTTGAGATGACTTCTGCAATGTCTGGTGGACGTTGGGGATTAATAACTAAAACCTGGAAAGAACTTAATTTCGTTATTGTTCTTAGTGCGCTCGTTGTTGCGATGATATACGGTTTAATTCTTTTGATTAGTAACCGATTTTGGATATCAAGTGCAATAATTCTAAGTGTTTCATTGCTTATTGCTGTTATTGAATATATGAAAGTAAATGTTCGTTATGAAACTATTCTTCCTGCGGACTTAAACTTTTTAAAAAGTAACACTGGTAATGTCGCTTCATTTTTGCCAGATAATGCTCCTATGGTCATTGGTGTTGCTTTAGGCGTTTTTATTTTGCTTTTAGTTACAACTGTTTGCTTACACATATTTGATACAAATCATGGAAAGATTGTGCGATTTAAAGATTGGCGTTATTCTGCTGGTATTCGTGTTGCAATTGCGTTGATTTTAATAGGGAATTTAAGCTGGTATATTGGCGGCGTTGGCACAGTTGACTCTTCGGCTAATGTTTTTTCTAAAATGCTTGGTGACAGTCCTGCTATGTGGGATTCTGTTTATGACGCTCAACGCAATGGTGCTATTGTGGCATTTTTGCGTAATGTAAATCCTAAAATTATGGATAGGCCGGCTGATTACAGTGAAGAAACTATGAAGGCTGTATACAAGCGTTATAACGATGAAGCTAAACGTATAAATCGTTCTCGTACAACAAATATGAACGATAATACTTTTATTCTTATCTTGTCTGAATCGTTCTCTGATCCTACTCGTGTTCCTGGTTTGAAGTTGAACAAGAATCCAATACCATTTATTAGCAATTTAAAGAAGCATACGGATAGTGGTTTGATGCTTTCTTCTGGTTATGGTGGCGGTACTGCAAATCTAGAGTACATGTCTTTAACTGGTTTGAGCATGGCTAATTTTGATCCTTCAATGACGAGTCCGTATCAGCAGTTGGTTCCTAATGCTCAATGGTCTCCAACTATTAATCAATATTGGGATGATTCTCGTAATTCTATTAAATCTATAGCTTTCCACCCGTATGAGCCGAGCATGTATTTGCGCGCTACTAATTACAAAAAGTTTGGATTTAGTAAGTTCTACGCATTGCAAGGACCTGATGTTATTGCTCACCGTGATGTTATAGATAAATCACCGTATGTTTCTGACGCATCAGCATATAAGAGTGCGTTAGAAAAGATTAAAGAGCATAAGCAACCTAGGTTCGTACAAATTGTTACTATGCAAAACCATATGCCTTATAGGGATTGGTATGCGAATAATGAATTCGAAGTGTCTTCTAAAGATGGTGCCGCTGATCTTGGTGATGATGAAAAAACTTCTATTGAAACGTATGCTAAGGGTGTGCAGCACACTGATGAGGCAACACAAGCGTTTTTGAAGAGTTTAGATAAACTAAATAAGCCTATTACTGTTATGTTTTATGGTGACCATTTGCCAGGAATTTACGGCACTGCAAGTTCAGATGAAAAGAATTCATTGTCTTTGCATTTGACTGATTATTTTATTTGGTCAAATAAAGTTGCTTTGGAGCGTAAAGAGCGTAGTGAGAAAAAATCTTCAAACAAAAATGTAGAGCATTCTAATACAAGTAAAGATGTAGATCGTACTAATAAGTATTCTTCACCTAACTTCTTTATTTCTCAGGCTGCTTTACATATGAACGCTAAAGTTTCTCCGTATCTTGCTTTCTTAACTTGTTTACATGAGCATGTGAGCGCTATGGAGCCTCCTGTTGTAAATACTATTCAAGGCTGGGATAGAATTCCTGAGGGACAATCAATTTATTTGGATAACGATGGTAATCCTATGATTTTGTCTAAGATGGATAAGAAGTCACGTCAACTTCTTCATGACTATCGCTTAATACAATACGATATTACTGCTGGAAAGCATTATTTGCGTAATACTGATTTTCTGAAATTACCGCGCTAAAAGCTAGTTTGATTATTACAATGCCCCTCGTTTGTATTTGATACATAGTATGTTTCAAATAGCGAGGGGCTTATTGATTTGCAATTTGTTAATGAAAACTATATCAATTAACAAACTATTTTAAGGCTTTAGATGCGATATCATGCCTAAAGAACATGTGTGGAAGATTAAGCTTATTTAATATGCTGTAGACGTTGTTTTGAGCGTCTTTTACGTCATCTCCATGCACTTGCACAAGAGCTACTCTACCTGAAGAAGTAAGAAGTTTGCCGCTTTCTTCATCGCTTTTTACTCCTGCATAATACACGTGTTGACCTTGATTTTCGTCAACAGGAATTTGAGGAAGAGGAGTTCCAGTAACTAAAGTGCCAGGGTAGCCTTCGCTTGCAATAATTACGCCGAGCGTAACACCGTTATTTTTCCAAGTAAAAGTTGGGCTTTTATGTCGCAAAATATTCCATATAGCTTCACCAAAATCTGAAGTAAGGCGAGGAAGCACAACTTCTGTTTCTGGGTCTCCAAAGCGAGCATTAAACTCAATAACTTTAGGACCTGTTGCTGTATCAATTAAGCCAGCATAAAGCACGCCGGTAAAAGGCGTACCCTCTTTAGCTAGTCCTTCAACAGTTGGGCGCACAATTTCGTCGATAGCACGCTGAACTGTTTCGTCGCTAATTTGCGGCACAGGGCTATAAGCTCCCATGCCTCCAGTATTTGGTCCTTTGTCTCCGTCATAAGCACGCTTGTGATCTTGAGAAATAGGCATAACCCAAAAATCAGTTCCGCTTACAAAACTCATAAGCGAAAACTCTTGACCTTGCAAAAATTCTTCAATAACAACTTTTGCTCCAGCTTGACCAAAACGATGATCTACGAAGATATCATCCAAAGCATCAACTGCTGTTTGCTCATCCATAGCAACAGTAACGCCTTTTCCAGCAGCCAAACCATCCGCTTTAATAACAATTGGAGCACCATGCTCAAGAACGTATGCGCGTGCCGGCTCCAAAGCGTCAAATGTTTTGTAGGAGGCAGTTGGAACGTTGTGACGAGCCATAAGCTTTTTTGCGAAATCTTTAGAGCCTTCAATTTGAGCTGCGGCTTTGTTTGGACCAAAAGCGGCAATTCCATGCGCTTCAAAATCGTCAACAATGCCATTCATAAGGGGAACTTCAGGACCAATGAACGCAAAATCGTAGTTATTGTCTTTAACGAACTTAATAAGAGCGTCATGATCTGATTGACTTATGTTTGCAGTTTGAATGCCATCTGCTGCAATACCAGGATTTCCAGGAGCAACAGTTACTTCTTCAACGCTTTCTCCTTTAAGTAGCGCGTGTGCAATAGCATGTTCGCGAGCGCCAGAACCAACTACTAAAACTTTCATTTTTGATCCTTTATTGCTTTAAAATTTTGCTGTTTTGTGGATTACAACAATTCGACTGCAACGTTTTCGCGCTTAGCCATTTTGCCAATAATATAAGCGGTTTCGTTATGCTCTTTTAGTATTCGCATTGCCTCGTCTGCTTTGTTTTCGTCAACTGCCAAAACCATGCCAATACCCATATTAAAAACGTTGAACATTTCAGCGTGAGCAACTTTTCCAGCTTTTTCAATAACTCCAAAAATAGGTGGAACGCTCCAGCTAGTGGTATCAATTTTTGCAGCCAAATCATCTGCGTACATGCGTGGAACATTTTCAATAAATCCGCCGCCTGTAATATGAGCAACTCCCTTAATAAGATGTTCTGCAAAAAGTGGCTTTAAAGCTTTTACGTAGATTCGAGTAGGTTCAAGAAGAACTTCGCCAAGTGTTTTGCCATTAAGCTCATCTAGCTTGGTGTCAACGCTAAAACCTGCTTCTTCAAACAAAGCTTTGCGAACAAGAGAGAATCCATTTGAATGAACTCCTGAAGAAGGAAGTCCGATAAGCACGTCGCCGGCAGTAATAGTGGATCCATCAACAATATTCGAACGTTCTGCAACGCCTACTGCAAAACCTGCAAGATCGTACTCGTCTTCGTCATACATTCCAGGCATTTCAGCAGTTTCGCCGCCAATTAAACCTGCTTCTGATTGCACGCAACCATCTGCAACGCCTGAAACTACCTGCTCAAGTATTTCAGGATTGTTTTTTCCGCATGCAATATAATCGAGGAAGAAAAGCGGCTCGGCACCTTGAGCTGCAATATCGTTTACGCACATTGCAACGCAATCAATGCCAATAGTGTTATGCTTATTCATCATTTTTGCAATCACAAGCTTGGTTCCAACGCCATCCGTGCCAGAAATCAGCACTGGCTCTTTGTAACCAAGAGATGCCAAATCAAATAAGCCGCCAAATCCGCCAATGCCACCTACAACGCCTGGGCGCTTTGTGCGATTTACATGAGATTTAATACGACGTACTACTTCGTATCCTGCTTCTACGCTTACGCCAGCTTCTTCATATGCGTGTGGCATATTGGTTCCTTTCGTAACAATGTTATAAGTATTTTCTTAAGTTTTATTTATAAATTGCAATGAACAATTTAATTAATAAATAATCAAGTTATTAAGTTATATAAGATTTTCGTGTGAATATTTACTGTGCTTCCTTACTTCTTGCAAATGTTCGCGTTCTTCAGGAGTAAGTGAAGCCAAGAATTCTTCGCCATAATCGTCTAGTGCAGTAGGGTAGTCGCCATTAAAGTAAGCAACGCACAAACCGCCATAAGGAGCGGGCTTTTTTAATCCAATCGACTCGACTAATCCATCTAAAGACAAAAATGCTAAGGAATCAGCATCGATATACTCACGAATTTCTTCAACTGAATGCTTTGCTGCAATAAGTTCCTTCGTAGTTTGAATATCGATACCGTAGAAGCAAGGATATTTAAGCGGAGGGGAAGAAATACGCATATGCACTTCTTTAGCGCCAGCTTCTCGAAGCAATTGCACAATGCGCTTAGAAGTAGTTCCGCGAACAATCGAATCGTCAATAACGATAACGCGTTTTCCTGCAACTACACCACGAACAGCAGAAAGTTTCATACGAACGCCTTGCTCGCGTAATTCTTGCGTCGGTTGAATAAAAGTGCGTGCAACATACTGGTTTTTAATCAATCCCATTTCGTTTGGAATTCCGCTTGTTTCAGCGTATCCTGCAGCAGCAGAAAGTGAAGAATTAGGAACTCCAATAACCATATCTGCTTCAACAGGAGATTCTTTAGCCAAACGTGCACCCATGCGCTTTCGTACAGAATGAACATTAATACCGTAAATATTAGAATCTGGGCGAGCGAAATAAATAAATTCCATTGAGCATACTGCATGCTGCACGTGCTTTGTATATTGCTCAATAGTGTAGCCATCGTCATTAATAACAATGATTTCGCCAGGCTCAATATCGCGAATAAACTCTGCTCGCACAATATCAAGCGCACAAGTTTCAGAAGCAAGCACGTACGCGCCGTTCTTCATACGACCAAGCGAAAGAGGGCGGAAACCATTTGGATCAGTTGCTCCGATTAATGCGTCTTGAGTAAGCAATAAGTAAGCAAAACCGCCATGAACAGTTTGTAAAGCTTCTTTTAGGCGATCCATAAAAGTTGCTTTACTAGAGTGGCGAATCAAATGCATCAATATTTCAGTATCAGAATTTGAATGGAATATTGAGCCTTTATCTTCCAAGGAATTACGTAGGCTAGTGCAATTTGTCAAATTTCCGTTATGAGCAAGAGCTACGTCTCCATCGTGGAAACGGAATAGGAAAGGCTGAATGTTATCAACGCTTCCAGAACCTGCAGTAGCATATCGCACGTGACCGATAGCCCGGTTTCCAGTAAGACGATCCATAACTTGTTCATTGCTAAATACTTGAGTTAGCAATCCCAATCCGCGATACCCATGCAGTTTGCCATTGTCGTTAGATACAATGCCGGCACCTTCTTGTCCTCGATGCTGTAGCGCATGAAGTCCAAAATATGTCAGCCTAGCTGCATCTTGATGACCCCACACACCAAATACGCCGCATTCTTCGTGAATATCTTCAAGTTCTGCAGACATTCATACCCCCTAATAATCGATGATTGTAATCGTCGAATTTGTAGTTATTTTGATACAAGTTTTGCAACTGTAAACTAAAGCTCATGCAGTGAAATATTCAACGCCAGCTTCAAACAATGGTTGCTCATGGAAATCAGGAATATTGACATACAAGTCACGACCTGCGCGCTCGCAATGTCCCATTTTTCCAAAAACTCGACCGTCTGGGCTTGTAATACCTTCTACTGACATCATTGAGCCGTTAGGATTTACGTTTAAGCTCATACTTGGTACGCCATTGCTGTCAACATATTGTGTAGCTATTTGACCGTTTTTAATAAGCTTTTCCATAACTTCGTTAGTAGCAATAAAGCGACCTTCTCCATGAGAAATTGCAACAGTATGCATGTCTCCAACTTGCGTATTTGCTAACCATGGTGAAAGATTTGAAGCAACTCTAGTGCGAACAATCCTACTTTGGTGTCTGCCAATAGTGTTGTAGGTAAGAGTTGGGCAGTTAGAATCCATAGGAACAATATCTCCAAAAGGAACCAAGCCCAGCTTAATAAGCGCTTGGAAGCCATTGCAAATTCCAAGCATTAAACCGTCACGATTATTAAGCAAGTCACGAACTGCGTCTGTTACTGCTGGATTCCTAAAGAATGCTGTAATGAATTTCGCAGAACCGTCCGGCTCATCGCCTCCGGAGAAGCCTCCCGGAATCATTACAATTTGACTCTTTTTAATCTCTTCAACCAATTTCTCAGCTGATTGTGCAATATCTTTTGCGCTTAAATTATTAATAATAAGCGTATGAGCGTCTGCTCCAGCTTTTTCAAAAGCAGCTTGCGTATCGTATTCGCAATTATTTCCAGGGAAAACCGGGATAATAACGCGAGGATGCGAAAGCGGCTTTAGTTTTCCTATGTGCATGTGATTTGTAGTAGAAACATTAGTTTTGTTATTAATAGTTTCTACAATCTCGCCAGGCTTTTTGTACGGGAAGATTGAGGAAAGTTCGCTTTCCCAAACCTTTTGCAAATCACTTAAATCAATTTCTTCGCTATTTGATGAAGTAATTGCGTAATTTTCAGTTGTTTCGCCAACAATCTCAACGTCAACCAAGCTTGTATTAGCTAAAGATGGAACTTCAGCGTCTTCCTTGAGTTCAACGTAGAAGCTTCCATATGCTGGCTTAAATAAATCATCGTCGCTTAAATTGTTGAATAATTTAAGACCAATATGATTTCCAAGCGTCATTTTGAATAAGCTTTCTGCGCTAGCACCGTAGCCAGGAGTGGATATAGCAAGAGCTTGCTTGTTTTTCGTAATATTTTCTACAATTTCTAGTGCTTTCAGGAAGCTTTCTTTTTCTGGAGTGATTCCGTCGGATTTATACTTTGGAGCAATACGTATAACTTTATGATTTACACCCTTAAATTCAGGTGAAACAGTTAAACGTGCGTCTCCGGTAGAAACAGCAAACGAAATCAAAGTTGGTGGCACATCCAGATTCTCAAAACTGCCGCTCATAGAATCTTTGCCGCCAATAGCACCAACTCCAAAATCAAGCTGTGCACTTAAAGCACCAAGAACTGCTGCAGCTGGCTTTCCCCAACGCTCTGGAATATCGTGAGGCTTGCCAAAATATTCTTGCAAACTCAAGTAAGCACGTTCGCGCGTGAAACCGCTAGCTGCTAGCTTTGCCAATGATTCAACAACAGCAACATAGGCACCAGTGAATTGGTTTTTTTCCATTAAATACGGATTAAAGCCCCAAGCCATTGCGGAAGCTGTGTTTGTTTCGCCAAATACTGGGAATTTAGCAACCATAGCTTGAGCAGGAGTAAGCTGACGGCGACCGCCAAAAGGCATAAGCACAGTAGCAGCGCCAATAGTAGAATCAAATCGTTCAGATAAGCCTTTATTTGAAGCAATATTAATATCCGAAACTAAGTTATGCATGCGCTTTTCTAACGGCAAATTTGACTGATTCTGCCATGGAGTTTCGTAAGATTCTCCACTTTCAATATGCAGTATCTGCTGTTTTGGAGCGCCATTAGAAGCTAAGAATGCTCTGCTTAAGTCAACAATGGTTTTTCCACGCCAAGTCATTCGCATTCGCGCTTCTTCAGTAACAGTCGCTATTATTTCTGCTTCAAGATTTTCTTCACGAGCATACTTCAAAAATTCTTCAGCATCACTTGACGCAACGTCGACAGCCATGCGCTCTTGAGATTCAGAAATAGCAAGCTCAGTGCCATCGAGACCTTCATACTTTTTAGAAACTTTGTCGAGATTAATAGTTAAGCCGTCGGCAATTTCGCCAGTTGCGACAGAAACGCCGCCAGCGCCAAAATCGTTGCAACGCTTAATAAGTTGGCAAGCATCCTTGCGTCGGAAAAGTCGTTGGAGTTTTCGCTCAATAGGAGCATTACCTTTTTGAACTTCAGCTCCGCACTCTTCAATACTTTCAACATCTTGAGCTTTAGAAGCGCCGGTAGCACCACCAATGCCATCTCTGCCAGTGCGTCCACCAAGAAGAATAATCACATCGCCAGGAGCTGGAGTTTCTCTGCGCACATGGTCGGCTGGGGTAGCGGCAACAACCGCACCAACCTCCATACGTTTTGCAACATAACCCGGATGATAAAGTTCATGCACTTCGCCAGTAGCTAAACCAATTTGATTTCCGTAAGAAGAGTATCCTGCGGCGGCAGAAGTTACGATTTTTCGCTGTGGAAGCTTACCGTTTAAAGTCTCGCTAATAGGCGTGCGTGGATCTGCAGCACCAGTTACGCGCATTGCTTGATACACGTAAGAGCGTCCAGAAAGAGGATCGCGGATGCAGCCACCAATGCACGTTGCAGCTCCACCGAAAGGCTCAATCTCTGTAGGATGATTATGTGTTTCGTTTTTAAACAGGAATAGCCAATCTTCGTCGTGACCGTTTACGTCCACTTTAACTTTTACTGTGCAAGCGTTGATTTCTTCTGACTCGTCCAAATTTTTAAGCTCGCCAGTATGCTTTAAGTATTTTGCGCCAATAGTTGCCATATCCATAAGGCAAACAGGCTTATTTTCGCGATTTAGTTCTTTTCGCAAATCAAGATAACGGCTAAACGCTTCTTGAACAGTGTTATCGTCAATAGAAATATCTGTAAGCTCGGTGCCAAAAGTCGTGTGACGGCAGTGGTCGGACCAGTACGTATCAATAACGCGAATTTCTGTAATAGTAGGATTTCTATGTTCTTCACAGAAATACTTCTGGCAGAACTTTGCGTCAGCCAAATCCATTGCCAAACCGCGAGTATTAATAAAGTCTTGTAATCCAGCTTCGTCTAAATCGTTAAATGAGCTAATTACTTCTACATCAGATGGTACAACTGCTTCTCGCTGTAAACTTTTTACCTCATCAAGTGAAGCTTCTCGCGCTTCAACAGGATTAATAACGTAGTGTTTAATATCGTTTAGTGCTTTTTCGTCAAGATCACCTTTTAAAGCGATTACTCTAGCAGTGCGCACTGTTGGACGTTCGCCTTGACTAATAAGTTGAATGCATTCGCTAGCAGATTGCGCACGCTGATCGAATTGACCAGGCAAAAATTCTACAGCAAATACGTGCTCGTCGGTTTCAATAGGCAAGTAATCGTAAGTATTATCAACTGGAGGTTCGCTTAATACTGTTTGCACAGCATTGTCGAATAAATCTTTGCTGATACCTTCAACGTCATAACGGTTAATAATTCTTGCGGAAGTAATCGCGCTTATGCCAAGAATCTCCCTAAGCTCATGTAAAAGCTGTTGCGCTTGAACGTCAAAACCAGTGCGTTTTTCCACATATACGCGAAATACCACGAGAAACCTACCTTGTTGAATGTGCGGTATGAATGCAGTGTTTATTGTTGTATTGGTTTTAAATTATAAATATTAAATTATTCAAAATCACATTAAGAATGCATGTGGCTCGCACCCCTAAAGGTACGAGCCACAACAATCATTATCGTTCTACGCAATCGTCAGGTTTGCGCACAGAGACATCCAAGCCTTCGCTTTGAGCTAAAGATGCAAGCCTATCGTAAATCTCTTCATAAGCAGGAATGATGTCGCCTAAATCGCGTCTGAACAAGTCCTTGTCCAAATGGCTTACCTCATTCGTACCAGCATTGCGCTTATCCCAAAGTCTGCAAGTATCAGGAGTTATTTCATCAGCGAGAAGAATATTACCTTGCGCGTCTACGCCCTCTTCAATCTTGAAGTCAACAAGCTGAACATCAATCTTGGAGAAAATATCCAACAAAGCATTGTTAACAGCATGAGCTTGACGAGTGACTTCCGTCATTTCTTCATCTGTTGCTAATCCAAGAGCTACAACGCCTTCTGGATTGATAAATGGATCACCAAGCTCGTCGGACTTTACGCAGAACTCCAACAATGGCTTCTTTAAAGGTGTTCCTTCTTTAACGTTATAACGTTTTGCAAAAGAACCTGCAGCAGTATTTCGCATAATAATTTCCAGTGGGAACATGCGCATACGCTTTACAAGTTGTTCAGTATCGGAAATTCGTCCGAGGAAGTGGCTTTTTACGCCGCGCGCCTCAAGTAAATGGAATAGTAACGAAGTAATCCGGTTATTTAAACTGCCTTTACCTGCAATCTGAGCTTTCTTCAGACCGTTACCAGCTGTTGCCTGGTTCATGTATTCAACCCATAGCACATTGGTGTCATCGGTAGCATACAGTTTTTTGGCTTTGCCTTCGTACAACTTCTCAAGTTTTTCCATGATATGCCCTCTCTTATGTGCATTCACAGTTGTAGGCGCAAACCAACAATATTTGTAGGTTTACCTGACCTTTGCCAGCACGATTAGCGTAACAATTGTTACCTACAAAATTTCCCTTCGTACATACTGTAAATTATTATCTTTTTTAACTCTTATGCCTTAATTTTCAATGTATCTAAGCATTCGTTTGTATAGTTTTTAGCGACATAGCGATGCGTGTCGCATTTTCTCTAGCTTCTTCCTGCGTTAATCCAGTAGCTAAAGAAACTGCCATTCGTCTGTGACCATGTACAGAAGGCTTAGCAAAAATACGCAAGTTGCATCGATGATTTTCGCCAGATTGCAAAGCTTGAGCAATATTCGTAAATCCAACAGATCCTTCCGCTTTAATAACAATGGCGTGACTTGCTGCAACTTCATTATTTTTCAAAGAAAGTTCAGTATAGTTAGCTGTAATTGGGACTCCCAAAATAGCCAATGCGTGTAATGCGAATTCACTGTAGTGCTGTGAAATCATAGTTACCATGCCAGTATCGTGTGGGCGAGGTGAAAGCTCGTTAAATAACAGTGAGCCATCTTTTAATACAAATAGTTCGACTCCATAAATGCCCCAACCTGTTTCGCCAGCTTCTTGCGCAATATCAGTCAAACCTTCTACAGCACGCTTTGCAATATCTTTCGCATTAGTGCGGATCGATTCAGGAATATTTGCAGGCTGCCAAGATTCTCTATAGTCTCCGTCTTGCTGACACTGAGCGATCGGCTCACAAGTAGTAATTCCTGCGCAAGAGCTTATTGTAAGTACTGTAAGCTCATAATCAAGCGGAGCTAAAGCTTCAACAATAACGCGTGAACACTCATTTTCATGCCCAGCTGCTGCACGCCTGCCATGCTGAGCTTCATTCCAAGCTGCGAGCAAATTTTCAGAACTACGAACTATTGACTGACCATGACCAGAAGAGCTCATAACAGGTTTAACTACACAAGGATAGCCAACTTTTTTAGCTCCATCCTCTAACTCTTCATAAGATGAAGCGAAACAATACGGTGTAGTAGGCAGTCCTAAATCTTCGTGCGCAATTCTACGCAAGCGCTCGCGATCCATTGCAATCGCGGCAATATCTGAGCTAGGAGCAACTTGAATATTCTTTTTAGCAGCATCTTTCAAAACTTCAGTAGCAATAGCTTCAACTTCTGGGATAATAATGTCAGGATTCACATTGGAAATAAGTTCTTGCAATTCTTGCGGATTCGACATATCTAGCACGTGGTATTCGTGAGCTATTTGCATTGCAGGAGCGTTTTTGTAGCTATCGGCAGCGCATACTCGCACGCCTAATCGCATAAGCTCAATCGCAATTTCCTTGCCAAGCTCGCCTGAGCCAAGAAGAAGTGCTGTCGTGTTGTTGCTGTTTGCAGTTACGCCAAAAATGCGTTGATTTTGCTCAGAAAAACTCATACACCCATTGTTGCATTTGCCATTGTCGAATAATTGATGTTGCTACTACGACGCGCCGAAGTGTGTTGCTCTGGCGGAAATCTAGAAAATCGTGTATAGTATCCCTTTGTTGTGTGATTATGTATGTTTTCACGCGCATGGTGGCTATAGCTCAGTCGGTAGAGCATCTGATTGTGGTTCAGAAGGTCGCGCGTTCAAGCCGCGTTAGCCACCCCACTTAAACGGCTGGTAATTGACCAGCCGTTTTTTGTTAGTTTTGTAACCCTTCAAGCCAAACAGTACATAGGGTAAACTGATATGGTTAGGGTGTTTCCCGACTTAAATTGTGCGTGCGCAATGAAGTAATGCACAGAAGGAGTATTTATGGCTGGTAAGGCTTCACCTAGTGAACCATTGTGGGAGACAATTTTCCTGTTTGTGCCTAGAACTTTAGGAAAGTTAGTGCGCTCGTTTTTTGGTGTTGGAGAATACGATGAGGCATATCGCAGGGATGGTTTGTGCTTCGTTATGCTTGTTCTTGCGATTTTGTTCTGCGCATCAGAATGGTTTAGAGTTAGTGGATTTATTGGAGTAGGTCTCCATTTTGTGTCTTCTAGTTTGCTTGGAATTATGAGCGTTGTTCTGCCTGTGTGGTTAAGCGTTGTTGCTTTTAGGTTGATGCGTAACAGTGGAGCTGGCTCTGGTAATCCTCGTGTTATTAGCGGATTTATTATTCTATTGTTGTCTGTTTGCTCAATTCTTGATATTTCTTCTGCACCTCGCGGAAAAGCGTTTAATTTAGACACTGTACAGAAGTCAGGTGGGTTATTAGGATTTGTGCTCGGATCTCCGCTATCGTGGGGTCTTTCTCGTATTTTTGCAATTATTATTTTTGTAGTAGCTGCTATTTTTTCGATATTAATGATTGCTCACCTTCATGTAACTGATATAGCTCAAAGTGTTGTTACTATTTTTGCTAAATATAACAGTAAAAAGTCTTCTGAAGATTTAGGAAACTCTGAAGAAGATAATTCTGAAAGCAAAACCAATTCTTTGGAATTTGCAGATGGCGTGCCAACTCACAATGAAGAATCGTCTAAAAATAATAGCGGATCTTCTCAAATGTCTTCTGTATTGAAACTGTTTAAATCATTCTTTAAGCGTAAAAACAGCAATAATAATGGGGAATTGCTTGACGAATATGCTGGAGATGACGCATTTTCGCATGCTGCTTCTCACGGTAATAGTGCAGATAATCCTGAAAGAGTTGAACCTCGTAAAGCAAGAACTGTGAGCAGCTCTTCAGACAATAATGCTGCAAATAATTCTCAATTTGAAAATGCTGATAATAATTCGAGTCGACTTACACCTAGAAGTGTTTCATCTTCATCAAAGCCTGTTCCTGAAGAAATATTGCCAAAAGCTCCTATGAGTGATTCCTCTTTATCTGCAAGCGATCCGTGGTCAAGTATTCCAGCTGAACGTATGGATCAATATCGCAGGGATCAAGAAGATTCAGATGATGAAAATGCTGCCGGCAGTGAAAGTGGTGCTGGCAATAATAATGAGCCTTCTTTTGATTCTTCCTCTGAACCTTACAAGCTCCCTGATTTGAATCTTTTAGCTCATGGCAAGCCTCATGCTGCGAGAACTCCAGCAAACGATAACGTTATTCGCGCGTTAACTTCTACTTTCGAACAGTTTGACGTTGACGCTCACGTTATTGGATTCCTTAGAGGCCCATCTGTTACGCAGTACGAGGTTGAGCTTGGTCCTGGTGTAAAAGTTGAAAAAGTTACGAATTTGCAAAAAAATATTGCATACGCTGTAGCTAGTACGGATGTGCGTATTTTGTCGCCAATCCCAGGAAAGTCTGCTATTGGTATTGAAATTCCAAACGTCGACCGCGAAATTGTGCATTTGGGAGATGTTCTGCGCTCGCAAAAAGCTATGAATGACCCTAATCCTATGCTTACAGGCGTTGGAAAAGATGTTGAAGGTCATTTCGTAACGGCAGCTCTCGATAAAATGCCGCATTTGCTTGTTGCTGGTGCTACTGGTTCTGGTAAGTCGAGTTTCATTAATTCAATGCTTACTTCGATTATTATGAGAGCAACTCCTGAACAAGTTCGCATGATTATGGTCGATCCTAAGCGCGTGGAGCTTTCTGCTTATGCTGGCATTCCGCATTTGCTTACTCCGATTATTACAGATCCTAAGAAGGCTGCGCAGGCTCTTGAATGGGTTGTTAAAGAGATGGATGCTCGTTACGATGACTTGCAATTCTTTGGTTTCCGTCATGTTAAAGATTTCAACAAGGCTGTTCGTGAAGGAAAGGTTCATGCTCCGGCTGGATCTGAGCGAAAAGTTGCTCCATACCCGTATTTACTTGTGGTTGTAGATGAGATGGCTGATTTGATGATGGTTGCTAAGAACGATGTGGAAAGTTCTATTCAGCGTATTACTCAGCTTGCTCGAGCTGCAGGTGTGCATTTAGTTCTCGCTACTCAGCGTCCGTCTGTTGATGTTGTAACAGGCCTGATTAAAGCAAATATTCCTTCTCGCTTGGCTTTTGCTACTTCATCTGCAACGGATTCCAGGGTTATTCTCGATACTGTTGGTGCGGAAACTTTGATTGGTCAAGGTGACGCTTTGTTCCTTCCAATGGGTGCTGCTAAGCCTCAGCGTGTGCAGGGTTCGTGGGTGAGTGAATCTGAAATTCGTAAGGCTGTTGAGTATGTTCGCACGCAGCGCAAGCCAAAGTATCGTGAAGATATTGAGCAAATGGCTCAAAAAGCTGATGCTCAAGCTCAAAGCAAGCTTAAAACTAGCGATATTGGCGACGATATGGATGAGTTGCTTCAGGCTGCAGAGCTTGTTGTTAGCTCGCAATTTGGCTCTACTTCAATGCTTCAGCGCAAGTTGCGCGTTGGCTTTGCAAAGGCAGGTCGATTGATGGATTTGCTTGAATCTCGAGGAGTAGTGGGACCTTCTGAAGGTTCTAAAGCTCGCGAAGTTTTGGTTCAGCCGGAAGATTTGCCAAAAGTTTTGGCTTTTATTCGTGGTGAGTCAGATTCGTTATAAGATATTGTATTGTTATGTGCAGTACCAAGTTGTGTGATGTGCTAGAAGTTTTTACTTTGCAGTAGAATGAAGGTTATGTGTATGAAGAAAAAAGCTAAGTCATCATTTTTTGTTGGCTGGAATTATGCTCCGAATATTGTGACTTATATCCGTATTTTGCTTTCGCTTGTTTTTATTGTTTTATATTTGAAAGCAGGTATATGGGGTTTTGATTCAGTTTCGTTGCGTTGGGCTGCGTTTGTGCTGTTTGTTGTAGCTGCTTCTACGGATAAGCTTGACGGGTGGATGGCTCGTAAATATCATAAGGTTACAGAATTAGGTAAGTTGCTTGATCCAATTGCGGATAAAATTCTTATTTTAGCTGCGCTTATTATTGCTTCTGTTTTCGGCGAAATTTATTGGTGGATAACCATCTTGTTCATGATTCGCGAAATTGCCATTACTCTTGTGCGAATTTATGTTGTTAATGTTCGTGGAAGGGTAATTGCTGCATCCTCTGCAGGAAAATATAAGACTCTTACGCAGTCGATTGGTATTGCAATGATTATTGCACCTCTTGTTGCAACTCTTCATGCTAATCCATTGCCTTCTTGGATGGTTTCTTACTATGCAGTTGCTTTTGGCTTGCTTGGTATTTCTTTGGGCTTTGCTTTCTATTCTGCAGTTTTGTATGTCTATAGTGCTTTCTTTGAGGGTTCTTCAAATAGCGAATCTCAAGTTGATGATGCAAAAAATGCAGTGCCTTTGTCTCCTGTGAAGTAAATAAAATATAACGAGTTAAACTTCTTGTTTGTAGCTTACGGTTTTTCATAGATTATCCCTAAAGGGTTTATGTTTTGGAAAATCGTAAGCTACAATCATATCGAGCGTATTATGAATAATTCTTCAGGTTTTAATACAGTTTCTTTAGCTGCGGATCTATTGGAAAAAAGTTTTATTAAAGGAATGCATATTGCTTCAGCAGAGTCGTTAACTGGCGGGCTTTTGGCTGATGCTTTTGTTTCTGTTCCTGGTGCGTCACGAGTTTTTTGTGGATCTGCTGTCACTTATGATATTCATGCTAAATCCAAAATTCTTGGCGTAAATTCTAATCTTTTACAATCTGAAGGCGCGGTTTACCAGGATGTTGCTTTTCAAATGGCGATTGGAGCTGCTCAAATATATCGTGGCAGTGGATGGATGTATGAGGAAGATTGTGAGTGTTGTGCAAATTTTCCTATTATTGGCTTGTCTACAACTGGTGTTGCAGGTCCTGGTCCTGATGGTAATAAACCAGCAGGTTTAGTTTATGTTGGAATATTTTTGCCTCAAGTTAGTGATGTTATGGATTCTGTTAAAGATGTAGCTCGTAAAGAACTTGAAAATGGCTGTGTGAGTAACGTCTATGATTATGATTTTGCTCAAATCGAAAGTCAAAGCGTAACTAAAATTGCGCCATCAAGTGCTGCTTTTGTTTTTGAATTGAGATTATCTGGCAGTCGTCAAGAAGTTCGCGAATCTACTGTATTTCAGTTATTGAGAATAGCTAATGACTTGATTGCTTATGTCGAAGATTGTAAGTAGTTGGGGTGTAATCAAGACACGCGCTATCGAACAAATGTTCGCATATGTAGTATACTTATGTTTGTCGAGATGATTTAAGCTGAGTTAAGTGTTTAAGTGCTTGGATTAAATGTTTTATCCACATTGCACAAAAATGCTTGTACTTGAATCTAGTATGGAACTAAGGTCGTTCGATACATAACGGCATGCGAAAGGAGTAGCATACATGGCGCAAACAAAAAGTAAAGGCAGTATTAATCGCCTTATTGATGCGGATAAAACAGATCCACGTCGCCAAGCAGCGTTAGAAACTGCTTTAGCCAATGTTGAACGACAATATGGAAAAGGTTCTGCAATGCGCTTAGGTGATAGACCTATGCAAGATGTAGAAGTTATTCCTACTGGTTCATTAGCGTTGGACACTGCTTTGGGGATTGGCGGTGTTCCTAGAGGGCGAATAGTTGAAGTCTACGGTCCTGAGTCTTCTGGTAAAACAACTCTTGCTTTGCATATTGTTGCAAATGCTCAAAAAAATGGTGGGGTAGCGGCATTTATTGATGCTGAGCATGCGTTGGATCCTGTCTATGCGCGAAAGCTTGGAGTAGACACGGATGCTCTTATTGTTTCTCAGCCAGATAATGGTGAGCAGGCATTGGAAATTGCTGATATGCTTATTCGTTCTGGTGCGTTAGATGTTATTGTTGTTGATTCTGTAGCGGCATTAGTTCCTAAAGCTGAAATCGATGGCGATATGGGAGATAGTCATGTGGGCTTACAAGCTCGCTTAATGAGTCAGGCGTTGCGTAAGATGACTGGTGCTCTGTCACAAGCTGGCACTACTGCTATTTTTATTAATCAGCTTCGTGAAAAAATTGGCGTATTCTTTGGTAATCCTGAAACTACCACTGGTGGTAAAGCTTTGAAGTTCTATGCGTCTGTGCGTATGGATATTCGCAGAGTTTCTACTATTAAAGAGGGCGAAGAAGCTGTTGGCAACCGAACTAAAGTTAAGATTGTCAAGAATAAAATGGCTCCGCCTTTCAAAACTGCTGAGTTTGATGTTCTTTACGGAGAAGGTATCTCGACTGAAGGTTCTGTTATCGATATGGGACTGCAAGCTGAAGTTATTAAGAAATCTGGTTCTTGGTTTACTTATGAAGGTGAGCAGCTTGGACAAGGTCGTGAAAACGTCCGTAAATTCTTGAAAGATAATCCAGCTATTACTGAAGAAATTAGCGAAAAAGTCAAAGCTTCGTTAGGTTTAATGCATCCTGAAGATCAATTCGCTGAAGATTCTGAACTAGATCAATTCGATGATGATTCTGTAGCTAAAAATTCTGCACAAAAGTCATCCGAATCGAAGTAATAATAAGATTACAGTGTAAAGCGAATGCAATATGCCTATTAGTGTAGAGAATTTTCTTCGCGATCATCCAGTAGAGCGTGCTGAAGAAAATGACGAAAGTAATAGTGTAGTGACACATACTCGCAAAAAAATATCGCATAAGTCAGTACTTTTAAGCGCAAAAAATAATACAAAAAACATGCCGTATGTAAAAAACGCTAAAGTAAGTGATTTAAGCGACGAACTTTGCAATAGTAGTGAAGATGATTGCAGGGAAGCTGCTTTAAGGCTTTTAGATTATGCTCCTCGCTCTGTGATGAACATGCGCAAAAAGCTTAAAGAAAAAGGTTACACGGAAGTTGCTGTTGACGCGGTTATTCATCGCTTGCTTGAATTGCATCTTCTTGATGACAATCAATACGCTCAAATGGTGATTCGCTCTTGCGCAGTGAGGCTTCTTGGTGCTAGAGCTACTCGAATGGAATTGCAGCGTAAAAATGTTGATCCTGCTGCTATTTCACAAAATGTAGCTTCTGCTCAAAACTCTGGAGTATTCACTGAAGCAGCGTGGGAACTCGGTCGCAAAACGGCTTCGCGCACGAGAAATCTTGAGCCTTTAGTTCGAAGACGAAGATTTTTCGCAGCAGCTGCAAGAAAAGGTCATGATTTAAACGTTATTAACGAAGTGTATGCAGCTTTATTCGAAAGTAATAACGAATGAATAGTAAAAGAGGCTGGATTATACAAGTAAACCAGCCTCTTTCGCTTAAAACTTTATGATTATTTTGCGAAATTATGCGCTTGAGCTAAAACATACTCAGGCATATCTTCAACATTAATAACATCATTAAAGCGTGGAGTTTTATTTTCAAGATTTCTAAGCATGCTTGGAGCTTTAGTTCCTGTAGCTTTACTAAGAGCGTCCATGCATTTGAAATCATTCATATCTTGCACATGCTCAATATTCAAAGCTTCAGCAACAACGCGAGGGAATTTGTATGGGCTTGCAGTGCTTAGCAATACTCTAGGTGTGCTTTCGTCATGTGGAATATTTTGCATAACGAAGAATCCGCAAGCAGTATGTGGGTCGATCACATACTTGTACTTGTTCCAGCAGTCATAAATAGCTTCGCGAATTTGATCTTCATTTGCCCAACCGCAGCCAAACAGTGAGCGAATCTTTGCAAGCACATTTTCTGGAATCTCAAAAGCGCCCCACTGCTGTAAATCGTTCATAAGCATTTGTATTAAACGCGTGTCTTTATCGCACATGTAATAAAGCATTCGTTCCAAATTAGAAGAAACCAAAATATCCATAGAAGGAGCAACAGTGTGATGGAATGAGCGCTGACGGTTATAAGTGCCGCTTACCAAAAAATCAAACAAAACATTATTGCTATTGCTTGCAACAATAAGATGTTTTACAGGAAGACCAAGCATTTTTGCGTAATATCCAGCAAGAATATCGCCAAAATTGCCGGTTGGTACGCAAAACTCAACTTCGTCTCCAAGAGCTATTGCTTTACGCTCAACAAGTTGCTTATAAGCCGCAAAATAGTACACGACTTGCGGCACGAGTCGTCCAACATTTATTGAATTAGCAGAAGACAATTCAGTATTCGCAGATTCTTCAATATTTTTATTAAGCTCACTATTGGTGAAAATCTGTTTTACGCCAGTTTGAGCATCGTCAAAATTGCCTCGAACTGCGCAAACTTTCACATTTTCGCCCACCTGCGTAGTCATTTGCAATTCTTGAACGCGGCTAACTTTTCCTTCTGGATAAAAAGTAACCATAGAAGTGCCTGGAACATCAGCAAAACCAGCCAAAGCAGCTTTACCTGTATCTCCAGAAGTTGCAGTTAGAATCATAACGCTTTTTTCAATATCAGATTCGTTTTTGTGTTGAGTTTTAGTGCGAGACATTAATTGTGGCAACATTTGCAAAGCAACGTCTTTAAACGCGCATGTAGGACCATGGAAAAGTTCCATCACAAAATCGCGAGTGTTTCCAAGCTGCTGGAGTGGAGTAATAGCGTTATTAGCCCATTGATTGCCGTATGCCAGTTTAATGCAAGAAGAAAGCTCTTCTGAAGTATAATCTGGCAGTAACAGTTGTAAAATATCTTGCGCAATTTCTTGATACGATTTGCCTTGCAATTTAGAAATATCGTAACGCTCGCTACCAAGGCTATCGGCTACAAATAATCCGCCATCTTCAGCAATTCCTTTACGTATTGCTTCTTTTGAAGTGCATGTTGGCTTAAGCGAACGAGTGCTATGGAAAATAGTTGTATCTGATGCCATAATAACTCCGTAACCGTCTGTTTATAGAGAATATTTTTTACTTACATAGATTATTTATGTAAATTATTTACACAACTTATATCAAATTATGGTACCTGAAGTGCTGGGCGAATGGGCGTGTGCTAATCTCATATGTATAAATGCTTTTGTTTTACTATTAATTAATTGGCGATTAGGCAAATAATCTATAGGGGGAAACGTTGTCTGTTGATGATTTAGTGAATGCTCGTGCGGATTGTGCGCGCAAAGCGTGGCGTAATTTTGCTCATGCAGACACTCGCGCAAAAAATGCGCTTCTCGAAAAAATGGCAGATGCCTTAGAGTATGCAGCTTCAAATATTGCTGAGGCTAACAAAAAAGATCTTAAAGAAGCTGAAGCTAAAGGAATGGATGCTGGAAAGCTCGACAGGCTTAAATTTGACGAAGAGCGAATCCAAGCTTCTGCAAAAAGCGTGCGAAAAATTGCACAATTGCAAGATCCTGTAGGAGAGGTTGTTCGCGGATACACTCTTCCTAATGGCATTAAACTTTCGCAAATTCGAGTTCCAATGGGCGTTATGGGAATGATTTACGAAGCTCGTCCAAACGTAACTATTGATGTAGCTGCTTTGTGTATTAAATCTGGAAATGCTGCGATTTTGCGTGGTGGAAGCGCGGCTCTCCATACGAATCAGGCGAGTATTGAAGTTATACAATCGGTTCTTAAAAATTCTAACTTTAGTGCTGATTTGATTCAGTCTGTTGATGATTTAGGAAGAGACGGAGCTACGTCAATGATGCATGCTCACGGTCATATTGATGTGCTTGTGCCTAGAGGTAGCGCAAATCTTATTGCAGCAGTTGTT
This sequence comes from Gardnerella sp. DNF01180P, assembly GCF_049244205.1. NCBI lineage: Bacteria > Bacillati > Actinomycetota > Actinomycetes > Bifidobacteriales > Bifidobacteriaceae > Gardnerella > Gardnerella sp. DNF01180P. The sequence continues at coordinate 611,820 of NZ_CP058386.1, forward strand.
CAAGAATCTACGGTTCCTGTTATTGAGACTGGAGCTGGAAACGTACATATTTATGTAGATAAAAGCGCTGATATTAAAAAAGCTGTACCGATTATTATTAATGCAAAAACGCAACGAGTGGGCGTGTGCAACGCTGCTGAAAAATTATTAGTGCATAAAGCTGTTGCGCAAGAATTTTTGCCAAAAATCGCTGCTGCTTTAGCTGAGCATAATGTAATTTTGCATGCAGATGATAAATCTTACGATATTTTACAATCCGCTAATATTCAAGGATTGCAGCTTGAGTGTGCCACTGAGGAAGATTGGAAGCGAGAATATTTGTCGCTGAATATGGGTGTGAAAGTTGTAAATGATTATACTGATGCAGCTTCTCATATTGCGAAATATTCTACTGGTCATACTGAAACCATTATTGCTGAAGATTATTCAACTATTCAAAGTTTTATTGCAAGTGTTGATTCCGCTGTAGTTATGGTAAATGCTTCAACGCGCTTTACGGATGGCGGCGAGTTTGGTTTTGGTGCAGAACTTGGTATTTCTACGCAAAAATTGCATGCAAGAGGCCCTATGGGTTTGTTTGAAATGACAACAACCAAATGGATCGGCTACGGAGATGGGCAGATACGCGAGTAGTACTGGTTTTAATAGTTACGTGGCGGTAAGGTAAGAGTATGCCTAATAATGACGTGAATTTGAGTACAGCTGAGGCGCTTGATGTTGCTGCTGAACGTTTGTCCATTGTGCGATATGTTTTTTTGGTGCAAATTGAAGATGGTATTGCTTCTGCATCGCAACGTTCATCGCTTGAGTATGCTGACGCAGTGTTGATGGGCTGGCCAGATTCTGATTCGAATGATGTGACTATTCCTGATGAAACTTCGTTTAATAATGTTCTTAAAAATGTTCGCAATATGGAAAAGAATATTATTAAGTTTAGCGAATTAGAACGTGATCATGATATTGATGGCATGACATCCATGCTTGCTAAAATTTCGGAATCTGTAGCGAAAATTCGTGGTGCATATCAACCAGATTTCCCTCTTCCAACTTTTGCCGAAATCCAGCGTGTTGTAAAAGATGAGTGGGATGAAGAAATGGGCAATATTAATCCGGATAGCGCAAATGTTGCATCTGGATTAGTGAATGAAACTCAAGTGGAAGACAAGGAATCTGAAGCGAATGAGTCCTGAAATTCACGAAGATGCAGAACGTCGCATGTCTGACCTATTTCATGGCGCGTTTACTGGTAAAGAAGCGGCTCCTCCTGCGGTTGTGAATTCAGTTCATAAACGTACTTCTGCTCGTGGCAATGTGCATGAACGTCAGCGCATTGGAATTATGGGCGGCACATTCGATCCAATACACAATGGTCACTTGGTTGCGGCTTCGGAAGTTGCTTGGGTTTATGATCTTGACGAAGTTATTTTCGTTCCTACCGGTAGGCCTGTTTTTAAGCTTGATAAAAAAGTTACGAATGCAGAAGATCGTTATTTAATGACTGTTATTGCCACAGCCTCAAATCCAAAGTTCACTGTTTCTAGGGTTGATATTGATCGCCCTGGAGTTACTTATACTATCGATACTTTGCGAGATATACGTGCTCAACATCCTGATGCGGAACTTTTCTTTATTACTGGAGCTGACGCTATTGCTGAAATAATGCAATGGAAAAATGCGCGCGAAATGTGGAATTTGGCTCGATTTGTGGCTGTTACTCGTCCTGGCTATTCGAGGCCAGAAAAGTTAGCAGATTCTAATTCTCCGTTAATGCCTCGCCAAATGCATACGAATGATACTGGTATTGCAGCGAATCGTGACGATATGGTTCATTGTGATTCTACGCATTTGCCGGTTGATATTTTAGAGATTCCAGCGTTGTCTATTTCTTCTACTGATGTTCGTCGTCGAGCTGAGCATGGTGAGCCGGTGTGGTATTTAGTTCCAGATGGAGTAGTTCAATACATAGTTAAGCATGGTTTATATCGTGCGTAATTATTGATTTTGTAGGCTTGTCGTTTATCGTCTGTGCAAAAAGTTAGTATTGATTATGTTCATTTCGCGAATTAAAGCGAACTAATGTTTGGAGATATGGTGAGCATCGTCCTTGAAGGAAAGCCAGATAAAAACCTTGTTCTCGTTACCGGTCGCGCACATCCGAAGCTTGCTCGTGATGTAGCTGATCAGCTTGGAATTGATGTACTTGAAACTACGGCATACGATTTTGCTAATGGTGAAATGTATGTTCGCTATACGCAATCTGTGCGTGGTACAGATGTATTCGTGCTTCAAAGCCACAGTGATCCTGTTAACAAGTCCATTATGGAACAGTTAATTATGATTGACGCTTTGAAGAGGGCTTCTGCTCGTTCAATTACTGCAGTATGCCCGTTGCTTGGTTATTCTCGACAAGATAAAAAGCATCGCGGTCGCGAACCTATTTCTTGCCGCTTGATGTTTGATTTGCTAAAGACTGCTGGTGCTGATCGCATTATGAGCGTCGATTTGCATGCAGCTCAGTCTCAAGGATTCTTCGACGGTCCTGTTGATCACTTGATTGCTATGCCAGTTTTGGTTGATTACGTACGTGATCGTTTCCGCGATGATCTTGCAAACGTAACTGTTGTGTCTCCTGATGCTGGTCGTATTCGCGTAGCAGAACAGTGGGCTCAGCGCTTAGGTGGCGGTCCTTTGGCTTTTGTGCACAAAACTCGCGATATCACTTGCCCTAATAAGACGGTTGCAAATCGCGTCGTTGGTGACGTTGCTGGACGCGATTGCGTTATGGTTGACGACTTGATCGATACTGCAGGAACTATTGCAGGAGCTTGCAATGTGTTGAAGGAAGCTGGAGCTAAGTCTGTTACAGTTGTTGCAACTCACGGCGTGCTTTCTGGTCCCGCAGTCGAGCGTTTGAAGTCTTGTGGTGCTAGGGAAGTTGTTTTGACTGATACTGTGCCAATTCCAGAAGAGAAGCGTTGGGATGGTTTGACTGTTCTTTCAATTGCTCCGCTTCTTGCAAGCGCTATTAAAGCAGTGTTTGAGGATGGTTCGGTTGCTAAGCTTTTCGACACTTATCCTGAGCATCACGGACAAGGATTCTTATTTGCTTAAGTATTGATTTCGTACGGTTTGCTTTTCGGCACGCCAATTTGACGTTTTTCGATATTATGGCATAATAGTGACTTGGCGGTTTTTCCGCCGTTCCCTCATGGTGTAATGGCAGCACACGGGTCTTTGGAACCCTTTGTCTTGGTTCGAATCCAGGTGAGGGAGCTTACTTGAAGCGCTACTCGTTGAATCGAGTGGCGTTTTTTGTTTTGAACGCTGCTAATAAGTAATAGAATTACATACAGCGAAATTTATTAAAATAGTATAAGGAGCGTATGCGTGGAAAAGCATGATGTAACTGCGGCAATAATTTTGGCAGCAGGCGATGGGACGCGTATGCGTTCAGAAACTCCGAAAGTACTACATCCATTTGCTGGTAAAACATTTCTCAATCGTGTTATGGATGCCATGAATGGCGTAAATCCTAAAAAACTAGCTGTAGTTGTGCATGCTCAAGCTGAACGCGTAGCTGCTGCTGCTATTAGCTATAACGAAAATGTGCATATTGTAAATCAGGACGAAACTCCTGGAACCGGCAGAGCAGTGCAATGTGCTATTAAAGATCTTAACGAAATTGCTAAAAACGAAACTGGTGAAGCATTAAAAGGAGCTGTGCTGATTGCCGCAAGCGATATGCCGCTACTTGATACGCAAACTTTGCAGTCTTTAGTTGATTTTCACAATAATAATAACAATGTGGCAACAGTTCTTACAGCAGTATTAGACGATGCAACTGGATACGGTCGTATTGTGCGCGAAGCAAACGGTGACGTTTTGCGTATTGTTGAGCATAAGGATGCAAATGCTGGAGAGCTTGCTATTCATGAAGTGAACACTTCTGTATATGTATTCGATGCTACTGTATTATGTGACGCAATTGCAGATCTTAACTCTCAAAATGCCCAAGGTGAGTTCTATTTGACTGATGCTTTGGAACATGCCCGAAAGTTTGGTCATGTTGGTGCAATGTCTGCTCCAGATCCGCTTACTGTAGAGGGCGTAAATAATCGTGTGCAATTAGCTGCGCTCGCAAAAGCACATAATAAGCGCGTGTGCGAAAAATGGATGCTTGAAGGTGTAACTATTCTTGACCCTGATACTACTTGGATTGAAGATAGTGTTACGCTCGCACAAGATGTTACTGTGCTTCCTGGGTGCTTCCTTCAAGGTTGTACTACGGTTGCAAGTGGTGCTGTAGTTGGCCCTTACACGACTCTTATTGATGCGCAAATTGATGAGGATGCTGTGGTTGAACGTTCGCGTGTACAGGAATCGCATATTTGTAGGGCTGCAAACATTGGTCCTTGGACGTATTTGCGTGCAGGAAACGTACTTGGTGAGGAAAGTAAAGCAGGAGCTTTCGTAGAAATGAAGAAAGCTCATATTGGAAATGGCACTAAAGTACCTCATTTAAGCTATATTGGCGATGCTGATTTGGGTGAGCATACGAATATTGGTGGCGGTACGATTACTGCAAATTATGACGGAGTGCATAAGAATCATACTACGATTGGTTCTGGTGCTCACGTTGGTGCAGGAAACCTGTTTGTAGCACCGGTTACTGTGGGAGATGATGTTACTACCGGCGCTGGATCGGTGGTACGTCACGATGTTCCGGCTGATTCTATGGTGTACTCTGAAAATACTCAGCATGTAGTCGAAAATTGGAAGCCAGCTTGGGAACGCTAAAAAGCGTTTGTTGGAGAATTAAGGAGTAGTAACGTTATGACAGCTTTAGAAAGCTCAATTAGTGCAATTCGTATTGCTGCCGCTGCTGCAGACCGTTTGAAAGCAACGAACGAGCAGGCTTTTGATGTAAGCGATTTGCTTGGTATTACGGATGCTATGTTAGTTGTTTCTGCTTCAAACGAGCGTCAAGTATTGGCTGTTGCAGAAGAAATCGAAAAAGACTTGTACTTGAAAGACAACAAGCGCAAGGCTTTATCTCGTGAAGGCTTGGAATTAGCACAGTGGATTTTGCTTGATTTTGGCGATTTTGTGGTTCATGTAATGCATGAGGAAGCACGAGCATTTTACCGCTTGGAACGCCTGTGGAATGATTGCCCAGCAATCGATTTGCAACTGCCAGAGCATGCTAGCGAAACTGGAGATGCTATCGAAACTGAAGATTCTAGCAAAACTGAATAATAAGAAGAAAGTACGGTACGAACCATGGTTGATTTCGTAGAAAATGTTGCGAGTAACGTAAATAATTCCATTAATAGTGCGCACGAAGGAATTGCTCGCTCTGTTATGCTTATTCGCCACGGTCAAACTCCGTATAATGCACAGTTCCGTTTGCAAGGCATGATTGATATTGCTTTGGATGAGTCTGGAATGGATCAGGTAACTCGCTCTGGAAAAGCTTTGCGCGTGCTTTTTGGTGCTTCTGACTTAGAAGATCCAAAGGATCCGAACAGCGCTGAGCATGTGCGCATTACAGCGGAAGAAGCGGACGCGAGTTTTGTGGCGATTGCTTCTCCGCTTATTCGCGCGCAGCAGACAGCTCATGCTTTTGCAGATAAGATTGGGCTTCATGTGCAAGTTGAAAATGGTGTGCGCGAGCGTTTCTTTGGCGAGTGGGAAGGTTTGAATCGCCAGCAGATTAGCGAACAGTGGCCGGAAGATTTCAAAGCTTGGGTCGAAGGTAAAGGCGGGGAGCTTCGTCATGGTGCTGAAGCTAAGCAGGAAGTAGGAGAGCGCGCTGCTACTGCAGTAGAAGATTGGACTCGCAAAACTGGCGCAGACCGCGATTTGCTAGTGTTTTCGCATGGCTCTTGCCTTTCGCAAACTGTTCATAAGCTGCTTGGATTAGATAAAGTAGATCCTTCTTACAAAACGATTGGTGGCATGGGAAATGGTCGCTGGGCGCGCTTAATTCCAAGTCTTAACGCGGATGGTTCGATTCATTGGCGTTTGGATGCTTATGATCAAGGTCCTGCAGCTGACCCTACAAGCCAGCGTCTTATTCGCATTTGGGGAGCGGCTTAATCTGCGTAATATCTCCTTTTTACCGCTTAATTACCGAAAGCTACCGTTTAGCGATTTTGTAAAGACAGACTATTTACAGTGCCGTATAGTCAAAATTACAAAACAAAAAGCTAACAAACGCTAACAGTAGTGCACGGAAAGGAGGCTTGATGAAAGTAACTATTGCTATTGTTCCGCCTGAGGAAGAGCAGTCAGTTCAGTTGTCAATTCACAATATTGACGATGAGCTTAAGCGCATTATCGCTCAGTTACAAAGCATTGACTCAAATGATGCAAATGTAAGAAGTGCTGAAAATAATACTGAAATTAATACTTCAGATAAATTAAGCAATAATAATCCATTCATATACGGTTATATTAACGATTCGATTATTGTTATGCACGAGCCGGATGTGATTATGATTTGCGTTGAAAATTCGCGCGTAATCATTCACAGTGATAAAGGTGAGTGCGTTTCTTACAAGCGCCTAATGGATTTCGACAATCCGCAATTCGCGTCGTTTGTGCGCATATCTAAATCCGCAATCGTGAACTTGAATCGCATTGTTCGAGTCGATCCAGGATTCGGCGGAAGTATGAGCGTAAAAATGGACGACGGAAGCGTTGAGTGGATTAGTCGCAGATGCTTAGCAGGGTTCAAAAAGCGCTTAGGGATGTAGTTATAGTAATAACGAATGTAGCTAGAATGTAGTCAAATATAAAACTATCAAAAATTTTAATACTGATTTTTTTTAATACTAGATTTTAATACTTAAAAGGAAGCGATTATTATGGAAAAGCAAGTTGCAACATTAGGTAAAACAATGGTAAAAAACATTGTTAAAGGCATTGGCATAGGGTGCACTATTTTTACAGTAATGTCTTTTATATCAAGTCTGTTAGCGCATAGTGAGGTTGGAAATAGAATTGCATCTTATGCTGTAGCATCGTTTGTTATAGGCATAGGATATGGAGTGTTCGCTATTTTTTGGTCGAATGAACGCATGTCAAATTTTGCAAAGTTCGTTTTTGCGCTAGTTCCGCCAATTGCTATTCAGTTTATTGTATCGGTGATTGTTGGATGGATTTCGTTCAAAGATGAGCCAGCGGTGATTTGCGGATGGATTGCGTTCACTGTTATTTTACCGATTCCTATTGCTGCAATAATTTATTACTTCGAGAAGAAGAAAGCGAAAGAAATGAACGCTAGACTGAAAGCATTGCGTAAAGAAAGCAAGTAAATTAGTGACAACTAAATAATCAAGTAAAGAATTGAGTGGTGTTCATCTTCGCCGTTGAGGACGAACGCCACTCGATATTGTATGACGCCTACTATAGACGTACTAATTCGGCGTTTTGCGCGACGACCTGCCTGAGCGTTTAAAGCGTAGCGCGCGAAGGCAACTCGGAGCGGAAACTCGCTTAAGTTGGAAGTCCAGTGGACTTCCAACGCGAGTTTCGTAGTGAGCGCGTTACCCGCGCGAGCGTCCGCGCTCAGTGCGAAAAATCTCAAATCTCTACCGCACTAATATCCACACGACTGAATGACGATGTATTAATCTTTTGCAATAGTTTTGCCGGCAGTAGCTCCAGAAGTCAAGTCCTGAATCTCAGTGATTTCCATAACTGGAACTGCAGCTGGCTTCTTCGTACCTTTTTCTTCAGCCACACGCACTTGCTCTTCGTAAATCGCGTCATCAGTGTGAAGGGTGACGGTTCCGCGGAAGCGATAGCCCTTCTTTTCTGCCAAATTAGCAACTGCTACAACCAGCTGGCTGCCGTCTTGCAAGTTCTTATAATGCTGACCTGCAGTGCGCTCGTGGTAGGCAAGGTGGTTGTCGTCGAGTACGAACATAGACATTTTTGGTCCCAAATCAAGCTCGCCATCTTTGCTTACTGTTGCAATCCAAGCCAAATTATTCGCAATAAATTCTTTCATATCTGCGCTAAGAGTTGCCATAATATTCCTTTCCTAACAAGATTGCGCACTTTCTTCGTACGCAATTTATAAGCCTACATTGCTACATTACGCTGATTTAAAAGTGTATACGAGCGTGTAGCGTAAAAAATTGTAAGTTGTGATATAAATCACCCAATTCTTCAATAGTTTCGTGGGTGAAATTTATACAGCAAAATACTTGATTGCCACTGTTTTCTGAAGCGTATATCGGAAATTTTACGAAAGAACGCCAGAAAGTTGTACTTTTCACGATTTTACGGCTATTCTGTCTATTTTATAAGCTAAAACGCTTTATAAAAGAAAAATTTTAAAGAATCAACTTTTATAGTTGAAGGGGAAACATTATGAAGGTGAAATATGAAACAGCTAAATCTATAGCTGAACCGCTTTCGGATAAATCGGGCATGCCTCAAGGTAAAAGTGTTCATACTGCTCAGATTATGTTGTTGATTTGTGCTGCTATTTGGGGTGGCAGCTATGTTTCTTCAAAATATGCTCTTGAAGTGTTTCCTGTGCAATGGCTTATGGGCGTTCGTATGGTTGGTGCTTGCGCAATTATGGCTGTTATTTTTTTCAGTACTCTTCGTAAAACTTTTACAAAAAAGCTTATTGTTCCTTCTTTGCTAACTGGAATTACGTATTATGCTACTTTAATTTTGCAAACTGAAGGGTTACGTTCAATTGATCCAGGTCGTAGCGCGTTTTTGACAGCAGCATATTGCGTAATTACGCCATTTTCTGCTTGGTTAATCGTCAAGAAAAAGCCAACTCTTTTAGGATTAGTAGCTGCAGTTATGTGCGTTGCTGGAGTAGGTTTTGTGGCATTAAAGCCTGGAATGCTTGTGCTCACATTGTCTTATGGAGATTTTCTTACTCTATTATGTGCTGCAATTTTTGCTTTTAATCTTACGTTCCTTGCGTATTATTCTCGTAAATATAATCCAGTTACGTTAACTTTTGGGCAATTTGTTGTTTCAGGCGTACTTTTTGTAGCTGGTGCGCTTATTTGTGAGCCTTTGCCAAACTTTAACGCTGCTAATCATTTCTCTATTTTTGCTAATATGTTCTACCTTACAGTAGTAGTAACAGTAGTTGCACAAATTATGCAAAACTATAGTTTGGTGAATCTTTCTACTGCAAACGCTTCTGTGATTATGTGCACTGAAAGTTTGTTCACGCTTTTATTCTCTACTGTTCTTTTTCATGAGCATGTTTCTAACATGGCTTTTGTGGGATTTGCTTTAATATTTGCTGCAATTATTACTGCAAGCTTAGGTGAGCATTATTGTGATAAAAAAGCGAATTGTGAGCTTTCTTATAAAGATAGAGATTTTGAGGTTGCTAAGTCTTAGGCATTTCAGTTTTGTGTAGCTAAGTTTTATGTATATAAGACTTGTGATTTTGTTGTAAGAATGCTCTGGCAATACTGTGCAATTTTTGCGTAGAGTGATACCATCATTGTTGTAATAATGTTGGTAGTGGAATTTGCATATTTGCCATGCATTTTGGCATTATATTCGCATAAATAGTTAAGGTGCATAAGTGAAGAATTTCTTCAAAGGCATATCGTTTACGCAAGTATTAGCTGGATCGCTCGCTGCAGTGACTTCGTTTTTACTTGCTTCGAAAATTGGTATTGCTGGTTCAGTTATTGGCGTAGCTATTGGTTCTATTGTCTCAGCAGTAGCATCACAGTTGTATCAGAATGTTATTCACGCTTCATCGCGTAAACTTTCGGAAGTAAATCCGAATACTTCTACAGAACAGTCTAATTTTAGTAATGTGTCAGATTCTAGCGTGCGTTCAAATGGTTTAGAGAATGTTGATTCTAAAAGAATTGGAGATGATATTCATATGCAATATTCATCAAATTCGTTGCAATGTAATACTGATCCTTCAGATGACAAAAATATGGCTGTTCAAGATGCAAGATTTGGACGCACTGTTAGTTCGCAAGTCCGTAATCCAGAATTAGAAAATACGCGTATTTTGGAATTGTCGAAATTACGTGAACAGCATGAAGAAGACATGGAACTGTCGGAAGGCACAATTCCAGAGCCGGTGCCGTTATCTAAGGTTGTTAGTGAAAACTACGGTTACTCTTCTAGATCTTACCAAAATAGAAACGATCATCGTACAACAATTGTTGTTGCTGTTATAAGTGCTCTTATGGCTGTTATTGTTACTGCAGGTGCTGTTCTTTTGTTTACACAAGGAAAAGGCACAGACAATATTGATAAGCCTGAAGAAATTAGTCATGAGCAACAGCAAAATCAACCACAACCTAAGCAACGTCTTAATACGAATACTAATCAAGACCATAAGAAATCTCATGATGATTCTGATAGTAAAGATGGTAATGAAGATGAAAATGATGAACATGGCAATGAAAATGCAGATAGTTCGACAGGTGGTCATTCCGATAATGATTTAGGTAGTGATACTAACAATGATTCAGGAACGAATTCAGGTGATGCTGCTAGTGGGAATAGTGGATCGGGTGCTGATAGTTCTGATGCAGGTGCTGGATCTGCTGGATCTTCGGGATCTACTGGTTCTTCAAACAATGTAACTTCTCCTGGTAATGGTGATCAATCTGGAAGTGCCAATGGTAACTAATTTTCGAATTGGTTCTTGAATTGGTTTGCCGAATTGGCGACTAAATTGTTAGTAGAATTCGCAGGATTTTTGGAATTTGTAAGTTGAATTCGACACGCCGCATTTGGATAGAACGGCTATTTGTTGTAACCTATCAAAGGTTCGTTTGAACGGCATAAGTAAAAACGGGGCTATGGCGCAGCTGGTAGCGCATCTCCATGGCATGGAGGGGGTCGGGGGTTCGAATCCCCCTAGCTCCACAAATTTTAAACGTCACCTCTTTTTGGGGTGGCGTTTTTTGTTATTATTTTTTAATTTTTATGCGCCACGCCGTATTTTTTACTGTTTGTCTGCAAGTCGTACTAATAATGAACACCATCGACCAGAGGTCGCGCTCGACAAGAGTAGTAAGCATGAGCTAGGGAAAGCGTTAATTGCTTACAAAAGGGGAGAGCGCCGAAGTTTACTGCTTAATCCCAAAAGTAGTGAGCTGGGACTTGGCTTAATATACCAAGGACTGTCGCAGCGAGTCGGCATTCGCTGCGGAGAGCTATCGACACGCTTGCTTTTGCTTGCTTGTTTTTGCCTCTGATTGTCATGAAAGGAGGAAAAATGAGTAGCTCATTATCATCTACTGCTGCACAGAATACTCAGCAGAATGCTCAGCAAAATAACGATGTTCATCGAGGATTAAAAACCCGACATATTTCCATGATTGCTTTAGGTGGCAGCATTGGTACCGGCTTATTCGTTGCTAGTGGTGCAACAATCCATATGGCTGGTCCTGGTGGTGCTTTGCTTGCTTATGGTGCGATTGGCATTATGGTGTACTTCCTTATGACTTCCCTTGGTGAAATGGCAACATTTATGCCTATTAGTGGATCGTTTGCATCGTATTCTGGACGTTTTATTGATCCTGCACTAGGTTTCGCAATGGGCTGGAACTATTGGTTTAATTGGGCTATTACGGTTGCGGTGGACGTTAGTACTGCAGCAATAGTTCTGCAATATTGGTTCCCAACAGTGCCAATATGGATTTTCTCACTGTCGGTTCTTATGCTTATTTTGGTTATCAATGTGCTTACAGTTAAGTGCTTTGGAGAAACCGAATACTGGCTTTCTATTATTAAAGTGTTGGCAGTAATCGTATTCCTTGTTATCGGTTCGCTTACGATTGTTGGCATTGTTGGCGGCAAAGCGCCATTCTTGCAAAACTTCACTCATAAGGACGCTCCATTTGCAGGCGGTGTTCCTGCAGTGTTGTGTGCGTTCGCTATTGCAGGCTTCTCTTTCCAAGGAACTGAGCTTATTGGTATTACTGCTGGAGAGTCTGCAACTCCTGAAAAGAGTATTCCAAAAGCTGTAAAGCAAGTGTTCTGGCGTATTCTTCTCTTCTACATTCTTGCAATTTTCGTTATTGCTTGCATTATTCCTTATACTGACAAGAACTTACTTGGTTCTGATGTAACTGATATTGCTATTAGTCCGTTTACGCTTGTGTTCCAACGTGCAGGGCTTGCAGCTGCAGCGGCAGTTATGAATGCAGTGATTCTGACTTCTGTTATTTCTGCAGCAAATTCCGGCATGTATGCTTCAACAAGAATGCTTTATTCGCTCGCAAAAGAAGATAATGCTCCAAAAGTATTTGGCAAGGTAAGTCTTCGTGGTATTCCTGTTCCTGCGTTGATTGCTACATTTGTAGTTGCTTTATTTACTTTCTTTATGAGTATTTTTGGTTCGCAAATTTACATGTTCCTGGTTGCTGCAAGTGGTTTGACTGGTTTTATTGCTTGGGCTGGTATTGCTGCAGCTCATTATCGCTTCCGTAAAGCATACTTGGCTCAAGGTCATTCCTTAGATGAATTAGTTTATCGAGCAAAGTGGTATCCGTTTGGTCCTATTGTTGCGTTCTTCTTATGTATTCTTGTTATTGTTGGTCAGGATTTGCATTCATTTGCAACGCTTAACTGGCAGGCTATTGGAATCACGTACATGTCTGTGCCGCTATTTATCGTTCTATACATTGGTTATAAGATTAAAAATCATACTCGAGTAATTCCTCTTGAGGAAGTCGATTTAACTCATGTTCGAGTAGCAAAATGAATGAATAGTTTATAAAGTTCAATATCGTTTACGATGTAGAGTTAGATAATGTAAAAGCTCCCAGCGTATATCACTGGGAGCTTTTATTATTGAGTTAGATAACAGAGGAATATGTTTTATGGTTTTTGTGGAGATTCTGAAGATGGTGGAGGTCCTATTAGATCCGCTTTAGCAGAGGAATCTTGGTCGCCCTTTTTTGCTTTATCATTCGGATCTTCTTGACCATCATTTCCTTTATGGTTTCCGTCGCCAGATCCGTCTTCGCTGCCTTTTGTATCCTTATCTTTTTCTTTGTTCTTTTCCTGTTCTTTTTCCTTATCTTTGTTCTTGTCTTTGTTCTTGTCTTTGTCTTTATTCTTATTCTTCTCAGTCTTCTGTTTCTTAGTGTCTTGAGTATTTGTCGTCGGCGCTGGTGTTGGCTTTGGCTTTGGTGGGACAACATTTGAACGCTGAATTACAATTCCAGTCGATTCATTTATCTCTTGCTTCTTTGTTTCTTCGTCTTGCTTGTCTTTGTCTTTATCTTTTTTGTTATTTTCATCGATTAATGTAACAGCCAACTCGCGCACTCTTTTTGCTTTGACTGCATACCATTCAGAAGCAGCTAAAGCTTCTACGCTTTGGGAACCAAGTTCTTCAGGAGAGTTTGCTGTGCAAGATACTGCGTCAGGAACCTTTTCGCTCATGATTTTAGCAAGTTCTTTTGCGTTATCAGAGTCACCTTTTGTGAGATCTGTTATTACGCTGTTGTGTACTAAACTTTTCCATACGGCTTTGGCTTTAGAAATTTGTGCAACTTTTATTTCGCACTGTTTGCGAGCTGCTTTAGTGCGTTCAGTCTGCTTCATATACCAAAGTGTGCCAACTGCGCCAAGAGCTAAAGCTAGCACAACAATTCCCACAATGAGAATAATGAGCTTTTTCTTTTGACTCTTTTCAACACTATCGGAGCTATGTTGATTCATATTTGTCCTCTGTTATCTATTGCTGCTCAACATTAGCGCATTTAAATACGCAACTTGTTTATATAATACGCCAAAATGTTTATGTTAGCCACGCTCATGAGCACTAAACAATCAAGATTTTGCTTGTGGATACAAGTCGTAATATTTAACGCAAAAAGCCACTGGAAAACCAGTGGCTTCATGGCTCCTGCGGCTGGGCTTGAACCAGCGACCATTCGATTAACAGTCGAACGCTCTGCCAACTGAGCTACGCAGGAATATCTTGTACTCAACTAAGCGCTGTGCACAAGACATTTATATTACACGTAATTTTCAAAGATGCAAATATGGCGTGTTTTGGCGTGTCGAAACAGTGATTATAAGCATATGTTTTATCCACAATGCTTTAAAAGCTTATGATTTTCGCAAATTAGCTGCAAAACTTTTATAAAAGTCGTTTTATAAAAATATGGATGGGGAATATATGTGTATTCGCAAAAATTATGAATTATATTACAAAATATCTGCCTGTTTGGGGATTTTTATAATCTCAGTTATTTTATTAGATACGCTGTTTTTACAACCCGAAATTTCGCAAAATAGTCATCATCTTAAATATTATGTTGTAGAATCTGCTGTGACATGTTGCCACAAGTGTGCTCTTTCTAAAGGCTCTTATAGCGAAAAAACATGCAAGTCAGCTATGCAATGGCCTGTAAAACCTGCACGAATAGTAAAAGCTTTTAATCCTCCGCCTAAACCTTGGATGGCTGGGCATCGCGGCGTAGATTTAGCTGCAAGCACAGGGACTCCTTTATTTGCGCCTGCAGATGGCGTTATTAGTTTTGCTGGTAAAGTCGCTGGTAAATCAGTTGTGACTATTAGGCATGGTGAACTGACATCCACTTTTGAGCCTGCTGTAACAAAGTTTAGCGTTGGTGTTTTTGTGAAAAGAGGCCAGAATTTTGCACATGTCGAAGGAGGTTCGGACCATTGCGGCACAACTTGTGTGCAGTGGGGTTTAAAACGTAAAAATCGTACATATGCTAATCCTGAAAGAATGACTGTTAAGCGTCGCATTGTGCTTAAGCCTGTGGAATAAGCAAAATACTATATTTGTATCGTAGATATTTGTAGATAAATGAACAAAATTTATTACAATCTTGTAGATATTCGCATATGCGAGGGCTTGCAAATCGCGTATAGTAAAGATATACATCAATTCAGCAGATAGAGGAGCTAATATGCAAGAATATTCTCGTCCACTTGATGAGTCTATTGATACAGATGTTAATGTTTTCTCACTGCTAGAAGAGCGAGCAGAGCGCAATCCTAATGGTTCTTTGGTTGAATACGTTGGAGCTGACGGCGTTTGGAAGTCATATACTGCTCAAGAATTTAGAGATACAGTAATAGCTGTCGCTAAAGGCTTTATTGCTAGAGGGGTAATGCCTGGTGACGCTGTGTCAATTATTGCTCACACTTCATGGCAATGGACAATTCTTGATATGGCTATTATGTCTATAGGCGCATTGACAGTGCCAATTTATGAAACAAGCTCTTCGTTGCAAATACAACATATTGTTCAAGATTCTCAAGTATGTTCAATATTTGTGGAGTCTCCTGAAATGTTGCCGAAAGTAGAGGCTGTTCAAGAAGAATGTCCTACTCTTCACGACGTATATGTGATGAATCGTGGTGCTATCGACGCGTGCATTGAATACGGTAAAGCAGTAACTGATGCTGAATTTTATGAGCGAGTGCACGCTGTTAATGGAAGTGACATAGCAACAATTGTGTACACTTCAGGTTCAACTGGTGAGCCAAAAGGAATTGAACTTACTCATAGCAATTTTGTCTTTATTGCTAAATCAGGTGTTATTTCTATGCCAGACATTGCGTTAAAAGGCAGCCCGCGTCTTTTGCTGTTCTTGCCTCTTGCGCACGTTTTTGCTAGGTTTATGCAATTGTTCTGCTTTGCTGGAAATATAACTCTTGGTTTGACGAGTAATTTGAAAACTGTATTGTCTGATTTTCAAACTTTTAAACCAACATTTATTCTTGGGGTTCCACGCATTTTTGAGAAGATTTACAATGCTGCTTCTCAAAAAGCAGGCAGAGGAGTAAAAGGTTTTATTTTTGCTTATGCATCTAAGGTTGCTCGCGAATGGTCTCGCGCTCAACAGTCTAGTTCAATGGTTCCTCCAATGCTCGCTCTTAGCCATTCAATATGTAAAAAATTAGTGTATGCTCCACTACTACACGTATTTGGAGGCTCTGTTTCATACGCTATTTCGGGCGGTGCTCCTTTAGATTTGTCGATTGCACACTTCTTTAATGGCATTGGTTTGCCTCTTCTAGAAGGCTATGGAATGACAGAAACTTGTGCTCCTTCTATGGTGAATCCTACGACAGGTTATCGCATTGGTACCGTTGGTTTGCCTGTAAAGGGTGTATCTGTTGCTATTGCTGATGATGGTGAATTGTGTATTAAAAGTCCTGCAGTGTGCAGAGGCTACCATAATAATCCTGAGCTTACCAAACAGCAGATTGTAAATGGCTGGTTGCATACTGGAGATTTTGGATCTTTAGACGATGACGGTTTTGTGCGTATTACAGGCAGAAAGAAAGATCTTATTATTACTGCTGGCGGTAAGAACTTATCTCCAAATGCGTTAGAAGCTTCATTAATGTCTTCACCTATTATTTCTCAAGCTGTTGTTATCGGAGACAGGAAGCCGTTTGTTTCAGCAATTATTGCGCTCGATTTATCAGAAGTAAATACTTGGCTTTCTTCGCGTGGTGCATGCCCCGTACGGTCTTTAAAAGAAGCTTCACATAACGGTATTGTGCGAGCAGAAGTTGAACGTGCTGTTAGCAAAGCAAATGAGCTAGTTTCTAGAGCTGAGTCTATTCGCAAGTTCGAAATAGTTCCAGATGAGTTTACTCAAGCAAACGGTTTGATTACGCCAAGTTTAAAGGCGCGTCGTCAAGTTGTTGTAGAGCGTTATAACGACCTTATCGAACACGTTATTTATGCTCCACGCAAACGTTAGCTGTGTGTAAATTCGTGGGGAATATAGCTTGAAGTTAGCTTGAAGCTGCAGATTGCGTTCCACAACTTATATTTCACAACTTGCGTTCCATAACTTGCGTTCAAAAATTGTATTTACAAGCCTGCGTCTGCTAATGATACGTAACCTGGGTCAATTAAACGTGACTTTAGATTTGTTGCGCTTACTGCCACTAATTGCTCGTTAACAGTAGGTACAGTTTCCCCGTGTTCAATTTTTATTTGCACTGTAGCGATTTTTTTGTCAAGTTTACCGTTTCTGTTCAAAGAATAACAAGTAGCAGTAAGATCTTGAACAATCTGCTTATGATTTTCTATAGTTGTCATCCATTGCTTTCCGCTCACAATGTTTGGCATAATATTTTTGTACGCGCCATAACCAGTTATTACTGGCCATTTCTTTGCTTCTGATTCTTCTTCCTCATCTTTTTTCTGCTGTTGTTGTAATTCTTTTTCGGATTTCTTTGCAGAATCTTTTGGAGCAGGAACTGGTCTTTTATTAAGATCTCGTTTCCCTATGAAGTTTCCGATAACGTCCGGCAAATTGAAAGATGGGTTTATATCTGCTGCGCTTCCTTCATAACCGAGATTGTTTAGTACTTGTACGGCTTGTAAAGCAATTTGATCATCGAGCGCAATAATTCCATCAACGCGATGCTTTGAGTGTGAAAAAAGACTTGTACTTTTCGTAATTCGTTTTGTTAACTCATTTTTCACAGAGTCAGCTACATCTGCGTCGAAAGCAACATTGGTCCAGTCTTTTTCGCTACTATTCACATTCAATCTTCCAGAAGTGCTTATTAATGTCCCAGAAGCAAAATATGGTCTCAAAACTTTCCAAATGCCAGCGAATGCTTCTTCAGCAAAATCATCATGGAATGCTGTTTCGCTATTTGCATGCGTATTGTTGTTAGAATCATCATCTTCGCTTGCTTCGTCGCTGTTATTTTGTTGATTATTATTGTTTGCATTAATATTTTTTTGATTGTGACATGGCAAAAGAACTTCAATATAGCGTGGATTTTCTTTAGTTGCACGATCTAGAGCGATTTTTTGTATCAGAGTTGTTGCTTGAATTTCGCCAATGGTTCTTGCGTCAGATAAATGGAACATCACATCAGGTTTGAAACCGCTAACACGTCGTGAGAGCATAACAACGTGGATTCCCGCCTTTTTTGCTAGGCGAAGTGAGGATGCCAATCGTTTTTCTGCATTAAGCTCATCTTTAGATGATTGAGAGTTATCGTCGTTTTGTAAATTTAAGTCCTGA
The DNA here is from genome assembly GCF_049244205.1 of Gardnerella sp. DNF01180P. NCBI lineage: Bacteria > Bacillati > Actinomycetota > Actinomycetes > Bifidobacteriales > Bifidobacteriaceae > Gardnerella > Gardnerella sp. DNF01180P. Next base: position 629,846 of record NZ_CP058386.1, read on the forward strand.
GTATTTGATTTTTGTGTATTTTCAGAATTAGACGCAGGCAACGTTGCATAATCTCCATAGTTATTATTGCCGTTTTTGCTAGTCCATGGAGCTATAACAATTGTCGTTTTACTTAATTGTTTTTTGATTTTTGAATTTTCAGAAACAGAATTGTGCTTTCCTGAATTATTCTGTTTTGCATTGTTCAATGAGCTTAGCAAATTTACTACATAATCTTGCACATCGCGGCTTTGTTCTGAAAGGCTAGAAGAAGTTTTAGTAGTAATAGAATTATCGTCAAATCCCTTATCTTTTAACGATTTTATTAATTCTGGAACCAATATGTCCCACGTGCTTAGAGGCTTATTGCGTGTTATTGCTAATCCGTCTGATGGAGTAAAAACAATAACGTTACCGTGATTCGCTTGTTCTTTATTTTCAGATTTTAAAGAAGTTTTTGTTGAACTTGCGCACGAGCTAACAACAAAAAGCATCGTAACTAATGCTGCCAGCATAACTAAAGAACGATGCATAGTTCTGTTGCACAAACGAATCATAGTAGTGACCTCTCGTTTCGTGGTCTATCTGTTGCTGTCTATATGTGATCTACTTGTAACTATCTTCTAACATTGTATATAGCCATGTGCTAAATACTTACATTGCTATTTTAGTGAGCAAAATTATCTTATAGAACTTTTTATAAGACTTTCGCACATATTACGGTATTCGCTCACGTAGCCTCCGCCAAAGAACACGCAATGTCCTGCAATAGGGTAGAGCTGCCAAATAATCATGCGCTGCTCAAAACCTGCTTTAAGTGGATGAACAGACTGATAGCCGTCTAAAATCTGCCTAAAATAGCTGATTCCAAACAGATGAAGCATAGCTAAATCTTCTTCGCGGTGCCCACCATGTGCTGCAGGGTCGATAAGAACAGCTTCAGTGTGTTCGCCGTCTGAACTTTTAGTCCATAACACGTTTCCACTCCACAAGTCTCCGTGAACTCGAGCAGGCTTATCTTCTGCAGCTTTTCCTAATAAATCAGGCAGCGCATCAATAACTTCGTTTGTAAGATCTAAATCGCTTTGAGTAAGCTCTCCGCGAGCAATACCAAGCTCAACCATAGGACGCAATCGTCCGTCCGCAAGGTAGTCAATAACATTACTCCAAGTGCCAGTTGGCATTTCAACTGGATCACTTAAAGGTCCAAAATAGCATTTTCCATCGTAAGCTGCTGGTGCCTCACCAAAATATTTTGCACCGTAATCGTGCATATGAGCGAGCGATGCACCAAACTCAAATGCAGCCATTGGTGTTGCTGAGTGAGTGTCAATGCGCTCAATATTAAGGTAACCGTTTCCCCAATCAAATACTTCAGCCACTCTAGGACCGCCATATTTGTGAGCTTCAGAAAGCCATTTTAAGCCTTTACCTTCGCATTCAAAGAAACGCTCAGGAGCATATAATCTACTTTTCTTATATACAGCGTTGTTCATAGAAGCCTTCTTAACGTAGTAGCGCATACGAAACATGCGCTACATACTTAATAAAATATTTATTAATAAATTAAATTATTCCCAAGCTCACTATTTTACTGAAGTATTAGCACAATCAGATGCTTTGTGTTTAAGTGCAGGGCAGAGCGTTTTTGCAAATTGATAACCAAAAAGTAATCCTGCTAAAAATAGTGCAGTTCCTAAGCCTGTGTAGAACACTGCAATAAACTGTTCTGGAGCTGCGTTAGTTGCGCGCAAAGCAATTCCGCCTGTCATCATAAAAGCCATAATTATGAAGGATTTTACGTCAAAGAATTTTAGGAAAAACTGCTTTTCTTCCGCATAGCTGTTAATTCTTTGAGTATGCTTTTTTACAAGTTTGCCAAAAATTAGGAATTGGAATATGCCAAAAACAAGAATAGACAAAGCATAATTAAGTGGTTGCAAATAATTTTGGTATGCTAACAACCCAATATTGAGAATATTAAAGCCTGCTGCTGCCCAAACTAAACAAGCAATAAGTAGTAGTGTATTCTTCGGTACTTTCAATTCTTAACCTCTTGTATTAAAAAGTTATTTAATAATAATTTGTTTACTATTGTTTTGTTTACTATTGTAATAATGGATTTTATGAAAAAGCTTGTTTGCATAAATTTATTGCATTAAACAGTAAAACTTTCGTAAAAAGCATATTTTTCTTAACAAAACTTGTAAAAAGTGTTGCGTAATGACGATATTAGACGCTATAGTCCTAGGGTATGAACGACAACGATCAACAGTATGCAACAGCTGACAACAAAGCTACTATTGCTGAGCCAGCTTTTCGTTACAACGCGCAGCTCGCACAAGATATTGAGCAGCGCTGGCAAAAAACCTGGGACGAGCAGGGCACATTTTGGGCCGCTAATGTTAAGGGCAATTTGAAGGATGGCGAAGGCAGGAATGCTGACGGTCGTCCTTCTTTCTTTGCAATGGATATGTTCCCGTATCCTTCCGGCAAAGGCTTACATGTTGGACATCCTCTTGGATATTTGGCAACGGATGTTGTAAGCCGCTACCATCGCATGAAGGGTGAGAATGTTCTTCATGCAATGGGTTACGATGCTTTTGGTTTGCCGGCGGAACAGTACGCTGTGCAAACTGGTCAGCACCCTCGCATTACTACCGAAGCGAATATTGCTAATATGCGCAGGCAGCTGCACCGCATGGGCTTGAGCTTTGATGATCGTAGGTCTTTTGCAACTATTGATACGAATTATGTGCGTTGGACGCAGTGGATTTTCTCCAAGCTTTATGACGCTTGGTACAACCCTGATTTTGTGCGCAAAGACGGCGGAAAGGGTTCTGCTCGTCCGATTGTTGAACTCGTTGATGAGTTTAAGAGCGGAAAGCGCGAAATTCCTGGTTTTGCAGGCAAAAAGTGGGAAGAGCTTAATAAAGTAGAGCAAGCGGATGTATTAAACAATTTCCGCATTGCTTATATTTCTAAATCTCCTGTAAATTGGTGCCCAGGCTTGGGAACTGTGCTCGCAAACGAAGAAGTTACTGCAGAAGGTAAGTCTGAACGCGGAAACTTCCCAGTATTCCAGCGCAACCTTCGCCAGTGGTCCATGCGAATTACCGATTATGGACACCGCTTGGTGGAAGATTTGAACACTATTGATTGGCCAGAAAAAGTTAAGCTTATGCAGCGAAACTGGATTGGCGAATCTCACGGTGCATCTGTGCACTTTGAAGTGCCATGTGCGGATGGCGAAACGCGCGATTTGGAAGTGTACACTACTCGTCCAGACACGCTTTTTGGTACAACTTTTGCTGTTGTTTCTGTGGATCACCCAATTCTTGAGCATGTTCCAGAAGCTTGGGGTGCGGACGTTCCAGAAGGCTGGAAGGGCGGTTACGCAAGTCTTAAAGAAGGCTTGGCAGAGTATCAAGCTCAAGCTCGCGCGAAGACTGCTAAAGATCGCACGGAAGACGCAGGAGCAAAAACAGGCTTGTTTACGGGTCTTTATGCAATTAATCCTGTAACTGGAGCAAAGCTTCCACTGTTTGCTGCTGACTACGTGCTTATGGGCTACGGCACAGGTGCAATTATGGCAGTTCCTGGCGGAGACCAGCGCGATTATGATTTCGCAAAAGCATTCGGTTTGCCAGTAATTTACACTGTTGAGCCTTTGCCTGATTCCGAAGAAAAGTTGGAGGATTACGAGGGTAAAGCTCCGTTTGTTTCTCACGACGGAATTGTTATTAATTCAGCAGTAGAACATACTCATAAGCTTGGCGATGCTTTGTCTATTAACGGTTTGCGTGTAGATGAAGCTATTAAAAAGGTGACGACTTGGCTTGAAGCTGCAGGCGTAGGAAAAGGTAGAGTTTCTTACCGACTTCGCGACTGGCTGTTCTCTCGTCAGCGCTACTGGGGTGAACCATTCCCAATCGTTTACGATGAGGACGGTGTTGCTCACTTAGTGTCAGATAGTGAGCTTCCAATTGCATTGCCGGACGTTCCTGATTATCAGCCAAAAACTTACGCTCCAGACGACGCAAATTCTGAGCCTGAAGCACCTTTGAGCCGAAACGAGGATTGGGTAAAAGTTCAGCTCGACCTTGGTGACGGCGTAAAAACCTACTATCGCGACACCAACACTATGCCAAACTGGGCTGGTTCTTGCTGGTATTACATGCGCTACTTGGATCCAAACGACGCTGAGCATATGGTTGACAGCGATGAATATGACTACTGGATGGGCACAAACCGTCCAGGCAAAGAGCATGTTTCTGGCGGCGTTGACCTTTATGTTGGTGGTGTAGAGCACGCAGTTTTGCACTTGCTTTACTCCAGATTCTGGCATAAGGCGCTTTACGACTTGGGTTACGTGGATTCTGCTGAGCCATTCCACCGCTTGTTTAACCAGGGCATGATTCAGGCTTACGCTTATACGGATGAGCGCGGACAGTACGTTCCTGCTGACGAGGTTGAAGAAGGTGCTTCAAACGGCACTGGCGAGCCAACCTTTACGTGGCATGGCGAAACTGTGAACCGCGAGTTCGGCAAAATGGGCAAGAGCTTAAAGAATATTGTGACCCCAGACTACATGTACGAAAACTACGGTGCAGATACGTTCCGCTTGTACGAAATGAGCATGGGTCCGCTTTCTGAGTCTCGTCCGTGGAACACGCGTAACGTTGTTGGTGGCATGCGATTCTTGCAGCGCTTGTGGCGTAACGTTGTGAACGAAGAAACCGGAGCTTGCGTGGTAACTGACGACGCTTTGGATGAGAAGACGTTGAAGATTCTTAACAACACAATTGCAGAAGTGACTGTGGAAATGGAAGCAATGCGTCCAAATACTGCAATTGCTAAGCTGATTGTGCTTAACAACCACTTGACTTCGCTTCCTCACGTGCCGAGAGCAGCTGTTGAGCCGCTGGTTCTTATGTTGGCTCCAATTGCGCCGCATATTTGCGAAGAAATGTGGAGCAAGCTTGGGCATGATAAGTCTATTGCTCACGCAGATTGGCCTGTTGCAGATGCTCGCTACGTTGGTGAGGATACTGTTACTGCCGTTGTGCAAATAAAGGGCAAGGTTCGTGCAAAGCTTGAAGTTGATCCAAATATTGACGCTTCTGAGCTTGAAAAGCTTGCGCTAGAAGCTGTAGCTGATCGCTTGGGCGGTAAGGCTCCGCGCAAGGTGATTGTGAAGGCTCCGAAGATTGTGTCTATTGTGCCTGACGAGAGCTGAGTCAAGGTTAAAGTTGGCTTAATTAAGCTGCGCATTGACTTGCCGGAGCGCTCAAAGCGTAGCGCGCGTAGGCATTTCAATGCGGAAACTCGCTTAAGTTGGAAGTCCAGTGGACTTCCAACGCGAGTTTCGTAGCGAGCGCGTTAACCGCGCGAGCGATTTTTCGTGCTTCACAGCATTTTTTTTCGAGGTTTCTGCGTTAGTAACGAATAAGTGGGGTTATACATTACTTGCGAAGTGCGGTTTCTGCGTTAGTAATACGATTGTAAAAGATAGCGGTGTTGCTCATTTTTTGCTTTTAACCACAGGCGCATATTTTTGTTGCGAAGTGTTATAAGTTGCCCAATAGTTAAGTTAAGAACTTTAAGAGTTGGGGGATTTATGGAAGACTTTGAGCAGAATTTTGGGCAGAATTATGCGCATAATTTTAGGTTTAATAAGCCTGCGTCTGATTTGCCTCGGAGACGAATTGCAACGTCTTTAGAAGAATTTTCTAACAGCAATTTTGGTAAAAATTTTAGTGACGACTATTGCGAAAAAGCTTGTAATTCTTTTGATGAAGAAATTATAAGTAGCAAAACTTCTCCTAGATTTCACATGAAGCCTGTACATACGCTTGCTTTAATGCTGATACTAGTTGCAGCTCTTTGTGCAAGCCTGACAATGCTCATTTCTCAATCCTTAACATATCAACGAGTTCAGAACGAAAAAGCAGGCGCGTTTGCAATAGAAAACGACGATACTAGTCGCGAAAAGTATTCTTTTAATAATGTAAAAGATAAGAATAAAAATGATGATGAAGAAAAAAGCGTAAGTAATGAAAGCGACGAAAACAGCGGAGGTGACGGAAGTGACGGAGATGACGTAAGCAAAGGCAACGGCGGCAGTAAAGGCAACAGAGGAAGTAAAGGTGACAGTAACGACAAAAGCGACAGTAATAACAAAAGCGACAAAAGCAACGAGAATACTGCTTCTCATCAAAGTAACACTGGCAGAATCAATATAAACACTGCAACGCTTGATCAACTACAAACCTTAAAAGGAATCGGCCCCAAAACTGCTGCGCGCATTATTGCTCAGCGTAAAAGAGTTGGTTATTTTCGCAGTTTAGAAGATTTGATGCAAATTAAAGGAATTGGACCTAAAACCTTGAATAAATTCCGTGGGAATGTTGACGTCAAATAGGTGAATTATGCGAGAAAACGTAGAAAAAGTAGAAAACGTTTCTGGAAGTCGTGACTTTCGTATGATTCCTGTTGCTGCAGCGTGCTGGGCTGGGTGCTTAATTGGAAAATTCTTATGCAATTTTACTATAATTTATTGCATTTCAATAGTTTTATTCAATGCAACTATAGTTTCGATTTTTATATTTTGCAAAAAATTTAAGTTTTTTATATGGCGCAGAACAGTTTTAGTAATAATAAACGTTTTTGTAGCTGCGTGCATGCTTTCGTACATAACTCAATATGTGATATCTGGTGACGTTATTATGCGAGAAATACGCGGCAATAATCCTACTAAAGCACTGTATTTTCAAGGAAATAATGCCGAGCGCGCGCGATTTGCAGAATTTACAGTAGTTGCTCCTGTGCGCTCGTCTAGAAGTTTTAAAGGAGATTGCCAAGCTAATGTTCAAGTGCATAAGTTTGATGCGCAAAAAAGTTACGTTCAAGCGCGACTGTATGCGTATTCGCCAATATGCAAGCAACTTAGCTATGGTTCGAGCCTAAGCGTTCCTGTTAGCGTGAAAGCTTCGAGATTTGATAGTAGTAAGCCTGAATTGCATGTAGAAAAAACTCAACGAAACTTGCATGTTGTACAAGACTCAGACTTTTGGCATAAAGCTGTTAGTAATTTGTGGAAATCGTTTTATGACGTAACAAATAAGCTCGATATGCAAGGCAGAATGTTGGTTCCTGGAGTAACTGTTGGCATGCTTGGACAAGAATATGTGCCAGTAGAGGATGCAAGTTCACTTGAGCCGGTCGACGAAACTTATGCGAATATGACGCGTCAACATTTTCAACATGCTGGAATCATGCATGTTATGGCAGTTTCAGGTGGGCACTTTTTGCTACTTAGTATGATTATTCGCAAGTTTTGCGCACGATTACTGTTGCCTCGTTGGTCTACATCTTTAATACAAATTACGTTGCAAATTGCTTTGGCTGCAATAGTTTACCCTTCTGCATCTGTGCTTCGAGCGTTAATTATGGGAATAATATCCGCTGTTGCATGGTGTTGTAAACGACCATACCAGTCAGCTAGTGCTTTAAGTTGGACTGTTATAGGCGTGCTTGTGGTAAATCCCTCATACGCTTGGGACTATGCTTTTGCTCTTTCTTCCGCAGCAACTTTGGGAATTGTTGTTATGGGAGTGCCGATTTCTAAAACGTTTGCAAAATATATGCCATCTTGTGTTGCTTCTGCGCTAGCTATAACGCTTTCTGCACAATTTTGGACTATGCCAGTGCAAATTCTTATGCAACCGGAAGTGTCTTTTATGTCTGTGCCAGCTAACTTAATAGTTGCGCCTCTTATGGATTGGGCAACAGTGTTCGGCTTAATTTCGCTAGTTTGTGCGAGCTTTAACGATGGATTATCGCTTATTTTTGCGAAAGCTTCATCAATTGGAACAAGCTTTATGGAAAAGTGCGCGTATTGGTGTGACGAAGCAGCTTTTGGTGTGTTTCCTTGGATGAAGGGTGCTGCTGGAGCGTGGATGATGGCAGGGGTAGAAGTTGCAATATTTGCTGTTTTTATGCTTGCTTTTCGTGTCTTTCACAATCGAGCTTGCGTTCAGCGTATGAGCATAATCGGGCAATTATGGGAATCTTCTGCAAAGCGAACCATAAGTGAAGCCGCGCAAATCTTCGAGTAATACTAAACACGCACGCATATTCGAATGCAATATTATGATGGTTAAGAGTTGGTTGGTTTAAGGAGCATTATGGCAGCAAATAATAAGCGCGCGCAACGCGTTATGCCAGTTACGCTGGTAGTTGGAGGTGACGCTTACTTAAACGAGCTAAATGCTCGAAATGTGCGTGAAAAAGTTCAAAAAAGTGCTCCGGATGCTGAAATTATTGAACTTGATGCGTCAACTGCGGATCAGTACGCATTTGACGAAGCTGTAGGTCCTTCGCTTTTCGGTGACGGAACGATTGTAATAATAAATAATTTGCAACAAGCAGACGAGTCTTTAGTGGAAGCAATCGAAAATTTCTGCAAACAAGCGCAAAATAGTGAAAATAGCGAAAATAATTTTGTAGACTCTTCTGCAACTTGGGTTATTGCACGTCACGAAGGTGGGCTTAAAGGAAAGTCTATTATTACGCGCCTTACGAAAGCTGGCGCAAACACAATTACAGTGCCGGATCTTAAAAAAGACGATGCCAAGCTCAACTTCGTTATGAGCATATTTGAGCGTCACAATCGAAGCGTTGAGCCTCAAGCAGCACAACGTCTTGTGTCAGTTTTGGGAAGTAAAACGGGAGAGCTTGCAGCATTATGCTCGCAATTATGCTTCGACTATGACGATAATCCAATAACGCTTGATATTGTCGATCGATACTTGGTTGCAGATCCGCAAGTTACCGGCTTTTTTGTTGCAGATAAAGCTGTTGCAGGTCATGCAGGTTCTGCTGTGCTTGCAGCAAGAACTGCAATTGCTCAAGGAGTTGACGCCATAGCATTAATAGGTGCTTTGGCTGCAAAAGTACGCGTAATTGCGCTCGCAATGGCAATTCGCAACGGCACGATTTCTAGTGCTGAAGCGAAAGTAAACCCGTGGGCTCTGAAAATGGCAATGCGTCAGCTTGCTGGATGGAATAGTGCAGGTGTTTCTCAATGTTTGCAATCTTTAGCTTGGGCGGATGAGCAGTGCAAAGGCGGATCTAGTGACGCGAATTATGCGCTTGAAAAATGTATTATGCTCATTGCGTCTCGAGGAAATTAGAAAGCGTAAATTAAGAATCGTGAATAAGAAACGTAAATTAAGAACTGCAAATTAGAAAGATTGTGTTAAGTATGAAAGAAGAAACGGTGTCAGAACAGCAAAAAGTTTGTACTGTGCCTACGGATACTGATATGCGCGAGCTTGGTAAAGCTGTTGCAAAGCTAGTTAAAGAAGGCGACGTTTTGCTGCTTTCTGGCCCTCTTGGAGCTGGTAAAACAACGTTCGCTCAAGGTTTTGGCGCAGGGCTTTCAATTAGTGAGCCGATTGTGTCTCCAACTTTTACGATTGCGCGCGAATTGCATGGCACTTTTGCGGATGGTAAGCCGGCGACGCTAATTCACGTTGACGCTTACCGTTTGGGTGGCGAAGATTTTGCTCCGGGGCAAGATACTGTTTCGCGTTTGCTTGACGAGCTTGAATCTTTGGGACTTGACGAAGCTTTGGAAGAGCCAGGAGACGGCACTGTTGTGCTTATGGAGTGGGGTGAGCAAATGGCAGGAGTGCTTGCTGCTGAGCGCTTAGAAGTTCATATTGCAAGACCTATTGACTCTTCGCAAGTAGACGATTTTACTAGCGATGGCGAGCGAATCGTAACTTTGAAAGCTGCTGGCAAGGATTGGCTTAATCGACTTGCAAAATTGTAATTAAGAAATAGGCAGAGTAATACGCGAGTAATACATAAGTAAATAACGCAGTAAATAACGCAAGTTGTGCTAAGCGAGTAAGCTAGTCTGGTACGTGACTTCGAGGAATGAACATGAGTAATACGCTGATTATTGACACATCATTTGGCTCTACTGTTGGAATTGTGGACCATGAGCCGATTGTTGAAACCGACTCTCGCACTCACGTGGAGCGTTTACAAGTAAATATTGCAAAAGTTGTGGAGGACGCTGGGTTTAAGCCTTCCGATATTAAACGCGTGGTTGTGGGAGTAGGTCCTGCTCCTTTTACAGGACTTCGCGCAGGATTAGTTGCAGCAAAAGCGATTGCGTTTGCAAATAATGCTGAAATTTTGGGGTGTGATAGTCTTCTTCCTCAAAGTTTGATGATGCGTTCTGGCGCGTTCGAAGAAGCTCGCAAAAATGGCAGTATAGAGAAGGGTTTTCTACTAAATCTTCCGAATGATGCTGATTCTTGCGACTCTAATATTCGTCACTACGTGCTTTCACTAAATGATGCACGCCGTCGTCAAGTGTACATGTCCTTGTACGACGACGAAGGAAATGCGCTAATAGATATGGATATTGACTATCCGCAAAATGTTGTATCTCGCGTAAACGAGTATTTAGCAAGACAAACTAACGAAAATTATTGCGTGGATGTGCTCGGACACGGTGCTAAAAAATACGTTGAAGACTGGCGAAATATTGCGCATGTTGGCGTTATTGCAGAAGTTTGCGCGCTTGACTTGGGTGTGCAAGGCTTGCAAATTTTCGAGCAATGCTCTTTGGAATGTGCAAATAAAGATGAGCACGTAAAAGCTGTTGAACCGCTGTATTTGCGCCGTCCGGACGTGTCTGTGCCAAATCCGCTTAAGCATGTGCTTGGCTCTGGTGAAGCGAATAAGGCAAAAGAGAAATAGAAGCGTTTTAACGATTTGAGTAATTATGATTGTTGATATAACGCGTTCTCAATTTCCAGCAGTAGCCGAGAATTGCAATATAGTTCCAAAGTGCGATTTTACTTGCGATGAGTTAGCGCAAAAAATAGCGCCTATTGAAGCTGACTTGTTTGGCAAAGGCTCATGGAATGAGAGCATGATTTCGCAAGAATTGCAAGCTCCTATGCGCGCGTATTACGCTCAAATCGACGAAAATACGCATACATTATGCGGGTATGCTGGCTACTGGTTTGACGGCGATGACGCGCAAATAATGACAATTGGCGTTGCAAAACAATATCAACGAAAAAGCATAGCCTCTAAGCTTTTGTTGATAATGATTAAAACTGCAAAACAAATTGGTGCTAAACGCATGCTGCTAGAAGTGCGAGTTGACAATGTTCCTGCGCTCGCGTTGTATGAACGTTTTGGTTTTAAGAAAATGGGTTTGCGAAAACGTTACTATCAGCCGGAAGGTGTGGATGCGTACACAATGTGTGCTGATCTAACCGCAAAAAATAACGGAACTGAGGAATAACGAGGAATAACGAGGAATAAAATGAGCGAAGCAATCGTATTGGGAATTGAATCAACTTGTGACGAAACTGCCGCAGCTATTGTGCGCGGACGCACGCTGGTGTCAAATGTGGTGGCATCTTCAATGCAAGAGCATGCGCGCTACGGCGGTGTGATTCCAGAAATTGCTTCTCGTGCGCACGCTGAAGCTTTTGTGCCGGTTGTTTCTAAAGCTTTAGCAGACGCAAACATGGATTTAAGCGATGTTGACGCGATTGCAGTAAGCGCAGGTCCTGGTCTTGCTGGCTGCTTAGCTGTGGGAGTTTCGGGAGCTAAAGCATTAGCTTGGGCTGCAAATAAGCCGATTTATGGTATTAATCATGTAATTGGGCATATTGCAGTAACGCAATTGCAATTCGGCGATGTGCCGGAAGATGTACTTGCTTTAATTGTTTCCGGCGGTCACACTTCGCTTCTTCACGTGAACGATATTGCTAAAAGTATTGACGTTGTTGGCACAACTTTGGACGATGCTGCCGGCGAGTGCTTTGATAAGGTTGCGCGATTGCTTGGATTCCCATACCCGGGTGGTCCTCATATTGATAGGCATGGAAGGCTTGGAAATCCGAATACTTTGAAAGTTCCGCAAGGTTTAACGCAAGGTCGTTCCGGCAAAGAGCATCCGTACGATTTCAGCTTCTCGGGTGTAAAAACTGCTGTTGCTCGTTGGGTTGAAGCGCGTGAAGCTCAGGGTCTTGAAATTCCAGTTGATGACGTGTGTGCTTCTTTGGCTAATTCTGTGGCGGAAGTGCTTTCTAGAAAAGCTATGATGGGCTGCGAGCAGTACGGTTCTAAAACGCTTATGATTGGTGGCGGATTCTCCGCTAATTCGCAGCTTCGCGAGCATTTGTTGGCTTGCGGCAAGGAGCATGGAATTGAAGTGCGTTTGCCAGAGCTTAAGCTTTGCACGGATAACGGTGCGATGGTTGCAATGCTAGGCGTGAATTTGGTAGAAGCAGGGGTTCGTCCTTCTGCTCCTGATTTTGCAATCGATTCTGCTATGCCGCTTACGACGGTGAGCTTATAATAGTAGAAATAATAAAAGTCGCGCTAAGAAATCGTGCTCTAAAAATAAGTGAGGTGTTTTGTGCAGTCAGTTAATTCGCGTAGTGGAGTGTTACGAGTAGGTGAGAAGATTCAGTTCACCGATCGTAAAGGTAAGCGAATTACTGCACAGCTTGTTGCAGGCGGGGTTACGCAAACTGAGCACGGTCTTATTTGTCACGACGACGTGATTGGTCAAAGCGAAGGCGTTGTAATTACTACTGTTAGCGCAAAGCGCGAAACGCAACAAACTATTGTTGATCCTTCTAAATCGTCCAACAAACCTTGGAAGGCGGCGCGCGCTATTGGTGGCTGGGATTATGTAGTTATGCGGCCGCGCATGGTTGACTACGTGCTTTCTATGCCTAGGGGTGCGCAAATTATGTATCCGAAAGATATTGCGCAAGTAATCGCTTTAGGAGATATTCGTTCTGGCATGCGCGTTTTGGAGTCGGGGGCAGGCTCTGGCGCGATGAGCTTAAGCCTTTTGGACGCAGTTGGGGAGTGCGGAAAGCTTACTACGATTGAGCTTCGCCCGGATTTTGCACGAATTGCTGAATCTAACGCAACTTTGTACTACGGAAAGCGACCAGAATGGTGGAATTTGCTTACTGGCGATTTTGATTCTGTTGCAAAAACCTTAGATGCGCACAGCGTGGATCGCATTATGCTAGACATGCTTGACCCTTGGAATCGCCTTGAACAAGCACATCGCGTTATTGTGCCTGGAGGCGTGCTTATTGCGTATGTTACGACTACTACGCAAATGTCTCGCATGGCTGAAGCTTTGCGAGAAAGTGGCATGTGGACTGAGCCAGAAATTCAAGAAACATTGGAGCGCACTTGGAAAGCTCAAGGTTTGGCTGTGCGCCCGGATCACGCGATGATTGGTCACACTGGATTTTTGATTGTTTCACGCGCAATGGCTGAAGGTTTTAGTGCTTTGAAGAAGCGTGAACACGGTACTAAAGATACTGTGAGCGATATTGACGATATGACAGCAGAAGAGCGCGCTGAACAGTTGGAAGACTTGTCTTTGCGCGATATTTCGGATCGTAAATTGCGTAAAGTTTTACGTGATTTAGACGTGCAGCTTGCGCAATTGCCGGAAGATTCGCAGTCGCAAGATTTGCAAGATTCGCAGTCTGCACAACAATCAGCGCATAATCAAGCTAAGTAGGAGAGCATTATGGCATCACCAATGAAAAAGCTTATGAAGAAAGCACATCATAGTAAGTACGTTTTGTTGCTGATGCGTCATGCGAAGGCTGAAGCTCCTGAAATGGGCGACGACTGGGGTCGTGGTCTTACTGATAAGGGCTTGAAGCAGGCGAAAATTATGGCAAAAGGCTTGGAATCTTTGAAGCTTGTGCCGAATTATATTGTGTGTTCTAGTGCGAATCGCACTGAGCAAACTTTGAAACGCATGTTGAAGCGTTTTGGCGACTCTCCTGTGGTTGAGTCGCGCAAAAGTCTTTATGATGGCGGCATGCAATCTGTTATGGACGAGTTGCAAGCGATTCGAGGCGATGTTCATACGACGATGATTGTTGGGCATGAGCCGACGATGTCGATGGCTGCGCAGTGGCTTTCTTCGCCTGATTCGGATCCGGATGTGCTTGGGGCGATGCGTTTGGGGCTTGCTAATGCGTCGGTTGTGGTGCTTGTGTCTGATCGTCCATTCGCGACTTGCGGATTGCGCGGTGCTACTGCTCTCGCAATCCTTACGCCCAAATCCTTTGCCTAGCTAAGAATGCGCTGATTTCTGTTGTTCAAGGCACACTAGCATCAGTGCTGCCGCCCACACCACGCCAAAAAATAATCCCCCCGCTGCGCACCCACCCGTAGCTTAATTTCGTGACTTTAGTTGCACGAATACCAGTGTGGTAGAGATTTGAGATTTTTCGCACTGAGCGCGGACGCTCGCGCGGGTAACGCGCTTGCTACGAAACTCGCGTTGGAAGTCCATTGGACTTCCAACTTAAGCGAGTTTCCGCTCCGAGTTGCCTTCGCGCGCTACGCTTTAAGCGCTTCGGCAGGTCGTCGCGCAGAGCCGCAGGCTGCTGATTCGCCAAGCGAAGAAGAAAAATCGAAAAATCTCTGCGATAGACACGGTTATTAAAGGCTAGCATGCAGAGTTTGGGGGATTTCTTTACGAGCACTAAAAGAGGACTGATGGAGCAACGTTCGTAGAGAACGAAGTAGACATGAGAGTCTTTAACAACCAAAGCGACTGAAGGACGGGACGTGCGAGGAAAGAAATCCCCCGAAACTCGCGCCACGTTAATCAATTCGGCGCGCTGGTAATTTCCATTGCTCACATTTCGCCAAGGAAAAGAAACGCGCACGAAATTAAGCATATAAATTAATCTTATAACGACACCCCAAGTTCTTGAATGACCGCATTCAAGCATTTCTTTGCTAGGCTAAAGCGAGTCAAAGAAATTTTTTGGAGGATGTATGTCTACGGTTTTTACTTCGGTTTCCGGTTTTCCACGTATTGGCGCTAATCGTGAGTTGAAGAAGATTATTGAACGTTACTGGAAGCAGGATGCTTCTTTGGATGAAGTGCGTGAAGTTGCTCAGTCTTTGCGAGCTAAGCATTGGCGTTTGCAAGCTGAAGCTGGGATTGATTTAATTCCAAGTAACGATTTTAGCTACTATGATCAAATGCTCGATACTGCTATTTTGCTGGGTGCTGTGCCTGAGCGTTATCGTAAATTGAATTTTGAGCATGCTGAGGATACGCTTTTTGCCATCGCGCGCGGCTACCAGGGTGAGCGCGGAGATGTGACGGCTTTGCCAATGAAGAAGTGGTTTACTACGAACTACCACTATATTGTTCCGGAAGTTGAGAATCCGGAAGGCTTGCATTTGGCTGGAACTAAGCCTTTTGACGAGTTTTTGGAGGCTCGCGCGCAGGGTTTGGAAACGAAGCCTGTGCTGATTGGTCCGTACACTTTTTTGAAGTTGGCTCGTACTCCTGAAGCTCAGGAGTTGGAAGTAACAGAGTCTGTGATTTCGGCTCTGGCTTTTGCTTATGCGAGTATTGTTAAGCGTTTTGGCGAGCTTCACGCAACTTGGTTGCAATTTGATGAGCCTTATTTGGCGTTGGATAAAGAGCAAGGCGATTTGGAGCTTTTTGAAGCTTTGTATAAGCCTTTGCTTGAAGTCAGGAGTGCGGAAGTTAAGCTTCTTCTTAACACGTATTTTGGCAATATTGCTGACGCTTACGAAACTGTGAATAATCTTGGTTTTGACGGCGTTGGCGTTGATTTAGTGGAAGGCAAGGAAGAAAATCTTGCAGCCATTGAGCATTATGGTGTGAACGAAAAAACTACGCTTTTTGCAGGCGTTGTGAACGGCCGTAATATTTGGCGCAACGATTATGCTGTAAGCCTTGGTTTGGTTGACGCTTTGCGCGAGAATATTACGGATCGCGTAGCTGTTTCTACTGCTTGCTCGCTTCTTCACGTGCCTTTTAGCACTGTTGGTGAGGATGCTTTGGGTGCGGATGTGTTGCAACATTTTGCTTTTGCTGTTGAAAAGTTGCAAGAGATTCGCGATATTGCCAATCTTTCTGCAGAAGGCGACGAAAGCCGCAAATCTAGTAACGTTTTGGCTAAAAATCAGGCTTTGTTTGACGGTTCACGCGTGAAAGCGGATGTTGCTGTTGCTAATCGTCTTGCGAATCTTAAAGATTCTGATTTTGTGCGATTGCCTAAGAGGGCGGAGCGTCAGCGTCTGCAAAAGGAATCGCTTGGCTTGCCGGATTTGCCAACGACAACTATTGGATCCTTCCCACAAACTAAGGATATTCGTAACGCTCGTGCTGATCTTCGTAAGGGTGAAATTACTCGCGAAGCTTACGACGAGTTTATGCGCAATCGCATTGCTCAGTGCATTGAGCATCAGGAGCAAATTGGCTTGGATGTACTTGTTCACGGCGAGTTTGAGCGAAACGACATGGTTGAATATTTTGGCCAGCATTTGCGCGGCTTTAAGTTTACGAAGAACGCTTGGGTACAGTCTTATGGCACTCGCTGCGTGAAGCCTCCAATCGTGTGGTCGGATGTTTCTCGCGAGTCTGCAATTACTGTGGAGTGGAGTGCTTATGCTCAAAGCTGCACGAAGCATATTGTTAAGGGCATGCTTACAGGTCCTGTGACGATTCTTAACTGGTCTTGGCCTCGCGAGGATATTACGCACGAGGAGCAGACTCAGCAGTTGGCTCTTGCTATTCGCGATGAAGTGTTGGATTTGGAGCGCGCTGGTATTCGCGTGATTCAGATTGATGAGGCTGCTTTGCGCGAAAAGTTGCCGCTTCGTCGTTCTGATTGGCATAAGAAGTATTTGGATTGGGCTATTGCTGCTTTCCGCCTGGTTCATTCTGCTGTGGCTGCGACTACGCAAATTCACACGCATATGTGCTATTCGGAGTTTAATGACATTATTCGTGACATTGACGCTATGGATGCGGATGTGATTTCTTTTGAGGCTTCTCGCGGTGACTTGGTTGTGCTTGACGCTATTCACGACGCGCATTTTGAGACTGAGGCTGGTCCTGGCGTTTACGACATCCATTCTCCTCGCGTGCCTAGTGAGACGGAGCTTGTGGAGCGTATTCACGAGATTTTGCGCAAGATGCCTGCCGAGAAGCTGTGGATTAACCCGGATTGCGGTCTTAAAACTCGAGGTGACGCTGAAACTTGGCCAAGCTTGGAGAATCTTGTTTCTGCAGCTAAAGAGGTTCGCGCGCAATTGCAAGCTAACAAGCTAAGCAATCAGCAGTGCAATTCTCAGTGCAAGGGGTGAGTTATGCCATATAAACCAAAGTTTTCGCTGGAAGTTTTCCCACCTAAGCGCACATCTCCTATTGGTACGATTTACGATACTTTGGATGGGTTGAAAGGCCTTGACCCGGATTTTATTTCGGTTACTTACGGCACTGGAAAGCTGCAGGATCGCACTGCTACTGCGCGTATTGCGAATACTATTCGCTCCGAATACGGCATTGATGCGGTTGCTCATTTAACAGCTCGATACCTTGATTACGATGCTGTTGATGAAGCTTTGGAAATGTTTGATAATGCTGGTGTTTCCGGTGTTTTGGCTTTGCGCGGCGACGTGATTGCAGGCCAGGAAGCGGCAGGCGTTTTTGAGCACGCTAGCGACTTGGTTTATTATATTCGTTCAAAGCACCCGGATTTGCCGATTTTGGGTGCTTGCTACCCGGAGAAGCATCCGGAAGCGGAAAGTTTGCAAGCGGATATTGATAATTTGAAGCGCAAGGTTGATGCGGGTGTTACGCATTTAATTTCGCAACTTTTTTACGATAACGAGGATTTTTTGCGTTTCCGTGATTTAGCTCGTGCCGCTGGTATTAATGTGCCAATTGAAGCTGGCGTGATGCCTGTTGCGAACGCTTCGCAAGTTAAGCGCATGACGAGTTTGTGTGCGTCTCGCATTACTTCGCAAGTTTCCGCAATGATGGATCGTTGGGGGAGTAATGCTGATTGTTTGCGCGATGCTGGCAGTATTTTTGCTTCTCAGCAGATTAACGATTTAATTGCTGAAGGTGTGGATGGCATTCACTTGTATACCATGAATCACCCGGGCATTGCGCGCAGGATTTGGGCGAATGTGAAGCCGCTGTTTACGAAGATTGGGTAGTTTGCGGCTTTTTGCGAGTTTTTGTTTGATGTGGCGCGAGTGCGCGGCTGGTTGCGCGGCTTTATAAATATTAATGTTAGTGTATAAATGTATAAAAAATTGCGTTTTATACTAAACATGTGTTTAGAATCGCCATTAAAACTGTAATCTAGCTTACATTTACTATATTAATTTTGATTGCAAAAACCTGCCGAAAACGTTGAAATAAAGTCTCGCGGGGGGGGGGTTAGTAGGCTATGCATCATAACAGATACATTGCAAAATATTCATATATTAGGTATTATTGAACATAAATCTCAACAAGGGATTCGTGCTTTTGAAAGCTGAGTGGAAGTTTTATATGTATCTGATTGTAGTTCAATCAGCGTTTGATTACTACATAAAGCTCTTCACTAATAAATTCATAAAGACTTATTCAGAGAGAATCGATATTAAGGAGATATCATTATGATAAATTCAAATTCCGGAAAGCACGCACGCAAGGTTACATTGGATGCTGCAGTAAGTAACGCGATTGCGAAGGCTGTGGATGCTCGCAAGGTGGCGGCGTTTACGGTTGGCGCTGCAGGCGTGTTAGCTGGTGCGTCGTTCGCTTTTGGTGCAACTCCGGCAATGGCGGCGGAGGTGAGTGGTACTCCTGATACTAAGCCGGATGTAGCTCAGACGCCTGTGACTGCTGGTGAGAATGCTGGGACTGGTAAGAAGGCTGAA
Organism: Gardnerella sp. DNF01180P; assembly: GCF_049244205.1. Lineage (NCBI taxonomy): Bacteria > Bacillati > Actinomycetota > Actinomycetes > Bifidobacteriales > Bifidobacteriaceae > Gardnerella > Gardnerella sp. DNF01180P. Next base: position 648,629 of record NZ_CP058386.1, read on the forward strand.
GCTGGCGATAAGAATCAGACTGAAGCTAATAAAGAGGCTGGGTATAAGGCTGAGAATACCAATAAGCAGGCTGAGCAGAAATCCGAGAATACTGTAAATACTGATGGTACTGAAAATAAATCGACTGTTGTAAAGATTCGTGGTAAGCGCTCGGTAGATAATCCGCCGTCTGGACATACTGCGACTGTTCAAGATCGCGCTTCTGGTGGTTCAGCAGGTCAAGATCCTAATAAAATTAATCCAGACACAACGGATACCTCTAATACCAAAATCGATATTAACGAGAATAACGCTGAAACTATGCCAAATGCGTATGCTTGGGGAAGCTCAGACAACACGTATAGTGTAGATGGCGAAAAGCATACTGTTACTTTCCACTTTGCAGCACCAAAAGATGGTAGCAAGATTACCAGTATTGCTATTTTCCCTGCTAGGACAAATGGTTTCAATAATGCAAAAAGTGAGAAAGGTATTGATTTTTACTCGAAAGATCAAAACAAACACCAAGCTTATTCTGGTGAATATACATTTACTCCTAATAACGATGGATCTGCTGATCTTAAGATGACAACTCTTTTCAGAGATGGCAACCTTAATGGCGGCGCTGAGAAGTATGTAGCCAGTCGCTCTATTTTCGTGTACGTAACTAAAGATGGTAGTAGCACAGAAACTATTGCATATAAAACAAACGTATTCCGCGCTGTAACGCTTGTTCCGCCAAAGACTTCTGGCTCTGTGGTGCTTAAGTATAACCAAGAGCTTACTCCTGAAAAGGTTCAAGCAGCAATTACTGAAGCTGGCAATGTTAATACTGAGCGTAGCGATAAAAAGTCGGTAAATGATCAGCTTTCTGGAGCGTTTACGCAAAATATTAACGTAAAGTCTGATGATGCTTACGACAAGACTACATTTAATGCTATTAATACTGAAACCTCAGCTCAAGGCGCAACGGATAAGACTTACGTAGCTGGCGCGAAGACGCTTAACACCTATATGGTTACGGATTTGGGCTTTAAGTCGCAAGCTATTCCGCTTACGGTTGCGCGCTACGACACGCGTATCGACAAGCCAACTGTTGAAGATCCAACTAACGTTTCGCAAGAAGTAAAAACCGACATCATCAAAAAACTTGCGGCGCTTAACAATGTTGCCCAAGACAAGGTAAGTATCAACGACAAAGGCGAAGCTGTAATCCACTTTGATGGTGTTGATGAAAAGGACGCTCCTAAGATTGCGCTCAAAGACCTCGTCCTCAAGAATCTCAAAGCTGGCGAGTACGTTGTTCCAAGCGATGATAAAGCAGTCTTTGTTGCTAACCCACTCGATTACTCGAAAGACGAGATTGCGCGCATTAAGCAGGCTATTTTTGATGCTAATAAGACCAATAAAGACCTTAACCTTACCAGCGTAGATCAGATTTCACTTGAATATCTTAAGGGCGATTTTACTAAAGCTGGTCAAGCTAATCAGGGCATCTCGAACGGTCAGGCGGAAAATACGATTACCGTTAAGATCAAGACCGATAAGGCGGTTGCTGAGTTTACGTCTAATGTAAAAGAGAGCAAGCTTACTAAGCTTCCAGACATCCGCAAGGATTATGACGTTTCGTGGACTAAAACCAAAATTGATGGTCGCGACACCGACGAGGGTATTTCTTGGAGTAATGATCAGAAAACCACTATCATCTATCGTTACGATCCAACTAAAGCAGAAGGGTTTGATACAACAAAGATTCTTGGTTTGCTGAAAGCTACGCCAAAAGACAAGCAAGCTGGTTTGCGCGACCTTACAGGCGGCGAGACGCTTCAGTATGAAGGTACAGGGACTAACGCGCAGAAGTCACACATGCACTATGCGTTGCAAAATGGCGAGCCAACGGGCGAGCTTACGCTTGGCAATATGGGTGGTCCATACTGGTCTGGGAATCAGAAAGTCTCTAATTCTGATGTAGACCTCGGTGATGCAGAGTCTGAAGCAGGCTCGTATTCGTGGGATACAGAAGCTGGCCCTGTAAAGGTAGCCGGCAAGAAGGGCAAGATTTTCAAGGCGCGTCTGTTTGTTGAGCCGTATGCAATGACGTACTATAAGCATGTTTATATGGAGCAAGGCCGCAATCCTGGTAATACAGCAAAGGCAATTAACGTTATCTTTGTGCCGCAGACGAATCATAAGACGAAAGACCTTTCGGATTCGATTGGCGAGCACAAGACCGAAAACGTTGAGGGCAAGGATGTTCCAACACAGTCGAAGTATTACAACGCGTCTGCTGATAAGAAAGATGCGTATGAAAAGGCATTAAAGACTGCAACAGACTTGCTTGCAACTGTTAAGGACAAGCAAGAAAAAGACCTTACCGAAGAGCAGAAGGCGCAAATCGATAACGCTACGATTAACCTTAATAAGGCACGCGCCGAGCTTGATGGTGCTGACACCAACAAGGATAAGCTGAACGACTCGATTGATGCTAATGGTAAGGCTGCAGAAGGCACTACCGCCGCAACTGGCACGCAAGCAACAAACCAGTTCAAGAACGTAAGCGACCCTGACTTCAAGAAGGCAGACGGTTCTGATGATAAGGACAGAAACGAAGCTGCTAAGAAGGCAAAGACAGATTACGACAAGGCTCTTGAGGAAGCTAATAAGGTAAAGGAAGACAAGAACGCCACGCAGAAGGCTGTTGACGACGCTAAGGCTAAGCTTGATGCTGCGCGCGAAAAGCTTAACGACTTTACCACCAACAAGGATGAGTTGAATAATGCCATCGCTAAGGACGGCAAGGTAAACACGGGTAGGGATAATCAAGGCAATCAAACGCTGACAAATGCCGATCCAACTTACCAGAACTCGACTCCTGAACAGCGCAAGGCGTACGACGACGCTGTTAAGAAGGCTGATGAGGTCTTCAAGGATCCAAACGCTTCTCAAAAAGAAGTAAACAAGGCTATTGATGATCTTAAGAAAGCTAAGGCAGCACTTGATGCCAACGCAACCGACAAGGCTCCTCTTGCCGCTGCGGTGCAAAAGAGCTTAGATAAAGATCCTAACAAGCATAGCGTGTTCTACACGAACGCCAAGAATAAGACTGGCGATACTGCTGCTCAGCAAGCCGTTAAGAATTACGATGACGCACTTGCAAAAGCTAAGCAGGTTCTTGCTGACGACAAGGCCACCAAGAAAGACGTTGAGGATGCCAAGAAAGCACTCGAAGATGCTGAAAAGGTACTTTATGCTGAAACTTATCAGACAAAAGCAACTGATTTAGCGGAAGCTATTGCGGACAACTTCAGCGGTTATTTGATGCCGGCCTACTTCAATGCCTTTGATAAGGCACAAGCTGAGGGCAAAGATTCTCAGGCTGCTAAGGACTTCAAAGCCTATAACGACGCTTATCACGCTGCAAAAGACTTGATGGATGAATTAAATAAGCCTGGGAGCACCGTAGATCAGAAAAAGGTTGATGCGGTTAAAGAGCAGCTAATCGCTGCTCGCAAGATTATTGACACCTACGCAACCGACACCAGCAGACTTTCGGCTGCTGCGCTTAATGACTTTGCAATACAACACAGCCCAGCCTACGCGAATTTGAAAGAACTTGCCGAAAAGCAAAATCCTAGTGAAGAAGAAAAAGCTAAGGTAGAAGCTGCTAAAAAGGCTAAGGAAGCGTATGAAAAGGCAGCAGCGAAACTAACAGCTGCGCTTACTAACACGCTTCCGAAGGATCAAGCAAATGGCCAGGATATTCCTGATAGCAATATCCCGAAGAAAGATGGCGACCTTAATAGTAAGGACTACCTGAAAGACATTCAGGCGCACAAGAACGGTGAGCCACTGAACAGGGATGTTGACAGTATCCTTCAGGAAATGAACGACGCGGCGAAGGCGTTGGATAAGTTCGCCACCAAGACCGACGAGCTTCTTAAGTCTGTTAACGAGCATGACAATACCAAGCAGACGCCTGCATTCAAGAATGCAAATCAACCTGCTTTCAAGCAAGCTGACGGAACTGATGATACTGCTAAGAATACTGCTGCTAAGGCAGCTGTAGATGCCTATGGTGATGCTCTTAATGCCGCAAAGGAATTGCTCAAGAAACCTGATGCAACGCAGAAGGAAGTCAATGATGCGTTGAAGAAGCTTGACGATGCTCGCAAAGAGCTTGACAAGTACAACACCGATACCGCCAAGCTCAAGGAGAGTGTTGACAAGCACGGCTCTACAGATGGCCCTGCAGCTACAGAAGGCACGCAAACTTCTGACGCGTATCGCAATGCGTCTGATCCTCACTTCTTAACTGCTGATGGCAAGCCTGATACTAAGAAAAATGATGATGCCAAAGCGGCTAAGAAGGCTTACGATGAAGCTTTGACAAAAGCTCAAGAGCTTTTGAAGAAGCATGATGATAAAGATACGCCGCAAGACGCAAAGCCAACTCAAACAGACATCAACAATGCGCTTGATGCTCTTGATAAAGCACGTACTGAGGTTGAGAAGTATAAGACTGTTACTACTGATCTTGAGACAGAAATTAATAAGTCTACTGCGGAGGGTGCTCCTGCTGTTACTGAAAACGACTTCGAGAATACGCCGGAGTTCAAGAATGCTAAAGCTAAGACAAGTAACGGTGTGGAAAACACAGATGTTACTGCTTACAACGCAGCTCTAAAGAAAGCGCGCGACCTTGTAAAGGCTGCTAATCCTACAGATCCGGATGCTAAGAACAGCTCACATCCAACGCAGCAGCAGATTAACGAGGCGCTTGACGCTCTTAAAGCAGCTAAGAAGCAAATTACTGATAACTACAAGACGAATCTTGAGCCGTTGACTTCTGCTAAAGACTTTGCAGATGGTGACTTCAAGAAGACGCCTGAGTACAAGAATGCTCTTGCTAAGAAGACTGCTGGTGATCCAGGTGCTACAAATGACTTGGGTGAAACTGGCAAAGACACTGGCTTCGAGAATGTTCTCAATCAAATCAAGCAGAAGCTTAATGATGATAACTGGAAGAAGACAGCAACTCAGAAGTCTGTAAACAACTTGCTAAAGAAACTGCAAGCAGCTCAAGACAAGATTGCTAACAACTACAAGACTGATGCAAAGCTTCTTGAAAACGAAGTCGGCGATAAGGACGCACAGGGTCAACCTGTAACACCTCCATTCGAGGCGTCGGTTGAGTACAAGAATGCGCTTGAAAAGAAGAACGCTGGTGACGCTACTGCAACGGAAAAGCTTAAAGCTTATGCCGAGAAGCTTGCTAAAGCAAACGAGCTTATTGAAAAGGTCAAGAATCCTGATCCAAACGCAAAGCCAGAAGATCGTCCAACTCAGAAGCAGGTTGATGATGCTCTTGCGGCTTTGAAGAAGGCCAAGAAGGATATCGACGACAACTTCAAGACCAAAGTCGACGCTCTTAAGAAAGAAACGAAAGAGCTTAAGGACGACGGCGGAGCTAAGCCAGACACCGAGAAGTTCGAAAAGTCTACCGAGTACCAGAATGCTCTTGCCAAGAAGGGTGCTGACAGCAAGGATAACGCAGACATACAAGCGTACAATGACGCTTTAGCGAAAGCCAATGAACTTCTTGATCTATTCGACGAGAGTGGCAATCCAAAAGCCAACATTCCAGCTGGAAAGCAACTCCCAACTCAGCAAGAAGTTGACGAGGCTCTTAAGAATCTGAAGGAAATTAAGGATAAGATTACTAAGAACTACGTCACCAGCCCGCATGACTTGCAAGAAGAAGTTGATAAGTCGAAGGGCGGAGATACTGACACCAGAACCGACGTGTTCGAGAATACTCCAGAGTTCAAGAATGCGACTGCTAAGGGTGATGACGCTGCTAAGAAAGCTCTTGACGACTATAACAAGAAGCTCAAGGCTGCCAAGGATCTTCTTGATAAGTTTGATCGCACTACTGGAAAGCCAAAGACTGATCTTCCAGATGGTACTAAAGTCCCAACTCAAAAGCAACTTGACGATGCTCTAAAGGATCTCCAAGCCGCCAAGAAGAAGATTGCCGATGATTACAAGACTGATTCTTCCAAGCTGAAAACAGAAGCAGATGCTGATGCTAAGTTCCGTGATTCTGTATTCTTTATGATTGGAATGACTGAGGATATTGACGCCTATAACAAGGCTTTGGCTGAGGCTAACAGTGTGCTTAAGGATCCGAATGCTACTCAGGCTGAGGTTGACGCGGCTTTGAAGAAGCTTCAGGCGGCTAAGTATAAGATTAATCACCCGTTTGGCATAGGCAGTGGTGTTGGAAGCGGTAGCGGCTATGATGCTGATGCTAGTGATTCTCAGAGTGCTTCGGTTGATAAGACTGCTTTGAGAGTTGAGGTTAATAATTCTGAAGCAGATTCTTCTGCTGCGTCTAAGGCGAATACTGCTGCTGCTAGAGCTTATGTGAGTGCTTTGGCTGAGGCTAAGCGTGTGCTTGCTGATAAGAATGCTACTCAGGCTCAGGTTGATGATGCTTTGAGGAATCTTAAGGCTGCTAAGGCTGCGTTGCGTAATGCTTCCGGTAATGCTGGTGGTCTTGTTAAGACGGGTGCTGCAACTGGCTTGTTTGCAAGTCTTGCTGCAATCTTCTCCGGTCTTGGTGCTGCTGGCGTAGCTTCTCGCCGTCGTAAGCACTCTAACGAGTAGTCTATCGCGTAACTAAAATCCCTCGCAGGTTATCTTCCGATAATCCGCGAGGGATTTTTTCTCGCTGCTGCACTAAACTAAACGCTCCAAATGTGAGATATGTTTTCCGCGTTTGGAGCTCTACGCAACCCTAAACTCTCCAAACGTGAGGTATGTTCCCCACGTTTGGAGCGAAATGTATCCTCAAACGCTCCGAACGTGAGGTAAGTTACGCGCGCAGTATGCAATCTGCGCTAGTAATGCACACATCTTATACGCAATTCGCCTTGTACACCACCACAATGTAAAGTTGCGGTATGGAAAGTGCGAACAGAACAGATAGTGCAACTACTGAAACCAACTGCAACGAAAGCAGCACAAACTCTTCCGCACTCACCTCAAGAAGCCTTATTAAAGCCGGTTTTTCTCGCCCGGATGCCGCACGTTGCGCAATGATAGCAATATGCAAAAACTGCAATAAAATATCTTTTGAAACACTACTAAGAAGCGCGCTTACAGTTGAAGATCCAGATTCTGCATTGCTTTCATTGCAAGATTTAAGTGAAGCATACCCCGAAATAATAAATAATATTTCAACTTCAAATTCGCAAGTATCTGACTCATTAACAAGCCTAATGCAAGTATTAGGTGCGTCTAACGCGTTGGCAATGCTTATGCGCACAAGACCTAATCTTATAAAAGCCGCTGCAAACGACCCGAATCATCTTTTTGCAATGACTAGGGAAGAACGCGTAAAAGACTTACTCGAAGCAATACAAGCGTACACTGCAACAGTTGTTTCTTCTGAAAGCAGCAATTCCAACACAATTTACTTAACATCACTCGGCTTTGCGCAAGCAGTTTCTGCGCTTCGTGCGCGCTACCGTGAGCATGTTGCTGCAATTATGGCAGCTGATTTAGCGAGCACTGACCCTGTTGAAGTGCAGCCAGATATTAGTCGTAAGCTTTCCGACGCTGCCGATGCTGTTCTAGAGGCAGCGTTGTCTATTTCGCGCGGACAGGTTACTGGTTCTTCCGCATGCAGATTTGCGATTATTGCTATGGGTAAGCTTGGCGCGCAAGAAATTAACTACGTTTCCGATATTGATTTGATTTACGTTGTGGAGCCTGCGGATTTAAGCAACAAGCAGAACCAGGATGCTGCTTTGCGTGTTGGTGCTTCTATGGCGATGGTTTTGCAAAAAGTATGCCAGTCGGTGGTTATGGGCTCTGTGGAGCCTCCACTTTGGCAGATTGATACTGCGCTTCGCCCGGAAGGTAAGGATGGTCCTCTTGTTCGTAGGCTTGATTCTCATAGAGAATATTATGAAAAGTGGGCGAGTAGCTGGGAGTTTCAGGCACTTTTGAAGTCGCGCCCTGCAGCAGGGGATGCGGATCTTGGAAAAGCTTATCGCGATATGGTCGAGCCGTTTATTTGGAAGGCTTCTGGTCGTGAGCATTTTGTAGCTGACTGCCAGCATATGCGTCAGCGTGTGGAGTCGCTTATTCCGGCTTCTCAACGCGATTTGGATATGAAGCTTGGTCGCGGCGGCTTGCGTGACGTGGAGTTTACTGTGCAAATGTTGCAGCTTGTGCACGGAAGTGAGGATGAGTCGCTTCGAGTAAGGGATACTATTTCCGCTTTGCAAGCGTTGGCTCAAGGTGGCTACGTCTCTAGGTCTCAGGCGGCGCTTTTGGCAGAACACTACCGTTTTGAGCGCGTTCTTGAGCATCGTCAGCAAATGTGGAGTATGCATCGCACGCATTTGTTCCCAGATTTGGGTGCGCAAGGAAACGGCGGCTTGGATCGTGCGCGCACAATTTCTACAGAGCAGCTTAACAATAATGATCAGATTTGCCGTCTTGCTCGTGCTGTGCGGCTTCGTCCGGAAGAGTTAGTTGCGCGTTTTGATAAAGCTCGTCGTGAAATTCGGCACTTGCATAAGGATATTTACTACCGTCCGATGCTTCCTATTAACGCTCAAACGGATGCGGATCCTATTGTACTTTCGCCGGAGGCTGCTCGCGCGCGCTTTGCTTCTATTGGTTTTGCGGATGCTCGCGCAGCACAGTTGCATGTTGAAGCGCTTACGGAGGGGCTTTCTAGGGCTGCTAAAATTCACAGAATTTTGCTTCCGGCAGTGTTGAAGTGGCTTGGCGACGGGCAGAATCCAGATATGGGTTTGCTTGCGTGGCGGCGTCTTGCTGAGCGTTTTGGTGGAAAAAACACGTATCTTGGTTTTTTGCGTGATTCTCCTTCCGCAGCTCAGCGTCTTTGCCACGTTTTGGCGGATTCGCGCTATCTTGGAGACGCTATGATGCAGTCAATGCAGTCTATTACTTGGCTTGGCGACGACGAAGCGTTATCTGCGCGCGATAGGGCAAGTCTTGACATGCAAACTAGCGCAATGGTTGCGCGTTATGCAAGTAATATTGAGGATTTTGCGCAGTCTTTGCGTGCTCTTCGCCGGCAGGAAATTGAGCGAGTTGCTTTAGCTTGGATGTGTGGTCTAATTGATGACGATACTTCTATGCTTGCAATGAGTGATGTGTTTGATGCTATTTTAGATGCGACTTTGCAATGGTCCATGCGTGAAGCTGTGTCAGTCATGAATTTGAATGCTCCTCAAGCTGAAATTGCTATTATTGCTTTAGGTCGTTACGGTGGTAGAGAAGTAAACTTCTGTTCTGACGCAGATATTATGGTAATTTACAAGCCTGTTGGTGAAGATTGCGATTTCAACGCAGCTCACCGCTTTGCGCAAAAAACTGTAGATATTTTGCGTAATATTTTGCAAGGTCCTCTTACGCTTGAACCAAAAATCATGGTCGATTTGGATTTGCGTCCGGAAGGAAAAGACGGTCCGCTTGTTCGTTCGCTAGAATCTTGCGAAAAGTATTATCGTCAATGGGCTAGCACTTGGGAGCATCAAGCGTTGTTGCGAGCGCGTTTTGCTGCAGGTTCTAAGGAGTTGGCGGATGCTTTGCTTGATGGCGTTGTAAACGAATTGCGTTACGCTGCAAATCCTCTTAGTGATTCTCAGCTTGCTGAAATTCGTAAGCTCAAAGCGCGCATGGAAGCGGAGCGTTTGCCTCGAGGTGTGAGTAGGGACAGGCATTTGAAGCTTGGTCGTGGCAGTTTAAGCGATGTTGAGTGGACTGTGCAATTGATGCAATTGCAATATGCTTCAAAGCATGAATCTTTACGAGTAGTTGGAACTATGCAAGCGTTGAAAGCATTGCAATCTGAGCATTTTATAAGCGACGAGGATGCTGAAGTTTTAAGCCGCTGCTGGCATATGTGTTCCGCGGTGCGCAACGCAAACTTCTTGTGGTCTGGCTCAATGGCTCGCGCAGATATTATTCCAACTGACTCGTATTCTTTGGGTGGAATTGCAACTTACCTTGGCTACGAGCCGAACCAGGGCCGCGTTTTTGAAAACGATCTTTTAGCAACTATGCGTCAGTGCCGTGAAATCATGTCTCGTCTTTTCTACGCTCGCTAATTTCTCAATCTTTAGTCGCTTCACATTTATTGTTGCATTCTCTTCTTTAGGTTATAATTTCAGGACGGGAGGTGATTTTAATGAAAAATACAGTAATGAGTAATAATGTAAAAGAAAGAGCCAACACTTCAGTTTTTTATGCTGATGTTTCTGCGCCTATAAAACAAGCAGTCAGTGGTGAAAATTTAGAAGAAAATGACGAATTATTATCTACTGATTTTGCTGCAAAACTTATGCATAGTTATAAGCAGTCAGTTTCTGGTTTAGTGCGTCCGTATGCGGATGTTTTTGCTGAGTTAGAAAAGGGCTTGTAATGAGTTCCTTTGATATTCTTGTTACTCAGGATGCAGAAAATGATTTAAAAAATATAAGAGACTATATTGCATCTAATATCTCTAAGAAAACTTCCATAAGAATTATTAATTTTATTAAATCTAGTATTGAAAGACTGTCTCTTTTTCCTCAGTTTGCACCTGTAGTTAAGTATGAGCCTTGGAATTCACTTGGTGTGCGTCGTATTATTGTAAAGAATTTTCTTGTTTATTACAGAGTTGTTTTAGAAGAAAATACAGTTTATATTTTGAAGGTTACTTATGGTAAACGTAATCAACAAACTGTATTGGAACAAATAGATTTATTGGATTAAGTACTTATTAAATGTTGCATAATAAGTTATAGTTCTCCGCCACTCCGGGGGTGGGGGGATTCGTCAACGCTAATCAGTAAAATTACGTAGGTCGCGTGTGGTTGCGACCGTTTGCCAATTGACGGAAGGTGAGCGGTACTTATTATGACGAACGCAATTTCTAGTTCTTTGCATCAAACTTTTTCTCGCAGTACAATTGCAAATTCTCTAGCTGGCAAAAGTGTTGTTACATTAGACGATATTTCAACTGCGCAAATACGAATGCTTTTAGACAAAGCGCGATACATTGATTCGCACCGTAAAGAAGTGGCTCACACTTGCGATGGCAGAGTGTTGGCCACTCTTTTTTATGAGCCGAGCACGCGCACCCGCTTAAGCTTCGAAACAGCAATGCTGCGTTTAGGTGGAAAAGTAATCGGTTTTGCAGGTGCGCAACTTTCCAGTGCGAGCAAAGGTGAGACTGTAAACGATACTTTGAAAGTCGTGTCTAACTATGTCGATGTTGTTGCAATGCGTCACCCAAAGGAGGGTGCTGCTTTTGTTGCAACGCAAGCTGTGAGCACGCCTATTATTAACGCTGGCGACGGCGGTCACATGCATCCAACTCAAACTCTTGCAGACTTGGCAACGATTCTTGCGCGTTTCGGCCGCCTTAATAATCTCACTGTCGGCTTGTGCGGCGACTTAACATATGGCCGCACGGTTCACTCGCTTATTGAAACTTTGTGCCGCTTTGGAAACGTTCATTTTGTGCTGATTAGCCCGGATGAGCTTAAAACTCCGCAGTACGTAATCGACCGTATTATTGACACTCCTTCGTGCACTTATGAAGAAACTCGCGACTTGATGGAAGTTATTGGCAAGCTTGACGTGCTTTACATGACTCGCGTGCAAGAAGAACGTTTTACGGATCGCGAGCAATACTTGCGACTTCGTGACACGTACATTTTGACTGAAGAAAAATTGCAAAAAGCAAAGTCGCATATGCCTGTGCTGCATCCGCTTCCTCGAATTAACGAGATTGCTCTTGACGTTGATGATGATCCTCGCGCAGCATACTTTGAGCAGGTTAAAAACGGTATGCTTATGCGTATGGCTTTGGAAAGTTCCGTTCTTGGAGACGAGCTTTGCGGCTACGAGCCAACTGATTTTGTAAACGTGCCAGAAGACGAATTGCGAGCAGTTGACGCACACGGAATTTCTTTGGCGGATCCTCGCGTGCACGTAACGGACGTGAATGTGCCTGAAGATCTTACTTGCCCGAATCCTCGTTGCATAACAAACAGCGAACTAACTCTTAAACGCAAGTTCTACAAAGCTGATTCCGTAAGGCACGAGTATCGCTGCATGTATTGCGACGAAGAAGCAGAAACTAAATAAAAAATTTAATAATATTATTATATAACTGTAAAAATTACGCAAAACCAGGAGTGAAATGAACGAATCAGGCACCTTAACTTTGCGCAATATCTCTGTGTGGGATACTGGCGAACGTATTGATCTTATTGTTGATGGCGTTCGTCAGGATGCCCTTATAGAGCGGAATGCGCGCGTTACTGGCGACATTGACGCAAGCGATTGGGTTGTTGCTCCTGGCTTTGCAGATCCGCATGTGCATTTTAGAGATCCAGGTCAAACAGCAAAAGAAACAATGATGACCGGCAGTGAGGCTGCTGCGGCTGGCGGTTATACGCAAGTTTTGATTATGCCAAATACTGTTCCAGCTCTTGACGGCGAGCCTTGGGAAGATGCTCCATTTGATGTAGATAATGTAGTTGACTATTTGCAGCGCTATGGTTGCATTTACGGCGTAAAATTGCCAGTTCGCTACGATTTGAGCGTGTGCGCATCATTGGGGCGTAAAGGCTTAAAACCAAGCAATATTGAGCTTTGGAAAAAGTATGTTGCTGGAATCGACGATGACGAAAAAACTTCTCCTATGAAAAAGCACCCGATTACTGCTATAAGCGACGACGGTGCTGCAGTGCCTGAACCGATTTTGCGAGATGTGTTAGCTATGGCAAAACAAACTGGTTTGCCATTCGTGGAGCATTGTGAGCATCATGATACGGGAGCTGTGAACGAGGGTCCGATCGCAAAAATGCTTGGTGTTGGTGGAATTCCAGCTTCTACTGAGCTTGCAATTGTTCAGCGAGATATTGATGCTTCCCGCGAAACTGGCGTACATGTGCATTTCCAGCATGTGAGCACTGCTGCTGCGTTTGAAGCTATTCGTAAGGCAAAGAAAGAGGGTTTGCCGATTACGTGCGAAACTGCGCCTCACTATTTAGCTTTGTGTGATGAGGATGTTTTGCGATATGGCGCGATGGCTAAGATGAATCCTCCTCTTCGTTCAAAAGCAGACAGGCAAGCAACGCTCGCTGCTATTGCGGATGGTACAGTTGACATGATTGCAACAGATCACGCGCCTCACACTGCGGAAGAAAAGTCAGGAGATTTTGCAAGCACTCCTAACGGAATTATTGGGCTTGAGTGCGCGTATGGTGTGTGCCGTAAAGTGCTTGTTGATGCAGGATATACGGACGATAAGCATTTAATCGAATTAATGGCAGTAAATCCAATGCAATTGATGAGCAGAAGACCTACTGATATTGCGGCTTTGCTTAACGTTTCTTCGCGATGCGCAAACAAGCGAACGCTGCGTTTAAGTATTACTGAGCACCCTGAAAACGTTGATTTAGTGCTGATTAATATGCGCGAAAATTGGGCGGTTGATGCAAATTCGTTCCATTCAAAAGCTCGAAATACTCCTTTTGATGGATGGCAACTTACAGGAAGGCCTGTTGCGACGATTATTGGTTCAGAAATTGCTTTCTCGAGAATGTGATTGATTAAATATAAATTTGGAATGGTAGTAAATTATGGACGAACTTATTGAAGCGATTGCAGCCAAGCAAAATCCTAGCGTTGTTGGCTTGGACCCTAAGCCAGGTATTGTACCAGCCGAAATTATTAGCTCTCTTGCGGACGAAGTTTTACAGGAAGTAGAAGGCGAGGATGCGCTGCCAACGCTTTTAGCTACAGCCTATTTTGAGTTTAATCGCGCTATTATTGACGCGGTTGCAGATTTTGTGCCTGCAGTAAAGCCGCAAATTGCAATGTACGAAGCACTTGGTTCCGCTGGAATGGACACGTACGCAATGACTTGCGAGTATGCGAAATCGCAAGGATTAGTTGTAATAGGTGACGCAAAGCGCGGAGACATTGGCTCTACAGCTGGTCAATATGCTGCTCATTTAAGCGGTTTTGCTAATCTTTCTTCATATTTTGAAGACGAAAATACTACTGGTAACGTGCTTCCTCAATCTCTTAAAAATCTTCTAAAAAGCTCTAAAAATCTTGACGTTTGGCATGAAGATTCGCTTACAGTAAACCCTTATATGGGTTCGGATGGTGTGAAGCCTTTTATCGATGAAGCAGTAGCGCACGATAAAAGCATTTTTGTGCTGCTTCGCACTTCGAATCCTTCTAGCAAAGAGCTGCAGGAGCTTATTTTGCAAGATGGCAAGCCAGTGTATGAGCATATGGCTGATTTGATTGAGAACTGGGGTGCTTCAGGCATTGGTAAGCACGGTTATTCAAGAGTTGGTGCAGTTGTAGGTGCCACGCATCCGCAGGAGGGCAAGCATTTGCGCGAGATTATGCCGCACACTTTCTTCTTGGTTCCAGGCTATGGTGCTCAAGGCGGTACTGCTCAAGATGTTGCTGGAATGTTTGATGCAAACTCTGAAGGTGCTATTGTCAATTCTTCTCGCGGTATTATTGGTGCTTGGAAAAAGTCTGAAGATTACGCTAAAAATCAAGGTCATATGTCTCTCGATGACATTCTTGATATTGTGCGTGATTCTGCAACTGTTGCTGCGAAAAATATGCGTGACGACTTGCGCAATGCAGTGTATCGCTAGTATGTATAACTAAAATAAATATAACTAAAAATATAATTAAAATTAAAAATAAAACGCAACGGTACAAAACACATACAAGGGTAGGGGAAACCACATGAGTGATGGCATGTTTATTCCAACGCGAAAAGCTTCTGGAAACGCCATAATTACGTTACGTGAAGACGCTTTTGATTCTTCCGGATCAAGTTCTGCAGACGAAAGCAATAATGCAAAATATTCGCGCCTTTGGGGGCGCAGATCTGTAGAAGTACTCAATAATGAGAAGCTAGACGAAGGCGTGTACCGTTTGACTTTGCGAGATTCTGAGATTGCTAAAAAAGCTGCTCCTGCGCAATTTGTGAACTTGTATTCCCCTGATCCAACTGCTATGCTTCCGCGTCCTTTTGGAGTTGCAAGCGTAGAAGGTGATACTTTTACTTTGATTTTTGCTGTGATTGGCAAGGGCACTGCTAAGTTTGCTGAGCTTAAACCAAGAGATAGTATTGACGCTCTTGGCCCTTTAGGGCTTGGCTTTAATATTTCCAAACCTGCACATTATGTGTTGGTCAGTGGAGGTTTGGGCGTGCCGCCTATTTTGTGTGCTGCTCAAACGCTTTCAAAGCGTGAAGATTCTAGCGTAACGGCAGTGCTTGGCTACCGTAACAAGCGTTTTGCAGATGATTTAATGAAAGAATATATTTCAGACGTACACAGTATTACAAATGCTGAAGGAACTGTTATTACACTTCTTGACGAACTTGAAAAAGTTAAGCATTTTGATTTCGAAGACAATTTACCAACGGTTATTTTGTCTTGCGGACCTTTGCCTATGATGAAAGCTGTAGCTCACTGGGCGCATGAAAGAAATATTGAGTGCCAGCTCAGTTTAGAAGCGCGTATGGGCTGCGGATACGGAACTTGCGTTGCTTGCGTTGTTGACACTTTGGAAGGCAGGCTGAAAGTTTGCAACGACGGTCCTGTTTTTGATGCGAATCGTTTGGGTTGGGAGTAAAAAATATGAGTGCTGTAAATAATGCCGAAAATAATTCTGTAAATAACGCAAATTCTGCAACAAATTCCGCTGAAACTTTTGGCTTTGACACAAGCCACGTGTGGAAGCATCCAACTCAAGTTGCAGGCGTTAAGTGGAAAAACATGGTTGGAACTGCTTCTGGAACTTTCCAGCTTGCAGCTTGCCGACGCTTTTACGACGTAAGCCAACTCGGCGCAATTTGCACAAAAGGCGTTTCACCTGTTCCGTGGGAAGGAAATCCTTCTCCGCGCACTGCAGAGTCTCCTTCTGGAATGGTAAACGCAGTCGGATTGCAAAATCCTGGCGTTGACCACTACTTAGTAGACGAGCTGCCGAAATTAAAGTCCATGGGAGCGCTTGTTATTACTAATGTTGCAGGGCACAGTGACGACGATTATGCGCAAGTTGTTGAAAAGCTTGCAGATTCTGCTGCAGACATGCTTGAAATTAACGTAAGCTGCCCAAACGTGACTCACGGCGGAATGAGCGTTGGCACGGATCCGGTGGCGCTTCACCGCTTAATTAAGCGTCTTCGCGCAATGACAGATAAGCCAATGATTGTAAAAATGACGCCAAATGTGACGGATATTGTTTCGATTTGCAAAGCTGCTGTTGACGCTGGTGCGGATGCTTTAAGCATGATTAATACGCTAGTTGGTTTGCGAATTGATATTCGAACCGGCGAGCCGATTATTGCAAACCGTACGGGCGGCGTTTCCGGCCCTGCAATCTTCCCGATTGGTCTTGGATTTGTGTGGAGAGTTCGTCAAGCTATGCCAGATATTCCAATTATTGGCATTGGTGGCATTGATTCCGGCGAAAAAGCTTTGGAATACTTGTATGCTGGCGCTAATGCTGTAGAAGTTGGTGCTGCCGCTTTGGTGGATCCTACTGCTCCTATTCGCATTGCTCGCGAGCTTGATGATTTGCTTGATTCTCGTCCAAAGCTTGCGTCTTTACTTGCCGAAGGAAAGACTTGGCGCTGAAATTAAGTATTTAAAAAGTATTTATAAAAGTATTTATAAAAGTATTTAGAAAGTATTTAAAATTATTTTAAGAAAGAGAGCTAATTATGGCAGAATTAGACGAACGTTTTACAAAGTTTTTGCTTGATTCAGGCGCGCTTAAATTTGGTGACTTTACACTGAAATCTGGTCGCAAATCGCCTTATTTTATTAACGCTGGAGCTTTTGACGACGGCATGAAAATCGCGAGCTTAGGCGCGTATTATGCTCAGCGCGTTGTTGCAGCAATCGAAGACGGCAAACTTCCGCAAGATATCGACACTGTTTTCGGTCCTGCTTATAAGGGCATTCCGCTGGCAGTTTCTACGGCAATGGCTTTGACGAATAATCACAATATGCCTGTTGGTTTTACTTTCGACCGTAAAGAGCGAAAGGACCACGGCGACGGCGGAATTATGGTTGGAAAGCCGCTAAAAGACGGCATGAAAGTTCTGTTAGTTGACGACGTGATGACTGCTGGAACTGCAGTTCGCGAAACTTTGCCGAAGCTTAAAGCGGAAGCAAATGTGCAAGTTGTTGGCTTGATTTTGGCAGTAGACAGAATGGAACGCACGAAAGACAGTGAGCTTTCTGCAGTAAAAGCAGTAGAGCAGGAGTTTGGTTTCCCAGTTTTGCCAATTGCAAATGTGCGCGAAATTTTCGCTGCAGCAAAGCGTTTAGTTAATGCTGACGGTAAGCCAGTTATGGATGAGGAATTAGCTTCGCGCGCTGCCGATTACTTGCGTACATATGGTGCGTAACTATCTTCTACAATTTCGGAACCAAACGGCCACAACGCAAGTTTTGCCATTTTGAAAGATTGTATGCCAAATGGAATGCCAACAATTGTGCAGCAGCAAATGAATCCTGAAACGATATAGCCTAATGCAAGCATTGGCCCAATGAAAAATACAATCCATAGTATGTTCCAAATTGTGCTAGTGCCGCCTCGGTAAATAACATGTTTTCCAAATGGCGTGAGCGTGAGCTTTGCCATTTTGAATGCTTGAATACCGAATGGTATGCCAATAACGGTTATGCAAAGAAGGAAACTTATAAGTAACCAGCTTGCAGCAATGAAAAGACCGCCGAATATCAGCCACACAATATTGCCAAGAAGTTTCATAAAAGTAGTATATTAGTTTTTTAAGTTTTAATGAAGTATGATTTTGTTCGGTATTTATAGTGTGTTATGGCATTATGATTGTATTGCTGTATGTAGGTATGCTGGTGTTGCGTTATTGCTACGCAGTCTTTGTAGTTAAAGAAAAGGCAATTTTTATAAAGAATTTGAAATATTTATTGTAGGCTGGTGTAAAATCATGTGTTGCAATAGATGCATTTGTTTAAAGGAAGAATATGTTCTGCACGCAATGTGGTAATAAAAATGATGATAATAGCAAGTTTTGCAATACTTGCGGAGCGCTTTTAGAAGTTACGCCAGCAGTCGAGTCAGCAATCCAAAATCAACAATACGAATTGCCTACTAACGAAGTGCCTACTACTGTATTTCCTGCGCAGGAAGCTTTATCGGATAATCTAAGCGTTTCAGGTTCTCCTATTATGGGTTCTTCGAACGAACAGCCTTCTATGAATAATTCACCTTACGCACAAGGCGAAGCTCCGGCTAATTATTCTCATTCAGATGATGATAAGCGCAAGAAGAAAGTAATTATTACTTTAATAGCCGCTATTATTGCCTGTGTTTTGGTGATAGGTGCTGGTGCATGGTGGTATGTAAATAATGCGCGAACAGCTCAATCAAATAATAAAACTGAATTACAATCATCAAAATCAAAAAATAATAAATCTAAGCAGCATGTTCTAACCAATGATGATTTAGATTCAGACGATGAAGATAGTGATACTAGCAGCGATAAGGATAACGCTATTGGAGCGAGTGAAAAGCTCAATACCAAAAAAATCAATAAATTAGTAAACAATTTTGCTTCAAATAATAGCGTATCTGTAGCAATTTCTGGCAAGAAGGGCATATTGTATGAGTCTTCTAATTCTCGTAAAACATTCCCTGCTGTAGGTTTTTACTTCCCTGTTGTTCTTTATACTAAGGATAATCCACATCATGATTATGAAGATAAATGTGAAGATGTTATTAAGACAATGAGTAATGATTCCGCTAATGAACTTTTAGATGATCAAGGTGGCATAGACGGATTAGATCAATGGCTGTCAGATAATGGCTATGCAAATACATCTTTTACTCGCAAATATGGTGATATTGATGCATCGAACGATGGTCACGAAAATCTTACTTCTTCTCATGATGCTGCGATGATGCTTTCAAAAGCTATGCAAAATTCGACTATTGCCAATGCGACGGGTTACGATATTTCTGCTGATGGCGTGAACGTTCCAGACGGCATAGAGGTTATGGCTCATCGTGGTCAAGGAATTAAGAATGTTTATAACTATTTCTTGATTCTTAAGAAGGGCAAGAACAAGATTGGAGTGTCTGTTTTAACAAAAAGTGCAGATAAAGATGACGTTGCTGAATTTGTTTCAAAATTGTTGAATTTGCTGAAAAATAATCTTCAAATATATTAAGTTGACACTTTGTGGCATAATAAGCAAGGTTTATTTCTTAGCTGCTTAACTTGCAGCCTATTAGCGAAAGAAACGGGTAACTCGTGGCACAGACTACCAATGATATTAAGAATGGATCGGTTTTGAACCTTGACGGTCAGCTTTGGACCGTCGTTAAGTTCCAGCACGTGAAGCCAGGCAAGGGTCCTGCTTTTGTGCGTACCACCATTAAGAACGTGCTCTCGGGCAAGATTGTCGACAAGACTTTTAATGCCGGCATGAAGATGGAGTTCGAGACCGTTGATAACCGCACGTTGCAATATTCATACGAAGATGGCGACAACTTCGTCTTTATGGATATGACCACTTACGACCAGGTTTATATTCCTAAGGTTTTGGTTGGCGAGCAGAGCAAGTATTTGCTTGAGGGCACCGACTGCATCGTAAGTTTCCATGACGGTACTCCTTTGAGCGTTGAGCTTCCAGCTTCAGTGATTTTGACTATTACTCACACTGAGCCAGGCTTGCAAGGCAACCGTTCTAACGCTGGTACTAAGCCTGCAACAGTGGAAACCGGTGCTGAAATCCAGGTTCCACTCTTTGTGGGTGAAGGCGAAAAGGTGAAGGTCGACACTCGTGACGGCTCTTATCTTGGTCGTGAAAACTAAAGAATTAATTATCTAATTAAAATAATTAGTTATCTAATTAAATTAGCTATTTATTTCTCAATAATTTTTATAGAGTGACCCGGTGGCGATTATTCGTTGCTGGGTCGCGTAATTTTTGATACAACTTTATTAAGTAATTTTTATACGTTACACAGAAGGGCGTTACGATGGCACGTTCCACCGCTCGTAAGAGGGCTTTGAATACGCTGTATGAGGCGGATGAGAAGAATCAGCATATTCTTTCTTTGCTTGAGGAGCGAGTTAAGGAGCCTGGCGCTCAAACTCCGCTCCCAGAGTACGCTATTGAGATTGTTCGAGGCGTAGGAGAGCGACGTAACAGAATCGACAAGACGCTAAACCGCTATTCGACTGGCTGGAAAGTTGGCAGAATGGCTGTTATCGATCGCAATATTTTGCGCATTGCGGTGTGGGAAATGCTTCTTAACGATGAGATTCCAGATAAAGTTGCTATTGACGAGGCGATTGCGCTCGCAAAAATGTATAGCGATGACGAAGCTATTGCGTTTATTCACGGCTTACTAAGCGCGATTATGGCAGATAAAGATGCTTGCTTGGCAAAGTTTAATGGCGAATCTCAAGACTCTAGCGACGAGGCTGCGGAACCTACTGCTGACACTCAGGAGTAGTTGAGTTAGTATTTTCGCAGACATCGATTTCTGTTGATTGGGTAACACTAGCATTAATGCTCTGCTTACGCCACGCTAAACATTCCTATCAATTACAAGACAAAGTGTAAGTTATTGCGCTATTCCACGCACTTTGCGTAACTTTTTGCACGAGTCTATGAGTTTTGTGTTGACGGTTAGCGTGTTGAGAGGCTGGAAAAATTGTGTTCAGTGCTAAAAGAGGACTGAGAAGCTACATTCTTTAAATATAGGCGAACACAATAAGCGTCTTTAGCAACCAGAGCGCACGAAGGACGGAACGCACGCAAACACAATTTTTCCAGCCTCGTCAAAACCAAAAAACTAAATCAGTTACAAAACTCATAGACGATACTCAAGAACACATAACGCGCAATAACTTATTGCCGGCGCGTCGCCCGTCCGCCAAGCTGAGTAGACTTACCACGAATATCCTAAAGCCATAAGGGGGTTAAGGTGGATTACAACGACACCTTTGCCGGATTCGGCAGTGATGATGCAGTATTGGTGTTGGAGGATGGTCAGGTTTACGTTGGTAAGCCTTTTGGTGCGCAAGGTTCTACGCGCGCTGAGATTGTGTTCTCCACGGGCATGACTGGTTATCAAGAAACATTAACTGATCCAAGTTATGATCAACAAATCGTAGTTCAAACATTCCCACACATAGGTAATACAGGAATGAACCACGAAGATCCTGAATCTAATCGCATTTGGGTTGCAGGTTACGTGGTTAAGGAGCCGAGCCCAGTAGTTAGCAATTGGCGTGCTGAAGGTTCTTTGGAAGACGATTTACAAAAGCAAGGTATCGTTGGCATTAGTGGTATTGATACTCGAAAGCTGGTACGTCATTTACGCTCGGTAGGCGTTATGCGTGCCGGCATTTTTTCTAATAGAGCCCTGGTTGATTCGTCAACCGGGGCTTTTCGTACCGTTGCTTCTTTCGTTGACGAAATTAAGCAGACTCCTCAAATGCAGGGCTTGCGTTTAACGGATGAAGTAAGCACTAAAGAAACGTACACGATTGAGCCTTGTGGCGATTTTGAAGGAAAAGATCCACTTTACACGGTTGTAGCAGTCGACTTTGGTATTAAATCTATGACTCCTCACCGTTTGGCTGAGCGCGGCTGCCGCGTGCACGTCGTAAGCTCCTCAATAAGCTTCGAATCGCTGCAAGCTCTTAACGCAGACGGTGTATTCTTCTCGAATGGTCCTGGAGACCCTGGCCAAGCAAATCGCGAAGTTGAGCTTTTGCGCAAAGTTTTGGACGCAGGCTACCCGTTCTTTGGTATCTGCTTTGGAAACCAGTTGCTTGGTCGCGCTCTCGGCTTTGGCACTTACAAGCTGAAGTTTGGCCACCGCGGTATCAATCAGCCTGTAAAAGACGTTACAACCGGAAAAGTGGAAGTTACGGCTCACAATCACGGCTTTGCAGTGGACGCACCTCTTGACGGCCCTGTTAAATCTCCTTACGAAAACGGTCACTTTGGTCGCGTGCTAGTTTCCCATATTGACTTGAACGACAATGTTGTAGAAGGCTTACAATGCCTTGATATTCCAGCGTTCTCGGTGCAATATCATCCGGAAGCTGCAGCAGGCCCGCACGACGCTTCCTACCTATTTGACCGCTTTGTGCAATTAATGCGCGAAAACGCTCGAAAAAGCAAGTAATACTCGAAAAAGCAAGTAAGATTTTAATATTTACGGAAAAGAGAAATTTACTATGCCAAAACGTACTGATATTAAGTCGGTTATGGTAATTGGTTCCGGCCCGATTGTTATTGGTCAGGCTGCAGAATTTGATTATTCTGGAACGCAGGCTTGCCGAGTTCTTCGTGAAGAAGGCATTCGCGTAATTTTGGTTAATTCTAACCCGGCTACGATTATGACCGACCCGGAGCTTGCGGACGCAACTTACATTGAGCCAATTGACACTTCGATTTTGGAGCGAATTATTGCGAAGGAGCGTCCGGATGCGCTTCTTCCAACGCTTGGCGGCCAAACTGCGCTTAACGCGGCAATGGATTTGGGTCGTGCAGGAATCTTAGAAAAATACAATGTTGAGCTTATTGGCGCTTCTTTGGAAGCAATTGACCGCGGCGAAGATCGTGAGCTTTTCAAAAAAGTTGTTGAAAAAGCCGGTGCTGAGTCTGCAAAATCTTTTATTGCTCACTCAATCGAAGAAGTAGACAAAATTGTTGAAACTTTAGGATACCCGGTAGTAGTACGCCCAAGCTTCACAATGGGCGGCCTCGGCTCTGGCATTGCTCATAACGAAGAAGAGCTTCACCGAATTGCAGGAGCAGGCATTCACTATTCTCCAACCAACGAAGTGCTTATTGAAGAAGGCATTGAAGGTTGGAAGGAGTTTGAGCTTGAGCTTATGCGCGACGCAAAAGATAACGTCGTAGTTGTTTGCCCAATCGAAAACGTGGATCCTGTGGGCGTGCACACTGGCGACTCGATTACAGTAGCTCCATGCTTTACTCTTACAGACCGCGAGTATCAGAAGATGCGCGATATTGGTATCGCTATTATTCGAGGCGTAGGCGTTGACACCGGCGGCTGCAATATTCAGTTTGCAATCAACCCTCAAACCGGTCGCATTATCGTAATCGAAATGAACCCGCGCGTATCTCGCTCTTCCGCGCTCGCATCTAAAGCAACCGGCTTCCCAATCGCAAAAATCGCAACGAAACTTGCTCTCGGCTACACTTTGGACGAAATTCAAAACGATATTACTCGCTCAACTCCTGCAAGCTTCGAGCCAACAATCGACTACGTTGTAACGAAGATTCCGCGTTTTGCTTTCGAAAAGTTCCCAGGAGCAGACACCACGCTTACAACTTCCATGAAGTCAGTTGGCGAAGCAATGGCTTTGGCTGGAAACTTCCAGGAATCCCTTGGAAAAGCAATGCGCTCAATCGACAAGCGTCACGCATGCTTTAGCTGGGACGGCGAGCGCCCAAGCAAGGAAGAAGTTATCAAGCTTCTTGAAGAAATGCATACTCCAACAGAGCATCGCTACTTGCAAATTCAGCGTGCGCTTTGGGGCGGGGCAACGCCGGAGCAGATTTTTGCCGCAACAAAAATCGACCCTTGGTTTGTTGAGCAGCTGGCTCAAATTAACGAGACTGCGCTCGCGGTTCGTGAAGCTGAAACTTTAACTCCTAAAGTTTTGAAGCGCGCTAAGCTTGCTGGTCTTTCGGACGTTCAAATTGCGCATTTACGTAATCTTGGCGACGAGGGCGAAAACATGGTTCGTGAGCTTCGTTGGGCGTACGGTTTGCGCCCTGTTTATAAGACTGTTGATACTTGCGCAGCCGAGTTCGACGCAGCAACCCCGTACTACTATTCTTGCTACGCTGACGAAAGCGAGTTGAAGAAGCGCGATCGCGAAGCTGTGATTATTCTTGGTTCTGGCCCGAACCGAATTGGTCAGGGTATTGAGTTTGATTACACTTGCGTTCACGCTGTTCAGGAATTGGGCAAGGATTACGACACCATTATGGTTAATTGCAATCCTGAAACAGTTTCTACAGATTACGATATGTCTGACCGCCTTTACTTTGAGCCGCTTACTTTCGAAGATGTGCTTGAAATTTACGAAGCAGAAAAGAAGCTTGGACCTGTTAAGGGTGTGATTGTGCAGCTTGGTGGTCAAACGCCGCTTTCGCTTGCTGCTCGTCTTAAAGCTGCAGGAGTTCCAATTTTGGGAACGACTCCTGAGGCTATTGATTTGGCTGAAAACCGTGAGCTTTTCGGCGAGGTTCTTCGTCAAGAAGGCATGAACGCTCCTCGATACGGCACAGCTTTGAGTCTTGAGGAAGCAAAAGATGCAGCTCACGCAATCGGCTACCCGGTTCTTGTGCGCCCAAGCTACGTGCTCGGCGGTCGCGGAATGGAGATTGTATACGACGACGCTCAGCTTGCAAAGTATGTTGATCGCGCATTGGATGAGGCTCGAGCAGACACTGTTGTTTCTGGCCGCTTGCCTTCGCCGCTTTTGATTGATAAGTTCCTTCAGGACGCTATTGAAATCGATGTTGACGCGCTTTACGACGGCAACGAGCTTTATATTGGCGGCATTATGGAGCATGTTGAGGAAGCTGGTGTGCACTCTGGTGACGCTGCTTGTACTCTTCCTCCAAGCACGCTTTCGGACGATCAAATTCGACGCCTTCGCGAGGGTACGCTTTCGATTGCTCGCGGCTGCTCTGTTCGCGGTCTGATTAACGTGCAGTACGCTTTTATGGCAAACACTTTGTATGTAATTGAAGCAAATCCTCGAGCGTCTCGTACTGTTCCGTTTGCTTCTAAAGCTACTGGCGTTGCTCTTGCTAAAGCTGCTGCTCGAATTATGGCTGGTGAAACCATTGCACAGCAGCGCAAGCGTGGACTTCTTCTCCCGCAAGGCGATGGCGGAGATATTCACCCAGGTCAGCAGGTTGCTATCAAAGCTTCTGTGCTGCCTTTCAAGCGTTTCCGTACTCCTGTTGGTCGTACGGTTGATATTTTACTTGGACCAGAAATGCGCTCTACTGGCGAAGTTATGGGCTTCGATCGTGACTTCCCACATGCTTTTGCTAAGAGCCAGCTTGCAGCATACAAGGGTGGTTTGCCTACCAGCGGCAACGTGTTTGTGTCTGTAAGTGATGCAGATAAGCGTCAACTTCCGCTTCTTGCAGTGCGATTAGTGGAGCTTGGTTTTACTATTTGGGCTACTGAAGGTACAGCTTCTGTGCTTCGTCGTTATGGTATTGATTCCGTGATTGTCGATAAGCTTTCTAGTCAGGGCGACACGGCGAAGGATATGCCAAATAGTGAGAAAGCGCATGAAAGAATCGGTAAGAATGTTGTAGAGCTTATCGAAAATGGTAAGATTGATATGGTATTGAATACGCCGAATTCAAGGGGATCGCGCACTGATGGTTATGCCATTCGTGCAGCAGCTGTAGCAGCTGATCTTCCGCAATTCACTACTATTACCGAATTCGCACCAGTATTAATGGCTATTGAAGCTGTTAAGAACAACGATTATCAGGTGATGAGCATACAAGAACATGCTCAGCAGTTGTTTGCAATTGAACAGGCAGAAAGTCAAGAAAGTCGGGCTTAATACATGACCGAGAGCATTCGTGATCAAGAAGTGCAGGCGCAACGATCCGATTTTGGTTTGCGTTTGAAGAACGCTATGGCAAAATATGGACCATTGTGTGTTGGAATCGATCCTCATCGCAAAATGCTGCTTAATTGGGGATACAACATGGATGCTCTTGGAGCTGAACTTTTTTCTATGCGCATGCTGCAAGCTATGAATGGTAGGGCAGCGGCAGTTAAATTCCAATCCAGCATGTTTGAGCGCTATGGTTCTAAGGGTTTCGCAGCGCTTGAGCGTGTGCTGTATGCCGCTCGTCAAATGGATATTATTACTATTGTTGATTGCGGTCATGGAGGATTGTCTACTACTATTTCTGCGCTTGCAGACGCATATTTTAAGCCTGGAGCTCCGCTTCTTGCTGATGCTATTACTTTGCTTCCTTATTATGGCGCACGTTCTATGGGCGGCTTAATTAACGAAGCTCTTAATAACGGTCGCGGTGTTTTTATTGCGTCTCTAACTTCTAATCGCGAAGGCGCAAGTTTGCAAACTGCTATTAGGCAAAGCGGAACTTACCGCGGAACTACTGTAGCTCACGGAATTGCTCAAACGGCTCAAAGTTTTAACAATAAAACTAAAGGAATGGGTTCTGTTGGTTTAATTGTTGGAGCGACTATTGGCGACTGGATGAACGGTGGTGGAATTGACGTAACCAGTTTTACTGGTCCAATTCTTTCTCCTGGTTATGGGTGGCAAGGTGCAGAAGCTGACGATTTAAAGCGTGTTTTTGCTGGTACACATGGTAATGTATTGGTAACTGTTTCGCGTTCGATTGCGTCGCATGGTCCAAATATTGGTGAGCTTTCGGCTGCAACTGAACGCATAGCATTGGATATTCGTCAGGCTCTTGTTGATTCAGGCGAATGTGTGTAAACGAGAGGTAAACAAATGGGTGCCACGGATGAGACTGCAGTTTCGCAGTCTAGACGTCGATTAATCGTATTAACGGGTCCTACTGCGGCTGGTAAAGGCACAGTAGAAGGCATACTTCGTGAGAAGCATCCACATATTTGGCTATCTGTTTCTGCTACCACTCGTGCGCCTAGACCTGGTGAATTTAATGGTATTCACTATTGGTTCTTAGATGAAGAAGAATTTGAGCGTCGTAAGCGTAATGGCGAATTCTTGGAAACTGCGCTGGTTCATGGCATGGCTCATTATGGCACCCTTCTTCAGCCTGTTTTGGATCATCTTACGCAAGATATTCCTACTTTGTTGGAAATAGATTTGCAAGGAGCTAGGCGTGTAAAACAAGAGGCAGCTCGTCTTGGATTAGAAGTCGTGTACGTGTTCATTGCGCCTCCGAGCTTTGAAGAGCTTAAGCGTCGTCTTATTGGTCGTGGTACTGAAACTCCTGAGCAGCAAGCAAAACGTTTGGAAACCGCTAAAGTTGAGATTGCTGCAGCTAAAGAGTTCGATGTTGTTATTGTGAACGATAATGCTGAGCGTGCCGCAGATGAACTGTGGAATGTTATTGCAAGCGAATACGACTTATAGTTAAAACTTACGCAATATCCAATCGATAGCATATAATAAGCCTTTTGGAACTATTGTGGCACCATAGAATTTGGAGAATATTATGGCATTAGGCACTCAGCCAACACCTACTGGTCTTGCGAATCCACCGATTGATGATTTAATGCAACATGCGGATTCCAAGTATGCGCTTGCCTTATTTGCTGCAAAACGAGCACGTCAAATTAATGCTTATTTTACTCAGCTTAATGAAGGTTTGCTTCAAAATGTTGGCCCACTAGTTGAGTATCAAAATCAAGAAAAGCCTTTAGCTATTGCTTTCCGCGAGATTAATGCTGGATTGCTTGAAGAGACTCTTGGTGAGGACGATTTAAGCGAAGGTAATTAATAAGCCTTGCTAATAAACGTCTTTATGGGTATTCGCAGTCGCGTATCATCCGTGCTCAATAAAGCGGATGCACGGCTGCGTTTTTCGCTTTATTTAGCCTTTATCGACTATGAACTTAAGGGGGAAATGTGGAAGAACGTAAATTAATTTCTGCAGAATCTGTAACTGAAGGTCATCCTGACAAGTTATGCGATCAAATTGCTGACGCTATATTGGACGATATGCTTCGTCAAGATTCTCATGCGCATGTTGCTGTAGAGGTTTGTGCTTCCGTTGGTCAGTTTGTGGTTTTTGGCGAAGTGCGTGGTGAAGTTTATAGCGATATTCCGGGAATCGTGCGTCAAGTTGTTCGTAATGTTGGCTACACGAGCTCCACAATTGGTCTTGATGCTGATTCTTGTGGTGTTATGGTTTCTTTAACTGAGCAAAGTGCGGAAATCAATCAAGGTGTTGCTAGGTTGGATGCTTCTTGCGAGAGTGCATCTTCTCGTGAGGAGCGCTACGCTGCTCAAGGTGCAGGCGATCAAGGTGTTATGTTTGGTTACGCTAGCGACGAAACAGATACTTTAATGCCTTTGCCGATTTATCTTGCTCATCGTTTAGCTCAAAAGCTTGCTAAAGTTCGTAAAGATGACACTGTTGCGCATTTGCGTCCAGATGGGAAAACTCAAGTAACGATTGAGTATGATTCAAAAGGATCGCCTAAACGTTTGGATACTGTGCTTATTTCTACTCAGCATGACCCAGAAGTTTCTAGAGACTGGTTACAAGATCAGCTTGTTGAACATGTTGTTAATCCTGTGTTGGACGAAGTTCTTGCTCAAAAAGTTGCGCACGATTCGTACCGTATGCTTGTAAACCCTACTGGCTCCTTCGTTTTGGGAGGTCCTGCAGCTGATTCGGGCTTAACTGGTCGAAAAATTATTGTTGACACTTATGGTGGTGCTGCTCATCATGGTGGTGGAGCTTTTTCCGGTAAGGATCCTAGCAAAGTTGACCGTTCTGCAGCTTATGCAGCTCGCTGGGTTGCAAAAAATATTGTGGCAGCTGGTTTAGCTCATAAGGCAGAAGTTCAAGTTGCTTATGCTATTGGTATTGCTGATCCTGTAAGCGTAAACGTAGAAACTTTCGGAACTGAAGCTGAAGGTATTACGCGTGCAGATATTGCGCGTGCTGTGCGTGAAGTATTTGATTTGCGTCCGGCTGCGATTATTGACGAGCTTAACTTGCTTCAGCCAATTTATGCTCCAACTGCAGCTTATGGTCATTTTGGCCGTACGGATGTTAAATTCCCTTGGGAAGAAACGAATCGTATTGAGCAATTGAAAGATGCGCTAAAAAAGTAGTTTTATTGATAAATTTTGCTGTAAAATAACAGTAATTATGTGATGTAATTCAAGTAAAACTAAGGGTTATTTATGGCAGAGCAACCTTCGCTAGACGGCTTAGCGCGTAAAACGAGACGTAAGCGCAATGCTGTTTCTCTAGTGCCTGCTAATGAATGCCCTATTGCGCATGTGATGCTTGATGTTCAAGCTTCACATTTAGGTCGTACTTTTGATTACTTGATATCGCAAGATCAAGATGAATCTGCTCAGCCTGGGGCGTTTGTACGCGTTCGTTTTGGAGCACAAAAGCTCACTGGAGTTATTTGGTCTCGTTCTTCGCATACAGACACCCCTCATACTGCTTTAAGATTTTTAGAGCGCGTGTTTCCTCCAGATGTTTTGCTTTCTAAATCTTTGCGAGACGATATTGACGCCATAGCTAAAGCTTATGGTGGAACTAGCTCAAATATTTTGCGTCTTGCTGTGCCTCAACGCGTAGCTCGTGTTGAGCATGAGGAAGTTTTTGACAACATACGCTTGCAACGCAGAAAACAGTGGCGTGAAAATCTTAAGAAGCGTTTGCAAAACGATAACAATACAAACCCAGGTTACGCTACAACTTCTCGCATGATTTATGATTACGAAAATGCAAATATTTTATACAATGCATTAATCAAAAAATCTATTGACGCAAGTTTTAGTGAAAATAAAACAGAAAATCAATTAGTCAAGCAAGCAGAAAATAATTCTTCTCAATCTTTTATTGTAGACGCTTTACCAGGTTCTTGCCGACTTGCACAAGATTTAGCGTGGATGATTGTCACTGCTTTAAGCGCGTGTAAGCAAGCTGTTGTAGTTTTGCCGACGCTAAGAGAAGTAAATGATGTAATGCGCGCGCTAATGGTTTACGGATTAAAGCCATATAAGCGTGTCAGTGAGAATCATCGTGGTTTTTCTGCTGGAAGTTTTGATGGCGATGTAGCTCGACTTTGTGCTGCGGATCCTCCAGCTGATAGATATAGAGCTTGGCGTGCAATCGCGTCCGGAATAGTTCCTTGCGTTCTTGGCACTAGAGCTGCAATGTATGCTCCAGTTGAGGGAGATGCTTTATTTGCGATTGTTGAAGATTGCGCGTATCAATATGCTGATGGCATGATGCCGTATGCTCAAGCGCGTGGAGTTATGCGACTTCGTGCGAAAAGGCATGGCGGCGTATTTGTGTCAATGTCGTATTCCAGAAGCGCGCTTAGTCAAAGTGAAGTAGACTGCTATATGTCAAATGCGCAAGATGCGCAAGGTGAGCAATCTGTTCAAACTACTAAAGTTATTCAAACTACTCAATCTGCTAAAACTGCTGAAACAATAAGCGGATCTAGCATCCCTGTAAGTGCGAGTAAACTTGCTCGCGAAAAGTTAGTTCCGTGGGTTCGTTGGCTTAATCGTGAAGCTTTATTGAAATTAGCTGACCCAAGTATTGGCGCTCGCATACCGCATAGCGCAGTAAGAGCTATTAATGATGCTCTTTCGAATGGTAAGCCTGTGCTGCTTTCTATTGCGCAAGATGGTGTGACGCAATCGGCTATATGCTCTTCTTGCAAACGTCAAGCGCGCTGTAGACGATGTACCGGGCCTCTCGATGTTGCAAATAGTCAGCAAACAGCACGTTGCTCGTGGTGTGGTGCTAGTGCAATAAATTGGTCTTGTTCTAATTGTGGCAGTAGCAATATGCGAGTTATACAAGTTGGCGCTGCTGGTGTTGCAGAAGAATTATCTAAACTATTTCGCAACGTGCCTATTATTATTTCGTCACAACACCAACCGAACGGAATTATCCAGTGTATTGATGAAAAACCTGTAATTGTTGTTGCAACTCCTGGATGTGAGCCTCGCGTACAAACGCAAGACGCAAATTGTAACGGAGAATATGGTGTTGTAGCAATACTCGATACGTGGGTAAGTTTGTACGCTTC
The DNA here is from genome assembly GCF_049244205.1 of Gardnerella sp. DNF01180P. NCBI lineage: Bacteria > Bacillati > Actinomycetota > Actinomycetes > Bifidobacteriales > Bifidobacteriaceae > Gardnerella > Gardnerella sp. DNF01180P. Next base: position 679,547 of record NZ_CP058386.1, read on the forward strand.
GGGGCTTGATGCGCGAATAGATACACTTAATTCGTGGATGAAAGCTTCTGCTTTATGTGCTCCTAGAGCGCGCGGAGGAAGTGTGCTTTTGATTGGCGAAACGTATCCTGTTCTTGCGCGTGCGCTTACATTGTGGGATACGACTCAACTTTCTTGCAATGAGCTTTCAGAAAGAGCTCAAGCAATATTGCCGCCTTGTGTAACTGCAGCATGCGTATGGGGTGCTCGTGATGCGGTTATGCATGCGCTTGAAAACATTGGTGCAATGCAAGAAAATCTTGGGTGCGAAAGTAGTCAAGATGCTGATTTTTCAGCAATTTCTCCATTATTAGGAATTGTTCCAATGCATCCGCCTGTTACAGACAGATACCAGCATTTTGACGATATTTACGACCGTGTAAAAGCTGTAGTAAGAGTTCCGCTTTATTTAAGACAAGAATTAGTGAACCGATTGCACAAGGAAGTAGCTCGTCACGTAGCAACACGTGCTGCAGGAGAGTTGCGTTTTTGTGTTGATCCAAAAGATTTATTAGCGTACTAACTTACTAATAGGGGAGAGAAAAATGTTAAAAACATATCATTGCGCAGTTTTGGGAGATCCTATTTCACATTCGCTGTCGCCTGTGCTTCACAACACGGCTTATAAGGCTTTAGGTCTTACAAATTGGCAATATAGTAAGGAAAAAGTAAGCGAAACAGAGCTTCGCGATTTTATTGCGCATCTTGACGATTCTTGGAAAGGCTTAAGCCTTACTATGCCGCTTAAAAAAACCGTAATGAAACTCGGTACACCTTGCGACTACTGGTCGCGCGCGCTTAACGTGGCAAATACTGCAGTTTTTACTAGCAACCCAGCAACAGCTTCGCAATCGCAAATAAAGCTATACAACACTGACGTAAGTGGCATATTAATAACATTTATGCAAGCATTACATGAGCGCATATGCGAAGTAAAAAAGGCTGTTATTATTGGCAGCGGCAACACTGCGTCCTCTGCATTGGCAGCTTTAATTGAAATTGCGCAAGTAGCAAAGCTTGAGCAGGTGCAAGTTGTTGCTAGAACTGAAGATAACGGTAGTGTAAAAGGCGTTGAACGTTTTAATAATCTTATACAAAAGTATTGCGCTGATTTTCCAAATAAAATAAGCATAGGTCAAAATAATAAAAGCGAAGAAAATGACGCTATGTATGAGCCTGTGCAAGGTATTGAGTTCCCAACAATAAGCGAAGAAGTATTTTCAAAATTTGCAGACTATAGCGCAGAAAAATTGAGTGCAGAAAAATTGTCAGAATGTGATAAATCTCTCATTTTGAAATCTTTAAATTCACTCGAAGCTGTTCGTGCAATCGCAGAAGCAGACATAGTCATAAGCACAGTTCCAGCGCATGTAGCAGATCCAATTGCGCTTGCGTTGAAAGCGTACTGTCAAGATAGTGCGAATAATCAAACGAAATTAGGAACATTGCTTGACGTAGTTTACGATCCTCGCCCAAGCATGCTACTTAGTGTATGGCAACAATACGGTTGCGCTATTGGCGGAGAAGAAATGCTTTTGCAACAAGCTTTAGCACAAGTAAGTCTTATGACGATTGAGTACAGGCAATCTAAAGAAAATTTTGGGAATTGTGCTAAGACTGGCGCTGAGGATTGTGCTGAGACTGGTTCTGAGCTTGGTTATAAACCTAGTGCTGACAAGGCTAGATATTACGATGACTTAAGTAGTCTCATGCGAAAAGCCTTACAGGAGGCATTATGAGCGATAATACGCAACATACTACGCAAAGTGATGTGCAACGTGATGCGCAACATACTACGCAACGTTCCGCGTCGACTAGTATGCAACTATCTGACAGATTTGAAGTTATGCTAATTACAGGCATGAGCGGAGCTGGGCGCTCGCACGCCGCTAACGCGTTGGAAGATATGGGATGGTATGTTATCGATAATCTTCCGCCAAAACTGCTCATACCGCTAGTAGATATGATGACTTCATCCGGTTCTAAAGTGCATAAGCTTGCTGCTGTTATTGACGTGCGTTCTAGAGGATATTTCGACGACCTGTTTGCAGTTCTTGCGCATATTGATGACCTTGGTGTAAAAACGCGAATTCTGTTTCTAGATGCTTCAGATGCTGTGCTTATCAAGCGTTACGAGTCTGTGCGTAGACCGCATCCTTTGCAGCGCGGTGGCAGACTTATTGACGGTATTCTAGAAGAGCGAGAGCTGCTCAGTCATTTGAAAGATTGCGCAAATATTATTATCGATACTTCTGCACTTAGTATTCACCAACTTTCTACAAAGCTTTACGAAGGATTGCTTGGAAAAGGCTCTTCTACTGTTTCTGTGCATATTTTCAGCTTTGGATTTAAATACGGCATGCCAATGGACGCTGATTTTGTTGCCGATATGCGATTTTTACCGAATCCTTTCTGGGTTCCTGAATTAAGGGAGCTTACAGGTAAGGATCAAGCTGTGCAAGATTACGTTTTATCGAATCCTGCGGCAATTACATTCTTAGATTCTTATGAAAATGCGCTTCTTACAGCTATCGACGGATTCGCTAAAGAAGACAAGCATTACGTGACTATTGCTGTAGGATGTACTGGCGGTCAGCATCGTTCTGTTGCCGTAAGTATTGAGCTTGCTAGACGTTTGAGATTGCATGGTTTGCAAGTTACAGTATCTGCAAGAGAGCTACAGAGAAGATCATAATAAGTGGAGAAGTAAAGTAGCAAAAAGTAAAGTAGTGAAATGCGATTATGAAACTAATCAATTAAAATTAATTAAAAAATTAAATAAAAATTGTGTAAATTATATAAAATATAAAAAATCTTGTACTAAAAGCATGTAAAGCATGTGCAAAAACCGGTAAAATGTCCAACGTATTCTGTATCACAGAAAGCCGGGCATGTCGTGTGCCACAGCATCATGCAAGTACCCAACAGCACTCATATTTTAAGAAGAACAAAAGTAGGAGGTTGTCCCTTGGCTCTTCTTGACGACGTCAAAAATGAACTCGTTTCAAACAACAATGAGCTCCCGACTGTCATTATGGCTCAAGCTGCAGCAATGATGCGCTTTGCTGGCGGCTTAAGGCCAGTAAATAATCAAGCTGTTATTCGCGCTCAGTTGGATTCTCAGCGCGCAGCTCAGTGGCTTGTTGAGGTATTGAAAACTTATTTCCAGAGGGAAGCAACAATTGCTCAAGTTTCTCGGCAAACTCCTACGGGCACTGTAGTTCGCTATGACGTGGTAGTTGAGCGTGGTGCTGCAGCACTGGCTTTGCAATCTGGTCTTCTTGATCGACGTATGAGAATTGTTGCAGGTCTTGCACCTGAGATTGTTGGTGGAAGTATCGCCCAAATCAAAGCAGCTTGGCGTGGTGCTTTCTTGGCTCACGGTGCTATTTCCGACCCTGGCAAAGCTAGCTATTTGGAAGTTGTTTGCCCAACTCATGAGGCTGCAAATGCTTTGCAAACTATGGCGGCGCGACTTGGCATTAGCGCCAAGGCTCGTCAGGTTCGTAGCTCTGAGCGAGTGACGTTGCGCGATTCTGACGCAATTGAGCGAATGTTGATTTTGATTGGCGCTCCTCGTTCTGCTCGCGAATGGACCGGTAAGCGTTCGGACGGTGAAGCTCGCGGAAAAGCAAACCGTTTGGCTAATTTTGACGATGCGAATATGCGTCGTAGTGCTAAGGCTGCTGCTGAGGCATGCGAAAAGGTTCGTCACGCATTCGATATTTTGGGCGACGATATTCCAGATAATTTGTTGATGGCTGGAAAGCTTCGTCTTGAGCATAGCGACGCAAGTTTGGAAGAGCTTGGTCACTTGGCTGATCCTCCTATTACAAAGGATGCGATTGCAGGGCGAATTCGTAGACTTTTGCAGCTTTCGGCGAAGGTTGAGAAATCGCGTATGCAGCAGCTTTAATGCTGATTTTGCGTGGTTTGTAGCTGTATTGGCTGGCGGGTTTTTTTATGTGGCTGTGAGCGGTGGGTGTTACTAGCGCGACGACATGCTTGAGCGTAGCATTGTACGCGCGAGAGCAATTCGGAGCGTGAGCTTGCTCAAGTTGAAAGCACGGTGTGCTTTCAACGCAAGCTCAGCCGAACGGCGATTAGCCGTAAGGACAGCGCTCCGCTCTTATACCTTACTTGGACTTAGCGGTTGCGTAGTTAAGTTTAGTTTTTTACTTACTTTCTCTGCAAAAATAGTATTCGTCAACAAGATTATTACTATCGTTCCGCTTTTATATTGCTCGACCAAGCAACACCCACCCCTCACTCGTTAATTCCAATCGCAGTTGTTTTTGGTGTGGTAGGAAGAGTGATTGGTGTGGAGTGTGCAGCAGCACCGATGTTAGTGTTCGCCAAGCAATAAATACTCAACGTCTGCAGAGCATTAATGTCAAAGTTTACTAAGCAACATATAGTCGACGTTTGCAAAGCGCAACTGCAAAGCTACAAAACCACTTTTCGCAGAAGCATTACTGCAAAGCTACAGACGCAACGTTTGCAAAGCAATGGTGCAAAGCTGCGTTGTTCATAGGGATTGTTGAAGATGTGCGGTATAATTGCACCCGGCAATGTGTTGATGTTTGAGGCTGATTTTGTGTTTTGTTGAACGAAGTAAGCCGGCACGGTAAGCCAGTATGTAAGTCAAATATGGTAAGCCAATATGGTTTGGAAAGGATACCAATGAAGACACTGAAAGATTTGGGAGATTTGAGTGGTAAGCGCGTATTGGTTCGCGCTGATTTTAACGTTCCTCTCAAGGGTACGACGATTACTGATGATGGTCGTATTTGTGCTGCTTTACCAACCATTAAGGCTTTGCGTGAGCAGGGTGCTAAGGTGATTTTGATGGCTCACCTTGGTCGTCCAAAGGGTCAGGTTGTTCCAGAGCTTTCCTTGGCTCCAGTTGCGCAGCGTTTGGGTGAATTGCTCGGCACAAATGTTGTTTTGGCTGCAGACACTTACGGCGAAGATGCTCAAGCTAAGGTAGCTGCCATGAATAATGGCGACGTTGTTTTGCTTGAAAATGTGCGCTTCAACGCGGAAGAAACCAGCAAGGATGCTTCCGAGCGCGCAGCTTACGCTAAGAAGATTGCTTCTCTTGGCGAAGTATTTGTTTCCGACGGCTTTGGTGTTGTGCACCGCGCTCAGGGGTCAAATTACGATGTTGCTGCCGATCTTCCAGCAGCTGCAGGCTTGCTTGTTGAAAAGGAAGTTAAGGCACTTTCTCGCGCAACTGAAAACCCAGAGCGTCCTTTGACTGTTGTTCTCGGCGGCTCTAAAGTTTCCGACAAGCTCGGCGTTATTGAAAACTTGCTTTCTAAGGCTGATCGTCTTGTTATTGGCGGCGGTATGGTGTTCACATTCCTCAAGGCTTTGGGTAACGAAGTTGGTACTTCCTTGCTCGAGGAAGATCAGCTCGAAAAAGTCAAGGGCTACATTGAAACCGCTAAGAAGAACGGCGTTGAGCTTGTGCTTCCAACCGATATTGTTGTGAACGCTGGCTTCCCAGCAGGGGATACTCCAGTTGCTCCAGAAGTAGTTCCAGCAGACGCTATTCCTGCAGACAAGATGGGCTTGGATATTGGTCCTGACTCTCAGAAGCTTTTCCACGACAAGATTGTTGACTCCAAGACTGTTGTTTGGAACGGTCCTATGGGTGTGTTCGAGGTTCCAGAGTTTGCAGCCGGTACTCGCGCTGTAGCTCAGGGCTTGGTCGATGCAACTAAGAACGGCACTTTCACTATAGTCGGCGGTGGTGATTCTGCTTCTGCAGTGCGCAATCTTGGATTCCCAGAAGATGGCTTCTCGCACATTTCTACTGGCGGCGGCGCTTCTCTCGAGTTCTTGGAAGGCAAGACTCTTCCAGGTTTGAGTGTGCTTGAGTAAGTAATATTGCTTGAGTAAGTAATATTTACGCGAGCAAGTATAAACTAAATATTTTCGCTTATGCCGACTTTCGATTTTATGAATCCGCTTTGTAAATCGAGGTCGGCATAACACTAATTTGCGCAATACTATTAATCTCAATCGTAAATTTTTAAGGGTGATTATGGTTTCCAAAAGAAAGCCGTTAGTCGCTGGTAATTGGAAAATGAATTTCAATCACCGCGAAGCTACGCATTTTATACAAAAATTTGCGTGGCTACTGCGTGACGCGCATTACGACTATCACGATTGTGAAATTGCACTTATGCCTTCTTTTACTTCAATAAGAAGCGTGCAAGTTCTTGTTGAGTCTGACCATTTGCCAATATTGTACGGAGCTCAAGCTGTTTCTGTTACTGCTCAAGGTGCTTTTACTGGTGATGTTTCTGCAGATATGCTTGCAAGTCTTGGATGTTCAATGGTTATTGTTGGTCATTCTGAAAGACGCAAGTATCATCCTGAAGATGATGCAAATATAGTTGATCAAGTTCGAGCTGTTCTTGCCGCAGGAATGCAGCCAATTCTTTGCGTTGGTGAAAGTCTTAAAGAACGTCAACAGGGTGTTGCGCTCGATTTTGCTGTAGGGCAAGTGCATGATGTAACGCGCGATTTAGACGCGAAGCAAGCTAAGCGTTTAATTATTGCGTACGAGCCAGTTTGGGCAATTGGTACTGGTATGGTTGCCACTGCTAATTCAGCTCAGGAAGCTGCATTGGCTATTCGTGAAGACTTGCGCGTTACGTTCGGTGACGATGTTGCAGATACTGTCCGTATTCTTTACGGCGGATCTGTAACTTCTTCTAATGCTTCAAGTCTTATCGCGGAGCCAGATGTCGATGGATTCTTAATTGGTGGTGCTTCTCTTGATGCGCAAGAACTTGCTAATATTGTGCGACTAACGGCTGCGCAAACACGTTTAGAGACTAAATAAGCTTAAGCGGTCAAAGGTTATTATTAAACTTAATTAAGTACTGTAAAACAGGAGGTTGGTTGTGTCCACTGTGAAGATTATTTTGCAGGTGTTGCTTGTGCTCACTAGCATTTTGCTCACATTGTTAATTTTGATGCACAAGGGCAAGGGCGGCGGCCTTTCCGACATGTTCGGCGGCGGTTTAACGAAGAACGCTGGTAGCTCTGGTGTTGCAGAAAAGAACTTAAATCGTTGGACGGTTATTATAGCGTTGATTTGGGTGGCTGTTATTGTTGCCTTGAACCTTATGACTAAGTTCTCACTTATCTAAGTATTCTTTTAAGCGCGTAGTCGAAAGATTGCGCGCTTTTTATTTTATAAATCAAAATTTATGGGCTTGTGTGTGATCTTGCGTACGCGCTTGCATTTGTGCGATTTACAAATTCATTATGCACATTAAAAATAGTGGGTAACTATAATGCTTCGTTTTTCTCCTTCTTTAGTAATTGCTGATCTTGACGGCACAATGCTTCACGATTCCGATACTTTTGAAGGCCGCTTTTTAAGCAGCGAAACTGTGCAGGCTGCTGAGCGTTTGCACGAATCTGGTATTCCGCTTGCTATTATTACGGCTCGTCCTGTTGGAAGCGCTTTTGATTTTGTTCACGATTTAAAAGCTCAAGTTTGCGCGTATCTAAACGGTGCGCTTATTGATTTTGATTGCGTTCACAGCACTATTTCTGAACTTACTTCGCAGCGAAGCATTGATACTCTTACTCGCTTTGGTTTTGACTCTAATCTTGCTGCTGATGTTTGCCTGCGATTGCTTGATAAAATACCTACGCTCCGTCTTGGTATTGTGATGAACGACGTTCGTTACACTAATTTTGATGTTCGTATGCTTTGGAACGAGCAGGATTTTATTATTACAGATTTTTCCAATGTTCCAAGTGGCATAGCAGACAAAATCATTATTGTGCCGCGAGATTGCGAGAAGGAACAGCTTCAGCGTATTATTCCGGATGATTTTTCCTTGCATATTAGCGAAGATGTGTTGTGGATGCTTACGAATCCTCTTGCGAACAAGGGACATGCACTGAACGTTATTTGCGATCGTTTGGGCGTTAAGCCTAGCCGTACTGTTGTTTTTGGCGACGATATTATTGATATTGATATGTTCCGTGCCGGTGGTTATGGGGTAGCGGTGGCGAATAGTAATCCGCGTTTGCTTGCGATTGCGGACGAAGTTTGCGATTCCAACAATGACGACGGTGTTGCCAACTGGCTTCATTCAACCCTTTTTACTAGATTGTGAATAACCAACCTTTTTTCGTTACTGGCGCAGTTGGGCGGAGTCATACGTCGAGCGCTCCAATTGTGGGGAAATTTCCTCGCGTTTGGAGCGTCTAACCCTCCGCAACCCTCCAAATGCGAGATGATGCTCGCGCTCTAAGCGCTCGCTTACGAAACTCGCGTGCGCCATCGCAACGTTTTAACCAAATCTCGCTGGCGAACTCTTTCTGGCAAGTAATCACCGTTATTTTCTCAGTTCGTTAGCTGAGTTAGTAACGGTGTTGTGCCTATTACCGTTATTTTCTCAGTTGGTTAGCTGAGTTTTTAACAGTGTTGTGCTTATCACCGTTATTTTCTCAGTTGGTTAGCTGAGTTTTTAACAGTGTTTTGGTTATTACTGTTACTTTCTCAGTTTATTAGCTGAGAAAGTAATAGTGGGTAGATTATTTTATTACGATTGATAAAAACGTAAAACAAAAACCGCACATGTGTGAATTAATCCACGAACATGTGCGGTTTATGTTATTTAGCAGTTTCGCTGATTAGCAGTTTCGCTATCAGACGATTAGCAAAATCAGGCGTTTACGCGATCGATGCCGGACTGCACGTCAGCAATCACGGAATCCCAAGACTTGATGAAGGCGGCAACACCGTCAGCCTCAAGCTTGTCGGTAACGTCCTTGATGCTGATGCCAAGCTCAGCGAGCTTGTTCATAACAGCGTGGCTCTCTTCGTAAGTGCCCTTAACGGAAGCAGCGCCGTTGCCGTGATCAGCAAGAGCGTTCAAAGTCTTTTCTGGCATGGTGTTAACAACATGCTCAGCAACCAACTCGTCAACATACTTGCAATCGGAGTAAGCTGCGTTCTTGGTGCCAGTAGAAGCCCAAAGTGGACGCTGCTTCTTAGCACCCTTGGCTTCAAGCTCAGCCCAACGTGGATCAGCTGCGAACTTCTTCTCGAAGAGTTCGTAAGCCAAGCGAGCATTAGCAACAGCAGCTTTGCCTTCAAGAGCCTTAGCTTCTTCAGAACCGTTAGCTTCGAGGAGCTTGTCAACAGCGGTATCAACGCGGGAGACGAAGAAGGAAGCTACGGAACCAATGTGCTTCAAGTCGTGGCCGTTAGCGGCAGCCTGAGCGATACCTTCGATGAAGGCGTCGATAACCTGCTCGTAGCGCTCGAGGGAGAAGATCAAGGTTACGTTCACAGAAATACCCTTAGCAAGGGTAGCGGTGATAGCTGGAAGACCTTCCAAAGTTGCTGGAATCTTAATCATAACGTTTGGACGATCAACCTTTGCCCAAAGCTCTTCAGCCTGCTTCTCAGTGTTAGCAGTATCGTGAGCCAAGCGTGGGTCAACTTCGATGGAGACGCGGCCGTCAACGAAGTCGGTCTTTTCAGCGATCTCGCGGAAGATATCGGTTGCGTTACGAACGTCGGTGGTGGTCAACTCGCGGATAGCGGTTTCAACGTCGACCTTGCCGAGTTCCTTAAGCTGTGCATCGTATGGACCAACCTGGCTCAAAGCCTTCTGGAAGATGGATGGGTTGGTAGTAACGCCAACAACATTCTTGTTAGCAATCAAATCCTGCAAAGAGCCGGACTCAATGCGGGTGCGGGACAAATCGTCCAACCAAATAGAAACGCCGGAATCGCTGGTGCGCTGCGTTGCTTCAGTCATGTTATCTCCTTAACACTGTGCTCCACCAATTGGGGCACGTCGGTATTTTGGCGTTTTTACAAGAAACAGCGGTTGATGTCGAACCAACGGTAGCTCGGCATCAACACGCCGTCGCTGTCTCTTGTGAAGTGTTTCGTTAGCACTTCTAGTTTTGTGACATACCAATTTTATTTTGATACATCAAGCTTTATTTTGCTTACTTGCTTTTTGTCAAGCTATCTTAGGCGCGAGCTTCTTCGATAGAAGCCTTAGCAGCTTCTACTACGTGCTCAGCAGTAATGCCCAAGTCAATCATGTTCTGACCGCCGTCACCCTGCAAGCCGTACTGTTCGATAGAAACAGCCTTGCCGCAATCGCCAAGATACTTGTACCAAGGCAATGCCAAGCCAGCTTCGATGGAAACGCGAGCCTTGACGGACTTTGGCAAGATTGCTTCCTTGTACTCTTCGTCCTGCTCTTCGAACCATTCGAGAGATGGCATGGAAAGAACGCGAGCCTTAATGCCTTCAGCAGCCAAAGTCTTGGCACCAGCAACAGCCCACTGAACTTCGGAACCGGTTGCCATGATGATTACGTCTGGAGTGCCTTCGCAATCAACCAAAACGTAAGCGCCGTGCTTCACGCCTTCGCGAGCCTTTTCAGCAGTCTCAGCGAGGGTTGGAACGCCCTGGCGGGTCAAAATCATAGCAGTTGGATAGCTGTTTTTCTTCTCGAAGAAGTAACGGTAAGCTTCAGCAGTTTCGTACTCATCTGCAGGGCGCACAACCTCAAGCTGAGGAATAGCGCGGAAAGCAGCCAAGTGTTCGATTGGCTGGTGAGTTGGACCATCTTCGCCCAAGGCTACAGAGTCGTGAGTCCAAACGTAGAGGTTTGGAATCTCCATCAAAGCAGCCAAGCGAACTGCTGGACGCTCGTAGTCAGAGAACTGGAAGAATGTACCATTGAATGGTCGAGTGTCAGAACCAAGCAAAATGCCGTTGGTAATAGCACCCATTGCGAACTCGCGCACACCAAAGTGAAGCTGGCGACCGTACTCGGAAACGTTTGGCCAAGTGCGGGTTGCGTCTTCGGATGGGCCGAAGGAGTCAGCGCCCTTAATGTTGGTGTTATTGGAGCCGCCCAAATCAGCGGAACCGCCCCAAAGTTCTGGCATAACAGCAGCAATTGCGTTAAGAACTGCGCCGGAAGCCTTACGGGTAGCAACCTTAGAGCCAACTTCGAAGCCAGCAACCAAGTCGTCAATAGCCTTGTCGAAGCCTTCAGGAAGCTTGCCAGCCTTAAGACGCTCGTAAAGAGCAGCCTTATCTGGGTTGGCGGCAGCCCACTTTGCAAGAGCTTCGTCCCAAGCCTTGTGAGCAGCCAAGCCGCGCTCTGCAACCTTGCGAGCGTGAGCCAAAGCTTCTTCGTCGATTGGGAACGAAACTTCTGGGTCGAAACCGCAAAGTTCCTTCAAGCCCTTCACAGCTTCCTCGCCAAGCTTGGAGCCGTGGGAAGCTTCGTTGTTGGTCTTGCCTGGGGTTGGCCAAGCAATCAAAGTATTAACCTTAATGAAGTGAGGCTTATCGGTAACTTCCTGAGCCTTTTCAATAGCTGCAGCCAAAGCCTGAACGTCTTCCTTGTAGGATCCGTCTGGCTGGATGAAGCTAACTTCATCGGTGTACCAACCGTATGCACGGTAACGAGCAAGAATATCCTCAGAGAAGGTGAGCTTAGTGTCACCTTCAATCTGAATGTGGTTTGCATCGAAGATTACAGTCAAATTGCCAAGCTTCTGGTTTCCAGCCAAGGAAGCAGCTTCAGAAGAAACGCCTTCCTCAACGTCGCCTTCGCCGCAGATAACCCAAACCTTGTGATCGAATGGGGAAGTGCCAGCTGAAGCTTCTGGATCAAGAAGACCGCGCTCAAAGCGCTGGCCGTAAGCGAAACCAACAGCAGAAGCAAGACCCTGACCGAGTGGGCCAGTAGTCATTTCGATGCCTGGAGTCAAGCCGTATTCTGGGTGACCTGGAGTACGCGTGTCTGCACCGCCACGGAAATACTTGAGATCGTCAAGAGTCAAGCCGTATCCAGAGAAGAACAACTGCACGTATTGCGTAAGCGAAGCGTGACCGCCAGAAAGAATAAAACGATCGCGGCCAGCCCACTTTGGGTCAGCTGGATCGTGCTTAATGAAATGCTGGTACAATGTGTACGCAATCGGTGCTAATGAAACAGGGGAGCCAGGATGTCCGTGTCCTGCTCGCTCAACAGCATCAGCCGAGAGAACCTTCGCCATCTTTACGGCGCGCTCGTCTAATGCAGACCAGTTGAAATCGGTCATGTGATCTACTTTCCTTCCAATAATCCGGGTTTTTAAGCACAGCTTACGCTGGCTTTTTACCCTCTCATTGCCCTTCAATCCTATCTTTCGCGCGCGACGAATATGTTACAAAGTGTGTCAAAAGTTTGCTTTTATGTTCTGTTGCGAGTTTGCTTTCACACTATACTTATACTTTGCTTTTACGCTACGTTTAGTGCTAATAAATTGCCAAAAATAAGCTAGTATAGAAATCGAATAAGCTAGTATAGAAATCAAATAATATAGTATAGAAATCAAATAATATAGTATAGGAATACATTATTTATGCGTATTTGGGAGGAGCAGTAATGCAGTCGCGACGCATGATGATTTTGCGCGCAGTCGTTGAGGATTATATTCGTTCTCAAGAGCCTGTTGGTTCTGCAGCTTTAGCAAAACATCATCAGCTTGGTGTAAGTTCCGCTACTATTCGTAACGATATGTCGGCTTTGGAAGAAGAAGGCTACCTTGTGCAGCCGCACACTTCCGCAGGTCGCATCCCTACCCAAAAGGGGTATCGCTATTTTGTTGACGGCTTGGCTGCAGTTATTCCACTTTCTGAACCGCAGCGTCGCGCTATACGCAACTTTTTAAGCGGATCTGTTAGTTTGCAAGATACTTTGCAACGTTCCGCGCGTCTTCTTGCAAGTATTACGGGTCAAGTCGCTCTCGTAGCATCTCCAGCATTGTCTAAGTCAAAAGTAAAAAGAATTGAGATTGTTCAAGTATCGTCTTCTACGCTTTTGGTTGTTGTGATTACAGATACTGGAGGCGTAGCTCAGCACATGATTCAAGCAACTACTATAAATTCAAATGACTTATTGCATCTAACTAATATGGTTAATGAGTGCTGCATTGGGCTATCTCTTTCATCTGCTTCACAACGCGTTTATGCGCTCGCAAATCGCAAGGATTTAGCGTCAGCTTTGCAAATTATTAGTCAACTTGCTAACGCTTTAGAAGATATGCATGACGGTGAGCATACTCACGACTTATATATGGCTGGAGCTTCTCAACTTGCGCATAGACAAAGTATTGTTGATTTTGCTTCACTTTTTGACGCACTCGAAGAACAGGCTGTTATTATGCGACTGATGACTTCGTTAAGTGAGGAAGCAAGCGATTGTGCAAGTGGTGTTAGTGTTGCAATCGGCTCGGAAACGCACACTCCTGGTTTGCTTAACGCTTCTGTTGTAACAAGCACTTACGGATACAATGCTGATTCTGACTCTGCGTTTATTGGATCAATTGGTCCTACGCATATGGATTATGCTGCAACGATGACTGCTGTTAAGGCTGTTGCGCGCTACCTTAATTCGTTTATATCCGAAAATTCATAAAACGTGGCTGGTTTATGGCTGGTTATTCGGCTTATGTCTGGCTGTGCCTTATGCAAGAATGATTTTAGAAAAAGGTAAAAGGGGAATTAATTGACTGATTACTACAAAGTTCTAGGCGTTGATCACAATGCTAGCGACGACGAAATTCGCAAAGCCTATCGCAAAATGAGCCGCAAATATCATCCTGATATTGCAGGCGCTGAGTTTGAAGAAAAGTTTAAGGAAGTAAATGCTGCCTACGACGTGCTTTCTAATCCTGAAAAGCGTCGAATGGTAGACATGGGTGTTGATCCTAACGATCCTTCTGCAGGAAGTGCCGGAGCTTCAGGTGCTGGTTTTGCAGATATGGGCATGGGCGACATTTTCAGCCAGTTCTTTGGCGGTTCTTTCGGTAATTCGCAAGGACCAATTTCGCGTGTGCAGCCTGGCGATGATGCGTTAGCTGAGGCTCGTATTGATTTGAAAACCGCTATTTTTGGCGGAAATGTTAGCGTACGGTTAACTACTTTTGGCGTTTGCAAGGATTGCTCTGGTTCCGGTTCTGCCGACAATTCCGCTCCAGAACAGTGCTCTGTGTGTCACGGTTCTGGCTTCTGCCAAAAAGTTGTGCGCACTATGCTCGGTCAAATGATGTCTTCGATGCCTTGTGAGCATTGCGAAGGTCACGGCACGATTATTAAGAATATTTGCCAAAACTGCCACGGTCATGGTCGTGTGCGTTCAATTCGTGAAGTTGGAGTGAACGTGCCGGCTGGAATTCGTGACGGTAGTCGTTTGCGCTTAGCTTCCCAAGGAAGCGTTGGTGAGTGCGGCGGTCCTGCCGGCGATTTGTACGTTGATATTCATATTCGTGCAGATAAGCAATTTACTCGTAACGAGGATGATTTGCATTGTTGGATTACAGTTCCTATGAGCTGGGCTGTTCTTGGTCGTAGTCTTGAAATCGACACTTTTGATGGTGCTCAGAAAATAACGATTCCTGCAGGCTGCCAAAATGAAGACACTATTACTTTGCCAAATCTTGGTGTGACGAAGCTTCGTTCTAAAGATCGCGGAAATATCGTGGTTCATGTGCTAGTGCAAACGCCTTCTAAGTTGAATGATGAAGAGCGTGCTTTGATTGAAAAATTTGCTAAATTGCATGATAGTTCTATGAAGCAAGTGCAGCAGCATTCGTTAAGTGAGCAGTCGAGTGAGCGTAAAGGTTTCTTTAGTAAATTAAAGGAAGCTTTTGCCGGCTGATTTTACGGATTTAATTTACTGCTTTAAACGGCTTTAATTTACGGCTTTGATTTAAAATAGTGGGGAAATATGGCATTACCAATATTGTTTGCTGGAACTCCGGAAGTTGCGGTTCCGTCTCTTCGCGAGTTAACTAAAGATAGTGAGCATTTTGATGTTCGCGCTGTTCTTACGCGACCGGACGCTCCGACTGGTCGCGGTAGAAAGCTTGTGCCAAGCCCTGTGAAACAGGCTGCTCTTGAGCTCGGCTTGCCAGTGCTTGAGTCGGATCCTAAAAATGAAGATGTGTTTCTTGAACAGCTTGCGGCAACCGGTGCAAAAGCTGCAGCAGTTGTAGCATACGGCAAGATTTTGCGACAGAATGTTTTAGACGCGTTGCCGCTCGGCTGGTATAATCTTCATTTTTCGCTTCTTCCGCAATGGCGAGGTGCAGCTCCTGTGCAGCGCGCAATTTGGGCTGGGGATGATATTACAGGTGCTACGGTTTTTCGCATTACGCGCGGCATGGATTGTGGGCCTATTTTGGCGCAGTTTACTACAAAAATTGAGTCTCACGAAAATTCTGGCGATCTTCTTGCACGACTTGCAAACGACGGCGCGCCGCTTCTTGCAGCATCTCTTCGCGGCATGGAAACTGGTGAAATTGTGCCGGTTGAGCAAGATCAAACTCCTCAAGAAGTTGCGCAAAAAATCACTGTTGAAGATGCTCATATTGATTTTCATGCGCCAGCTTTTGCAGTCGATCGTCAAATTCGCGCTTGTACGCCAAATCCGGGCGCGTGGTGCGAGCTTCATGCGGACGATGAACATAATGCGGATCCGATTACTTTGCATGTTTTACGCGCAGTTCCGGCAGATGCTAACGATCCGCATGCTCAAGATTTTAATCAGCTTGATCCTGGAAAATTGCTTGCTGGCAAGAAGCAAGTTTGGGTCGGTACTTTAAGCGGCGCACTTGAGCTTTTGGAAGTAAAAGCGCAAGGTAAGAAAGCTATGAAAGCGGCAGACTGGGCGCGCGGAGCTAGGCTTTCGGCAGCAGCTTACTGCGCATAAAATTATGATTATGAACTTTTCTTCGGTGTTGCCAACTTTGTCTAAACCAGGGCTTTTGGTTATGGATGTTGATGCAACGCTTATTGAGGAAGAAGTTATCGATTTGCTCGGTGCAGAAGCTGGATGCGGCGATGAGCTTTCTGCGATTACAGCGCGAGCAATGCGTGGCGAAATTACTTTCGATACTTCCTTGCGTTCGCGCGTGAGTATGCTTCGCGATTTGAATATTGACGAGTGCAAAAAGCGTATTATTTCTAAAATTCATGTAACTAAAGGCGCGAATGTTTTAATTGACACGCTTCATGCGCACGGATGGAAAGTTGGCGCAGTTTCTGGCGGTTTTCATGAGATTTTGGACGAATTTTTGCCGAGTTTGAATATTGATTTTTGGGCGGCTCACCATTTAGAGTCTATTGACGGCAAGCTTACTGGCAACGTACTTGGAAATATTGTTAATGCTAATGCAAAAGTTGAAGCGCTTAGAACTTGGGCAACTAATCTTGGAATTGATCGCGAACAAACTGTTGTAGTGGGGGATGGAGCGAACGATATTTCAATGATTAAATTCGCTGGATTAGGCGTAGCTTTTTGCGCAAAACCAACAGTTCAAGCGGCTACTCCTTACTGCATTCTTACTCGCGATTTAAGCGCTGTCTTACGTTTTTTGAATGCGAATTAATACGTTTTTAAAAGTAAAAGTTGAGTAATGTACGTAGGCAATGTAAAATTGCGAATGATGATTAAAGATTAATGATTAAATTTTTTGTGAAAGTTCTGTATCTTTTAACCGCAGAGCTTAAATGTGTTGGTGAATCTTTCTATTGTTGAGTAAAATAAAGTTAATTTATGGGAGAGAGAGTGTGCATAAATACGGGAATTTATGCATTTAGGGTAGGGAGTGTAAGTTGAATTTACGAGAAGTTGCGCTTGAAGTTGCGCGTATTTTGGAAGATGTTGGTAAACATGCGTATCAGGATCAATTAAGCCCTCAAGATATGACGTCGATTGCGTTGGGTGATCCTAATAAATCTGAATCTGGTTTTGGCGATAAGCTCGTGCGTTTTATTCAAAATCGTTTGACTTATGTGAATCCTTTCCAAGGTTTT
This sequence comes from Gardnerella sp. DNF01180P, assembly GCF_049244205.1. Classification (NCBI taxonomy): domain Bacteria; kingdom Bacillati; phylum Actinomycetota; class Actinomycetes; order Bifidobacteriales; family Bifidobacteriaceae; genus Gardnerella; species Gardnerella sp. DNF01180P. The sequence goes on from NZ_CP058386.1 coordinate 696,453, forward strand.
TGGCAAACTAAGCCGGAGCAGTGCAATCCAGGAGAACGTTTTTGGTGCGTTGGAAACGTTGACGGTGCTATTAATTTTAATCGCGATATGGCTGAGTGGACTCTTACGGTTTCGCTTTTTGAGTTTAACGATGAAGGCTCCGCTCGTCCGGTTCTTGGCGTTGTGCACGCTCCTGCGTTGGGATTGACTTATTTGGCTGCAAAGGGTCAGGGTGCTATTCGTATTCGTAGAACTCCGCAAGGAGAGAAGCGTGAGAAGATTACGCCTTCCACAACTTCTACTTTGCAAGGATCTGTGGTTTGTTATGGAATGTCTTATATACCTGGTGAATCTAAGCGCGCGCTTGACGTAGTCGCTTCTGTTGAAGAGGGCTGCCCTGCGGATATTAAGCGTATTGGACCTGCGTCGCTCGACTTGTGCAAGGTGGCAGATGGCACTTATGACGCTTATTTTGAGCCTCACTTGCATCATTGGGATATTCCAGCTGTTTCTGCTGGTGCCGTGGTTGTGCTAGAAGCGCAGGGTCAGGTTTGCCAGTGGGATGGAAACCCTATTCATTGGCGACGCGAAAATGACGTAGTTGCTTCTAACGGTTTGCTTATTAACGAGTTAAAGCCGTATCTTAAATAAGCAATATTCTTGCGTAAGTAACTAATATTCTTGCGTAAGTAGTTAATAGTCTTACGTAAGCAGTCAATAACATTACGCAAGTAACTCGTAGCCTTGCGTAAGCATTCAATTATCTTGCGGCGTATCGTAATTTTTTTTCATAAATATTATGACGTCTTAACATGTAATTTATACGTATTCATGCGTGATTTGCGAATTATGTGATTTACGCTACACAAATTATTGCATGAAAAGGTTTGCAATGTATGAATAGTTGAGTACCATATAACTTGTACGAATGTCAGTTTGCACATTTTTATGCATGCTTGAAACGTATTAAGAGAGTATGAAGCGTTGTGTAAATAGCAAATTGGTATGAAACAAAGAGGCGAATGCTAATTTGTTTGGCTGCTGCATTATTGCATATTACAAGTTATGCATAAGCAGAAACATAAAGAATACACATTATTGAAGTGAGGAATAATGACGAAGAAGATTATGAGTGCGAAGCATCTTGCCGATTTGCAAAAGTCTATGCAAAAGTCGAGTAACAGCGTTATTTACGCGCCACTTTCTAAGAGCGTGTGCGCAGCTATGCTCGCAGGTGCTATGGTGCTCGGGGGGGGGGTATTCGTTTCCTCGCCTGCCTATGCTGACGGTTATGTAGACGGCACTGGCAACAATGTTTATTACGGTTTCAAAACTGATGCAAAATATGCCGAGGCTCATTTCAACATTGACGTTGAATATTACGATACCTTTGAGCACGCCAAAGCTGGCGGTACTGAAGGCATAGACCCTCTTGGTAAATTTGTTCGCGTTCATTATCTTTCTAATTGCCACAACAATGCTACAGCTGACGATTGGCGATTCCGTCCAATGTGGTGGTTTGGTGTTCCTGCTGGTTTGAAAGATCCTCAAGATATTCAATTTAAGCGTATTGAAAAGTTAACAAAAAATGGCAAGGAGCAGGTTAAACCTGCTGGTTCTTCGCAATATATTACAACCGACGCAAACGGTTATGGCGTTGTTTCTGACAAACATTTTAATAGTCCTAAGGAATGGACTAATATTTCTAATTATTATTTTAGTGACGAAAATATTCTTGCCAGCAAAGGCTGGAAACAGCTTATGGGCTTGGGTACCAAAGACAATAAAGGCTACGATAATGCGGGCAATACCGCACAACAATGGGAAGAATACCAAAAGCAAACTCAAGGCCTTAAGGGTATTTTCGTAGACTGGGAGTCTGCTGGTCAGCGTTGGTATGACATGACTTACGTTTCCGAGATGGAAGACAATGCATGGAAAGAGCGTGACACCAATCCGCTTCGTTTTGCCGCTGGCGTTTACCGTTTTGCAGGTAACTGGCACTATGCGGTTGGTCAAAAGCACAATACGCCAAAGATTGCGGATTATTTGAAGCTTGCGTATCCAGAGGTTACAAAGGTTAAGAAGACTAACGCTTTAAGTGAAGCCGAGCAAAAGGCTATTAAAGAAAAAATTGAAAAAGCGAATGAAAACACCAAGTACTTCAAGGAATTAGTTGCTGATAATGGTGTTGTGGTAAATAAGGATGGCTCTGCAACTATCACTTTCAAAGACAAGACGACTCGCACGATTCCTGCAAGCCTTCTTGTTGCACAAGATGAATCCGACAGCGACAGATATAAGCCAGTTATGCCAGATCGCATACCTGTTGTAAAGCCTGATTCGTTAAGTGATGATGATAAAAAGGCTGTTATTGATGCGTTCAAGAAGGCGAACCCTGATAGCAGCGAATTTAGCAAGCATCTTGCCAAGGATAATGCTATTGCTTTCGATAAAGACGGCAAGAACCTTGTTGTGACTTACGAAGATGGCTCAAAAGCTACGATTCCTGCGTCTGAGCTTGTGTTCCAAGGGCCAAAAATCTCCGATTGGGCGCCTTACGTGGTACCTGATCCAATTGAGGTTGGGAATCTTTCTAGCTTGACTACAGAAGAGCAAAAGCAAGTAACCGATGCTTTTGATAAAGCAAACGCTGACTTGGATGTTTATAATGCAGCCAAGAAGGATGGCAAAACTCCTGTAAGCTTCGATAAAGACTTCAAGAACGCCATCATCACTTGGGCAGACGGTTCAACAACAGAGATTCCTTCTTGGCAATTCTTAAAGCAAAAGGCTGCTGAGGAAAATCCAACTCCAAAGCCGCCTGCTCCAACTCCTGCTGCTGAAAAAGAGTTCATCGTTGAACGTCCTGAACAACAATCAAGGGTTAATTTCGATCCCTTTAACGCTACACAAAAAGACGTAAATGATAATAAGGCGCAGCTTGATGCTATTGTCTCTCAATTTATGAAGAAGCTTAAAGCTAAGGATGCTAAGAATCCTGATACGTCTGTAACAATCAAAGGTGTTGAATTTAAGATAGTAGAGGGTAAGGGCGTAGTAGTATTCCATGCTGACAACTACAAAGATGCTACATACCCAATGAGCGTATTCCTTAAGCAAATGGCAAATAAGCAAACGCCTCAGACACCTTCTACGGAAACTAAGACGGAAACTGACAAAGACAATCCAGGGAATACCTTTACTTATAAAGTTACAAAGACTGAGATTAAGGGTAATACACCAACTGTTCCAGAAGCTGTGAAGGCATTAAAGCAGTTTGTAAAAGACAATTACGATAATGTAACTGAAGATGATTTAGCTACTGTTGCAGATAGCGTTGAGGTTAAAAAAACTTGGACTCCAAAAGCCGGTACTAAGAATATGGGTCCTTACGGTGTACATGGTAATAATGGTGGACCTATGCTTAGTATCAGTTTACGCGATGATAAGGGTATCAAGGTTATTGGTCGTCCATGGGCTGACAACGATGATGGGGGAGATTGGGATTCTGCCTCGCAAACCGAATTGATTACCATCCAAGCTAACGATTTGTATGTTAAAAAGAACAGCTCTCAACCTCAAAAAGACAATACGATTGACAATCTAAAGCAGCAAGCCAAGGATTTGCTGAAAAAGCGCACAGATGAGGGTCTTACTAAAGATGATTTGAAGCGCGCTGGCATCGACAATCCTGATCAGTTGGATGATTCCAAGATCGATAGCATGGCTCAAGGTCAAACAGCCGAGAAGGACCTGCGCGATCTTATTCGCAAGCTCACCGATGCCAAGAAGGCTGAGCGCAAGTACAATCCAATTCCTGAGATTGAAGTTACCGACCCAGAAAATCTGTCTGAAGCTGATTTCAAGAAAGCTGCGGAAGCATTCTTGAAAGCCAATTACGATGGCACGGATTCACTAGCAGGAGATAAGGCGCCGTATACCGTTCCTACGAGTCTCACGCCAAAAACAGATACAGTTAAGATGGAGCTTAGCTCAACTTCTAATGCTAATGGCATTGCAAAGGTTACATATAAGAATAGTGATTTTACAACACTTGTGTTCCAGGATTCTGCTAATAATGATTTGTTCTCCGTTAAGGTAACTTATAAGAAGGCGGGAACCCCTGCGCCAACGCCTGATGCTGGTCAACTCCAGCAGATGAAGGATGATGCGAAGAAGATTATCGACCGCAATCCAAAGCTTACTGAGGAGCAAAAAACCCAGTATAAGAATGAGATTGATAATGCTAAAGGTGCTGATGATATTCAGAATATTCTTAAGAAGGCCAACGAGCAGGCTGGCAAGAATAATGTAACTCCTGAACAGTTAAAGGAAAAAGAAAAGAAAGACAAAGAAAATAAGGAAAAAGAGCAGAAAAAAGAGGAAGATAAAAAGCAGGAGCACCAGAAGAAGCAAGAGCTACAGGATAAGAAAAAGAAAGCTTCTGATGCAATTGATGGTCTTGGCAATCTGACTCAAGATGAAAAGGATAAGCTCAAGGAAAAGCTGAATGGAAAGAGTGGGGATGCTACCAAGCCTGGTGCTAAGACTCCTGAAGAAGTTCAGCAGATTTTAGATGAAGCTAATAATCTTAATGAAGCGCACAAGGATGTTAGTGCTGGCGCGCTTCCGTTCCTAAGCCACGGCAATTCTAGTAGCGAGGACGATAAGGCTCTTAAGGAGTTAATTGGTTCTGATCCAAGCAAGAAGGATGCAGCACTCACTGCTTTGGAAGATGCTCTTGCAAAGAAGGATCCTGCTGCTACTGCAGAAGAGATTAAGAATGATCTTGACGCAGCCAAGCGCCAGAATGCGATTAACGAGCAGAATGCTAAGAATGCTGGTATTGCCAAGCTTGATGCTAAGAAGGCAGAACTTGATGCAGCATACAAGGCGTTGAATGATGAGCAGAAAGCAAAAGCTAAAGATAAGTATGAAGCTGCCACTAAGGCAATCGATGATGCCAAGAACACTGTTAACAGTGCAACAAAGCCTTCTGAAATCAAGGATGCTGTTGATGGCGTGAAAACTTCGTTTGATGACGCAAACAAGGCAATCGAAGATGCTAAGGGCAAGCGCGATATTTCTCAGAACACATACGATGATCAGTCTGTACTTAATAAAGAAAAGGAAGATCAGAAGAAACGCATTCAAGATAGTGATCTTCCAGATGCTGAAAAGCAGAAGGCTATTGATGACATCAATGATGCAAAGAAGATTGGCGACCCAACTGCTATTGCTAATCGCGCTTTGAAGGCTAAGAAGATAGAGGATGCTAAGAAGCAGATTGCTGCGCTTGATCATTTGAACAATGCGCAGAAGGAAGCTTTCAAGAAGATTATTGAAGATACTGATGCTTCTGATCACAAGAACGCTGACGGTACAACTTCTGACGACATCGACGACGCGCTTGCCAATGCTACTGCAACCGATACTGCCATGGCTCGTCTTGAAAAGCTGAAAGAGATCGCTGATAAGTTCGCTAAGGGCGACAAGTATAAGGGTCTGCAAGAAGGCAATGAGCAAAAGAAAGCGTTTGACGATGCTGCTACTGCTGCTGGAGCCGTGCTAGACAAAGCTAATGGCGATCCTAAGGATGCGGATCAGGTTAATGAGCTGTATAAGGATCTTCTTAAGGCAATGCAGGATCTTGACAACACAGTTAAGGGCGTTGGTGTTAATACCGCTAATCTTCAGGCGGAAGTTGATAACGATAAGGCTCTTAAGCCAGACGCTACGGCAACTCCTGCAACTAAGGGTGATTCGGTTTATACCACCGCTTCTAAAGATAAGAAGGATGCGTTTGACGCGGCTTTGACTGAGGCTGAAGCTGCTTTGAAGACTGCTAACGAAGAGAATGAGAACGCGAAGAATCCTAACTCGACTCCTCTTACTCCTGAGCAGGAAGCTCAAAAGCAGAAGGCTGTTGACGACGCTCTTGACAAGCTCGTTAAGGCTCGCCTTGCTTTGGATGGTGTTAACACCAAGCCGTTGCAAGAAGAGATTGATAAGGATAGCAACGTTAAGAACTCAGATAGGTATACGTATTCTACTACGACGGAAAAGAAGACTGCGTTTGATCAGGCTCTTCAAGATGCTAAGGATCTTATCGATAAGCTAACTGGTACGAAGAAGGCTGCTGCAGGCGAGGAAGATGTAACAACTAAGACTCAAGCTGAAAAGCAGAAGCTTGTTGATGATGCTCTTGCAAAGCTTAAGACAGCTGAAGAGGCTCTTGACGGTAAGAAACCAACTCCTGGTTCTGGTTCTGAAGCTGGTTATGGTGTGAATGATAATGCGCCTACTACTGTGGATAAGGGTGAGTTGAATGTTCAGATTCAGGGTGCTGAGTCTGATTCACAGCCTGGAAATGCTGGTAATGGTAACGCTGGTGCTGGCGTAAACTCGGGTAATGCAGGTAACGCTGCTAACACCAATGCTGCCAACGCTAACGCTAATAATGCTAATGGCGCAAGTTCTGCTGCTGTGAACGCTGCGGTTGAAAGCAATCCGGCTGTGAAGCAGGCTGATGCTCAAGTTTCTAAGGCTCAGGCGGCTTTGGATGCTGCTTTGGCTGAGGCTAAGAAGGTTGCTGCTGATCCTAACGCAACTCAGGCTCAGGTTGATGCTGCGGCTAAGAAGCTTTCTGCTGCTCGTAAGGCTTTGGCGTCTGCTAAGGCTCATGCGGCTGATGTTCATGCTTCTGTGCGCGCTCAGGTGTTGAAGAGTGGTAGTGTTGCTCAGCTTAGTAAGACTGGTAGTGACGTGTCTGTGTTTGGCTTGTTTGCTGCAACTCTTAGTGCTGCTGGTGCTGCGCTTTTCTCAACTAAGCGTCGTGGTACTTCTCGTCACAGTAGTAAGTAAAATATTTGCTAGCTGGTCTGGTTATTGCAGATCAGCTAGTTTTAGAACTGCTTAATGTTTGCTTAATTGTATTCAGTAAGTTTGCTGAGTATTGAGTTAATCAGCATAATGAAGTTAATGTAAAAGTGCCTCACTTTGCGTCTTTCTTTACTACGCAAAGTGAGGCATTTTGCTATGCGAATATTTTTATCTAACACGAATTGAAACAGTCGTGAAAATATGGGAGAATTACCACATGACTACAGTTATTATGCATACTTCTGAAGGCGATATAAAAATCAATTTGTTTGACAGTAAAGCGCCTGAAACCGTCAAAAATTTTGTTGGCTTAGCTACTGGTGAGCGCGAGTGGCTTGACTCATTCAGTGGAAAACCTTCGCATGAGCCATTCTACGATGGTTTAACTTTCCACCGCATCATTAAGGATTTCATGATTCAGGGTGGCTGCCCACTCGGCAATGGAACTGGCGGTCCTGGATACGAGTTTGACGATGAAATTGACGCATCCTTGAAGTTCGATAAGCCTTATTTGCTCGCTATGGCAAATGCTGGAAAGCGTCGCGGTCGTGACGGTCGTTTGCATGGCACTAACGGTTCGCAGTTCTTCATTACAACTGTGCCAACTCCATGGCTTGATGGCCACCATACAATTTTCGGCGAAGTTGCTGACGATGAATCGAAGGCGGTTGTCGATAAGCTCGAGGCTGTCGCAACGGATCGATCTGATGCTCCTCTTGAGCCTGTAGGTATTATTTCTATTGAAGTTTTGTGATTAAACGTTATTTGATTTAATACTCTTTAATATTCTTTAGTACTAAAGTTCTTAATTGCTAATCCGACATTTTCTATACGCTTGTGTACAGAAAATGTCGGATTTTTGCTGTAAGGCGGCAGAAACTTTACAACGCATGCAACGGAAAGGTTGTATTAATAGAATTTAAATGCGGATATAAAGAAAGCGAGTCTTATAGCAAGCATAATAGCTCACTATAAAACTCGCTTTGGTTCATATCAACCTTCTTCTATTATTATTCGTTGTAAGTATTGTTATTGAAGCACTTGCAATTCAGTTTTTGCTTCCGCACTTCCGTACCTCATCATTTTATGCTTTCACGCTTTGATACAACGATGAGCCGGATTCTTGGAACTTTTTGCTCATCTCTTTCATACCATCGGCAATTGCCTGACTGCGTGCTTCTTCAACGAGCTGCTCCTGCTGAGCTGCTCCGCCAAAACGCTTACGAATATTTTGCGAAATAGCCATCGAGCAGAACTTTGGTCCGCACATCGAGCAGAAGTGCGCCATTTTTGCCGGTTCTGCAGGAAGTGTTTCGTCGTGGAAGGCGATTGCGGTATCTGGATCATAGCTTAAGTTGAACTGATCCAACCAGCGGAACTCAAAGCGAGCCTTACTGATTGCGTTGTCGCGATCCATAGCATGTGGATGATGCTTAGCAAGATCAGCTGCGTGACAAGCGATCTTATACGCAATCACGCCTTGCTTCACGTCATCCTTGTTAGGCAACCCCAAATGTTCCTTAGGAGTCACATAGCAAAGCATTGCGGTGCCGTATCGCGCAATCTCCACGCCACCAATTGCGGAAGTAATGTGGTCATAGCCAGGTGCGGTATCCGTAGTCAAAGGACCAAGCGTATAGAATGGAGCATTCTGGCAAATTGCCTTTTCCATCTCAATATTCATACGCACAGTGTCGAATGGCACGTGACCAGGACCTTCAATCATCACCTGTACGTCATGCTTCCAAGCGATCTTCGTAAGTTCGCCAAGCGTCATAAGCTCGGAAAGCTGAGCCGCATCGTTAGCATCAGCCAAGCTACCTGGACGCAAACCATCACCCAAAGAGAATGCAACATCGTACTTTGCGAAAATCTCGCATAATTCTTCAAAGTGCGTATACAAGAAGCTCTCTTGATGATGTTGCAAGCACCATTCAGCCATAATTGAGCCACCACGAGAAACAATACCGGTTACGCGGTTTGCAGTAAGCGGCACGTAGCGAAGAAGCACGCCAGCGTGAATAGTCATGTAGTCAACGCCCTGCTCGCACTGCTCAATAACAGTGTCGCGGAAAAGCTCCCAGCTGAGCTTAGAAGCATCATCCTCAACCTTTTCCAAAGCCTGATACATTGGCACTGTTCCAATTGGCACAGGGGAGTTGCGCAAAATCCATTCGCGCGTTGTGTGAATATCGTTACCGGTGGAAAGATCCATAACGGTATCCGCACCCCACTTCGTGGCCCACGTAAGCTTTTCTACTTCTTCGTCGATAGATGACGTAACAGCAGAATTACCCATGTTTGCGTTGAGCTTAGTCAAGAAGCGCGAGCCAATAATCATAGGTTCAGCTTCAGGATGGTTAATATTGCAAGGAATTACAGCACGTCCGGCTGCAACTTCTTCGCGAACCAGCTCTACATCGCAATTTTCGCGCGTTGCAACATATTGCATTTCCGGAGTAGTGATTCCGTGGCGAGCGTACCACATTTGTGTAATCGGATGATCCGCGCCCTTCATTGGCTTATGCGTGCGTCCACGCCATTCTTTAGAAGCTTTGCCTCGCTTAATTGCGCGCTTGCCGTCGTCTTGAAGATTGCGCCTGCGACCCTCATATTCCACAACGTCACCGCGGTCGCGAATCCAGTCAAGGCGAAGCGGAGCCAAACCTTCCTTCGGATCGCACTTTGGACCTTCTGTATTGTAATCCTTAAAAGGCGGGTTAGGACCTAGGCCAGGAGTATCCGAAAGCTTAATTTCCGTATAAGGAACTTCCAAATCATAAAAACCATATTCATACTCAAAATGAACTGGAGTTGTTTTGCGAATATGAGCTTTATCGCGCTGAGTGCATCCGCGAGCTGCAATGTCAACTCGCTGTTGTTTAGCTAATTTCGCAGCATCCTTTGCTTCTTTCGCATTAATAAAAGTTGGCTTCTTTTCTTGAGTTTCTGAAGATTTTGATTCAGAATTTTCTGCAACTATCACTCGCTTAGCGTAGCCGTGCTTTTCTTCACCTCGCACAGCTTTCCAATGTTCAACAAATTCACGCATAGTTGATTCTGGTGTTTCTGAAGAATACAATGCTTCAGAAACGAACCATCCTGCAGCCTTGGTGTGAGCGATTGTATCGATATCGTCGAGTGCAGTTCTTCCGCCAACTAGAACTGGAAAATCACTTGCGGAACAAATCGTATTAATTTTCGCTTCGTCCAGCGTTGTGTGATTTGCTTCCAATTCGTAAGCGGCAGTGGTGCTTTCGCATCCTTCTTCAGGATTGCGCATTGCTGTTACGCAAATGTAATCAATGCATCCATCTGGAAGTTCGTTTATTACTTTAACTAAGCTTTCGGTTTCAACAGATAAGCCGATTACAGCATCTTCGCCAAGAAGAGCGCGAGCCTCTCTAGGCTCCATGTCGCTTTGTGCTAAATGCACTCCGTCAACTTTGATGCTTTGATTGCGAGCTTGCCAAACGACATCAACACGCTCGTCGATAACAAAAGTTACAGAATCGCATTTGTTATTGTCTTCGATGATTTGTGCAATATCGCGTGCAATAGTAGTGATTTCTTTAGCGTTTTCATTGTTGCAATGAAGACGAATAAAAGTCGCTCCAGCGCGCAAAGCATCATCGACAATATCGGTAAGCGGACGATTATTACAAGCTTGTGGGTCTGCAATAAAGCAGGCGCTTAGATTAAATTGATTACGCATTGATGCGTACGGATAATTCGATGTCATACTAAAATCGTTGCTCCCTACGTTGTATTAACTAACAGGTTCGAAGGGTTAGGCAAACTAATACCATCTCAGCCTTCTTTCGAAAGCACCCCTGCAAAATGTCGAATTACCAGCAAGTTTACACGATTATGTGCATTTAATTGGTGGTGGGTATGTTGCGAATTTCTTTAGCGTTCGTGATGATTGATTGCGCGTGAAATAAAATCTCCCAAGCTTTGCACAATCTGCACGAGGATAATGCAAAGAATAACAGCCACTGTCATCACATCGTATTGATAACGCTGGTATCCGTATCGTATTGCAATATCTCCGAGTCCGCCTGCGCCAACTGTTCCAGCCATTGCGGAGAATCCAAAAAGCGTAATAAATGTAAGCGCAGCTCCGCGAATTAGCGAAGGTAAAGCTTCCCACAGCAACACTTTGCAAACAATTTGCAATTTGCTTGCTCCAAAGCTTTGTGCTGCTTCAATTAAGCTTCCGTCAACTTCGGCTAAAGATTGTTCAACTACTCTAGCAACGAATGGTGCAGCCGTAATCACCAGAGGCACAATAGCCCCAGGAACTCCCAAAGAAGTGCCAACTATGAGACGAGTGAAAGGAATTATTGCAACTAATAAAATAATAAACGGCACAGAACGCACGATGTTAACAATCCAGCCTAGAACTGCGTTAATTGGCGCGTTGGGGCAAATGCCTTTTTTGTTTGATGTAATGAGAAGTACGCCAACTGGAAGTCCAATAAGGTATGCAAAAAGTGTTGCAACTGATGTCATTACGAGTGTGTCTTGCACGCCTTCAATAAGTAAGTTGCCGTAGTCGTTAAAAAATTGTGTAGCAGCTTCTAACATTGTTATTTCACCTCGTTGGTAAGCGCGTTTGTTTGTTCGTCTGTTTGTGCGTTTTCTGGCTTATTGTTAAGCTCGCTTGCAATCGTGCTTGTAATTTTAGCGCGATGATTTTCCTGTTTTTCATCTGCAATAAGAGTTCGCAAAATATCGCTTTGTGGATTTGCAAAAAGCGTATCAGTGTCACCTAATTCCACAATGCGTCCGCCATCAATCATTGCAACTCGGTCGCAAATATTTCGTGCTACAGCCAGCGAATGCGTAATAATAACAAGCGTTACGTTGAGTTCGCGGTTAATTCGGCTCAATAAATCAAGGATTTGCGCAGTAGTTGTGGAGTCAAGTGCGCTTGTTGCTTCGTCGCAAAGCATAATCGACGGATTATTCGCCAATGCTCGTGCAATTGCTACGCGCTGCTGCTGTCCGCCTGAAAGCTGGCTAGGGTAGCGGTTTGCAAAATCTTGTAAACCAACTAAGTCAAGTAAGTAGTTTGCGCGTTCTTCTCGTTCCTTTTTTGCAGTGTGATTCAGCTCTAATGGGAAAGTGACGTTTCGCAATACTGTACGCTGCTGGAAAAGGCTAAAATTCTGGAAAATCATGCCAATATTAGTGCGTACTTTTGCAAGTTCTTTATCTTTTACTTCGCTAATATCATTTCCGTCAATAATAATTTTGCCGGAAGTTGGTCGCTCAAGCAGATTCATGCAACGAACTAGCGAAGACTTTCCTGCACCAGAAGAACCAAGGATTCCGAATACTTCTCCCGATTCAATAGTCAGATTAATGTCGTGTAATGCTTCGTTCGCTTTGCTACCTTTGCCGTAGCTTTTGTGAAGATGTTCGATCTGAATCATGCTTTTCCTTAACAGATTATTGCTTTCTGTGTGAAATATACTTCGTTACTAACTAGAGTTACTAACTAGCGTCATTAACTAGATTATTAACTAGCACGCACATTACGTATATTACACGCTTATAAAATAATGCCGCAAAGCATACACGAAGCATACACATGCGGCATTAGGTGGCTACATTGTGAGTATTTTTTAGAAAACAGGGAGCACAGCGCCTTTGTAAGTTTTAGTAATATAGTCGCGCACTTCGCTTGTCTTCAAAGCTTTGAGTAAGGCTTTGATTTTTGCAAACTTTTCAGAGCCCTTCTTTACTACAATAATATTTTCATAAGTTTTAGCCGCAATGCCTCCAACTTTTTCTGAAGTAAGTGGGTCTTTAGTTGGGTTAAAACCAGCTTGAATAGCGTAATTGCCGTTCATGGCAGCAAGATCCACATCCTTAATGGCAGTAGGAACTGTTGCCGCTTCAAGTTCTTTAAACTTCAAATTCTTAGGATTCTCAGTAATATCTTTTGTAGTAGCGTTAATATCCTTTGGATTCTTCAACTTAATCAATCCGGCATCTTGCAAAAGAAGCAATGCGCGAGCCTCATTAGTAGGATCATTTGGAACTGCAACAGTTGCTCCGTTTGCTAATGCTTTAATCGTCTTGGTTTTTCCTGGATACAATCCAAATGGTTCAAAATGAATTCCACCTACTGAAACAAGGTGAGTTCCCTTTTCCTTATTAAAGTTGTCAAGATAAGGCAAATGCTGATAGTAGTTTGCGTCAACTTCGCCTTCTTCAGTAGCTGTATTTGGCTGCACGTAGTCAGTAAATTCCTTTACTACTAGCTTGTAGCCTTCTTTTTGCAAGATTGGCTTTACAACTTTATTTAAGATTTCAGAATGCGGGGTAGGTGAAGCTGCAACAGTAATGGTCTTGTCATCCTTTGCGCCTGCTTTTGAGCTACCGCAGCCACTTAAAGTGAAAGTCGCTAATGCTGCCAGTGCTGTAATTGATGCAATAACTTTAATTTTTCGCATATTTCCTGCTCCTTGTTCGGTGAAATTTGTTTAAAGTTAAATCCCCTTCGCGAGTAACGAATTATCAATATAGGCGAGAAAAATCAATAATTCTACACTTTGCTTATTAGTATTATTTATGACGTGTTAATAATTCGCATACTTGCAGTGTGGAAAGAGAAAAAATAAGTTTTTCAACACGTCGCTTACTTGCAATGAAGCTATCTACTAGACTGTAATGTATGAGTTTTTTGCGATTGGCGTTAGCGCAGATAGATACCTGCGTTGGGAACATTGATAGCAACGTTGAAAAAGTTTTGAAGTATGCTGCGCGCGCAAAGCAGTCGGGTGCTCGCATGGTTGTGTTTCCTGAGATGACTTTGACTGGGTATCCTATTGAAGACCTCGCCTTGCGTGCCACGTTCCGCACAACTGCACAAAAAGCTGCAGACTTGCTTGCAACAAAACTTGCGGAAGAAGGCTTGGGGGAGCTTTACGTAGTAGTTGGAACTGTTGGCTTTGACGAGTCTGCTGGAAAGCCTCGAAACAGGCTTCTCGTATTGCATGAAGGTAAATCTGTGTTGCAATACGACAAGCATTTCTTGCCAAATTATGGTGTTTTTGACGAGTTTCGTATTTTCTCTTCTGGCAATAAGTGTGAGCTGCTGGAAGTAGATGGAATGCGTCTAGGTTTTGCTATTTGCGAAGATATTTGGCAAGACGGCGGTCCTGTTGCGCGTTTGGCAAAACTTGGTATCGATGCGCTAATAACTATGAACGGTTCTCCATATGAGGAAGGTAAAACTCATGTGCGCTTGAGTTTGGCTCAAAAGCGCGCTGTTGAAGTCAATGCGCCAGTCGTATATGTGAACCAAGTCGGCGGCCAAGATGATTTGGTTTTTGACGGTGGAAGTTTTGTTGTTGATGCTGACGGAACTTTACTTGAACGCTCGGCAATGTTTGATGAAGATTTGTCGTTTGTTGATTTTGATAACTCGCTGAAAAAGCAGAAAGTTTCAAGCATTGCTCCAAAACTTGACGCAGACGAAGAAGTGTATTGTGCGTGTGTTGTAGGTCTTAGAGATTACATGCGTAAGAATGGTTTTAAGGGTGTGTGCTTAGGACTTTCTGGAGGAATTGATTCTGCTTTAGTAGCTACTATGGCTGCCGATGCTTGCGGTGGAGCAAATGTGTATGGCATTTCTATGCCAAGCATGTACTCTTCGGACGGTTCTAAAGACGATGCGCGCGATTTAGCAGAGCGAATTGGCGCTCACTATGATGTGCAACCAATTGAACCGCTTTTTAAAGCTTTCCAATCGCAACTTTCATTAGAAGGTGTTGCAGCAGAAAACTTGCAAGCTCGCGTTCGTGGCGTAATCGTAATGGCTTACTCGAATTCGCGCGGTGTTTTGGCGCTCGCAACTGGTAATAAATCGGAGCTTGCTTGCGGATATTCTACTATCTATGGCGATGCGGTAGGAGGGTATGCTCCTATTAAGGATTTGTTTAAGACGCGCGTTTGGGCACTTTCTCGTTGGAGGAATCGCGCTGCGAATGCTGGAGTAGGCATTGGTATGCTGCCAATTGTTGGATATGAGGATTCTGAGCAAACAGAAGTTACGAAAGCGAAAGCTCCGCAAGATGGTGTGCTTATTCCGGTTAATTCTATTATTAAGCCTCCGAGTGCAGAGTTGCGTCCAGGGCAAAAGGATTCTGATTCTTTACCTGAGTACGATTTGCTTGATCGTGTTTTAGAGGCTCATATTGAGCTTGCTCATGGTAGAGCGGATTTGCTTGAAGATGGTTTTGACGAGCATACTGTTGACACGGTTATGCGTTTAGTTGATCGCGCAGAATGGAAGCGCAGGCAGTATCCGCTTGGACCAAAAGTAAGTGCTATTGCTTTTGGCAGGGATCGCAGAATGCCTGTTACCACAGCTTTTCGTGAATAAATGTGATATATTTCACTAGATTTTTTGCAAAACTACTCGTGTATGCGTTTACTTATGCTCTAACATTGTTATTAAGGCAGCGTGAAGATGCGTTGCGGGTACAAAAGGAGTCTAAACATGACATCAGTTGATGCGCCAGTTCTCAGTGAAGAGGATCTTCGTACCGAAGCGTGGAATGGTTTTACTGACGGCAATTGGAAGAAAGACATTGACGTACGCGACTTTATAATAAAGAACTATACGCCATATGAAGGTGACGAAAGTTTCTTGGCAAATGCCACTGAAAAAACGAAGCACATGTGGAAGTATCTCGACGACAACTACTTAGCTGTTGAACGTGAGCGTCGTGTTTATGATGTTGAAACTCATATCCCAGCAGGTATTGACGCAATGCCAGCAGGCTACATTGAAAGCCCAGAAGTAGATAACGTAATCGTCGGTTTGCAAACTGATGAGCCTTGCAAGCGCGCTATGATGCCAAACGGCGGTTGGCGCATGGTTGAGCAAGCTATTAAAGAAGCTGGCAAGGAAGTAGATCCTCAAATCAAGAAGATTTTCACCGTCTACCGTAAGACTCATAACGATGGCGTGTTTGGCGTTTACACCAAGAATATTAAGATTGCTCGCCACAACAAGATTTTGACCGGTTTGCCAGATGCTTACGGCCGCGGTCGTATTATTGGCGATTATCGTCGTGTTGCTCTTTACGGCGTGAACATGCTTATTGAGTTTAAGAAGCGCGACAAGGATTCGATTCCATACCGTAACGATTTTACCGAGACCGAAATTGAGCATTGGATTCGCTTCCGCGAAGAGCATGACGAGCAGATTAAGGCTTTGAAGCAGCTTATTAACTTGGGTAACGAGTACGGTTTGGATTTGACTCGTCCAGCTAAGACCGCTAAGGAAGCTGTTCAGTGGACTTACATGGGCTATCTTGCTTCTGTTAAGAGCCAGGATGGCGCTGCAATGAGCTTCGGTCGCGTTTCCGCATTCTTCGATTGCTACTTTGAGCGCGATTTGAAGGCAGGTTTAATTAACGAAACCGACGCTCAGGAAATTATTGACGCTCTTGTTATGAAGCTTCGTATTGTGCGCTTCTTGCGTACTAAGGATTACGACGCAATCTTCTCTGGTGATCCTTACTGGGCAACTTGGTCCGATGCAGGCTTCAGCGAGGATGGCCGCACTTTCGTAACCAAGACTTCGTTCCGTTTGCTCAACACTTTGACTCTTGAGCATTTGGGACCTGGTCCTGAGCCAAATATCACTATTTTCTGGGATCCAAAGCTTCCAGAAGCTTATAAGCGTTTCTGCGCACGAATTTCTATCGACACTTCTGCAATCCAGTACGAGTCCGATAAAGACATTCGTGAGCACTGGGGTGACGACGCTGCTATTGCTTGCTGCGTTTCTCCAATGCGCGTCGGTAAGCAAATGCAGTTCTTCGCAGCTCGCGTGAACTCTGCAAAAGCTTTGCTTTACGCTATTAACGGCGGCCGCGATGAAATGACCGGCATGCAAGTTATCGATAAGGGTGTTATTGACCCAATCAAGCCAGAAGCTGACGGCACTCTCGACTACGAGAAGGTTAAGGCTAACTACGAGAAGGCTTTGGAATGGCTTTCCGAGACTTATATTGAGGCTTTGAATATCATCCACTACATGCACGATAAGTACGCTTACGAGTCCATCGAAATGGCTTTGCATGATAGGGAAGTCTACCGTACGCTTGGTTGCGGCATGTCCGGCTTGTCTATTGCTGCAGATTCCTTGGCTGCTTTGAAGTATGCAAAGGTTTACCCAATCTACAACAAGGATGCTAAGACCACTGAAGGCCACGAGTACGAGTACATCGAGGGCGGCGACGACGACTTAATCGTTGGCTACAAGACTGTTGGCGAGTTCCCAGTTTACGGTAACGACGACGATCGTGCAGACGACTTAGCAAAGTGGGTTGTAAGCACTGTTATGGGTCAGGTAAAGCGTTTGCCTGTGTACCGTAATGCTGTTCCAACTCAGTCCATCTTGACTATTACTTCTAACGTTGAGTATGGCAAGAACACTGGTTCCTTCCCATCCGGTCACAAGAAGGGCACTCCGTACGCTCCAGGCGCAAACCCAGAAAACGGCATGGATTCGCACGGTATGCTTCCTTCGATGTTCTCCGTTGGAAAGATTGATTACGATGATGCTCTTGACGGCATTTCGCTTACGAACACCATTACTCCTGACGGTTTGGGTCGTGACGAAGACGAGCGCATTAGCAACTTGGTTGGCATTTTGGATGCTGGCAACGGTCACGGCTTGTACCACGCAAACATCAACGTGTTGCGTAAGGAACAGCTTGAAGATGCTGTTGAGCACCCAGAAAAGTATCCGCATTTGACGGTTCGAGTTTCCGGCTACGCAGTGAACTTTGTAAAGCTCACTAAGGAGCAGCAGCTCGACGTTATTTCTCGTACATTCCACCAGGGTTCAGTTACTGACTGATTTGGTTGATTAGTAAACACCGCCGGGAGCGAGGCTAGTTTCGCTCCCGGCTTTTGTTAATTGCGTATATTATTTATTATTTATTTATAAATAGTTTGGAGGGCAGTTAGATGGCTGAAAACACAGCGTTTCGTACCACAACTCAGCATATGTTGAAGGAGTCAAAAGAGTATGCTCGCCAAACTTTAATGGGTGGACTTTCTGGATTTGAGTCGCCAATTGGGCTGGATCGTAAAGATCGCTTAGTTGCTCTTAAAACTGGCGATATTGGATTTGTGCATTCGTGGGATATCAATACTTCTGTTGATGGTCCTGGAACTCGTATGACGGTGTTTATGAGCGGTTGCCCACTTCGTTGCCAGTATTGCCAAAATCCTGATACTTGGAAAATGCGTGACGGCAAGCCAGTCTATTTGGATGCAATGATTAAAAAAGTTGACCGCTATCAAAGTCTTTTTAAAGCAACAGGTGGAGGAATCACATTTTCTGGCGGCGAGTCCATGATGCAGCCAGCTTTTGTATCTAGAGTATTTCGCGCTGCAAAAGAGATGGGCGTTCATACTTGCTTAGATACTTCGGGCTTTTTGAATCGCAATTATACAGATGAAATGATTGACGACATTGATCTTTGCTTGCTTGACGTTAAATCAGGAACTGAAGAAACGTATAAAAAAGTAACCGGCGGCTTGCTACAGCCAACTATTGATTTTGGTCAGCGCTTGGCGAAGGCTGGTAAGAAGATTTGGGTGCGTTTTGTGCTTGTTCCAGGTTTGACTTCCAGCGAAGAAAACGTTGAAAAAGTTGCCGAGATTTGCGATTCGTTTGGTGATGCTGTTGAGCATATTGACGTGCTTGGATTCCATCAACTAGGACGTCCAAAGTGGCATGAGCTTCGAATTCCGTACCCTCTTGAGAATCAAAAAGGGCCTTCTAGGGCGCTTAAAGAGCGAGTTGTAAACCAGTTCAAAGACCACGGTTTTGTTGTGTACTAGACTGCGTTTAGATTGCATTTAGACTGCATTTAAATTGTGTCAAAAATGTAACTGTAATTTAGGCAATCTTTGCGTATCGTATTGTTTTTTGAAGGATTTTTGTATAATTATACAAATACTCTTTTTTAGAGAAAGGATACGCAATGAAGCGCAGAATAGGTTGTTGGATTGCATTAGCTTTTACATTAGCGTTAGCTGTTTTTGTGCGGTGTAACGATCAGTTTGGTTTTGCTACAGCGCTTACTATTTTCGTTATTTT
The DNA here is from genome assembly GCF_049244205.1 of Gardnerella sp. DNF01180P. Classification (NCBI taxonomy): domain Bacteria; kingdom Bacillati; phylum Actinomycetota; class Actinomycetes; order Bifidobacteriales; family Bifidobacteriaceae; genus Gardnerella; species Gardnerella sp. DNF01180P. The sequence goes on from NZ_CP058386.1 coordinate 715,462, forward strand.
GCCAATAATTTTATTGCCAATAAACATTGTTGCATCTTTCGATAAGAAACTTCTTATTGAAGTGCCAATAATATCTATTGTTATAGCTGTTGTTACAGAACTTGTCACTTTTCCAATAGTCAACTTTTCGGATTTAGGTTTACATGCTGGCTACGTTGTTCCAACAGTTTTAGCTTCGGTAGTCGCATTTACTCTTACTAGATTCCTTAAAACTAGGCTTGTTAAGCGCATAAATGACGAAGTAGCAAACAATAAAACAGATTGATTATTTAATTGATTATTTATTTGATTTTTTATTTTTGAATAGTCGTAGTTGTGTGCGAAAGTTGAAGCCGTGTTAAAAGATGCATAATCTATAACACGGCTTAAATATTTTTTACGGATATTTTGCAAAAAGTACAGAATAAGTTGCAAAAAGCGTAAGAATTTGGGTAAAGCATGCAATCGGGAGGCGTACTTGAACGAGGAACCAAAGCTTTTAAAAGAGCCTAGAGAAGGAGTTCCAGAAGTCATTGATACGCTTGAAGCATATAAAGATTATTGCAGCTTGTTGGCGGCAGGCTCCGGTCCTTTAGCTGCAGACGCTGAGCGAGCTTCCGGTTTTCGCTACAGTCATGAAGATTGGTTGATTCAGTTCAAACGCAAGGGTGCAGGAATTGGATTATTAGATCCTATAGAACTTACAAAACTTGGAGCTGATTGGAACGAATTTAACAAGGCAGTAGGGGATGTGCCTTGGATTATTCACGATTCGATGCAAGATTTGCCAGGATTTTTCGATATTGGTTTGCGCCCGCGTGCTTTATTTGATACTGAGATAGCGGCTAAATTACTTGGCAGAAAGCGCTTTGGTTTAAGCTCTGTAACTGAATATTATTTGGGTCTTACTCTTGCAAAAGAACATTCTGCAGCAGATTGGTCTTACCGCCCACTTCCTAGAGATTGGCGAAATTACGCAGCTTTAGATGTTGAATTACTTATTGAGCTAGAAGAAGTAATGCGCGTCGAACTTAAAAAGCAAGGTAAACTTTCTTGGGCGGAAGAAGAATTTAAACACTTACTTAGTAAGGGTGCACAAAAGAAAGCTCCGCATCCACGTCCATGGCTTAAAATATCGCATATTAGCGTACTTATGCACGATCGTGTTGGTTTAGTTATTGCGAAAGCATTGTGGCAAAAGCGAGATGCTTTAGCGCGTGAATATGATATTGCGCCAACTCTGCTACTTTCTGACGCTGCGATTATTGAAGCTGGTAAGCGTAAACCTAGTAATGCGCGTGCGTTTCGTGCTATTCGTTCTTTGAATGAGCGAGTGCGAATGCACACTGGCAGTGAGCAAGACAAAATGTTCGAGCGTTACGCTCCAATTCAGCGCAAAGTTAAACCATCTATTTGGAAAAACGTTATAGAGAATGCTATTTTGCGCGCTAAATCTGGTGAAACGGCTATGGATGATGTGCATCCAGTATTACCGAATGGAGCTATTCAACTTAATTCGCGCGAATCTCGTAAAACGAACGTACTTAAGTCAACAGATACTGACGAGTCGCAAGGTTCTAATGATTGTCAGGATTGCCATGATTTATCGGATTCGCAGTACTTGCAGGATATGCAAGATTTCCAAAGCGCTCCTAGATCTATGAAATATTGGCGAGAACATCACCCTAAGCGTTACGAGCGTTTACAAAGAGTAAAAGCTGAGTTAAATCAAATTTCTGAATACACTCATACTCCTGCAGAAATTATTATCAAACCACAGATTATTCGTAATCTTTGCTGGCATGATGATGCGCAAGATATTGATGTTAAAACATTCTTAAGTGAGCATGGTGCTCGCGAATGGCAAACCCGATTGGTAGCTGAGTCCGTAACTCGCGCTATCATGTAACGGTTGTGCCATACGGCAGAAGCTAGAAAAAACGTAATTTCAGGAGCGCAAGCGTGAAAATCAGCGTCAGGAATCTTGAGCCAACTAAAGTTAAGCTCACCATTACCGCAGATCTCGAAGACTTCAAGCCATTCTTGGAAGAAGCTCGTAAGGAGATTGCTAAGCAAATTAACGTGCCAGGTTTCCGTAAGGGACATGTGCCAGGCAAGATTGTAGATCAGCGCGTCGGTTTCGCAGCTGTTGCCGGCGAAGCCGTAAATTCCGCTGTACCAGAGCTTTATTCCAAGGCTTTGGAAGAAAAGAAGATTCGCCCAATGGATCAGCCAGAATTTGACGTTCAGGAAGTTCCAACGTCGACTGATGCAGATGCAAGTCTTAAGTTTGTAGCAACAGTTGAGCGTCGTCCAGATTTCAAGTTGAACAAGTTCAAGGGCGTTGAGATTGAAGTTGAGAAGCCAAAGGTTTCCGACAAGGATGTCAAGGAGCGCTTGGAAAGTCTCCGTCAGCGTTTTGCTACTTTGGTTGGTGTTGACCGTCCTGCAGCTAAGGGTGATTACACTAACATTGATTTGGAAGCTCGTATCGATGACGAAGTAGTTGATGCACAAGAGGGCGTAAGCTACGAAATCGGTTCCGGTGTGTTGCTTGACGGTTTGGATGAGGCTTTGGATAGCCTTTCTGCCGGTGAAGAAACCACCTTTGAAGGTACTCTCGAGTCCGGCAAGCATAAGGGCGAGAAGGCTCAAATCAAGGTTAAGGTTAATTCCGTAAAGACTCAGGAATTGCCAGAGCTTGATGATGATTTTGCTCAGGAAGCTTCCGAGTTTGATACTTTGAAGGATTTGAAGGCAGATATTCGCAAGGCTTGCGAGCAGGCTGCTGAAGGTCGTCAGGCAACTAATGCCCGTGACGCATTCCTTGTTAAGCTTCAAGAAGAAGTTGAAATTCCTGTACCAAAGGGTGTTTTGGATAAGGCTGTTTCAGAGCATTTGAAGGGCATGACCCCTGATCCTGAAAAAGCTACCAAGAAGCAGAAGGACGAAGCTCAGCAGGCTGCTGAGAAGGAACTTCGCGACCAAATGGTTCTTGACGCTTTAGCTGAACAGATGGATGTGACTGTTTCCCAGGCTGATGTCACCAACTTCTTGGTTTCTGTTGCTCAGCAGTACGGCATGGATCCAAACCAGTTCATTAACGCAATCGTTAACAACGGTCAGCTTGGTTCTGCTGTACAGGAAGTTGCTCGCTCTAAGGGCTTGCTTGCTGGTATGCGTGCTGTAAAGTTCGTTTCTGGCGGAGAAGCTCTTGACTTGAGTGCATTCTTGTCTGAGGATGATGACGAAGACGAAAGCGTGAAGGCTGCTTCTGCTGCTGCAGAAGTTGCTGACGAACTTTCTAAGTAGTATTTTTCAAACAAGAAAAAGTTTATACTTTCTCATATTCGCTAAAAACCCAGGGCTTTTGCTCTGGGTTTTTGTGTTGTTGTTATACTTTAAAAAAAGTGAAAAACAAATAAAATGAAAAACAAATAACATAAGGAAGGCTGCTGCTAATGGAAAAACGCAATTTGCAAATAGTAGGCAGTAAAAAACCTAGTAAGTGTTTGAACTATGTTTTTACATGTTTACGATTAAGTCTTATTGCTTTTTTTGTTGCAGTTATGGCTGGGGTTGGTGCAATATTATTAACTCTGTTACTACATGCTGTGCAAAACGTAATGTTCGGATTTTCAGAATCTGCTCTTAAACCTTCGCCAGTTGGATTGCCAGTATTGCATTATGTTGCTGTTGTATTAATTGTCATGTCTGTTGCTGCAATTATTTGGATGTGGTTATGGACAAAATCTTCTAATCGTATTGTCGATATAGCTCATGCTGTTCGTGGTCAATCAATGCCATTTAATACGACGATTATCCATGTATGTTTACAAATTTTTATAGTTGCTTCTGGCGCAAGTTTAGGTAGGGAAGTTGCGCCTCGAGAATTGGCTGCAATGCTTACTCAGAAGTTACTCTGCTTTATTCGAGTCAGTGAATTTCAAGCTCGCGTTTTGGTTGCAAGTGCTGCTGGTGCTGGTTTAGCTGGAGTTTATCGCGCTCCAATAGCGGGTGCGATTATGGTGCTAGGTTTGGTTGCAATTCCACGTTTTTCTCATGACTCGAAATCTTCTTTAAAGCGTTCGAAATGGTATTGGCTTATACAAAAATTTAGTATTTTTGCTATTGCGTTATGTATAAGTGAAATTGCATCATTGACTACTATTTTTGTGCTTGGGTATGAGCCTTACTATTGTTTGTCAAGTCTTGATGACATCCATATTGTCAACACGACTGTGTTGCTGCTTGCAATTATAGTTGGCATTGCTTGCGGTATTGTTGGCACTCTTTTCCATAAGATGATTCATTGGGCTCGCTCTCAGTGTGCTCACAATTACCAAATTTTATATTTTTTGCCATTAATGGGCTTAGTAACAGGATTAGTTGCATCATGGAATCCAGCCATTATGGGCAATGGTCGAGCTTTAGCGCAATACGCATATAACATTGCAAAAACAAGTATTGCAATTGACAAAAACTCTTTGGTAACTTTGCTTCTACTGGTTGTTGCAAAAATAATTTTAACAAGTTGCACTCTTCGAGCTGGCGCAAGTGGTGGTGTGCTTCAGCCGAGTATGTCGTCTGGAGCTTGCGTAGGGCTGATTATAGGTTTTATAAGTATGAACATTCCAGTTGTTGGTGGCATGTTATCAAGTCAGCCCAAAATATTGGTAATAGCTGCTATTTTTGGTGCTGCAAGTCTGCTAACTGCAAGTCGAAAGTCATTGTGGTTTGCGCTTTTTTTGGTAGCACAATTAGTGAATGTGCCTATGATTATGATTATTCCAATGGTTGTTTCTTGTGCTGTATCTAGAAGCATAATGATGATACCAAAAATTTTTAGCCGCAAATAATGTTTAAATTTTTTTAGTATGGAAAATACAATATATGCAAAATAAATGCGCCTATGCTAGTTCAGTATTAGCAAAGGCGCATTTGTTATTAGTAAATATTTTTTTAGTTATTTTTTAATTAATTATTAAAACTGAATTCTTTATCTGCAATAAAAGTTCCATCATCGTTTGAGAAGGAGAAATGTATGCGCACTGGTGCAATAATTTTTTCTTTCATTTCATCCGATGCTGATTGTGGCATCAAGTTCGAGAGGCTATCGCCGTATGTTTGCATTCCAGTCTTTAACGCTGTAATTTCTAAATCAGATAGGTGCTTTTTGAACTTTGCATTTATATTGAGCTGATCACCTTTAGTGGCAAACGTTATGTTGAATGGTGAGCTGCTAGTGGCATCATTAAATCCATTAGTGAGTTTTTTAGCTTCTTCTGAATGGCAATGTACGTATTCTTCAATATTTGCGCTTTTAGGTGCAGAGCAATTGTAATGTGGCTTAAGATTAGTTGAATTGTAATGTGGTTTTGAAATTACGTAGCCACCTACTGCAACTATTGCTACTACTATGACAACAATAAGCCAAGTGTATTTTGACTTATGAGCACTTGTATTTGTTGCATTTGGATAAGCGTTTGCAGGATAGTTGTTGACTGGTTGTTGATTATTCTGATATACGTTTGGTTGGTAACCATTATTTAGATTTACATTATTAGGGTAATTGTTGTTCTGGTATCCGTTATTTGGGTATACGTTGTTTTGATACTCATTGTTTTCATAACCATTGTTTGGGTATCCGTTATTTGGATTTACATTATTTGGGTATGTATTATTTTGGTAACCATTATTTGGATACTCGTTATTTGGCATCGGAGCAGGCGAGTAGTTGTTATCTGGCAATTGGTTAGAATCCATAATTACTCCTTATAATGAATTGATAATCCGATAAAAATATACTCAATAATGCATACTAGTGTAGGATAATAAGTAAAAATTACATCTGTTGATATGAATAAAATTCTAGAAATTTGGTGTAAAACATTCAATTCAAATCATATTCGCAATATTTTCTATGTGGTCATGCGCACAAGGTAGTGTAGAAATAATTACGTGGTAACAAGGAGATATAGTGACTGAGCTTTTTACAGCTTCTCCTGTGATGGAACAGGCTGAAGCGTCTACATCAACTGATTCTATTTTTAATCGATTGCTAAAAGATCGCATTATTTGGTTGGGATCTGAAGTAAAAGACGAGAATGCCAATGTTATTTGCGCACAAATGTTAATGCTTGCTGCGGAAGACCCTAAGAAGGATATTTGGCTGTATATTAATTCGCCTGGAGGTTCAATTACTGCTGGTATGGCAATTTACGATACTATGCAATTAATTGAGCCAGATGTTGCGACTATTGCTGTTGGCATGGCTGCATCTATGGGTCAGTTCTTGCTTAGTTCTGGCACTCCTGGTAAGCGTTATATTACCTCGCATGCGCGTGTGCTTATGCATCAACCTTCTGGCGGTGTCGGTGGTACTGCTACAGATGTACGAATTAATGCAGAGCTTATTATGGATATGAAAAAAACGCTTTCTGAATTGACTGCAAAGCAGACTGGTCATACGGTAGAGGAAATTTACCGAGATAATGAATACGATCACTGGTTTACAGCTCAGCAAGCTTTGGAGTATGGTTTCGTAGATAAGATTGTGACCACTCCTGCTTCTATGCGCGGTGAGGAGTAATTATGGCAAGTGAAGAAGCAAAGTTTGTTGCGCGTGCCGAGCGTTTAGCTGGTTTTGGCGGTGTTACTTCTGCTCAGCGCATTACTAATCGTTACGTGTTGCCTCAGTTTGGCGAGCAAACTCCATACGGCATGAAAACTCAGGATCCTTACACTAAGCTGTTTGAAGATCGCATTATTTTCATGGGTGTGCAAGTAGATGACACTTCTGCTGATGACATTATGGCTCAGTTGCTTGTTTTAGAGAGCATGGATTCTGATCGCGATGTGATGATGTACATTAATTCACCTGGTGGTTCGATGACTGCTATGACTGCAATTTATGACACCATGCAGTACATTAATCCAGATGTTCAAACTGTTTGCTTGGGTCAGGCTGCTTCTGCTGCTGCTATTATTCTTGCTGCTGGAGCTGCTGGTAAGCGCATGATTTTACCAAATGCGCGTGTGCTTATTCATCAGCCTGCAATGGGCCAAGATTTTGGTAAAGCTACTGAAATTGAGCTTCAGGCTAAGGAAATGTTGCGTTTGCGTTCTTGGTTAGAATCAACTCTTGCAAAACATACTGGTCAAGATATTGAGCGTATTCGTAAAGATATTGAAGTTGATACTATTTTGACTGCTTCAGAAGCCAAAGCTTATGGAATGGTTGACGAAGTGCTTGAGCGTAGAGCATAATTCAATCTTTACAACTTAGCGGATATTTATCAATATTTGTATTTCTTAACAACAAACCCTGGTCGACACGCCGGGGTTTGTGTTTTAGTGCGGATAGTTGTATATTAGTTAAGTTGCCGGAAACAAGGACATGGTTCTTGAGGCTGGAAACATGCGCCAGTAGCCCAACGGATTAGAGCATCTGACTACGGATCAGAAGGTTGCAGGTTCGAATCCTGTCTGGCGCACAAATGAAACGTGAAGCTTAAGGGAATTCACTTAGGGATTTAGTTTCTAAAAAATTATCGGCGTACTCGGTAGTAATACCGAGTACGCCGATTTTTGGCTTATAGGTCAAAAGGGGCTTAGGAGGTAATTCTGTACACACCTTTGTCTGCTAAGCGCATTTTTCAACAAGATAAGAATTATTTTATAAACCAATATTGTTCATGTAATAATTCAGCAATAAGTTGATTGCGATTTTTTACGTGTAGCTTTCTGCAAGCACGATTTATAAAAGTTTCAACAGTTCCTTTGGTAATGTGAAGTTGCTTGCAAATTTCATCAGCAGTAAATCCTGTAGCAAATAATTCAATTACCTCTTTTTCGCGTTTGCTAAGAGACAAATAAGTAGTTTTCATTCTGACTTGTAATCTATCGCATGCTATTTTACTGTTGTCAAAATGTATGCCATTTATATCTTTTGGCACGAATAATTCATTCTTTATATCTGTAAGTATGTCTAATAGATTTTTTGGATCATTTTTACTTACAATAGACTGCGTTCCTGCAATCGCTGCCAAATATGCATAATCTTCTACCGGCAATGAGGTAATAGCAATGATAATAATCTTAGAATAATTTTTTCTAAGATTATATATTAGATTTAAGCTAGATATGCTTGACATGTACATTTCTACCAATAGAACATCTGGTGGTGAAGAATTGCACTTTTTAAAAATATCTTTTTCAGAAGACGCACACCAAATTTTTGTTGAGAATCGTAAATTTTTATTTAAATAGGAACACAATCCATATAGTGAAAAAAAGTCATTTGTTATGATACCTATAGAAAAAAATTTCGATTCAAGCATGGCTACCCTTCTGATGCTTCGTCACATTTTCAGTTTACAGCTTAACTTGTGAAGTTTTACGATATATGTAACCATCAAATATAGTTTTTTTCCAAGATTTTATATCTTCAAAATTCCACTGTGAGAGTGAGGCTATCTGTTTAATTTTTCCTTGTATTACAGCAACAATAAGACCATTATTGTTAGAAGCAATGAGATAATAGTGTCTTGCAAGATTATCTCCAATTTCGTCTAAATCGCTTCCTGCACCAGTGAAAATAATAAGATCTAGCAATTGAATAATCCAAGAGCGTTTTTTAGTACGAATCAAACTATAAACAATTACATCGTTATTTTTATGTCCAAGTGTATTAATTATGTATTCACTTAGTAATTGTTCATCTTCTTTATAACTCATAGTGTTGCCTATTTCCTTTCTTTACTTTGCAACGACCGAATTGGTAACAAGAATTTACTGTAGGTAAATAAAGTAATATTGTTATTGTTAGAAAAATTAATGGAACCCAATCTGGTGCTTTCATAAACCACGTGCATATAACTACTGCGCTTGTTAAATATTTAACAAGCGCGCGAAGTGTACGTATTAATAAATCAGATTCTGTTATACAAGTAGTATCTATAACAAAATTAGTTAACAACAGCAATTCCAGAAATATTATATCATGTAAATTAAAATTGTCAACAGCAAGTAAAAAGCATATTGCAATTATTGATACAATAGGTATATTAATTGCTAGTATGAGTAGTTTTCCTCTAAGCAAATGATGAGAATCTAAAGGAAATCTCGTATATGAAAATTGATGATCATCGGTAAGGAGATATAACTTTCCTTGGTTTCTTGTCATAACAATATTCGTTTGACAGATTGTGAAAATAATAAGGGGGAAAGCCGCATTTCCTAAATTAGTACCAATACTAAGCAGTATGAGAATAGATAATTGACTTAATGATGCCAAAAGTATTCTTTGTCTTTGCAAAAGCACATCTCTAAACAACATTACAGAGAATGTGCGTATCCAAGACCAATATTTTCGCGCGTTGCAACGTGTGCCAAATCTTACTTTTATTTTGTGGCCAGTATAGTAAAGTATTAAACAATAAATCAAAGCTATAAATGGCAATATCGCAGTTGTAGTATAAATGCTACTAAATAAAGTATAAGAACCTGCTATTTGAAAAACAACTAATAACAATATCGGCAACAATAATCCTATAAGCCATATTGTTCGTGCTTTAGCGGTAAGGCGAGATGAAAAAAATATTTGAGCAGGAATTATGAGCAGATTTAATAAATAGCTTACTAGAAAGCAAACAAAATATGAAAATTTTCCAAGTAAAGACAAGCTTATCGCCAGTATAGATAAACATACTATATTCGCATAGTACATATCACGAAGTACATAATGAATAATGTAAAGTATGTGAAATCTAATAGAGCCAGAATGAATATGAAAAATATCTAAATCATGCTCATTTAGAAAAACTGTATTTGTATGAACGGAAATTACTTGTATAAGATAACAATAAAACCAGAGGAAAAATATAAGCCATTCTGGATAAAACCAAGCAAATATTGTAAGTATAATTGATACGAATATACCTGTAACAAGTTCTCTCAGTATATTGTGATTGAAACGACGTATACAGGTAGATGCAAAGACAGTGTAAATATTACTCATAATTTTGCTCTTTGCTCAATGTTTGATTTTCAATCATATATGTAGTTTCAACGCAACGTTTAAGCCAATTAAAATCATGACTGACAATAATATAGTTACCTTTCCTGCGTAACAATTGCTGAATAAATCCTTCGTTTGACCAAGAATCCACAGATTCGAATGGCTCATCTATGAGTAAAAGTTCAGATGTTGAACACAAAGCTAGAAGTAAAGGTATTTTCTTTTGTGTGCCTTTTGAGCATTCGCCTAGTGGAGTATTAGTAAAAGGTTGTAATCCTAAACTTTCAATATATTCATGAACATGTTCTAATGTGAAAGAATGCATTGTTGCGCATATGTCGAGTAAATCTGTATATAAGAAATTTCGGTATTTACTCATATCGCTATCTGCATAATAAACAGATTTAGTTGTTGATATAGTTCCTGAATTAGGTGTTATATATCCTGCTATTAGACGAAGTAGTGTTGTTTTTCCTACGCCATTACGTCCAACAATACCAACATGTTTTTCTGGAATGTTTAATGTAATGTTTTCTAGTAATGGCTCTGCATTGAAGCTAAAAGTCATTTGGTTAAAGCACAACATTTGCACTCCATTCTAAGCAAGCTCCAAAAAATGTAATAATAACAATGACAAAATATATTAAGAGTAAATGTTTAAGAACACGTTTTGTTTCATTTGTTGTAATTTTGTCAATCGTGTAGTCATTAGCTAAAATTAGCAAGCGATAGCTTATATAAATAGACAGTAATAATGCAAGAACTTCAAAAATAGAATGACGAAATAGTAAAATGAATTGTTGTTGTATTGGTAAATGTTGAATTGTGTATATGATACTTCCCATTACAAAAAATTGGAAAATAAAAAATATTGCATTTACTACTGGTGTTATTGCTACAAGTGAAAATAAACAAATATTATTGCAAAAAATTTTGACTAATTCGTTATTCGTTACTGTAATTTTAACAAGATTATTATTAAAAAAATAACTATTTAATGAAAGATATGAGTTTAGCATTTTTTGCATAAAAAATCCGAATATTATGAGTGCAATAGCGCAGAGAATATGCACTCGTAGAATATCTTTTATGCGCATGCTCTATCCTTTCCAATACAATAGTAAGAGTGGTCAAGTAAACATCTAAGATTGAAGCGTTGATGTCTGCTTGACTACTCTTAACTTTACAGCCAGCCTCCAACGCCGCCAACAATTGCACCAAGTGGTCCTGCAATACTTCCACTTGCTCCAAGTAGACCAGCAATATACCCTGCAGCAGCAGTAACACCAGCTTGAGCTACTTTAGTAACTATTTTTTTGGCAACCATTTTCCCTACAGATCCTGACAGCCAAGCAATCACGCCATTGGTTCCCAATTCTTTTAACTTACCTTCAACAAATTTTCCAACTAAGTATCCAGCTTCCATTTTTACACCTCCTTTCTCTCCTATAACACATATTATAACCATAAGTGTTTTTTGTTAAAATGAATTTAATTGTATATAGAATCATTACAAAATAATATAAAGATAGAAAATCAGCATATACTGAAATCTGTGGGGTGTTGCAAAATTTGAGGAGTAACAATGGAGAGATTTCATTTGTTGAAAAATCCAGTACAATTGTTCACTCTTAGCTTTTTTTATTTGATTTACTTGGTATCCGTAGTTTGTTTTAATTATACGCATGCCGCTAATACTATTTTAGTATTAGTTAATAATAAACTTTTATTTTTACTGTTACTTTTTTCTATAAATATTTTATTAACATTGCCAGCAATATGGTTGATAACAAAATTTACTGCATTTACTTACAAACTTTCCTCGATTGAGCACAGAGTTGATAAGTACTGTGTATTTTTAACTTGTTCTTCAATATTTATTATTGAGTTGTATAGTAAATTGATTTTTCTTTCATTGTATGCTTTTTTCAAATTCTCATTATTATTTATTGTTCTTTTTGTTCCTGTTATAACAGTTTTTGTTGTATCGATATTAGATAAATCTTTGATTAAATGCAAAAAAATAACTGCATACATACCATTATTATTATACTTTTTAGTTGACATAGTTATTGTGTTTTTTAATTGATTAGTTTCTGTTGTATGCAACAATATTTTTACGTTACTGTGTAGTTTTATTAACTCATAATACGAAAGAAAAAGTGAGTGTGTTAATATCTCAGTTTATACCTTTAAGATATACTAAAAATATTAATAAATTTTGGTATTGTGCTTCTTATGTTCTACATAATATGTATACCTATTTAAGGAGGAAATATTTACAATATGATACGACGCAGTTGGAGAATAGCTTGCAATATTGCAAATAATGAGCGAATTTCTGGATTAATTATGCTTGGTTTTGCTCTTACTGGCTTATTGCTTGCAAACATTCCTTTAACAGCGCCAATATTTGAAGCCATATCGCATACTCATGTAGGCATTCCGTGGACGAATATACATATGTCAATTGGTCATTGGGTGCAAGACGGCGTGCTTACTATTTTCTTCCTGTCAGTTGGCTTAGATTTAAAACACGAACTTATTGCTGGTTCGCTTTCTGATCCTCGTGCAGCTGCAATGCCAATGATTTGTGCTGTTGGTGGAATGATTGTACCTCCTTTACTGTTTGTTGCTACAGTAACTGTATTTTCTGAATTGCATGCCGGGCAGGAGATTATGCGTCTTACTTCTGGCGCTTTACCTTCGCTTGATATGGTTCGTGACGGGTGGGCGATACCTACGGCAACGGATATAGCTTTCTCTCTTGCTGTTCTTGCTTTATTTGCAAAAACTTTGCCACATGCTTTGCGCGCATTTCTTATGACTCTTGCTACAGTAGACGATTTGCTTGGAATAGCACTTATTGCTGTGTTCTTCTCGTCTCTTAACGCATGGTATTGGTTTGCTGGAGTAGTTGCTTGTGGTTTGGTTTGGACTACTTTAGTGCGTTTAAAGCGTGTTCCGTGGCCGTTGGTTGTAATAGTAGGAATTATGGCATGGATTATGATGTATGAAGCTGGTGTGCATCCAACTTTAGCTGGAGTAATGGTGGGTTTGCTAACTCCGGCGCATTTAGTTCATGGTGAACAAACGCTTCGGGCTGAACGCTATCGTGAAAAAATTCAGCCTGTTTCTGCGTTATTGGCTCTTCCAATTTTCGCTCTTTTCGCTACAGGAGTGCATTTTGAAACATTGACTTGGGAGTTGTTCTTCTCGCCAATTTTGATTGCCATCACTATTGCTCTTGTTGTTGGTAAACCTGTTGGAATTATGGCAACTGCTTGGATATCAAAGCGTGTTCTAGGTTTGAAAGTTCCTGATGGTCTTCGCGTAGTAGACTTAATGCCTACAGCATGTGCGTGTGGAATTGGTTTCACTGTTTCTCTTCTTATTGCCTCGCTTGCGTATTCTGACGCAGATTTGTCTGCTGAAGCACGTTTTGGCGTTCTTGTTGCTTCTATTATTGCTGCAGGAGTTTCTGGCTTCTTACTTTCTATGCAAGCAAAGCATATGGAAGAAGAATTAGATGAAGTTGAAGACTAGTTTTAATTATTATTTCCAATATATTTGAAAGTAAATTTCTAGGAGAAATCATGTTTAATAGTAAAGAAGATTTTTCAGTAGATGTTCCACCTTGGAATAACACGTATCATCGTGGTTCTGTTGTGATGCGCGGTTCTATGATTCCTAAGGAGAGCACTACAGAGACGCTTCTTCGTAACGATAACAATCAGCAGCTTGTTTCTGGAGTTGGTGTAGAAGTAGATAAAAGATGGGATTGGCGTAGTGCGGATCCGTGGCGTGCGCTTCGTATTCAAGCTGAGTTTGTTGATGGTTTTGACGCGCTTGCATCGTTAGGTAAAGCTGTTAGTATTTTTGGTTCTGCTCGAATAAAAGAAGATGATTCTGAGTATTCTTTAGCTCGTACTATGGGTTCAGAGCTTGCAATACGTGGTTTTGCTGTTATTACAGGTGGCGGTCCTGGAATTATGGAAGCTGCAAACCGTGGTGCTGCAGAAGCTGGTGGTACGTCTGTAGGATTGGGGATTGAGCTTCCTCATGAGCAGGGTTTGAATAAATGGATTAATCTTGGCATGCAATTTCGGTATTTTTTCGTGCGTAAAACAATGTTTATGAAGTATTCTTCTGGAATTATTGTGTGCCCTGGCGGTTTTGGCACAATGGATGAAATGTTTGAAGCTTTGACTTTAGTGCAAACGCATAAGGTTGCGCGCGTGCCTGTTGTTCTTTTCGGTACTTCGTACTGGAATGGTTTGATTGACTGGCTGAAGTCTACAGTAACTCAACGAGGTTTTATTTCTTCACTCGATCCGCACTTGTTTGCTGTTACAGACGACCCAATAGAGGCGGTGCGCATAGCATCTGGAATTGAATAATCTAAGAGTTTTTGCGCTCGTTTACAAGCGTTGTAAGCTGCCAAATTTCTTCGCCAATATCAATTCCGCGAGGGCACTGTCTTGAACATGCTCTAACTGACTGGCATGCGTTAATACCGTCACTGCTGTCTATTAGATCAAGGCGATGCTCTGTTGCGTTGTCTCTGGAATCGTAAATAAAACGAGCCGCGTTAACCAATGCTGCAGGCCCAATAAAGGCTTCTCCGCCTGCATAAATTGGGCAAATTCCTTCGCAAGCACCGCACATAATGCAATTGCTCAAAAGCTCAAATTTTTTAAGTTCCTCAGGATGTTGCAAAAACTCAATAAGCTGGAGTTTCCCTTCAATATTTCTCGTAGAAACGTTAGATGCTTGCAAATAAGGTTCTAAGCGTTTTATTTGCGAAATCATAGGCGAAATATCGCAAATAAGATCTCGCTGAACTGCAAATCCTGAAAGTGGAGCAAGCTCAATAACACCAAAAGTGCCATTTTGCAAAGTGGTAGTCTCTTTAGATTTTTGCTGTAGAGTTGGCGATTTTGTCGACTGTGAGGAGCTGCTAGTAGTGCCAGTTTTTCTAAAGCCTCGAGATTGCACGCTATTTGTGCTTTCAGGACGTGCGTTTGCACCAATAGTTGCACTGCATAGTAATGTTGGCATGCCATTTACGTTTGCAGCGTCGGAACCGCAAACGCCGTGACCGCATGAGTAGCGGAAAGCTAAAGTTGGGTCGATTGTGCGTTTAATAGTCAGTAAACAGTCAAGAATAGTGTCAGTAGAATGAACGCGTAAACTGTAATCTTGAACCCAATGCTTACCTTGAATTCGTTTTGGAGAAGATTTGTAAGGTTCACCGGATTCACTAGATATTCTGGATTCACTAGATTCGGAAGAATTATTTATGTTATTTTTTGAAGAATCTAGTTTTGCGAAAGGGTTACTGCGCTTTCTGCGCGCAAAAGGACTTTCTCTGCGCTTGCGCTCTGTCTGTTTACTGTTTGAATCATCTTCAGATTTATTACATGGAGTAAAGCGTGAAATACGCAAAGTAACAAGCGCAGTGTTATCACCAAGCTCATTACTCATTGCAAACCTCCAATACGTACTGTTCTAGTTTGCCACAATACTTGCACAGAAACATTTTTTAGTACTTGGCGCATCCTCACGTTAGGCTTGAACTATGACTGACGCTTTATTTTTGCTTGATACTGATCACGATAATGCTCCTGTGCTTGCAGAAGGAATCGAAGAAGGGTGGACGATTACGCTTCCATCGCAAGTAAAACGTCACGCTATATCTGCCATGCGACTATTAGAAGGCGATGCTTTGCAACTTTCTGACGGCAAAGGCTTGCGCATTCATGCAAAGGTGACGGATGTTGAAAATGGCTTAGTTCGTGTAGAAGCGTTTACTAGGGAAGCTCCTCGCATGACTAGACTTGCACTTGTTCAAGCTTTGGCAAAAACAGGGCACGATGAGCAAGCAATTGATATGGCTACGCAAATTGGTGTGGATGAAGTAATCCCTTGGTGTGCGGATCGTTCAATTGCAAAGTGGAAACCTGGTCGCACAGATAAGCGTTGGAGCCAAGTTTTACAGTCTGCTACAGAGCAATCTCGTCGCGCATGGATGCCTGAACTTCAAGAATGTGTTTCAAGCAAGCAAATAGTGGCAATATGTAGGCGTGCGTGCGTTTACGGAAATCTCGTAATTGTATTGCATCAAGACGCAACTGATTGCTGGAATCAAATAGAACAAGCAGTAAATACTCTTAGCGAGCGCTGTTTGGAGGATGGTAAAGAGCGCACTGTTTACGTTTTAGTTGGGCCAGAAGGTGGTATTAGTGATGACGAAGTGTCAATGTTTATTGATGCTGGTGCTAAAAGCTGCGTTTTAGGCAGTAATATTCTTCGCGCATCTACTGCAGGACCTGTAGCTCTTTCTCTTCTTTCGCGCGCTTTAGGACGTTACGAATAATCGCATAAATCGTATCTAAAAGTGCTCATAATTGTGTAAAATAGTAAGAAGCATGTCGATTGCTTTTGGTTTAAGGCATTGATTTCATTTAGTAACAAATAGGGGAGAAACCATGAGTGGTATCACTTACAATACTGATGCTGATTGCATTTTTTGTAAAATTGTTGCTGGAGAAATACCAAGCAGCAGAGTTTATGAAGACGATTCGGTAGTTGCTTTTAAAGATATTAATCCGCAAGCAAAAGTGCATGTGCTGATTGTGCCGCGCAATCACTATAAGAATGTTGCTGAGCTTGCTAGTAAGGCTCCTGAAACTTTGGCTCATATTGCTGGTGTTGCGCAAAAAATTGCTGATGATGAATTCAACGGTGATTATCGACTCGTATTTAATACTGGTATTGATGCTGGTCAAACAGTGTTTCATGTTCATGCTCATGTATTGACTGGCGAAAAACTTGTAGAAGGTAGCTTGTAAACCGTGACGAAAAGTACTACGCGTTTTGTGCAAATTCCTAGCGAATTAAGCTCGGTTGCAGTTTTAGGTGCTGCAGATGCTGGTTTGCGTGAAGTAGAACATGCTTTTCCAGAAGCAGATATTACTGTGCGAGGCAAAGATGTTCAAATTGTTGCTCGTTCAGCTAGAGCAGATGAAGATGCAGCTAAAGCTGAGTATGCGTTTAGGCGCATGATTGATGCAGCTTACGAGCAACCTATGGATGCGTACGAAGTAAGACGCATGCTTGAGCGTGATATTTTGCATAACGATGAACACAATGTGCGTATAAACCGTATCGGTCATGATGGTGGAGTGCTTGGGAATAGTATTATTTCTTCGTCGTATGCAATTAATAATTCTGTTTCGCGCGCTGAAAATGAGTTTTCAAGAGATTCAAGTGAGCTGTTGCCTTCTAGTGAAGAAGCTCATCGCCGTGCTATGAGCAGAAGAGCTCGAATGAGTAAAGGCGTGATTACGTTTGCTGGAGGAAATCCTGTTCGCGCAAAAACTGCTGGTCAAACAGCGTATGTGCAAGCAATGGATTGCAATATTGTAACGTTTGGAATTGGTCCTGCTGGTACTGGAAAAACGTATTTAGCAGTTGCTAAAGCTGTTCGTGCATTGGAAGATGGAAGAGTCCGCAGAATTGTTCTTACTCGTCCTGCTGTTGAAGCTGGCGAAAACTTAGGATTCTTGCCTGGTACTTTAAACGATAAGGTTGAT
The DNA here is from genome assembly GCF_049244205.1 of Gardnerella sp. DNF01180P. Taxonomy (NCBI): domain Bacteria; kingdom Bacillati; phylum Actinomycetota; class Actinomycetes; order Bifidobacteriales; family Bifidobacteriaceae; genus Gardnerella; species Gardnerella sp. DNF01180P. The sequence goes on from NZ_CP058386.1 coordinate 733,060, forward strand.
CCATATTTGCGTCCACTCTATGATGCACTTTCTGATATGCTTGGATCTGCACAATTAAAACGCTATCTTGACGAGAATGTTGTTGAAGTTGCTCCTCTTGCTTATATGCGAGGTCGCACATTAAACGATGCTTTTGTTATTCTTGATGAAGCGCAAAATGCGACTGTTCAGCAATTAAAAATGTTCCTAACTCGACTCGGTTTTAATACAACCATGGTGATTACAGGAGATAGTACGCAGGTTGATTTAGCAGTTGTGCGTTCTGGTCTTGTTTCTATTGAGAAGATTTTGGGCGAAGTTAAAGATATTGCTTTTGTGCATTTGCAAGCAGAAGACGTTGTGCGTCATGCTTTGGTTGGTCGTATTGTGGAAGCATACGAAAATTACGATGCAATGCTTGAGCGTAAAAAACGTGAACGTACTAAAGAATCTACTGAGAGGAATAACAGATAAATCATGAGCATTGAAGTCATGAATGAAACAGTGTGGAATATTGACGCTAAAATCTTCTCAGATCTTGGAATGTGGGTTCTTCAACAAATGAAAGTAAGTACGCATTCGGATTTATCGATTACTTTTGTTGATCCAGAGCCAATTGCCTGTTTGCATGAACGTTGGATGAACCTAGAAGGCCCAACGGATGTTATGAGTTTTCCAATGGACGAGCTTACTCCTGGAAGCGATGAAAAAGTTTCTGAAGGAATGCTTGGAGACTTGGTGATTTGCCCGTGGGTTGCTCAACAGCAGGCGCTCGCAGCTGGGCACAGTACTATGGAAGAAATGTTGTTGCTAACTATTCACGGTATTTTGCATTTGCTTGGCTATGATCACACTACTCCGGAAGAAGAAAAGCAAATGTTTGGTTTGCAACGTCAACTAATGCTTACTTTTTTCGCTGCTCGATCTGGAGAATTGTATGATGCTACGTTGCCGGAAGGTGCAATAAACGAGCTTGAGCGTTACGATGCTGAGCATGAAGCGAGTAGCGTCAAAAATAAAAATAAAAATAAAAAACAGCATTAAAGCGCATTAAGAGCATAATTATGGAATATATTAAACGAATATTTTCTAGCATATCAGTTCCGCAATTGCCGTTGCATGTCTGGATTGGTTTAGCCGCATTGCTTGTGCTGGCAATGCTGCTTGTATGGCTTTCGCTTGCGATGGCTGCTGCAGAAGGTGCAGTGCCTAGAGTTACTCGTGCAAGCTTAAATAATCTTATGATTGAAGCGCAAACGCATGATGATGAAACTAGTGCCATAGTGCGTATGCGTCGAATTGCTAGAATCCATCGTGTAAAAAAACTGATTGCTGACCGTTATACAACTTCTGGAGCATGCGCTTTTGTGCGTGTGCTATGTAACGTTTTAGATGGAGTTTTGTTTGCTTCTTTAGCTGCATTTTTCGGCTCGCCTTTATGGGTAACTCTTATTATTGGTGTTGTTGTTTCAGTAGTTGTAGCTGTGATTTCTATTCTTGTTCGCCCACGTTCGGTTGGTGCGGCTCAACCTGTAGCAAAGTTGATGCGGCTTTCTCGCATTGTGTCTATTGCTATTGCGATTAATCCTTTAGTGCATATTGCTAGCGATGTTGACGTCACTTCTAGGAAAAAGCATGTTGATCCGTCAGATGATGAAGCTTTGGAAGATATTCAGCTGGATCAAGCAAAGGCTAGTATTGACCGACTTGTTGAAGCGAATGATTTCGATCCGGAAGTTTCGGAAATGATGCGCAATGTGCTCACGCTTTCAGATACTTTGACTCGCGAAATAATGGTACCTAGAACCGATATGATTTGCGTAAAAAGCGACGAAACGCTGGAAAATTTCCTTAAATTATGCTCTCGCTCAGGATTTTCTCGAGTTCCCGTCATTGGAGATTCTGTAGATGATTTAGTAGGTGTTGCTTATTTGAAGGATGCTGTACGCGCTACTGTGTTTAATCCTGCAGCATCTTCTAGAGCAGTTGAAACAATTAGCCGAGACCCTATGCTTGTTCCTGAGTCGAAGCCGGTTGACGATTTATTCCACGAAATGCAGCGAATTCGCCAGCATGTGGCAGTAGTGGTTGACGAATATGGTGGAATTGCTGGTTTGGTTACTATTGAGGATGCTATTGAGCAAATTGTTGGCGAGTTGGAAGATGAGCACGATCGCACTCAGCATGCAGATCCGGAAGAAATACGTGACGGCGTGTGGAAGATGCCTGCTCGAACGTCAATCGCAGATTTGGAAGATATTTTTGAAGTTCATATTGACGAAGACGATGTGGATACTGTGTTTGGTTTGCTTACGAAGTTGATTGGTAATGTGCCGATTGTTGGTTCCAGTGCTATTACAAGAGGACTAAAATTAACTGCTGTAGATTCAGCTGGTAGGCGAAAGAAAGTATCTACTATTTTAGTAGAACGAGATGCGCAAGTTTTGGAAGAGTCTAAGGATAATCAAAATGACATTAGCTCTTCCGAAAAATCTGCTGAAAGCAAACAAACCAATGCTTTGAAGCAAGCTAGTACTATGAAACAAACGAATATGCTGAAATAAAGAACTGGACGGTAAGAATAACGTGAATAATATTAACAACTTTGACGATACTGATGACTTCGATGACACTGATGACTTTGACGACGAGATGTTTGCAAATCTAGACGCTTCAACTTGCGCAACGATTTCTACTCCTGATTTTCACGGTTATCGTTCCGGTTTCGTAGCTGTAGTTGGTAGACCAAACGTTGGTAAGTCTACGCTTATGAATGCTCTTATTGGTACGCAAATTGCTATTGCGTCTTCTCGTCCGGAAACTACGCGTAAGGCTATTCGAGGGATTGTTACTACCGATAATGCACAAATGGTGTTGGTTGATACTCCTGGTATTCACCGTCCTCGTACGCTTCTTGGTCAGCGTTTGAACGATATTGTTGACGAGTCGCTTGCAGATGTTGACGCGATTGCATTTTTGCTCCCAGCAGACCAGGAAATAGGACCAGGAGATAGGCGAATTTTAAGCCGTCTTCGCTCTGATTTTGCTAAAAAAGATGAGAAGGGCAATTGGACTTGGAAAGTTCCGCTTATCGGTATTGTTACGAAAATCGATACGCTTAGTCGCAGTGAGTTAGTTACGCATTTGCTTCAAATTCAGCAGTTTGCTGATTTTACGGATATTGTGCCTGTGAGTGCGTTGGAACGTGACAATGTTGACGAAGTTAAGAATGTTTTGATTCAAAACTTGCCGGAAGGTCCGCAAATGTATCCGGCGGATCAGCTTAGTGAGGAAAGCACAGAAAGCATGATTTCGGAGCTTATTCGCGGCGCATTTTTGGAAGAGTTGGACGACGAGTTGCCTCATTCTTTAGCTGTTGTAGTTGACGATATTGTGTATCCGGGGGATGGCGAAGATACTCAATACGAAGACAACAAAGCGCATGTGCTTGTATCTGTTTATGTTGAGCGTGATTCTCAAAAGCCGATTATTATTGGTCATCGTGCGGAGCATTTAGTGCGCGTAAAGAAGCGTTTGCGCACGGCGGTAAATCGTATTACTGGAACAAAAGCTGTGCTTGAATTGCACGTGAAAGTTGCAAAAGGATGGCAGAGCGACCCTAAGAAGCTTGAGCGTTTAGGGTTCTAGTAGAGCATATTTTGCTTATTTCGATATTATTGGACAATTACTTAATTTTATTGTGCCTTAAGCCTAATGTGTTTGCACAAAATTGTCGTAAATTAATGCAAAGCCGCGGCGAGCAAGTTGAATAAAACAAGTTAAGCCGCGGTTTTGCGATATGCACTTAGTTAAGTTAATTTAAACAAACTACTTTTTGCGCGTCGTATACATTTGTGTATTAAGTAAAGTAGTGTAGCGCTTAATAACTCGTGGACGAATAATCTTCATAGACGCAGTCATTAAGCCGTTTTCTTGCGTAAACTCTTCTGGCAAAATAATGAACTTTCGCACAGATTCTGCGCGTGACACGCCTTCGTTGGCAAGATCTATAAATTTTTGCACTTCAGCACGAACGACAGCATTATTAGCAGCCTCTTCCATGCTCATAGTAGCGTCAAGACCCTTGAGTTTAAGCCAATTTCGTAAAGTTTCTTCGTCTAAAGTAACAAGTGCAGAAATAAACGGACGCTTATCTCCAAGAACGAGAGCTTGAGACACAAGTTCGCATCTCTTAATCATCTCTTCAATAGGTCCAGGAGCAACATTCTTACCGCCAGCAGTAATGATCAAATCCTTCTTACGTCCGGTAATATAAAGCATGCCATCGTCGTCAATTCGTCCCAAATCGCCTGTTGCATACCATCCATCTTTAGTAAATGAAGTTTCTGTTGCTTCATCGTTTTTGTGATACTTATGGAATACGCAAGTGCCTTTAATTTGAACTTCGCCGTCGGATGCGATTCGCAAAGTAAAAGCTGGGAATGCAATGCCAACAGAACCTTCTCGGAATGGAACTCCAATAGGAGTAAACGCGCATGGTGCAGTAGTTTCTGTAAGACCATAACCTTCGTAGACAGGAACTCCTGCTCCGCGGAAGAATGAAAGCAATTCAGGATCTAGAGGAGCTCCACCTGCAACAATCCAGCGTGCGCGACCGCCAAGAGCTTGGCGAAGTGGACGATAAACAAGCGGATCGTAAGCAGTGCGGCGAGCTTTAGTAAGAGCTTTAGCATCACCAAATTCCTGAACTTCCTTCATATACTGTTGAGCCGTCACAACAGCACCCTGGAAAGCCAAGCCTTTAGCACCGTGACCAGCCTTCTGCGAAGCTGCGTTATAAACCTTCTCAAGAACTCGAGGGACAACGATCATAACCGTAGGTTTTGCAACTTGCAAATCAGAAATCAAAGTAGGAATACCTTGAGCAATATAAATGCGCAATGTACTTGCAACAACAATATAGTTAATTGCTCTTGCAAAAGAGTGTGCTTGAGGAAGGAACAAAAGCACAGAACCGTCTTTTTCGCTAAGCAAATTTGGCAAGTAAACAGGCAAATTCAACGCTGTAGTGCAATAGTGTTCGTGAGTCATTTCCACGCCTTTAGGTGCAGCTGTGGAACCAGAAGTGTAAACAATAGAGCACAAGTCTGTTTTCTTTACAGAATCAATGCGAGCATCTAGTTCCTCATCGCTAACAGCGTATCCGAAAGCTTGAAGTTCTGCTAAACCGCCTGTTTCAATGCAAATAATGCGTTCCAAGCTTGGGCATTCTTCAATAGCTCCATCAGCTTTATCTCGCATGTCAGTTGTTTCAACAATAAGGAAACGCGAGTCGGAATTATTCACAATATTGCGAATTTGCTCAGCTGAATCCGTGTCATAAATAGTTGCAAGAACACCACCACAAGCCATAACTGCTGCGTCGGTGACGTCCCACTCATATGATGTTTTGCACATAAGGGCAACGGCGTCGCCTTTGCGCAATCCGTAGTGCATCAAACCTTTTGCAGCATCGCGTACTTCTTGAAGGAACTGATTAGCTGTTTTTGTGACCCACTTATCGTTTTCTTTATAAGTGTAAAGAGGATCGTCGCCCATACGTGCTGCGCGATCTGCGTATAAGTCATAAATGCTTGTGCCTTCGTCAAGAGGTGCTGCGCTTTCGGTTTTTGTGGTCAGCAAGCCTGTTTTCGGATCGATAAACGTCGTTGTTGGCATTTGCGCGCCCCACTCTTCTACGTGTGGAAGGCGTTGCTTTTGTGAAAGTAAAGTATTTGTGTTTTCTTGATCCGTATTAAGGTAGTCTGGTTCGCCTGCACGGTCATCGCTGACTGGGTGCGCGAAGTTACTGCCAATACGCAATGCTTTACGGGCAAGATTAAACGCTTGCTGTTGGAGTGCATTAAAAACGGACACATTTGCTCCTTCATTATGCCAAACGGCTTGCGGATTAAGCGCACATCATAGTATCATGCTATGCACTTTCATACTATTAACTATAATAATCGTTCGTATGCTCAAGTAGCAGTTATATTCGATTTGATTAGTAATAATTTTGTATTTGCCATAAGTCGTAGCCTGTCGTTAGAATAGCAAAGTTGCTTTGGCGAGGGAATATGCCGCTAGCTTTGTGGCAGAGTTCCGTTATCGACTGGGCTGATAGCCTCTTATGGTTTTCGGCGCGTCGGTGCGCCTGAAGCTGGATTAACAAACTAAACTATCCAGACCATAAGGAGACCGATATGGCTACAAAAATTACTCTTGAAGGCGAATTGCGCACTGAGTTTGGTAAGGGTGTTGCTCGTCGTTTGCGCGTAGCTCAGCTGATTCCAGCAAGCCTTTATGCTGGCGGTGCTGAACCAGTGCATGTTACTCTTCCAATGCGCGAAACCACTTTGGCTTTGCGTCACGCTAATGCTTTGTTCACTATTAAGTTTGGCAAGGAATCTCGCATTGCAGTTGTTAAGGATGTTCAGCGTAACCCTGTTAAGCGCATTGTAGAACACATTGACTTCTACGAAGTTAAGGCTGGCGAAAAGATTGACGTTGAAGTTCCAGTCTTCGTTGAAGGCACTCCAAAGGGTGCTGCAGTTGCATTCGTGGATGTCCAGGAGCTCAAGGTTCGCGCAGACGTTGCTAACTTGCCAGAGCGTTTGGTTGTTAACGTTGATGGTTTGACCGACGGCATCAAGGTGTTTGCTAAGGATGTCAAGCTTCCTGAGGGTGTTGAGCTCGATATGGATGGCGAAGAATCCGTTGTGAGCGTCACTGTTCCTGAAGATGCTGCTACAGCCGAAGCTGCTGCTCCTGCTGCAGATGCTGCTGCCGCCGCTCCAGCTGCTGCTCCTGCTGCAGAAGAAAAGTAAGTTAACGTATTTACTTATAGATTATAAAATAGTATAAAATTTTAAGCCGCATAAGTCAGTTCTTATGCGGCTTTTTTCATATAAAATCAACAAATTTGCTAAATAATTTTTACTTTAAAGCATATTTTTTGAAATATTTCTTAAGATATTTTGGCGTGTAAGTTTTGCGAAAAACAAGAATCGTATTATTCTATACGTTAATTGCGGTAAAAGGCAAGTAGAAATAATCCACATAGAAAAGAGACATAATGGCTGATTTAGAAGTAGCTCCAGAGTTTTCTGACGCTTATGAGTCTTATGATCATAGCGATACAACTCTGTTGAACAAATTGGCTGGCAACTTTGAAGTTCTGCCGAATGATAATCCAGTTTCGGACGCAAAGCGCAACGAACTTATTGATAAGCCTGCTTTCGGTCAGATTTTCTCCGACAATATGGTTCATATGTCTTGGACTAAAGGCGAAGGATGGTCTGATCGTCGTGTAGAGCCTTATGGTCCATTGAAAATGGATCCAGGTGCATCTGTGTTGCACTATGCTCAGGAGTGCTTTGAAGGTTTGAAGGCTTATAAGCGCGCCGACGGCTCTATTTGGCTTTTCCGCCCAGATATTAATGCTGCTCGTTTCCAAAATTCTGCTAAGCGTTTGTATTTGCCGGAACTCTCTATTGATGATTTTATTGGATCGGTTGCAGCCTTGGTAAAGCGAGATAAGCAATGGGTTCCGAGCCGTCGAGAGTATACGCTTTACATGCGTCCATTCATGTTTGCTTCCGAGCCGTTCCTCGGTGTGCGCGAAGCTCACGAAGTTGAATACTGTGTTATCGCTTCTCCATCCGGCCCATACTTCAAGGGTGGTTTGAAGCCTGTTAGCATTTGGGTTGAAGATCAGTGGTTCCGTACTGGTCCTGGTGGTACTGGTTTTGCTAAGTGCGGTGGAAATTACGCTGCTTCCTTGCTTGGTGAATACAAGGGTATTGAGCACGGTTGCGAGCAGGTGTGCTTCGTCGATGCTGCAACTAAGACTTATTTGGAAGAGCTTGGTGGCATGAATATGTTCGCACTCCACAAGGATGGCCATTTGGAAACTCCATCTCTTACTGGCAGTATTCTTCCTGGCGTTACGCGTCGTTCTTTGATTCAGCTTGCTGAGGAAGCAGGACATAAGGTTGTTGAAACCATGATTCCTCTTCAAGGGTTGCTTGACGACATTCGTTCTGGCGAGGTTACTGAAGTCTTTGCTTGCGGTACTGCTGCAATCATTACGCCAATTGGTCGCTTTAAGTCCGATGAATTCGATCTTAAGGTTGCCGATGGTGGCGTTGGTGAGTTAACTCAGGCTTTGCGCGATGAGTTACTTGGCATTCAGCTCGGTGATGTCGAAGATAAGCATAACTGGATGTGGAAAGTTTGCGACTGATTTATATAAGTTAGTTAATATTATCTAATCTAATGTTGCTTATGGCGCGTTGTACTCTATATATTTAGATATCGTATAGAGTACAACGCGTTTGTTTGTTATGCGCGCAGTGTTTTGGTGAATTTATTTGAAGGGAAATGCTTTGGAAGGTGCGTTAGGGGATAACATCTTTTTTCTTATAGTTGAGTATGTTGCTATGGGATGTTGTGGCATGGTTGGCGGCATGTGGGCTATTCGTAAGAATTATGATGTTTTTGCGATTATTACTACGTCTTGGATAACTGCATTGGGTGGCGGTATTGTTCGTGATGTGTTGCTTGGAGCATTGCCACCTGTTGGTATTGCTGATCGTGGTTTTGTTATTACAGGTCTGCTTTCTGGTGTTATTGTGGCTGTTGCTCACCCTGAGATTGATAAATGGCGTTGGTTTATGCTTACGCTTGATGCCTTGGCGTTGGGCCTGTTTGCTGTGAATGGCACAGCAAAAGGTTTGGACTTCCACATGTCTGGTATGGCTTCAGTATTTTTAGGAATGGCAACTGCTTTAGGAGGTGGTTTGATTCGCGACATGATTTTGAATCAAGTTCCTGTTATTGTGCGGGATAAGCATTGGTATGCTTTCCCTGCTTCAGTGGGATGTATACTAACCGTTTGTGTTGTAAAAGCAAGGTATGCAGGTTATTTTGGTTTAACTGTTGAAATATTGCTTGATGTCCTTATTGTTGCTCTTGTTGTTGCAATGCGTTTGTTGTCTGTGAAACTAGATTTAACTTTATTTGGAGCAATGAACCGCACGGAACCTATTAAGGTTAGACGTCCTCGTATTCGTCATATTAATAATCGTCGTCATCGTTAATATTGGGTAAGCGGCAAAAAAGTGTGTCTAAAAACCCGAGTTTTCGTTGAAATACCAAGGGAAGCTCGCTGTCATTAAGCTAAAAAGCTTAACATTTAGTATTACTTGACATTGAAAACAAATAGAGGTATAAGGCGTGCGATGTGCTTAATACATGCCTAGATTAAGTAGTAAACGCTGCCCAATATGCTCTCATTCAATGAAGAGAAATGGTAGAACACGTAAAGGTGCTATCCATTGGAGATGTACTGCATGTGGAATGTCTTTTACAAGGAAACGTGAAGATATTACACATGTAGCACAATTTGATAAATTCATTCATTGGATTATGGGAAACCAGACTCAATGTGAAGCCTGTCCTAGTGGTTCTGATAGAACATGGCGATATCGGATTGAATGGTATTGGAATGTTAAACCAGAATTACCCGAGACAGGCGAAATTTATGACTATGTTCAAATCGATGGAACATACCTTCCATACGGGTGGTGTTTATTAACCGCGGCAAGCAAGGGTAAAGTTATTGCTTTGCAATGGTGTAACAAAGAAAATTATTGATGACCAGCAATCAATTGGGTCTTCGGGTTTCGATACAAGCTTTGACTTATGTAGGGCAGATTACCACCCAGATATATCAATTAGAAAAGGAACACTACACTAACGACACGCCTGAATAAACACGTTTACAGACACACTTTTGCCGCTTACCTGATTATGACGGCGTTTCTATCAATCAAGTATTATACTGTTGACTTGTGAGCATAACAACGTGAGTCACTCACCACATGTTTGGCCAACATGCTGTTTACTGGAATACGCTTACTCACTAATTGATAAGGCCAATATTAGAGAGATTATCTCATGATAAAGAAAGTTAGTTCATTGTTAATAGCTGCAGCATCATTACTTGGAAGTATGGTGTTTGCAACTCCATCTTTTGCAGTTCAATCAACATCACAATATGGGAATTTTAAGTCTGAAATGAGAGGATTGCGTTCTCCAGATGGTCGACGTTCAATTGTTCCAGTATCTGGACAAGGATTGAATGTGCATACGCTAGCTGGTGATACTATCGTAGTAAAGAATAATATAGCTACTTGGAGAGATGCAACAAATCATACTATAGCAACTATCAATTTAACAGTTCATGACGGGCAGCATGTTGATTTTGGTTATAGCAAAGTTCTTCATAGGATTGCTCCTACTGTTTCCTTAGAGACAGCTTTAGAACGTGGTGGAAAGAAACATCATTGTATTCCTAAATGGATTGGTGTGGGATGGAATGTTTTATGGGATGCAACAGTTTGTACTCCATTATCACTTGGTATTTCTGGATTGGCGTCACCAATTGCTGGTGTTTCGGCTGATATAGCTTGTAGCGCTGCAGGTGGCACTTTGACAGCAGCATTGGGGTGTTAATATGGATGATGCAACTATTTCGAAGAAGCATGCCACAACAGGGCATCGGTCATGGCTTGCTTCGTTTGCTACCATTTGGCTGACGAGTGTTGTTTTCTCGTGCATCAATCATTTACCTTGGTATGCCAATGCTATTTCAGGGGTAATCTTGCTGATCGCAGCGTTTGTATGCCATGCATTGTTGCAGCATCACCATGTGAAGCCTATGGATTACGTGGTGTTTGCTGCTGCCGTGGCAGTTATACTCGTAGTGGTACTCGTATTGGCGTATATCGTCTAAATTACGTTGCCGATAGAGTGATATAAATAATCCCCAGCACCGATTGGTACTGGGGATTTTCCTTACATGCTGTGTTATGCAGTTACCTGCACAAACTTCACAGAGCGTTAATCGCTACAGCAAGACCAGACTTGCGGTTTGCAGCCTGATTCTTATGAATCACGCCACGACCTGCAGCCTTGTCAAGCTTCTTAGCGGCTACTGCGAAAGCGGCCTGCGCTGCAGCCTTATCACCAGCGGTGATGGCTTCACGAGTAGCACGAATAGCAGTCTTCAAAGCAGACTTTACTGCTACGTTACGCTTATGTGCTTTCTCGTTAGTGAGAACACGCTTTTTCTGCGACTTAATGTTTGCCACTGTTACTCCAAACGACGTTTGCTATATAAGGACATACAAATGATAAGTGTATCATGCTTATTAGATAAATATAGTAGTTTATATAATTAATTTGTTATTGTTGGTTTAATTAAAAACTTATTGAATATGCTATTTAATAAATAACTTTCGTATTTTGCACTTTACGCTAAGGTAGTAGATTTGCTAGTATTGATTAGTTATAGTGCTTGATTTATGTTTGCATGTTTTCATGTATTCGCATTCTTAAAAGGAGATATTTGCCTTGATTACACCGCATAACCAGCCAGGATTTACGGATCAATCGTTGATACGCAATTTCTGCATTATTGCGCATATCGATCACGGCAAGTCTACTGTAGCTGACCGCATTTTACAACTTTCAGGAATCGTGCCAGAGCGTGAAATGCGAGACCGTTTCTTGGATCGCATGGATATTGAGCAAGAGCGCGGTATTACTATTAAATCTCAGGCTGTTCGAGTGCCGTGGACTTTTGAAGGCAAAGAGTATTCGCTTGGCATGATTGATACTCCTGGTCACGTCGATTTTACTTACGAGGTTTCACGCGCGCTGGCAGCATGCGAAGGTGCGGTGCTGCTTGTTGACGCAACTCAGGGCATTGAAGCGCAAACGCTTTCTAATCTTTATATGGCAATCGACCACAATTTGACGATTATTCCTGTGCTTAACAAAATCGACTTGCCAAGCGCAGAGCCAGACAAGCATGCTGAAGAAATAGCTGGATTAATTGGTTGCAAGCCGGAGGACGTGTTGCGCGTTTCTGGTAAAACCGGCGAAGGTGTTAAAGACTTACTTGATCAAATTGTGCTGGAAGTTCCAGCCCCAAGCGGAAATCCTGATTCTCCTGCTCGCGCGCTCATTTTTGATTCAGTCTACGATTCGTATCGCGGAATTGTCACCTATATTCGTATGGTTGATGGCGAACTTAAGTCGCGCGAAAAATTGCATATGATGGGAATCGGCATGACGCACGATCCTATTGAAATCGGCGTTATTAGCCCAGATATGACTCCAACAAAGGCGCTTGGGGCTGGCGAAGTCGGCTACGTAATTACAGGCGCAAAAGACGTGAGTCAATCTAAAGTCGGCGACACTATTACTAGCGCCGTAAATCCTGCATCTGAGCCTTTGGATGGCTACCGCGACCCTAAACCTATGGTTTACGCAGGTCTTTTCCCAATTGATAACGCTCAATTCCCAGATCTTCGAGATGCTCTCGACAAGCTAAAACTTAATGATGCAGCTCTTATTTACGAGCCAGAAACGTCTGTTGCGTTGGGCTTTGGTTTCCGTTGTGGATTCTTAGGTCTTCTACACATGGAGATTGTTTCAGAGCGCTTAAGCCGCGAGTTTGGCTTGGATCTTATTTCCACTGCTCCTAACGTAACTTATGACGTCACTAGCGAAGATGGTAAAGAACATCACGTAACAAATCCTAGCGAGTTTCCAGAAGGCAAGATTAAGCGCATTATTGAGCCAATGGTTGCTGCAGATATTATTACGCCGAAAGAATTTATTGGTGCTGTAATGGATTTGTGCCAGGATCATCGCGGAGAAATGGGCACAATGGAATACATTAGTGCAGACCGCGTGGAAATGCATTACAGGATTCCTCTTGCAGAAATCGTTTTTGACTTCTTTGATCAGCTTAAAAGCCGCACAAAAGGCTATGCTTCTCTTGACTACCACGAAGATGGCGAGCAAGCTGCCGATTTAGTGAAAGTTGATATTCTTATTCAGGGAGATAAGGTTGACGCTTTTAGTGCGATTGTGCACCGAGATAAGGCTTATTCTTACGGCGTTATGATGACTAAGAAGCTTCGTGGACTTATTCCTCGTCAGCAGTTTGAAATTCCAATTCAGGCTGCAATTGGCTCTAGAATTATTGCTCGTGAAACTATTAGCGCTCTTCGAAAAGACGTGCTCGCTAAATGCTACGGCGGCGATATTACGCGTAAACGTAAGCTTCTTGAAAAGCAGAAGGCTGGTAAGAAGCGCATGAAGATGCTCGGACATGTTGAAGTTCCGCAGGAAGCATTCGTTGCGGCTTTGGCTACAGACGAGAGCGCAAACGATCGCGATACTAAAGATAAGATTCGCGCAGCGCAAAAGTCTGAAGGATGAGTTTAGAGTTGGATGCTGAATTAAATAAATCAGCTATGCAAACTGAAAGTATGCCTTTTGAAGTGTACGTGCACGTGCCGTTTTGCTTGCGCCGCTGCGGTTATTGCGATTTTAACACGTATACTGCTCGCGATTTGGGTGAAGGTGCAAGTCGCGAAGGTTATGCGGATGTTGCGATTCAAGAGATGCGTCTTGTAAAAAAATGGCAGGAATATCACGGAATTTTCGAACCTAAAGCGCAATCTGTTTTCTTCGGTGGAGGCACTCCAACAGTTCTTAAAGCGCAAGATTTAGTGCGAATTTTGCAAGAAATACGCAACTTGTGGGGGTTTAATAAAGACGCGGAAATAACTACTGAAGCAAATCCGGATACTGCAGACGAAAAGTATATTGAAACGCTTGCAGAAGGCGGATTTACGCGAATATCTTTCGGAATGCAATCAGCAGTGCCGCATGTTCTTAAAACTCTTGACCGCACGCATACTCCAGAAAACGTAACTCGCGGTGTAAAAGCAGCAAACGCATGTGGTTTGCGTTCAAGTGTTGACTTGATTTATGGCGCTCCGGGAGAGAGTCTAGACGATTGGCGAGAGTCAGTAGAAATGGCTTTAAGCCTAGGTGTTAACCATATTTCTGCATATGCGCTAACGGTAGAGCCGCGCACAAAAATGGGTCGTCAAATCGCTGCTGGCACTATTCAAGCGCCAAACGACGATGATGAAGCTCAAAAATACGAGTTGGCAGACGAACTTTTTAACTCTGCTGGATTACAATGGTACGAGATTTCTAATTGGGCGCGTCCGGGTTTTGAATCTCAACATAATCTTGGCTACTGGCGAAATATTGATTGGGCTGGAATTGGTCCTGGAGCACATTCGCACTACAATGCTGCCAATCGTATTAGTAAACAAAGCATGGATGATAGTGCTTCTTTAGCTAATCCAAACGAGTTTTATAACCTTCGCTCATGGGATATTTTGCACCCAAAACGATGGGCGCATGCTATAAATCTTGGAAATGTGCCGTGGCAAAACTACGAGTGTATAAATGCTGAAGATGCGCTTATTGAAGAAGTAATGCTTGGGCTTCGCATTAAAGAAGGTCTTAATATTTTGCAATTGTGCGAAAAGATGCGCGAAACTAATAAGGTGTTCGATGATTCGCATTTGCAAAAAGTGTTACGCGAAGTGTGTAAGGAAGATTTGGCAGTGTTGCACGAAAATCGCATTATCGCAACACGCAAAGGTAGGCTGCTCAACGATTTATTAATAGAAAGAATTGTCGACGCGTGTGAAGAAGGCCTTACCGTGCTAAAATAGTGCGTATTGTGTCATAAATGCTTGATATACGAAAATTCAATGTAGAAAGGAACAATCATGGCAAACCGCAAAGAGCGTCGCGCGAAGGAAAGGCAGAGCCGCAAGGGGATTCCTTCTCAATATGATGAAACAAAAGGTCGCGCTCGCGGAGGCATGATTGACGAATACAATTTACAAGAACGCTCTAGAAGACTTCAAGAGAGGGGAACTGGTCCTTGGAAGCCAACTTCTAACGTGACAGCTGAGGAGGAGAGACTGGCTCGCAATGTTAAGCGATCTCAGTTGGGCGATGATACTTGGAATGTTGTTCGTAAAGTTGTCGGAGTGTTTTCCTGGGCTGTGATTTTGCTTTCCGCGCTTGCTTTCTTGGTGATTATGTGGCTTCCTAGCCAGCCTATTGTGCTTGTTGTGGTAGTTTCCATTTTGTTTGCATTAGGCGTGTTTGGCTTGTTCTTTAGCTTTAGTAATTCTAGGCAGAATCCGCGCCTTGACGAGCACGGCACTGCGATTTAGATGTACTTATAAAATAAGAATGTTTTTTAATGATTAAGGTGGGCACTTGCTAATAACAACGTGCTCGCCTTAATTGTTTGTGTGCGCTCCGACCTGCTTTCGCGCTTAGAGCGTAGCGCGCGAAAGCAACTCGGAGCGGAAACTCGCTTAAGTTGGAAGTCCAGTGGACTTCCAACGCGAGTTTCGTAAGCGAGCGCGTTACCCGCGCGAGCGCATACTGCGTTACGGTCTCTAGTTGGCGCTCTTCGGACATTCGCGCATTTACACAATAGGATGCTTAATGTAGTAGTCGTGCATTGACTTCTTGGAAATTATTTCCTCGCTGCCTTGATTTGCAGATATGCCGATTCTCGCGCGAATCCACGGATCTTCTTTATGCGTTCTTTCGCTGAGCTGATTTCCTGTAAGATTTCCAAGTTTTGCGCACACTTCCTCTATAATCTTGACCTGCTCATATTCTAAAGTTGCGCATCTTTCTGGAAGAGAAATCAGTAGTTCTTCTTTGCGAATTGTGAATCTTCCTCGATGCCTGTTAAATAGTTCCAATGAAACCGGACCGTTCGTCCAAGCTTCAAAATCTTCCGGAAATAGTGACAATCCAGTTGTAGCTAAGCTGTGCGCTTGAGAATAATACACAAGCTTCTGCAGCTTCATAGTTGTCATTGGTCCCATAATTTCCAATATTTTTGCCGCTACATTAATAATGCCCATCACGCATCTCCTTTTTCTTTGCAACAAATTAATAGCGATTTTATGAATGGAAAAAGTGAGCGTCAATTCGATTAAAGAAATGTGGACAACTTGTATTATGAGTTATTTTTTAGTTTGTGTTATTTTGCAAGTTCAACTTATTTGATTGTTGTTTTGCGAACTAATCATTTAATAGTTCAACATGCAATAAGTTAATAAGCGAGTAAGTTAATAAACTAATTTCGTGAATCTATAAGCGCGTAACCATGTCTTACAAGCACAGATTTAAGTTGCGTAAGATAAGCGAGTGAAGCTCTTGAAAGCTTCGTGCGCTCGTTGGTAATCCAGCCAACAAGCATAGTGTCATCACATTCAAGCGGAATAGTGACAATTTTTTCATTGTTTAAATCGCCGTTATCTATTCCAGTGCAAACAGTGTAACCATTCAACCCAATAATAAAGTTTAAAATGGTAGCGCGGTCAGAAACGTTGATCTTTTTCGGTGGGCGAGTAGGCCAAACCGCTTCTTCTGCGAAGAAGAAACTTCCTTCTTCTCCCTGTTCGTATTGAATAAAAGGATACGGTTTCAAATCTTCCAAACTCAAGCTTTTTCGCACTGCAAGCGGATTATTTCTAGAAAGAAAAACATGCAATTTTGCTCGGAAAAGCGGGTGGAATTCCAAATGTTTTTCACGAAGCAGCTTGCCGATTACATCCTTGTTGTAGTCAGAAAGATAAAGAATTCCAAGGTCTGCGCGCATATCGCTTACTTGCTTAATGATATTTTTTGTGCGCGTCTCGCGAATTGAAAACTCGTATTCGTTAGAATGAATACTGCGAATCATATCGACGAATGCTTCAACAGCAAACATGTAGTGTTGTGTTGCAACGCTGCATAATTGTGGGCGAGGCTTCGTACTTTTGTATCGTTCTTCAAGAAGATCCGCCTGCTCAATTACTTGTCGAGCGTACGTCAAAAACTCAGCTCCATCAGCTGTTAATGCAATTCCTTGAGTGGATCTAGTGAAAATTTCAATGTTAAGTTCTCTTTCAAGCTCTTTTACAGAAGAGCTCAATGCCGGTTGTGAAATATATAGTGCTCGTGCTGCTTCATTCATTGAACCGCAGTCAACGATTTTTACAATATACTTCAGTTGTAGCAAAGTCATACGAGCTTCTTTCGTGAGCTAAAAGTTACGATAATCATCAAAAACCACATAAATGAGCCGCTAACGAATCTAGCAAAAGGTATAGGCATAACCTAATTCTTAGTTGCCATAACCATAGTTTCACATAACTATAGTTTTATACATGATCTTAGTAATATAAGCTAAATATTTAAGCAATATTATTAAAGATTTACTCCTACTGAAGCTAAATCTTTACGCGCTTGCTCTGCAGTTGTAAAAACAAAGCCATGCATGCCAACTCTATGAGCTCCATCAATATTTGCTGGTTTGTCGTCGAAGAAAACAGTTGTTTGCGGATTTAATCCAAATCTACTTATAGCAAGTTCAAAAATTTCCGGTTCTGGCTTATGCAAATGCTCAACACCGGAAATAATGGTTCCTTGCAAAAGAGTAGAAAGTTCTGGGAATTTGCGTAACGCAAGTGGGAAAGTTTCTTTAGACCAATTTGTTAAGCCCCATACGCCGTATCCAGCTTTACGTAAATCATGCAATAAATCAACCATTCCAGGCATCATTCGTGTCAAAACTTGGTCATAATGAGCGCAATACCAACGGAAAGCTTCAGCAAGTTCGCTTCCAAAGCGACGTTCGTATTCAGGCATAAGATCTTTCAAAAGCTCGCCGCCATCCATGCGGTCCTCAAATTCATAGAACCCGGCTAAATCGTTCTTTCCAAAGCTTCCATTAGGGCAAATAGTATCAGCTAAATTCGGGAACTGGTTTTGCAAACAGTTTCGGCAATTCCATTCGAGTAGAACTTTGCAATAATCAAACATGACGTCATGGATCTCAATATTTTGTGCGTTAGTCATTTATTTCTACTCCTTCTATTTTGTTTCATACGTTATTTTACATTCGCGTATTTTGTTTCATGCGTTAATTTTGTACACTGCTGATATTATTCCGCGCGCTACTTTATATTAATAAGAATCCCAAGAACATGCGGTAATGCATTTATAATGTCGCTTGCCACAATTGGATGTTCCAAAGTTAAAGCACGCTTTGATTTCACTATGTCTTGCACTAGTTGAGTGTAATTGTTTCCTCCGCTACTGCGTGACGCAAATACTGCGCAAACTCCATGAATCACAGCTGCGCTCGCTGCAATAAGTGCGTAATTTTTGTTGTTCGCATTGTTTTTCTCGTTGTTGTTCGCGTTGTTTTCGTTATCTTTTTCGTGCTGAGCCAGCAATGCTCCTAAAATTCCTGCTAGCACATCTCCTGAGCCTGCAGTTGCTAGCCAGGATGGAGCGTATTGTGCAATATAAATAGGAGAGTGCAATTTTGATGGTGATGCAACTGCTGTTGTTGCGCCTTTAACTAACACAGTTGCTCCAGTAAGATCGGCTGCTTTTTGAGCGTAGTGTGTTGGGTTGCTGGCTATTTGTTGTGCGCTTACTTCTAAATCGTATCTAGTAAAAAGCGAGCTTAATTCTCCTGCGTGAGGTGTGAGAACTACTTTTTCGCAAACTTGTTTTGGTAGTAAGTCTAATGCTCCAGCATCTACGCATATTGGCGGAAGATTGTTATTTAATTGCGTTTCAGCGTTGTCGTTTTTGTTGTCGTTTTTGTTGTCGTTTTCGTTTTCGTTGGAGTATTTTGCAAGTATGCTAGCAATGTATTTTCTTTGAGATAAAGCCGTTTCGTCGTTGCAATGGCTTTCGTCTGGTATGCCGCATCCAACTGTTATTGCGTCGATTTTTCCGTTTAATTGTTCGTATGCTACTACTTCAGGTGATGCTTGCAATACTAAATTTTGTGCACGAAGAGGACCTGAATAACGGACCATTCCAATATTTGCATGTATTGCAGCGCTTGTGCTTAACACTGCTGCTCCGGGATAGTCGTTTGAACCGGTAATTACGCCTAGAACGCCTCTTGAATATTTATTATCGCTTGCATGAGGCGTGCGCAATGGTGTGGAAGCAAGATGAATATCTACTGATATTTCATTATTTGCAGAGTTTTTATCGTCAGTGTGTGAACTGTCAGGTTTTGCAATGTAATTCATACCATCTGTATTGCCAAACATAGTATTAAGTGTAATCGTCGTTAAGCACATGCAGAGTTGGCTAAACATGTGTATTACTGTCTAAACTTATGTATTGTTACAATTTGTAAACATTTTGAAAATATTTGTAATTTTTTTGTTATTCTGCGTGTCGTGAATATTATGGCGTGTCGCTACTAGTTTTGCGTAAAAAATAAACAAAAATGCCTGATTAATAAATTTGTCCAAATGTTATAATCACATTTATTTTTTCGTTGGTATATTAACGTTTTTTAATGCAAGATAAAGCAGAAAGCAGCATGGTCTTTTTTGAAATTTTGCATTATAGCAGATGAAAAATTCACGAAACGCATTTTTGCAAAAATAATTATATTTTTTCACATTTTTTATTGACCGTTACGCATATTTTTCTTATGCTATAAGCGTTATTGCGAATGATTATTTTTTTCATGAATAGCTTTCATGAGTACCTCTCACAATCAACCCATGCAATAACAGTTAAAGATTCCCGAAAGGAACGAGTGTGAAAACTTCACGAATTTTCGCAACTGCAGCTGCGGTTGCATTATTAGCAACTTCTATGGGTGCTTGCGGCTCTGCAAAAAATGCCGAAAATAAGGCGAAGGGCAATCAAGTAAATGTAGTGGCAACTACAACTCAAATTTGCGATTACGTAACTCAAATCGCTTCAACTGCTGACGCAAAATCTGGATTGAGCCTCAATAAGACTGATTCTCAGGGCAAGAAGTCTGTAATCGGAGCTCCTCAAGACAAAGCAAAGTCAACAATTAATTTGACCTGCTTGCTTGCGCCAAACGCTTCTGCTCATGAGCATGAAATGACTCCAGCTCAATCTAAAGCTCTTTCTAAGGCTGATTTGATGCTTGTTTCTGGTGTAGATCTCGAGCACTTCTTGGATCAAGCTGTGAAAGCTACCGGTTTTAAGGGCACTATGGGTGTAACTTCCGGTATTCTCACTGCTGACGAAATCAAGGATCCAAAGGCTGAGACTGCTAAGGAAAAGGATCTTCCATACAAGGTTGATCGCGGTATCGCTAAGGTGCATGCTGAAAAGTGGCCATTCCCTCCAGAAGAAGGCGAGAAGGAGCCTGAATTCCAGTACGATCCACATATTTGGACCAGCACGAAGAACACGATGATTCAGGTTAAGAATATCGGTTATTTCCTCGGAAAAGCTCTTCCTAAGAGTAAATCTATTTTCGATGAGCATGTTGAAAAGTTCGTTAAGTCTTTGACTGATTTGGATGCTTGGGCAACTAAAGCTTTGAATAGTGTGCCACAAAAGCATCGTGTTCTCTTCACTTCTCACGATGCATTCGGTTACTTCTCTCGTGACTACAATGTGAAGTTCATTGGTGCAGCACTTTCTGATTTCAACAGCCAGCAGGATGCTACTGCAGATCATATTCAGAAAGCTGCAGAAGATGTCAAGAAGTCCGGAGCTGTTGCGATTTTTGCTGAGAATTCTAACAATTCCAAGTCTATCAAGGCTGTTGCTGCAGCAGCAGGAGTAAAGGCTGTTATTGGCGACGACGCACTTTATGGAGATTCGCTTGGACCAGTCGGATCTGCAGGCGAAACTTACATCGGTTCCATTGTTCACAATGTTGAAACATTGGTGAAAGCTTGGAATGGTAATGTTCCTGAACTTCCAGATTCAGTTAAGACTGCATTGAAGAAGTAACATATAAATAACAGTAAAAATAATAGTATCGTAACAGTAACTTTAATAGCGAAAGTTTAATAGCGAAAGCAAGAAGTTACTGTTACGAATACTTATTAATAAACTGAAAAGACTGGAAATATAGTGAATAAGAGCGTCCTTGCAATGAAAAATTGCGACCTGGCATACGGTTATAAAACTGTAGTGACTGGTATTAATGGCAGTGTGCAAGCCGGGGAAGCTTTGGCTTTAATAGGTCCAAATGGTTCTGGGAAAACAACGTTTTTGCAGGCTATTATTGGTATCGTGCGCGTAAGTCGCGGTGAACTGAAAATGCCTAAGGCTTTGTCTATTGGATATGTTCCACAGCAGGTTGATTTGGATTTAACGTTCCCGATTACTGCACGGCAAGTTGTTGCAATGGGCTTAAGTAGACAGACAGGTTTTCTTGGATTGCTTAAAAAAGATCAGAAAAAAGCTGTTGAGGATGCTCTTAATCATGTTGGTTTATTAAATCGCGCAGATGTGCGATTTGGTGACCTTTCTGGCGGTCAGCGCCAGCGCATTCTTCTTGCGCGCGCGATTGTTGCAAAGCCAACGCTTATTTTGCTCGACGAACCTTTTAATGGTCTTGATGAACCGAATCGCCGAGAACTTCTTAATATTATGAAATCAGCAAAGCAAGAAGGTATTGCTTTTGTTGTATCTACGCACGATTTAGTTATTGCAGATGCTATTTGTGAAAAAGCGCTACTTTTAGCTGGCAAGCAGATTGCTTTTGGCGCGCTTAAAGAAGTAATGACTAAAGAAAATATTACTCGTGCATATGGTGGAAGCATGCCTGCTGCTTCTGCAGGTCTTACTTTTTCGGAAATTGCGGAAGGCTGATTTTCAATGCTTGCCCAATTAGTTGAGTCATTAAGAAAAGTTCTGGAACCAATTCCTGGTTTTGATTTTATTGCTTCTGCTCCTTATATTTTTCGCCCGTTCTGCTTACTTATAGTTCTATCTATAGCTAGCGGAATCGTTGGTGTATTTGTGAACTTGAGATGTGCTGAATTTAATGCGGAAGCTATTGTGCATGGCATATTTCCTGGAATTGTTGTAGGCGCTTTATACGGTGGCATAGATCAAATTATTCCTGGTGCTGCAATTTGTTCAGTATTTTTAGTTGCTGCATTAGTGTGGGCTTCTCGTTCAACTCGCATAAATGAATCGATTATCGCAACTGTTTTAACTACTTTCTTTGCTCTTGGTGTAGTAATTTCACTAAAAAAAGGTGATATGTCAGGTCAGCTCGAGGCATTGATGTTTGGTAGGCTGCTTGATGTCACTGATGAGCGAATGACTCAAGCAATGTGGATTTGCTTGTTTGCAATTATTGTGCTTTTGGCAACTTGGAAACAGCAGATTATTGTTGCTTTCGATCGAGCAAGTGCTCCATTAATGGGAGTGCATACTCTTTTTGTCGATATTGTTCTTAACGTTGGCATTGCTGCGGTTGTTGTTTCTGCATCTTCAGCTGTTGGTGTTCTTCTTGTGATCGGGTACCTTATTATTCCAGGAGCTAGTGCTCGTTTAGTGTCTAGAACAGTTGGGCGTATGGTTGCAGTTGGTATCTTTGTTGGTATTGCTGGAGTTGTTCTTGGTATGTACGTTATGAATTTGGAGCTTGATCATCCTATTTCTCCTCAAGCTGCAATTGCATTAAGCATGTGTGCAATGTTCGTAGTTGTGCTTATTGTACGCTGGCTATTCCAAGTCATTTCATCTATAGTTTTTGCGCATAAAACTCATACAAGCGGTACCGATATGCATGTTTTAGCAAAATCTTGTAAAGGTAGGGAATAGATGGTAAGTATTTGGCAAATTATTGCTCTACCTATAGTTGAAGCAATTGTTGTAGGTGCTCTATGTGGTTTTGTTGGCTCTCTCGCGCTTCTTAATCAGCGAATATTCTTTACTGAATCTATTACTCATGCTGCTTTTCCTGGAGCAGTATTAGGTGTAGTTTTAACTTCTGCTTATACAATAGATCAAAATATTTTGTCGCTTGGGCTTTTTGTCGGTGCTGCTGTTGCGTGTGTTGTACTTTCTTTAGTAATGTATGCACTTTCGCATCTTAAAGGCATTTCTTCGCAAGCTGCAGCTGGTATTACTTTAACTGTTGGCTTTGCTAGTGGATACTTTTTAAATAAGTGGTTTGCTCCATTGCCATTGCGTATTGAGGGATTTTTAACTGGATCATTGCTTAATTGCACTCCTGCAGACGTAATTTCAGCCTCTGTTGCTTTCTTGCTTGTTTTGGGATTATGGATTTTTAATTCTGCTAATCTTGTGCATTGCTCGTTTGACCCTATTAATTACCGTGCTGCAGGCGGAAGATCAGGTTTTATACAGGGCATGGTTCTTGCTTTGATTATTATTACTGTTTCCGTTATTATTCCAGCAGTTGGTACAGTTGTTTCAGTATCTCTTATTGCTGCTCCTGCTGCAGCATTAAAGGGAAGAATTGCTTCTATAAATAAATTCGTACTTGCATGCGTAATTACTGCTGTTTCAATTGCTTTAATTGGACTAGCTTTAGCTGTAATACTGAAGCTTTCTGCCGGTGGCACTATTGCTATTTGCGCTGGAGCTTTCTTCTTAATAGTCAAGATTGGCGAAAGCATTTTTATAAAAATTAATGATTTTTCATCAAGATTGCATGCAAGGCGAGAAAAAGTAGCCGAAAACGCTATTTAGCAAAAGAGTTTTAAAAGTCGCTCTGTTGTCCTAGAATGTCAACGAATTGCGCGTGAAAAATGCGCGCGATTGACGTCGTTTTTGCGCGTTTTGTTGATTGTTTAATCGCGTAAGTTTATCGACGCCACACAAGTCCAGGTCTGCACATTAGTAACGCAAGACCCCGATAGAAAAGGACAATTATGGCTGAAAATACCATCTCCATCACCGTAAACGAGGAACGCAAGGAGGTGGATGCAAGCTTCACTGGCGCCCAACTTTTCGCGGAAGATAAGAATATTATTGCTGTGCGTTTAAATGGCGAGTTGCGTGATTTGTACACGTCTCTTCATGACGGCGATACCGTGGAATCAGTGGCCCTTGATAGTGAAGATGGCATCGCAATCATGCGTCATTCCGCTACTCACGTGATGGCTCAAGCTGTTCAAGAAATTCGACCAGACGCAAAGTTGGGCGTAGGTCCTGTAATTAAAGACGGCTTCTACTACGATTTCGATGTTGATACTCCATTTACGCCAGACGATTTGAAGCAAATCGAAAAGCATATGCAGCACATTATTAAAGAGTCTCAAAGCTTCCGTCGTCGCGTTGTAACAGAGGACGAAGCGCGCGAAGAAGAAGCAAATCAACCTTATAAGTTGGAGTTGATTGGGGATAAGGAAGCAGCTCTTGATCCTGCTGCCTCTGGCGAAATCAGCAAGCATGAGCTTAGCATGTACGACAATGTAGATCGCGAAGGAAACAAGGTTTGGAGCGATTTGTGCCGCGGACCTCACCTTCCAAACACGCGTTACATTAAGGCTTTTAAGCTTGAGCGTGTGGCTGCAGCTTACTGGCGTGGCTCGGAGCAGAATCCTATGCTTCAGCGCATTTACGGCACTGCTTGGCCTAGCAAGGAAGAGCTTAAAGCTTACACAACTCGCATGGAAGAAGCTGCTAAGCGCGATCACCGCAAGCTTGGTCAAGAGATGGATTTGTTCTCCTTCCCAGACGAGATTGGCCCAGGCTTAGCCGTATTCCATCCAAAGGGTGCTGCAATTATTAACGCAATGGAAGATTATTCGCGCGAGCAGCACAGAAAGCATCACTACAGCTTCGTACAAACTCCGCACATTACTAAGGGTGGCTTATATGAGACTTCCGGCCACTTGCAGTGGTACAAGGATGGCATGTATCCTCCAATGAAGCTTGACGAAGAGCGCGACGAAAATGGTAACGTAACTCGCCAAGGTGCTGACTACTACTTGAAGCCAATGAATTGCCCAATGCATAACTTGATCTTCAAGTCTCGCCAGCGTTCTTATCGCGAGCTTCCTTTGCGCTTGTTTGAGTTTGGTACTGTGTATCGCTACGAAAAGTCTGGCGTTGTGCATGGTTTAACTCGTGTTCGTGGATTGACTCAGGATGATTCGCACATTTACTGCACTCGCGAGCAGATGCGCGATGAGTTGAAGAGCTTGCTTAACTTTGTGCTTGGTCTTCTTAAAGACTTCGGTTTGAACGACTTCTACTTGGAGCTTTCCACTAAGGATGAGCATAAGTTCGTCGGTTCCGACGAGATTTGGGAAGAAGCAACTAATACTTTGGCAGAGGTTGCTAAAGAGTCTGGTTTGGAACTCGTGGACGATCCAGGTGGAGCTGCATTCTACGGCCCGAAGATTTCCGTGCAAGCTCGAGACGCAATCGGTCGCACTTGGCAGGTTTCTACTATTCAGCTCGACTTCAACTTGCCTGAGCGCTTTAAGTTGGAGTACATTGCGGCTGACGGTAGCCACCAGCGTCCTGTGATGATTCACCGCGCACTCTTTGGCTCTATTGAGCGTTTCTTCGCTATTTTGCTCGAGCATTACGCGGGCGCGTTCCCAGCATGGTTGGCTCCAGTTCAGGTAACTGGCGTTCCTGTTGCAGACGAGTTCGCTCCACACTTGCAAAAATTGATTAGCGATTTGGAAGAGAATATGGTTCGTTGCGAAATGGACAACTCTGACGATCGCTTCGGCAAGAAGATTCGTAACGCTTCTAAGTCTAAGGTGCCATTCACTTTGATTGCTGGCGAAGAGGATGTGAACAACAATGCTGTGAGCTTCCGCTTCCGCGATGGCAGCCAATTGAATGGCGTTCCTGTTTCGCAAGCTAAAGAGTGGATTTTGTCCATCATTAAGCAGCGCGTTCAGGTCAATACTGCAGAAGATTTCGAGCGCTACACTAAGTAGCATAA
The DNA here is from genome assembly GCF_049244205.1 of Gardnerella sp. DNF01180P. NCBI lineage: Bacteria > Bacillati > Actinomycetota > Actinomycetes > Bifidobacteriales > Bifidobacteriaceae > Gardnerella > Gardnerella sp. DNF01180P. Next base: position 758,708 of record NZ_CP058386.1, read on the forward strand.
GCTATTTAAGTTATGTAATTTAAATAACGTTACTTAAGCAGCACAGTTTCGCTTGAAAACTAAATTGCAATAAATAAACGAAATAAGCAAAAGTCCACACTTCTTAACGTTGTGTGGGCTTTTGTGTGTATTACAGCCGATTGACTAATATGAGATTGTTTATTGAACCCAAGTTTTATTTGCTTGATTACGCTAGGAAGGTTGCATTCAATGTTGGAATCATTACGCAGCGGGTTTAAGCGCACTATTTCTCCAATTGCAAAATTGCTAGTCCGATTAGGCATAAGTGCTAACTGTGTAACAATTGTCGGAACAATAGCTGTAGTTATTATTGCTTTTGTTACTGCTTTTACTAAACAGTTTGTTGTTGGCACTATATTTTTAACTATTTTTGTGCTTGCGGACAGTTTAGATGGTTCTGTTGCTGCTTTGACAACAGGCGGCACAAAATTTGGTGCATTTCTTGACTCAACTCTCGATCGCATTGCAGACTGGTCATTATTTTCCTCTGTATGCATTTGTTTGTATGAAGCTCACGAAAAAGATATGTGCACTTGGATTTCAACTTTGAATGGCAATGCAATAAAGTGTGTAGGATTATTAAGCTGTTTGGTTGCTCTTATGGCAGCTTTCGTAACTTCATACACTCGCGCTCGCGGTCAGTCAATAAATGTAGATCCTAAAAAAGGTTTAATAACTCGTGCAGATAGAGTTGCTGTGATTCTTGTTGCTATGGGGCTTGTTGGTCTTACAAATCAACTTTTTTGGTTAAGTTTTGCTATGATTCTGCTTGCTATTGGCGGTATTATTACAGTTTTCCAGCGTATTTTTGAAGTAAAGCATGGGCTTGATATAAAAGATAAATAAAATTTGTCGCGAAAGCGCAATAAAATCGTTTCGTTTGATTAACTGTACGTTTTAGGAGTATCATGTCAGGTCATTCCAAGTGGGCGACTACAAAGCACAAGAAGGCCGCTATCGACGCAAAGCGTGGCAAGCTTTTTGCCAAGCTTATTAAGAACATTGAAATTGCTGCACGTTTGGGTGGTGGCGATCCTGATGGTAACCCTACGCTGTACGATGCCATCGTTAAAGCTAAGAAGGCTTCCATGCCTGCTGACAATATCAAGCGCGCTGTAAAGCGTGGTTCTGGTGAAGAAGCTGGCGGCGCAAACTATGAAGAGATTGTTTACGAAGGTTACGCTCCTGCAGGTGTTGGATTGATTATTGAATGCCTTACTGATAACCGTAATCGTGCTGCTGCTGATGTGCGTTCAACTCTTACTAAGGGCAACGGTTCTTTGGCAACAAGCGGTTCCGTGAGCTTCAACTTCGAACGTAAAGGTTTGATTGAAGTTCCATCCGAAGGTGTTGACTACGATAAGCTTTTCGAAGTTGCAGCTGAAGCTGGAGCTGAAGATGTTGCTGATGATGGCGATGTTTATTCTGTTTACACCAATTCCAGTGATTTGGTAACTGTGCGTAAGGCTTTGCAGGAAGCTGGTTTCGACTATGATTCTGCAGATATTATTATGCATCCAAATAATGAGGTTGAATTGAGCTTCGAAGATGCTCAAAAGGTTTCTCGCTTAATCGATAATCTCGATGACTTGGACGATGTTCAGAATATTTACAGCAACTGGACCGCTTCAGATGAAGTTATGGCTCAGCTTGAGGAAGCTGAATAGTCTCCTATGATGATTTTGGGCGTTGACCCCGGGCTTACTCGCTGCGGGGTCGGCGTGATTGAAGCCGGCGTCTCGCGTCGGCTTTCTTTTATTCACGTCGATGTGTTGAGGTCTGAGCCTGATCTTTCGCAAGATTTGCGACTTTTAAAGATTTATAATGGATTAGTTGAAAAAATTGAGCGTTTTTCGCCTGATACTGTGTCTATTGAACGTGTTTTTGCGCAAGAAAATCGAAATACTGTTCTTGGCACTGCACAGGTTGCAGGTATTGCAATGCTTGCTGCAGCTCAGCGCAATATTCCTGTTGCTTTACACACTCCTACTGAAGTTAAACTTGCTGTAGCTGGAAACGGAAAAGCTCAAAAACCTCAAGTAGAGCGCATGGTCGCGCGACTACTTGGACTTAATGTTTTGCCTACTCCTGCTGATGCTGCCGACGCTTTAGCTCAAGCTATTTGTCATGCTCTTCGTCCTTCTGGTGCTTTACAAGGTGGCGAGCGCGAGCAGCATCTAACTGCTGCGCAGAAACAGTGGGCTTTAGCTCAAGCTCAGGCGCGTAAATCTTCTTCTGTCGTTCGAGGCATGTAGGATATTAATAGAACAGATGTTCTATTATAATTGTATTTGACTTTATGTGCTTTAAGCTATGAGTTTTTGTTAAGTGGGAGTGAGTTTATGATTGGAATGCTTGTTGGACAAGTTGCGTCAATTGATGCTCGTTCTGCTCTTATTGTTGTTTCTGGAGTTGGCTATGAGACTTATATGCCTTCTCAAGATTTGTCTTCTTTGCATGAAGGCCAGGAAGTTCGCGTTTATACGTCGCTTCAAGTTTCGCAAGATGCTTTAACTCTTTATGGTTTTACAACTCAAGCTGCTAAACGAATGTTTTTGCAAGTGCAAAAAGTTAGTGGAATTGGTCCTAAAGTTGCTCTTTCTATGCTTTCAACTTTGAATGTTGATCGTCTTTTACAAGCTATTTCTGAGGGAGATGTAACTTCTCTTTCTTCTGCTCCTGGTTTAGGGAAAAAGGGTGCGCAGAAGATTATTTTGGAATTGAAGGGTTCTCTTGATTCTTCAATACTGGCAGATAGTTCTAATGATTCTACTCAATCTAATAAGCAGATTGTTGATTCTAGCGTGCAATGCGTAATAGAGGGTCTTGTTTCATTGGGTTGGAGACAAGTTGACGCTCAAAGAGCAGTTGAGCAAGTTTGTGCAGAGAATAATATTTCAATTCCTATATCTGATGCAGATTTGCCTAATGTTTTACGAATGGCATTAGCTTCACTTGATAGGGGTAGGTAATCATGTTTGTAAAGAATCTAGTATTGGGGGAGTTGAAGTGAGTGAAGAGTATACTTCTGCGCTAAATACTGGTGTTGCTGAAGAATCCTTACGCATGGTTTCTTCAACGCCTTTAGGAAATGAGCAACTCAGTGATGAGGAACTTCGTCCTCGCGCATTAGAAGGTTTTATTGGTCAACCAGTTTTAAAAGCGCAATTGCAACTGTTTTTAGATGCTGCTAAAAAGCGTGATGTTGCGCCTGACCATATGTTATTGGCTGGCCCTCCTGGATTGGGAAAAACTACATTAGCAATGATTGTTGCTAATGAATTGCAAGTTCCTATTCGAATTACTTCAGGTCCTGCTATCCAGCATGCTGGAGATTTAGCTTCTATACTAAGCGCGCTTGACGCAGGTGAGGTGTTGTTTATTGACGAAATCCATCGTTTGCCTCGTGCTGCAGAAGAGTTGCTTTATATTGCTATGGAAGATTTTCGCGTTGACGTTATGGTCGGCAAAGGTCCTGGTGCCTCATCAATACCGCTAACTCTTCCTCGTTTTACTGTAGTTGGAGCTACCACTAGGGAAGGAATGTTGCCTTCTCCATTGCGCGCTCGTTTTGGTTTTACTGCTCACCTTGATTTTTATCCTCACGAAGAGCTTGAAAAACTTATTGAGCGATCTGCTAAAGTCTTAGGAATTCGCCTTATAGATCAAGCTGCTAAAGAGCTATCGTTACGCTCTCGTGGCACTCCTCGTATAGCGAATCGCTTGTTGAGACGTGTCAGAGATTGGGCTATTGTGCATGATTTGTCAGAAGTAAATCATGAAGCTGTTGTTGAAGCGTTAGCTTTATACCAGATTGATACACAAGGTCTTGATCGACTTGATATTGCAGTTTTGAAGGCTATGGTTTGTCAGTTTAACGGTGGACCGGTTGGTCTTAATAATCTAGCTGCAATGGTTGGTGAAGAAGCTGAAACTGTTGAAACAGTATGTGAACCATATCTAGTGCGTGAAGGATTCTTAATTCGCACTCCTAAAGGTCGTGTTGCAACTAGTAAAGCTTGGAAACATTTGGGCTTTAAAGAGCCTAGTAATGTCAGTGAGCTAGCTTAAAATAATTAACTTGGACGGCATTTCGACCGTCTTAGGGTTGGATACTTAAGGAGTTTACTTTGCCTCAATTTTTCCAGCAGTATGGCATGCTTATTATTCTCGTTGTAGCAATGGTTTGCATGATGATGTTCCAGACTCGCAATGCTAAGAAGCGTCAAGCTGAAATGCGTTCCTTCCATGAATCTTTGGAACCAGGTACTGAAATTATTACAATCGGCGGCATTATCGGCAAGATTGTAAGCGTAGATACTCAATATGAAGAGATTGTTATCGATTCAGAAGGTAGCTTGATGCGAGTATCTTTCCGCGCTGTGAACAGATTGTATGTGCGTCCAGCATTTATTAGCGATGAAGAAGCAGAAGAAGCTGCACAAGCTGAAGAAGCTAAGCAAGATGATGCAAATAAATCTGTAAACGAAGATAACGAGCCAGTATCAGAATCTGCAGCTTCTGAAAAGTAATAACTTTTATCTCATAAATTTATAATTTAATACTTAAGTCGTGATGTGTGAGTCAGCACATGTCTCACGCATCACGCGAATATGTGACATTCTTTCCATATTCCAATAACAAGTCTTGTGAAGAAAAGAACGTTAGGATTATGACAGCAACGGATATTACAGTGAAAACGTTGAAAACAGTAAGCAACGATGATGCCGCTTATCTTGCTTCTTTGATTCGTACCGTTCCAGGATTCCCCAATCCTAGTATTATATTCCGTGATTTTCTTCCTATATTTTCAAATGCGCGCTCTTCGCGAATTCTTATTGATTCTTTGATTGATGCCTTGCCTGTGCCAGCTGATTCAATTGATTTGATTGCTGGGCTTGAAGCTCGAGGCTTTCTTTTTGGACCATTATTGGCATCTCGGTTAGGCAAAGGTTTTCTTGCTATTCGTAAAGCTGGTAAGCTACCTCCTCCAGTTATTACTGAGTCATACATGCTTGAGTATGGTCAGGCAAGTATTGAAATTGAAAGCGACGCTATTAAGCCAGGTCAACGTGTGCTTATTGTTGACGATCTTATTGCAACTGGAGGCACTGCAAAAGCTGCTGCAAATATTGTCAAGCGCGCTCAAGGAATAGTTGCAGGTTTTAGTTTTGTTATTGAACTTACTGGTATTAGTGGAATGAGTGAATTATGCGATTATCCTTGCAGCAGTTTAATTACTATGCCAGCTTAAAAGTTTATTATTATCGCTTATTATTAAAGTAATATCCTATTTAAAACAATATATTGGTTTTGCACCTAAAAGAATTGAAAGGAAAAGGCATGGTTGAAAAGCTTAAGTCATCCTTAATAAACATGTCTAAAGGTGTAATAACTCCTGTTATTGTTATTCTTATTTTTTCTCTTACGATAGGTCTTTTCTTATCTCTCACACTTCTTGTGGTTTCTATCGAAGAAGGAACAGGTAATCTTTCTGAATCTGCAATGTCTATGACTTGGGCTGTGTTTATGTTTGCTCAAGGCGTGGGTCTTACTTTTGGAAATTGCATTCTTACGATTATTCCTTTAGGCCTTACTTTTCTACTTATTTCAACGCTTGTATGCTTAATTCGTCGTATTAAAGGTGGGAATATAGCATATTTTACTGGGCTTGTAGTCTGGGCTGCTATTAATGCGATACTTTCTCAAAATACGCATGTTACTTTACTTGATTCTACTTTTATTGTTGCTTGTAAATCTTCTTGTGTTTATTTAATTTCGTTACTTATAGCGGTTTTTCCAAGCAGCTCACTGTTTGTATCTGCTAAGCAGCGTTATAAGCAAATATGTCCTGAGTATATTCAAAAAAATATTCGTATTACTAAGCGAACTGCGGTAATTTTGTTCGGTTTATATGCTTTTGTTGCACTAATAACTGTTGTGGTTTGGGCTTGTACAAATTTTGGTTATGTTAATTCATATTTCAATAAATTAGGCATGCAAAATGGTTCGCGTATTCTTACAACTATTGCTTGCTTAGTTTGGTTGCCTAATGTTGCTATTTGGGCATTATCTTGGATTTGTGGATCTGGATTTAATATTGGATCTGTTGCACAATTTACTTTAACAGTTTCTCAACGTAAATCTTTGCCGCCTATTCCGGTTTTTGGAATATTTCCTGATGCTGTTATTGACGTTGTGCATCGCACTGTTTTTTACTCTATAGTTCCAACTTTATGCTTTATTGTAATGCTTATAACTTTATTGCATAAAAGCGGCTGTGGCTTGCGTTTAAAAAATATTATTGACAAAACCGAGCGTGAGTCTTTTATGTTGAATGCTGTAGAAGCTGCAACTGATAGTGTAGGTGTATCCGCTTTAATTACAATTATGTGGACTGTTGTTTTCTCAATAGCAAATGGTTCATTGGGTGAATGTCGACTTTCTTATATTGGAGTTGACATTATTGAAAGTACTAGGGCTGTTGGTCATCTTACTCTATACGCTTCTGCTGTAGCATGGGTTATTTCGATTTTTAGTATCCTACTTATTTGTGGCGCGCGATATTGCTTTAATCTTATTGCTGCTAGTAAGTCGAATAAACCTGTAAAATCTGCAGAATTAATCGAAAATAAGACTAGTAATAAAAAGAATCAACCTTTGCCTTTGAAAAAAGCTGCTCCTAGGACGGTTTCATCGAAGGCTAAAAGAAAATAATTCCTCACTACTATTTTGGGAAGGAAGGCCGCCGTGCAACAGACACAGAGCAAAGAATCAAACGCAAATGTGCTGATAACCACAGGTGAAAAGCAAATTCGTAGAGTTCTTGTTTCAGTTTTTCATAAAGAGGGACTTGAAATATTAGCTGAAGCATTTAGAAAGGCTGATACTGAAGTAGTTTCAACCGGCTCTACTGCTGCTAAATTGGCTGAACTTGGCGTTCATGTTACTGAAGTTTCTGACGTTACTGGTTTCCCAGAAAGTCTTGATGGAAGAGTGAAGACTTTAGATCCGCATATTCACGCTGGAATTCTTGCAGATATGAGTAATGCTGATCATGTAAAGCAACTTGAAAAGCTAAACATAAAGCCGTTTGATGCTGTAGTAGTTAATTTGTATCCATTCGTAGACACTGTAATGAGCGGTGCTGATAGTGACGCAATTATTGAGAAAATTGATATTGGTGGACCTTCTATGATTCGTGCTGCAGCAAAGAATCATAAGTCTGTTGCCGTTATTACAGATCCTGCAGATTACCAGCTTTTAGCTAATAGAATCGTTTCAGGTGAAGGCTTTAATTTGCAAGAGCGCGAATATTTGGCTGGTAAAGCATTTGCTCATACAGCAGCTTACGATGCTTCTATATCTGAGTGGACAAGTAAAGCATGGCAGAAGCCTGAAAGTTTGAACACAAATGATGAAGAAGATAATCAAAATGCTGAAGCTGTGAAGCTTCCTGCAAACTACACGCGCACTTGGAGTTTAGAGCATACGCTTCGATATGGTGAGAATCCCCATCAGCAAGCAGGATTGTATTTAGATCCTTTGCATAAGGGTGGTTTGGCTCAGGCTGAGCTTCTTGGCGGAAAACCTATGAGCTACAACAATTATGTGGATGCGGATGCTGCTTGGCGTGCAGTTTGGGATTTTGCTCCACAAATTGCGGTTGCTGTTTGCAAGCATAATAATCCTTGCGGCTTGGCAATAGGCGCGACTGCAGTAGAAGCGCACAAAAAAGCTCACGCTTGCGATCCTGTAAGTGCTTACGGTGGTGTGATTGCTGCAAACACTACTGTGACTTTGGAAATGGCAGAAAGTGTGCGCCCAATTTTCACAGAGGTTATTGTGGCTCCAGACTATGAGCCTGAAGCTTTGGAATTGCTTCGCACTAAGAAAAAGAATCTTCGCATTTTGAAGGTTGCAACTCCGCCAGTCTTAGATTTGCAAGTTCATCCTATTGACGGTGGTGCTTTAGTTCAGTCTGCAGATAAGATTGATGCAGTTGGTGATAATCCTGAAAACTGGACGCTTGTTTCTGGAGATCCTGCTGATGCTGACACTTTGCGCGACTTGCAATTCGCGTGGCGTTCGCTTCGTTGTGTAAAGTCTAACGCAATTCTACTTGCGCACGACAATGCTACTGTTGGCATTGGAATGGGGCAGGTTAATCGCGTGGATTCATGCCATTTGGCTGTTGAGCGTGCAAATACTTTGGCTGATGGTGCTGAACGTGCTCGCGGAGCTGTTGCGGCTTCGGATGCTTTCTTCCCATTTGCTGACGGTCCGCAAATTTTGATTGAAGCGGGCGTTCGCGCAATCGTGCAGCCTGGTGGCTCTATTCGCGACGAAGAAGTGTTCGAAGCTGCGCGCAAAGCTGGTGTAACGATGTACACTACCGGTACTCGTCACTTCTTCCACTAAAATTGCTTTAGCTAAGATTCATAGACAAATAAATTAATCAATATTATGGATGCAGCGTTTGTGTACTTCAAGCGCTGCATCTTTGTGTTAGTGCCTAAAACAACTCATGTTTTCTTATCGCGGAGCAGGTATGATACAAGTATGACAGATAGTGAGCATCAGACTAGAAGTGCTAAAACGGAGCATCCGTACGTGTCGGAAAAACGTGAGGGTAAGCCTTATGCTGAATGGATTGTAGCAATTATTATTGCACTTTGCGCATTATTGGCATTTATAGGATATGTAAAAGCCGCCACAGTTGTTATTTCTGTGACGGCTGTACTTCTAGGAGTTATGCGCTTAATTATGCGTCAGCGTAGCCCTTGGAAAGTTCGCTCAGTTGGCTTTGATACTTTCATAAGTATTACGCTCGGCATAGGTTTGCTTATAACATACGCTTCAATTATATTTTTGCTATAACTTTATTTTTAAAGATTGTTCGCAACGTTATTGTCAGATACGTTTTGAACGTACTCATAGCTCATATCTGGCGCTACAGGAGCGTCTGCTTTTGTGTCTGCAAAATTTTGTATTGGTGCAGGATTTGTTTCATTTGATACAGCAAGTTTTTGTGCTGAGTTTGAAAGAAGCTTTGTTAATAGCAAAACTAGGCTAACAAGCGCTGCAGCAAAAATTGGAGCAATCCAGAATACCCACAATTGACTTAGTGGTTTAACTTCCAAATCATGAGAGTTTGCGAATAATGCGATGCCGGTAGAACGAGCAGGATTCAAACCAGCTCCTGTAATTTGATACGTAATGAAAGCGCCAGCTGCGTATGCAATACCGATGTGTGTTGCATAACCGCATTTAGTATTACCTTCATGGTCTGTGCTGCGCAATGCAGTGGCAACAATCAAAATAACAGCAATAACTTCAACTAATAACGCAGATACTATTCCGAAAGACAAGTTTATTTCTTTTAATTGACGTGCAGAAAGAGATGCCTTTTCGAATCCGTTTACTATTGAAACAAACCAATACTTTTTGTCAAAACCTGAGCCTTGACCAACTTGTGACGGATCAATGCTTGAATCCTGCTGAGGAATAATAAGAATAAACAATCCTGCAGCTGCAATAGCACCAAGAACTTGGGCAACAATGTAGCATAATCCTGCAGTGTATGAAGTGCGTCCAGTAAGCATCGAAGCAACTGTTACTGCAGGGTTAAGGTGGCCTCCAGAAATTTTAGATGCAATATATGTCGCTGCAGCATAAGCGATACCAGTGCCTGCGGCAATCATTAAAACGTTGATTCCGTACATTACGGTAGTAAGAGAATAAAAAGTGTAAACAACGAACATCGCTAAAGCTGTAGCAATAAATTCAGTACCAATACGAACAATAAGTGGCGCAGCAGTTTTAGTTGTGCTGCACGGTGTATCTGTAGTTTTAATCATAACTTTCCTTAATTTTAGTTGTGCCGCTTTGTTAATGATTGCAACACAATGAAACCTAGGCTATACTATCACGGCTATGCCATACGGTAACATAGGAAAATGTGGTGTTTTTTGATTTATTGCAAATTTAATAAATTGCCACAGAAATTAGTAAGTTAATGAGTAATGAATTGCTTATATTGCGTATTCTTAAGTAAATTCTGGCGCAAGTATGTATGTAATTCTTTAGGTCACGTTGGGAGAACGATGCCAAACGCATATTCCCGCGCCAATCAGGCGCATTCAGATGACAACAACGCCATTCGACTGCAGAAGCTGCTTGCTGAAGCGGGATTTGGTTCAAGACGCAAGTGTGAAGAGATTATTCTTGACGGGCGTGTTGAAGTAGACGACGAATTGGTTACAACACTTGGTACTCGAGTAGATCCAAAACGTCAAAAAGTGCGCGTTGATGGATCTCGCGTAAAGTTCAACACAAAGCTAGTAACGCTCGCATTGCATAAGCCTAAGCGAGTTCTTAGCGCAATGGACGATCCAAAAGGTCGCTTTACTTTAAGAGATATTGTTGGAGACAAGTACGAGCGAATTTTCCACATGGGACGCTTGGATTACGATTCTGAAGGTCTTATTTTAATGACCAACGATGGCGAGCTAAGCCAGCACGTAATGCACCCAAAGTATGAGGTTGAGAAAACTTATATTGCAACTGTTGAAGGCAAAATCAACGGTATGGTTTGCCGCCGCTTGGTTTCACAAGGTGTAAATCTTGAAGATGGTTGGATTAAGCTCGACCGTTGCGCAATAATCGATCAGAATCACGACACAACCATGGTAAAAGTTGTGTTGCATTCTGGCAGAAATCGTATTGTTCGCAGGATTTTTGGAGCCGTAGGATACCCTGTAAAGCGTCTTGTTCGTACGCAAATTGGCCCTATTAAATTGGGTGACTTAAAAGCTGGATCGTATCGCGTGCTTTCTCAAACAGAAGTGCGCTCGCTTTCTAAGGAGGTTGGCCTGTGATTTGTGTAGCAATTGATGGACCAGCAGGAGTAGGTAAGTCTTCTACTTCTCGTGCTTTAGCGCAATACTATGGTTTTGCGTATTTAGATACGGGTGCAATGTATAGAGCTGCTGCTTGGTGGTGCTTGAAACAAGGTATTGATTTAAGCACGCAACTTGAATTGGATGAAGAAGGAAATCCTGTAAATCCAGCGGATGCTGAACGTTTTAATCAAATTATTGAAGCTGTTGGAGCCTTATTTACTGAAAGTGACGCTGACTTTAGTGTTGATCCTAAGAATCCTGTAGTGACTGTTGAAGGTGAGGATATTAGCGAAGAATTGCGTTCCAGCGAAGTTTCTTCGCATGTGTCTACTGTATCTTCGATTCCTGCAGTTCGCCGTATGCTTATTGCTGCTCAGCGTGCGTATATTGCTTCAGAGTCAGATGAAGATTCTTTCTCTAAAGGTGAGGGAATAGTTGCAGAAGGACGCGATATTACTACTGTTGTTGCTCCTAATGCTCAAGTTCGAGTGCTTCTTACTGCACGCGAAGAAGTGCGTCAAGCTCGCAGAAACAAGCAGAATATTGCGCAAGAAAATTTGCAAAATAATGAATCTAAAAATAATGAATCTGAAGAAGACGATATTCGCGCTCGTGACGCTAAAGATGCTAAAGTTACGCATTTTCTTCAAGCGGCAGACGGTGTTACAACGCTCGATAATTCTGATTTGACTTTTGAGCAGACTCTCGATGCTCTTGTTGAAATGGTTGACGCTGCAATTGAGCAGGATGAGTATGACCGTTATGCGGCTAATCTTGAAGGCTACGATCTTGACGATGAAGACCGTGCGCTTCTTCGAGGCGACGAAGTAAGTCAAGACGATGCAAAAGACTCTAAAGCTGTTGGAGTAATCGCCATTATAGGTCGACCAAACGTTGGAAAATCAACGCTTGTCAATCGTATTTTGGGTCATCGTGTAGCTGTTGTAGAAGATACTCCAGGTGTTACGAGAGATCGCGTAAGCTACGACGCTGAGTGGGCTGGAACTAACTTTAAGCTGGTTGACACTGGCGGCTGGGAAGCAGATGTTGAAGGCATTGATTCTTCTATTGCTCAACAAGCGCAAGTAGCAGTGCGTTTAAGCGATGCTGTGATTTTCCTAGTAGATGGTCAAGTTGGTTTAACAGCTACAGACGAGCGTATTGTTTCAATGCTTCGCGCTGCAGGTAAGCCTATTACTCTGGCAGTTAACAAGGTTGACGATGCTAGAAGCGAGTATTTGACTGCAGAGTTTTGGAAGCTCGGAATGGGTGAGCCTTACGGAATTTCTGCAATGCACGGCAGAGGCGTTGGAGATTTGCTTGATGCAGCTCTCAATTCTTTGAAGAAAGCGAATAAAACTTCAGGATTCTTAACTCCAGAAGGACTTCGCAGAGTTGCTTTAGTAGGTCGTCCAAACGTTGGTAAGTCTTCGCTTTTGAATCATTTAGCTCATGAAGAGCGATCTGTTGTAAACGATTTGGCTGGAACTACTCGTGACCCTGTTGATGAGGTTGTGCGAGTTGACGGCGAGGATTGGCTGTTTATTGACACTGCTGGTATTAAGCGCAGGCAGCACAAGCTTACGGGTGCTGAATACTATTCTTCACTTCGTACGCAAGCTGCGATTGAACGCTCGGAACTTGCTTTGATTCTTTTCGATTCTTCCCAGCCTATTGCAGAGCAGGATTTGAAAGTTATGAGCCAGGCTGTGGATGCAGGTCGCGCAATCGTACTTGTGTTTAACAAGTGGGATTTGATGGACGAATTTTCCAGACAGCGCATGGAACGCTTATGGAAAACTGAGTTTGAGCGCGTAACTTGGGCTGAGCGCGTAAATCTTTCTGCAAAAACAGGATGGCATACGAATCGTCTTGCGCGCGCTATGCGAACAGCTTTAGACAGCTGGGATAAGCGCATTCCTACAGGCAAGCTCAACGCTTTCTTAGGGCGTATTCAGTCTGCTCATCCGCATCCTTTGCGAGGCGGAAAGCAAGCGAGAATCTTGTTTGCCACGCAAGCTTCTACGCGCCCACCGCGTTTTGTAATATTTACAACTGGCTTCTTAGAGCACGGATACCGTCGCTTTATTGAGCGATCACTTCGAGAAGAATTTGGATTCGAGGGAACTCCTATTCAAATCTCCGTAAAAGTACGAGATAAGAAGAAGCGCAAATAAAGCGCGATTAAGTCACAAGTAAGTTGGTGTTAAGTAAAGTAGGAGCGTATATGGCTGGTTTGAGCGAGTTAGCTTTCGATTTGCATCATGCTAGCGAAGATGAGATTTTTCAAGCATTTGTTGATTGGGTTAAAGATAACAAACATGTAGATTTGTGGCCGCATCAAGAAGAATCCATCATGGATTTGCTTGCAGGAGACCACGTTATTTTAAACACTCCAACAGGTTCTGGAAAATCTCTAGTAGCACTCGGCATGCATTTCACAGCACTCGCCACCGGCAGACGCTCCTACTATACTGCGCCAATTAAAGCTCTCGTATCCGAAAAATTCTTCGATTTAGTAGCTATTTTTGGGCGTGACAACGTTGGTATGATTACAGGCGACTCGCATATTAATGCGGATGCTCCAATAATCTGCTGCACGGCGGAAATCTTAGCAAATCAAGCTTTACGTGAAGGCGTAAATGCTGAAGTTGATTGCGTTGCAATGGACGAATTCCACTACTATGGTGATCCAGAGCGTGGATGGGCTTGGCAAGTTCCGCTGCTTACACTTCCAAATACGCAATTCTTACTTATGAGTGCAACTCTTGGAGACGTAACGGATATTGCGGAACGCTTAGAAAAATCAACAAAAAGAAACGTCGATATTATTGCAGACGCTCCAAGACCAATCCCACTCGAATATGAGTACACAGATAAGCCACTTGCCACAACTGTAGAACTCTTATTTAACAAGGGTTTAACGCCAATCTACGTAGTTCATTTTTCGCAAGACGCAGCTCTAGAAACAGCTCAAGCGCTAGCTAGTACGGGAGTTTCTAGCAAAGAGCAGCGAGACAAAATTGCTCAAGCGATTAAAGGCACTAAATTTACTACAGGCTTCGGCAAAATTTTGCAAAGGCTACTGCGCACAGGCGTTGGCGTACATCACGCTGGCATGCTTCCGCGCTACCGCAGGCTTGTTGAACAGCTAGCTCAGCAAGGATTGTTGCCCGTTATTTGCGGCACAGACACTCTTGGCGTTGGTATTAACGTGCCAATTCACTCTGTTGTGCTTACAGCGCTAACAAAGTTTGATGGGAATCGTAGTCGCAAGCTTCGCGCTCGCGAGTTTCATCAAATTGCAGGTCGTGCAGGCAGAATGGGGTTTGATACAGAGGGCTTAGTAGTTGCAGAGGCTCCAGAGTTCGAGATTGAAAACGCGCGCGCTGTTGCAAAAGCTGGCAATGACCCTAAGAAGCTTAAAAAAGTTAAGCGTAAGAAGGCTCCAGAGGGCTTTGTTGTTTGGGGCGAACCAACGTTTACTAAGCTTATTGAAAGTGCTCCAGAAACTTTGAATCCTCATATGGTTGTAACGCATTCAATGATTTTGAACGAAGTTACGCAAGGCGGAGACGCTAGAGCACGCGTTGAAAAACTTATTGAAGATAGTGCGCAAAAGCCGCAAGATAAAGAGAAATTGCTTGAGCGTTGCAACGATATTTTCCAAACTCTGCTCGATACTCAAGTTATTGAATCTAAAAAGCGCGCGAACGGTTCTTGCAATTATGAGCTTGATGTTGCAATGCCTGAAGGCTTTGCGCTGGATCAGCCGCTTTCTCCGTTCTTGCTCGCAGCTTTGGAACTTCTTGACCCAGAATCTCAAAGCTATGCGCTTGACGTAATTTCTATGGTTGAAGCAACTTTAGATGACCCTAAGCCTGTTCTTCGCGCGCAGGAGCGTAAGGCTCGCGATGCTGCAATGGCTGGAATGAAAGACGATGGCGTTGACTACGAGGAGCGCATGGAACGCTTGGCGGAAGTCAGTTACCCTAAGCCTCTTGAAGATTTGCTTGAGCCTGCTTTTGCGCAATATCGCAAGGATGTTCCTTGGGCAAACGACTACTGGATTAAGCCTAAATCTGTGCTTCGAGACATGGTTGAAACTGCTTCCGATTTTACTGGATATATTTCGCGCTATGGCATTGCTAGAAGTGAGGGAACGCTTCTTCGCTATCTTTCGGACGCTTACCGTTCGCTTGCTCGCACTGTGCCAGAAGATATGTTTAACGAAGAATTGCGTGACATTATTTCGTGGCTTCGTCTTGTTGTGCGCTCTATTGATTCTAGTCTTGTTGACGAGTGGGAGAGTGCTGGAGGATCGGATGCTGAAGCTAGCGCTGTAACTACGGCTGCGCCTTCAACTTCTGAGTCTGTAGTTGAGGATCGTCGTGGACTTATTGTGTTGATTAGAAACGCAATGTTTCGTCGCGTGCAGCTTATGGATTTGGAAGATGCGGATACTTTAGGAGAGCTTGACAAGGCTTGGGGTTACGGAGTTCACGAGTGGAATGATGTTCTTGACGACTATTACGATGAGCACGAGTATGTTGGAATAGATGCTAAGGCTCGAAGTGGCGACTTGTTTATTTTGGATGATTCGCTTGAGAAAAGTGAACATTCGTGGAAAGTTCGGCAGATTATTGACGATTCAGATGGGGATCATAATTGGGCTATTACTGGCGTTGTCGATTTAGATACAACTCAAGACGAAGGTGAAGTTGTGTTCTTTGATTACCAAGTTTCGCACGTGTGATTTTTAAAAATGTGTTAACAGAATACGAAATGCAAGACGCAAAATGCAATCGAACGTTTGTTCTATATGTAGTGTAAGCTGGTATTTATGGAGCAGGATTTATTTGCAGCAAGTAGCGCGCCGAGTGATGTAACTCGTCCGTTGGCAGTGCGTATGCGCCCGAGCAGTATTGAAGACGTGCTAGGGCAGTCGCATGCTCTAAAAGAAGGTTCTCCTTTGCGCAGGCTTGCAAATCCGCAATCTAAAGGTTCTCTTACTGCTCCAAGTTCTGTTGTGTTGTTTGGTCCTCCGGGAGTTGGCAAAACTACGCTCGCTTATATTGTTGCCCGTCAGTCTGGTCGCGTGTTTGAAGAGCTTTCTGCTGTAACTTCTGGAGTTAAAGACGTTCGAGCGGTACTTGATCGCGCGCATGAGCGTTTAGTTAGTAATGGTCAAGAAACAGTTTTATTTATTGACGAAGTTCACCGTTTTTCTAAATCTCAACAAGATGCTTTGCTTCCAAGCGTTGAAAATCGCGACGTAACTTTTATTGGTGCTACTACTGAAAACCCGAGCTTTTCAATCATTAAGCCGCTACTTAGCAGATCAATAGTTGTTAAACTTGAGTCACTTAGCGTTGAAGATTTACACACTCTTATAGAACGTGCACTAACTAGCGAAAATGGTCTTAATAATCAGCTTAAAATCGACGATGACGCTATTGATTCTATTATTCGCTTAAGTGGGGGAGATACTCGCAAAACTCTCACTATTTTAGAGGCGGCTGCAGGGGCAGTAACAGGAGATGTTGCGTTACAGCATGGCAAAAAGAAACCTGTTATTACTGCTGATATTGTTTCTAACGTAATGGATACTACTACAGTTCGTTACGACAAAGATGGCGACGATCACTACGATGTGATTTCTGCTTTTATTAAGTCGATGCGCGGAAGTGATGTTGACGCTTCTTTGCATTATTTAGCGCGAATGCTTAGAGCTGGGGAAGATCCGCGTTTTATTGCAAGGCGAATTATGATTGCTGCTGCAGAAGAAGTTGGTATGGCAGCTCCGCAAATTTTGCAAGTAACTGTTGCTGCAGCTCAAGCAGTTGCTTTAATAGGCATGCCGGAAGCGCGCATTATTCTTTCTGAAGCTGTGATTGCTGTAGCAACCGCTCCTAAATCAAACGCAAGCTACAATGCTATTAATCAGGCTTTGCAAGATGTTGATGCTGGAAATATTGGTCAAGTTCCTCTTCATTTGCGTAACGCTCCAACTGCTTTGATGAAAAGTTGGGGAAACCATGACGGGTACAAGTATGCTCACGATTATCCGGGTGCTGTGGCATCGCAACAGTATATGCCAGATGAGCTAGTTGGTCGCGAATACTATCAGCCGTCGAATCGTGGCTACGAGCATGAGCTTACTCAACGCTTATCTCAAATCCGTGCCATTCTTCACAATTCTGAAAATAAAAATAATAAAACTAATTCGTAAATGTTTTATTCATTTATTCACGCACAAGCATAATGTGTTCAACGCTGTCTAATGGGGATACGCGGAACAAAACAAAACGATTGCCGATTACTTGCACGACTTCGGCACCGAGCTTTTGAGCAAGTGCATCAGCAGCTTCTTTGGCGCTTAATCCGGAACCATCTTGCACAGCACACTTCATGAGCTCGTGGTACTGCATGGTTTCGTCTGCTTGCTTCACAGCTGCATCAGTAATATCGTTCTTGCCAACGTATAAAAGTGGGCTAAGCGTATTAGCGAGCGCGCGAAGCTGCTTAATCTGCTTCTTTGTCAATGCCATAAGGAGTCCTTTCAAATGCAAGTTTTATAACGCAAATATTACATAAATTACATAGTGCTTAACGGATTATACAGTATATTGCGAATTGTTGCATGTGATAATACAAATTTATTTATTGCGCATTTATTCCGTAGTTATTCCGTATTTATTGCGCTTGCTGCAAAAGGTGAAATATTTTCAAAATTTTTTATTACAAAGGTAGCATTTTGCACACAATAATCGCGCTTACAACACAAAGAGTAACTACTAATAGCAGTACATCTTTTATACGCATTTTCCATGAGTGCAAGTGAGTTCTTTCAGCTCCAGGCGCGTAGCAGCGTGCATCTAATGCGAGCGCAAGAATGTCAGCATGGCGAATTACTCCTGCAAAACCTGGCACAATTAAAGCTGTTATGGCGTGTACTCGTTGTTTAAAAGAACCATCTCGAATGCTACTTCCTCGAGCGATTTGCGCTAGTGCCACAGAGTGCGCTTCTGCACTAAGTGTTGGTAAGAACCGTAGCGCTAGGCTCATAATAAGTGCTATTTCTTGCGTTGGTATTCCAATATGTCGAAGTGGTGATAGTAATCGTGTGCAAGATTCGTTAAGTGTTGTCTGACTCATTGTTAATACTAGAACTGCTCCAATGATAATAACAAGCGAGAATCGTGTTGCAAAAAGTATTGCATAGTTAATTCCATCGGTTGTAATAGGAATAGTTGCAATATTTGCTAGCACTGTGCCGGTTCGCACTGCGAGAATGTTAAGTAGTCCGGAGAAAACAAATATTGCAATAATCATGTGCAGCGAAGCAATAAGTTTAACGAATGGTATTTTTGCAGCAACAGTTAGAGTAAATGTTACAAAAGCAAGAATAGCTAACTGTATGTAGTTAGTAATACTAAAAGCACTTAGCATAAGAATAAAGCATGATAGAAGCGTCGCGCGTGGGTCAAAAGATTTAAGTAGTGAAGTTGTTTTTGCTTTTGTGGAACTTTCTTTGTTTTTGGTATTTTCAATATTTTTTGCTGTGCTGCATTCTTTATTGCTTGCTTTATTCCTTGTTTTTAATGTTACTAGTCTTGCGCCTAAATTTTCTGCTTCTTGAAGATTATGCGTAATAAGTATTATGGTTACGCCTTGATTATGTAGCATTCCAAGAATTTTTCGGATACGTAACGCAGCTTCAAAATCTAATCCAGCTGTTGGCTCATCCAGTACGAGTACGCGTGGCTTGCAAGCTAAAACGCCAGCTATTGCAACAAGACGCTGCTGACCTCCAGAAAGCGCAGAAGGTGATTTTTCAGCCAAATTCTCAAGGTTCAGTAAGCGTAGTGTTTCATCCACACGTTCTTTAAGAGCACTGTCTTTTAGCCCAAAATTTTTTGGCCCATAAGCGACATCGTTCCGTACTGTATCAGCAAAAAGCTGTTGTTCTGGCAGTTGCATAACGTAGCCAATTGTTTGATGTAGTTTTTGTCGTATTATTCTAGATGTTTTACCTTTAACAGATATGCCATGTACTGTTATATTTCCTGAATTGGCTTTTAACAATCCACACATTGTTTTAGCAAGAGTTGATTTACCGCAGCCGTTTTCGCCCATTATTGCAACTGTTTCGCCGCTTTTAACAGTGAGTGAATAATCGTCAATAACAGCTGGAGAAGTTTTATCATATTGAACAGTTAGTCCGGAAATTTCTACAGCGATATCTGACTTATTTTCTTTGAATCTGCTATCTGTTAAGTTCTTGTTCTCGCTAATTTTAGTTACATGATTATTTGCTAATTCAATATTAGAAAAGTAAGTTTTTAAACCATTAAAGCTTATTTCTTTCAGGTTACCATTTTCTAGTAAAAGTATGCGATTTGCGCGTTTGCATTCCTCAAAATTATGTGTAATTTGAACGATAGTAGTGCCATTTTTGTGCAAATTATCAAATAAAGCATCAACGTCTTTACGTGCGAACGAGTCGAGCATAGAAGTAGGTTCGTCAAGAACAAGCAGTTTAGAATTCATAGCAATAGCACTTGCTAAAGCTACTCGTTGCTGCTGTCCGCCGCTCATAGTGCTAGGGTCAGCGTAACGTTTATCTTCCATATGAACAGTTTTTAAAGCTTCACTGATACGCTTATACATTGCTTTTTGAGGGAATTGCAAATTTTCTAGTCCAAAAGCAACATCTTCTTCAGTAATTGTGGTAATAATCTGGTCTTCAGGACTTTGGAAAAGTGCACCAATATATTTTCGTGCATTTTTATATGATTCAGCACAAGCAGTAGTATTTTCAAAAACTTTTTCGCCGCACAATGTAGCATAACCGCTATCTGGAGCTGTTAAACCTGCAATAATTTTTGCTAAGGTTGATTTACCAGAACCGTTTAATCCCACAATTGCCACGCGTTCGCCAGGATTAATTGTAAGACTTAAATTATTAAGCGTCCAAGTTTTTCCATCATCGTAGCTAAAGCAAATATTTCGCAACACTACTTGCGAATTGTTTTCAATCATGTGCTTCTTAGCTTCGTTCATGCTATTACTTGTGCTGATATTATGCATAACTATTCCGTTTGGGATAATTATTTATTTTCGTGTAGCAGGTTAGAAATTGGTTTGTAAATAAGCATAGTTACTACTACGTGCAAAGCAAGTTTAATAATATTAAATGGCAGTAATGCTGGAAGAATAAGAGCCGCAACCTGCGAAACAGTTATGTGAGCGTAAAGAGGAGTAATAACAAGATTTCCACCTATTGCAAGAGCAATAGCAACAATCGAGCCTGCCAAAAGTGCAATGATTGCGCCTTTTTTGGTATGCATTTTTTTGTATACGATTGCTGCTGTAACGCTAGCTCCTAAAGATACTAGCACTGCCATAACTGTGCCGAGTGGATTGGTAAATAAGTGTGGTGCAAAGCCGAGTATGCTTACGATTGCTGCAGCTGCAGGACCATACGCGAATCCTGCTACGAGACACACGATTCCAGAAGGATCGTATTTAAGATAGCTGAGGTCTGGAATAAGCGGGAATTCTATGAAACTTACCGCCATTGAAAGTGCCACGAATAGAGCGTATTTTGCTATTTTTTCGCTAGACCAGTTAGAGTTCTTTGCATAAGTTTGGTGATTATTTGTATTAGAAATGCCCATGATGGGTCTCCGTTTCTTTCATCCGGACTGTAACCGTTGGCTTCGGAATTTAACCGAATCAGCAGCTTGTAAGCTGCTCGCGGGCTTCAAAAACGTATGAAACACGTATTTTGTTACCGCCAGTAAGGATTTTCACCTTCCCTGAAACTAACTATTCTTTTGTATCTCATGCTAAGAACATTGTTGTGATAATTGTGTGGCGAGGGTAGGTGCGAGAATACAAGTATGAGCAATACGAGTGCATCAAAAAAAATTAGTACTAATAACGCAACTAGCATTGATAAATTAGCTATTGTTGTTGTCACTTATAAGCGTCAAGAGCTTTTGGAGAATTTATTCCATTCGTTTGAATGTTTAAAAGAATGCCCTTGGCGTATTGTTGTTGTTGACAATGAGTGCAGTGACAAAACCGGCGAAATGGTTGCTCGTCTTGAAGCTTCTTTAACTAATCGTTGGGGTAAAGCTCAAAAAGATTGTGAAGGCAATGAACTTCATGTTGTGTATGCTCCGCAAGATGAAAATCTTGGTGGTGCTGGCGGTTTTAGTGCTGGTGTTAAAAAAGCTTATGAACTTGGAGCTAAGTGGTTCTGGGTTATGGATGACGATGTTGAAACAGTGCCTGAATCTATTGAGCGTCTTGCTCCTTGGACTAAGCGTCACGCTGTTGTTCAAGGAAGTCGTTTAGATTACGACGGCGGTAATTTCTACTGGCAGTATGATTTTTTGGTTCCGCTTGGTATTCCAAATCCTATTGCTCCTGCTGCTTTCGGCAGAGCTGGATACAAAGTTATGAATACGATGTGTTTTGAGGGCGGCTTGATTCGTCGAGATATAGTTGAAAAAATCGGCTTCCCGGATTCGCGCTACTTTATTTACTGGGATGATACTACTTACGGGTATCTTGCGAGTAAGGTTACGAACCCTATTGTTGTTCCGGATATTATTCTTCGTCGCACTCGTGATATTCCTAATTGGGATATTGCAGGAGTGCGTCAGCTAAATTCAACATCGGACATGAATCGTTATCATATTATGCGAAATAGAGGCTTTATGGCTCGCTACTTTATGGTTCATGGCGATTTTCGTCCGTTTATGTTTGCGCTTGGAACTGCTTTAACAGCTGCTAAAGAGATTATTCGTTTGATTGCTGTCGATCGTGAGCATATTATTTCGGGTATTGGTAAATTGTTTACCGGTTGGATTGATTCTCGAAAAATTTTGCACGATCAAGACTGGAAACCTATGCCTTCGTTGAAGTAGAAGTTAGTAAACAGTAAGCGTGTCGTATCAGATATACGATAGAATACTGGTAATTGTCCATACAGCACACATTCAGAGGGGAGTGTTAGTGAAATGATTGACACTGCACAAGCATTTGGCGTCGATATTGGTGGATCCGGTATTAAGGCTGCTCCAGTAAATTTGGAAAAGGGAGAGTTCGCAGAACCTCGATACAAAATTCTCACTCCTGCGGTTTCTACGCCTCAAGCAGTTGCAGATATTGTTCGTCAGCAGCTTGAACATTTTGAAGTACCTGCAGATGTTCCTGTTGGAATTGCGTTCCCTGCTCCAATTAAGCCTGGTAAGAAGCTTGATTTTATGGCAAATCTTGACCAGTCTTGGATTGGTGTTGATGTTACTGAAGTCTTTAGCGAGGCTTGTGGTCGTCCTGTAACAGTAGTTAACGATGCCGATGCTGCTGGTTTAGCTGAGCAGCGTTTTGGTGCAGCAAAAGACAAGGATGGCTTGGTTATTGCTACTACTCTTGGCACTGGTATTGGCACGGCTTTGATTTACAACGGTGTGCTTATTCCAAACACTGAGCTTGGTCATATTCAGCTTGAAAAAGGTAAAGGCGATGCTGAAAAGTACGCTGCTTCTTCTGTTCGTGAAAAGTTGGATATGGGCTATAAGAAGTGGGCTAAGCGTTTGACTAAGTACTATGGCTTGATGGAAAAGTATTTCAACCCAGATTTGTTTGTTGTCGGTGGTGGTGTTAGCCGCGTAAGCGAAAAGTTCTTGCCGCATATCGATATTAAAACTCCTATTGTTGTTGCAACATTGCATAATGAGGCTGGAATTATTGGTGCAGCTTACTATGCAATGCAAAAAATGCAGCAAAACTAAAAAATAACTAAATATTATTTGTTATCTATTGAGCTGGGTGAGCAGTTTATGCTGCAGCCCAGCTTTTGTTATGCCAAGTGTTAGGGTAGTTTCGTGCGATTTTCTTCTAGAGTAGATGTGAGTGAGCCAAATCCTATTATTTTAGCTCAGCGAAAAGCTATTTTTAATGGCGTAAAGCTTACTAAATTAAACGATTCCAATCCAACGTCTCACGGCTTAGCTCCTCAATGTTTAAGCGGACGTTACACAGCAGACCCTAGAGGTCCTAAGGAAATTCGCGATATTCTTTCAAACTTCATCAATAAGCGAGATAACCGCACTGAAAAGTCTGTTCCACCAAAGCTTAATCCAGATCAGCTTTATGTGCTTTCTTCAACTTCTCAAGCTTACGCATGGCTTATGATGCTTTTATGCGATGCAGGGGATGCTGTTATGGGACCAACTCCTGGATATCCTCTTATAGAGTCTATTGCACGCTTGCAATGCGTGAATGCAATACCGTATCCTTTGCACTATGATGGTTCTTGGACTATTGATATTGCGCGTGTTAGAGAACTTTTAGAAGATGCGTCTTTGCGTATTAAAGCTCTTGTGCTTATTAATCCAAATAATCCTACAGGCTCATATGTTAAGCCTGAAGAACGTGAAATACTATTGCAATTATGTCGTGATAATGGTGTTGCGATTATTGCAGACGAAGTATTTTATGAATATTCGCTTGAATCTTTTGCTGGCAATGCTCGTTTTGCTGGAGAATCTGCTACTTTAGTTTTTGCGCTTGATGGATTCTCCAAAATGCTTGCTGCTCCTCACGCAAAAGTTGGTTGGATTGAAGTTTCAGGTCCTAAAGATGATGTTTATGAAGCACAAAAAAGGCTTGACGTTATAGCGGATGATTTTTTGCCTATTGGTAATACTGTTTCTGAGCGAATACCAGAATTATTGCAATATGCATCTTCTCAAAGCGCTATTGTACGAAATCGTGTTATTAATAATCTGCATGCGCTTCGAGAAACGTTGGTATCTACGCCTAAATGCTGTGTTAGCGCGTTGCGTGCAGAAGGCGGATGGAATATTTTATTGCGTGTACCATCTTGCATTGACGATGATGTATTAGCTTTGAGATTGATGAAAGATTATAATCTAGTTTCTCAACCTGGATATTATTTCGATATGCCAGTTAATGGGTATTTAGCATTGTCATTATTGCCAGAGCCGCAACAGTTTATTAGCGGATTACATGCGCTTCTTCGAACTGTAGATGCATTGTTAGAAGAATAGTAATTATATAAATAATTATTTAAAACAGTGTCATCCAATTTCTAAACGCGAACCATAAGTTTGGATTAAAACGAAGCGTGCTGTCTTCACGTCCTGTAACAAACCAACTGAGTACAGCGATAGCAATAGATGCAAATAGCAATACTGCTACAAGTAAGCGTATTGTGTAAGCAATAGTTTTTTTATGTAAAGAATTTTCTGATTGCAAGGTGGACGCATACTCTAAAAGCAAGCTAATTCCAATTGCGGCAGCTATGGCAAAAGCCCATGCAAAATCAGCAATATATCTCCATCCGATACCAGCTTTTAAACTGTCAAAAACAATAAGAACAAGCCCAACTATTATAGCTATTACGCTTGTTTGCCAAGCAATATGCGTGCGGCAGCGTTTTTTCATAATAAATACGCATATTATGCCAACTAATGCCAATGGTGAAAGTGTAAACATTCCGCCAATCATAGGCTCTGCATATTGCCAACGGTCAAATGCAATAGGCTGAATACCAATCCAAGGAAAAGTTGGAATAAAACGTAAAGGTAGCGCAATATAGCTGAAAATAGACGGCAAAATATTTTGTGACGGCAAACGCATAGTCGTCATGTCAGTAATAGTTATTTGATACTCATTGCCAAAATTTAACGGTGAGCCAAAGCGCAAAAGATTATAAATGCCAAATGGAATTGCAGTAATTACGCATGGCAGTATCCAAGCTGCAAAATATTTAAAAGGCTTATGCCATGAAGAAACTTGTTTCCAGTTGCGCAAAATATTTGGTAAATCTTTTTCTATATGCGAATAAATTGCAGGAAGTGCAAAAAGAACAGCTATAGAAAAAGTAGGTCTACATCCTAAATTTAATGCAATAAAGAAAGAACCTAAAACAATATTTAGCAAAGAGTGTGTTCTATTAAAACCTAGGTAGCACCACAATCCAAGAGATGTGAAGAAAAGTGAGGCTGCCATAGGTACGGAATAAAATGACGTTCTAAACCACAAATACACTGTATTTGAAGTAATGAAGAATAAAGCAAGAACAATGGATGTCGTTCCTAAAGATACTTTTTTTGAAGTCTGCTCAATAATTCGAATAACCAATAGGGAACCTGCGATAAGAAAACCAATTAAGAATATTATCGTGGCTACTGTTGTTGGAAGCATAGAGCCTTCAGGAGTCCATAGTCTTGAAATAATGCGATAAGGCAAAAATAGCAATACTGCAGGAAGAACTCCAAAGTAGGAGTACCAGTGACCTTTGTAGTATGCGTAATCCCAATACATATGCTGTACTGAGTGGTTTAACAAATTATTTCTAGCCGTAGGGTCGTAAGGATTTTGCAAGTGTTCTAACTCATTAGGAACAGGAAGATTTAAATGCACTTGACCTTTTAACAATGCGTCTGCAGTGTGAGCATATTGATCAAAATCATATGCATAATTACCGTTTGTATAAAAATGCATAGGAGTTGCGTTTCGTAAATTCCAAAAAATAGTTATTAAACCAACAGCAATAAATGGAAGAAGAGAAGCAGCAAAGCAGCAACGTTGAATAAGACTATGAGTGTTGAGTTTAATTTTCCAAAGCTTGGACCAAGGATTCCAAAGCGTAACAAAAAATGCAAAAATAGCAAGTATTAATACGCGACCCCATGACCATCTAAAAGGCACTCGAACGTTTGCTCTTGAGTCTTCAATATTCAATATTGATCCTATTGGATGTTGCAGCCACACTCTAACAATGCAAGATTTCCCTATTGCTTGTTTTGGAAGTTTAAGCAAAGATGGGTTTAGAGAAGCAGTGTTTGTGCTTTGAGGTTTGCTTAAGTATTTGTTTGCTTCAACTAAAACATTGATGTTTGAAATAAGATTATTATTTTTGCTTTTCTTTTTAATAATCGCAGGCTCTAAGCGAATATAAGGCGAACTTCCGTCGGATGTTACTTCTAAATATGCTTCTGAAGGATCCGTTATAAGAATGCCGCCGGAAGCTAAGCGTCTAATTCCAGAACCTATATCGTTGTGCGCAGAAATGCTATCTGTGCTTCCTGTAACACTGCTCCAAAATGGCAGATTTCCAATAGAACATTCAAATAAGGTTATAAGAATTATTACGATGAATGGTATTCGCAAAAAATGTAGCGTACGTTTTATGCAATGTTTGTCAATTTGATTGCTTATACGACTGTTGTCACTATTTGCCGTATTTGGCAAAGTCTTAGACGCGTACGTTGAAATCACTGCTTAACCATTCTATTGCACAATTCAAGTAATTCAGTTCAACATTTTACTCTTCGGCAACTAAATCGAGATATTCGTCATTCCACAAGTCTTCGTCGCCATCAGGCATGAGTAGCACTCGCTCAGGTTGTAAGGCTTGAACTGCACCCTCATCGTGTGTAACAAGAACAATTGCTCCCTCATACTTTGCAATAGCTTTAAGTATTTCATCTCGAGATGCTGGGTCTAAGTTGTTAGTAGGTTCGTCTAGTAGTAGCACATTGGCCTTGGAAGTGACTAGTGTTGCAAGTGCTAGACGCGTTTTTTCGCCACCTGAAAGCACTCTTGCAGGCTTCATTGCGTCGTCGCCGGAAAACAGGAAGCTGCCAAGCATAGAACGTGCTTGCGTGTCATCCAGGTTTGGTGCAACATGCTGAAGGTTTTCCAAAACTGTAGAATCCAAGTCTAATGTATCGTGTTCCTGTGCAAAATAACCGATTTTGCATCCGTGTCCGTATTGAACTTCACCAGTATCTGCTGTTTCTTCTCCTGCCAAAATGCGTAATGTTGTTGTTTTTCCAGCACCGTTATAGCCTAGAATGACAACGCGTGAACCTTTGTCTATAGCAAGATTAATTCCAGCGAAAACAATATTAGAACCATACGCTTTGGAAATATCTTTTGCCATAATTGGAGTTTTTCCGCATGCAGCTGGTTCTGGAAAACGAATATCTGCAACTTTTTCTTGTTTTTGAGCTTCACTTGTTTCGCTTAATAGGCGTTCAGCTCTTCGCATCATGTTTTGAGCAGCAACTGCTTTTGTAGCTTTAGCATGCAAGCGAATGCCTTGTTTCATAAGGCGTTCAGCTTTCTTTTCTGCAACTTCTCGTTCGCGACGACGTCTTTCTTCGTCTACTACGCGCTGATGCAAGTATGCTTTCCAACCCATTGAGTACATGTCTATTTTTGCAAGTTGCGCATCTAAATGCCATACTTTGTTGACTACTTCGTCTAGTAATTCTGTGGAGTGAGAAATTACTAGGAATCCGCCTTCAAATCGTTTAAGATAATTGCGCAACCATATTATTGAGTCTGCGTCTAAGTGGTTTGTAGGCTCATCGAGAATTAATGTATCTGCGTCAGAAAACAGAATTCTAGCAAGTTCTATGCGGCGACGTTGACCACCTGAAAGTGTTCCTAAAGCTTGTTGCATAACTTCTTGTGGAAGTCCCAAGCTTGTTGCCATCGATATTGCTTCAGATTGCACTGAATAACCGCCTGCTTTTTCAAAATCTTGCATTGCTTTGTCGTAGCGGTTCATAGCTTTAGTCATTATGTCTGGATCTGGATCTGTCATTTCTTTTTCCGCTTTGCGAATACGCGAAACGATAGAAGCAATATCTCGAGCACTCATAATGCGATCTATAACACTTTGCTCTGGGTCTGCTGCGTGCGTGTCTTGAGGTAAGTAGCCTAAACCTCCACTAACTCTAACCGAGCCTCCTGCTGGCAGCATGTCTCCTGTAATAACGCGAGTAAGCGTAGTTTTGCCTGCGCCGTTTCTGCCGACTAAACCGATCTTATCTCCCTTTGTGACGTGAAAATCGGTAGGATTTAACAGCGTTCGCGCACCAATCTGAATGGTTAAAGCTTGTGCGTCAATAGGCATAATGTCTGTTCCGTTCCCCAAAATTTAGGCTGTTAGTATTTATTACTTATAAAAGTCATAACCAAACCCACCATTATACTGCTTACTGGTAACGAATACAGCATGTGGTTGATAGTCAAATACTTTACTTTTTCGAACACTTGTTCTATAATTTTCTTGTTAGTAATAAAATTGGGTATTGGTTGGGAATATTCAAGTGATTATGGGGAAGTGTGGAGGTAATTGTGTCAAAACAGGCGAATGAACAAAATGACTCGTTGCAAGAATTGCTTGATAATGCTCCTATGAGCGCTAACAACGGTACTTTTATAGCTGATTTATCTAGTATTCCTTCTGAATGGAAAATAACTATCCAGGGTGCTAGAGAGCATAATCTAAAAAATGTAAGTTTATCGATTCCTAGGAATCGTATGGTTGTTTTTACTGGTCTTTCTGGATCTGGTAAGTCCTCGCTTGCGTTTGATACGCTTTTTGCAGAAGGTCAGCGACGCTATGTTGAGTCGCTTAGTGCTTATGCTCGCCAATTTTTAGGACGTATGGATAAGCCTGATGTTGATTTTATTGAGGGCCTAAGTCCTGCTGTTTCTATTGATCAAAAAACTACGAATCGTAATCCTCGTTCTACTGTTGGAACTATTACAGAAATATATGATTATTTGCGATTATTGTTTGCTAGGATTGGTGTGCCTCACTGTCCTGAATGTGGTCAAATAGTAAGCTCTCAAACTCCTCAGCAAATGACTGATTCGTTGCTTGCTATGCCAGAACGTACGAGGTTACAAATTCTTGCTCCAGTAGTTCGTGGTCGTAAAGGAGAATTTAAAGACACGCTTGAGCTTTTGCGCTCAGATGGTTATGCTCGTGCGATTATTGACGGACAAATGCATGAGCTTTCTGAAGATATTACTCTTACTAAACAGAAGAAACATACAATTGAAGTAGTAGTAGATCGTTTAGTTATTAAAGATGGCATTCGTGTTCGATTAACTGATTCGATTGAAACAGCATTAAAACTATCTAAGGGAGTAGTAATTGCTGATTTTGTTGACGAACCAGAAGACTCACAAACGCGTCGTAAATCATTTTCGGAGCATCGCGCATGCCCAAATAATCATCAATTAGAGCTTGATGAGATTGAGCCTAGAACATTTTCATTCAATGCTCCTTATGGTGCTTGCTCTGAATGTTCTGGCATTGGATACAATCTCGAAATTGATCCTGAACTTGTTATCCCAGACCCAGACAAATCTCTTGCGCAGGGAGCTATTGAGCCGTGGGCAATGAATAAGTCAGCTGGAATGTATTATCAGCACATACTTTCAGGACTTGCTAAAGATTTGCATTTTGATATGAATACTCCGTGGAAGGATCTAGCGGAAGACGTTAAACATGACATCATGTATGGTCATGATTTCACAGTTCAAGTTTCCTACACAAATAGGTGGGGGCGTCAGCGTGAATATTCTACTGGCTTTGAAGGTGTAGTTCGTACGCTTATGCGCAAACATGACGAAACTGATTCTGATCAAATGCGTCAATATTATGAGTCGTATATGCGTGAAGTTCCATGCCAAAAATGTAATGGAAAGCGTTTACGTCCAGAAGTTCTTGCGGTTACAGTATCTAATACTTCCATAGCTGAAGTTTGCGATATGCCAGTAGAGCGAAGTCTAGCATGGGTAAATGCTTTGCATTTGGATGGTTCTCAAGCAGTAATTGCAACAGAAATATTAAAAGAGATTCGTGCTCGACTTGGTTTTTTGAACGATGTGGGTTTAAGCTATCTCACTCTTTCAAGAGCTGCAAAAACTTTGTCTGGTGGAGAGGCTCAACGTATTCGTTTAGCTACTCAAATTGGATCAGGTTTAGTTGGTGTTATGTACGTGCTTGATGAGCCGTCTATTGGATTGCATCAAAGAGATAATGAGCGTTTGATTGCAACATTGCATCATCTGCGAAATCTTGGTAATACGCTTATTGTTGTTGAGCATGATGAAGATACTATTCGTCAGTCCGATTGGCTTGTTGATATTGGTCCAGAAGCTGGCGAGCATGGAGGAGAAGTAGTATATTCAGGTCCGTCTGATGGAATTATTAAAGCTCAGCGTTCAATTACTGGAGATTATATTGCTCACAGACGCTCAATAGATGTGCCAAAACAACGTCGTAGTGTAGACGAAAATCGTATGCTCCATATAATTAATGCCCATGAGCATAATTTAAAAAATATTGATGTAAGCATACCTTTGGGAGTATTCACATGCATAACGGGTGTATCTGGATCTGGTAAATCAACACTTATAAACTCAATTTTATATCCTGTTCTTGCAGACAAACTAAATGGTGCTCGAATTGTTCCAGGAAAGCACAAACGTATTGATGGTATTGAGCTTTGTGACAAAGTAGTGCATGTCGATCAGAATCCTATAGGAAGAACTCCTCGTTCTAATCCAGCAACTTACACTGGTGTTTGGGATAAAATACGTTCATTGTTTGCTCAGACTCCAGAAGCAAAAGTTCGTGGCTATGGTCCTGGTCGCTTCTCGTTTAATGTTAAAGGAGGCAGATGTGAAGCATGTCATGGCGACGGTACTTTAAAAATAGAAATGAACTTTTTGCCTGACGTATACGTAGAGTGTGAAGTTTGTCATGGTAAACGTTATAACCGTGAAACTTTGGAAGTTACATATAACGGAAAGTCTGTTGCAGATGTTCTTAATATGCCTATTTGTGAAGCTGCAATATTTTTCAAAGCATATCCTTCTATTTCTCGATATTTAGATACTTTAGTAAAAGTTGGCTTGGGCTATATTCGTCTTGGTCAAAGCGCAACAACGCTTTCTGGCGGTGAGTCTCAACGAGTAAAGCTTGCTACAGAGCTGCAGAGAAGATCTACTGGTAAAACAGTTTATATTCTTGATGAACCTACTACTGGACTGCATTTTGAAGATGTTAGGAAACTTCTAGCGGTTTTGCAATCTCTTGTAGATAAAGGCAACAGTGTTATTGTAATTGAACATAATCTTGATGTTGTGAAATCTGCAGATTGGATTATTGATTTAGGTCCAGAAGGAGGAGATAAAGGCGGAACCTTAGTTGCAGAAGGTAGTCCTGAGAGCGTAGCGCGTAATGGCGAGAGTTGGACAGGTAAATTCCTTAAGCAAATGTTACATTAAGCGTTCAAAAAAGTTACCGATCTGTAATTTGCTGAACTGAGAAATTTACTCGACAAATCTTATGAATAGTTGCATAAATCTTGTTTAGGAAAGGAGGTGAAAATGAAAGATAATGATCTTAATAAAAATTCTTATAAAGCATATGATTTGCAAGAAGAAAATAGGATGAGAGATAGTGAAAAATCGCGTAAAACGCAAGCAATAATAGATGAACAGTTTTCGAAAGATTCATCATTTGATGATGAAAGAGTAAATGCATTAGGAGCTCCATTGCTTGGTGATACCCGTGATTTATTCCGTCCAGCTTCTCGTGATATTCCAGCGCAACCTGGAGTATACAAGTGGCGTGATGGCGAGGGGCGAGTTATTTACGTTGGAAAAGCAAAAAATTTACGCAATCGTTTAGCGAATTATTTTCAACCTCTTTACCAACTTCATCCTAGAACTCAATCTATGGTTCTTACAGCTCGCAGTTTGGAATGGACTGTTGTAAGCACTGAATTTGAGGCTCTTACACTTGAATATACTTGGATTAAAGCTTTTAATCCTAGGTTTAATGTAGTTTTTCGTGACGATAAAACATATCCTTATGTTGCAGTTTCGCTAGAGGAAACTTTTCCAAGAGTATGGATTACTAGAAATCGTAGTGCGCGGCATGCTAGATATTTTGGTCCGTATGCAAAAGTGTGGCCTCTTCGTCATAGTTTAGATTCTTTACTTAAAACTTTTCCTATTCGCACATGCTCATCCTCTGTTTTTAGCAAAGCTCATAGGACTGGTAGACCTTGCTTATTTGCTTCGATTGGTAAATGTTCAGCTCCTTGTATAGGAAACATAGATCCTAGCGAACATCGCAAGATGGTAGAACATGTAGTTGGCATACTTACAGGCAGTGTTGGAGAGTCTTATATTTCACAAATTAAGAATGAGATGAAAGAAGCAAGTGAAGAGCTAGAATTTGAGCGTGCAGCTAAATTGCGTGACGAAATTGCTGTTTTGAACACTATTTTGCAACAAAATGCAGTTGTGTTTGACAATGATGTAGAAGCAGATGTTTTTGGATTCTGCGGAGATGAGCTTGAAGCGTCAATTCATGTATTTTTTGTCAGAGCTGGAATGATTCGTGGAGAGAAAAATTGGTCGGTAGAACGAAATGAGCATATCAGTGACAGTGATCTTATAGCTGATTTATTAACTCGCGTATACGCAGAATATGAGCAAAATTACACACAAAACCATGAAGATACTATTAGCATTAAGAAAGTTCGCGACGCTGTTAGCTCTACGCAGCAAGCTACTGCAACTGATGTAATATTGCGAGCGCAAGCTACTAAAACTCGTCGTGAACGTCAAGAGAGAACAGGTCGTGAGGATTTACTTGCTCCTATTTCGCCTGTTCCTCGTGAGATTATAGTTCCAATTAAAATTTCTGATGAACGTAAGCAAGAGCTTGAATTGTGGCTTAGCAATATTCGTGGTTCTCAAGTAAGTATTAGAGTTGCAGAGCGCGGAGAAAAACGTGCTCTTATGGATCGTGCAAACGATAATGCTAGTCAGGAATTGAAACGAATAAAATCTAGCCGTATTAACAGCATAGATATGAGAACAGAAGCTATGAACGAAATAGCAAAAGCGCTTGGAATGAGTAAATCTCCTTTGCGAATTGAATGTTATGATATTTCAAATACAGTTGATGGCAGTTATCAAGTTGCTTCTATGGTTGTTTTTGAAGATGGTGTTGCTCGTCCTAGTGAGTACCGTCATTTTGCGGTTCGAGGTGAACATGGTGATGGTAAAATAGATGATTTAAGTGCTGTTTATGAAACATTATTGCGAAGGTTTAAGCATAAAGATGTTTATGCAGAAAATAGGCTTGATGCATCAGATTCATCAGATACATCAGATACATCTGACTCATCTGATATTAATATTTGCGATGCTAACAGTATTTCTAATAAGCATTTTTCAGGTAATTCATTGACTAGTGCGCGGCATTTTGCTTATAAACCTCAATTAATTATTGTCGATGGAGGAAAAGAACAAGCAAAAGCTGCTAAAAGAGCTATGAGAGATGCTGGCGTAAGTGATATTACTGTTTGTGGTTTAGCTAAGAAGCTTGAAGAAGTGTGGCTTCCTGACGAAGATTATCCAATCATTTTTAAGAGAAGCTCAGAAGGATTGTATTTATTGCAGCGTGCTAGAGACGAGTCTCATCGTTTTGCTATTTCGTATCATCGTAAATTGCGAAGAAAAGGTTCATTGCATTCTACTTTTGATGCAATTCCTGGAATTGGAGCAGTGTATCGCAAGCGTTTGCTTGCATCTTTTGGTTCAATAAAATCTTTGAAAAATGCTTCATTAGAAGATTTGCAAAAAGTACCTGGAATTGGCGAGAATAAAGCAAAAGCTATATACAGTGCTTTGCGTAAAAATAATGATAAATAGCTTTTGAATTACTATGAGTCTTACTATGAGTCGTAACTCGTCAGCATAAGGCACTAGCCTAAGAAGTATGTCTCAGGAAATTGAAATTGGTTTGGGCAAAAAAGCCCGAGTTGCATATTCGCTTGACGATATTGCTATTGTTCCTTCGCGCCGCTCGCGTGATCCTCAAGCTGTATCTACTTCATGGCAAGTAGATGCTTACACGTTTGATATCCCAATTATTGCTGCTCCGATGGATTCTGTTACTAGCCCGGATACTGCGATTGCAATTGGTCAAATGGGTGGTCTTGGAGTTCTTGATCTAGAAGGTTTATGGACTCGATATGAGAATCCAGAACCTTTGTTAAAAGAAATAGCTGAGATGCCGTCAAATATTGCAACCCGCCGCATTCAGGAGATTTATACTGAGCCAATCAAACCAGAATTGATTGCAAAGCGTTTGCATACAATCAGAGATGCTGGAGTGACAGTAGCAGGAGCTCTTTCTCCACAACGCACGCAAGAATTATATAACACTGTGCTAGAAGCTGGTGTTGATTTATTTGTGATTCGCGGAACAGCAGTATCTGCGGAACATGTTTCTAAAGATCATGAACCTCTTGATTTAAAGAAGTTTATTTACGATCTCGATGTCCCTGTTATTGTTGGAGGTTGCGCGGATTATACTTCTGCTCTTCATTTGATGAGAACTGGAGCTGCAGGTATTTTAGTCGGATTTGGCGGCGGAGCAGTATCCGCAACAATGAATACTTTAGGTGTGCAAGCACCTATGGCTACTGCCATTGCGGATGTTGCTGAAGCTCGTAGGGATTATATGGATGAATCCGGCGGTCGTTACGTGCAAATTATTGCTGATGGAGGAATGGGTAATTCCGGCAGCTTTATTAAGGCTCTTGCAGTTGGAGCTGACGCAGTTATGCTTGGTACTCCATTAGCTCGCGCAACTGAGGCTCCTGGTCATGGCACTCATTGGGGTGCTGAGGCTCGCCATTCATCACTTCCTCGTGGCATGCGCTCAAATGTTGGCACTGTGGCTCCGTTAGAAAATATTCTTTTCGGTCCAAGTCATGAAGCAGATGGTACTACAAACTTTGTTGGTGCATTGCGCAGAACAATGGCTTCTACAGGTTATGTTGATGTTAAGAGCTTCCAGCGTTGCAACGTAGTATTTAACCCATTCCATCAGGATATTCGTTAGTGTTATAAGTATGATGCTTATTGCATAAAATATGGCGGTTCAGTAATTTGCTCTGAGCCGCCATTTTTGTTTTCAAAATTGTTATATCTATATGAACATTCTATTGATTTATGCATAAATATGATTTTTTAGCTATATTTGCTATTCTTTTAAACCGTAATGTGTATAATTCAACACGCATAAAATCGTTTATTTTCAATAAAAACGACGAATATTTTGTAATTTATCCACATTTTTATTAATTACGCAGTTAGAGAAAAATTACGTTGTAAGCTTTTATCTAAACTCGTTTAGTTTGTAGAAATATAAGCTTAACAAGTTTTAAATAACAACAGTTTTAAATAATTGTTAAAACAGGAGAGAAACATGAAGATAGATTTTGCTGATGCCTATGGCATGGAAGATAACGATTACAGTGATGATGAGCTGAAAGATAAGTCCTCAAAGACTAAGAAAAACAATGACGAGGATCCTCCACATGTTTTCTGTAGACCTCGTATTAGCTTGCCTGTATATGAGGGTGAAGTTAGTGTTGGTTTTTCGCGTGAATGCTTGAAATACCATGTTGGAATGTGTTATTTCGACAGTAGAGATGAGCAGGCTTTTGTTAATTTAGCTTTAAAAACTTGTCAAATTGCTTGCATAGCTGCAGATATTTCGAGAGGTAGGCCTATTTCTCCAGCAATGTCGCAGCTTTTAACAAAAAGTTGTATTACTAAATTAACTAACATGTGGAAACTGATGGATGAGTATTTCACTGATAATAACGATTCGGAAACTCGCTCTGCTGTGCGTAGTTTTCCTGCAGTTCCGAGTTTGTTTAATGGAATGCTAGTCAGCCCGAATCATTTTGAAGGTGTTGTGCGCATTTGTGCAGGACCTGTGAAATACTGGGCGTCGTTATCTTTGGAATTGAAAAATAATCGTTGGATTTGCACGTATGCAGATCTAGGATAAAATCGTCGCTTATAGTAGGTAGCTGAAATAAGACATCTATGATAATGCGTTTGAAGACTTATGTACATATATTCAAATAAATATGAGCCCCTTATTGCTTGATTTGCTGATTTTTCAACAATTTTAGCAATAAAGGGGTTCACTTTTGTAAGATTAAACATTCTAACTTGTACGACTTGTAGAATCTAAGTTTTTTCCCAGTGTTTGTTTGTAAATGACAATATTAAGTATTATTTTTTGTACTTCGTGCAGTCGTGTCGATTCTGTTATCAAGTACAATAAATAATATGCTCCGAGAATTTGCTGTAGAAGCCATTCACCCAACTCAAGACGGTGATACCATTTATTCCTTACTCGCCAATCGTGCTATGCGTAGCCCACAAGACTTGGTTGCTCAATGGCAAGACGATGAAACTCGTCGTTGGCATGATGTTACTTCATCTGAAATGCTCGCGAAAGTTCGTGCAGTAGCTCGAGGCTTAATAGCACTCGGAGTTCAGCATGGCTCCAAAGTTGTTATTTACTCTGCTACATGTTATGAGTGGGGTATTGTCGATTTTGCTTGTGCATGTATTGGTGCTGTAAGCGTTCCTATTTATGAAACAGATTCAGCATTGCAGGCAGCTGACATTATCGATGAAGTTAAGCCAGTTATTGCTTTTGCTGGAGACGATGCGCATGCTCAATGCTTAGAGCGTGTTCGTCAGGATCATAAACATATAACTTTGAAAACCGTATTTAATTTCAAAGCTGGTGGCTTGGAAGCAGTTGTTGATTTTGGTAGATCTATTACTGAGGATGAGCTTAATAAAGCTGTTGATGTTGTTAAGGCAGATGATTTAGCTACTATTGTTTACACCTCTGGCTCGACTGGTAGACCTAAAGGCGCAATGCTTTCAAATCGTAATTTTACGCATATTGTTTTTGCTGGTTACGATGTTCTTAACGATATGTTATGCAAACCAAATCGTTTGCTTTTATTCCTTCCATTGGCGCATTGTTTTGCTCGGTACATTCAATATGTTGCTATTGGTGCTCACGGTGTTATTGGATATGTGCCTAATGCTAAGCATCTTTTGGCTGATTTGCGTAGTTTTAAGCCTACGTATTTACTTGGCGTGCCTAGAGTTTTTGAAAAAGTTTATAATGCTGCGTCACAAAAAGCTGGTGCTGGCATAAAGGGTCGTATCTTTGCTAAAGCTGTAAAGCATTTCATTCAATGGTCTCGCGACAATGTTGAAGGTAAAACTCATTCTCTTGCTGCACGCATGAATCATGCGATGTACATGAAAACAGTTGGTTCTTCTATTCGTTCAGCTTTAGGTCCTAATCTTTCATGGTTAGCTTGCGGTGGAGCTCCAATGGATGCTGATTTGGCTCATTTCTTTAATGGTCTTGATGGTATTACTTTTATTCAAGGGTATGGAATGACTGAAACTGCCGCTCCTTGTGTAGTTAATTTTGAGCATGCAAATCAAGTTGGATCTGTAGGTCGACCTGGTCCTGGTATAGCTATCCGTCTTGCTGACGACGATGAAGTGCTTATTAAAGGTCCTAACGTATTTATGGGATATTTCAATAAGCCTGAGCTTACTGCAGAAGTTATTGACGAAGATGGATGGTTGCATTCAGGCGATCTTGGCTCAATAGATGATGAAGGATTCTTGTCTATTACTGGTCGCAAAAAAGATATTATTATTACTGCCGGTGGCAAGAATATAAGTCCTGCTCCTATGGAAGGTATTATTGCTCAATGCCCATTAGTTTCTCATGCTGTAGTAGTGGGCGATGGTAAGCCATTTGTTTCTGCTTTAATTGAGCTTGATCCAGATATGGTTCGTTCTTGGCTAAAGAATAAGGGTATGGATGTTAACCTTACTATGAGTGAGATTGCTACTAACGAAGCAGTGCGTTCAGTAATTCAGCAATTTATTGACCAAGCTAATAGTACTGTTTCTCGCGCTGAGTCTGTTCGTAAGTTTGTTATTTTGCAAGATGAATTTACTCAAGATGCTGGAACCTTGACTCCAAGTATGAAGATTGTTCGTCCGAAGATTCTTGCTCGCTATGCTGATATTATCGAAACGCAATTGTATGCTCCAAAGCCTAATACTCGTCCTTTGCCAGCAACTGTAAAGATTCTCGATAAAACTACTGAGACTGTTAAGCAAGCACAGGAGACTGTTAAGCAGGCTCAAGAAGCTGTAACTCCTCGAGTACGTCAAGCTATCGATCAAGCTGCGAATCATTTGAAGCGTTTTGGTGAAGAATCTTCATCAGATTCCTCTTCGACATCGCATAGTGATCATAATGAACATGTCGAGTAAAAAGCTTACATATTTGTAGTTGTTTTTTCGTTATTCCTACTTACATAAAAGAAAGAGTAATCGAGTGTCTATTAGAAAAATTCGTATTGTTCCGGATCCCGTATTGCGAACTCCTTGTGATGAGATTCGTGAAATTACGCCAGCTGTGAAACATTTAGTCGATGATTTATTGGAAACGGTAAATGATCCAGGTAGAGCTGGATTGTCTGCTAATCAGATTGGTGTAAGTTTTAGAGCTTTTTCTTACAATATAAATGGTCGAATTGGCTATATTCTAAATCCAGTAATTGAAGAGCTAAAAGGTGAACAGTACGACGACGAGGGTTGCCTTTCTGTTCCGGGATTATGGTACAAAACTAGGCGTGCAAATTATGCTAGAGCTTGTGGAATTGATTTAGATGGTAAGACTGTAGTGCTTGAAGGTGAAGGTCTTATGGCTAGAATGATTCAGCATGAGTGTGATCATTTAGATGGTCATATTTATTTAGATAGGCTTGAAAAGGATGTGCGCCGTCAAGCGTTGCGTGAGTTGCGCAATAATATGCGTAGCTAAGTTTTAGTTTTTATGCGTTATGTGTAAATAATTTTTTAAAAGTTATCGGCATTTTTGTTGCTTTTATTGCTACAAGGATGCCGATTTTTGGTATTGAGTATCTGATATAATCACTCTCTGCGTGTCCATTTTGAGCATGAGTATTGCCGCGTTATATGATTGCTCGCTTTTTATTGTCTACACGGATTCGCAAATACGCGCCATGTACGCGTCCGTTCGTGTCGGTCGGCTTGGATTTAGGCATGTGTCAGCCAAGTTGCATGCGAACAGACATGGCCAGGAAATAACCGACAAGAAAGGTATATAGATATGGCACAGATTACCATGAGCGAAATGCTGAAGGCTGGTTTGCACTTCGGTCATCAGACTCGTCGCTGGAACCCAAAGATGAAGCAGTTCATTCTTACCCAGCGCAATGGTATTCATATCATCAATTTGTTCAAGTCTCTCGACATGATCGACAAGGCTTATGACTTCATCAAGCAGACTGTTGCTCACAACGGCACTGTTCTCTTCGTGGGTACTAAGAAGCAGGCTCAGGAAGCTGTACAGAATCAGGCAACTCGCGTAAACATGCCTTATGTTTGCGAGCGTTGGCTTGGTGGTATGTTGACTAATTTCCAGACTGTTTCTACTCGCGTAAAGCGCTTGAAGGAACTTGAGGAAATGGACTTCAGCGATGTTCGTGGATCCGGCTTGACTAAGAAGGAACTTTTGCTTCTCGAGCGCGAGAAGGACAAGCTTTCCAAGCAGCTCGGTGGTATTCGCAACATGAACCGCACTCCATCCGCCATGTTCGTTGTTGATATTAACAAGGAAGCTTTGGCTGTTGAAGAAGCCCATAAGCTTGGTATTCCAGTTGTGGCAATTGTTGATACCAACACTGATCCTG
Organism: Gardnerella sp. DNF01180P; assembly: GCF_049244205.1. NCBI lineage: Bacteria > Bacillati > Actinomycetota > Actinomycetes > Bifidobacteriales > Bifidobacteriaceae > Gardnerella > Gardnerella sp. DNF01180P. The sequence continues at coordinate 798,156 of NZ_CP058386.1, forward strand.
AGTCTGTTGAGTATCCAATTCCTGCTAACGACGATGCTATTCGTGGCATTGAGTTATTGACCAGCTTGATGGCTGATGCTGTAGCTGAAGGCTTGCTTGAGCATGCCGGTAAGGGCGCTAAGTCTGAAGGTAATGATGCTCAGCCAATGGCAGCTTGGGAGAAGGAATTGCTCACCAAGGAAGGCGAAGCTGAAGCTAAGCCTGCCAAGGAAGAAAATACTGAGGCAAACGCCTGATAAGCTAATTTGCAACCAGATTCTTATTTAGAAGCTGCAAAATCCAATTGATTTTGCTTTTTGCAGCTTTTAAGAATCATATTGATACGAGGAGAACAAAATGGCAGCAATTACTGCAGCGTTGATTAAGCAGGTGCGTGAAGAAACCGGCGCCGGCATGATGGACGTTAAAAAGGCTCTTACTGAAGCTGAAGGCGACGTTGCCCGCGCTAAGGAAATCATCCGTGCTAAGGGTATTCAGGCAGCTGGTAAGCGTGAAGGTCGTAAGGCTCAGGAAGGTACCGTCGCTTCTAAGGTTGTTAAGTCTGCTGAAGGCGAAACTGGTTACGCAGTTGAGTTGAATTCTGAAACTGACTTTGTGGCAAAGACACCAAAGTTTGTGGAATTCTCAAACACTGTTCTTGACCATGCTGTTGAAGCTAATGCTTCTACTGCTGAAGAAGTACTTGCAGCACCAGCTGATGGTACAACTGTTAAGGAATCTGTTGAAGAAGCAGCAGCTTTGTTCGGCGAGCATGTCAAGGTTGGTCAGGTTGCTAAGGTAAGCGGTCCACACGTTGAGATTTATGCTCACAAGAAGTCTGTGGAATTGCCTCCAAGCATCGTTTCCATGATTGCTACTGACGAGGCTGGTGCAAAGGTTGCTCACGAAGCTGCTTTGCAGATTTCCGCTATGGGTGCGCAGTGGCTTCGCCGCGAAGATGTTCCAGAAGAAGTTTTGGAATCTGAGCGTCGCGTTGCAACCGAGAAGTCCTTGGCTGAAGGCAAGCCAGAGAAGATTGTTCCAAAGATTGTTGAAGGACGTATGAACGCCTTCTTCAAGGAAACTGTACTTCTCGAGCAGGCATACGTTAAGGATCCATCCAAGAGCGTTGGTGACTTGTTCAAGGAAGTTGGCGGCACCGCTCTTGCCTTTGCTCGCGTTGAGGTTGGCAAAGGTGCTGCTGAATAAGCACTAATTATATAAGAATTTATTTTTGTTCTTGTATATAGGGTTGCGTGCACAAGTTGTGCGCAACCCATTTTTATATTCATTGTCCAGCTTAACGTGCGTTTTGAGTGTCGTTATTGATAGATAAACTGACAAAGATATACCTCATTCGCCGTTATGACTGGAGGAATCTGTATGGCTATTGCACAAACGGATGAAGGAAAGTCCCGTAGGGTTTTATTAAAGCTTTCTGGAGAAGCATTCGGTGGTGGTGCTGTTGGTATTGATACTCATGTCATTCGTAGGATTGCTGGCGAAATAGTAGCTGCAGTGAATCAAGGCGTTCAGGTTGCTATTGTTGTCGGCGGCGGTAACTTCTTTAGGGGAGCAGAACTGCAGCAAGCAGGTATTGATCGTAGCCGTGGCGATTATATGGGTATGTTGGGCACTGTAATGAACTGCTTGGCTCTTCAGGATTTTCTTGAGCAAGCAGGGCAAGCAACTCGCGTACAAACTGCTATTACAATGGGTCAGGTTGCAGAACCTTATATTCCGTTGAAAGCAATTCGTCACCTTGAAAAGGGTCGTGTGGTTATTTTTGGTGCTGGTGCCGGAATGCCATATTTTTCTACTGATACTGTTTCTATTCAACGTTCATTGGAAATTCATTGCGATGAAGTTCTTATGGGCAAGAATGGTGTGGATGGCGTATATAGTGCTGATCCTCGTAAAGATTCTACTGCTCGTAAGTTCCTAACATTAAACTACAAGCGCGCTATCGTTGATGGTTTAGCTGTTATGGATGCGTCTGCGCTTTCTATGGCTCGCGATAATAATCAAAAAATTCGTGTGTTTGGTCTTGAGGGCGAAGGTAACGTAACTAGTGCTCTTGTTGGAGAATCTATTGGCACATTAGTGTCTAATGCAGAGCCAACATTTGCTTAAATATTATAAAGGAGAACACATGTCAGCAATAATTGATCAAGCCCGTGAACAGATGAATAAGTCTGTTGAAGCTACTAAAGAGAATTTTATGGGTATTCGCACCGGTCGTGCTAATCCTGCTTTGCTAAACGGAATTATGGTTGATTATTATGGTGCTCCAACTCCAATTAAAGCTGTTGCATCTATTGGTGTTCCAGAGCCTAGAACTCTTTCAGTTACGCCTTTTGACGCTTCTCAAGCGAATGCTGTTGAAAAGGCTATTCGCGATTCTGATTTAGGTGTAAGCCCTAATCGTGATGGCAATGTTATTCGTGTTACTATGCCAGAGCTCACGGAAGAACGTCGCAAGGAATACGTCAAGCTTGCTAAGAATAAAGCAGAAGAAGGCAAAGTTGCAGTTCGCAATATTCGCCGCAAAGCTAAGGAATCTATTGACAAGTCTGTTAAAGATGGTGAACTTGGCGAAGATGAAGGTGATCGTTTACAAAAAGAGCTTGATAAAGTAACTAAGCAAGTTACTGATTCTTTAGACGTTTTGCTTGAAGGTAAGCAAAAAGAAATTATGGAAGTCTGAGATTTTTGTAGTTTCAAACTGAATGGGTGCCGTATGAGTCAAATAAAACAGCATAATTTTGTCAATGAAGTCAGTAAAGCAAATGCTGAAAAAACTGCATCAGAAGTAGGATTGTCTTCTGACAAAGCAGATACTGCTACACATGGCACCCATGAAACTTTAAGTGATATTAATCGTCGCACAGGCAGGAATATGCCTCAGGCAATTGCTACCGCCGCAGTACTAGTTGTTGCAATTGTTTCTTGCTTAATTATTAGCATTGATGTCTTTATAGTGCTTATGGCCATTTTTATGGTTCTGGCATTGTGGGAATTACATGTTGATTTTGCAACTCTCGGTTTGCGTATTCCTTTCGTGACGTTATCAATATGTTCGCTTGTAACTATTTTTGCAACATACTATGCAAAATGGCATGCTGTTGCTATGGCTAGTGGAATTACTGCATCTTTGCTTCTTACAGTAATTTGTGCGACTCTTAGCAGTACTATTTCAGATAGAACGATGCAAGCTGTAGAAAAAAAGCTCGATGGTTCTAACCGCTCATCATACGAACATACTTTATTTACGAATACGTCTGTTTCGCTATTCGTGGTGTTGTACATTCCACTTTTAGCTTCTTGCATCGTATTAGCTCTTACAAATACAAAATACGCAGTTGCTCACGCTATGCTTTTGGTATTTTTACCTGCATTAAGTGACACTGGCGGATTATTTGCTGGTGCATGGTTGGGCAAACATAAGCTTTCTCCGCGAATCTCTCCTAAGAAGTCTGTAGAAGGCTTAATAGGCTCAATGCTTTTTGCAATTATAGGAGCATATGCAATTATTGCAGGTTTTTATGGTTCCTCTTGGTTCAATTTCTGGTGGATGCCATTAGTCATGGGTATTTCTTCTGGAATTATTGGCACATTTGGTGACTTGTGTGCTTCTATGCTTAAAAGAGATATTGGTATTAAAGACATGGGACATTTGCTAAAAGGTCATGGTGGTGTTCTTGACCGAGTAGATTCTATTTTGCTGTGCGGTCCTGTGCTGCTTGTGCTTTTGCAACTTGCTCATTTCTGAATTTATCTGTCGCAATCGTGGGCTTAGACTAATATCGACGCCATGACAGTCTGTTTTATCCCGTCGCCAAGTATTTCGCAATTTTCTCTTGGCTTTGTAAACATAAAGTTTTACGCTCTTAGTATTCTTGCCGGTATTTTGGTTGCAATGTGGATTACTACGCGTCGATGGAAGCGTCTTGGAGGAGATTTTAACCAGATACTTGATCTTGTTTTAGTCAGTCTTCCTGCTGGAATAATTGGCGCGCGTTTGTATCACGTTATTACAACTCCAGAAAAGTTTTTTGGCTCTAATGGTGATTTTTTAGAAATTTTTAGAATTTGGAATGGTGGTCTAGGAATTTGGGGCGGCATATTCTTAGGCGCATTGGCTGCTTGTGTGTTATGCAAGTATCGTAAATATCCTATTGGATTACTAGCTGATTGTGCAGCTCCTGCAGTGCTTATTGCTCAAGGTATAGGAAGATTGGGGAATTGGTTTAATCAAGAACTTTACGGAGCTCCTACTAACTTGCCATGGGGTTTGAAGTTAAATTATGATACCACACAAGCAATAGGTCATAGTGAAAGATGTTATGATGGGTTAACGTGCCCAGAAGGCACATTATTTCATCCAACATTTTTGTACGAGATGATTTGGAATTTCATCGGTGCTGCATTGCTTATTTATTTTGGCAAAGTTATAGCTAAGAAGTTAAAAGCCGGTTCCGTATTCGCACTTTATGTTATGTGGTACACAATCGGACGAGTATGGATTGAGGCATTGCGAATTGATTTTTCACATGTTTTCTTAGGTGTTCGCATTAATGTTTGGGTTTCTATTATCGTATTTATTTGTGCAACTATTGTTTTTGCTTTGCTGCAAAAGAGTGCTAGTACTCGTGATTCTCTTGTTGAACGACTTATAGATATAACTTCAGATGAAAGAGAACGTGAGTCTCAGAATACTTCTAGTAAATAAGTTTCAAGTATTTGAAAAAACAATTTTAAAAATTTTGTTTTTATAAAACTAGTCGCTTGCATTTTCTAGAATAGTACACATGAATATACAAATAGCACCTAGCATTCTTTCCGCAGATTTTTGCAATCTTGAGCGTGACCTTGATGCAATATCTAATGCGGATCTTGTTCATGTCGATGTAATGGATCATCACTTTGTACCTAATTTGACTTTGGGTGAACCAATTGTTAAGCGAATTTGTGAGGTTACTAAACTTCCAGTTGACGTACATTTGATGATTGAGGATCCAGATCGTTGGGCTCCAGAATACGCTAAGCTTGGAGCTGCTTCTGTGAGTTTCCATATGGGTGCTACTCATGCTCCAGTGAGATTAGCTCGTCAGCTTCGCGATATGGGTTGTAAAGCTTGCTTTGCTGTGCGCCCTGCGGAACCAGTTGAACCTATTTTCGATATTCTTGATGAATTCGATATGGTTCTTATTATGACTGTTGAGCCTGGTTTCGGTGGACAGAAGTTCTTAGCTAATCAAATGAATAAGGTTCGCCGTTTACGTGACGAAATTACTCGTCGCGGATTGCAGACTCATATTCAGGTCGATGGAGGAGTTAGCCCTTCAACTGCAGCAATAGTTGCTGAAGCTGGTGCTGATGTGCTTGTTGCAGGTTCTGCAGTTTATGGAGCAGAAAGTCCTAAAGAGGCGATTGAAGCTATTCGTAATACTGCAAAAGCTGCTTGGCACGAATAAATATTAGATGTATGTTGGGGACATGAAATATGTCCCCAACATATTAAGTATTGCACAACAAGCGAGTTTTTTTGATGCGAATATATGCTGATTAATTGAGTGATTTCGTATGAGGAAGATATTATGACTAAGTTCGTTATTAATCAGGAATATAGTCCTGAAGCAATGAATCGAGTTTTGACAATACCTAATCTAATCAGTTTTTTGCGCATATGTTCAATTCCTTATATTGCTTGGCTTATTACACAGCATCAGATGACTTTTGCTCTTATTGTTTTAGCAATATCTGCGTTTTCTGATTGTCTTGATGGTTATATTGCTCGTACTTTGAATCAAGTTAGTAAGTTGGGTCAAATCCTTGATCCTATAGCTGATCGTCTATTGATTTTTTGCAGTACGTTAGCTTTAGCTGTTGCAATGATTATCCCTTGGTGGGCACTTTTATTAGTAGTATTGCGTGATGCTATTATGGCTGTACTTGTAATAGTACTTGCGCAAAGAGATTATGGTCCTTTGCCTGTTAACTTCGTAGGTAAAGCTGGCACGGCGCTTCTTATGCTTTCAATCGTTTCTTTAATGATTGTTTATGCTGTAGCTACTGAGTCTATGTTCCTGCTTTATGCTGCTGCACTTGCATGTGGAGTGTGGGGTATTGCTCTATATTGGTATGCTGGCTTGCTTTACTATATGCAAGCTTATTTGTTACTTGCTAAGTCAAGAAAAAACTAAATAAGGCGTGTACGCACATATGACTAAGCAAGATGAATTTGTTAGTTTAAAAGATAGTATCAAAGATTTAGATGTAAAACATACGTCTCATAAAAGCACTATGCCAATGTCTTTTGCTGCTCCTGATGGAATGTTGTTAACTAGACGTAGAGCATTATTCTCGCACTCATTTACTGGTATTTCAACGCATCATGTTGTAATGTCTCCCAGTGGTTTTGCTCACAATCATGATCGTAGACGTTATATTGACGATTATGCTTTGCGTCTTATTGATGATTTAACTAATCGTCCGGTTGATCCAATGTTTATGGATGCAAGATTAAGTAAACAACCTGTTAAACCGTTTAATCTGTGGTTCACTAGAGCTATAGTATTTTTATTGTGTGTTTCTATCGGTACTGTTGGGAGTCAGTTTGTTCGTAAGTTACACACTGATCCTAGAAAAGCAATACGTTCTTCATTAGCTAATGAGTTGTCAGGTTATACGTCTCGTTTCGATAAGCTTGTAGAAGAAGTAACGTTATTGAGAAATAACGTAGATCATGAGTCGCAAAAAATTACTACGCCTGAAGAGGATGAAGTTAGTAAATCAGATGATATGGTTAATGGCACTCATGCTGTAGAAGGTTCTGGGATTACTGTAACTATTGCTAATCCTATTTCTGCTTCGAGCGATGTGAATAGCGGTTCTTTGCCTCGCGAGAGTAATGGCGCAAGAATGCGATTAGTTACAGATCGCGATATTCAACAATTTGTATCATTATTGTGGAAAGCAGGCGCTGAAGCTATTTCTGTTAATGGGCATAGACTTGGAGCACAAACTTCTATTCGTGTTGCTGGTCAAACTATTCTTATTGGAGTTAATCAAACTCAAAGTCCATATGTTATTGAAGTTATTGGCGATTCTGATGATTTAATTAAACAGTGTAATGATATGAAACGCATGAAATGGTACGCATCTTTAGCTAATGCAGGCATTAATCCACAGGTTTCACCTTCGAGAGTTATACGACTCAGCGCAGCAAACACAGGCGATATCAGTTTTGCCAACGAGAGAATTAGGAGATAAGCATGGCAGCGATTTTTGGATTAATTTTGGGAGTATTAATTGGAGTTGTTGTTCATCCAGATATTCCTATTGTCATTCAGCCTTATTTACCTATTATGGTCGTTGCAGCACTAGATGCGTTGCTTGGTGCCGCACGTGCATATTTTGAGAGAAACTTTTCGGATAAAGTTTTTGTTATTTCATTCTTCTCAAACGTTATAGCAGCTACGTTGCTTGTTTTACTTGGAAATCAGCTTGGTGTAGGTGCACAATTACAAACTGCAGTTATCGTTGTTTTAGGAATTCGTATTTTCTCTAACGTTTCTGCAATTCGTCGTTTCATCTTCAGGAGTTAGCATATGGTTTCAATGTTTTCTCATTCTCCACAAGGTGATGATATTCTTCATAAAATGCGTCGTCAAAAAGCGCATGATCGTGAAAGTGATGAAACTCAAACTGGATCTTTCCCAGCAGTTCATCGTAAAGTAAAATCTTCACTAAGTGGTCATGTGACGCGGGCGCGTATATTTACGGGCTTTTTAATGATGTTGCTCTGCGCTTTATTAGGTTTTGCGTACATGATTCAAGTTAATCGTAGTAACTCACTTTTGTATGAAACAATGAGTGAAGAGGAGTTGACACGTCTTATTACAGAAACTCATTCTCAAATTCAGAGTTTGGAAAGCCGAAAAAGTGAATTAACAGGTCAGCTTAATTCGTTGCGTGAAGCAGTAGATAAACAAGATGAAGCTCGTCGCATTGCTCAGCAGAATGCTCAAGCAAATGGTCTTATTTCTGGACGTCTGCCGGCAGTAGGTAAAGGTATTGTAGTTCACATTACCGCAGGTGAAAAAGAGAATATTGATGCCGCTACGATGTTTCAGCTAATAGAGGAATTGCGAAATGCTGGCGTAGAAGTTATGTCTATTAACGGTGTGAGAATAGTTACTTCAAGCTATATTTCACAAACTAAGCATGGTCTTATATGTGACAATATTATGATTGATCCTCCTTATATTGTGAAAGCAATTGGTGACCCTCAGAATTTGCAAAATGCTGTTAATATTGCAGGCGGTGTTGGGTCGCGTTTAAAAATTAAATTTGGTTCTTCTGTAATGGTTTCAGTGCCTGATGAGGTAGAAATTACTTCGACACGCGAACCAAAACAGTACGAATATGCAAAACCAGTCGAGTAACAAGGTAGAATAGCAAGTATGACTGAACCGATTCCTACAGCTGGCGAAACCACTATTATTGGTATGCCAGCTATTCATATTCCAATGAATACAACTTCAGATCGTCCTATGCAGCAGGATGATTTTGATACTATAGCGAAACTACGTCCTGGTACTGCGTTGTTGATTTCAACTAGGGGAGCAGTGTCTGGTTCTCGCTATCTTCTCGATGAAGACTTAGTAACAGTTGGGCGCGATTCGCATGCTGATATTTTGTTAGATGATTCTACTGTTTCGCGTGCTCATGCAGTGTTTAAGCGCCATAATGGCGTGTTTAGCATTTCAGATTCTGGAAGTCTAAATGGTACGTATGTAAATCGTGAACGTGTTGATGAATCAGTGCTGCATAATGGCGATGAAATTATGATTGGCAAATTCAGACTGGTATTTTTCGCACATGACGCAGTCACAGTCCGATAATGTGATTAACGCAGTACAGGGGGAGCTTTTTAATTTTTCTCTGTCTGCTGATCACGCTTCAGGATACCGTGGTAGTGTCGCTATGAAGGTTGCCGGTATTACTTTTACCGGCAACTCGATTATTGGGCTCGTAAAAGCATTATAGAGCCTTCAATTCATGCATCTAGCGGTTCTGGTTCTCGTCGTTTGTATTCTTTTAAGGATATTGCGATTATGGCTGTAGCTAAAAGGCTGCTTGATGCTGGCGTTAATTTAGTTAATGTTACTACGGCTATTATTTTTCTTAATCGATACTCAGAAGAGCGTTTGAGAAATATGACTATTATTTGTGATGGTCAATCTGTTCAAGAGTGCGATGAGAATCAAGATAATATGCGTAGTATGCTTGCTTCTGGTTTAGCAGTATTTGCTATTGCTGTTGGCCGCATTGTTTCTAGAGTTGAAGAGGACTTATCTTCTGAAAATTCTGTTGATGCTACGCAAGTTGAAGAAAAAAGTAGTAAGTCTACTCGCAAATCTTATTCAAAACCTACTTCTCATACATCTTCAAACTCATGGAGTCTTGTTCAGGAAACGTGGGGATAATGGCATGTTTGTAGTTGTTATTATCGCTGTTATTTGCTGGTTTGCTTCAGTATCATTGTTTTTCTATAGTTTATTTGCTTGCGTGCGTTTTTTAGTAAAATTTCGAAAAAATGCTTATTTGAAGGCAAATAGTATTAGCAATAGTAATAAGAGAAATTCTATTGGTTTAATGCCTTGGAGTATTGTTATTACGCATTGTTGTGGGCTTCCTTGCGCAATGCTTGCGTACATGCTTTTACATATTGTTCGCGATTTTGGATTTGTTCGCGATGATTATTGGTTATTAATGAGATCAACGCTGATTACGTCATATGTGATTATTATCGCGCTTATTTTTGTCAATATTTTTGCAATGCTATTTTGTGCGTACCGAAGTTGCAAGTCTTAGATTATTTAGTAAGAAGTATCGTAGGGATATTATTTGATAGTAGTTGAGATTTTGTTGGTTGTGTTTGATTATTTATCTCTAATTTGACATAACGTACATTATCGGATAAATATCAAGTAAATCTAGTCAAATAATAAGCTCAACCGGCAGAAACTGTGCAGCGTTGTAAAGAAACTGTCGTTTTCTCACTAAAATCCGACCGAAACTTTACGCACGTGTAAAGAAAAAGCCGTTACGACAAAAATTCTGATTAGATTAAGCGAAATATTCGCAAATTGCAGTGCTTAATTCGCTTACGCTATCAATAATTCTGTAAGATCCGTGTGCTTCAAGCTCTCCAGGCTCAGCATAACCCCATGCGCATCCCAAGCAATCCAAGCCGCAATCTTTTGCTCCATCAGCATCAGTCCAACGGTCGCCAACCATCAAAGCTCTGTCGCCTTTTTCTGGATTGTAATCAATCACATCAAAAACATAACGAATAACTTGAGTTTTGCTAATACGCGACATATCTTTACTCGCGCCATAAATTCCGTCAAGATACTTCGTTAAACCAAAATAATCGCAAATAGGCTTTACTTGATATTCTGGCTTGCAAGATGCGGTTGCTAAATAATATCCAGCTTCACGAAGTTTTGTGAGTTGCTCAAGTATTCCATCGTATACTTTGTTAAGTAGGCATCCTGAAATTTTTGTACCAGGATTATTAGGATCATCAAAAGTTGCTACTTCAGAATAATACTTGCGATACGTAGCAAGTCCCTTTGCTAGCAGCGATTCAGGCACATTATTGCGTTGAAGAGATTCTAAAATTGAAGGACCTATAAAACGGTGCATTTCAGCATCGTCCGGAATAGGCTGTTTCAACTCTTTCAATGCAAGCTTTGCGCAAGTAATAATACCAGCATCTGACTTTGTTAATGTGCCATCAAGATCAAGCAGAATAATGTGACGACTAGTACATCCTGAAGACACTGAGAATTCACTCATAGTCAGGAATCCAGCCCTCATGATGCATTTTTAGACGCTTGTCTAGTAAAGTTTTTAATTCTTCTTCACTACGACGTTCAAGCAGCATATCCCAATGCGTCCTAGACGGCTTGTTGAAATCATCATCTGGGCGATCATCGTCGCCTTCGCGATGTGCAATCGTGCCGCAGCGGCATTCCCACTCTTCAGGAATTTCTGCGCCTTGAGCAAAAGGAAGAATCGTGCGATGCCCCTTTGGGCACACATACACAACATCATTTCGTGCAGCGAAATCTACATTATCGTCAGATTCCAATGATTTCGCACCAATGCTCATACCGCGTAAACTGCGTTCTGCCATAGTATCTCCTTGTGTAGTACTTTATAAAATTACCGAATTGCACGGACTATATATATAAAAACGATTTATATATACAAAATACATGCATTTTATTTGTATATGCTCATACTTATACATCTGAGTATGCTACAACTCCACGGTTTAATAGTTTTGCAGCTTCATAAGCGCATGAAGCAAGATTTTTATCTACGCCATCTATAGCTTGTAAATATTCTCCTGTTGCAAAAAGTTGAGTAAGTAAATCAATAAGACGTTTAGTTTGACGCACGAAATCTCCTCCAGTGCTGTCGGTATTGCGCAAAATTTCAGCTAGATCAGCACCATTAGCCCAATCGTACATAATATCTACAGCACCAAATTCAAGCGGTCTTAACGCTGGCAAATGAGCGTCTGCGCATAATGCGCTAGTACGCATAAATAATTCTTTCATTCGCAATACTGTATTAAATATCGCGCCATCCTTGCCGCCTGGATATCGTCTAGGTTCTCCCCCTGCAGGTCCTCTAGATTCATAAACTAATGCAGACAAGCACGATAATAATTCAAGCGGCGAAAGATCATTAAAAATTCCTTCGCAAATAGCTTCAGCAAATACAATGTCTAGTTCGTTATACAACCTTCTTAACAATTGACCGCGCTCAGTAAGGTGCAAAATTTGGTTTTGTGAAGAATCTTCAGATTGTAAATAATCCAAACTGTACAATACGTCACAAATATGGTCAAAAGTTCTAGCAACAGAACCAGTACGAGATTCGTAGCGTTCACGTACTTGATCAAGTTCCTTATGTTCTCTAATCCAATGGTAGCCCCAACGCAAATGTTGTTGAATATCTGCACAACCTGCACACGGATGCGTTCGCTCAGCTTCTCTAAGATTTGCAATAACATCATCCAACGCTTTAAACGCTGCTGTGCGTTCTGCATCTGTGCGGAATAAAGTATGTTTAAGTTTACGGCGTTGATCGTGTTGAGCTTCTTTAAGCTTCATGCGTAATTGTAAGAATTCAGCAAAATCTCCATGTTCGCAGTGGAATGCTTCTTCATAGCCTTTAAGAGCTGTTTCAAGTTCGTTCATGCGATTATGTAAACGTTCAGCAGAAGCATTAGCTTCCCATTGAGCAAAAGAACGATCTAGTGTTGTTCTAGCAGTGTCTGCATCGCTTGAGTTCAGCAAATTAACTGCCATATTAAACGTAGGAACGAAGCTGGAATGTAGCGGGTATACGCGTTTACTAGAAAGTGCTGCAGCTTGTTGAGGGACGAAATCAGCATGATCTACAAGAATTGCGTAACCAATATCGTCAATTCCACGTCTTCCAGCACGACCTGTAAGTTGCGTAAATTCTCCAGGCGTAAGAGGTACATGCCCAGTGCCGTCAAATTTTACTAGCTTTTCTACAACAACGCTTCGAGCTGGCATATTTAAGCCTAAAGCAAGTGTTTCTGTTGCAAAAACAACTTTAATAAGTCCGCGTTCAAATAGTGTTTCAACAATGTGACGGAATAATGCAATCATACCGGCATGATGTGCTGCAAATCCTTGTTCGAGAGCAAAACGAAAACGTTCAAAGCTTAAAGCGTGTAAATCTTCTTTAGAAAGTTGATTTGCAACCATACTGTCGACAATTTTACGTATTTCGTACATTTCTTCATCAGAGGTAAGTATTAATCCTGCGTTTAAACATTGTTGAACAGCTTGATCGCATCCGGAACGAGAGAAGATAAAATAAATTCCTGGCAGCATTCCTAGGTAATCTAATTCGTCAATAACAGCCCAGCGGCGAGGAGTATGTCGTTTCGCGCATTTATCTAACTGTGCAACTCCCCCGTTAACTCTGTGTTTCTTACCTTTTCTGTAACGGTATTTGCTATCGCTGTAAGATTCTTTACGGCGACGAGCTCGGTACTCGAATTCATTAAGTTTCCTAGTCAATGCAGGGTTAACGCGCTTAGTTACGTTTCCATTATTGTCATGGTCGTATAAATCGAGTAACTCAGGCTCAGTTGCAGAATCCTCTTGAATAACAACATGTCTTTCTAAAGGCACAGGTCTGTGTTCGTCGACAACCAAATGAGTTTCTCCACGCACTGATTCTAGCCATGCAGAAAAATCTTCAACATTTGAAACAGTTGCAGACAACCCAATAATTTTCACCGATTTCGGAAGGTGAATAATAACTTCCTCCCACACAGCTCCGCGGAATTTATCTGCAAGATAATGAATTTCATCAAGAACGACAAAACCTAAGGATTGCAACGTAATCGAATGCTCGTAAAGCATATTTCTTAAAACTTCAGTAGTCATTACAACAATGTCTGCTTCAGGATTTACAGAAGTATCTCCAGTTAATAACCCTACTCTGTCTGAGCCGTATAGTTCGCAGAAATCGTGATATTTTTGATTACTTAAAGCTTTAATAGGCGTTGTGTAAAAAGCTTTTACATTGCGATTTTGCGCAAGAAATACAGCAAAATCCGCAACAACAGTTTTACCAGCTCCAGTAGGAGCAGCAACTAAAACATTATTGTCATTTTCTAGTGCATCAATAGCTTCAAGTTGAAAATCATCAAGTTCAAAAGACAAAGAACGCTCAAATTTAGATGCCATCGAGTGCTCGTGCTTCATTGTATTTTTAAAAGCTGCGAAACGTTGTGAAGGAGATAATACTACATCATTCTCATTGCAGTCAGTTGGATTGCCTGATTTATTTTTGCAGTCTTTTTTCTGTGATAAATGAGACATAAAAAGTATTAGTCGCTTTCTTATATGCTATAGCTGAATGTCTTCTTCGCGAAGAGATTTTTTATCCCAATGCTGCCATATTTTACGGTGATTTTCGCGAATTTTTTGATGACGCTCAATAACTTTTGTGTGCGTTCGCTCATATCGATTCGTTGCATCTTTAATAGGAAGTGTAAATAATGGATCTCGAGGATTTTCATTATCTTCTTTATTTGGTTCATGCAAACGTTCAAATCTAGAAGAAACGTTTTCGGAAATACCAAAACAGACCTTAGCTATTTTTATTGCGCTTAAAACGACAATAACAACTCCTAGCGCTACCATTATCAGCATAAAAACTGTTATGAGTAGCCAAATCCACCAAGGCATTGTTATTCCTCTGTATTCGCATTATCAGCGTGATTAACGCTTAATTCACGTTGAGCGCGAGCAATAATCATACTGCGCAATGTTTCAGGAGCAACAGCTGTAATATGACGTGCGTGAGCAATGCAAAAAGCAACGAACCATGAATCAGAAGAAACAGTAAGATGGACTTTTACTCCGCTGCCACAAGTTTCCATAGTGGCTCCAGAAAGATTCTTCAAAAAGTTCAATTCTGTTTCATCGGTAATGAAGCAAGTTTCAGTTCCGTTATCAAAGCTCCACTTGCGAAGTTCACTAACTGGCACATCTGGAATTTTAACTTGAGATACAGGCTCTACAACTTCTGCACGTTCAATACGTGCTACGCGAAGAACTTGCCAAATGCGAGGCAATCCATTCGCTTTATTAATTGTCGTATCTTTAGCAACAAATTCACGTTTATCTTCTGGTGTTTGCTGCTCTACATCAGTCCATACTGCAACATAGTAAACGCCTTCATCAACGTAAATCTTCGACGGTGCAACAATCTTGCGACGAATACGTCCTGCCCCGTCAGTGTATTCCATATCTAGTAAAGATCCAGAGTTAATAGCACTACGAACAATAGAACAATTTCGAGGCTCAATTTCGTAACCTGTTAAACTCAGCCATGGAGTTTGACCAGGAAGAACATGACGGCGAAGACGCTTATACAAGGATTCAGCTTGTGTGCGCTGTTCAATAGGCAAAAGCAAGGAATGCGCCAAATAATTAGCAGACGCAGTAAGCATGCTCAAATATTGCTGTGAAATTCCAGCAAGTCTTTCCAATCCTAAAGAGTTAGTAGCAGAAACAATTCCCTCGTTCTCAAGAAGAGTCCAATCTATATCAAAGAATTGACTTCCGGCCATTTCCCCATCGTCAGAAACAGTAGTAAGAGTATTTATATCCTTGTGAAGAATTGTAACAAATCGACGAAGTTCATCATCGCTTTTTGGTCTACCAATAAAACGCTCAGCAAGCTCGTCTAATGGGAATTCCTCTCCAAGATGAGCAGACAAGAAAAGCATCAATCGAAGCCTACGATCTACTTCACTTCCAGTTTGGAATGAAGAGCCTTTTTTGGTATGCGATTTATCAGTGTTGCTATTTTGTTCTTCAATATTTTGCGCTTCTTGTATAGCACCTTCTTCATCTTTTTGCTCATTTTCGTCATATTGAGCAAAATTAACTGCTGCGTGCAAACGGCGATGGAAAGCATCAACTGCTTCTTGAGGGCTTACTACGCTAGATCCAGGATGTTCTAGCACAAACATCGCTAAATCGTCAGCATCAGTATAAGCAACGTTTAAATGTTCACCATCGACATCCACAGTTGCGGCAAATCTGCGAGAATCAATAACTTTTACCAATGAATCAGGTAGCATCTGTGTTCCAAGACCAGGTGCGATTGAATCTAATCCTAAGCCAGGAATAGGAGTTTGTGGAACTCTAGGAGCAGTGCGAGAGGTGCGCTGTTGCCCGTGTTGACCTGAATCAAGAGAAGAAATAGACATTGAACGAGCAAGATAATTTGCTGCAGCTAAAACTGGTAATTCAGATTGGTCGAAACGTAAACGTACGCGAGGCTCATCGCCTAATTGCAAACGATAAGACGCAAAGTCTTGACCTTCGGACTTCGAAGAATATTCTGGCTGCCTAGACTCTATTGCAATACCCATAGCAGCAAGCTTTGCGCGATCTCGCTGGAACTGTTTTGCGAATGCTGCTTTAGCTGCTTGATCTGCAAGCTCACCGTATGAATCTGCATATGCCTTTACGCGCTGTGCAATTTGACGCGAAGTCAGCCATTGCGGGAATGCGGAAGACAATACAGCGAGTACATCTAACTCGTGTTTGCCCCATTTGTCGGAAAAACGTCGCCTTCCGTTGCTTCCTTCTACCATTAGTCCTCACGTATCATGTTTGTATCAATTTACTTATGCGCCTTGCATACAAGCGACTACGAAATGCAGCAAAACTTGTGTTGCAATATTGCGCACACCTTTTCTATTTTAATGGTGTTTTGCGGTACGTGTGGACATTTTTTTAAAAAACTTCTAATAATTATATATTTTTTATTCACACGAACATCAACAACGTTGAAAATACGCCATTTTTTCGCGACACGCCATATAACTTTTTTATAGATAATTTTATTTACTATCAATAAAAATCGCATATTTGCAAGAAATCTGCTTTAAACCCAAGAGTCTGGTTCAATTCCTTGCGGTCCCACGAATTCTCCATTTGGCACATAACTTGGTTCTCCTGTATCTTCTAAAACAGCGTCAGCAAACATTGAAACTTGGTTTCCAAATGTCCAATCTCCCCTAATAGTTACTGATTTTGCAGCAGCTAAAGCTGGAACAGAATATGGGAATCTTTCGTTGAAATCATTGATGTTTTTGTAATAACGTGGATCCAAATCAATATCAGGAAATATATAGTTACCATCTTCCATTTCATATGAATCAGTAAGATGGAATCTATCTGATCGCATAATAAATAAGTCATTCGTTGTTTTAACAGGCAAGAAACGCATGCGATCAACTTCTACGCAAATTGCGTCATCGAAAAGTGAAGCTATTGCTCCCATTGCTGTTTCCAATTGCACTACCGGAGTGCTGCTTTCGTCAGTTGGGTCAACAGTTTTGTGATTAAAAATAACAGGCAAAGGCAAAATCCCTTTGTGCTCTTTTAACTTTTTTTCTAGAGCATCTACACGAACCCAAATATTATTTGTGTTGAAGTATGGATGTTTTTTAATGCTTTGTGCGCTTCTACGATCCTCAGGATGAACCTGTGTCATTTCTCGTAGCATTAGTCTTCCTGTTTTCGCGTCCCTAACAATGTGACCGCCCTTACGATCTGCTTGAGTTCGCTTCGCAACCTCAATCATGATAGGTGCGCCAGTATTTTCAAAATGTTGAGCAAGAGTGCGCGACGGTCTAGCACCTAAATTGTCAGAATTTGAAATAAACAAATACTCAATTCCATTTTCTTTAAGAGTATGCAATAAATCAGATTCACACAGAGTTGAAAAAATATCGCCGTGACCTGGAGGGCACCATTCAAGAGATTGATCTTCCTTGTGAGAAACCGGTTCTCCAGTTTCCTCTACTAATTTTGGTTCTTGATGTTGAATAATTTCTACAGGAATATTGTCTTGCACAAACTTGCGATTGCGTTTTAGTACTTGCAAAGTATCATGAGACGTGCGGAAAGAATTCATGAAAATAAGCGGAAGATTAACTCCTAATCGTTGACGAGCTGTAAGAACTTGTCCAATAATAATATCAATAAAGCGCATTTGGCGAGCTTTATGCCTACGAACTGGTAGTAAAGATTTTGCGCAAGACAAGCCCATAGATGTTCCCAAACCGCCATTTAATTTAATAAAAGCAGTTTTTGCGAATGCGTTAACAGCTTTGTCGTGATCAATAGTTTCGTAAATTTCGTGGAAAGTTGGAACGCTTTTAATAGGCTCAACCGTGCTCTCGCGAATAAACTCCGCAGACTTATCCCCTGATTTATCTAAATTCCAAGCATTATATAAGTGTTTAAATTGTTCAATAGCAATTTCGCTCATGCCTTGTTCGCGCATCTTTGCAGCGGACAACTCAAACGCGTCATCCATGTAAAAGCCTCCTCGTATGCATGTGACCTTAATAGTTTAGCGATTTGTGCGTTGCTGCGCAAATATTGCTTTTAACGGTTATTTTGAAATACTATTATGATTCTACCAAAGTTAGAAATTGCAAGATAGAAAATAATAAGCGCAGCCAATAATAAATACCGACTGCGCTTATGAGAAAATTTGCTACTAAACACCACTAAATATGAAATTTAGTTATTTTCTGCATTGTTGTCATCATTTTCTTCCGGTTCATCGCCAGTTTTTAGATGATGCTCGTCGTAGCCTTGCAAGTAACGAGTGTGGCGCCAATGGTGAATAGAAGCGTTCGTACCGCGATGATGTACGTGATACTTACGTGGAGTACCGCCATAAGGAAGCTCTTTAACTTCGCTAGCAACTGCCATTTGGTTCACATTAGAAGGATCCATAATAGCAATTGGAGCAACAGGCTCTGGTTCTGTTGGAGCGGCAGTTCGATTCTTCAAGTGCGATGGCAACCATTGTGCAAACCAAGACAATGCCAAGCAAATAAGGAAATATATTACTGCTGCAACGCTTAATGTTTGCAAAATATTAAAGTACATTGATCCGAGTCTGCGCGATTCCTGAAGCAAATCAGTGTACATAATAATTGAACCAAGTGCAGTATCCTTCAAAACAACTACAAGCTGAGTTACTGCTGCAGGCATCATAGCAATAATTGCCTGAGGCATTTCAATTTGTGTCAATGATTGGTACTCGCTCAATCCTAATGCAAGTGAAGCTTCTCTTTGACCGTTTGGCAAGTTGCCAACACCTGATCTAACAAGTTCTGCAACAACAGAACCGTTATACATAATCAGTGCCAAAACAACAGCCCAGTATGATGATTCTTTCATACCAGAAAGTGCGAATGCTCTCCACAAGAAAATCATAAGCATCAATACTGGTACTGCGCGGCAAAATTCTACTACTATTGCGGAAATACTACGAATAATAAAATTAGGTAGTAAACGGCAAAGTCCGAAGAATAAGCCAAATACAATAGAACCAACTACTGCAAGTAACGATGCTTTTAGTGTCATCCATAATCCAGGAAGATAAAAATCAACCCAGGCCTCAGATTCGAGTGCAGGATTCCAAAGCGTCCAAGAAAGTTGGTTTTCTCCCTCTGGAGGATTGCTCAAACGAACGAGAATAGCAATAATGCAAATAACAAAAATGCAACCGGCAATAATATTAGCTATGCGAATTTTCTTAAGAGCTTTTGGACCTGGAGCATCGAATAATAATGATTGTTCACGTTGTTTAGCCATTGTTATCACCTTCTCACAGCAAGTTTATTTGACAAATAAGTAGTCAAAATGCCGATAGGAATGATGAGCATAATGTATCCGCAAGCGAAAATTAAGAAGATTGGAACAATCAAATCTGCATGTTTCTCAATCATTTCGCTCATCATTGTTGAAGTCTCAGTGGCAACTGATGCTGCAGCAGCAACTGTAGAATTCTTAAGCAAAGCAATAAATGTATTACCTAATGGTGCTACTGAACCGCAGAAAGTTTGTGGAAGAATTACTTGTGTTGCAGATTGGAAGAAATTTAATCCAAGGGCGCGGCAAGCTTCTGCTTGACCAACAGGCACGGTATTAAGACCAGATCTCAATGATTCGCAAACAAATGCTGCAGTATAAAGCGACAATCCGGCAACTGCCAGCCAGAAGAAATTCACTTCAAAAATTGAGGAGAATCCTATCTTAAGCTGAGCGTAAACGCCTAAAACCATGAAAACCATAATGATGGTAAGTGGCATGTTTTTAAACAATTCAACATAAACTGTAGCAATCATGCGTAATGATGAAACAGGGCAAATGCGCATAGTAACAAGAATTACGCCAATAATTGATGAAAAAAGTACACTCCATAAAGTTATTTCAATATTAACCAAGAATGCTCCTGGAATATTGTAGGAGGTAAATAGCTGCATAAAATCTTGCATATTACTTCTCTCCTTCTTGAGGAATTGGCGGATTATACTTTGCGTTCGGCTTAAAGCCAGTGCCTCGTAAATTGTCGTCTAGAGCTCTTTTCCATGATCCGTTACGAATCATGTCTTTTAAGGCTGCATTAATTTTCTTAGCTAAGCCTGTATTTCCTTTTTTAATACCAATTCCGTAATATTCTGCGGTAAATGGCTTGCCTACAAGCTTTAAACGACCTCGAGAAGCGGTTGCTAAACCAGCAAGAATAATGTCGTCGGTAGTTACAGCATCTACAATTCCTGAGAATAATGCAGTTGCACATTCTGCATAACCAGGCTGTTGCATAAGCTGTACCTTTGAAGAGTAACGCTCCTTAATAGCAATTGCAGATGTTGAGCCTGAAACTGAGCATAAACGCTTTCCGTCCAAATCATTTGGACCGCTTACTTTATGCTCATCTTTTCGAATTAGCAAATCCTGACCGGCAATAAAGTAAGGTCCTGCAAACGAAACCATTTTCTTGCGAGCGTCAGTAATGGAATATGTTGCAACAATCATATCTACATCACCGTTTTGAAGCATTGTTTCACGCTGTTTAGATGGTGATTCTTTCCATACGATTTGATCTTCTGAATAGCCGAGCTTTTTGGCAACGTACTTAGCAACATCAACGTCAAATCCAACGTAAGTTCCTGATTTTTTGAAACCCATACCAGGCTGATCGAATTTAATACCAATGCGTATGACTTTTTTACCATCGCTACGATCGCAAGCTGTAAGCGGCATAACGCAGCATACGGTACAAAGCATCGCTAGTATCGCACGAAAAATGCGATTTTGTAATATTTTCATATCTTTTCCCTTCGTAAGAACTGTTTTAAAGTTTCAGAATTTTTACTGAAAGATAAAACAAAAAAGCAGATTAATGCGTAAGAATCTTGGAAAGGAAATCTTTTGCACGATCAGTTTTTGGATGTTCAAAGAATTCTTCAGGAGTGCCTTGTTCAAGAATTTGACCATCTGCCATAAATACAATTCTGTCAGCTGCCTTGCGTGCAAATCCCATTTCGTGGGTAACACAAATCATAGTCATGCCTTCTTTTGCAAGCTCAACCATGACATCAAGAACTTCATTGACCATTTCCGGATCTAGTGCAGATGTAGGCTCGTCAAAAAGCATAACTTTTGGCTGCATAGCAAGAGCTCGAGCAATTGCAACACGCTGCTGCTGGCCGCCGGAAAGTTGTGAAGGCATTTTGTTTGCTTGATTATCAACTCCGACTCGAGTGAGCAATTCCATAGCAAGAGATTCAGCACTTTGCTGATCCATATGGCGCACTTTCATTGGGGCAAGATTAACATTTTCCAAAATAGTCTTGTTAGCGAAAAGATTAAAGGACTGGAATACCATACCAACTTCTGCTCGCAAAGCTGCAAGTTCTTTTCCTTCTTGAGGAAGTGGCTCACCGTCAATACGTATGTCACCTGAATCAATAGTTTCGAGACGGTTAATTGTGCGACACATTGTCGATTTACCAGAACCAGATGGACCGATAATAACTAGTACTTCGCCTTTGTTAACGGTCAGATTGATGTCTTTAAGCACATGAAGTTTTCCATAATGCTTTTCGACATGACTTAGTTCTACGAGGGGATTTGCCGCTTTTTGCACTGAAATAGTGCGATTAGTCATATCCTCGGCGTTTGGATTTGACTTTGATACTTGCTTATCCATAACAAGAAGTTTAGCTAATCTGTGTTACGGCTATTTATCACTATCGTTACGTTTTGTAACTCTTACGTTACAAAAAAGCCGTTGATTGTGATCATAAAATCAACAATCAACGGCTTGTCAATAACATTTTTTACAAGTATTTTTATTTACTCGTCTTCTTCTGGATCGTAATCAACACCAGTTTCAGCACGCTGCTCGTCAGAAATTGGAGCAGGAGCGCCGGTTAGAGGATCTCGACCGCCGCCAGCCTTAGGGAATGCAATTACGTCGCGGATTGAGCTTGCGCCTGCCAAAATTGCAGCAGTACGATCCCAACCCAAAGCAATACCGGCGTGAGGTGGAGCACCATACTTGAAAGCTTCAAGCAAGAAGCCGAACTTTTCGTCAGCTTCAGCCTTATCGATTCCAAGAACATTAAGCACACGATCTTGAATATCGTCGCGGTGGATACGAACGGATCCGCCGCCCATTTCATTACCGTTGCACACGATATCGTAAGAATCGCTCATAGCGTGCTCTGGATCTTTATCAAACTTATCAATCCAATCAGCAGATGGCATTGTAAACGGATGGTGCATAGAAGTCCACTTTGAGTGACCAACGGCAACGTCGTCATCATCTGGATCATCAGTGCGCTTAAATAGTGGGAAGTCAACAACCCAAGTGAAAGCAAACTCATCTGGGTGAAGCAATCCTGCGCGGCTAGCAAGTTCAACGCGCACTGCGCCGAGCAAAAGCTGCGAAGACTCGCGAGAACCTGCTGCGAAGAACACTGCATCGCCATCTTCTGCTCCAACAGCTTCCTTAAGACCTGCGCGCTCTTCTTCACTAAGATTCTTAGCAACAGGACCCTTTAACTCGCCATCTTCACCAAACACAACGTAAGCCAATCCCTTAGCTCCACGCTGCTTAGCCCAATCCTGCCAAGCGTCAAATTGGCGACGAGGAGTTGCAGCACCGCCCTTAAAGAGCACAGCGCCAACGTATGAAGCTTGGAACACGCGGAATGGAGTGTTCTTAAAGTAGTCAGTCAACTCAATAAGTGGGTTTCCAAAACGCAAATCAGGCTTATCGGAACCATACTTATCCATTGCTTCCTGCCAAGTAATACGAGGCAAAGGAAGAGTAATCTCGTGACCAGCTTCCTTCCAAATAGCAGCAATAACGCGCTCTGCCATAGCCATAACATCTTCCTGGCTTGCAAAGCTCATTTCCATATCAAGCTGAGTGAACTCAGGCTGACGATCTGCACGGAAGTCTTCGTCGCGATAGCAACGAGCAAGCTGATAGTAGCGCTCGACGCCAGAAACCATGAGCAACTGCTTTAGAAGCTGAGGAGACTGTGGAAGTGCGTACCAAGAGCCTGGAACCAATCGTGCTGGAACAACGAAGTCGCGAGCACCTTCAGGAGTTGACTTAATGAAAGTTGGTGTTTCAACTTCAGTAAAGTTCATGTCTTCCAAAGCATGGCGGGCAGCCTTAGCCATATCAGAGCGAAGCTTCAAATTGCGCTGCATAGATGGGCGACGCAAATCAAGGTAACGATACTTCAAACGAACATCTTCGCTTGGAAGCTTGTTCTCGGACTCGTTTTCCAAAGCTGTTGAAACCTGGAATGGCAAAGCGTCTGACTTTGCGAGAATAGTAACAGTTTCTGCAACAATCTCAATTTTACCGGTTGCTAAATGATCGTTTTCGTTGCCATCTGGACGCAAGCGAACTTCGCCGGTCACTTGCACAACGAATTCACTACGCAATGGTCGTGCAGTTTCTTCATCGTAAATAACAACTTGCACTAAGCCTGTGTTATCACGGACATCAACAAAGGCAACTCCACCATGATCGCGGCGACGATCAACCCAACCAGCGATGGTTACTTTTTGCCCGACTAATTCTTCAGTCACTTCAACGGCATGATGTGTGCGATACGCCGTCTGGCTCATAAGTCCACTTCCTCTACAATCTAATTGATATATTCATTTGTTTCTATTGACATGATTTTGCGCACAATATTCAAGCAAATTTGCAAGAACATTATTTAGCGCAAGAAACTGTCTGCCGGGCATAAACAGTATCCGGTTGCCAAGACGTGGCATCCGCGGTTTCCTGTTCGCCAGTAATAATATTTTTTACTTCATCGTGAGATGACTCTGATTCAGTGCTATCAGCAGGGAACCACACATAAGGAATGCCGAGCTTGTCAGCATATTTTATTTGCTTACCAAGCTTTGCTGCGCTAGGAGCAACATCTGCTGCAATGCCTCGATCTCGTAAAGTTTTAGCAATAGCATTGCATGCAGGACGATCTTCTTCATTCCACACTGCAACAAGTACTGCAGCAGGAGAAACTCGGGAAACAGTAGCTCCTGCAGTGTGAAGCATATAAGAAAGCAGTCGAGACATGCCAATTGAAAGTCCTACGCCTGGATACTTCTTCTTGCCCTGTGAAACTAAATTATCGTAACGTCCACCAGAGCAAATTGAACCAAGAGATGCTGCATTATCAAGGAAAGTTTCGTAAACAGAACCAGTATAGTAGTCAAGTCCACGAGCAATCTTCAAATCAGCAACAACAGCGCCTGGGCGAATACGTGCTGCTTCGTCTACAATCATCGCAAGAGTTTCAACACCTTGAGAAGCTAAAACGTAAGACTCGTTATCATCACTTCGAGAAATATTATGCTTATCGCATAATTCGTTGAAACGAGACTTCAACTCATCTCCTGTTTCGGCAGTAAGTTCAGCTAATTCTAAGCATGCATCAGCTTGAGAAGCCGTAGCGCCGCATTCTTTTACCAAAAGCTTGGATACTTCTTCAGCGCCAATTTTGTCTAGCTTATCGATTTCTCGAAGAACTCCCTCGATATCGCTTAATCCAATACCGCGATAAAAACCTTCAGAAAGCTTTCGATTATTAGCATGAACAGTTGCCTTAGGAAGACCAAACTTACGTAAACGCTCAAGAGCTTCAACCATAACAAGTGGAAGTTCAACTTCGTAGTGTGAAGGTAATTCGCCATTTCCTACGACATCGATATCTGCTTGAACAAACTCACGGAAACGACCTTCTTGTGGACGCTCCCCTCGCCAAACTTTTTGCATTTGCCAGCGCTTAAATGGGAACGTCAAATCGCCAGTATGCTCAACGACGTAACGGCTGAGTGGAACTGTTAAATCGAAATGTAAGCCAATGCGTTCTTCTACAGGAGTGTCGGATTCGTGACCAACTTCTTGTAAACGCGATAATAAATAAATTTCTTTACTGGTTTCGCCTTTTTTTAATAAGCTTGAACCCTGTTCTACTGCACGCGTTTCAATTCCAATAAAACCGTTGAGTTCAAACACTTCTCTTAGTGTGTCAATTACTTGCTGTTCAACAGCGCGTTCACTAGGAAGCCATTCAGGGAAACCCGATATTGATGAGCCTTGTACCATGTCCACTATAATAGGTGGTGTTGCGGAAAAATCATGGCTTACCGTCATACTTATTCGTAACAATGTTACCGTGCATCTGCTGTAAGGAGTCGTCCCGTGACCGAACAGTCTAAACCTGAAGAAACTACTAAAACTACTACCGCGCCAAAGCCAGTTGCTCCATCTCCAGCAAGCTTCGCGCATAAGACTCGTGTTGTTGCTCAAGCACCAACCATTTCTTATAGTGAAGAGGATATTAAAGCCGCAAAAACCTTTGGCCGTGTTGATGAAAATGGCACTGTTTACGTTACTGAAAACGGTGTTGAGCGTGAGGTTGGTCAATACTCCACTGGCACTCCTGAAGAAGCGTTGACTTTCTATATTCATCGTTATCTTGATTTGAAGATTAAGCTTGATCTTTTCGCTAAGCGCTTGGAAGCTTCCAATGTAAAAGCAAAAGAAATTGACGAAACGCTTAATACTTTGAAAGCTGAATTGGAAAATCCTGCTGCCGTAGGCGATATTGCTGCTTTACGTGCGCGACACGCCGAATTGGCTGCAAAAGGTAATGAAAAGAAGGAAGCAATCTCTAAAGCTCGAAAAGAAGCTCTAGAAAAAGCTTTGAAAGAACGTACAAATATTGTAGAACGTGCAGAATCGTTAGTAGCACAAATGAATGAATCTACAAACTGGCGTGAATTAAACGATAAGTTACGTGCTTTATTTGACGAATGGCAGGAGCATCAGCGTACTACTATTCACTTAAATAAGTCTGATGCCGATGCTTTGTGGCAGCGTTTTTCAAAGGCTCGTTCTGCATTCTCTCAGGCTCGTAACTCTTGGGTTAAAGAACGTGAGCACGTGCGTAATACTGCTAAGCAGCTTAAGGAAGCTATTATTGCAGAAGCTGAAAGCTTAAAAGATTCAAAAGATTGGCGTGAAACTTCTATGAAGTTCAATGCTTTGATGGATCGTTGGAAGAAAGCTGGCAATGCTGGTCGTCAGCACGATGATGCTTTGTGGGCTAAGTTCCGCGAAGCTGCTGATGCTTTCTATCATGCTCGTCAAAATGACCGTGAAAAGGTTAATGCTGGAGAACACGAAAATCTTGCTAAGAAGGAAGCTTTGCTCGTAAAAGCAGAGGCTTTGTTGCCAGTAGAAAATGAAGAAGCTGCTAAGAAGGCTCGTAAGGCTTTGTCTCAGATTCAGGAAGAATGGGATGCTATTGGTTTCGTTCCTCGTGAAGATATGCGTCGTATTGAGTCTCGCTTGAACGACGTTGATAAAAAGATTAAGGCTGTTGAAGACGCTGCTTGGCGTGAGGCTGATCCTGAAGCTAATGCTCGTAAGTCCAGTTTTGCTTTACAGTTGGAAGCGCAACTCGAAGAGCTTAACGCTGCTATTGCTAAGGAAACCGATAATAAGCGTAAAGCTAAGTTGGAAGCTGAAAAGGCTACTAAAGAGCAGTGGCTTAGCGCTGTTAAGTAAATTAGTTTTATAACTAATTAAAAGTATGGGGTTGCTTAAAAATCAAGCGACCCCATACTTATTTTTCGGCTGTATTTTAAGATTTATTTGCTTTTAAGAGTTTTTTATTAAAGATTTAGCTAAATGAATAAAAGTATTAGCTAAATTAGAATCTGCCAATTTTCCATTTTCGGTTAGAACAGCAGGTCGCCCTGCTTCACCAGTTTCTCTAAGCGCAGGATCTAAAGGAAGTTGAGCTAAAAGAGGCACATTAGTGCCAAGAGCGTTACAAAGTTGTTCGCTTACTCTCTTTCCTCCCCCTGAACCAAACAATTCTAAGCGCTCGCCGTTATTTTCAAACCAGCTCATGTTCTCAACAACTCCGCGAACTTTTACAGGAATTTGCAAAGCCATAAGACCTGATCTAACTGCCACATCTGATGCACTAGGCTGTGGAGTTGTTACTACAACAAGCTCTACGTTTGGTAAGGATTGCGCTACAGCTAATGCCATATCTCCTGTGCCTGGAGCTAAATCAAGAAGTAAAACATCGGGGTTGCCCCACCAAACATCGGAAAGAAACTGTTCTAAAGAACGTTGTAATCGTGGCCCTCTCCACAAAATAGCACGATCGGTTCCAGCAAACATTCCAATAGAAATAAGTTTTACTCCCCAAGCAACTACAGGCATAAGCATTCCGTTTAAATTTGTTGGTTGAGAATTAACTCCAAACATTCGCGGTAAAGAAAAGCCGTAAATATCGGCGTCGATAGCTGCAGTATCGTAACCTAATGCTGCAAAAGTTGCAGCTAAATTAGCAGTTATAGAAGATTTTCCCACTCCGCCTTTTCCAGAAGCTATAGCAAAAATTCTCGTGCGAGTGCCAGCTTTATTAAATGGATTTTCTTTGCGTTCAGCTTTTAAATCTGCAACTAACTTTTCTAATTTAGTTTTACTCATTGCAGTAGCGTTAACGTGCGGTATGAGTATTGCTTGAGGATATTTAGATATAACTTCTTGAACTCGTCCTGTAATCACTTCTGCAAGAGGGCAATTTGGCACAGTAAGTTCAAGATTTATTTCTACATCATAAGCAAACTTTGTTGCATCAATAGTTTCAGCTTTTTTTATCACATGCACTCCAGTTACCATATTTAATTCGGTAACAGAGCGACCTAATTCTGGATCAATAACGCTACCCAGCAAATCGTAAACTTGTTTTTCGAGTTCACTTGTATTCATGCGTTATGATTCCTCAGCAATGAGATTTGACACAGTATTATTTGCAATTTGTAGTATTTCTTCTAAGTTCCCAGTTTTTAAAAGAGCATTAAACTGTTGTTCGTTAAGCATAGGAATGCCGAGTTCTTGCGCTTTAGTTGCCTTGGATCCTGCATTTTCGCCTAGAATAACGCAATATGTGTTCTTGCTTACTGATCCTGATGCTTTGCCGCCTCTTGAGACTATAGCCTCTTTTGCGCTGTCTCGTGTAAATCCTTGCAAAGATCCTGTAACAACTATTGTTTTACCTACTAATGTTTGAGCGAAAGATGATGTTTCAACTTTCCCTACTACACCTGCTTCTTGCCACGATTTTAATACTTCAAATTGCCAATTAGCAGGGTCTTTAGCTTGCTGGAACCAGTTGTATACTGCTTGCGCAATTTCAGGACCAACTCCATCAATTTGTGTAAGTTCTTCAATAGATGCTTTGGAAATATTGTCTAAAGATCCAAAATTTGCCGCTATAAGACGTGCAGTTGGTGGACCTAGTCTACGAATAGATAAAGCAACCAAAACTCGCCACAGTGCTGCATTTTTGCCTTTTTGAGCTATTTCTTCAAGCATACTACGAGTAGTTTCAGAAGGTCTTGTATACCATGGCACATTTATTGTTTCTTTAGCGTTGTCGCTAGTTTTAGCATTTCTAGTAATGCGCTTATTTTTCCAAAGTACCACTTTAGCGTCAATTGGAACTTGGAATTTAGGATATTGAGGATCCCATTGTTCGTTTGGTGAAGTAGTTTTTTCGGGAGTTCCTTCTGCTTCGTAATTTGTAGATAACTTTGCTTCGATTGTGCGAGTCCAAAATGCTCTAACTTGATGCCAAAGACCAGATCCGCCTATTTTGCGTGTACGCTTTTTAAAGCTACCGTCTTTACTAACTTCTTTCCACTCTTCAACAAGAGGAATTTCTTTCCAAACCATTACATTTTGCAAATCGTCGGCAGTAATACTAAATAATCCAGCTTCATTTCTAAGTACTGGAGTTTGTGGTTCAGGTAGCGTTAAATCTGGTGCCGGTATATATGATTGTTGAGTTGCTCCTCGCTGAATTATAATTTTATCCATATCTGGGCAGTAAACTTCTGCAGTTGTAGGTCTGCAATCCTCAGGATTTGTAAGAGCTAGCGCAGCGTTATCGCCCAAATTTTCAATATCAAAAGCTTGTCTGGAAGCCAAGTGAATTATTCGTTCTGTAAGTTGAGCTGGGCAGTTTTCTACATTTGGGCAACGAATGTCTTTATCTCCCTCTTTTGCAGGAGCTAGCTTAGTTCCACAAGATGGGCAGTATTCTGGCATAACAAACTTTCTAAGTTCACTTTCTCGCCCTTCCCTAGCTTTAAGTACCGGTCCGACTAATTCTGGAATAACATCCCCAGCTTTACGAACTACGACAGTATCGCCAATTAGCACACCTTTATGTTCAACTTCGTAAGCGTTATGAAGAGTTGTACGCGAAATTGTCGATCCTGCTACAGTAACAGGTTCAAGAACAGCTACAGGAGTTACTCTTCCAGTTCTTCCAACCTGGACAATAATATCCTTCAAATAAGTATTAACTTCTTCAGGAGGATACTTGTATGCAATAGCCCATCGTGGAGCTCTAGAAGTAGCTCCTAGTTGATGCTGTAATGCTCTGTCATCAACTTTTACAACTATGCCGTCTAAAGCGTGCAAAATATTTGCTCTATGCTCTCCGTAATAGTCAATCATTTCTTCTATTTCAGAAAAATTTGTGACTTTTCTCGTGTATGGAGAAACAGGTATTCCCCACTGTTGGTAGAACTTATATGCGTCAGACTGATTAAATTTTGTTTCACTATTGTTATGGCTTGTATTTTCTTTCCAACGAAGCTCACCTAGCCCGTGTGCAAAAAAGCTTAATCGACGCGTGGCTGTAATTCGTGGATCTTTTTGGCGCAAAGAGCCAGCTGCAGCGTTACGAGGGTTTGCAAAAGCAACTCGTCCAGCATTTTCTTGTTCATCATTTAATTTTCTAAAGTCTTCCCATTTCATAAAAACTTCGCCACGAATTTCCACGAACTCAGGAATATCGTCAGTATTGTCAGAATGAAGCTGTGTTGGTATTGCTTCAATCGTTCTTACGTTTAATGTAATATCCTCGCCAGTTACGCCATCGCCTCTAGTAAGACCTTGTTCAAGAGTACCGTTGCGATAAATAAGATTTAAAGCAAGACCATCAATTTTTACTTCGCAAGTCATAGGAAGAGGTTGAGATTCATCCCATTGTAAATCGCGAATTACGCTGTTATACCAATCATGTAATTCTTCAATTGAAAATACGTCATCCAAACTCATCATTCGAGACGGATGTTTTACAGAAGTAAAATCGTTAGAAAAAGTTCCACCTACGCGATGTGTTGGAGATTGAGGAGTATCTAAAGTTGGGAAGGCAGCTTCTAAAGAGCTTAGCGCTCGCATTCTTGCATCGTATGCTGCGTCTGAACTAGTTGGAGAATCTTCTACATAATAAGCAATTTGATCAGATTGTGCCCAAGCTGCCAATTTCGCCCAAAGTTTCGCAGCTTGCTCTATAGTAAGCGTCGCTGGCTGCAAATTTCCGAGAGTCAACGCATCAGTGTCTGTTGGTTTCAAGTTTACAATCCACTTTTCGGTGTCTATTGTAGAGTTCCACTCATTCGCTTCATGCATGTCAGTTTTGTTATCAGTTTTGCTATCAGCCTGAGTAACAGTCTCTGTTTTAACTGTACTTATGCTATTAGTTTCGTTTTTTGGCGCTTCATGAGATATAGTTTGCTCGTCAAAATCGTAAAAAAGCGATAACTGTTCGCTCTCTGTTGACTCTTCGCGAATACTATTTTCACTCATGAATATTCCCTTCAGCTACGTTTTACTAATGCCTATAAACAGTATCTAATAAGACTGTATAAGCACAGTAAAAACTATTCAATGATGTATTGAGTATTAAGCTAATAAATTTTAAAACTGCTTGCTCTATTTCTTAAGCGTTTAAAGATCTTAAGAACTGTGTTTGTACTGTGCTACTTAGATCTTCGTTAGAAGTCATTCGAATATTTGCAACACATAAAGTTCTTGCAATTACAAACATTCCATCGTTCACAGTTAATTTTGCTGCTTTATCAATAATCTCTTCTGCTTCAATATCAGGCCAAGCTGGTACGTCTTCAGAAAGAAGAGCCATCTGTGCTTCATGTATATTGCTCGGTATTAGCTTGCACTGCGATCTCATTCTAGAAAGAAGCTCATCAAGTTCCATTTCTAGCGGCTCAATCTTTCCTGGAGCTAAGTATTGTGCCATTCTATATGAAGATGCAGCAATGAGGAAATTATTCTGCATCCATTCCGCATAAGCGAGCTTATAGTAAGCAAAAGCAGCATCATCCCTATCGAGAGACACATTCAAAGCGTTAATGCAAGCTGCAATAACAGATGACCAATCCTCTTTTTGCGCAAGTATATCAGCTAATCTTAAATGAGAAAGAGCGTAAGTAGGAGCGTACGAAACCATAATATTTAAATGGCGTAAAGCTTCGTCATGTTGGTTTAATTGCGAAAGTAAATCAGCAAGTTCCATATGTGCGTAGAAAAGACCGTCAGGAATAAGTCTTGTTCGTTCTTCTTTAATTGTAAATAGATGATTATAAATTACTCTCTCAGCGTAGGAATTAAAGTATCTTGGTACAGCTTCGCTGCTAGTAAACATAGTATCGAATTGTGCTACAGAATTTTCGTACTCTTTTAAAGCCTCGCTAAGGTCCCCATTCATAAACTGTTCGTGAGCTTTTGTACGAATATCTCTTATACGTTTTGCTGTAGTAAATGAAAGATTAGGTAAATCTGTTTCGTCAATTAGCGCTCGCGTTATTGAATCTGCTTGAGCGTTAAGTTCAGGATCGTCAATGCTTTCAATAATACTCATAGCTTCGTGAGCTTTTTGTGCAGTTGTTGGCATAAGTTCTGAAGCAATATGATGGAAGTCGGCAACAGCTTGTTGCAGAAGATCTTCACGTTGTATAGAAAGCCCTTGTGCGTATTGTGTTCCCAGTATGCTTTCCTGATCTGCTGTAAAAATTTTGTCAGAAAATTCAGGTTCTTCTTGTGATCCATGAGGAGAAAAGCGGCTACTGTGAACATCAAAATCTGGTTCGATGGTATTTAATTTTCCATGAGAATCAATGTTTAATTTGGCATTAAATTTTTCGTATGTTTTTATAGGATTATTTAATCCGTTTTGGTGAATAAGTTTTATAAATCTGTTTCTGCTAAACGTAACTGTAGTTAGAGCTCGTATGGATGGTGCTGTAGTAAAAGCTGCAAATGAATTTTCTTCTTTAGACTTATCCATGCTGTTTTCGGACAGTTGATTTTCGTTAGAATCTGCGTTTGTGTCTGTTTCTGAGTTTAATTCTTGGCTGCTTGCGCTCGCATGCATTGATATGACATTATTGTTTGTCTTGTTTGCGTTACTAATATTAGTCTGCTGCATTTCTTGCAATTTAGACGGGTCTCCATGAATGTCACCGTCTTTTGGATCTCCTTTTGGCTTGGATGAATCATTATTTGCAGCGTCACTATTCATAACGTTAAGCGCATTAAGAGTACGATTTACAAGATTGTTCATAGCATTGTTTTGTGCTGTAACCATCTCTTCTAAGCCTATTGAATCTAAGCGTATAGAAACATTTTTTACTTTACCGCTTGCTCCAAAAGCTAGAGTAGACATTATCATTCCAACTTGAAGATTGTAGTTTGTAGCTAGTTTTTCTTTATCGTCGTCGTTCAGATTTTTCCAAGATTTATCCTCATTAGCGTAAGCTACAGATGGCATAAGTGCAGCTCCAGCTGTAGTAAGGTTTATTGCCACGTTACCATCTTCTAAATTAGATCGGAATTCCGCGTCAAAACGGAACGGCAAGTATACACTTCTAATAAGATTAGAAAGACGCTGCCTATAGGACCATTCACTGTCGTTATCTATCTTATTGAAATACTTATCGTTATTTTTTACCTGCTTTGCTCTTCTCCACATGTGCAAAATAGGTCTTATTTTGTCGTCCATCAGAGGATTGCCAAAAAATTGCATACCTATTGAACCGCTTGCTGCAAAAGCAACATCTTTAATCATTGCCATGTCGATTTGTGATGCCTGCTCTTCTTTTATAGTATTTTCGCAAGTTTTTCCTCCCATAATGGAGTTAATTTGCAGACAATCATAAATTGAATATAAACGGTTAATAGCGCCTTCTATTTTAAGTACTTTGAGTGCAGCATTTGGTTCCAAAGCATCATCCCAAAGTAAGTAGTTTGCTTCTGTTTGCTGAGATTTTTGCATGTGTAGGCGTTCTGCACCATGCACTGCTTCCAGGCTGCGTTCTGTTTCTAAAGCTCCAGTTGAGCGCATTAATTTTTCGAAATATTCTTCTAAACCTGAAACTCTTAAATTCTCTTTTTTCGCTATTTTTATGTCTTCTACACTTCTTCGTATTGCTCCTAAAGGTGCTTCGTGTTCTAGTCTGCGAAGTACATTGCTGTAACCAAATCCAGTTAAAGACTTGTGCATGTCTGGAATGAATAATGCTGCAAAGAATGCTATTGTTATTGCATTTCTGTATGTAAGATTGCATCGTAAGTTTTCTGGAAGTTTAGTTCGTAACTCTTCGAGAGTATAAGTTTTTTTAGTTCCGAACCCGTGTGAGATCCATGATCCGATTTTAATTAAACCGTTATCTTCTGAAAGTTGTAAAACTAAATCTCCGTTTGATACGCAAAATACGTTTTCTTTTCTAATTTTTGAAAAAGTTTTAGAAAAGTGGTTTATTTTTCCGGCAAAAGTTTTAGAGCGTTGTTCTGGTTTTAATGCGCTTTTAGACTTACTGCTTTCTAAAGAAGCGAGAAAATCTTCTACGGTTGCGTCGCCATTTAAATAGGATTCTACGATATTATCCATATCATAGTCTGTATGTTTGGTGTACGTTTCGTCAAACGCTTCCAAAAATGCACATTTTAGAGTAATTTTTGTTTTTTTATATTGTTTTCCATAAAAACGGTGTAAATCTTTCAGTGAAGAATTATTTTTTTCTACAAATGAAAGTTGCGGTCTCATGTCTTGAATATCTTCGTAGCTAAGTTTGCTGCCGAGAAATATTCGCCCTTCTGAATCTGCTACTGCTAGTTGAAGGAATTTTCTTCCGTCTTCTTTAAATAATCCAATTGACGTGTATTCTTTTTTCTTGTTAAGTTGAACCCAGCCTAATTGATTGTTGGTATTTGTTTGTGGAAAATCTTTAATAACGTACTTTTTAGCGCGCGACGAAATATCTATTGGATTGCCTTCTGACCACAACGAGTTAAGAGATTCTTGTAGTTGCAACATACTATCTTCCTGAGATTCTGAATTTTCAGTAGTTTGCATGTTGTTAGTCATAATCCCCATTCTTTCACTTTGCTTTGTGGCATGTGAGTTTTTGTTTTATATTTTTAGCGCACATAATGTGGCGTTTAATCACATTATTTTAGTATATAAGAAATTATGCATGTTATAAAATGCGCGACATTATTTATCGAAATTATTTCATCAATAGATTGCTAATAAGAGAATACTACGGCTTCGGATATTGAGAAAAAATGGAGCGGACAACGGGACTCGAACCCGCGGTCTCAACCTTGGCAAGGTTGCGCTTTACCAACTAAGCTATGTCCGCAAACAAGTGAATACCTTATATCATTTTCATAAAAAGTGCAAATTAGGTATGTCGCAAGCCTTACAAGTACTGGCTGCACTTGTAAGGCTTACTTGTTTCAGATTTTCAGTGTTTTAAGTTGAAGACTTATTTTATTTGTTTGCTTACTTGCTTTCGTCATCGCGCTTTGGAGAAGATGGTGTTGCACCTTTTTCAAGCACTCGACCAGGGCCTGCAAGATAAGCTGCGCGGCCTGCTTCAATACCAAGCTTGAATGCTTTAGCCATAAGCACAATATCGTTTGCAGTAGCAACTCCAGTATTTGCCATTACAGCTGCAGCACCCATTTCCATTGCTTCAGCAGCCTGGCTTGGAACGCCAATGCCGGCATCGACAATAACAGGAAGATCGATTTCGTCGATAATAAGCTGAATAAACTTCTTAGTTTCAAGACCCTTGTTAGAGCCAATCAAAGAGCCGAGAGGCATAATTGCAGCAGCTCCAGCGTCGCGCATTGCCTTAGCAAAGTACAAATCTGGATACATGTAAGGAAGAACAGTAAAGCCTTCGTCAGCCAAAATCTTTGTTGCTTGCAAAGTAGCTTCATTGTTTGGCAACAAATACTTGCGATCAGGAATAATCTCAAGCTTGATGAAGTTTCCGCAACCCATTTCGCGAGCAATATGTGCAGTGTTAACTGCTTCCTCTACAGTTACGCATCCGCTAGTATTAGGCAAAATGGTAACGCCTTCTGGAATATGCTTTAAAATTCCTGCAGCTTTCTCGCTATAGCGAATTGCTACAGTAATCATTTCAGCTTTAGCACTATTTACTGCGGCATCAATAAGCTCCTCAGAATACTTTCCAGAACCCAAAATGTATCGAGAAGTAAACTTCTTACCGCCCAATTCTAAATAATCTTCATTCTCCATAATTTCCTCCATTTTTTATCCATTTCAACGCTTCTAAGGCTTCTAAACTTGCGATAATCGAAACATAAGGCAAATACAAGCCTTCTTCGGGAGAAGACTTAAAATCACCCACTAAGCACACGTTTGAAAGATGCTTAATTTTTACGTTCCTAATATCTCCTAGTCCAGATAAGCCAGAAGCAGTAATAACATATTTGTTAGGATGATTCATGAAATAGTCAAGAACCATTGCTTTCGATTCGCGATTGTCGAATGCTTCAATAAACAAGTCGGAGCGTTCAGCAATCTCATCCAACGATTCCGGCGTAACTTTTTGCACAAAAGCTTCTACTTCAACGTACGGCAAAGTTTCATTAAGTCGCGCTTTAGTAGCATATACTTTGTGTTGTCCAATTTCGTTAATCGTATAATTTTGACGGTTTAAATTCGAATACTCGATACTGTCAAAATCGTAAATGTACAACTTTTTTACGCCGGCTCGCGCAAGCATCAACGCAATATTTGATCCTAAACCGCCGCAGCCAAGTATTGAAACTGATTGTTGAGCAAACAAATCATTATCTTCCTTTAGCTGACGTTTAAGAACTTTTGCGCGAATATCGTCACTTTCCATTCATCCTCCTCCCATAATGCTAAATACTTCAATTTTTGCGTTATCTTTAACTATGAAAGTTTCAAAATCTTTGCGTTTTACTAATTCACCATCAACTTCTATTGCAACAAAAGTACTGTCGTAGCCTTCGCGCTTAAGTAGTTCAAGTAAATTCTCGTTCTCAACATAATCCACAGTATCGTGATTAAGTTTCAGCACACTTACCTCCTTTCTATAGAATATGCTTTAAGTTTTGAATATTACGTTTGAATATTACGTTTAAAGATTTTACCTAATCCTTAGCTGGATGAAGAATAAACTTGCCTTTAAAGTCTTCGCAAACGCCGTTTTCTTTGCTGTAAATTTCTTCACCGCGAAGTAAAGTTCTTACCACCTGGCAGCCAATAGTGCGGCCAACGTACGGGCTGAACTTATTGCGATACTCAAGGTCTTTAGCTTTAAGAACATAAGGAGCATTTGGTTTAATGAATGCCAAGTCTGCATCATAGCCCAAACGTATGCTGCCTTTTCCTTTCAAATCGAAGCGTTTTGCAGAATTGCTAGAATTCAATGCCACAAATTGAGTTAATGACATTCCGCGCTTTTGCACAGCTTCATCAAAGAACACGTCAACATCGTTTTGAACGCTACCAATACCACCCCAAGCTGTGAAAGCATCATCAGTTTGCTTCAAACTCAAAGGAGCTGGCGAATGGTCGGAAACAATGAAGTTAATAGAACCGTCAAAAACCTTTTCCCACAAGCCATTCTGGTTTTCCTTGTCACGAATTGGTGGAGTGCACTTAGCGATATTTCCAATCTCGTCAAGCTCAGAAGTGTCGAAATACAGGTAATGGTTGCAAGTTTCGCAGCTTACGTCAACGCCATTCTTACGAGCGTCAGCAACAGCTTGAGCACCTTCTGGTGAAGAAACATGAACAATATGAATTCTGCATCCAGTTTCTTTAGCAAAAAGACAAGCGCGCTCAATAGCTTCAACTTCAGTGAAAACAGGTCTGGTTGCTACGAACTCAGAAAGTTTTCTAGCTCCCATTTGATGAGCTTTCTTTCCAAGCTGATCTGTAATAGGAGCGTTTTCGCAATGCATAATCAAAATTTTGCCTGTTTTAGCAATCTGCTGCATACCTGTGTACAAGGAGTAATCGTCGCAATTGTATAAATCAACTTGCAAATCCTTGTCGCCTGTAGTTCCAAGGAATGCCTTGTAATTAACAACACCTTGCTTATCTTGCTCGCATATCCCACCGTTTAGATTTTGTGGCTCCAAACCACCAGTTTGACCAACGTCAACTTTTAGTTTTCCTTCAGCCTCTTTTAAAACTGCCTCAAATGATTTTTCATCAGTAGTAGCAGGAATTTGATTGCAAGGCATTTGCAGCATTGTAGTAATACCGCCTTTTGCACCGGCAGAAGTTGCGGTTACAAAACCTTCCCAATCGTCGCGAACGCCGCCGCCTGGAGCGTTAATATGAACATGAGAATCAACTTTTCCAGGAACAACTATTAAATCAGTTGCGTCAATAGTTTTTTCTGCTGCAAAGTTGCTTCCAAAAGCGGCAAACTTGCCGTCTTTAATTGCTATATCGGCTTTGGTTGCTTCATTATCGAATACAACCAAACCATTTGTGATTACTACATCGTAGTTCATATTATTTCCTTTCTTTAGCCATTGTTGGCTGAAAAACTTTTGATAGTAATATTTGACACACGAAACCTACAGCGCATCCCACAATCCATGAGATTTGAGTAAGCGGTGAAAGTAGAGGAATTATCTGCCCGGAAAGAGCAAATAAAAGCCCAAGTATCGTAGAAGTATAAGATATCCAGTTAGTTCCAGAATAAGCAGATTTTGACGAGCTATTTGTATCGTAATAAATTTGATCAAGATCAATATGCGTGCGCTTTACTACGTAATAGTCAGCAAGTAGAACACCTGCAATAGGGCCTAAAAGCATACCAATAAGATTCAAGAAGCCTGTAATATTAGCCATAAACTTCCACGGCATTAACACAGTGCTTACAAGAGCTGCAATAACTACGCCACGCTTATAATTTACAAATCGCGGAGCTAAAGCAGTTAGCTGGTATGCTGCAGGAACAATATTGCCAGTAGCATTTGTACAAACTGTAGTAAGTAGAAGCAACCCAGTAGCTATTGCAATTCCAGGAAGACTATCCCACTTGTTTATGATAACAAGAACATCTGTAATGGTTTCATGGTAAAAAAGCGATCCGCCCACTAAAATAACTACGCTTGTAAAAGCAAAAAGTGCGTAACTCAGCAAGAAGCTAGCAATTTGACCTTTTAGTTGAGCCATAGTTGACTTTGCGTTTTGCGTAAAATCAGCAATAGAAACGGCAGGAGCAGCCCAAACACCCAGCACAGAATTTACAACCATCATCATGAAAAGCCCAAGACCGCAATTAGTTGGAGCTTGAACGGTAGCATGATATTGCATGATTGCAGATAAACCACCAGCACAGCTAATAGCCCATACGCTCATGCAACCAAAAACAACGTAAATAAGCGGGCTTAATACTACAGTTAGCTTATTAAGAGTCTTTCCTCCACCTAAGCCAATCGCCAA
This sequence comes from Gardnerella sp. DNF01180P, assembly GCF_049244205.1. Taxonomy (NCBI): domain Bacteria; kingdom Bacillati; phylum Actinomycetota; class Actinomycetes; order Bifidobacteriales; family Bifidobacteriaceae; genus Gardnerella; species Gardnerella sp. DNF01180P. Next base: position 836,791 of record NZ_CP058386.1, read on the forward strand.
ATTAAGCAACCAAAATATTGCGAAGGAGATAATAATAGGTATGTGCGAACCTACAAATGGTATTTTGCTTCCAAGCGTAAGAAACTCAGGGCAAATTTTGCCAACTAGAATCTCTAAAGCTTTCGCGCCTATATATGTTTGAATGCCATACCAGCATATTGCAGCAACTACTCCCCTAAGGAATCCTGGTAGTTGAGCGCCTGCTTTTCCGTATGTTGCGCGCAAATGCATAGAAAACGGTATGCCGTATTTGGATCCTACAACACCGTTAGCAACCATGACAATTGCTGTAAGAATTGCGCCAAGCATGATACCAATCATTACGTAAATTGGAGAGTATCCCATCAAAAGGAACGCGCCAACTGCAGCATAATTAGGAATATTGTGTACAGACTGCATCCACAAAGTGCAAAAATTAAGAGCACTCATTGTGCGTTTTTCTTGCGGCTTTGGCAGTAAATCTTCATTAGTGTAGCCGCGCTCGCGGTAACATTCCAAGTTTTTACTATCTACTGGCTCATCTTTTAGCAGTTTACTAATTTGCATGCGCACCTCCTTACTTTTCTTGTTTGTAAATTTGATTCTTTTTTGTGTTTTGTGTTTTGAGTTTTTTATTTTGAGTTTTTTGAAAGTAATAATCGCAACTTTGCTCAAAAATAAAAAAAGATACGAAAGGATATCGTACCCGTGGTGGTGCGCCCCTTCGTATCAGCCTCTTATTTGTGAATAAGCGTTGTACTCTCATTCGATATTCACTTTTCTTCGCTGCGATTAATTAAGCAGTGAAGTTTGCATCGTATATGCCTTTTACGTCCTTCCTAGATTTCTATTTCTTTGGTTTTCGTTATCTTTTTAGTTGGTTTTTTAGTTAGTCCTCATAAGCCAAACTATGCAGAGCATCTCGTAAAAGCTTTACTCCGTGAACAGCGTCTTGTGGATCTGTGTACTCTTCTGGAGCGTGACTAATACCATCTTTTGAAGGAACGAAAATCATTCCGGATTTTACAAACGGAGCAAAAATTTGCGTATCTTGACCAGCACCTGAATGCATGACTCTGTATGCATAACCTTGCTTATTAGCTTGATCTTTCAAGAGATTAATAATATCGTCGCTAAGTGGTGTAGGATCGTCAGACATCCACTTATCGATCTGCGCTGTAATGCCATAAGACTTGGCAGTTTCGTGAATATCCTCGTCGAGTTCCTGCAAGAATTTATCAAGAAAAGCTTTATCTGTATGACGGCAGTTCATTGAAAAAGTAACTTCTCCAGGAACAATATTTACTTGATTTGGAACTACGCTGATTCTACCGAAAGTAAGTACCAGTGGGTCGCCTGCTTGCTTGGCTTTGTCAAGATTCTTGGCGATTATATGAGACATGCAATCTACTGCATCGTGCCTGTAGGACATCATTGTTGTGCCAGCGTGATTTTGTACGCCTTTAAGATGAATATCCCAACGGTGCTGACCGGCAATGCTAGTGATAATACCTAAATCTTCGTGATTGCTGTAAAGCGTTGGCCCCTGCTCAATGTGTAGCTCAATCCAGGCTTCAAGATTTGCGAACTTAGGTTGAGTTGTTTGATAATTGAACCCAGCTTCACGCATTGCTGTTTCGAAAGGAACACCTTCACTGTCGCAAATATTTTCTACGTCCTCTTTTTTGGCTAGTCCGAAGAAATTCTTTGAACCCCAAAATACGTATGGGAAACGTGAGCCTTCCTCTTCTGCTAAGCAGATAATGCGAAGACTTTTCTTTGGCTTTCCATATCTAGTAAGTAAATTCTTAATTGCTAAATAGGCTGCAACTATTCCAAGTTGGCCATCGAAACGGCCTCCTCTTGAAACTGTGTCAATATGCGATCCACAAGCTATTATGCTTTCTGGCTTTTCGCATCCTTCAACAGTTGCAATTAGGTTTCCAACTTGGTCGAATTCTACAGTCATACCGAGTTTTTCAAATCGTTGACGAAGAGCAAAAAGAGCCTGTTTCCAAGATTTTGTGTAAAGAGGTCGAGTAACTCCTTGTTCTCCTGGTTTTTCTGTGAATCCTGCAAGCCAGCTTATGGCTGATTCTATAGTTTCAGCACTTATGCTGCTATCAATCATGTGCAAGTATTCCTCCTCACTTGTGCAAGTTTTCCCAAAAGTGACATTCAGGCGGATATTTTTTGGTTTTGGTCTTTGGTTTTTAGTTTTTAATTGTTTTTTTAAATCTTTTTTAATTGTTTAGTTGATACTCGTGTAATTGCTACTACTTTGTGGCAACGCAAGATATCACGAAAATCGTGACAGAAAGAAATCACTTATTGTAATTGCTCCCTACGCATGTCTTAACAAAACAGGTTCAAAGGGTGTTTCTCAACTGTTTCCAGTACCCCTGCAATTTTCACTTGTACTCGGATGAGTATAGCACGATATTAAATGAACTCAAAATGAACATTTGCATGTGTGTTTCTGTGAAGAAATGATTGGTTGCTTGTATGAGATATTGCTTCTATTTGTGATTGCATGTATGTTCGGCTGCGAAAAATTTTCATATGAAAGTTAGGAAATAAAAAACAGCCAGATAACAAAAAACGCAGTGCTTCTACACTGCGAACATATTGTGGGTGATATAGGAATCGAACCTATGACCCCTTCCGTGTGAAGGAAGTGCGCTAGCCGCTGCGCCAATCACCCAAAATTTTTTAATTATGCGTGAAAGGCAATCCTTTCGAGTGGGCGATACAAGGTTCGAACTTGTGACCCCTTCCGTGTCAGGGAAGTGCGCTACCACTGCGCCAACCGCCCAGGTTGTTTATTAAGCTTGAAGCTTAATCGAGGTGGGTACGAGAGTCGAACTCATCTATACGGCTTTGCAGGCCGCTGCCTAACCGCTTGGCTAACCCACCGTAAGGTCGAATAACTCATCGGACCTAGAGCGGACAACGGGACTCGAACCCGCGGTCTCAACCTTGGCAAGGTTGCGCTTTACCAACTAAGCTATGTCCGCAATGCAATTTTACTGAACAATGTCAGTGCCGAAGCACGAGTAACTACTATACCCGAAATATTCTCAAATGCAAGCCCTCGCCTATTTTGGCGTGTCGTTTGGTGTGCTATTTGGCGTGTTTTTCAGCGTGTCTGTTGGTGTGTCATATATTCTATTCGGCGAAGGTGTATCAAAATTGTTGCGTTAAGGAAACAGTTTTGATACATGCGATTATTGCTTATGATAAATCTAGCCAAACAATAACAACAATATGAGTAACCTTTGCACATAAGGAAGGTGCTCATATGATAGAATCGAATTGAGAGCTGGGGCTCCCCCTTACCCTTGACCCTTCACGGGGTAGGTTTGGGGGAATCACCAGCTCTTTTGTAATAGTTAATTTTCCCGTTTTCTATTATGCAAACGCAATTTAGCTTTGTATCTTCCCTAGATAAACGTTTTTGAACAATAGTATTTATTGAATCCTTTGGTACATTGGATATTATAAAAAATAAAGCTATAATGAACATAACGCGAGGGCCTCGCAGCTGCCGTTTACGTCAGATTGTTAGTCGAGGGGTTCCCTCGCAATTTTCATTTTAAGTGTTTTTTAATATAAGATTTATTCATCTTCGTCGTAATCTGCAGAATGTTGGCGACGTGGAATCCCTAGTTTATCTGCCATTTCGTTATATGAATCAAGATAGTCATCGTCGATAAGATTGTATGCTTCAATAATAAGTTTGCGAGGAGTATCTTGCTGCTCCCATGCAAAACTTACAAAACTTACAAAACTTAAGTAATCTGCTAACGCTTCATAAGGCTCTCTTGCGCATGTAGCATTACTAGCTGCTTCTTTGCAATCTTCATTCATGTATGGCTCAGCATAGGGACGAAGTTTTTCAGCCATGTCATAATAAATTTTCTGCATGTTCATCAGCTTCTCACTCCCCCTTCTTATTTTCCACAACTGGGAATGCTGTATTAACGCTCCACACTTTTTTTATTTTCTCTCTCAATCGTTGCAAAAACTGAAAAACGTGGGGTGCTCCTCAGACTAATGTTCCAGTCTTGAAAGCTGGTTGCCGAGGTCCCCACGTTGGTTATATCGTATCACAATATTTATAGGATCACCTCAGCGTATGCGGTAATAGCGCATATTGCCGAAATAATACCTAATACTCTTGCTCTACTCATAATCGTGTGGAAAGATTGAGGCTAGGGGTTCTAGCCAGTATGAGTGGTTGGAACCCCCGTTTTTTACTTGCGCTTATTGTCGTGGCGGAAATCTAACCAAATCATAATGATAATAGTTAAAATGGGGTCACTCCCGCGTATGCGGGAAAGAGTATGAGCCAAGGCGAAAAATGACACCATATTCCAGCGATAATAACGAGTGAGAGTATGGCTGATAATATCGCATCTAATTTCATAATGAGCCTGCAGTATAGTGGATAGTGAGTCCTGGACACTTCGGCTGTTCGGGACTTTTTATTTACTTAGTGCGCTTCAAGGATTACCACTGTGTAGAATCACCCCCGCGTATGCGGGAAAGACATACCCTGCGTTTCGCCATTATTAGTGAGCTTGGGATCACCCCCGCGTATGCGGGAAAGACGTTTTCGCGTGTTGCTATTGTTTCGTAGCGTAGGGATCACCCCCGCGTATGCGGGAAAGACCAACCATAGTCACATCTGCATTGTAAGCGAGCGGGATCACCCCCGCGTATGCGGGAAAGACGTGTAGGGCTTTGAGTTGGTGGTGTGTCTTAGCGGATCACCCCCGCGTATGCGGGAAAGACACGTTTATTATTTTGTTGTAAATCGTATTGTGGGGATCACCCCCGCGTATGCGGGAAAGACGTCTGTTTAGCTTGAGCTACCTCACCGGACACGGGATCACCCCCGCGTATGCGGGAAAGACCATAGTAGGGTGCGTTATCGTTGGCTGCTTCGGGGATCACCCCCGCGTATGCGGGAAAGACAAATGGTCAAAACGCATTGAAACCGCGCTAAAAGGATCACCCCCGCGTATGCGGGAAAGACTATACTGTGTATCCTTCACATGGTCGATGGAAAGGATCACCCCCGCGTATGCGGGAAAGACCCTAATTGGGGTGGACGTTTGGACTTGGATATAGGATCACCCCCGCGTATGCGGGAAAGACTTGTAAATGCAACGCGCTATCAAATGTATACGGGGATCACCCCCGCGTATGCGGGAAAGACCCTTCAACTGTAAAGGCAGGTGGTAAGACTCAGGGATCACCCCCGCGTATGCGGGAAAGACAAAGACGCCGCAATTCAAGGCGCAACAATATCAGGATCACCCCCGCGTATGCGGGAAAGACAGGTTAGTAAAGCCGGGCTTGCTAGTGACTGTGGGATCACCCCCGCGTATGCGGGAAAGACTACTAGCCGCATCACTTGCCGCATCCTGCACAGGGATCACCCCCGCGTATGCGGGAAAGACCAGAGCCGGCTCCGGTGTTAGCGACACGAACTAGGATCACCCCCGCGTATGCGGGAAAGACTCGTATGAACGTTGATTATTAGCAACACTTGTAGGATCACCCCCGCGTATGCGGGAAAGACCTTGTCGGCGCGACTCAAGTGGATTCAATGCCAGGATCACCCCCGCGTATGCGGGAAAGACTGGCTTGACGAACACGCTAGCAAGTCTTACACCGGATCACCCCCGCGTATGCGGGAAAGACCCGCTGTGTGTGTTTGCGTTAAATCTCCACCCGGGATCACCCCCGCGTATGCGGGAAAGACGACAAGTTAAGCTAACGGACTATGATGGGTTTGGGATCACCCCCGCGTATGCGGGAAAGACATAGGCGCATTAACCTGCACGTAGTTTACAATAGGATCACCCCCGCGTATGCGGGAAAGACTCAACGCTTTAACCGACAACGTTTCACACTTAAGGATCACCCCCGCGTATGCGGGAAAGACGTGCATCTTCTTCCTTTCTTTCAACGCGTTTTAGGATCACCCCCGCGTATGCGGGAAAGACGGTGGGGTTACCAAAAACATGTGATGCAAGATAGGATCACCCCCGCGTATGCGGGAAAGACTTTTGCTAGTAAAGTTGCTAATTACCAAGACCAGGATCACCCCCGCGTATGCGGGAAAGACCAGAGCCGGCTCCAGTGTTAGCGACACGAACCAGGATCACCCCCGCGTATGCGGGAAAGACCCCTATTGTTTTTGAGTGCTTTTTTAGCTTTTGGGATCACCCCCGCGTATGCGGGAAAGACCAGTTAAAAAATACGGTTTGCAAGGGCGCACTAGGATCACCCCCGCGTATGCGGGAAAGACTTTTTAATAGCTTGCCGACGCGACTCAAGCGGAGGATCACCCCCGCGTATGCGGGAAAGACACGCGCTCAATCGTCTTATCTTTCTGACTGATGGGATCACCCCCGCGTATGCGGGAAAGACTGGATACGGTCGACAAGATTCAACGCGCGCGTGGGATCACCCCCGCGTATGCGGGAAAGACCACTCATCGGCTCCTGATACTCTAACGCTTCTGGGATCACCCCCGCGTATGCGGGAAAGACACTTAAAGATCCCAATAAAATTACCATTTCTATAACAGAAACAGTCAAATTTCATTTACTTTTCAGATTCAGCCTATCACAGAGCATGGCACAACAGTATTTTATTTTTATGAAATAAATTTTAGCAATCCTTTCAAATTAAAAACAAGATGCGCTGTTAGTCTAGCATCCAGAAGAGCTCTATGTGGAACAGATTCAGCAATGTTGTATTCGTGCAGCACTGTTTTTAATTGGTAGTTTTTTAAAAATTTCTTTTCTTTCTTTACAAAACGAGAAATATCAAAAATTTTGTTAATTGAAAGAGAATGATCAAATCTTTCATCTAATGAAGATAAAGCAGAATTTAAAAATGACATATCAAATTGTACGTTATATCCAAGTACAGGTAATCTTTCGACAAAATCAATAAATTCTTTTAATGCTAAATCTAATCTGACACCATAAGATTCAAGCATGTTGGATGTAATACCAGTTAGCTCAATAATTTCATTAGGAATAAAATTATTTTTGTTAAAATTACTAACGCTATCGCAATTAATATTTATTAATTTCTGGAATTCTTCAATTTTTCCATCAATGAACTTAACGGCTCCAATTTCAATGATTTTATCAACTTTGCTATTTAAACCTGTAGTTTCGCAATCTATTACAACAAAATTTTTATCTATTTTATCTATAAAATCCTTCCAGTAATCGGTACAAGTTATCTCTTCATTATCCGTAGCAAATTTTGCAGTTTGAGAAGCATTATCATAACTTAGATAACTAATATTTTCATTAGCAAGATTATTTTCAATTGTGCTAGAAGGAGTATTAATATTTTTACGCCTTATATTTGAAAATTTCTTTGCATTATGAAAATGTGCTGCATCGCTAAATCCATGTTTAATATCGTTTTCTAGTGTATCAACTGTTGGAATACGTACTAGAGGCAATCCATCTGAATAAACCACTTCACGATGCGAATGGATAGTTTTAAAATCATAGCCAATCTCATTTCTAGAAGAAAAGCTCATTGTTACAGCACCATTGCCAACACTATCTTCTATACGCTTCCATAATTCTTCTCGGACTCGACTATTAAAATTGCCGACGTAAACGCCTGATGCTATTTCTTGCATCCACTTAGTTAAATCACCTCTTAAAGATAGTGGACAGTTCGTCATCGTAATCACAGTTAACGGCATATCAATTCACCTCACTGTAATTTACGCCAGAAGCTACTAGAAGTTCCTTATCGTCCCAAAGATGTATTATATCAACAGTAATTTGGTCGTCAATCGGGATTTCAAGAAGATTTTGTATATCATTAACAATACGAGACATTATATTGCAATTTGCGAAGCAATCGCGCATCTTCAAACGCATTAACTGTTCAATGTCATCGTCGGATTCACACCGAGCAGCAATTTCAAAAGATGCAGGAATAGTTAATTCAGCTTTATATAAGTCTGCAATATCGTATACAAGAGAAAGATCATGTCCAGTATGCACGAAACCTAATCCAGGTGCTAAACCTAAAGCAGATATTATGCTATGCACTAAACCGTAAAGGCATACATTACCTACAGACAATGCTTTATTAACAACAGTGCCACTTTCAAAATCATTGACTTTATAATCGCGACCATTCCATTGGACATTGTATTTGTTAGACATTTCCCTGTATAAATGTCTAACACGAGCGCCCTCTCTCCCTCGCAATTGTTGCATAGTATATGACGATACGTTTTCATTAGGGAAACGCATTTGATACATTTTTCTCGCAACGTTCAATCTTGATCTACTATTAGTAACAAGTTTTGCTTGTTTTTCCAATAATCTTGAGCTTCTTGACAATGCTCTACCATGAGCGTAATTGCGAACACCATGCTCGCCAACCCAAACTATGCTTGCGCCAACATCTCCAAGTAATTCCATAGCTCTGTGAGTAATCTCAGTGCCAGGACCTAAAAGTAAAACGCCAATCATTGCAGCAGGAACTCTTATAGTTCCATTTGCATCAAAGACTGTAACAGCACTATCAAGACGATTAATTTTCGCATGCTCTACGTATATAAAACTCACTCTGTCGCTTATACGTGGAAGCTCTGGTATTTCAGCTTTTTTGGCACCGAATTTCTTTTTCATACTGTTACAGCCTTTAATAAAATAGCGTCATTTATTTAATTGTCTAAAGGAATTACTGTCATCATTCCAAAGCCATATGCTTTCTTTTTACCAATTCCTTCTAGCAGTGTTTTACGCATGATGTCTGCATCACTAATTGTTAAAATACCTTGATAAACAGCTTTACTTAATCGAATAGGTTTTTCTGACTTGGTGAATAAGCTATATCCGCGTTCAACAATAGCGAATTCATTTTCGTTCAACGAAAAACCTAATTTTTGTGCGCGATTAAGCAAAAAATTCATCTGCTGATCATAAGTAACATGTGGTACTACCCTACCTCTAGTAGTGCGAGTTTCAGCAGTATCAGAAATAGAAACAACAGGATTAAGAGTTACTCTAAATTGCATTTTCATACCATTTTTTAAAGACGACAAGAACTTATCATAATTCTTGCTTGAAGCTGTTCCAGCAACTCCATACATCTCTAAACGTTGTAAATTAGGTTCTGAATCACTCACTATAAGTAAGTAATGTTTCCCATTCAAAGAATCTATTCTCCACAATTTTCTGCTTCGCTCATGATTTATCCATTCATCTGGAAAACTTTGTTCAACCCAGTTATGAAAAGCTCCTACAGATTTAAGATCTAGCTGCGATTTAGGTTTTTTATAATCAATTTCAACTCTACTCAAATAAGACATTTAAGCCTCCAATCCAGAAAAAGCATCATGCTCAAAACTAAAAGTTTCAGAATCTTTTAGATGTTCACTATCTGATTTGCTGCTTTCTGAATTCGAATTATTGTGCGAAATCTTCTCAATAGGAATTTCCATTTTTGACTCGTATCGAAATCCAAATTTTCTTTCCTTATTTGAGAAAGAATTAACGTAATCCTTTCGTAGCTTACGAACATACGACTGAATTTTATAAGTACAAGTATTATCTTTAGCTAATTCGCATTCTGCTTTATCTACTAAATCTGAATCAGCATATAAAGATATAAATCCTGCATTACATGATTCATTAGAAGATTGCGAGAGCATAGATAATTTAGAAACTTGTACTTGGTTTTTACCTGCTTTTCTTGCAAGCCACTCATACTTTAATAATGCTTGAATTACTCCGCAATCTTCTACGCCTAAAATAAAATCAGCTGTAGGAGGCAGCGATCTTCTACCCAAACTAGATTGGAAATATGGCGAGCGCAAAGCATCGTTAATGCTATCTATGAGTTTCTCATTGTCAGATCCTATTGCAACAAGAAATATAGCATCTTCTATATAGTAGCGGTTTGTAACATAATTTTTTTCAAAATCACCGTTAGCTTTATATTTTGCAGCAATATGATAATCTCTAAGCAAATTCCCTTGCTGATCAATTCGCACTGCAAAATCTAAATCATTAAGCTTTGCAATATTTTCATCGCAATCTGTACTTCTTCTATATCCAAAAGCTGCAGCAATCATGCCTACTACCGCACTTTTAGATGGATAGTAGTCTGTGTGACGAGTCTCAAAATGAGAATCTGTACCCCATGATTGCAAAGGCCCAGCGAACTTCAGTAATAAACTTTTCATAAGCTTCCTAACTGTTAAACACTAAACATCAACCAATAAGTGTTATTTATTAAGAAATTTACTGAAGCAATTCGGAGACTTTGGAAGAAAAATCATCCAATAATTGCTGCATACTTTGCTCTTCCACTCCTAATTTAATCTCCTCACTTGAAGAATCCATTGTCACATAGAATGATGCAAGTGGTTTATGGACGAATTTTTGAACTTTTTCGTATTCTTGAGATAGCTTTTCTATAGATTTTGAAACATATCCGTCCTTAGACTTTACTGGATCTTCAAATGCACTAACTAAGTTCACTGGCCTATCATCTCTTAAAGTTACTACAAGCATTTGCGGCAAAGTTTGATTCGCAAAAGTATTTGCTTTTCCAGTAGGCATAGCGTTAACGAAAGCTTCAATAAAAAGTCTAAGAGCATTAATTGTAGATTCTTTGTTATCGCTCAACTGATGGCTAAACTCATGTACTGCCACATTTGCATAACGATAAAGCGTTGAAGAATTAAATTCTATTGTTCCAAGCATTCCAGCTCCAGCATTATCCTCAGTAGATAAGTCATCAACAGCAGTATAGTAATCAAATTCAGCACGAACAGCGTGAGTGGAAATTGCGTGAGCAACTTGAGAAGAAGCATCCTCATTAAGCGATGGATCGTCTGCAAGCATGCGACCAAATAAAGCAATATCAATAGGTGGATTATCTTTCAAGATTTCTTGCAGTTGCTTCTTGTCAGTAACTTTATTGATTGCTGCTTGCGCTAGAGAATTTGCTTGAGTCTCTCCTAAGAAGAATAAAGCTTTTGCTGTAGGAACTGTTTCACCCTTATCTGTTTTAGTTTTAACTCCAGCAGTATTTAACGTTTTATCTGCTAAATCTAATGCTTCTTGTTCAGATAATTCTGGTTTTAACGTAATGATTTTATCGGCAACGTATTTAACAATGTTTTTGCTTCGTATTCCAACATTAGAATTACCGCCGTGCTCTTTGAAGTATTCACGCATTGAGTGTTTCCAGCATTGAGAACTTATTCTGTTTCTAGTTACACCGCCATATTGAGCAGTTTTTGGACTGCCTGCATCATCACGATTAATATTGCATGGTGGAACAGTTTGGATTGCTTGAATATCTAAGAATAAATGAGCGTTCATGATTTTGCCTTTCTAATTTTAGTTAATTGTTTAATAATGCTGTTTTTAAAATATGTAATTTTTGAAAGCTAAAAAGTACTGCTACTAGCTAAAGCGATAGTATTCTTGTGCCCAGGAAAGTCTTATTTTTTCTGAATCTTCAAACTGAAGCAAATACAAATCGCGTGCTAATTTAGAATAATCAATCGCTTGTTGATTTTCTTTTGTTCTGCTTTTTAGTAGTCGAACTAGTTGACGAAGGTAATAGTAAAAACTTTCGTAATCGCTTGCAGTAATCATAACACTAAAGCGTCTATCCATCGCTCCACGCACACCTTCGTCACTTCTTAGTGCTCTTAAAGCTGTTCCCATATTGTTATAAGATTTTTCATTTTCTGAATCTTCAGATTTGTTCAAATCCTTATAACTTGATTTTTCTACACTACCTTGTTCATACAATGCGTATATTTGCAAAGTATTTATAACAGATCGCATTTGATAGCTAACTTCACTATATTTATTGATAAAGCTTTCTGGAACATTGCTTAGTATCCATGGCCATATTTCTACAGACTGACTTAATGGCTTACCAATTGTGTGACGCAGTTGAGCAAGCATAGCTCGCCTTGATGCAATATCTGAGCCATTCAAAAATTGATTGATAATTTTTCTAACAGCATTAGATACTTCAACAGATTTGCTTTGATTTTCAGCCATAATAGCCTCCTTTCTATGTCTTTATTTTTTTGATAATTTTTTTAAGCGACTACTAAAAATGCTGTAAGCCGTAACTATATTTTTTGTAGTTTCTTTCTCACTTTGCACAGCAGGCCTACCTGTAAAATCACGCAATGTAGCATTTTCCAACATGCCTTTTGCTTCATTTATAAGTATGCTATGCAAAGTATTTCTCCATTGAGTACATCGTTCGTTCATTAAATCTTTTGGTTTAATATTTGCTAACCATTGTCTAAACGGCTTATCGACTAAGAAATAAATATGACTAATACACTTATCAGCATATTTAGTTGCATCATCTTTATTTCTATTACGTATTTCACATATGTCTAGAAGAAATTGCCTGTAAATAAATCCTATGGCAGATCTTGTATACTCGACTTCATTGTTAATTCTGCCCACCCATCCGTTGTCAGAATTATCAGTTACTACAACTTCATCAATATGCAGAGTATCGCATATTTCATCTGTAGGAACCCAAGATGTAGCATTACCATCATCTTTCATACTCGCAGCCTGTAATGAAATAGAAGAACCTTCAATATCTTTACTAATTTTGTTTAACCATTCCATAATGCCTGGTTTGTGATTTTTTAGGATCCCATCATCTGATTCTTGCAATGTAAGTAACCCAAATGATCTCCACATAGATTCTTCTACTTTATGCTTCCTTGGAGTGTATTTGTCCTTGTTTTCACGTTCCTTGTTGTACTGCCATACTGTCATCGGCTCAATAAAAGCATTTTGATGATTAATATCAGGAAGTTTCACTATAGAAACCGATATTGGCTTATCAATGCTAATATCAGGATTTATATATATTGCTCTACTCCAGCGAGTGTAAAGTTGAGAAATATTGTCAATAAATGTTTCATAAAACGAATTTTCAATATTTTCCGCTCCTGAATATTCCCAACATGGCTTTTGTTTTTTCTCAGGAGATTGCATTTCGCCAACAAGTACACAGTTGAGCATAAGAGTTTCAAATAGGTTTTCGCCTTCTATGTAAATGCCACCAAGGTCAAAAAGCCATCCTTTAGAAGCTTTATATTTTTCCGTACCAAAAATGGTCTTATCTGCCAATCCAACGTATGACTGTAACACAATAATCCATCTTGCTAATTGTGCTTCAGTAAGTGACGATTTGTTGTTATCAACATTATCTTTTGGAGAAAATACAGCTATTTTATTGTTACTTTCAGAAATCAATCGATTTATATTTTTACCAGATATCTCACTAGGAGATTTGCCACCAAGCTTTTTACTATCGATATCTTGTTTAAGTACTTGCAAAAATGGATACTTGTCATCAAAAAGGTAGAAACGATCATGCCATTGTTCTAAATATTTGAAAACTGCGTCTGGAAACTTTTTTGAATTCCAAACTTCGCGCCAAATATTCATTGTTTCTTTATTGAAATAATATTCATCATCTTCACCTGAATCAAATTCACGAGAATTTCCATGAATGTCGTACCTAGAAAAAACAGTATGAAGCACAGCAAGTAAAACGCGAAGCAATGCAAAGTCCTGTGTTTTCATATCTCCCGCAAGAGCTTTATATTCAGATGCATGATTAAACACATCTGTAATTGATACGAGCTTATTGTGGCCTTTTTTGTCTACAATGACGGAAATCCAAGGCTCATCTAATAAATTAAATCTGCTCACCCTTTATTCCTTTCTGTCTTCTTTTGAACTCTTAATACACACAATACCACTTTTCTCAGAATATGCAACTCTGTATTTCGATAATTCGCAAATATTATTTTCATCGAATAGAAGCACCAAAGAACCTCGCAACCAAGGCTGATTATCCCAGTCTTTGAATTGATTTTGTTTGCGTATTCTTTCCAGTTCGTTAATCGTTTCATCAACACGATTGCTGTTTAGTGTAAACATCCACGGCAATCCTACTGTTTCTTGAGCAAGTTTCATTGCAACTTCCGCATCATCAATATTTTGTGAAATATCTTCACAATCATGGAAAGTTCCATAACCAAACCCAACTTTTTTCACAGCAATAACTTCTATAGATTCACCACTATTGCGAACTTGAGCACATGCAAATTCATCAGATTCATTTGTAATTGGATTCTTCAACAAGCCGACAATAGATCTTTCACCAATTTCTGATTCTGGATTTTCAATTCTATATGTTTTTGCAGCACTTTCATTACTATTTCTTACTGAATCGTGTTCTCTTTTTGCAACAGCATACACATCTTTCAAATCTTCTTGTAACTCTAAAGGATTATCGCCATAAACTATTTGCACTAATCGAGAAATATCTTTAGGCATGTTTATAACATCTGGCAAATAGTATTGGGTTCTCATAAGTAAATATTTGCTGTAAATAGACTCTGAACCTTTATCAAATTCATAACGATCACTGGTTCCCAACACATATAAAATTGGCTCTGTGAAATTTTCTGGGCGTTCTATCGTATGCCTGTGTAATCTACCAGCACGCTGAAGTAATAAATCTATAGGAGCAAGATCAGTAAACAAAACATCAAAATCAATATCAAGCGACTGCTCTAATACTTGCGTACCGATAATTATTGCACGAGCAGGTCTATGAGCATTCTTGCCAATCATATTGCAAATCTGTTGTTCTTTTCTAACTCTATCTGTAGCAATAAATTGCGAATGAATAACTATAACTTCGTAATCACTAAACTCATCAACGCAGGCATTATAAATTTCCTGAGCTCTTTTAACGGTGTTTACTATAATCCCAGCAATACCGCCATTGTTTAGCAAAGATTTAAGCTCATTAACAAGTGATTCATGTAAGTTATCGTCTGTTATTTTTCTTACAGAAATAGATTTATTATCACTAACATCATTTTCAATAAATTTTTGTTTTACACAGTTTTTATCACTGTAAGTGATTAAAGGATAATTATTTGTTTCAAAATCAACATTAGATTTATCACATTCTCTCCAATTAAACCCAAACAACCCACACATATAAGCTTTTATAAGTTCTTTTCTACGCTTAGCAGGTAAAGTAGCAGAAAGTAACACTACAGGAACACCGTATGCTGACATCCAAATAAGAGATTCTTCAAGATACTTATTCATATAAGCGTCATAAGCGTGCACTTCGTCAATAATTACAACTTTTTTACTTAAACCCAAATGACGAAGCATAAGATGTTTTTGCTTTAATGAAGCTAACAAAAATTGGTCTACTGTACCAACCACAAAGTCATCCAACATTGCGGTTTTTCGCCCAGTAAACCAATCATTAAGTATTACTCCATTATTATTTACATCATTATTACTAAATCTACTCTCACAACCATCATTCATATTTTGCATTCCATACGGCAAATGCGCATAATCTGCATTCAGTTCAGCTTTACCATGAACTAAACGTAAACCAATCTCACCCTGAAAATCACTATTCACACTTTTAAGCCAATCCTCAACTCGCCTAAACATTCCATTAGAAGTTGCTTGAGTAGGAAGACCGAAGAATACTCCGCTTCTTCCGGTTAGATTTGCTAATTGCTCAGCAGCAATTAAAGAGGCTTCTGTTTTCCCCGATCCCATTGCAGATTCAAGAATAAAAATTCCAGGCTCTTTAGACTGAGAAATAGCATCATACAACGCTGACTGAATATTATTTGGCAAGAAACCAAAACGATGTTTGTATGTTTGCGAAACATCACTATAGCAATTTAATGATTCCCATACGTCTTTAGAACCATGTTGCAACCACTTTTCCCAACCTTTTCTATATCTTTCTTCCTGATTTTCAATCAAATCTTTTTCTATTGAAATAAGCGGAAAATAGTGTTCATTACTAGTAATCCAATCAGCCATAATTACTAATCCACACAACAAAACTTGTGCTGGCTCACTTATTTCAGGAAGATCATCTACATTAGAAAAATCATTTCTTTCTAAAGCCCAAACCAAAATATCATTCTGCAACTTTTTCCATAATTTACTATTTTCACTCTCAGTTTCACTTTGATAGTAATTGTCAGGATATTTAGACTTATTACTTTTACAAACAGAATCATTATCTAAAGGTTTACCATGATGAGCTCCAACAATTGCACAAATTCCTTCAGGAACTCCAGCATTAGAAAGAATAAATTGACCAGTTATAGTGTGATGACTATTATACCAACCTTCTGGCTTATCAATAAAATAATCAATATTTGTAAAACCAACAGTAGCTAACTTATTTTTTAACGCAATATCTAAATCTTCTGAATTTGAAGACGACTTTCGAAACTGAAAAACGGGAGTAGCTTTACCAATATCATGAACACACCCTAAAAATTGAGATAATTTTTTCGCATCAACTCGTTTACTTAATGATGATTCAATCAATCTTCGCTGACCATCACTAAGCCAGTGATTCCATAATTGACCAATAACATTTCTAGTATCCTCAAGATGTTGAGCAAGAGGAAGCCATTGCATTACTCCATTAGCTTCTCTCTTTTTACCCCATAATGCAGGATTAACAATATGATTACAACTCATACCTACTATCCCCTTAATCCACAATGATTACTAAATAATGGTAAATATACTCTCAATAAGAGCTTTAAGAAAGATTGTGTTGCATATTCGTTACTAAACTAATTAGGGCTTCAAACGTATTGCATGCATTTGAAGCCCCAATAATTGCCTCGCCAATGCGAGAAAGACGATAGAACACGAAACACAGAAGGATCACCCCCGCGCATGCAGGAAAGCCTATCAAAAGCGATTATACATCAACGGCATTGTTATTGTGATTCCTTTAATCTAGATCTTGTACGCATTCGGTTAATCCGTTTGTAGTATAAATTTAAAATTGTTCAAAGTGGTATAACTCTTACAAAAGTAAAGCAGATGTAGATGTTTAATGCGTAAGAAGAGTATCATTCACAAAAATAGATATAACGCAAGTGTATCAAAATTGTTGCGTTAAGGAAACAGTTTTGATACGCGGGTGCGAGCGGTTTTAAATACTTTGCGGTTAGATTATAGCGACAAAAAAATATTGGGCACTAACTGCAGTGCGATTAACGTCCAATATGATTTATTATTTTGTTAAGTTACTTTCAGATTTCCACTTTTCTATGAGTTGCAGAGCTTCTCCCTCAGAAACATGGTTAAAGTCGTTATTATTATTTTCATAATTCAGTACAAACGACGCTAATTTTATTTGCTCTTCTTTAGTAAATTCATCTAAATGATTTTTAACGGAATCTTTAATTCCATTGTAAAGATTTTCTCTAGAAATATAATTTGAGTAACTTTTTAAATTAAAATCCCATCCATAACCATTCGAACCACTGAAGAAATATGCTTTAGTGCATATAAATTTAAGTTTACTCACTTTATCGTTAAATAGTTTTTTAACATAATTTTCAGCTCCTTCTTTATCAAGATCTTCCCACAAATAAAATACTATGTTAAATACTCGCATATTTATCATATTTTCAGATTTTGCAATGAGTTTAATTTTATCAATATAAATTTTTTCGAGAGATTCTAAATGCTTTAAGCTAACTAAATGCAAATCCTTACGCTCGGTTTTATTAAATCTCCCAAATGCCATTTCTTCTCGACTAAGAATATCTGCAATAAGTCCAAGATTAGATTTATTGGAATTTTTAAGAATAGAATAAATTATTTCATAACGTTCATATTCAGAGTCTAATGTTTGAATAAAATAGAGTACAAATTCAGATACTGAATCAGAAATATTATTTATATTATTTATTTCTGTTGCTTTATTTACAAATTCTCCATACAAATTTATAAGCGTAAATACAACGAACTTAAAACGCTCATAATGTTCTTTATCAAACAATGACTCCATGCTTCTTAACAAATAGTCAAGGTTGCCTTGTGAATTAATATTTTTAACAGTACTAATTAAAAGATCTTTGTCATATTTATACAAGCAATCATAAATTTTCTCTCTTGAAACCTTAATTCTACCTATATCGAACATAAAATATAAACTAAATTTTTCAACAGACGCGATGCGATTATATCTTAAAAGTTGCAGATTGCTTGAATGAGAATATTCACCATTGTAATGAATCAATCTAGCAAATGTAGGAAACATTAATATAATAATCTGCATAGATGATTCTGGATTTAAACCCAGCTGTTTAAATTCATTTTTATAGTATTCATAAGTTCTTTCTTCATATTTATTTAAATCGTTATATGATTGTGGCCCATATACATAGATTGCATTATTAATAATCCATTCATATAACTTCGGCTCGAAGATTTCTATTGCAGTAATAGCTAATAAATCAACAAATGATGTTTCTTTCCATAAAGCGGTATATTTGAATTGGAAAGAATTTAGCAACCTATTAGTATCTCTTATATTTTTGATATATGGATTCACGCAATTTTCAAGCACTTTTTCAAAATAATCATTGTTTTCAAATTCTTCTTCGCAATCATTTTTGTATACAATTTTATTGAGTCTACTTTTTAATATTTCAGGCAATAGTGATTTATCAATTTCAGGAACTTCAAAAGAAACTTGAACAATTTTCTTTAAATATTCATCTCCATCAATATTGTGATATTCAGACAAAGCATTGCAAACAATTTCCCTATCCATTGTAAGAACATAAATTATGTTTGGAAAATCGCCTACTTGTTTAACCAATTGGAAAATATCTTTAATTTGAGGAGTAGTCAATCTATCTATATCATCAATAAAAACAATTATTTTGTGGTTAAAATCTTCTAGCGTTTTACACAGTTTTTCTTTAGCTTCATCCAAACTAGGCGTTTTCATTAATTTAGATCCTGCTGCTTTGAATATAGTTTTCAGTATATGAGCGATTGCAGTCCCAGCTACTGGAATAGATGGCAAAGCGTCAATAATATAGGAATATTGACTTATAGCCTTTCCGATTTTTTCTTTATTCTCTTCGCCTTTAGCTACACCTAGTTTATTCTTCAATTCATAGAAAAATAAACTAATCAAATTGTTTTTATCTGAATAATTCCATGGCGAAAATCTTATAATTATTGGATAGTGACATTGATCTTCTTCTGCAGATTTTTGTGAAGTAAAATTTTTTTTGATTCTTTTGTATACTTTTGAATACCATTTTTTCTTCTCTGATTTAGCTACTGGAATCTCAGATATTGCCATATTTATAATAGATGTCTTGCCACTACCCCACTTTCCATACAAACCGATTACAAGACCATCTTTGCTATCATATTCACAAATCGATTTTCCAAATTGTTTAGCAAAATCAGATCTTCCCAACAAATCTTCATCAGCTTTTTCAATAGGTTTATCCGCAACGTAGCTCATATGCTTTCTCCCTACTTTTTCAATTGCAATATTTTTTAGAATCATTTACATTCTAATCATTTATGCAAATTATTCTTTATCTAATCCTTACAATGTTAGGTATTCTAAAAAATTGAGTTATAAGATTATAAACACAAAATTTGAAAATACTATTACATAAAATACAAACTGGCATACAGAGTATTGATGGTTGAAAATCAAAAAAATAAAGGAGCCCACACAACGCCTAAGGTGAGTAAATCAACCGACGGCATGGAGCCGACTTTCAACGCAGGAAGACTCCTATAAAGGATATTAGTAAATATTGCATTATTGCACAACATTGACCTTGTTTGTATATCAAATCTAATTTATAGAGTTGGCACGCAAGTGTATCAAAATTGTTGCGTAATGAAACAGTTTTGATACGCAAATATTGAGTTGTTGTACGTAGATGTTGGCTTATTATACACAGATGTTGAGTTGTTATTATGTACAAATTGAGCAATAAAAACATGTATAATCCCTAGCAGGTTGGATAATAGACGCATGAATATTGCGGATCAACACAAGAAGGCAGCCGAGTTTATTGAGCACTGGCAAGGTCGTGGCGACGAAAAGCAGGAAACACAGAAGTTTTGGCTTGACCTTATGCAAAATGTTTTGGGTGTTCCAGACGCAATAAGCAATACCGAGTTTGAGTATCGTACTGCTAACCGTGGGTACATTGACATGTTGTGCCCTGATTCTCGTTTTCTTGTTGAGCAAAAAAGTAAGAATGTTGATCTTGATAAGCCTGAAGAACGTCAAGGTGATTCTGTTACTCCAGCTGAGCAAGCTGTGAGATATTCCGACAATCTTCCGCCTAGTAAAAAACCTACTTTTATTTGTACCTGTAATTTCAACACTTTTCGTTTTTATGATCTTGAGAAAGATCCTAGAGCACAAAAGTCACCAGTTGAAGAGTTTACGTTAAATAAGCTTGCTGAACATTTAACAGTATTCCGTAATATTTTTAGCGAGAATCGTTCGCGTAACTATATTGAAAAACAGCTTTCTGAAAAAGCCGGATTGTTAGTAGCTAATTTACACAATGAGCTAGCGAAACAGTATGCAGATCCGGATAGCGAAGAAGAACATCATTCTTTAGCATTGCTAACTGTTCGTATAGTGTTTTGCTTATATGCTGAAGATGCAAACTTGTTCACGAATCATATTTTCAGTAATTATATTCATAATGTGCAAGCTAGCGATCTTCGTAGGAAACTTATTGATTTATTTAATACTCTTGATACTAAAGAAAAAGATAGAGATAAGTATCTTGAAAATGAGTTACAACAGTTCCCATACGTAAATGGTGGATTGTTCCGTGAAAATATTGAAATTCCTCAACTCACTGAGCCAATTAAAGACGCTATTCTTCATGCTGGAGATGATTTTGATTGGCATACAATCAGCCCTGTTATTTTTGGCTCTTTGATGGAAGAAACGCTAAGTCACGATCAGCGGCGAAAAGGCGGAATGCATTACACTACTGTGAAGAATATTCACAGGCTTATTGATCCACTATTTTTAGACGACTTAACAAATGAGCTTACTCAAATTGAAATTGATCAAAAAATTTCTGAAAAAGTTCGTAAAAATAAACTCGAGAAGTATCAGAATAAGCTTGCAAGCCTTCAGTTTTTAGACCCCGCTTGCGGTTCAGGCAATTTTTTGACTGAAACATTTCTTTGCTTAAGAAAGCTTGAAAATAGAGCGATTGAGCTTATGCTTGGCGGTCAAGGTTACGTTGATTTAGGAGATAACAATAGCCTTATAAAGGTAAGTATTGATCAGTTCCACGGCATTGAGATTAACGATTTTGCTGTGTGTGTTGCTAAAACTGCATTGTGGATTGCTGAGCAGCAAGCTTTAGACGATACTGAAAGTATTGCAGGATGCGCTTTACCTCATCTTCCTTTGCATGATTCGGGGAATATTGTTAGAGCAAATGCTTTGCAATACGACTGGAATGATTTGCTTTCTGCAGATAGATGTTCGTATGTGATTGGAAATCCGCCGTTTGTGGGGCAATATTTGAAGTCTGTAAACCAGACTGAAGACATGAAAGCTGTGTGGGGAAAAGATTACAACGGTTATCTCGATTACGCTACTGGTTGGTATAGGAAAACAAGCTTATATCTTGCTCATAATCGTTATGCTGCTTTTGCTTTTGTGTCAACTAATAGTATCACTCAAGGTCAGCCTGTGCCAGCATTATTCAAACCGCTGTTTTCTGAAGGTTGGCGTATTCGTTTTGCACATAAGACGTTTGCTTGGAATGCTCAATCTACTGATAATGCAAATGTGCATGTTGTGATTGTTGGTATGGATAAGCAAAGTGACAAGATTTTGCAACCAGTTTTATATAGTTACGAAAAAATTAATGGTGAGCCTACTAAAACCTTAGTTTCTCACATAAATCCATATCTCGTGGGGGGGGGTATGACATTTTTGTTGAAAAACGTAGCCAGGCTGCAGGCCCTCTTTCCTTTATGCTTAAAAAAGTAGATAGAGGTTCTGAGCCAACGGATGGCGGTAATCTTATTCTTAATACTCGTGAAGAATATGATGAAGCAATGAAAGACCCTATTGCTGCTAAATATGTGCATCCTTTCCGCATGGGTAAAGAACTTATTAATAATATTGAACGCTGGTGTTTGTGGCTTTTAGACGCTGAGCCAAATGAAATGCGTGAATCAAAATTTATTGCTCAACGTATCGAAAAAGTTTGTAGAATGCGTGAAGAAAGCACTGCTGAAGAAACGCGAACTAAAGCTAAGACTGGATGGATATTTGGAAGAATTAATCAACCAGATAAAAATTATCTAGCTATTCCACGCGTATTTACCAATCGTCGCGAATATGCTACTTGCGATTTATATGAGCCAAATATTATTGCTGGAGACAAAGTTTATACATGTATAGACCCAGATGGATTTAATTTTGCAATTATTGAATCATCTATGTTTATGACTTGGCAAAAGGCTGTTGGTGGAAGATTAAAAAGTGACCCTAGCTTCTCCAACACAGTCGTTTGGAATAATCTTCCACTTCCAGAGCTTACAAGTGATATGCGAGCAAAAGTTATTGAAGCAGGTAAAGCAGTACTACAAGCGCGCGCGAATCACCCAGGCCAATCTCTAGCAGATTTGTATGACCCAACATACATGCCAACAGATTTGCGCAAAGCTCACGATGAGCTAGACAAAATAGTAGACGTTGCTTTTGGTTCTGCAAAGCCTTGCACTAATAATGACGAGCGTTTGGAAATTCTCTTCAAATCCTATATTCGCATGACTAAGGAATGAATTTAATATAAGCAAACCTATAAAACAAAAGCTAATCTGGTGAATATTATTGGGGGCATAATCCAAGATCTAAACACCGTTACTAACTCAGTCAACGAACTGAGAAAGTAACGGTAAAACGCAAAACGCCGTTAATATCTCAGCTAACGAACTGAGAAAATAACGGTGTTTAACGATTGCTACATACTACTTTCTGAATCAACCAGCTTAAAGCCGCAGCGCACTAAACTTTTTAGCGATAGTCTTCACTAAGTACGAACAACAGCCTAAAGCACGCAAAATCGTCTGATCCTAATACCCAATTACATCTTTCTCAACTTCGCGTATAACGTCCTCGGATATGTTTTCAACAGCAATACGATAGACCTTATTCATGCGAGGATTATAAATACCCAAGTACTTAATATTCTGAAACTCTGGATGAATAGAATGCAAACCCATACGCCAATACATAAGCAGTTGAAGAGTCTGATCCTTATCCAACTTTTCTTTAGAAACTTTGAGATCCCACAAAGTATCAGCTGTTATAAAATCACCATCGCCAGCACTTACCGTATCGGTGTAACCGCCCTCTAGCGTAAAACCGTCAAGCACCTTCGGGTCATAACACTCAAGAAAATGAAGCGAGCGTTGAACCATAACTCTAATGTTTTGGATTGTGTGCTCATCGGGATTGATTTCATCAAAAGGCCTGTATCCAATAGGATCATATCTAAAGCATACGTCGAATCCAACAAGTTTGACGGCGTTAACTATATCTTCATCGCTAAGTCCTTTAATGTCGGACAGAAGTTTCGATGCATTATCGTGTTCGTTTATAATCATTGCGCCCAGTAAAGAAATTTTAAACGCGTCTATTGCACTCGATCCAGACATTAAACGAGTCATGTAGTCAACTACTATACCAACTAAACTTGGGTGAATGTTCTCTTTATCATATAAGTCTTCTATTCCTTCGCCTAATGATTCTTCAACAAAATCTTTTCGTGGCAAATATCCACCATAAGGTTGTTTAATGCTCTTAATGCGTTGTGTAACTGAAGATCCCATAACTAAACACTCTCCTCTTTAAAAGTGCGTACAGATTATGAAAATAATTTAATAGAAACAACGTACGTATTTAATAGAATCAACGTACGTACGAATTTGTTGAGACAAAAAACTGATATGTAATTCTTTTGTACTACCCCACTGCAATTTTTAACGTGTTAACAAAAGTCTCAAGTAGCGTGATACTTGCGAAACATATAACACAGAAAGCAAACAGTTTCTGTAATCACATGACCACCAAAAGCGCGTTATTTGTTCGTCAATGCGCCTAATTCACATCCAACAAAAAACACCTAAACCAACAACGGAAAGCTATAATCTGAATAGTAGTTAAACTTTTGCTTTCATCTGCTTGCGTATGCTTGCAACTATTTTGTAAAATAAGGTCAGAAAGGATGCGAACACAATGACAAACACAAACGCTGTATATGCAAGAATAGATACAAATCTTAAAGAAAACGCTGAAAGCATATTGAACCAGCTTGGAATAACTCCATCTTCAGCAATCCAAATGCTTTATAGTCAAATCGTTTTACAAAAAGGCATGCCATTTGAACTTCGTCTGCCGACTAATACACAAGAAAAACCGCTTGCTTTAGGTAATTTAACTCGAGCCGAACTGGATGCAGAATTACAAAAAGGCATCGATTCACTTTCGACTGGCAAACAATATAGTGCAGATGAAGTAGAACAATTCTTCGCTAAGGAATACGGCGTATGAGCACAACCTATAGCGTCATTTATTCTCCGCAAGCGTTCCTTGATCTTACAGAACTATACGAATACATTCGCTTTACATTACAAGTTCCAAAAACAGCTGAAAAACAAGTCAACCGCATTAAGAATGCTATCCGTTCTCTTAACACTATGCCTATGCGCTATCAGCTTGTAGAGTGGGAGCCGTGGCATTCTATGGGAATACGCAGAGTTTCAGTCGATAACTACACAGTTTTTTACCAAGTAGACGAAAACCAAATGACTGTAACAGTTATTCGTATCTTCTACTCAGGCAGAAATATTGAAAACATTGTTAACGACTCAAACAATTAATGCGCGATTTGGGATAGAAAAGTACTGGCAACGTATTCACACTTTTTAGTGCACACTATGGATATTGGGTGCACCTTTTAACGATAGGAAAATATCGCAAAAAGGTTTAAGATTGGCTTAATAGCTTGATTTTTGGGAATGAAACCAGCCTAGAAGCCCCCCCCAGGCTGGTCGTAACGTTTCGTAGGATTTGACACTCTTTTTAACTTTTGCACTAGTTTATTTCTATGTCTTCTAATCGTTCCTTTTCTTAATTATCTTTCTTTCTTAATTATTCTCTTTCAGCGCAAGTTCTATAAGCTTATCCGTGTAATCAGCCATAAATAACGGAATATTCAACATATCATCGTCTAGTTTGAGATTATTCAGCGAGAATCGTATGCGTAATTTCGTTTGATTAGGGAATAATTCTTTAAACTTTTTCAAGCTAGGTCTGTCTAGATTACCTTTACTAGTTAACAACGACATCCACGTGTTAACATCAAGTAATCTTCCGTATGCGTCAAAATATCTCTAAACTTTATGTCATGCTCGTAAAAGCAAACAAAGTCTTGCTTATCACAGCTACACTGCCTTTGAGAAAACGGCACAAGACCACTAGACACAACAATATAATTTGGAGCATCAATATGTGGTATGTCAACCATTCCTGAGATCTGAAAATTTCTTTATCCTGAAGCTTTATACAGTCTTTTTGCGTAGCGTATAATAGGTCTTTGGAGATTTTTACCTACCACTTTTTAATTTTGTTGCCTTTGTTTCTACATTGAAGTATGTTATCAGCAATAGGAGGTACAAATTTATGGATAAGAATGAAAACATTAATTTACCTAAAACGGTCACCATTACTTTAGATCTTGACAAATTATACAATGAACTAAAAGAAAATGGTTGGAAACCTAATAGTACGGCTAAATACTACAAGCATTACATCCTTAAACATATTGGTAAAGAAGATACTATTCTTGGGCCTGACGAAAGCGTGAGATATCTAATTGATCTGCTTACAACAATTTCATCCCGTCATTTCTTATCAATGATTGAACCAGGCCCCGGTAAAGAAGCTCTTATAAAACGTGTTATACACGAATATGAAAAATAGGGATATACAAATATTATTTTTTCTTATAGCCTATAGCTGCTTTACTTATTTTCTTACGTAAAATTATCAAATACCCCCCTATTTTTTCAAGCACAAAAGTCTAACTTTTTGGGGTCACATCACATTTACATCTGATAACTATTTCTTAGTTCTAAGTAATATTATTTATTCAACTCCTATGGAATTTAAAAAATCAATAAGTGCTTTTCCAAGTTCTTCGTTTTCTTTTACTAGTTTTATGCATTTTTTAGGAATGTAGTAGAATTCATTGGCTTCATCTCTTAAAACTATGAAATTTTTTTCTTCGCCTTTAGGGCAATTGTTTTTTTCGCATAAAACTCCGTAGTGAGATTGATTTTTATATGTATTTCTTAAGGTATTTCTTACTAGCATGATTTGTTTAATTTTTTCCCCTTTTATTACTCCCTTCAAAGCATCATGTGGGTGAAAATTACCTGTAGTTATATCTACGTTATAATTGTTAGAATGTATTTTAGCTTTTTTATAATTTTTTTGTTTACTTATGCGATAAAATAAATTATTACCTTCTTCATCAGATAACTCATCATTTTCTTCATAATTTCTCAAATCTATTATATCCGTACTTGTATTTGTATTTAAATCATCTTCTGTAAGTCCAAAAGTATATGGCATTAAAAAAATTTTGTTATATTTAATCCTGTAAATATCCACTTCATTTTCTAGATCTATTACCCACCAATATAAATTTTTGAATTTACCTCTACCTCTATGCATGTTAATTTGATTTTGATTTGTTTTAAATTTACTTAAATCCTTATTCAATGTTTCTATCTCAGAATATGCTTTTCCAGCATTTTTTATTTCAGTATTTAACTCTTCTTTCGAACTATTGTTACCCATAATAAACTCTCTCTCCTTCTGCGTAAAATACACATACAAAGCCAGGTGCAAAAGGAGTGTTCAGTAAGGGATTAAAAGAAAACCAACTGAAAGCCTTTAAGCGGGAACATAAGAAATAAAACGACCATACAAGAGTAGAGATACTCTGTGTGGCCGTTTTCTTATACTCAGATACCGAAATAGTATTTGAGATTTTTAGAACAAACCTTGTATTTGAGCTTGTATTAACACTGCAGTAACGCTGGCACCTGTATTAATTAAAAAGTCTTTTAGTCCAACCAATGCTGATTTTAAAATATGCGGTTTCTTCTCTTCTTCAATTTTTAATTTGATGTCAGCTAATAATTCTGTTGCGGTTTCTATATCCTCTTTTGATAAATCAGATTCACTAATACTTTTTTCAACGGCATCAACTACATCCTTAACTTTATCATAGGAAAATGTAACTGTATTCTCACTTCCAGACACTATCTGTACATTATCGGATGGCGAATTGATCACACTTGTATTCCCGTAATAATTATTCACGGTTTGCGGCATGTTCACTGCGGATTCTTTTTCAGTCTCAGAGAAAACCATATTTTCCCCTACAATACCTTCCGATTCTAATTTCAATGTCCATTCTAAAATAGTATTTTTGACTTTTTCTTCAATGTCTTTAACTGCAGTTGTAGGTACATGTAATGCATAATCCATTGGAAGTAGCGAATCAGCCATTTTATCAAACAATGCAAGTTGTTCGCCTGAAAAATCTAAAGTTAATACATTTCCTGAGGACTGACATAAAGAAATGATTTCAGAAATTGAATTTACTAACTTTCTTTCACAAATCTTTTTTTCGTATTCATTATCCTGTATTGAGGTTGGAATCCAACCGCGATAAGGATTGAAAGTTTTTAAACTTCCACGAACCTTTCTATACTCAGGGCAAGATTCTGGGTCAGGATAACCATTTAATTCGTGTTGAATCCATTGATCAAAATCAGCAAGCTTTAATTTTGATGCAATCAAATGTGCTTTGCGTAATATATTAACAACATCGCAATTTGATGACACAATTTCATTCTGTAATTCTAAAACAATACTTCCCATGTTATTCACCATCCTTCTTTCTACCATATAGGGCACTATTCTCAGCAAACATCATAGTTCTTCACATAGAAGCAATAAGGAAAAGGAATAATCTAACTTTCTGAAGTTGTTTCAGAATGCTCCTCAAAATTTTCTACCTGCTCCATCACCTTTGTGAACACTTCAGGACTATACTGTGGCGGATAGCCGTTCTTAACCAAACAAATCTTTATCTTCAATTTTAACTGATTACGCACATTCTGATTGTTGAGCCAGTCCACAAATGAAGACTCGGTATCTATTATTTCCTTAACTTTTTTAGCAAGTGTCTTGCATTTATCGTTTATCACAACACCGTTAACTTCTTTGTCAATGCCATATTCAAACTTATACTGGTCACGAAGAGCAATCAAAATATCATAGAATGCCTTTTCTTCAAAGGTTAATCCTATTTTACGGAAACTCTCACGATTTTCGTTCATCTGACGAAGTATCACTAAAGCTTGTTCAGTTGCAGCCTTAATAATATCTTCTGAGGCAGCTTCCTGTGTTGCCCCGGCTTCTTCAGCAGTAAGGTGCTTACGTCTTTCATGGTACTCATCAATAGTCTTTTCAATCATTTCTTGGAAAGATTTCGCTGCTAATTGGTTAACCCTGCCATATTCCTTTATTTGCTTACGGAGCATTTTGATAAGTAATTCTAACTTTGTAGCAGGCATTTCTACATCTGATAATTTTTCAAAGTATTCAGGAGAGAAGATATCTTCTTCCTCGCCACTTTCAAGAACACTTTCTACCTTATTGTATTTTAATGCCTCTTCAACCATCTTTGATACCACAAGATTCATAGTTTCAGCATCAACATCGCTGGTTCCACTCATTTTACGAACGAAGCCTGCTATAGCCATAAAGCACTGTGCAAGCGCAGATTCTTCTTCGCCCAGATTTCCAGAAGGTTGGCAAATATCAAAAGCACTTCTCATTCTCTTAACAGACTTTAAGAAATATGTCTTAAATGAGACCTGATTAGTTTTTCCGTTTCCTTCTGTCTGCAAGACCTGTGCTGATGTAAAGACATACTCAGCCGCTTTGGAAAGTAATTTATATCTTTCAACAGGGTCACATTTCGTATTAAGGAATGGAGCTAAGTCATAATCTGTAAACAGTGCTTTAAGTATTTCAATCTCCTCCCTGAATGCAGAGGTAGCCTGCTCAACGTCATCCGATGTGGGAGCAACTGATGTATCACCACCGTAAACCTTCATGGCCTCACGCATATTATCGCGAATGCCAATATAGTCGATAACCATACCATATTCTTTGCCGGGATATTTTCTGTTTACACGACTGATAGTTTGAATCAGCAAGTGCTTCTTCAAAGGCTTATCGTTATATAAATATGTAAGTGACGGAACATCAAATCCCGTAATCCACATATCAACTACGATAACAATATGGAAATTAGACTTTTCCTGTTTAAAGGCTGCATCCAGTTCTTCGCAACGTTTATCATTTTTAACTCCACCAAGATAGTTATACATCTCAGCTTCATCATTACTTCCAACACTCGATACCATAGCCATAAATGGCATAGGCTTTAATTCTTTAAGTTCTTCATCTGTTGCAGTAACTCCGTCAGGAGTTTTCTTTTCTTCAAACCATTCCGGATATTTATCCTTGAATTTCAAAAGAAGTGAATATGCAATTTTTCTGCTAGAGCAGACAATCATTGCTTTCTGAATTCTATCTGGGTCACTATCACAAGATGAAATATAATGGTCATGAATATCTATAGCAAGCCTCTCCAAGCGAGAAGGCTCGCCAAGGATAACTTCCATAGAACTCATTGCACGTTTACTGGCTTCAATATCATCATACGTTGCACCATCATCGGCACACTTTTTATAGTAATTTTCAATTTCTTTAGCTTTGGTCTTATCAAGTAACACCTTGGCAATACGAGGATGATACTTAATAGAAACAGTTAGTCCATCTGCGACCGCCTGATCCATAGTGTATCTATCAATTTCCTGACCAAAGGTCTGATATGTTTCGGCAATAGGAGTTCCTGTGAAACCTACAAACGTAGCATGTTGAGGCGGTAAGTTTGCTAGTCAAGGAGTAAAACGACGAAGATTAGCATTTACTTCCGCCCATGCGATAGCTGTCCGTGATTGACAAGTGCTAGCACGCAGACAGAACGGAGATAGCGAACCGCTGAGTGTGTCGCTCTGCTCGTAAAAGCTTAGAAACCTTTGAACGAAAGGGATAATGAAAGCCTTGATTGCAAGGCTTTTTGCTTTATGGTGGGTAAGTATCAGAGTGAGAAAATTTTTGGAATGAGTAGAAGTGATAGCTAGAAATTATCAGTTTCTATTTCCATTTACCCTGTGGGTACGTGTTTGTTTCCATTGACAAGGAGTTTGTGGGAATAGAAATGTACCCACCTTGTTTGAATCAAGTGAAGTGTAGTTGAAGGAAATCTGTTGAAAGCAATACTTCATTTTACCGAATAAGTAATAATTTAGGCAACTTCAAATCGATTAAAAAAAACTATTTTAAAGGTTAAGAGTAGACAAAAATTGTCCACTCTTTTTTGCAAACTCAATTTATCAATAAATGAAATGAGGGAATGTAAAATGAAATATTTTGAGGTTGAGTTAGAAAATCCTGATGAATTTTTAAAACTACAAACAGAAGATTTTGTGAAAGCTAATCGCTTGCTACTAAGGAAGATAATCCAGAGCGTTACAGTCTATGAAGAAAACTTCGTCATATCCTTTAAATCTGGCATCGAATTGGAAGTATGAGTCTCATTCCATAACTTTTATATTGAACATATCATCTTGTTGTGTTATACTATAAATTGATATAAACAAAGATGTAGGAGGAACCGAAACTATGACAGCCTCAATGCGTTTAAGATAAGCTGGCAATAAAAAAAGCAGAATCTATACCCGATGATAGGCTTTTTTGTTGTGCTTATTTATACGATATTGAGCATTCATTAGTTACGGTGAGGATATTGGTTATTTAACTATACCTTTATTTAACTATGTCTTTAATATGAATGTTTCCAAATTGTATGTATGCAGACCAAAAGCCACATTGTGGGGTTTGGCCTGCATTTTTTATTGCCTAGAATGCTATTCAAAATAGAAATTCAAGCAAAATAATATGCAGGAGATAATATAAATGGAAAAATACAACAATTGGAAACGAAAATTTTATGCAATATGGGCAGGGCAAGCAGTATCATTAATCACTAGTGCCATCCTGCAAATGGCGATTATTTTTTACCTTACAGAAAAAACAGGATCTGCGATGGTCTTGTCTATGGCTTCATTAGTAGGTTTTTTACCCTATGCGATTTTGGGACCTGCCATTGGTGTGCTAGTGGATCGTCATGATAGGAAGAAGATAATGATTGGTGCCGATTTAATTATCGCAGCAGCTGGTGCAGTGCTTGCTATTGTTGCATTCTGTATGGAGCTACCTGTCTGGATGATTATGATAGTATTGTTTATCCGTAGCATTGGAACAGCTTTTCATACCCCAGCACTCAATGCGGTTACACCACTTTTAGTACCAGAAGAACAGCTAACGAAATGCGCAGGCTATAGTCAGTCTTTGCAGTCTATAAGCTATATTGTTAGTCCGGCAGTTGCAGCACTCTTATACTCCGTTTGGGATTTAAATGCTATTATTGCCATCGACGTATTGGGTGCTGTGATTGCATCTATTACGGTAGCAATTGTACGTATACCTAAGCTGGGTAATCAAGTGCAAAGTTTAGAACCAAATTTCATAAGGGAGATGAAAGAAGGAGTTGTGGTTCTGAGACAAAACAAAGGATTGTTTGCCTTATTACTCTTAGGAACACTATATACTTTTGTTTATATGCCAATCAATGCACTATTTCCTTTAATAAGCATGGAACACTTTAATGGAACGCCTGTGCATATTTCTATTACGGAAATTTCCTTTGCATTTGGGATGCTAGCAGGAGGCTTATTATTAGGAAGATTAGGGGGCTTCGAAAAGCATGTATTACTAATAACAAGTTCATTTTTTATAATGGGGACCAGTTTAGCCGTTTCGGGAATACTTCCTCCAAATGGATTTGTAATATTCGTAGTTTGCTGTGCAATAATGGGGCTTTCGGTGCCATTTTATAGCGGTGTGCAAACAGCTCTTTTTCAGGAGAAAATTAAGCCTGAATATTTAGGACGTGTATTTTCTTTGATCGGAAGTATCATGTCACTTGCTATGCCAATTGGGTTAATTCTTTCTGGATTCTTTGCTGATAAAATCGGTGTAAATCATTGGTTTTTACTATCAGGTATTTTAATTATTGGCATTGCTATAGTTTGCCAAATGATAACTGAGGTTAGAAAATTAGATTTAAAATAAACAATATTGGAGGAATATTTATGTATCTTATTTTCATGTAACTCTTCCTGCTAAAATCGCAGGGTTTTCCCTGCATACAAGCAAATGAAAGCATGCGATTATAGACAGGAGGAAATGTTATGGAATTAATATTAAAAGCAAAAGACATTCGTGTGGAATTCAAAGGACGCGATGTTTTAGATATAAATGAATTAGAAGTATATGATTATGACCGTATTGGTTTAGTAGGAGCAAATGGTGCTGGAAAAAGCACTTTACTCAGGGTACTTTTAGGAGAATTAACTCCCCCAGGATGTAAAATGAATCGTCTGGGTGAACTTGCCTATATTCCCCAGTTGGACGAAGTAACTCTGCAGGAGGAAAAAGATTTTGCACTTGTAGGCAAGCTAGGTGTTGAGCAATTAAATATACAGACTATGAGCGGTGGTGAAGAAACAAGGCTTAAAATAGCACAGGCCTTATCGGCACAGGTTCATGGTATTTTAGCGGATGAACCTACGAGCCATTTAGACCGTGAAGGAATTGATTTTCTAATAGGACAGCTAAAATATTTTACAGGTGCACTGTTAGTTATTAGCCATGACCGCTATTTTCTTGATGAAATAGTAGATAAAATATGGGAACTGAAAGATGGCAAAATCACTGAGTATTGGGGAAACTATTCTGATTATCTTCGTCAGAAAGAGGAAGAACGTAAGAGCCAAGCTGCAGAATACGAACAATTTATTGCGGAACGTGCCCGATTGGAAAGGGCTGCGGAGGAAAAGCGAAAACAGGCTCGTAAAATAGAACAGAAGGCAAAAGGTTCTTCAAAGAAAAAAAGTACTGAAGACGGAGGGCGTTTAGCTCATCAAAAATCAATAGGAAGTAAGGAAAAAAAGATGTATAATGCTGCTAAAACCCTAGAGCACAGGATTGCGGCCTTAGGAAAAGTAGAAGCTCCGGAAGGCATTCGCAGAATTCGTTTCAGGCAAAGTAAAGCATTGGAGCTCCATAATCCATACCCTATAGTCGGTGCAGAAATTAATAAAGTATTTGGGGATAAGGCTCTGTTTGAAAATGCATCTTTTCAAATTCCGTTAGGAGCAAAAGTGGCGTTAACTGGTGGTAATGGAATCGGAAAAACAACTTTAATCCAAATGATCTTAAACCATGAAGAAGGAATTTCTATTTCGCCTAAGGCAAAAATAGGTTACTTTGCACAGAATGGTTACAAGTACAACAGTAATCAGAATGTTATGGAGTTTATGCAGAAGGATTGTGACTACAATATATCAGAAATTCGTTCAGTGCTAGCATCTATGGGGTTCAAACAGAACGATATTGGAAAAAGTTTATCTGTTTTAAGCGGTGGAGAAATTATAAAATTGTTGCTTGCTAAAATGCTCATGGGTAGATATAACATCCTAATAATGGATGAACCCAGTAACTTCCTTGACATACCAAGTTTAGAGGCTTTGGAAATACTAATGAAGGAGTACACCGGAACTATCGTGTTTATCACCCACGATAAACGATTACTCGAAAATGTAGCAGATGTAGTTTATGAAATTAGAGATAAGAAAATAAATCTGAAACATTAAATTTAAGGTAGTCGCTGGTCAGTATAGTCTGTTCTGGTTGGCGACTCCATTGTTAAAGAGTATAAAGACTTTAGATTTTATGAATATTAAAAATAGGAACAGTCAATTGAACTGCTCCTATTTTTCTGCTAAATATATTGTAGTTTTCTTATATGTATAATGATAGATTAGCGGATTCTCATCTACGGTACTTACTTCAAATATGAAGAAGTGATCGCGGTTACCTGCATATTTGTTTTCTAACGCTTTTAGTGCGAGTAGGTTATCTCCATGTATGAGCATGTTTTCTGTATTAGGATCATTTTTGCAGTTTGATTTTTCTTTATCCTCAACTAGAATCCTAGGCTCTATTTTGATTTCTTTATCCTTACCAAGCCACGTAAGTTCCAGTTTTTGATTATTAGCCATTACTTTTCATCCTCCGCTATAAATTCCAAAATATCGTTGGGCGTGCAGTGTAAAGCTGTGCAGATACCTTCCACTTTTTCCAGTGATATATATTGCCCAGTGCGTAGTTTCGTAATAATGTTGGCGGAAATATTGCTCATTCTCATTAAGTCCTGATTGGAAATATCTTCTTCAATCATGCGATGTAATAGTTTTTTATAACTAACAGCCATAATTCCCTCCTTATTTTAATAGTTAAATATTATCACGATTCTGTGAGTATATCAACGATATAAAGAGCTAGCCACTCCGGAATATAGCAGATTAAAAAAGTCTCCTTTGCTATTCATTCAAGGCAAATGCCTAATGAATGCTTAGGAGATTTTTATTGTCAAAAATTTTTTCTAAAACCGTCAGATTACACCCTCTTTCATGGCTACCAAGTAGAAGACCAAAAAAACTTTTTAAGACAGGTTAAAAAGTCGGCTTTTTCTTTTGCCTGTGATGTAGAAGGGATAAGCCTTCTAGAAAAGGAGGATCAAATATGGATCTAGAGAAACTGCCAAAAGCACTAAAGAACAAGAATATCTTTTGTTCATGGAAGTACGAGCAGCAAGAAAACGGTAGGCTCACTAAGCCGCCTTATAACCCCATAACGGGAAAGAAAGCAGCTACAGACAACTTAAGCGATTTCACCTCGCTTGATGATGCCATGAAAGTAAAAGACCAATACGACGGAATTGGTATAAAGCTTGTTGATAACCTCTTAGGCATCGATTTAGACCACTGCATCGATAATGGCATCATTAAAGACTGGGCAAAAGAGATTATTGCCCATTTCAAGCACGCTTATATCGAATACAGCCCAAGTAAGCATGGCTTTCATATCTTGCTTCTGTTTAACGGCGCATACGATAAAAAGTCTTATTACATCAAGCATGG
The DNA here is from genome assembly GCF_049244205.1 of Gardnerella sp. DNF01180P. Lineage (NCBI taxonomy): Bacteria > Bacillati > Actinomycetota > Actinomycetes > Bifidobacteriales > Bifidobacteriaceae > Gardnerella > Gardnerella sp. DNF01180P. The sequence continues at coordinate 872,022 of NZ_CP058386.1, forward strand.
GGATATTGAGGTTTACAGCGCTCTAGCTACGAATCGCTATCTAACAGTTACGGGCGACGTGTATCAGGAAGGCGAGCTTTTAGAAGACGATGAAGCCATCATGTGGCTTTTAGACACGTACATGAAGCGAAACATAAACACTCATGAAAAAGAAAATAACGCGTGTACAAGGTCATATTTAAGCGATACATCTGTTATTGAAAAAGCTGGCAACGCCATAAATGGAGCTAAATTTACAGCACTTTGGCATGGTGACATTTCGGCTTACCCTTCTCATAGCGAAGCAGATGCCGCGCTTGTGTCTATTCTTGCCTTTTACTGTGGCGGTAACAAGGAGCAAATAGACCGACTTTTTCGTAAGTCTGCTTTATTCCGTCCTAAGTGGGATGAACACCGTGGCGCGGATACTTATGGCAACACAACCATTCAGAAAGCTGTTTCTAAATGTCATACCTTCTATGAGCCTTTCCATAATGCAAGTGCTGAGGAAGACTTTGATGATCTCTTATCTAAATTACAGGAACTAAAGCCTGATGAAAATATACGATATCGCAACGGTGATTTAGGTAATGGCAGATTGTTTGCTGATATTTTCCAAAACATTCTGCACTATGTACCGGAGCGCAAAATGTGGTTCATCTTCGATGGTGTACGTTGGACTTGCGATATTGGAACGCTTAAAACGATGGAACTATGCAAGGATTTAGCTCTTTCTCTTATACGTTATGCTGGTGTCATTAAAGACGAGAGAACCCGTTCCATGCTTGTTGAGTATTGGAACAAATGGAGCAGCCGTCGTAACCGTGAGATTTATATCAAGGAAGCTCAAAGCGTTTACCCCATTTCGATGGAAGCGTTCGATAAGAACATTTATCTATTTAACTGCCAAAACGGAACTTTAGACCTTCAGCACGGTGTATTTCGCAAGCACTTAGCAACAGATCTTATTACCAAAGTATCACCTGTGTTTTATGACCCGAAGGCAAGAAGTGAACGTTTTCGCCAGTTTGTCGATGAAATTATGAGCGGAGATTGTGAGAAAGCCTTGTATCTTCAAAAGTCATTAGGCTATGCGTTAAGCGGTGATACACGCTATGAGTGCATGTTCTTTCTTTTTGGAGAAAGCACAAGAAACGGTAAAGGCACACTCATGGAAAGCGTTCTGTCTGTGATGGGCGATTACGGAAAAGCGGTACGCGCGGAAACCATTGCTCTAAAGAAGAACCCTAATAGCTCACAGCCGACCGAGGATGTAGCACGCCTTGCCGGTGTTCGCTTTGCCAATATATCTGAGCCGAGCCGAGGACTATTCCTTAATTCAGCCCAAGTTAAATACATGACGGGAAGTGATACCTTAAACGCTCGATTCCTGCATGAGAACAGTTTTGACTTTAAACCACAGTTCAAACTGTACGTGAACACCAATTATCTGCCCGTCATCAGCGATATGACAGTGTTTAGTAGCGACCGCATGCAGATTATTCCCTTTAACAGGCATTTTGAAGCGTGGGAACAGGATAAAACCTTAAAGGCGGAGTTTTCTAAAAAAGAGGTGCAAAGTGCCATTTTAAACTGGCTTCTTGAAGGCTTTACCCACCTCCGAGATGAAGGCTTTAAGCCGCCTAATAGCGTTCTTGATGCCATTTTTAGTTATGCCCACGACAGTGACAAGATGGCACAGTTTGCTGAAGATGTACTCGTTAAAGACCAGAGCTCTGAGATTCGAACGGCAGTTGTATACGACCACTACAAGAAGTGGTGCATTGATAACGGCTGTTTTTCTGAGAACAGCAGAAACTTCAATCAGGAATTAAGAAAATTTGCCGAGGTTGTAAGAAAGCGTCCCAAGACAGGCGGAGAAAAAACCACGCTTCTTAAAGGCTACAGGCTTAAAAGTGAGTTTAGCGATTTTTTAAGTGGCAACTAGTGGCAGTTAATAACCTATATCCCCATATAACCCTATAAGGCAATAACGAAATTTAACTGCCACATCATGCCACGTTTAAGGAGGTGGTGCCTATGATTGCGTAATTCGTATCGCAAACCTGTGTTGAACATGAAGAAGAAATACTATCATGCACAAATCAAAATACTGAAATGATTTCAGCTTTTTGACAACATTGAAGAAAGAAAACCTGCCTAGGTACTGTGCTGTTAGAAATTTATTCGCATACTACTTTCTGAACCTAACCCCCTAGGGGGGGTCAAATCTCTAAAGAGTACCCCTTCGGGAACGGGCGCAGGGTCTTGCGTGCAAAAACAGCGAATTCAAAAGGGTAAATGGGCAAAATCAAGCAAATTACTGCAGTAATTGCAGAAAACAGTAATGAAAGGAACTAACAATTATGATTAACAGAGATATTGAAAAAGAAATGAAACTAGCAAGTCAGGACTACCACAACACGTTTTGGAACGTACTGCGCGACGCAAATGGTAATGCGAACAATATTGCAGGAAAACTGCGCCACATTCATACAGGTGCCTATGATTTGCCGACTTCTTCTCTAGCAAAACTCGAAGCAAAACTTGCAAACAAAAGTAATCTTAGAAAACTGTGTACAGTGGTAAAAGCACACTCGCAATCAAGCAAATTGTTCATCTATGAAGGTACACCGTTCACTAAATGGATGAAAGATTATGATGCGAATATCATTACGCATATGCCTATTAAAGATGGCTTTAAGCGTATTGATGTAACGGATTATACCCTAGTTAACCTTATTCGTTTGGGTACGGATTTTACAGCTGATCTTGACTTTGATATCGAAGAGTTCATCACAAGCGAACTGACAAAGCAATTTACATTGAGTGAGTCGGAAGCTTTTATAAATGGCGATGGGATAACTAAGCCGACAGGAATTTTATCAGATACATCAGGTGCTGAGGTTGCTGTGCAAGCAAAAGAGATTTCCGCAGATACCATCAAACATTTATTCTTCTCGCTAGATAGTAAGTATCGAGAAAATGCCACGTGGCTTATGAATGATGAAACTGCTCTTTATCTTCAAACCTTAAAGGACACTACCGGAGCATACATCCTACCTGATTTTGATGGCAACTTAATGGGCAGACCTGTGGTCATTGACAATGCCATGCCTTCTTCGCAAAAGGGAGCAAAAGTTATCGCCTTTGGTGATTTTTCCAACTATTGGATTATCGAACGCCATAACCCAACCATCAAGGTTCTAAACGAAATATTTTCTCTTATAGACCAGATAGGTTACCTCTCTTTTGAGTATTTGGATGGGAAACTGGTACATCCTGAAGCAATTAAAGTATTGCAACTTTCTTAAACAAGGAGGTCAAAATGCATGGATGAACAAATTAAGGATACACCGGTAAAAACCGAAGTGTTAAGAATCGGAAATACTGAATTTACGGTTAACTCTCTTGAAAGCAAGAGTGCTCAGAAAGGTGTCAAAGACCTAATCAAACACCTTATTTTAAGCAATTTAAACCATGTAATAGAAGCTAAATAACTTGATAAATTCTGAGTTATACGGGAATATATACTGACCGCTTGAAGGCTGTCGGAAAGGAGGAAAAACAGATGAATAAACTAAATAGACAGCCTTCTTATACTCTAGATAATGTAGGCAAGATAACGGCACTTTACTGCCGTTTATCCAAAGACGATGAATTACAAGGTGACAGCAATTCCATTATCAATCAAAAGAGCATGCTGAAAAAGTATGCCGAGGATAATCATTTCAACAATCTTATGTTCTTTGTAGACGATGGCTACTCGGGTACTAATTTCCAGCGACCTGATTGGCTTAAATTAACTGCTCTCATTGACGAAGGAAAGATTGGAACCATTATCGTCAAGGACATGTCACGCTTGGGTAGAGATTATCTGCAAGTTGGTATGTATACAGAGATGGTATTCCCTAACGCTGATATTCGCTTTATTGCAATAAATAACGGCGTAGATAGCAATAATCAGTCAGACAACGACATGACACCTTTCATCAACATCTTCAATGAGTTTTATGCTAAAGACACAAGCAGAAAAATAAAAGCTGTGTTTAAAGCAAAAGGACAAAGTGGGAAGCCGCTCTGCATCAATCCTCCTTACGGATATCTTAAGGATCCTGAAGATAAAAATCATTGGATTGTAGATGAAGAAGCTGCCAGTGTAGTGCGTGAAATCTTTAGACTCTGCGTTAATGGGTATGGGCCTAGCCAGATTGCCAATGAGCTAATCAAAAGGAATATTCCAACACCTTCTGAGCATTTTTTCTCTCTTGGTATTAAAATTCCTTCCGCGAAATCGGAGATTAAGGGAGTCTGGAATCAAAAAACTATCTCTAATATGCTTGAAAAGCAAGAATATCTTGGGCATACGGTCAATTTCAAAACAAGAAAGAAATCGTACAAGTGCAAGAAAACATTATTGAATCCCAAAGAAGACTGGCTAATTTTCAAAAACACACACGAAGCAATTATTGACCAGGAAACTTTTGATATTGTTCAACGTATAAGAGATGGTAGACGAGTGCGTACCAATCTTGGAGAGATGCCGGTGTTATCGGGAATGCTATTTTGTGCGGATTGTGGTAACAAGCTTTATCAGGTTCGAGGAAAAGGTTGGAGCCATGATAAAGAATACTTTGTCTGTGCTACATATCGTAAGCAAAAAGGCAAATGCTCATCACATCAAATTAGAAATATTCAGATCGAAGCAATACTGCTTCACGAGCTACGAATGATTACTTCATTTGCCAAACAGCACGAAGAAGAGTTCGTGGGACTTGTGATGAAGAAAAGCGAGAAAGAACTAACCCAAAAGTTAAAGTCCTCTAATAGGGAACTCGAGCAAGCAAAAGCAAGAATTAGCAAACTTGACACAATTGTTCAGCATCTCTATGAAGACAACTTAGACGGTAAAATTTCTGATGAACGATTTAAGAGCATGTCTGAGTCCTACGACAAGGAACAAGCTGAACTGAAAAGCAAGATTGAATCCCTTGAAGCCTTTATTTCTAAAGCGCAAGAGGAATGTCTCAACGTGGATTCTTTCTTGAAATTAGTACGACAATACACAGATATACAAGAACTTAATGCAGAGATCATTCGAACCTTTGTAGATAAGATTTATGTTGAAAAATCTGAAAAGGTAGCAGGTACAAGAACCAAGAAACAAACCATATGGATACAGTGGAATTACATAGGTGCAGTTGATATTCCACTCCATAAGTAAAATCGGCGTAGCCGGTAGTAATACCGATTACGCCGATAATTTTTTAGGAATTAAATCCCTAAGTGAATGCCCCTAATGGTGTGCATTTTTCTTACATCAATCTTGTACACTCCACGCGTCTCGACATTACGCCTTGGACATTAGGCAAACACACTCCACGTGTGATAGTTAGGTTATATTCTATCTCATTTTTATTTCATAAAACCGCTAATTATTCTTGTTTTACATCATTATCGTCTGCACCAACTATTTTTTTGATTAGGCTAATATATGACTCAACTATAGAAAGTGCTAAAAAATAATTATTATTTCGTTATAACCTCTCTCATAAGATTTTATCTATATAGTAATGAGTTGTATTTTACCAGCTTTATTTCTGGTGTATTCCCATAAGAAAAGTCGAGATACCCTAAAATTGCTATATCATATTCTTTAGTTTCATCTATTTTATCTTCAACTCTTCCACGAAATACTTTTGTTTTATATCCCCATGTCTCATCTCTTCTTTTGGTATAAATCAATAGTTTGAAAAATTCTTCAGATGGCTCAACTCGTCCCTCTTGCTCTGCTTGTTTCACTGGCTCAACCTTTAATTTAACTTTACCATAGAATATAAAAACTTTACCTTCATATTCTTTATCTAACCGCATACTAAAACTCTTTCTTGGGATTGTTCGTTGTATTGAATTGCCCCCGTTAGAACTTTTTATAATAAGTGGATTATCTCTTTGTGTGTGACTATTTATCTTAATGTCTGTTGATGTGTCTCTATTCATCAGCATATTTAATGCTGATTCGAGCTTATCTTGAATTTGGTCTTCATTAATTGTTTTTACATACTCAATTATTTGTTTTTTAGTAGCATAATCATAATTATAGGAACAGTTGCCTAAATGATTCGAAGTAGGCTCTTTTGATAAGTATTCACGGTTCTTTGATGTTTTGTGTGTAAAAGCTAGTCTGGCTTCTTTACATTCTGGACATCTCATATTTCCTTTATAATAAGATATGTCACCGTTATTTTTTTCATAATGCTCTTGAACTTCATCTAATTCATGAAATTGAACGTCTTTAACAAAATAAAAATCATCAAATTGTTTTCTTTTCACCATCTTACCTCATTTATATTTACAATTTTGTGTTATCCTCTGATGTACTATAACATAACTTTATTTTTTTGAACTATATTTTCTGCTCTTTCTAACATTGTCCTCATTAAGATTACTTCTACTTGATTTTTCTTTTTGAACCTTATTAAATACTTCCTCTGTAATAATTGCTTCATGATTGTCTTTTAGAAGATAATAATTTTCTTTATTTACTGAATCTAATAGTTTTACAGAACCTGTATATTTTTCATTTTCTAACATGGTTTCAATACTTCTTTTTGGCCATTTGTTTTTCTCTGTTGGAGATTTAATATTTTCTTTTTCAAGTTCTTTGACAATGCCTATGACACTTTTCCTATCTAAGTACCAATTAAATATTTTCTTGACTATTTTTGCTTGTTGGAAATTTATAATCAACTCTCCATTTTCATCATGATTATAGCCATAGCTCTTTCGATTATAAAGTTTTGATGTGCCTTGTGCTGCTCTTTGCTTCAGACCCCATTGTATATTTTCACTTCTCTGTCCGTTTTCTGATTGTGCTAATGATTCCATAATGGATATGATCATATCTGTATCATCTTCTTGGCTATCTAGGTTTTCTTATTCAAAGATAATTCTTGCACAGGCTTGTTTTATTACTTTTAATACTTCTAAAGCATCTACTGTATCACGACCAAAACGACTCACACTTTTAGTAAGAATAATATCAAGATTACCTTTCTCACACTCATCAATCATTCGATTAAACTCGTTTCTTGAAGATCCAACCTTAGCTGAAGCAACATCAAGAAAAATATCAGCAACAAACCAAGTCATGTGAGAAGCAGCAAGACGAGTAAGACCAGACACTTGAGTCGAAAGACTATCCAGCTGCTCTTTACGATTCGTACTCACACGAGCATAAATACCTACAGCATAATCCTTAACAACCCGCTTAGGTTTGATGACTATCACATCACTATTTAGCTCATCTATCTTATCCATAGCCATCTCTCCTTATTTTTAGACTAACGAAACTTAGATTTCTTCTCCATGATAATTAGCCTAAACCTTATTTTCCCACTTCACCAGCTGGGTGCAAAGTGGCGAATCGACTTGCATGAGCGATTAAATATAATTCGCGAATGCACTTCGATTCGCTGAGCTTGCTCAAAGTTGAAAGCACAGTGTGCTTTCAACGCGAGCGAAGTACGTTAACATCCTGTGCACGCGACCCTAGAACGTTGATATCTTCCCTCAAACAGCCAAAATACGTTCAAAAACCGAGCAAAGCCAGCTTAAATCCACCACAGGCTAAACCCTTTAACGATAACTCTCACTAAACCCTGCTACACAAGGGCAAACTTGCACTCACCTAATCAGCCCTAGACATCAATACGACACTCTCAACATGCGTCGGGTTATAACTATGGATTGAATTTGATATGTTGTGTAGGTGGTTTAGATGCCACAAATTACTGATACTATTTTTCTACATTTAAACTCATCATTTACACAACTTAAACATGTTGCTATTTTATTAACGCATTCACATTATTTATAAATTGATTCATGTTTTCCACAGCAATTTTTATTAATTCAGTTCTTTTATAATAACAATCTTCAAATACATAATATACTTTATTATTAATAACTTCTAATTTTATTCTACCATGTGCTATTGCATTTCTTATCTTATGTAGAATATATATAGTGTTTCCAAACTTTTCATCCCTACTTCTAATAGTACCATCTGATATTTTCTTTTTAACAAACAATGCCATTTGTGAACTATCATATTCAAAGTCATCTACGTTTAAAACAGAATATTTTATCGATTCTAGGTCAGTATCTTCCAACCTCAATGAAAAATTAATAATATATATAATTTTAAAGAACCATCGGAATTCTATCCATGAATCACTGTCTTCTTTTAATTCATCAATACTTTTCAATATTCGATCGATCATCTTAGCTTTTTTTGAATCTATAGCAATTTTATAATCTATGATTCTATCATTCAACTGAATTAGGTGAGTTAAAAAATTTGAAAATTCGGTTTCTATATCATAGATGCTTTTGACAAAATATCCTAGCTCATTCTTTGTAATATCTTTACCTAGATATTTATGTAACATTTCACAATACTTCGTTAATTCTTTTTTTGTAATTTCCGTTTTAGTAATTTCAAAGCAATCCTCATTATTAACTAAAAATTCTTTTAAAGCTTGAAATTCTCCACTCGAAAAGACCTTATTATTCATAGGATGTAGCTGATTATCAAGAGTATATTTTCGCTTTCCTTTATATTTAACTTCCATAAAATATGAAAGTTCTTCACTTAATTTAATATAGGTATGTTTGTAGGCAATAGATTTTGTCATTTGATTTAAGTATAGTTTTCCTATTAATTCATGACAAAGTGGTTCTATAACCAATCCCTTGCTTTTTAAAATCCCCTTATCTTTATTGAATGCAAAATAATATGGAATTGGGCCGTTCTCTCCATAACTCATAAAACATCCGTACTGCATATGTGCAAATGAATTTCTTAAAATTTTTCTACTATCCCATAATGACTTAGGTTTATATTTTAATTCTGATTCATTAAACTCATAATAAAACGTGTCATCAACAGTTATTTCAAATCTGTCTTCAATTTCTTTAATCGTTTCTCCATATTTATTCTTAATACTAGCAATATAATTTTTAGGATCAAAAGTATCTTTTAAATAATCTTTTTCTAATTTTTCTTTGTTAAATAACATCACACAAGAATCTAAAAAAATTCGAAATCTGAATAAATCTACTAAATTCATATCTATTTTGTTTGTGCAAATATCCTGCTTAATTTTATCGATATCAAAATTATGTTTATAATAATCCTCATATTTTTTTATTTGTATCACATTATTCAAAAAATAATTAGTCAATATTTGTACCCCCCGACCAACTTTTAATTTGTTATATATTATACATGCTCATCACTTATACTATACAAAAAAGAGATACACAGAACTATGTAAAGAAGGCAATCCTACATAGGTCTATGACTCTCTTACTTTTTAATATTGATAACTTGCCCTGTTTTCAGCTTTAACTCTAAACTAGCATCTTTTGCTCGTACTTCATCAACTAGCATCCATCGTATTGATGTTTTCCTTTTCAAAGTAAATAGCAACTTGTTTAGCCTTTAGCTCACGAGCGTATTGTAAGCAATCTAAAGTATTTCTGGCAAAGCGTGAAATAGATTTAGTAATCACTAGATTTATATACCTTGCTTTACACTCTTCAATCATTCGATTAAACTCTCGCCGATTCTTCATGTTAGTCCCAGAAATACCTTCATCTGCATAAATATCTACTAAGTATATAGAATTAATTAGTAACGTTCATATGCTGTCCCTTTCACGGGAATTCTTACAGCAAAAACTAGGACTTTTTTGGACTTCTATTGTAATTACTTTTATAGTTACTTCTGCATAAACCACCCTGGGTGCACTTTTTAACGTTAACATCCTGTGCACTCAACCCTAGAACGTTGATATCTTCCCTCAAACAGCCAAAATACGTTCAAAAACCGAGCAAAGCCAGCTTAAATCCACCACAGGCTAAACCCTTTAACGATAACTCTCGCTAAGCCCTGCTACACAAAGGCAAATTTGCACCCACCTAATCAGACCTTGACATCAATACAACGCTTTTGACGTGCGTAGAGTTTTTTGCTTAAAAGAGAAGAAAACAGTCTTATAAAATCTTATGCGTCTACTGCAGTTCTTCTCCATGGGTGCTACTTGATAACGAGAACAATATCGGTAAGCACAATACCAACAACTACGCTTACCCACACTAAGCTCGGTGTAAGCAGCCAAGCGAGAACACCAAAGATTAGCAGTCGAAGCAGCACAACAATAACTAAGAAAGGCCAACTTTTTGTTAGGCATTTCTGTTGATCAGCCTTCAATGCGCCCATCATAACCATAACCGCAGCTGCCGCGCAAGAAAATAGCATATTGCCCAAGAATATGACGAGTAGCGTTCGCCAGCCGAAGATAGTGTTCAGCATCCACCATTGCAGCATCAATGCAAGTAAAAATGTGACAACATCGTATACTGCTTCAATCAGCATATTCGCAACGATTAACGAGGAAAATGTTAAAGACACACCTTTAGGAGTGCCTGTTTTACCCGCGCTCGCATGCTGTAATGCAATCATGTTGCTCACCTCGCGCGCTTTACGCGCTCTTCTTCAAGCATTTGAACGCCAAGCTCAACAGCTTTCTGTGAAGCTTCCTGTAATTGCGCATCCGTCATACCTGACTTCCAAGGCTTTTCAAAAACAAACAGCAACACACTAGTAACCGCTGCGCCAATAATAATGCTAAGCAACGCGATATCGGAAACAAGCAATAAAGCAATACCAGAAGTCACCAGCAGCCTGAGCACAAAATCGATGATTCCGATGAGCAAATCACCAGACCTGTCATCTGGTCTACGATGCCTGTCCCACTGCAGATACGCTGTGCTTAGCAGCGAAAACACCACAACACTCAGCGCGAGTATGACCACAGTTTCCCAACCTAGTACGCGGTGCCCTACGAACTGTTGTACGAGCAGCGCAATAATAAGCGTGCAAATACCAGCAACAGTTTCTGTAATCACATGACCCCAAAAAGCATGCTTGAAAAGCACTGGCCTTACATTCATCTCACTCATCATCTAACCCTAGGAAAGGCAATTACGAGTAATTGGCTCGATACCGAGAATACTTTCCAAAAACTTAGCTCCATCAGAACCAAGATGAGCTAGAAGCTCTCCTCGCTTAAATGCTTTCCAGATAGCCGACACAGTTCCATATATTTGCTTCGCTCGCTTCAGCCAACCAAGTGCCTTAGCAATAGGCACACCATATTGAAATACAAATGAAGCTATCGCTAATGCACATCCGACCCAATTAACCATCGGTGCATAATGTCCAAACATAGAAACCCTATTCCTACGCATCAGTGACTTAAACGTTAAGCCATGCAATGCTGCATTTAAGCGTGCTTCATAATTTGAAGTTGTACGTGGATTAGCATACTGCAAATCAGCAGGCACTGATTCAAATGCACGGATCAACGCATCCAAGTCTGCATCTGTCATAGTTGTAGTAGAAGATAGGCTACCAGCAGCATATGTGAAGTTACCGCGCTCTGTCAATGTGTTAGCGGAAGACACTTCAGCTGAACACAATACTAGTGAGACACTAACAATCGGTACAGATAACATTTTCATTGCTTTACGCATCATTCTCTCTCCTCAAAAATCAGAAAACCCGAATTGATCCGCATTGTTAAGATGCGCGTCGGGTACTGTTATTTGCGTATGCTACACCAATGAGAGTATTTTATTAAATATTGCAAACTAAAACAAATTTTTCTTTCTAACAAGATTATTTAGTCTTACACTCACTTTCACAAACACAAATAAATGTCAGAACGAAAACGCTACAACAGGCTGCAGGCACAGTAGAAATCATCAAAACGCTATTGCGATTCAGTGAGATTTGCAAAGAAGCGCTACTGATTCTGTATGGATTGAGAGAACTCCTAGTATATCTACACTTTTTTGAGTGCACACTATGAATAGTGGGTGCACTTTTTAACGATAGGGAGGGCTATCGTTAAAAAGTTTAAGATTAGCTTGATAACTTGATTTTTAGGCATCACGAAACAGTCCATAATAAACAGGATGTATATTGAAATCGACTCTAAGAAAATAAGCATAAATTTATAAAAATCAGATTAAGCTCAAGACGCAGTTCCGAACAAAAGATGTTTAATGTTAGACTTTATATTGTATTCGAACTTAATGTTCATTATCTTATTTGTGAAGATAGAAACAACCATTGTTACTACTCTCGCGTAGAAAGATGCAGAATTAGGTAGGGTAAATTATGACTTGGAATTATGCAGAGTTTTCAAAGGAAGCCAAAAATGCAGGCGGACCCGAAAAATTCGTAGATAAGACTTTTAACCTCGGAAAAGATGAGGGGCATAAGAAAATGCTTCCTTATATTGGCGGAGCACTAGCAATTGGTGCTATTGGCAGTGCCTGCATCATGAAACTAATTCAGTATTTCAAAGAAAAATCAGACTCACCTGCCGAATTAGAAGCTGCTAAGCAGGAAATAATCCAAGGAATCAATGAATACAATGACTCCCATCCACAAGAGACCGTTATCAAAGACGCAACAGAAGAAAATTCATAGATTCTAAAATAGCAATTCTCTGATACGACTGAAATGATTATATTCGTATTCACTATAAGTTTTTATCACGGAGGAATGAAAATGAAACATGTGTTTAAAGCCACAAAAATTGGCTGGGATAAAGAACAAGATGGCGTATGGTTTGACGCTGATTATTACACCAAGGAAGAAGCCGAAGCAGAATTCAAGCCATATCAGGGAACAACACAAAGAGGATATCCTTATACCGGATACGAATATGATGGCGTAAAATATCATGATTTCACATACCTTGGCGAATATGAAAATGACAACATACCCAAAAATGATGATGATTATTTTGAACATATAAAGAAAAAATCCAAATAAAGAGATTCTGTATTTGAGAGGCTCTTTATGCAAATCAACAAAATTAATTAAGGGAAAAATATGACCAGGGAAGAACTAAAAAAACAGATTGATGAGTTAATGCGTCAATATGACAATGAAGAAATCGATGGAAATACTTACGCGCGAAAGATGATGGAATTAACCACATCTTTGAGTGGTAAAATTAGCGAATATTAAAAACGAACCTACTGCTTAATTGAATATAGCGGTATTAGATGTTCCATCACTCATAAAACAAGCAAGGCTTATGATTATCAGCATTTAACGATATTCATAGACCTTGCTTACATAAAACCAAATTTCATGATTTCTACTCCAATCTTAGCTATTCAAGAACAGGCATATTTGTTGCAGAAATTACGAAATTGAATACACAGATCCAAAGATGAGCATTACTCTCGAAAATTGTATTCTATTCTTTCCGAACGCAGAAGCATAATACGATATTTAATAAACATTATTGTAGAAACCACAATATTTCATACCATATTCCCGAACATCATAAGTGACTGATATCACTCATTTAGAGCACATAAGAAATAGCTAAAAATGAGCTCTAAGAAGTTACACACTTTCAATATTCACACTAATCTCTGATTTAAAAGTTATACTGAACTTGTCCTCGTAAACTTTTATTTTCTTGATGTACTTTCTTACCAGCTTCTCGTCATATTCAGTAAGCTCGTGACGCTCATTTTTCAGAAAATCTTCCATTTCTCTGATTCGTCTTTTAGCATCTTCTTGACCTGCTTTTTCTATAAGAATCTGCTGTTTCTTAACTTTCAGTTCATCAATCTCATCAGCAGTTTTCGTATACAGTCTCATCACGTGTTGAATACAATGAAACCTTAGCTTTGAACTCTGAAACTATTTATAGGAATCCTAAATAGCTTGGAATTCTGAAACCTTTTTAGGCATCAAAAAAGACGGTATTACTACCGCCTTAATTATTTACACATAACGCTTTTAGATTCCCATTTCTTCTAAATCTTTAAGCGATTTGCCATCTTCCGTTTTCCAGTCGGTCTTACCGTTTGTTGTCATTCCTAAAACAAATGAAGCGGCATAAGATGGACTCTTAAATAAATAATTCTTGGTGAGCTCACCGTCTTTAATTTCGTTATTTTGTTTGCACCGCTGTCTTAGCTCTTTTATGGTATCTGGGATAGCATCAGAATCTGTTTCTTCAATCTGGCTTCTTGCTAATACCACAAATCCCTCGTTCGTTCGTTCGTTTGCAATGTGCTTCTATGGTTTTATGCGATCGCTTAATCTTTCGAGAAAGACTTAATAACAGTTCATTATCATCTTGCTCTTCAACTACAGATACTTGCGTTTTTACTAAAGGTACAAAAATCTTATAGCCTAAAACACCAAGCATCATCTTAAACTGCTCAACATAAACCTCCAACTCCGCCTCTTTTTCTTCCGTCACATTACCAGGGTTAGGATCATTACCATTCCTTACTTTGTAACGATCAGTATCAATAGCAAGGTTAGTAAATTTGTTTTCAAGATAACTTATTTCCGTTGGGCCCCAAGAATTATCACTAGTCGTAAACATAACCGCTTCACTAAAGTAAAAATCGTCTTTTAGGTGTTCATTAACTCTAAAAAAGAACACCTTCACCGTTTTTTCTGATGCCAGCTTGTCCGATGTATACTTCATCCTCGTCATTGTCATTCTTGCCAAACAAAAAATAAACGCCACACTGCTTGAGTTGCTTTCTATCCTTACATTTATCTAGATAAGTTCTAGGAACTTTATAAGCTAAACCACTCCAACTAGGAAGCGTGCATTTAATACGCCCTGTAACCTCGCCGTCCATTAAAAATAGGTTAAAAGTTTTACTATTACTCATAGGAAATTCTCTCCATCGATACTCAACTAATCCTATTATACTCAACATGTAACTCTTTTAACAGAAAAAGTACGTCAGAGACTTGCTGATGTGCTTTTATTTTGCCTTGTAACATTTACTATAAGCTTAACACTTTAGTTCTGTTTTGTTCCCATAAAGGAAAGTAAACTCAACCTTTCCATCGTGACGCACGGTTAGATAGTCAACCATGCTCAGCCAGACGTTTTCATCGAACACAGTTAACAAATCCTGCTTTTTCAAATCCTCGATAAAATATTCAACCTCATCACGTCTTGCTTGCTTATCAACAATGATAGCTTTTACTTCTTTAAGCCTTGATTCTACAGTATTAAACCTGTTCACTAGACTCGTATATTTTTTCTCCCACATATGATAGAGTACATTTCCTTCTGCATAAATTTTTCCCACTTCACCAGCTGGGTGCAAAGTGGCGAATCGACTTGCATGGGCGCTTTGACAGAGCTTGAAATTGCATAACGCATTTCAAGCTCCTTCAAAGCGTGATTTGGCATGTAAAGTCCAGTGGACTTTACATGCCAAATCAGCCGAACGGCTACTAATAGCCGTGAGGAATAACATAATTCGCGAATGCACTTCGATTCGCTGAGCTTGCTCAAAGTTGAAAGCACAGTGTGCTTTCAACGCAAGCGAAGTACGTTAACATCCTGTGCACTCGACCCCAGAGCGTTGATATCTTCCCTCATACAGCCAAACTGCGCTCAAAAATCACGAGAACACAGCTTAAAGCCATCGTATACCAAACCTTTTAACGATAGCCCTCGCTAAACCCTGCTACACAAAGGCAAAAATGCACCCACCTATTAAGCCCTTGACATCAATACGACAGTCTCACATGTTTCAAGACTACCCTGATGATAACCATGCATCAAAAAAGAGCCTTAACGTTCGTTGCAGGAAAGAAGCTGACAAGGGGAATGTCGTATGATGATAAAAGTCTAAGGCACTACAAACTGGGATTTGGATTTTACTTAAAATTGTATTATTTTATTAGCGATATCTTCTACAAATCGCTTATCGTGTTCCACAAATATGAGTGTAGGCTTTGCTTCTTTTATAATTTCCTCAATCTGTATTCTTGATATTACATCTATATAATTCAGTGGTTCGTCCCAAACAAATATATGAGCTGGCTTTGAGAAACTTACAGCAATTAAAACTTTCTTTTTTTGTCCATCACTATAATTCTTCATATCCATTTCAAATAATTCTCTTGAAAAATCTAATTTTCTTAGAATTGTTTTACACAATGTTTCATCAACATCTTGCTTGTGAATATATTCATTTAGGCTACCTGTTAAATTAGATGTGTCTTGAGGAATATACGAGATTTTTAAATTACCT
Source organism: Gardnerella sp. DNF01180P (assembly GCF_049244205.1). Taxonomy (NCBI): domain Bacteria; kingdom Bacillati; phylum Actinomycetota; class Actinomycetes; order Bifidobacteriales; family Bifidobacteriaceae; genus Gardnerella; species Gardnerella sp. DNF01180P. The sequence goes on from NZ_CP058386.1 coordinate 888,183, forward strand.
GCTAATTTTATCTCACCTGTATACTCGTGATTTATACCTAATAAAATTTTAATCAAGGTTGATTTTCCGCTACCATTACCCCCATATATAGCCACTATGTCGCCTTGCTTTATCTCGAAACTTACATTATTTAGGATCTGTCTCTCTCCATAGCATGATGATAAATTGCTAACCGATATTAGAGGATTTTTATGATGATGTAATGGATGCAATAATAGACTTTCCTTTGTTTCGATATCTTTTAGTAAACTCTGTTTTTCTTCTATTGCCTTGTTTTGTCTATTCTCCAAATTCTTAGATTTTTTCATCATCTTGGCTGATTGATGACCTATATGTCCTTTGTCTGGTTTTACACCTGATACTTTTACACCATTTTTAGTATTTTCAATTTTATCAGACCAAATTTGACTTTGTCTTGCAGACTCTTTTAATCGTTTAATATCTTTTCTTAATCTCTCATTTTGACTAATTTCAAATTGGTCTTTCATCACTTTGTTTTCATACCATGATGTAAAATTTCCCGATTGGACATCAATAGAATTCCTGTTAATAGAAATAACATGATTGATACAACCATCTAAAAAATCTCTATCATGAGATATAAGCAAAAATCCTTTTTTACTTTTCAGATATTCACTTACAATTTTTCTTCCGTCCATATCTAAATGGTTTGTTGGTTCATCAATAAGTAAAAAGCCATCTTCTCTTGTAAACAAAATAGCTAAAAGGATTTTTGTTTGTTCCCCTTTAGAAAGCGTTTCAAACTCTCTGTAAACAAGGTTCTCATCTACATTTAGCAAACTGAGTTCTCTAAATAACTTCCATTCTTCATCATCTGATATTAGTTCTTTATATAACTCAATTCCTAATTTTGAAGTATCGCTTATATTTGGTGGAAATTTAATAAATTCAACATCCTTGCTTATTTTACCTTGATAAGTTTCTTGATTTAAAAGTAACTTAAATAGAGTTGATTTACCGATTCCATTTCTTCCTATCAATCCCGTTTTCCAGTTTGTATCAAAGGAAAACGATACATTTTTAAATATGGGTTTTACATATCCATAATATGAGAAAGTGAGGTTTTCAATTTTAATTACTGACATAAAACGCCTCCCTAAATTATCATTTACCGCCCGGGTGCAAAGTGTGTGCACCTTTTAACGTTTAGTTTTTCATGTATTACTACGGTTATCACTGCTTTGCTTTTCAGTCATTTCAATTCTCGATTAGGTAATTTTCCAGTTCTCAAAGCGACAGTAACAAACTCAACCTCTTGCAAGCACTTCTCGCAAAGTTCATAACCTTCATTGAAGTTCACTCTTGACCTAAATGTGCTAGCAATGAATTCGCATGGTGAGGTGATCCTTTCAACTACACCGCACCGTTCGCACTCAGCATACACATTCCCATCCTTAATCGGAATAAACATACCATGATCTTTCTCATTTCCCATGACGCTAACATCTTCGAAATCATCAAATTTTACATAGAGCATATACGGCTTCCTCCTTTATCGGTATGTCTATATACGCTCTAATTCCAACTTATATCAAGTTTTATTGCTTCTTTTTTGATCTATATGTCTGCTACTTCGCAATAGCTTTCCCATTAAGACAGTGCACCATGTAATGCGCAAATCCATCGTTTTTACAATTTACCTTCTTCTTATCTGAAACCTCGGTGACACCATTCTCACAATCTACTTCAAGGCTTGCATCCTTGGTGATTGTTCCTTCTAAAATACTCATGCCATTTAACGTATCAAGCGTACAAACATGAGTTACTTCTACGTTTGTTGCTGAAGCCAACCCATTATAACATTTAAGAAAGACATCATCCGCCTTCAAATTAACAACTTCTACCTTGCCATTGTTCACTTCTACATAAAGCTTACCAATCTCAATATCCGTGATGAGCACTTGATTAGAATCAGATTCAACCTCACAAACTTCCACATCATGTGGCAAACTCACAACAATTTCAGGCATACCCTGAGTAAACCACCTCAACCAATTCGAAGCTGAGACTTTTTTAGTTTGAATAAGCCTTATAACATTTTGCGCTTCCTCAACCCTCAATATATCTTGTTCACAGTTAACAAAGCTCACGCCAAAGGTATCAGCACGTTTCACCGTTAAACGAACATCTTTCGTCTCTGCAATAAACTTCTTATTATCCATTCCTTAAGCACCTCCTCGTGCACATACTAATAATCAGGTTTCATTTTACCTTTTGAGCTATATTTTCCCACTTCACAGCCTGGGTGCAAAGTGTGTGCACTTTTTAACGTTAACATCCTGTGCACTCGACCCTAGAGCGTTGATATCTTCCCTCATACAGCCAAATCGCACTCAAACATCACGAGAACACAGCCTAAAGCTGCTTCGCATTAAACCTTTTAACGATAGCCCTCGCTAAGCCTTGCTACATAAGGGCAAAAATGCACCCACCTAATCAGCCCTAGACATCAATACGACACTCTCGACGTGATGAGTGTTGGGATATATAACACAGAAAGCAATAGTTTCAGAGTATAAAAGCAAACAGTTTCAGAGTACGAAAGCAAACAGTTTCAGAGTATCCAAGAGTTAAGAAACTAGACCGACCTACATGCCTCCAGATTTGCGCAAAGCTCACAACGAGCTAGATAAAATAGTAGATGTTGCTTTTGGTGCTACAAAGCCTTGCACTAATAACGACGAGCGCCTAGAAATTCTCTTCAAATCCTATATTCACATGACTAAGGAATGAATTTAATATAAACAAACCCACAAAACTAAAAACAAATCTGTAGTTTCTACAAGTCAGGATTTATATTAAGAAGTGTTGATTGCTGTTAGCAGAGGGTCACAAGTTTTGTGTGACCTTCTAGCATATTCATTCTTCTGAAACAATACGCAGTTGAATTGTGAAACTCGTAACTGAACCTTTTATCCTCATAGTTCGAAAAAAATATTGCTTTTTTTTTTAAGTGAATAAACTTTATTGTGATGTATGCAAATTTTGGGGCTGACTCTAATTTTGCATAATTTTCAAATCGAATTAAGAAAGGAAGAAAGATGAATGGGGAGAATATGGAAATGCCTCCAGTGAATAATGATAACAATAACAAGCATTTGAGTGGGCTTGGAGTATCTGCGCTTGTATTGGGTATTATTAGCATTGTATTTTCTGTAGTTCCAATTATTAACAATTTGTGCATAGTGTTGGGAGTTCTAGCAATAGTTTTTGCTGGATGCTCTTGGAAATCAACTGGTAAAAAAGGACACAAGCGTGGTCATGGAATGGTAATCGCTGGTCTTGTTCTAGGTATCCTTTCAATAGTAATTACTTTATCTATGCAAGCAAGTTTTAGTGCTTCTATAGATAAAGCTAAGTCTGGCTTAGATAAAGCAAGTAAAAAGCTAGACAATATGGCAAAAGGTATTGCCAATGAGAATGCTAAAGAGATGAAGATTCAAGTTAAGGGCACTGCTCCAACTGATATTAACTTATTAGTTTCTGGTTCTAACAGCAATGAAAGCACAAATAATGGTGTTTGGGAGAAAGTCTTTACTGGCAAGGATGCTCAAAAGGATTGGACAATCATGGCATCGCCAAAAATAGACGTTGATAATCCAACGCCAGACAATTACAAAGTTGAATGTTCAATTACTGTTGATGGCAAAGAAGTGTCTCATAAGAGCGCAACTGGAACTTCTGCTAATGTAATGTGCACTGCGTCTGACATAACTGCTAAGTAATTTATACGTTTTTATAAAATTTATTCAAACAAAAGCCCGACGAGTTTACGCGCCGGGCTTTTAGTGTATTCAGTTAGTTATTGTGTAACTTTACTTATTCTTATTGCTATCTTCTTTAGCTGCGCTATCTTCTTTTTCGCTATCTTCAGACTTATTATCCTCAGATTTATTTTCTTCAGTAGCAACAGCAGCAGTTGTGTCTATTGTCTCAAACTTTTCGCCTTTAATTGTGAACTCCCCCAGCAATCCTTCGCCTTCAGCATCCACCTTAATGTGTTCGCCGTCAGAAAGTTCACCAAGCAAAATCTTTTCAGAAATAGTATCCTCAATATCTCGCTGAATTACGCGACGCAACGGACGCGCACCAAGCAAAGGATCGAAGCCTTTCTGTGCAAGCAAATTCTTAGCGGCATCCGTAATTTCTAGAGACATGTGACGGTCAAACAGCCTGTCGTTAAGCAACTTCACGTCCATGTCAACAATTTTACGAACTTCTGGCTCTGTAAGCTGACGGAACACAATAGTGTCGTCCAAACGGTTTAAGAACTCTGGACGGAAATGACGCTTAAGCTCAGAATTAACCTGATCTTTCATGCGCTGATACGTGGAATCAGCGTTATTTCCAAGTGTAAAGCCAGTGTTTGCAGCCTTCGCAATATCGCGAGTACCAAGATTTGTGGTAAGAATAATAATCGTATTCTTAAAGTCCACTTTTCTACCCTGACCGTCTGTTAAGTGACCGTCATCGAGTACTTGCAAAAGCGTGTTGAAAATATCTGGATGAGCTTTTTCAATCTCGTCGAAAAGCACCACAGAGAATGGCTTTCTGCGAACTTTTTCAGTAAGCTCGCCGCCTTCTTCATATCCAACATATCCAGGAGGAGCACCGAAAAGCCTAGACGCAGCGTACTTTTCTGCAAACTCTGACATGTCAACTCTAATTAAGGCATTATCGTCATCAAACAAGAAGTTTGCGAGTGCCTTGGCAAGCTCAGTTTTACCAACTCCAGTAGGACCAGCAAAAATAAACGAGCCAGAAGGACGTTTAGGATCCTTCAAACCAACTCGAGCACGACGAATCGAGCGAGCTAAAGCAGACACAGCTTCATCTTGACCAACAATACGCTTGTGAAGTTCAGATTCCATTTGAAGAAGCTTCTGTGATTCCGCTTGAGTAAGCTTTACTACAGGAATGCCTGTGGTGCTCGAAACAACGGAAGCAATCATGTCTTCATCAACAACCATCTTGACGTTAGACTCGCCTTCGCGCCAAGCCTTTTCCTTCTCTGCAGCTTCATTCTCAAGCTTTTCTTGATCGTCGCGAAGATTGGCAGCTTCTTCAAAATCTTGCTGCTTGATTGCTTCATCTTTCTTTTCGGAAATCTTAGCAATCTTATGGTTTAATTCTTTGAGCTCAGGCGGCTGAGTCAAGCGCTTAATACGCAAGCGCGCACCAGCTTCATCAATAAGATCAATAGCCTTATCTGGAAGGTGACGATCTTGAATGTAACGATCAGAAAGCTCAGCAGAAGACTGTAAAGCTCCATCGGTAATAGTTACATGATGGTGATTTTCGTAGCGAGAACGCAATCCTTTAAGAATCTCGATAGTTTCAGCAATTGTAGGTTCTGGAACTTGAATCGGCTGGAAACGACGCTCCAAAGCAGCATCTTTTTCAATATACTTGCGATACTCGTCAGTAGTAGTAGCACCAATTGTCTGTAGCTCTCCACGCGCAAGCATTGGTTTAAGTATATCGGATGCACCAAGAGCTCCATCAGCAGAACCTGCTCCAACAATAGTGTGAATCTCATCAATAAAAAGCACAATATCGCCGCGTGTTTTAATTTCTTTAAGCACTTTTTTCAAGCGCTCTTCGAAATCGCCACGGTAGCGAGATCCTGCAATCATTGAACCTAAGTCTAGAGAATAAACTTGCTTATTTTTTAACGTTTCCGGCACATCGCCTTCAACGATTTTCTGTGCGAGACCTTCTACAACTGCAGTCTTACCAACTCCAGGCTCTCCAATAAGCACAGGATTATTCTTCGTGCGTCGGCTAAGTACAACCATAACGCGTTCAATTTCTTCAGAACGACCTATAACAGGATCAAGCTTTCCTTCTTGCGCTTCAAATGTTAAATTGCGTCCAAATTGATCAAGAAGAGCAGAGCCGGATTGATTTCGCTTATCTTGCACACTTCCAGCATTAGCTAACTCGCCCTTCTCGCTACCATTAGGAGCATTATCTCCACGAATTAAATCAACAGTAGTGCTTCGCAAGTCTCCAAGATCAACTTCCATCTTTATAAGTACTTGCGTGCCCACACCTTCGCCTTCGCGTATAAGCCCTAGCAAAATATGCTCAGTACCAATATAACTGTGACCAAGCTGAAGAGCTTCGCGCAAACTCAGTTCAAGCACTTGCTTAGCGTGAGGCGTAAAAGGAATATGACCAGCAGGCGAAACAGTGCCTTTGCCAATCATCTCTTCAACCTGTTTGCGAGTGCCTTCTAGGCCTACGCCTTTTGAGCTTAACGCTTTCGCGGCAATGCCCTCACCTTCGCGAATAAGCCCGAGCAAAATATGCTCAGTACCAATATAATTGTGCTGAAGTGAGCGAGCCTCTTCCTGAGCTAGCACAATCACGCGTCGTGCGCGATCAGTGAACCGTTCAAACATAACTGCCTTCCGTTCTTTTCTTTCATTCCATGGTAACGAGTCGCCATGACGCGAAGCGTCGTATATATTTATTCATTCGTACAGCATTCCATAGCATCACAATAATCATGAATGATGAACCTAAATATTCATATTCTCGTTTCTTGCATAATTACTTATGTTGTCTGCGAGATTTTCTTTTATATAATCGCATTGATGTGAATGCTGTAGTTTTTGAAGTGTCTTCAGATTCTTGTGACTCTTCCACTTTTCCTGTTAACGGTATTTCTTCTGTAACAGAATTTTCGTCTACTAAGTTTACTTCTGAAGAATCAGGATAATCTGTATCTTTTTGGGATTTTTCAAATTTTTCAGATTCATTAGCTACAGTCTCTTCAATTTTTTCAGTTTGATTTTCAACTTCAATTTCGCGATTTTTGTCATCATTATTTTCATATGATTTTTCGCCAATAGTTGAATTGTCTATTAAATCAGATTCAGATAAATTATTTTGTTCATCGTTGTCTGTTGAGACTTCTCTTTTGTTGCGCAATTTTGAATCTAATTTTCTGCGCTTACGACGATGCATCTTACTGTCTTCGATTGCTTCCTCAATAAGCTCAACGTCTGCTCGCTCATCTCGTGGAGCTTGTTGCAAAATGTCAATATGATAATCGTCGTATGCAGGCTCAGATTGAATCCAAAGCTGCGATGGCTCAGGTGGTTCAATGTCAGAATGCTCACCACAAGCATGATCAAGCGATACAACTCGCCCATCGTCTGGGCTCCACATGTTTGCGCATACGCCAAACATAGAGCCTAAACTTCCAGCTAGAGGAATGAGGAATCCGCATGATGAACATGCTTTGCCATCGGCAATTTTTGTAGATAACGACTTTGGGCCATGTTGACCTGCGTACCAGCGTTTAGCTGTTTGCGAAATTGCTTCCGCAGTCATTACTCGTCTGCGAGACAGTCTTAGCGTTGAAACAGCTTCTTCAAGATCTTCGTCAAAATCATTATTTGCATCGCAAGATTCTTGATTTTGATTAATATCTTTTTCTGCGTTTGCGTTTGTGTCTGCATCTTCTTCGCTAGTATTAGCTTTAGCGTCATCTTCAGTTTTAGACTCAGAATGATCATCTGAATTTGTTGATTCTATATTCTTTTCAGAATTATTATCATCAATATTATTTACTTGGCGGAAGCCATCTTCTAGTCGAGAATCGTCTTCAGATGTGCCAATAGAGTCCATTACAGAAAGATCACTTGGTTTCAAGCGGTCTTTCCACGGAATCCATGGTGGTGAAAGCAAAGAATTTTCAGTAGGAACAAGCGTTGATTCGTTCACGGTCCAACGTTGCGTTTCTTCATCATGATACAACGTAACTGACCACTGCCAGCCTTCATACCCAACTAAATTGCTTACGAAACGAAAGTCTGTAACTCCGTTGCCAAGCTCTATAGAAGATACAAAATCTCCTACTGCATCAGTACGTTCTGAAGTTTCCACAGCTATACTTCTAGCTAGTTCTTGTGGATCCATCACTTCATCAGTCATAAATAATATTCCAGACACTATTCCTGAACGTCAAAATTATCTGCCACTGCACGCAACAATGTAGCAAGTTTTTTGCTTTCAGCAGTTGATGGGTAATGACGTCGACGCAAACCATTACCAGCAGAATCAAGAAGCTTAATAAGATCTTCTACAATAGCTGCCATATCTTCGGCTTTAGGACGAGTAGCCTTTACAAGCGATGGTGCTGTTGCAATAACATTCAAGCCCATAGCCTGTGGTCCTTTGCGACCTTCAATTACAGAAAACTCAACTCGTGTACCCTTGTGTAAACTTTTTACAGTAACTGGCAATGCTGCTGCTGGCAAGAAAACATCCTTACCATCATCTCCAACAATAAAGCCGTACCCCTTCTGCGTATCGTACCAACGCACGCGCCCATTGGGCATAACACACCTCACTCCAAATAATTCTCATTTCGCACGCTGAAGTGCACAAGGCATAAAGTATCAGCATATGCGATAGGTTTATAGATAGTGTACCAAATATTGTTATTACTTGTTTCCTTATTACATTGTAGCGCATACACGCGGGCAATAAAATTTTTTTAACCTACGCAAGTGTTGCTAATGCCAATATTTTAATCGCTAACAATTTTAGAAGGCTCATCGATTTCATTAACTGGCAGAACTACAGTAAGAGTTAGGCCATGAGCTTTAACATCTATTTGCTCAGACCCATCCATAGTGTCATCAAGATTAGTTTTAGAATTGGTCGATGCTTCTAATGGAGAAGATATAGTTGCGCAAATAAAACCATGATGTGCTTTTACTACAGATTGCGCAATTGCCATGCCCAAGCCAGTTCCACCTTTTTCTCTAGCTCTTGATGGGTCAGCAATATAGAAACGCTCGAAAATTCTAGACAATGATTCTTCTGGAACTCCAGGGCCATGGTCAACAACTCGAATTACAGCATACTTATGACCCGTATCAGTAGATTGGCTGACTTCCGCTGCTTCCAAAAACTCCTTCAGTGATTCTTTTACAGAAGGTAATTTAGATAATTCATTTGGAGTTATAGACGCCTTCATAACTCCTACTGCAATTTCTACAGGAGAATCAACAGGGGTGTATCTATGAATATTTCCTACGATATTTGTCATTACTTGGCGTAATCTAGCACCATCACCGAGTAGCGTAACAGTTGGAAGTGTACCAACATGGAATTGGAGCTTACGCTCAAAATCGCAATTTGTGCAACTCATAAGCTTCCACTCATCCGAAATAGTTAAATAGCCTTGTTGAACGGATCTAGCAGGATCAAGAGCATGTAGATCATTAGCCGCGTCAGAAAGTATTGGAGATAAGCTAACTTGCTGTGAAATATTAATTCCACGACCCTCATCAAAACGCGCCAAAGAAAGCAAATCTTCTACTAGTTCAGTCATTCTCTCGCTAGAAGCCTTAATGTGGGCAATAGAGTCATCTGCTCTCTCCTGCTCTCCTGGCATGTTGCGCCACATTGTATATAACTCAGCATATCCATGAATTGCAGCTAATGGAGTACGTAATTCATGACTTGCATCTGAAACGAATCGCTTCATTTTTTCTGTCATATCTTCTTGCTCATTAAATCCTCTTTCAATACGAGCAAGCATAGAGTTAAGAGAAGCTGCTAAAGATCCAACCTCAGTATTTTCAGGAGCAGATGGAACTCGTTTGCTTAAATCTCCAGAAGCAATTTTTGAAGCTGTTTTTTCAATTCGTTTTAACGGTCTTAAAGCTGATTGAATAATAATTGCTGAAAATACTGCTCCAAACAAAATAACTGCAATACTCACCATTATACAGTAACGAGTAAGTGTGCTAACGGTATCAATTTGATCGCTAAGAGATAAAGCAATATAGACATAACCGCTAACACTTAACTCTGAATTATAGCTATTTTTTTGACCCCACGTTAATACTAAAACTCTCCATGGAGCTGTTGCAGCCTTTTTAGTGATTGCATCGACTTTATTAGTATTCCCCTTGACGATTGCAGGTGCTGTGTAAGGCTTGTGGGTAACAATTTTTTTACTATCAAAACCGTCTGCAGGAAGTTTAGGAACCGAAACAACCGATCCTTTAATTGGTATTAATGGAGTAGAAATAATTTTATTATGCGTATCTCTAACTTGCATAAAGTAATTATTTGGACCTACTGAAGATTGATTTGAGTTTTTCATGCGCAATGAATCAACATTGTCATAAACAAATTGCGCTTGACTTGCTAATTGTACATCAGTTTTTTCTAGCAAATAATTTCCTACGAGCTGCTGAATTGATAGTGATATGCAAAAAGCGGCTACAGTTAAAATAGCGAGAGTACATGCAACTAAACGCGTACTCAGTGGTATTGCATTTATGCGACGACGTAGCCAGCAGGTTTTACGAGGCTTTTTGTTTTTTTTGTTATTTTCACTTAGCTCTATCGCAACACTTTTTCCAGCAGTTCTAACATCTGAATCATCTTTAGAGTTATTATTTGTGCTGTTGCTAATAGTTGATTCAGCGTTATTGTAGTTATTATTACTAGATTGCATGATCAGGCTTGACCTGCCTTAGGCTCTCGAATCATATAACCGATGCCACGTTTAGTTTCAATAAGAGGAACTACTTTTTGCTGTTTTCCTGAATCATCAGTAATTTCAATGCCATCAATCTTCTTTCTTAAATAAGAAATATAAGATTCAACGATTGCTGCGTCTCCGCCCCAATCGTACTGCCATACGTGATTCAAAATCTGGCTTTTTGACAGAACTCGACCTTCATTGTCCATAAGATAATGAAGTAGTTTGTATTCAGTTGGGCTAAGTTCGATTGGCACGCCACATCGAGTTACGTCATGAGAATCCTCGTTAATCTCAAGATCCGCAACTTTTATAATATGAGTTTCTTCATCAGGTTCTTGTGTTCTGCGAAGAATTGCTCGTATTCTTGCCACTACTTCTTCCAAGCTGAATGGCTTTGTAACGTAGTCATCTCCACCAACGGTTAGACCCATAATTTTATCTTGTGTATCGTCTCTTGCAGTTAGGAACAATACAGGAACTTTAATTCCATTTTGACGAATACGCCTCGTAACAGTAAAACCATCAATATCTGGGAGCATAACATCCATAACGATAAGATTTGGATTTACTCGTTCAATTACTTCAACAGCTTCTGAGCCGGATGCAGCAGTTTCTACTTCAAACCCAGCAAAATGCAAAGATGCTACCAAAAGTTCACGGATTGATGGCTCGTCATCGACCACGACAATAGATGCTTCAACGTTCTTACTCATATTGATTAGCATCACTTATCAAGCTGAATGTTTCCTGAATAATTGCTGAAAATAAAACAAGTTATCGAATATTTTTGTCTACCTGTGACGAGCGTGCCTTCTACGAGCTTTTCTAACACCAGCAAGTATTTGACGTTGTATGCGATTCTTTCTAAACAGAATAATCGCGACTATTGAGAATAATGCCAACAATATTAATAGCATAATAATTGTAGAAATAAGACTTGCAGAAGAAGTTGTTGACGTACGTTTTGCACGCATTATTTGTTTCATCATCATTATTGCAGATTGATCCCAATGCGTTCCAGTTGTGCTTACTAATGGCTTATAAGCTGCATCGGATAACGAGTCTACAGTATTTTTATTTTTGAGCCATTCATCGGAATTAGGCGAAACAGCTACAACTAATCTTCCATCATGAGTTGCTACTGCAAGCAGCACAGTATTTTTAGCTGGAAGCGTACTAATCAACAAATCACTAGCCCATTTTGATGGATTTTTTGTATTTCCAAAAGTAGACAAATATAAGAGCCTAACATTTACTCCTGTACGCTTTTTTGTTGTCTCAATCATGTCAGCAACTTTACTGACAGAATCCCCAAGCAAATTTTCTGTGTCTGTTATTGAGTCTGTTGCAACTATTCCAGAATTTTGCTCATTACTTTCAGCATATGCATTAATTGTATTTACTCTATTTAAAGGTAAAAATATGAGCGAATTTATTGGAAGAGTTGGAAGAATAAAAGAAAAACTAAATAAAAATGCCATTAATAAAAGCAATACGCGTTTAGCTAAAAATAGTTTTGAATGAGAATGCTGGTAGTTAAAATTTGCAATACGCGTGCAAGTTAAGCTTTTAACCACATTGGTGCATGAATCTTTTTCGTAGTTTTTTGATGGCATATATTCATAATAGCGTGACATCACACAAGTAAAAGTAGCATTATAAAAATCCTTGCTTAATTTATTTGGAATGTTTCGCAAAATAATTTATAAAAAGCGTTTATTTAGACGCAAAACAAATGGAGGGGAAATATGGCACAATTTCGAGTTGATTCAGAGCAAATTCAGCAGGCTGCGGCAGCCGTTGGAACCTCGGTTAGTGCAATTAGAGATGCAGTCAACGGGATGTATACCAATTTACAGCAATTGCAGAGCGTGTGGACTGGATCGGCGGCTACACAATTTGCGTCGACCGCTCAGCAGTGGCGAGCGGCGCAACAACAAATGGAACAATCATTAGAAGCAATTCAGCAAGCTATGCAACATGCGTCAGGAGTGTATCTTGATGCGGAAGCTCAAGCTACTTCCCTATTTGGAATGGGCTGAATAGTCTGAATAATCTAATGAAATATAAATGGCGGTATACTTTACTTGTGAGCATACCGCCATTTACTATGAGCTATTCAGCTATAAAATTTTTACAACTTTTAATTTAGTAGCCCATGTCGGCACCAGCTTGTGGTGCTGCAGCTGGTTTTTCTGGCTTGTTAGCAACCACAGCTTCAGTGGTTAAGAACAAACCTGCAATAGAAGCAGCGTTCTGTAGAGCAGAACGAGTTACCTTAACTGGGTCAGTAACGCCAGCAGCCATCAAATCTTCGTAAGTGTTGGTTGCAGCGTTGAAGCCTTCGCCTTCTGGAAGCTCACGCACCTTGTTGAGCACAACATCTCCAGAAACGCCAGAGTTCTGAGCAATCTGCTTGATTGGAGCTTCTACAGCGCGGAACACGATTGCAGCACCCGTCGCTTCTTCGCCCTTAAGCTCTGTGATTGCTTGAGACTTTTCAATCTTTGCAGCAGCCTGAACCAAAGCTACGCCACCGCCTGGAAGCAAACCTTCCTCAATAGCAGCCTTAGCGTTACGAACTGCATCTTCAATACGATGCTTACGCTCCTTAGCTTCAACTTCAGTAGCAGCGCCAACCTTAATAACAGCAACGCCGCCAGCAAGCTTAGCAAGACGCTCCTGAAGCTTTTCGCGATCGTAATCGGAATCAGTGTTCTCGATTTCTGCGCGAATCTGAGCCACGCGAGCATCAACATCTTCCTTAGATCCAGCACCAGAAACGATAGTTGTTTCATCCTTAGAAACAATAACCTTAGCTGCGTGACCAAACACAGAAGCGTCGATAGAATCGAGCTTTAAGCCAAGGTCGTCAGAAACAACCTGTGCACCGGTCAAAATAGCCATATCTTGAAGCATAGCCTTACGACGATCGCCGAATCCTGGAGCCTTAACAGCAACAGTGTTGAAAGTGCCACGAATCTTGTTCAAAACAAGTGTTGGCAATGCTTCACCATCAACATCTTCAGCAATAATAAGCAATGGCTTGCCAGACTTCATAACAAGCTCAGCGATGTGGACGATATCCTGCTGGCTTGAAACCTTGCCAGAAGTGAGCAAAATGTATGGATCTTCAAGAACAGCAGTTTGATCGTCAGCGTTAGTGACGAAGTAAGGGGAAATATAGCCCTTATCAAAGCGCATACCTTCAGTGAAGTCCAAGTCAAGACCAAACTTGTTGTTGTCTTCAACTGTGACAACACCATCCTGACCGACCTTATCCAAAGCTTCAGCAATCTTTTCGCCAACTTCAGGATCAGCTGCAGAAATCGTAGCAGTAGCAGCAATCTGTTCCTTGGTCTCAACATCCTTTGCAGAAGCAAGCAATTCCTTGACGATTGCTTCAGCAGCCTTTTCGATGCCGCGGCGAAGAGCGATTGGGTTGCTTCCTGCAACAACATTCTTCAAACCTTCATGCACCAAAGACTGTGCCAAAACAGTAGCAGTTGTAGTACCGTCGCCTGCAACATCATCAGTCTTCTTAGCTACTTCCTTAACAAGTTCGGCGCCAATACGCTCGTATGGATCTTCAAGATCGATTTCCTTAGCGATAGAAACGCCATCATTTGTGATAGTTGGTGCACCGTAAGTCTTATCTAATACAACGTTGCGACCCTTTGGACCAAGTGTAACTTTAACAGTGTCTGCAAGCTTATCCAAACCGGCGAGCATACCCTGGCGGGCGTCTTCCTGGTAGGCAATAATCTTTGCCATAGTTCCTCCACATACGTTATTTATGAACTTTTCACTGCAATCTTGAGTAATAAGCCGTCAGCTGCTTATTATCACTCTCAAGGCTTGAGTGCTAATTTGAAGATTAGCACTCTATGTACCCGAGTGCCAACTTTTTTGGCGTTTATACATAAAAACCGGTTAGAAAATAATTCTAACCGGTTATTTTTATGCGAAAAATATTACTTGCAAAGCACAACTACAATCGGAGAAACGATTTGTTTTTCATTTTCGACAGCACTAATACCTAAAGTCTTTGCAATATCTTCAGCTGCAGCTTTTTGTGAATCGTCTTTATACCAAACAACAGACTCGCCTGGGACTTTACCAGTTGGATTTCCAGCTGTCACATTTGCGTATCCCGCTTGCTTTAACTTATCTGCGCCAGCAGCAGCATGACCGCTTATCTTGGTTGCGTTAAGAACTTTCACAGCAACTGATTTATCTAGTGAAGTTTGCGTCTTAGAATCATTTGCTGAATTATCCTTAGAGTCACCAGCATCTTTCCTATCTGATTTATTTTCTTCAGATTTATTATCGTCGTCATCTTCGCCTTCAGAAGATTTATCTTCGTCGCTTTTAACCGACTTTTTGTTTTCAGAAGTCTTAGAAGGCGATGCTGATTGAGATGATTGTTGCTGATGATTCCAAGGCAACGGAAGATGTGAGATTTCGCCAGAAGCGATAGCCCAAACCAAAACACCAACAACCGCTGCAACAATTAATGCAACAAAATAAGGAAGTATTACGGCATACCACGCAGGATTTCCACGATGAACTCCAATCGGTCCCTCTGGTGGCTCATCAAAAGCATCAGGCGTATACGACACGTTCTGATTATTTCGCGCCATAATTGCACTCCTTATAAAATCATTTAAACAATAATGAATCTATACTATCTAATGCTTAGCACAAAGCACAAATTTAGAAAATTTGATTGGTTTCCTTTTATGGTATGCCTTGACATACAGTAGCAATATGAATCCTCAAAATATTAAACCTTTAAACGAGCTAATGGATCCTGATTGGGCTGAAGCATTAAAGCCAGTTGAGCCACAAATACGCGCAATGGGAGTATTTTTGCGAGAGCAGATAGAAAGCGGACATCATATTCTTCCTGCTAGCCACAACATTTTGCGTGCTTTTTCTATTCCACTAAAAAGCATTAAAGTTTTAATTGTTGGCCAGGATCCATATCCAACGCCGGGCCATCCAGTAGGCTTAAGTTTTTGCACAGCTGCAAAAGTGCGCCCACTGCCAAAAAGTCTCATAAACATTTATAAAGAATTAGTAAACGATTTAGGTGTAGAAACTCCAAAAAGTGGAGATCTAACACCGTGGACCAGGCAGGGTGTGATGCTTCTTAACAGATGTTTAACTGTTGAGGCCGGTAAGGCAAATAGCCACCAAGGAAAAGGTTGGGAGCCTGTAACCGATGCAGCTATTCGAGCATTAAACAATAGAACTGATTGCAATGGTAATCCATTGCCGCTTGTAGCTATTTTATGGGGTCGTAATGCGCAAAGTTTGGCTCCTTTGCTGACGAATGCAACTCTTATTACTTCAGCGCACCCAAGTCCTCTTTCTGCAATGCGAGGATTCTTTGGATCGCATCCATTTTCAAGAGCTAATCAGGCCTTAATTAATATGGGAGTTTCGCCAATTAATTGGTCCCTAGATTCTCAAGAAATCTAATTGTCTTAAATATTGCAAATTATCTTATAAAGACAATAAAAATGCCATTTTTGAACATGTCAGTACTGCATATCGGTTAAAATGTCTCTTATGGCATTATTTCCACCGCAACCACAGAAGAAACCGTTAACCGATAAAACTTCAATTGCTTCTAAGCTTGGCATTGGATCAGCTGTACCTCAACCGTCTGCTGTTTCTAATGCAAGTGCGCAAGTCACTGCAACTATTTCGAGTGATGACATACGTCGTTGTCAGCAAATTGCAAATATTTTGCGCGCACGTTTTGCACAAACTTTAGTCGGTCAAGACGCTTTACGAGAGTCTCTTATTCTTACTCTTATTGCAGGCGGACACATTCTTATTGAATCAGTACCAGGTCTCGCAAAAACTACTGCTGCTCAAACTCTTGCAACAGCTATGTCAGGTAGTTTCCGTCGTGTGCAGTGTACTCCGGATTTAATGCCAGCAGATTTAGTTGGTACTCAAGTTTTTGATTTTGCTTCTCAACATTTTACTACGCAAATTGGTCCTATCCATGCAAATGTTATTTTGTTGGATGAGATTAATCGCTCAAATGCAAAAACTCAATCTGCAATGCTTGAAGCTATGGCAGAAGGAGCAACAACTATTGGAGGCGAAAGAATTCCTCTGCCTCAACCATTTATGGTTATTGCTACGCAAAATCCAATTGAGGAAGAAGGAACATTTAATCTTCCAGAAGCCCAAATGGATCGTTTTATGGTAAAGGCAGTTATGACTTACCCTAATCCTGAAGAGGAAGTTCGTATGCTGCAATTACTTACTCAACGCGGATTGGATGTCGTTGATCCTTCAAAGCTAAATACTCAACGCATAAGTTTGCAAGATGTTGTTTTTATGCGTACTGCAGCGCGTCGCATACACGTTTCTGAAGCAGTTATGAAATATGTAGTTGATTTTGTTGCAACTTCTCGCGGTGAAGGTACGCATCCACTTCCTACAATTAATTCATTGGTTCGTATGGGAGCTAGCCCGCGTGCATCAATTGCACTTATTCGTATTGCTCAAGCTCACGCTTTACTTTCTGGACGCGATTATGTGATACCTGAAGATATTAAATTGTTTGCGCATGAAGTGTTAAGGCATCGCATACTTTTAACTTTTGAAGCTTTAGCTGATTCTATTACTACAGATCAAGTAATTGATGCATTAGTTAAGACGGTTCCTGTGCCATGATGCGTACGAAGCGGTTAGTATTATCTGAACCTGCTAAAGCCGTGCGTCGCAAAATTGAGCTTTTGGATCAGCGAATTGATTTGCCTATTGCGCGTAAAGCTTTAGGCTTATTAGAGGGAGACCATCCTTCGCACAGACGTTTTGGCACAGGTGATATTATTGACATACACGCGTGGCAGCCAGGAGATGAAGCTCGCATGATGAATTGGTCTGCGAGTGCTCGAACTGGACAACCTATGGTGTCTTCTAGAGAGCGTACTTCGTCTTCTCATACTTGGATTGCTTTAGATACAAGCATCAATATGAATGGAGCTTGTGTTTCTGGAGAATCTCTGTATGAAGTTGCGTCTAACTCTGCATGCTTTTTTGCATCTTTGAGTTTAAAACGTCATGATGCTGTTTCTTTGTTGTGTGCAGATGGAAAAAACGTTATCAATGTTCATTCTGCTAGTAATCTTTCTGATTTTGAGCGAAATCTAGATTATACGTTGCTTAATACTCGTAGGAATACCAGAGACATTGATGCGTTGCTTACTTCGTTACTAAAAAATATTGACAATAATGGTCTGGTAGTTTTAATAACTGATGAGTATGCATTACAAGCTCATAACTCTGAATCTTTGCGTAAAATTACGCAAAATCATAAGCTTGTAGTTATTGTTGTCTCTCCTATTAATCCTTTTGATTCTGCAATTGATTTGCAAATATTTGATGGAATTACTTTACGTAAAGTACCGGCGTTTTTGAAAAAAGAATCAAATAAAAATGAAGTCGAAGCTCGTAGAAATATTAGAATAAACGCTTTATACGATATGCTGCTTGGTGTTCAATCTTCAATAATTCATGGTTCTTCAAGTGAAGAAGTGTTCCATATTTCTGCACAAAAAGTGAGCCGTACAAATTATCTTGCTGACTCATTTAACAAGGAGGTTGAATAGAATGAGCCTGGAAGATATTCAAAAGCCCTTACATGATGAAACGCTTTTTTTAATACTACTTTCTGCATCGTTTGTTGTTATCTTTATTGCTTTTGCGGTTTTATATTTTTCTTTTAAAAAGCCAAAAAAATTAACTGAAAGTAGCAATTCTACAGAAGCAGTTCACGTTCATAATGTAGACAAACAAGCTTGGCGTAAAGATATTGATGCGATTGTTGAGAAGTATCATAACAATGAACTTACTAAAGATCAGGCTTGTGCAGAATTGGCTTCTATTGCTAGATTATATGTTTCGAAGATGAGCGGTGAAGATATTCAAACTCACACTTTGGGAGAATTGGCTTCTTTGCGTTTGAAATGGCGCAATAAAAAAGGTGCTGATATGTTACGCCAAACAATATCTGCTTTGTATCCTCCAGAATTTGCTGATCGCAAAGCAAACGAGCAAGCGCGAAATACTACTGTTGAGCAGGCTGCTGAATGGGTTTTAGTATTGCTTGAAGGCTGGCAAACGAAGGACAAACGTTGATGAGTAATAATGTTTGGGAATACATATGGCCATGGAGATGGCAATGGCCTTTGCTTTTTGTTGCAGGCGTTGTTATTTCTGTAGCAATTTTTGCTATCTTACTAATTTTAGATTCCATTCGTAGCAATATTTTAAAAAAGAAGTATAAGAGTCAAACTAGTAATATTACGCGAAAATTCTATACTTTTACTTTTGACAATGATCTACAAGGAACTACTACTAGTCATTCATGGTATATGTGGCGAATGTTTAGAAGGTTTGCTGCAGCTGCATTGGTAGTATCTTTATGCAGTTCGCTTGCTGTTGCTTCTAGACCAGCCCGAGTGTTTAATGCGAACGAGCAAGTTAGTTCTAGAGACATTGTTTTATGCTTAGACGTTTCAGGTTCTGCTTTACCATATGATCGCGAAGTAATTCAAGCGTATCTTAATTTTATTGAGCATTTTCAGGGTGAACGCATTGGATTAAGCATTTTTAACTCCACATCTAGAACAGTTTTTCCACTGACTGACGATTATCGACTAGCTAAAAAACAATTGCAATATGCTGCAAATTTGCTTGGCGGAGTTCAATCGCAAAGTCGTATTAATCGTTTACAACAACGCCAATATCAGGAAATTTCTGACTGGCTTGAAGGAACTCAAAATCGCAAAAACGCAACATCTCTTATTGGAGACGGTTTAGTTAGTTGCGCAGCAATGCTTCCAGGTTTTATTTATGGTTCTGCTCATAATAACCATAAAATACAAAGCCGTTTTAATAGAAGTGCTTCCATTGTTCTTGCTACAGATAATGTTGTTTCTGGAAAACAAACTTACTCATTAAAGCAAGCTTTAGATTTAACAAAGCAAGCTAAAATTACTGTCGACGGGTTATATTCCGGCGCAAAACAGAATGAGAATGATGATGCTACGTTAGAAATGAAACAGCTTATTGAATCTCATGGTGGAATTTTCCTTTCTCAACGCAATTCTGATTCTGTTATTAATTTAGTAAAAGAAATTGAAAAAAGACATACTGCAATTCCTCAAGGCACTGCTCAGTCTGCATTTAGCGACGATCCTGGTCTTTGGGTTTTGCTTACTGTGTTTAGCGTTGTGATTTGGTTAGCTATTGCAAAGAGGATGAAGCGATGACAACAACACTATTTTCTGCTACTACCCTACTGTTTGCACACGCTAAAATTGAAGCTTCTGACACTTCTCAAGCAGGTCAGTTGGTTTTTTCTCCATCATATGGCTGGATTATTGCGATTATTGCAATATTAGTTTTGTTGGCAGCAATGTTTTTTGAAATTGTGCCTATACGTAGGAAACCTGGATCAAGTGATGAAACTTTTTGCATGAGATTAAGACGTATTGGCATATGCATAATGCTAATAATTTGCGTGCTATCTCCAAGTATTATGCGTTCAACTTTACAAAGAGCAGTAAATGCAACAAACGTGATTATTGCTCTAGATATAACAGGTTCAATGAGAGCAAAAGACGCTGATTATGCAAAAAATAGTAAGATTGAGCGTATTGATGCAGCAAGGAATATTATTCGTCAAATAACAAAATCCTATGCTAACTCAAGTTTTGCTGCTATTTCTTTTGGTGCTTCTACGTCTGTCGATGTTCCATTAACGCCTGATGCTAGAGCAGTTGACAATTGGATAAATACTTTACGAACTGAACCAACTAGCGTAGCTACTGGAACTAGTCTTGACGCTCCTATAGATCAAACTTTGCTTACTGCAAAAGCTATACATGATGCTCATCCAGATGATACAACAGTTTTGTATGTTTTAAGCGATGGTGAGGAAACAACACAACGAAAGCGCCGCACATTTTCATCGCTCAGAGCTTATATTACTAACGCATTTGTTATTGGAATAGGCTCATCTAAAGGAGCTAAAATACCTTTGGAAAAAACACAGCTGCAACTTGACGACTACAGCGAAGACAATACCTCTAATCAATGGGTTATTGATCCTGCTACAGGAAATCCTGGAATTTCAAAGCTTGATGAAAAGAACTTGCGAAATATTGCCGATGAGCTTAGCGGCAAGTATATGCACTCATCTTTAAACGTAACATTTGGAGACGAAGCAAAACCAATTCTTTCACACCAATGGAGAATGAACGAGACAGCAAAACCTCGTTTGAGACCTGAACCAATTATTTGGCCGTTTGCAATATTTGCGTCGATACTTTTAATTTGGGAATTAATGTCGTGGTTTATAACTTCAAGGAAATTAGTATGAAGCACATGTCTAGTCGCACAATTATTCGCATTGTTACATTTTTGTTCTTGATTATTGCGATATTCGTAGCGTATTTTGCTATCGTAAATTGGAGAGCACAATACGCGTATAATACTGCTACGGATAGCCTTATTTCTAACATAAAATCTGCTAAGAGTATCGATAGCGACAAGAATGTGCTTTTAACTCAGCAACAGCAAACTGATGCGCAATTTGATGATGCTAAATCTCAAGAAATGATACTGCTTCCTCAACTTCGAAATAGTATTGACAAAAATGCTGAATTATCACGAAAGTTAACAGAAAAATTAAAGCAGAATCAAAACAATACTAATAAGCAACAGAAACCGAAAAAGCATAACAATCATTTTAAAAACGATAATTCTAACAATTCTTCTAAAGATAAAAAGCAGTCAGATTCGTCTAAGCCTCAATTGAGCAATGCTCAGCGCAATAAAGTTGAAAACTTGCTAAAACAGAACGATCATGTGGATTCTCAATCTTCACAGAATCAAGAAGACCAGCAAGGTTTAGAAAAGACAGAAAAACGTACTAAAACTGATGAAAGCAGCAATAAGCCTTGGTAATTAAATCTTCAAGATTGGTTATAAGCGAAGCAATAAGCATTGAATAACCTTTTAACCACATTGAATATTTTTTAGTGACTTTTTATTAATGAACGTGTGTAATAACGATTATGCACACATATTACGAATGGCAATGGCTTATACAACGCACTCAAGAGTGCGCTCGCTGCGTTATAGCAGAATCCGCAGCGACTGAATTAGAAGATTGGCAAGGGCTTGCAGCCGAACATTTTCGTCATAGTATGAAAAATATTTCCGCACAAGCGTATGCGTTATATAACATTCGCGGAGGAATATAGTATGTCTTGGAAAGTTAAGTCCTCTGTTGTAGGTGGAATGACGCTTAGCGTTGCTGATAGAGAAGCGTATATTAGTTTCTCCAGAAAACTCAACAATATTGCTAAAGAATTGCTTACGCTAAAAAATTTATGGCTTAATGCAGCGATGGTTATTGCCGGTCAAAATTATGGTATACAAAAAGAATCAGGAGCATATATTCATGATTCTTCACAATCATTTTTAACTGAAAGCATATGTCATGAGTATGCTCATAAATGTTATTTAATGTCTCAAAATTTAGAAAATCTTGCTTTTCTTATTGTAAGAGCAAATAATTTATATGAAGATGCAGAATTTCGTGCAAAAGACGAGTTAGACAATAAAATTTCTTTCTTGGCTCTTGCAAACCCTATTTTTGCTTTACACGTTTTATTGTCCGCAAGTCTTGCTGTCAAACAAGATGATAAAAATCATTCAGGTTTCCAATATCTTGCTAAATGGTCCTACGCAACTAAGAGTATGCAACAAGGAATTATTCGAGGTTTATCGCAGCACCTTATTTTAAATCCTATTACAAGTTTGCCAATATTTATTGCCGGAAATGCGAAAGGCCCCATAAATAAAAAAGAGCGTGAAACCTCACTAAACTTTTTATCCAATGCTCAAAAATATTTATCACAAGCTATTCCATTTATTTCTAGTGCTCTTAGCTTCGTAAGCGCGCCTATTAATGATCGAAAGCAAGGTAATAATTTACTTCTCACTAAAGTAAATGAGACGTGGAGAAAACCTGGATCTGTTCTTGCTAGACATGGACGTAATCTGCTTGAAACTTTAGAAAATTTAACGGAACTTGGAAGCGGAAATTTGGGCGTTAGGCCACCACTTGTTAATCCAGATGCTGCTACTATTGCAATTCAACGTTTTAAGCGCAGCGATGGCAGTTCGTCATGGTTAGTAATAATTCCAGGAACTGACGGTAAAGCACACTCTCCTTTTGGTTGGGCACAAAACGCAGAAGTAATGAGTCATAGTTCTTTAATGAGAAAACAAGCTGATAGCACTCGAATGGTTGTAGAAGCTATGAAACGTTCTGGAATTAAACCTAACGAGCCTGTTGCTTTAGTAGGCCATTCTCAGGGAGGCATTGTTGCAGCAAGCATTGCAAGCGATTACTTTAAACAGTACAACATACAGCATGTTGTTACTGCTGGATCTCCTATTGCAAATCATCCAATTCCCAAGAAGACTTGGGTTACTAGTATTGAGATGGACGATGAGATTGTACCATCTTTAGATGGCAAGGAGAATCCTCGTAGAAATAATTGGGTGACTATTCATGGGCATGCAATTCATGTTAAAGAATCTAAGCGTTCTTTACCTCCTGGAGTCACGCGTTTTTCTGGCAAACAATATTCGATTAAAAAATTCGATAATGACGGAATATTCGTTAATGATGTTCCAGAAGAAGGAACTTTAACTCATGATTTGCATTACCATACTGCAGCTTATGAAGATGCTCTTCAACTCGGATCTAAAAGTGTGCGCGAGCAAGATCGACATTTTCAGAATACTATTAATGGCAAATTGCAAAGTACTACATTGTGGCAAGGAATAATGAAAAAATAAAATAATTAAATTCTTATTGAGTAAAATTAAGCTAATTCGCAGCATGATGTAACCTTAAACTATGAAGCTTACCGATATTTCTCCTGCAATAGCTCTGACTCCTCTCGATGGACGTTATCATAATCAAACATCCGCACTCGTTGAATATTTAAGCGAACCTGCGTTAAATCGCGAGCGCATGCGTGTAGAAGTTGAGTGGATGATTCTTCTCGCAAATGGTTATGAAGCTAATCAATTCCAGCCAATTGTTAAGGGTGTTAATCCTTTAACTGATGAAGAATGCTCATATTTGCGTTCTATTCCTGAAAATTTTGATGCTGAAGGAATTGCTCGTCATGCTGCGCATGAGGCTATTACTCATCACGATGTTAAAGCTGTTGAATACTACATTGACGATGCGTTAGACGAAGCAGAGAATAAGCTTGGTCATGCTACTGAGCTTTCAAATTTAAAAACTTTAGTACATTTTTCATGCACAAGTGAAGATATTAATAATCTTTCTATTGCGCGTTGCGTAAAGCAAGCTGTTTTAAACGTTTATCGTCCGAATTTAGAAGCGATAGTTGATTATTTAGTTAAGAATGCTAACGAATATAGAGATTTATCTATGCTTTCGTTAACTCATGGCCAGCCTGCTACTCCAACTACTTTAGGCAAGGAATTGGCAGTGTTTGCATATCGTTTGCGTCGTCAACTTCGTCATCTTGATAATCAAGAGTATTTAGGAAAGTTGAATGGTGCTACAGGAACTTTTGGAGCTCATTTAGCTGCTTTCCCAGAAGTTGATTGGATTAGCGTATCTCAAGAGTTTGTTGAAAATAGAATGGGTATTCAATGGAATCCATTAACAACTCAAATTGAAAGCCACGATTGGCAGGCTGAACTTTATAGCACTGTAAGTCACATAAACCATATTCTGCATAATCTTGCAGTTGACGTATGGATGTATATTTCTAGAGGTATTTTTGTGCAAGTTCCTGTGAAGGGAGCTACAGGATCTTCTACTATGCCTCATAAGGTTAATCCTATTCGTTTTGAGAACGCTGAAGCTAATCTTGAGATTTCTTGCTCACTGTTTGACACATTATGTGCAACTCTTACTGAAAGCCGCTGGCAGCGTGATCTTACAGATTCTACTACTCAAAGGAATGTTGGCTCAGCTTTCGGTTATGCTCTTCTTGCTTTGAATAATCTTTTAGGCGGTTTGAAGTCTATTCATCCTAATAAAGAATTTATGGCAAAAGAATTAGACGAAAATTGGGAAGTTCTTGGAGAGCCAATTCAAACAGCAATGCGTGCTGAAGAAATTGCTGGCGTACCTGGTATGGAACGACCATATGAGCAAGTAAAAGAATTAATGCGTGGTCACCATATTTCACAAAGTGACGTAGAAGAATTCATTAAATCTCGTAACTTTGATGCCAATACTGCAGCTCGTTTGCAAGCAATGACACCAGAATCTTACACTGGATTTGCTTCACAATTGGTGGACTTTATTGATTAAGTAGACGGTAAAGCCATGCAATCTAGCATAAATCCAAATCTTGTTATTGAAGATACTCAGCCTAGCTTAGTACGTAGTTGGGCTGATTTGTTGTATGCAATATCATCAGTTGTAATTGGCGTTTTTACTTTGTTGTCGTCAATGTGTTTATCAGCAACGGCTGATGCTATGAAGATTGATGCACGAAGTGCTACTCAAATTATAGGATTATCTTTTAATAATCTTTCATTTGTTCTGATACAGCAAGGTCTTACTCTTATTGTTGTTGCAGAAGTTATTGCACACATGGTTTCTGACAGGCGTTGGATTGATACCGCTATTTCTGTTATTACGCTGTTTATAAGTTATGGTTCAGTATGGCTGTTATCTATTGCGATATTTTCTACACACAATATAGCTTTGATTGAATCTTTACAAATGCGGTCTAATAACACTTGGGCTGATTTGCTTCCAGACATGTATGCTGTTCTGGTTGCTTTTCTTACAGTTAGTGGTCCTAGACGCGAATATAAGCATGTAATGTGGGGCTGGAATGCTTTATTCATTGTTACAGCAATACTTCTATTTTCATCTTGGGATTCCTACTCTGCTATTCTTGTATCATGTTGCTTAGGAAGAGCAATTGGTACGCTTATTCGTTTCGCAAAAGGCACACGCAGTAAGGGTGCTTGGGGTGACGATATTGTTCTTGCTTTAAAAAATATTGGCATAGATAATCTTACTCAATTAACTCGTAGAACTCAGCAAGCTGATCATACTGGAGTTCTTCGTTCAAGTCTTGATGACGATTTAATTGAAAATTCAAGATTGTATGATGCAACAGACATCCACGGCATACGTTATGTAATTTCAGTATTAGATAATCAAGTTCATTTACCAGGT
The DNA here is from genome assembly GCF_049244205.1 of Gardnerella sp. DNF01180P. Taxonomy (NCBI): domain Bacteria; kingdom Bacillati; phylum Actinomycetota; class Actinomycetes; order Bifidobacteriales; family Bifidobacteriaceae; genus Gardnerella; species Gardnerella sp. DNF01180P. The sequence goes on from NZ_CP058386.1 coordinate 914,024, forward strand.
TATTTAAATCAATTATGGCAGTGGGTGCGTTTAGTAGATATACCAACTCGTAGAGATCGTTCTGCTAGACATTCTGTTCATCACCACCTTTCTATGCTTCTTGTTTTACGAAATATGCATTTGCCAACAGCGAATGTTTATGGAGTAAGCGACAGTGATAAATCTTCAATAATGGTTTTTCACGCTTCTAACGCTCTACTGCCTTGCAATTTGAACACTTTAACTATTGATGATGCAGCAAAATTAATGCGTTATGTAGATGCTGCCAACACTCGCGGTATTACGCATAGACGCATCACTCCTGAAACTATTGCTAGGCTTGAAGACGGAACACCAGTTATTGCAGGTTGGCAAAACGGCGACGTTGCCAGCGATGATACAAATATTGCACTTGATAAAGTTCAGCTTTTAACGCTTATTGCATCTTGCACAGATATTGACACTGCTCTTAAAGCTGCTATTAACACATGGGGTGCAGAAAAGTTATCTGCACTATTGCCTTTTATGCAGAAAGCTGCTATTCCTGCTTCCACGAGATCTTTGCCATCTTGGAATAAAAAAGTTTTCCAAAATCTTTGCAATAAGTTAAGTCAAATAGTTGCTTTACACACAGATGAAGAAGATTATGATACTGTGCGTTTAGCGCGCTTCAATATACGTTTCTTTGTTAGCTTGGTTCTTTCGATTGTTGCTGTCGCTGTTATTGCTACACAGTGGCATCCTCAGGAAGTATTTGCTGCCTTGCGTCACGCAGATAATGTAATGGTATTTATGTGCTTTGCTTGCAGCATGTTTGCTTGGATTGGATCTGCAATTACTCTCGGCTCATTCATGGATGATCAAAAACCTTCTGCACATGTTTTGTTTGCATCTCAAGCAGCTACTGGTTTCACAGCAGTTTCTATGCCTGCTGGTGTTGGTCCTGCATTTGTAAATATGCAATTATTAAAGAAAAGCGGGTACACTTCAGCTCAAGCTACAGCAATTACTAGTGCAGTATGGCTTATTCAAGCATTAATGACAACTTTAGTATTACTTTCTATAGGCGTTTTCACTGGTAAAAATGTGCTTTCTGGAATGATTCCTACTCATATGCTCATTACTTTCATTGGAATAATCACACTTATAGTTTGTGTTTTAATGGTTATTCCGTCCGCTCGTAAAGCAATTCGAAAGCATTATTTGCCAATATTATCTGATTACGGCCATCAAATTAAGGAACTTATTTCACATCCTATGCAACTTATTGCAGGCTCTTTTGGTGCTATTGTGCTTGTTTCATGCATTGGATTGGGTTATTGGATTTCTTTGCTTGCATTTGGATATTACGCAAATCCTTGGGAAACAATCTTACTATTCTTACTTGCTAACGCTGCTGGATCGGCAGTGCCTACGCCAGGCGGCTTGGGTGCTGTTGAAGCTTCTCTTACTTTCGCATTTACATCTGTAGGTGTTCCTCCAACAGTTGCTTTGTCTGCCACTCTTCTGTATAGGCTTATGTTCTACTGGTTGAGAATTCCGTTAGGCGCGTTTGCAATGAAGTGGCTCAGCAATAATGAGCTTATATAAGTGAGATTTACAAACATTTGTGTATTTTTATTAGCAAATATCGTATCTGTTTCAATGCAAGTACGTTTTAAATAAAAAATAGCAAAAAATAAATAAAAAATATTAAGAAAATTGCAAAAATGGCTACATTTGTAGGGAAAATGTACTAATATCTAGTATGAACGTGACCTTTGAAGAGAAGGTCCCCTGACACAAAGGATGCTGCATGGCATACAACAAGTCTGATCTCGTTTCTAAGATCGCACAGAAGTCCAACCTGACCAAGGCACAGGCCGAAGCCGCCGTCAACGCATTCCAGGATGTGTTCGTTGAGGCTTTACAGTCCGGTGAAGGTTTGAAGCTTACTGGTCTGTTCTCCGCAGAACGCGTAAAGCGTGCTGAGCGCACTGGCCGCAACCCGCGTACCGGTGAAACCATCAAGATTCCAGCTTCTTACGGTGTACGTATTTCCGCTGGCTCCTTGTTGAAGAAGGCTGTTACTGCCTGAAATTAAGCGTTTTTCGTATTTATTACATTAAACAAATACTATTTGCGCAAAAACAAAGATGGGCACTCCAAAGCTGGGGTGCCCATCTTTTATAGATTTCCTCGTTCCATTTTTCGCAAACGCGGCTCTGCGCTATCTTTTGCTCCCGTAATGCGGTAAACGTCAAAAACGCCTTCAATTTTACGGATAGCAGCAAGTAGAGTTGCTAAGTGCTGAGGATCTGCCATTTCAAAGGTAAATTGACTTGTTGCAACACGGTCATCGCCTGTAGCAATAGTTCCGGAAAGAATATTTACTCCATGATCTGAAAGAACGCGAGTAACATCCGAAAGAAGATGTTGTCGATCCAATGCTTCAACTTGGACCTTAACCAAGAACAAGCCTTTATCGCTAGTCCATTGAACAGGAATAACGCGCTCTGATTGAGTTTTTTGCAAATCGAGCATGTTCTGGCAGTCAGTCCTATGCACAGACACACCTTGGTTTCGTGTTATAAAACCAATAATCATATCTCCTGGAACTGGCATGCAACATTTTGCAAGCTTGACCCAAACGTCTCCAACACCCTTAACTGATACTCCCAAAGCACCGTTAGACTTATGGCTGCGCTCAACATGGCGTAAAGGCAATGCTTCTTGTTCTACTTCTTCTGCAACTTCATCAGCGCCCGCATCTTTTACTAAACGCGAAATAACATTCTGTGTAGAAACTTGACCTTCGCCAATAGCCGCATATAAAGACTCAACATTAGTAGGCAAATTCAATTCATCAGCAACGCCAATTAATGCCTGCTGCGTCATCAAAGTAGTTAAAGGCAAGTTACGTTTACGCATAGCGCGAGTTAGCTCATCCTTACCCTCTTCAATCGCCTCAGAGCGGCGTTCCTTGCTAAACCATTGGCGTATTTTATTTCGAGCACGAGGAGATTTTACAAAACTCAGCCAATCGCGAGATGGTCCAGCTGTATCCGACTTTGAAGTAAGCACCTCTACAGTGTCACCGTTTGAAAGTTTCGTATCAAGAGGAACCAAGCGTCCATTTACACGCGCACCCATCATGCGATGACCAACTTCAGTATGCACAGAATATGCAAAATCAACAGGAGTTGCATCCTGCGGAAGCGCAACAATACTCCCCTTTGGAGTAAAAACATAAACTTCAGAAGCACCAAGATCTTGTTTTAATGAACCTAAGAATTCATCTGAATCTGGAGTCTCACTAGTCCAATCAGCAAGCTGTTGAATCCACTTAAGATTATCTGCTTCGCTAAGCTCTTTTTTGTCATCAATATTATTTTCGCGTTTTAAATCATCATTATCAGGCTTACTTAAAGCGCGACCAGCCTGACCATTAGCTTTGTACTTCCAATGAGCTGCGATGCCGAATTCAGCACGCCTATGCATATCCCATGTGCGTATTTGAATCTCTACTGGCTTTCCACCAGGGCCTACAACTGTAGTATGCAAGCTTTGATACATATTCAACTTTGGAGTTGCAATGTAATCCTTAAAACGTCCTGGAACAGGGCTCCATCGAGCATGCACTGCACCTAATGCTGCATAACAGTCACGAATAGAATCGACTATTATTCTCACACCAACTAAATCGTAAATATTAGCAAAATCATGACCTCGAACGATCATCTTTTGGTAAATAGAGAAATAATCTTTTGGTCGACCTTTTACCGATGCTTTAACATGTTGTTCTGCAAGATCTGCATTAATTTCTTCAAGAATTTGTCGTAAATAAACTTCACGCTGACCTGCTCTACGAGCAACTAAAACAACAATTTCATTATAAATTTTTGGATACAGTACTTTAAAACTCAGCTCTTCAAGTTCAGTTTTAATTGCATTCATGCCTAAACGGTTAGCAAGAGGCGCATATACGTCAAGAGTTTCTCTTGCTTTTTTATGTGAACTTGATGGCTTAACATACCTCCAAGTACGAGCATTATGCAAACGATCCGCAAGCTTTACTACAAGCACTCGCACATCGCGGCTCATTGCAACAACCATCTTACGAATAGTTTCTGCTTGAGCACTTTCGCCATATTCCATGTTGGATATTTTTGTAACACCATCTACAAGACCTGCTACAGTATCGCCAAATTCAGCTCGACATTCTTCTAGCGTGTAATCTGTATCTTCTACAGTGTCGTGTAATAATCCTGAAGCAACAACAATTGGTCCCATTCCAAGATCTGCAAGAATTTGAGCTACAGCAAGAGGATGAATAATGTATGGCTCACCAGATTTGCGTCTTTGACCTGTATGCTGCTTTACAGCACGATCATAAGCTCTATGAAGAATGCTCATATCCTCATTAGGATGATGCCATTTGCACATGCTCAATATTGGCAATAATGGATTTTGAGAATCTTCGCTGATTTCACATCCGAGCCTATTGGATCCTTTTACATCCTCTTGAAGTTCACCCATTTGGCACCTCCTGGTACTTTTTACTATCCTACCTGCAATTCGCTCAATACACTACCAAAACAAAAAATACATACAATAAATCCGACTCAGTTTTAAAAACCGGTCGGATATTTATAAAAAGATTATTGTACGCCAGTGGAGCCAAAACCTTTATCAGAGCGATCAGATTCAGGTAATTTAGATGCGGGAATAAATTGTGCTTCTACATAACGTTGTATAACCATTTGAGCGATACGATCACCTTTATGGAATTGCACTGTGTTCTCAGGATCTAAATTAATAAGAGGAACCTTAATTTCACCACGATACCCGGCATCAACTGTTCCAGGTGCATTTAGCACAGTCACACCCTGTTTTGCTGCTAAACCAGAACGAGGATGCACTAAAGCAACGTAACCTGCAGGTAAAGCTATAGCAACTCCAGTAGGAACAAGCGCTCTCTGGAAAGGACGCAAAGTAAAATCTTGGGTAGTTCTTAAATCGGCACCTGCATCACCTGCATGCGCGTAGCAAAGCGGCTGTAATGTAGATGTTTCATCATCGAGATACTTAATTAATACCTCAACCTGTTCGGGGCCAGTATAGGTCTCGTCATATGCCATTTAAGCTGCGCACTCCTTGCAAACAGGCTGACCATCAGCATTAGTTTCAGCTAACTGGCTGCGATGCTTAACTAAGAAGCATTCAGAACAAATAAATTCATCGCCTTGCATAGGGATAACAGTTACGGATGCATCTTCGTTACTTAAATCAGCACCTGGCAACTCGTAGTCTTCAGCAATAGCATTTTCATCATCGTCAATATCGCTGTTTGAATTTTGAGAACCTTTACTCAAAGCTTCCAACGACTCTTCGTCCTCATCTTTGCTACGAGGAGAATCATAATCCTGTGCCATTATGGTCCTTTCGTTTTTAAAGCTACTTACGCGCATAGCATACACGAATGCTACCCCGTATATTACACATTTTTTATTTTAAATAAAATGGTAAAGAATGCAGTGTATGGACTAAAGTATATAAATAGTATTGTTAAAAGCGAAGAAAGTGGTGCATAATGCTTGAAAATCCGCCAAAAGAGGCGAGTTTCGACCATATTGACGCAGACGGTAATTTGATTTTCATTTGTGAAAACACGCCGTTACGTATTCAAGTGGACGACACGCTGGAACGCGCCATCGCTGGTTCACATAAAATTACGAGTAAAAACAGCGATGAACATAACTCAGCAGATGCTGGCACAAATTCTATACAATCTAATGCAACATTGCCTATTTCGCAAATTCAGGCATTGATTCGCGCAGGAGTTGCACCTTCACATGTGGCGCAAAGATACAACGTTAGTGAAGCACAAGTTAGGCGTTTTTCTGCAGGCGTTGAAACCGAAAAGCAGTATGCAATTGAGCAGTTCCTTCTAGTACCTGCTCCTAAACAAAGCAATATGCGCACTATTGCAGATTTAATTGAAAGAACATTAGCTAAAGCACATATTGGCATGGAAACAGTGCAATGGAAAGCAACGCGCAGAGGATTAGAGCCATGGCGAATTACTGCTACTTTCAAAACTGCTACTCGCACTATTAAAGCTGAGTGGACATGGAACATGCATGACAACTCTGTTACATGCGCGAACCCTTCGTCTAGATTATTGCTTGGTGAAGATGTTAATGCAGCGGATACTTCTAAACAATCTCCATATGGTGGAGCTTATAGAGACACTGTAAGCATTAATTTCCCATTCAACACTGAAGAGCTTCCAGGAAATTCTATTCGTTCTGCCAGAATCGAACGAGCTGTTTCTCAATGGGAACTTAGAAACAGTGACAAACTTGCAGATGCACAAGCCCAATCTTCCTTCGAAAATCAGGACAATAATTCTGACATACAGCAAGTATTAGAAAAAGGCTATTCTAAGCGTTCTACTGAAACAAATACGCAATTTATTAAAGAAGATAATCCTCAGCAGACTTCGCTAATACAACCAGATGCTGAATTTATTAATAGAAACGAAACGAATAGCAAAATCGTCAATGCGTCTAATGAAGCACAAAAATCATTGGCTGCGAAAGTTCAAAATGCTGAAAAAGCAGATATTGCTAGTACGAATTTGCAAAAAAATGCTGCTGAAAGTAATCAAAATTCTGCTAAAAATAATCAAGAAATTAATACTAATGGCCAAGAAAAATCATCTTCTGAGCACAATAAACGTAAAGCTGGAAGAGCAGCAGTACCAAGCTGGGATGAAATATTATTTGGCGAAAGCTAAATAAGAAGTTTAAAAATAAATTTTTCGCTTATTAACAATATGTGTGACACTCTTAGTAAAATTTGAGTGTCACACATTTTATTTGCTAAGTTACGATTTATAAAATATTTTCAATAATAGAAGCAAAAATCGCTTACACTAAATCTATGAGGCACGGAATATCCATTTCCATATGAGTCATCGATCCATGAACGCTAGGTAAACTCATAGCTTTATCAGATTGAATGCGAGAATCAACAATTGTGTAAGCTCCACAAGCTTGCACAATAACATCGCCAATAACATCCTCTGCCCTGTTGTTTACTAAACCAAAAATACCATCGTCAATAGCTTGTTTTTTACTGCGTACAATTGCATTAGTTCCAAAATATTCACGCCAACGGTAAATAATATCTTCAGGATTTGCGTCACTGTTAGCATACAACATTACAGAACGAGGTTCACCGCCAACCATCGATACGCCTTTTATCAGCTCATCATGTTTAGCAATATCAATTCGCTTATTGGGATCGGATTTAATCATCCCATGATCTGCAGTAATAACAATTAATGTTCCAGGAGCACAATTTGCTCGCAAAAGACGCAACTGCTCGTCAATTTGCTCAAAAACAGAAACCCACTGCTGAGAATCCCAACCATAATTATGACCGGTTTTATCAGCGTCACGTAAATACATATAAGTTAAACCTGGAGTTTTACTGCTATTAGCAGCCTTAAGAATGCGAGCTCTAGGAGTTCCAGCAGTAATATAATTTGCTCCACGAAAAGCAGCTTTGGTAAGAGGAGTATTTTCAAACTTTGGTAATCCCACGCTATCTGCACGGACTCCATTAGAAACTAAACTTTCAAATATAGTCGGCTCTTGCTGCAAAACTAGCGGATCAGGCGCATCATTAAATTGAATAAGCTGCGCAAGTTTACCAGTTTGAGAATTCTTTTGCGTGTAACCAGTCATGCAAGTAAGACCAGGACATGTGCCTGTTCCAAAAGTAGCCATTGCAGCAACAGTTGTGCTTGGAACGCACGTGCTAATTGGTCGTTGATTTATTGATTCGTTAAGCAAGGATCGTAAATAAGGAGCGTGACCTTTACGCATAAGAATATTCCAGTATCCTAAACCATCTATTAACACTACAATTGCAGAATTAGATTTAGGGAAACCAAGACTTTCTCGCAAAGCGTGTGGATCGTTATGAATAGCTGTTTTAACAGGAGCATCTATTGCATCACTTAAAGCTGGAAGAACCGAAGATATATGTAACGCTCCACCAAGATTTTTTTCATTAAAATCGTAAGAAAAATTTTCATTAACTGCGGAATTAGAAAAATCACCGTACTTAACATTACCAACAAATTGCAAAAGATCATTTTCAGACGGTATTTCAGCACTCATACTTACTATTGAACCACTTATATTGCATTGAACAAAACGCGAATAACAAATATTTATATAAATAACTAGTCAAATTGCTGAAAAATTCAGCAAAAACATGCTGTTTGTGCATATAAATTGGTAAGATTGATAGCCGTAATGTCATTCAAGGAGTTCTAAATATGCCCTCACGCCATCACTCAACACAGCAAGCTTTCGACCCAAGAAAAGTTAAAGAGCATATTGTTGAAACACCATTAAACGAAGAAATGAGCAAATCCTTCTTGGAATATGCTTATTCAGTTATTTATGCTCGAGCTTTACCGGACGCACGAGACGGAATGAAACCAGTGCAGCGACGCATTGTGTATCAAATGGGCAATATGAATTTGAGTCCTGATCATGCTTATATGAAATCAGCGCGTGTTGTTGGTGAAGTAATGGGTAAACTTCATCCTCACGGTGATTCTGCAATCTATGAGGCAATGGTTCGTCTAGCTCAACCATTTTCCCTACGCTTGCCGCTTGTTGACGGACACGGTAATTTTGGCTCTCTTGACGACGGTCCAGCAGCTTCTCGATACACCGAAGCGCGTTTAGCTCCTGCATCACTAGGTATGAACGCGGATATCAACGAAGACACAGTTGATTTTGTACCAAATTACGACAATAAACTAAAAGAACCTACTGTGCTTCCTGCAGCTATTCCAAATCTTTTAGTAAATGGCGCTTCTGGAATTGCTGTAGGCATGGCAACAAATATGGCAACGCATAATCTAGGCGAAGTAGTTGCTGCAGCAAAATATGTTATGAAACATCCTGATGCAACCCTAGATGATCTTATGAAACTAGTTCCAGGACCTGACTGGCCTAGCGGAGGAATTATCATTGGTCGAAGTGGCATTCGCGAAGCTTACGCAACAGGTCGCGGAGCATTCACTACAAGATCTACAACACATATCGAAAATATTACTGCTCGCAAAAAAGCTATTATTGTTACAGAACTTCCGTTTATGGTTGGCCCAGAGCGCGTTTTGGAAAGAATTTCTCAAGGAGTTAAATCAAGAAAATTAGACGGTATTTCAGGTGCTATTGATTTAACAGATCGACATAACGGAACTCGTATTGTTATTGAGATTAAGACAGGTTTTGATCCTAACGCTGTGCTTGCTCAACTTTTTAAGCACACTCCTTTGCAAGAGAGCTTTACTATTAACAATGTTGCACTTGTTGACGGTAGACCTCACACAATGGGCTTGCGAGAGCTATTAGACGTTTGGATTTCTCACCGCAGAACCGTGGTACGCAGACGCAGCGAATTTAGGCGCAAAAAAGCTCAAGAACGCTTACATTTGGTTGATGGCTTGCTTCTTGCACTTCTTGATATTGATGAAGTAATTCAGGTCATTCGTTCATCTGAAGATGCAGATAGTGCAAAAACTAAGTTAATTAAAGTATTCGATCTTGATGAAATTCAAGCACAGTATATTCTTGACTTACGTCTTCGCAGACTTACTAAAATGAGCCGAATAGAGCTCGAAGCTGAACGCGACGATTTGCTCAAAAAAATTGAAGAGCTAAATCAAATATTAAGTTCTGAAGCTAAACTCGACAACGTCGTAATAGCAGATATGGATTCTGCAGTTAAACAATGGGATACTCCACGCAGAACAATTTTGCTTGACGAAAATGAAGATGGTAGTTTTACTCCAGTAGCCTCCAGCATAAATAAAAACAGTGAGGATATTGCGATTAAAGCCGTTCAATCAGCAAATAAAATTACTTCAACTCAAGCAGATTTGGCTGCAGCAGCTAATGCAGCTCGTAAAACTGGAGAAGCTGACGCATCTTCTGTTGCAATGCAATTAAGTGACGAACCTTGCGCAGTAGCATTAAGCACTTCAGGGTTAATTGCCAGAACAAGCATTGCAGTGTTAGAACATTGGAATTCGCACAACAACAACGTATTTAACACTCCTTGTAAAACAATGTTTGCAACAACAACGCGTTCAACTTGTGCTCTTGTTACTTCATCTGGTCGACTAGTTCTAGCTCATGTTGCAGATTTGCCACAACTTAACTATGAAGAAGGAAAACCTGCGCTGCTCAACCACGGAGTAAAAGCACAAGAACTGCTAACTTCCACGCAAAGCACGGATCCAGTAAGAGGAGAACGCGTAGTTTCAGCAATAGCATTTGATGCCTCACAAAACGCTACTCCACTTGCAATTGGAACACGAAACGGTGTAGTTAAAAGATGGAATTTTGAAGCTCCAACTACCATGGATTCATGGAGCATAATTGACTTAAAAGACGACGACACCGTTATTGCCGCAGCTCCAGCAAAAGACAACGACAGACTCGTGTTCATTAGTAGTGATTCTTCATTACTTACCTTTGACGCTAAACAAGTTAGACCACAAGGACGCACAGCAGGCGGAATGGCAGGCATTCGTTTAGCAGAAGGTGCTAAAGTTGCAACCTTCGCAGTAGTGCCAGAAAAATCAATAGAGTGGCATTACGAAGAAGGTGAAAATGGTTTATTCTCCGCTTCTGGAACAGTTGTATTCACCGTTGCTGGAGACAGTGAAGCTCTTCCTGGAACCGAAAACGGTTCTGCAAAGATTACTCCATTTGACATGTACCCAACAAAAGGTCGCGCAACTGGTGGCGTGCGCTCGCAAAGATTCCTTAAAGGTCAAGATACGTTGATACACGCGTACGTTGGATACTATCCATTGCAAGCCGTTACAGAAGGCGGAAGCAATGTTGAGTTACCTAAGCCAGATATGCGTAGGGATGCTTCTGGAACTGAACTCGTTTCCCCAATTGCGCACATTGGGTAGTAATGTTTTTGCTTGCTAGTTTTACACTTTTTAAAGCTAGTTTTTGCGAGCATGCTTGGAATATCTGCGAAGTGATTTTCTAGCTTCTACAAGTGCAAAAATTCCTGCAGTCACAGATGCAAACAAATAATTTATTACCATAGCTACTGAAGATCCAGTTTTAGGAAGATGCTTAACAACGCGCTTAGCTTCCGGTTGCTCGGGTTGCGAAAGAGCTGGAGCGGACTCAGGTTCTGTCTCAGACTCAGAAGGTGTCAGAATCGGACCTGGAGCGACAGGGGTCGGCGACTCAGGAACTGGAACAGGAGTTGGAGTTGGCTCCGGTTCCGGCGCAGGAGCTGGTGGAGTTGGAGGCGTTGGCTTCTTATTAACAGTTACTGTTGCAACTGCTGTTGCAGTAGCACCGCCATTGTCCGTTACGCTAAACGTGATAGTGTAAATACCTGGAACATTGTTATTAAAACCACCGTCACTAATACGCTTAACCTTAGTTGCTATAGAATTATCCTCAATATCACCAACAGATACAACAAGACTATTCAAATCGAGTGGATCACCCTCAGTAATAGTCTTATTCTGAACTGTAATAACTGGTGAGTAATTCTTAAAAATAGAGTAAACTTTCAAATTTTTGTTTACACTAGTGCTGGCAAGGAACACTGCACCAGTACCGTCTTGATCTTCATTCCACCCTTCAAAAGTGTACCCAATCTTCGTAGGATCTTTAGGCATTGACTGACTATCAACACTCTTATCGTTTATGCTCTTGCCTTCCTTAACTTGCACAGAAGCATAATGAGAATTAGTGCCATTTACAAAAGTAACTGTGTAAATCGTAGCTTTAGGAACAATGTTGTACGTAAAACGCGATCTACCAATCATCCTAGGCACACGCTGAACAAAGTCATAAAAAATGCACTGACCTTCAAGTGTGCCAGTTTTTACAGCTACATATTTGCCATCAGCATTTTTCTTAAAATATGGTGAGAGGTCAATCGTTACAGGATTTCCATTCTCCTCAAAACCCTCCATAACACTGATTGTATGACCAGCGCTTTCTTGCGTAATTTTGATAGGACTTTTGTATTCCTCTCCCACTTCAATAGTGAAAGGTCCAGGATTTTGATTGTCAAACGGTGAATCATTTTCCCCTGAGCGAAACTTATATTGTCCTAAATTACCTTTTACGACAATTTCAGAAATTTTATTACCTTGGAAAGCAACACTACCAACTCCAGCAAGATAATACGGACTAGTATCTGTATCGTGCTCTTTGCCCTTATCATCAAGCACGCCTTCAAACACAACTTTTTCAATTTCATTAGCAACAAAGGCTGCATCGCTTACTGAAACCACATTTTTTGGAATAACAACGGTTCCTTTAATTTTATTCCAACCAAAAGCTCCATATTCTATTATTCTAAGAGATTGCGGAAGAGTGACACCCTCAATATAAGTCTCGCCGTCAACGTGTTTATGCTTATTCCCGACTTTGTCAGCCTGACCGGTAAAAGCACATTCATGAATTACCTCAATACCCTCAGGAATCACAACATGATGATTTTTCTTAAGTTTCTCCTTGCCTTTGGCACTAAGTCCGTCCACATACTCATTTACCGTTTGACCGGTCTCCGGATAATAAACATTTTTCCTACCTCCAATAGTTTTACCATCGTCAGAAATGTTAAAGTCGTCCTTCGTCCAAGTTAAAGATGCATCATCTGTAGTACCCGAATCAGTTGATGCTGCTTTAGATTCTGCAGATGCGTGTACGCTTCTATCTTCACGATTATTTGTTTGAAGATTAGTATTGCTTACATCTATAAGAGTTTGTGTAAGTCTAGCATTTTCAGAATTTTCAGCATCAGTTACAGATTCAGAAGCTTTAGAAGATTTAGTAGATTTTGTGGTTTCGGCAGTTTTTGCAGTTTCGCTAGACTTGGAAGGTACAGTATTTCCAGAAGGTTTTGCGGAAGTGCTATCTAAAGCAGCCCCCCCATTGGGCGTATTAGAAGCTGCGTTATAAGAAGTTACGGAAGAAGAACCTTCTGTAGAGGAAGTTTCTGTATTAGAAGCTGTGGTAAAAGAATTATTTGTAGAAGAATTTACAGTCGTATTAACACCAGAAGAAGCTGAAGTTTCGGCAGCATTCGCACTTTGCCCCACGCAGAAAGCACAAGCAGCAGTAGCAATACCCATCATAGTGGCAGTCAACATAAGACCAGTTCTCTTATTCATTTACCCTCTTAAAAATAGATAACGAGATAATGTAAAAACGTATACACATTGTACGCTTTATAGTCGAAATACAAATGCAAGCATGGTATATCACACAATCGTTTAATTTATTACAAAAGTCATGCATTAACACACATTTTAGAATTATGCATCTCATCAAGCAAATCTTGAACCAAATATCCGTCGCTCATACAATGCATATCCGAAATACCATTACGCATCAAATCGTAAGTAACAGAATGGTAAAACACGTCAAGCGCCTGCTCATAACTCAACCCAGCACGCTCAGCCAGAAGACTTACAACCCTAGCATACTTCTTTTGCAACAAAATAGGATTCGCCTTCAAAATCCATCACTCCCCTAAAAACTTACTATTTACACACTCGCTTTTTATGTATGTAAGACACAAATCAATAGCTTTTTGACTTCTAAAACATATTTGATTATTAGGTTTTTCATATTTTAGTCTGCCTAAAGCTTCAGACTTAGTAATTAAATCATCAAAAAACAATTCAAGTGTGTTATAAACCTTATCGTTTGCTACACCGCCAATTACTACATCAAAACTGCTTGCATCATTTCCAGAACGAGCATTAAGTATGAAATTAAGCCATTCTTCAGAATATGAATCAAACTTAAGAACAGATAATTCATTAAGAACATTATTGTCAAAATTATAAGAAGAAACAAAAGCATCTTTGTCCTTGCGAATAAATTTCTTCGCCCAATTATCAGCCTGACTACGTATTGATGTAACGTAGAATCCTGCGCCAAAATCAACATCTTTACGCGAATGCAATACATCTGGAAATTCAACAGGCATAAAAGAACCGTGATAAACAATCATACTTTTACACCTTTTTCGCGCATGAAGGAAATAATATCGTTTGTAATATACTCTTTGCCTTGAGTGTGCAAAACGTCATAAGATGGAACAATATAAGACATAAGAATATTACTCTTCTTAGTCAAAGCATCATACGTATCGCGAGGGTTTTGATTAAGCTTCTTAGCAACATTTTCAATACAAAATATTGCAAAATCAAGCTTATCTTTGTCAAAGACTTCTTGCTTAATATCATTCATAACCCCTCCTTTTGTAAAAACATTATTAGAAATACATCTACTAGATAATGCGTATACAACAAGTTCTAACACACCTAGCACACATAACACATCTAACACAAGTCTACATCAAAAAATATAAGCAATCGCGCACACAAATGCTTTCAGACTCGAGTTACGCAAGTTCGAAGCAAGCGCACGTGCATAAAAGTCATTACAGCGAGAAGAATAAGCAAATAAGCCGGAAGAAGCACCAAAGAAACATTCTGCGCAATTAGTCCAAAAATCGCAGGCATTACCATAGACCCAATATATGCGCTTGCCATTTGCATGCCAACAATAGCTTGAGACTTATCTGCACCAAAATAATGCGGCGTGGAATGAATAATGCATGGGTAAACTGGAGCGCAGCCTAGTCCAATAATTACAAATCCTGCAATAAGCTCAATATGATTCAGCAAAGGCAGCAACAATACCAGAATGCCCATAAGCATTACGCACTGCCCAATACGAATCATCGTTGCATCGTTAAAACGCATAGTAAGAAATCCGCTTACAAAACGACCAACTGTAATGCCAACATAAAACAAGCTTGCCCAACCTGCCGCAACAATGCGGCTAACTCCTCCATGCAAAACCATGTAACTACTAGCCCACAATCCTGCAGTTTGCTCCAACGCACAATAGCAAAAGAACATAATAAGAATATTCTTAGCTCCTGGAATGCGCAAAACTTCCTTATAAGATAGCATCCCAGAAGATTGTTTCTTTACCTCAGTAAGATTATGCGTCTCTGCCTTTTTATTATTATTTTTCCACAGCGGCAAACTTATGAATAACACAAGAGTGAGAGCAATTTGTATAACAGCAATATACTGGTAGCCTGCAGGCCAGCGCTGACCGTGAGAAAGTGCGAAACCCATAACATAAGGACCTGCGGAAGCACCAATTCCCCACATGCAGTGAAGCCAGCTCATGTGCCAGCTTTCATAGTGAATTGCAACGTAATTATTAAGAGCCGCATCCACTCCTCCAGCACCTAAACCGTATGGTATAGCTAGAAAAATAAGCACAAGATAATTCGGAGCAAAAGAAAAACCTAGTAACGCTAAAGCTGTTAAAGCAACTGAAATAAGCGTAACCTTCCCAGGGCCAAACTTATGCGTAAACCTATTAGATAGCAGCGCAGAAACAATTGTTCCTGCAGAAATAACCATTGATATTCCACCAGCCCAAGAAATTTGCGCACCAACATCATGACTCATCGTAGGCCACGCAGCTCCAAGAAGAGCATCCGGCAAACCCAAGCTTATAAAAGCAAGATAAATAACAGCAAGAAGAAGGTTAACCATAAAAATTCCCCAACCTTAGTACTTCATATTTGTAATACCAACGCGACTTTATAAAGCAATATAAAGGAATACAAATATACAAGGCGACATAAAGCGATGCGAGCGACATACCGATATCAGGTATCGATTTTGGAACGATCAAAGTCGTCTGCGTTATCAACAATAAACTGCTTGCGCGGAGGAACATCATCACCCATTAGCAAATCAAATACTTCACTTGCTTGCTGAGCATCTTCCATACGAATCCTTCGAAGCATGCGAGTTCTAGGATCCATAGTGGTGTCTGCAAGCTGATCTGCATCCATCTCACCCAAGCCCTTGTAACGCTGAATATCGCTGTTAAAATCAATGCCCTTAGCTTGCAAATCATCAAGCTTTCCAGCCAGTTCATCGTCGGAATACGTGTAAATATACTCGCCCTTGCGCTTTCCAGCGAGCGCAATTCTGTGAAGAGGCGGCACTGCAGCATAAACATGACCGTGCTCAATAAGCGGACGCATATAACGATAGAACAGCGTCAGCAGCAAAATACGAATGTGCGCGCCGTCAACATCAGCATCTGTCATCATAACAATCTTGTTATAACGTGCTTGTGAAATATCAAAACTTGCGCCCGATCCTGCTCCAACAACCTGAATAATTGCAGCACACTCTTTGTTGGAAAGCATTTGTGCAAGACTTGCTTTTTGCACGTTCAAAATCTTACCGCGAATTGGAAGAAGAGCTTGGAAAGCAGAATTTCGAGCAGCTTTTGCAGTGCCAAGTGCAGAATCGCCCTCGACGATGAAAAGTTCTGCAACATCGTCGTTTCCAGGCTGGCAGTCAGAAAGTTTCGGCGGCATTGAAGCAGACTCAAGAGCGTTCTTTCTGCGGGTAACTTCCTTAGTTTTACGCGCTTGAATACGCGCATGCATTTCGGAAACAATTTTTTCCAAAACTCTAGAAGACTGCTCTTTGAATCCTCTCTTAGAACCGGTAATCATCTCACCGAATTGAGCGTCAGTCATTTTGGTAACGATTGGCTTAACTTGAGCAGTTCCAAGAACATCCTTAGTTTGACCTTGGAATTGAGGCTCAGCAATGCGAACAGTTACGACTGCTACCAATCCTGCTGTAATATCATCGCGCTCAATTTTCGTATTCGAATCTTTAAGATTTACTTTTAGTTTGCGCGCGTTGTCTTCAACAGCTTTACGAATTTGCTTAGTCAATCCTTGCAAGAATCCGTCTACGTGCATACCTCCGCCAGGAGTTTCAACAACGTTTACGAAACTAATAATCGTTGAATCGTAGCCGTTTATCCAACGCATTGCAATGTCAACGCCGCATTTTCGAGTTACTTGCTGCGCGTGTAAATCTCCTGCAGAATCAACAGCTTGCGTTTCTTCTACATATGTATCTTCGCCAGAAATACGCCAAATATCCGATACTGCTTCACCTTTTGAAAGAAAATCAACGAAATCTTTAACGCCACCATTATGCAAAAATTCAACTACTCGAGGATGATGCTTATTTTGCATTGAGTTAGCAGACTGAGCATTTGCAACAGATTGTGCAACTGATTCTTCAGATTCAGCATCTTCAACCTCATCTTCAGTCGCGATATTTTCAGTCTTATCTTCAGAATCATCTTCATCTTCTAATGTTGTTTCAGATTCTAATTCTTCAAATTCAGACACAGAGTTATCGCTATTATCAGACTGGTTTTCAAGAAGATTATCTTCTGCAACATCATCTTTAGTAGAATCAATTTCTTCAATATTTGCAGATTCACCTTCAGGAACATGCTCGTCAATAACAGTAATTTTTAAGCCTGGAACCAGGAAACTTGTTTGACGCACGCGAGCAATAAGCTGCTCATAGCTGAAATGCGCAGTCGAATTAAAAATTTCTGGATCCGCCCAGTAGCGTACACGAGTTCCGGTAGTTTTTGGCGAAACAGTGCCGATAATTTCAAGCTCAGTAGGCTTGTTCTTACGCGTACGCTTAAATGGAGAGGCTGGAGATGGATGCTCTGGATCAGCATCGCTATACACACCAGGATGCCCTTGATGGAACGCCATATGATGCGTTTTACCGTCTCTATCAACTTCAACATCTAAACGCAAGCTTAAAGCGTTTACAACAGAAGATCCAACACCATGCAAACCGCCTGCAGCATTATAAGAAGCGTTACCAAACTTTGCTCCAGCGTGAAGCTTAGTTAGAACAACTTCAACGCCAGTGAGCTTTGTTTTTGGCTCAACATCTACTGGAATACCACGACCGTTATCTGCAACTTCAATAGATCCATCATCGTGAAGAGTAACAATAATATGGTCACAAGCACCAGCCAAAGCCTCGTCAACCGCATTATCAATAATCTCCCAAAGGCAATGCATTAAGCCTTGACTGTCTGTAGTGCCAATATACATGCCTGGACGCTTTCTTACAGCATCCAAGCCTTCAAGCACAGTCAAGCTATCAGCATCATATTGCTCTTTATGAGAGACCACTTCTACCCCTTGCACTTATTAAACTTACAACCGATTATTTTAAGCAATAAGTGTCGTACTATCGCAAAAGCAACAATACGACACTTTGTAATATAACTTCACACAATCACTGATCTAAGAAGTCACGCAAAGTTTGCGATCTAGAAGGATGACGCAGCTTAGACATTGTTTTAGACTCAATTTGACGGATACGTTCACGAGTAACACCATAAACGCGACCAATATCGTCTAAAGTTTTTGGCTGACCATCTTCCAAGCCGTAGCGCATCTTAATAACTCCAGCCTCCCTAGGAGCCAAAGTTTCCAAAACTTGCCTGAACTGTTCTTGAAGGAGCGAGAACGCAACAGCATCAGACGGTGCGATTGCGTCAGTATCTTCAATCAAATCACCGAACTCGGAATCGCCATCCTCGCCCAGAGGAGTGTGCAAAGAAATTGGCTCACGACCGTATTTTTGTACTTCCTGAACCTTTTCTACTGGCATATCTAGTTCGCGAGCAAGCTCATCCGGCGTAGGTTCACGACCTAAATCTTGAAGCATTTGACGCTGAACCCTAGAAAGCTTATTAATAACCTCAACCATATGCACTGGAACTCGAATAGTACGAGCCTGATCTGCCATAGCACGCGTAATAGCCTGGCGAATCCACCAAGTTGCGTAGGTTGAGAACTTAAAGCCCTTCTTCCAGTCGAACTTTTCAACTGCACGAATCAAACCAAGGTTACCTTCCTGAATTAAATCAAGGAAAAGCATGCCTCGACCGGTATAACGCTTAGCAAGAGAAACAACAAGACGCAAGTTTGCTTCAAGAAGATGATCTTTAGCTTTCTTGCCATCTGCTGCAGCCCACTTAAGCTCACGTTTACGCTTAAACTCCATTTGATCAATTTGAGTATCAAGCAAATGCTGAGCATACAATCCAGCTTCAATACGCTCTGACAAATCAACTTCTTGCTCAGCATTAAGCAAGCTAACTCTACCTATCTGCTTTAGATAATCCTTAACAGGATCCGCAGTAGCACCTGTAGCAATTACACGACGCTTAGGATTACCAGATGGAGTTAGATTATCGTCATCGTCATCATCACGTACAACAAATGCGCCTTTTGCTTGTGGCACTTGCGGAGCATCATGCTTAATTTCGTCGTGATCATCAATTTCATCAAGATCTTCAGACTCTTCATCATCAAGATCATCTGCAACGTCAATATCGCTTAAATCGTCAACATCAGATATATCTTCTGGCTGAATATCGTCTAAATCATCAAGATTCAAATGTTCATCATCAACATCAAGATGTGAATCGTCATCTAAAGAATCGTCAATAGATAATTGATCTTGAGATTCAATGTCTACGCTATCTTCAGTTTCGTCATGTTCAGCATCAGCCGATACTGATTCAGTATCAATCTTGTTGTCTTCAGTTTTCTTTGAGCGAGAACTGCGCGTCTTGCTATCAGCTGACGAAGTTCGAGTACTGGTTTTACGCGCAGCGCTAGCCTTGCGAGTTTTTACAGGCTTAGTATCATCTTGCATTTCGTCGCTGTCGACCGTTAATCCAACTTCACTCGTCAAACTGTTCCTCCTGTATTATCCCCTTGTAACGCATATAGGCATAGTCCATGCAAGGGCAAGTTTTACCTTAAGTAGTAAACCATTTAAGCAAGACGATTATTCCACAACTAATTTTTGCGGCGTGGCGAATTATTCAATCCATGCTGGCTCAAGACCATTTTCGAATGCTCCACACACTATTTTTGCCATAGAACAATCAGGATCAATGCGCAATGCACAATCACAATAATATTTTACTTCTCCGAGCCTAAACCACCAGCTGATATAAGCTAACAAAGCGTAAACTTGCACAGATAATTTTGGAATGCTTCTAGTAATAATAGCCATAGATTTTAAAATTTTGCACGCGAAAATAGCTCTCTTTATATCAGGCTTATTATTTGTTTGAGTGAATTTTGCTTCTAAACAATGCCGCAAATTACGAGATACTTCAGGTGTATGAGGGCACCAAGCAAATTCCGACAAAGTTTTTTCGTCATACCATTCTTGATTTTCATCCAGAATAGAAATAAGCATTGCATCACGAACATTAATATTATGCAACATTGCTATTGGCAGATTTACTAAATCATATCCAAACATTTT
This sequence comes from Gardnerella sp. DNF01180P, assembly GCF_049244205.1. Classification (NCBI taxonomy): domain Bacteria; kingdom Bacillati; phylum Actinomycetota; class Actinomycetes; order Bifidobacteriales; family Bifidobacteriaceae; genus Gardnerella; species Gardnerella sp. DNF01180P. Next base: position 934,314 of record NZ_CP058386.1, read on the forward strand.
TTCATCGTAAGCAAACATGTTGTACCATCGCATAAGTGCTCTGCTTGCAATATCTCTAATAGCATATTGCTTGCCATTTTGATTAACATTTTCTATAAAAGCTTCCGAAACTGCCGGAACCCAATATTCTAATCCTTTAATCCATTGCGCACTATCACTACAGTTGTTGTAAATATATTCCTTAGAAAAAGTCATAAAAAAGCTGCACTCTTTAGAAGGATATATAGTCCCATTAATATCTGAAATTTCTCTTCCAGCAAAACTTTCAAAATCTTCTGAACCTGCAAAATCTAAACAACCATTAAAAGAATTAGCACTTTCACCATAAATTTGCATAAGACTTTGCATATCAAAGTCATCAATACAATTATGCGATATCTTCGTTTTCAAATCATCCTCTACAATTTCCATGCATACTCCCCCTCATTTTTTACATGATTTTTTATTTTGATAATCAAACTATGCAATAGCATTTTTGATATATTGAAGTTTCTCAAGATATGAGTCAGCATTCAATAAAAAACTATTTCCGCGGTGAAAAGCTTATTAAAGCATAATAATAACTGCGTTTTGTAATGTTCAGCCCTGTGGATAACTTTCATAATATGAGCACATTTATAGGCAACAATTACAGTCTTAACGATATTGAATCTAGAATTACTTTTTTAATTTCTCAGCAATTTAATACGGGATTAGAAAATAATCTTTCATCCACATGTGCGCAAATACTACAGCAAGTAATAAAGCAAGCTATTGTTTCAAGCGAAGGCGGAAAACGTCTTAGAGCTCTTCTTACGATTTCAGCATTTTACGCTGCATCAAAAGAAACCAATATTCAAAAAATCCATGAACAGTCTGTATTTGACATAGCTTGTGCTCTAGAAGTATTTCAAACAGCTGCATTAATTCATGATGATATTATTGACGAATCTTATTTAAGACGTGGAAAACCTAGTGCGTATTGTGCATTAAGTAAAGCTTGCAATAATAAGCATATTGGCACAGGCTTAGGTTTAATGCTGGGAGATCTACTTGCCACAGAAAGTTTCGATATTGCAAGAAATTGTGCGAAGAATTTTACTTATGGCGAGGAATTGTTAGCAGCATTTGCGTCTATGCAAAGAAATGTTGGTATTGGTCAAGTATTGGATTTGTCAATAGAAATGATGCAACTAGATAATCCAATACAACTTGCGGAATCATCTTTGAATGTTTTTAGATGGAAAACAGCCAGTTACACTACTGTTGCTCCATTAACTCTCGGCTTTCTTGCAGCAAATATGCAACCAACTGAAGCATACAATCTTGCTAATTCTATTGGCAATTCGTTAGGTGTTGCTTTCCAAATTGCTGATGATTTGCTTGATATTGTTTCAGATAGCAAGATTACAGGTAAGCCTATTGGCGGTGATATTAGAGAAGGTAAGCGTGCAGTTCTTCTTGCAGATGCTTTGCAATACGGAAACGATAACGAAAGAGAAATACTATTAAAAGCCTACACGCGTAGTACTAGAAGTGAAGATGATGTAAATAAAATAATACAGATTTACCATACTTCTGGTGCTATTGAAAAATCAAAAAAGCGAATTGAGAATCTGTGGAATGATTCACAACAAGCAATCGAATCAAGTACATTGAGCGACAGTGGAAAAGCTATTTTGCATGAAATTAGCAAACGATTTATACCTGAAGCATGGCGTAATGTACAATAATATTTAGCAAATAACGCTCGAAATTAGCTTTCTTTACTATCTTGCTTGTACACTCGTAAGTAGTAAAAATGGTTTTACGCGTATAAGGATTGTGACAATGGATGAAGCTACGCAGGCGCAGCCAGGTATGCGCATTGAAAATCGCTATCGCATTGTGCGCAAAATAGCTCAGGGTGGCATGGCTACTGTGTATCAAGCAGAAGATGAACGCCTTGATAGACCTGTAGCAATTAAAATCATGCACACTCAACTTGCTCAAGGAGTGCATCGCCAGCAATTTATTGCTAGATTCCGCAGAGAAGCAACTTCTGCTGCAGCAATTGCAAATCCACATATTGTACAAGTTTATGATACAGGCGAATATGACGGGCTCGATTATCTCGTAATGGAATATGTTCATGGCGTTAATTTGCGTTATGAAATGAATATGCAAGGCACATTCAGTGTGCGAGATACGCTGCGTCTACTTGCAGAAACTTTGGATGGTCTCGCTTCTGCACATAATGCTGGAGTTGTACATAGAGATATTAAGCCGGAAAATATTTTAATTAACGATCGAGGTCATGTTCAAATTACTGATTTCGGTTTAGCTAGAGCAATTTCGCAAGCAACACTATCTTCTACAGGATTACTTCTTGGCACAGCAGCTTATCTTGCTCCTGAACTTATTGAGCATAATCTTGCAACTCCTCAAGGTGATTTGTATTCAGCAGGCATGATGGCTTGGGAAATGCTTGCAGGAAGAGTGCCTTTTACTGCAGATAATCCTGTTACGCTTGTTTTCAAGCATGTGCATGAAAACACTCCTTCCATTGCTACAGCTTGCCCTGGAATTAGCGAAAAAGTTGCACAATTCATAGCAAACCTCACTGCTCGCGACATGAACGAACGACCTAAAGATGCAAGTGAAGCATTAGCAAAATTACGTGCACTTTCTACACAATTAAACTCTGAAGATTGGCAATACAAAGCAGAAGAACCACAAGAGTTTTCAGAAGAAACAGACTTTTCTCCTATTAATAATTTGCGTGTTTCCCCTGAAGCAAATTATTCGGACAAATTGAATCCTAATAATGACTCAGATGCTACACGAGCAATAAATACTTCAGGCTCTAATTTTTCTGCTAATTCCAACTCTTTATTGCAAAATGCTACAGACGAAACTGTTGCAATACCTAGAAATAATTCTGTAAGTGAACTCGATTCACACACAAATAATGATCTACATAATCCTGAAGTCAATAATGTAGCAATAGACAATTCACTAGCGAAGTCCGACAGTGCTTTCGATACGAATAATCTTCAAAAAACACAAGCTATGCAATGGCGTGCTGCTAATGCAGAAGATGTGTCATACAATTCGCAAGATAATCCTTTAGAAGAATTTGACGATAGCAATATGCCAACAATTGCTATTAGCTCTCGCAATTTTAACAACAACTTAAATGCAGCAAAACCGTTTGGCATGTCAAATAAGGAAAAAAACTTAGGAAACAAGCCTAATCGTTCTTCTAAAAAGCGTGTTTTCCTTATTGCAGGTTTAAGCACAGCTGGAGTATTAGCAATTGCTGCTATTGGTGGTTTTTGGTATTTCTTAGGTCCTGGCAGTTATTGGACGTTGCCTAAGCCCGACGACCTTCAATGCAAAAATTATGCATCTTGCAAAATAACTGATGTCAATTGGCAACAATATGAGCACACGCTTAAAATTGCTGGAATTCCTTACAAAGTTTCAAAAGATTATAGTGACGATGTGCCAGAAGGAAAAGTAGTTTCAACAAATCCTGATGTTGTAGGCAGCCATATTCAAAAGCACAATAATAGCACTCTTAATGTTGTGATTTCGCGTGGAATTCGCAAGTCTACAATCCCGGACGATATTACAGATCCAAAGACTTACAATGGCAAAAATCCTTTGAAAGCATTGCGTAAAGCAGGATTTACTAACATTGTTCACGATAAGTCAGGAGACACGTATTCTATAGATATACCAGCTGGCAGCTTAATTGATATTAGCCCTAAACCTGGCACACGCATGAACCATAACGAAGAAGTAAGTGTTTTACTTTCTAAGGGACCTAAGCCTGTGCAAATGCCAGATATAGTTGGGAAAACAAAGAATGAAGCTGACTTAGCTTTGACTGACGCTAAGCTGGATGTAAAGTACGAAGAAGAAAATAGCGATACTGTAGCAAAGGGTAAGATTATCCGCGCTTCCGTTGAAGCTGGTTCTGACTTACATTGGGGCGATAGTGTTAAAGTTGTTGTTTCTAAAGGTCCAAAAACTGTTACATTGCCAAACGTTTGCGGAAAAAACAGTGATGAGGCTAAAAGGATTATTGAAAATCTAGGACTGAAAGTTCGTATTTCTGCTCCACTTGGTGATTTAATGCACGTAGTGCGCTTCCAATCCCCTGGAGCTGGAAGTGAAGTACCATTGAAGGATTCTAATGGAAATCCTTCTATTATCACTCTTACAGTAATATGAGCGTGTCTTAAGTATTATGTAAGCGGCGGAAGCTAAATAACTTTCGCCGCTTACATATTTGAATATAAATAAAATTTAAATATGTAATAATGTTAATCTAATAGCATAAGAATCAGCATTATATTTTACTTATTTTCGTTACTTTCTTCACGTTTTTTACGCATACGTTCTTTTACAGTTTGAGCATATTCATCAACGTATTCTTGACCACTCATTTGCTGAATAGACTTAGTTACTTTATCTGTAATTTCACGTAAACGCTCGTGGGTAATCTCGCTTTCGTCACAAACACGCTCTACTTGAATAGGCTCGCCATAAATTGCCTTAGTTTTACCTTTTGCAGGAATAACTTGACCATGCACTTGCAATTCTCTAGTTCCAATAATTGCAACTGGTATAATCGGGCAACCTGTTTCAAGAGCAAGACGTGCAGCACCAGTATGACCGCGATATAAACGACCGTCTGGACTTCTTGTACCTTCAATATGAATACCAAAAAGCTGACCTTTTTCTAATATTTCACGAGCATGATTCAAGGCGCCAAGCGATTTTGCGCCTCCAGAACGATCTACAGGAAAAACGCCAACAGAAGTAAACCACCACTTCTTGAAACGACCCTTTAAACCTTTGCCTTCAAAATATTCTGCTTTACCCATAAAGTGAATCATGCGAGGACAAGTCAATGGCAGAAGCGCGTCATCAATAACAGCAAGATGATTTGCAGCAATAATAGCTCCACCCTTTTTAGGTACATTTTTAACACCTTGCGCTGATGGATGAATCCTCATGCAGGCAATACCCCCAAGTCCCTTCACGAAGAACCAGTACAACATACCATATCCTTTCTTGCAAGTCCAATTTCGAACATTTTAAGCATAGAATCAGGAAGACTTGCTACAGTATAGTTCATGACTTCTTCTAAGAATACCAACGACCCTCGCCGTGATGACGAGTTAATGTCAGAATCGTTAAAGAATAATCAAAAACAAAACAATAGAAATTTTGATGACGATTGGTCATCTTTTATTGCAGAGCATTTTAACGATATGAATGATATTGCTAATTCACGTAGCGCAAAAAGCTTTGAAAAGCACGCTCAGAAAGAAGAAAAAAAGAAAGAGCGCAACAGTATAGCAAGCGATAATAATTCTAAAAATCAAAAAAATGCTATAAAAAATAAATTTAGCTTAAACAATCTAAGCAGCCATAAATCCTATATTATTCCTACTAGAATGCAAGACCCTCACACGATCATAACTGCTAAAGGTCCTCGTGATAATACACGCACAAGTTGGCTTGATTTAGATAAGACTATGGAAGACTATGGAGATGATTTTGTGCCCCCAAATCCACAATTTTATAACGTATCTTTAGTTAATGTAGTTTTGTGGATTCTATTTGTTATAGGTATCTTCGGTGTTATTGTAAGTGCTTTTATTCCTGCTATAGCAAACATTGTTGGTATTATATGCGGCCTATTAACGCTACTTAGTGGAGCAGGATTACTTATGAATCGCAAAAAACCTGATCCGTATAAAGAAGATTACAGCGATTATGGAGATGGTGCTCGAGTATAGCTAATAATCAATCGAATATAATAAAAGGCGGCATGATTATAATCACACCGCCTTTTATTTATTTTACTTAGCAGCTTTCAAGTTACTCAGCTTCATTTTCAGATTCGTTTTGACCATGGCAAAGCTTGTACTTACGACCAGAACCACATGGGCACTCTTCATTCTTATTTGTTCCTGGGAATGTACGACCATCAGACCATGGAGTCTTCCATTCTTCATTCTTTGGTCGCATGCTCAACGGAACATCTCCCTCAGCATGACTCAAAGGTGCAGGACCAACAATACCAGCAGCCTGATCTTCAGCATCTACCTCAGACGAAGCTTGTGCAACATCTTCATCAAGCTCATCGTCAGAAGAAATATCTTCAGTAGAAGCAATCTGATTGATATCAATGTGGAATAGAAGCTGAATGCTTTCTTCCTTAATTGCCTCAATCATCGAATTGTACATCTGGTAGCCTTCACGCTGATATTCAACGAGCGGATCACGCTGACCCATACCACGCAGACCAATACCATCCTTCAAATAATCCATCTCATAAAGATGTTCACGCCACTTGCGATCGAGAACAGAAAGAACAACGCGACATTCAATTTGACGAAGTGGATCAGCGCCGAGACGATCTTCGATGAGAGAGTAAACCTTTACTACACTGTCGACAATCAAATCACGCAAAGCAGAAACAGCTTTTTCGCCCTTAAGATTGATAATCGTTTCACGCACCTGATCCCAATCAAGAAGTACAGGCATTACAGAGTTAAGAGCATCTTTTAAGCCGTCCAAATCCCAATTCTTTGGCTTATCAGAACCGTTCATTGCGCCACGCACATAACTTTCTACGGTGTCACTGATGAACTTCAAGATGTCCTCGTGAATATCTTCACCCTTAAGAACCATCTGACGCTCTGCATAAATCACAGTACGCTGCTTATTCATAACATCGTCATACTTCAAAACGTTCTTACGCATTTCAAAGTTACGAGCTTCAACAGTCTTCTGTGCCGTGCGCACACCGTTAGAAACGTACTTAGACTCAATTGGTTCGCCTTCTGGCAATCCCTTAGCCATAACACGAGCAACAAGCTGAGTGTTGAACAGGCGCATCAAATCATCTTCCAAGCTTAAGTAGAAGCGGGACTCGCCAGGATCACCCTGACGACCAGAACGACCTCGAAGCTGGTTATCAATACGACGAGATTCGTGACGCTCAGTACCAAGCACATACAAGCCACCAAGATTCTTAACTTCTTCGTGCTCGTCCTTAACTTGCTCTTTAACTTCAGCTAAAACGCCTGGCCAACGCTTTTCATACTCTTCAGGAGTATCGTCTGGAGAATATCCTTCAGCCTTCAACTTAGCATCTGCAAGGAACTCAACATTGCCGCCAAGCATAATATCGGTACCACGACCTGCCATGTTAGTAGCAACAGTTACAGCACCCTTACGACCTGCAACAGCAACAACAGCAGCTTCCTTAGCATTCTGCTTAGCATTCAAAACCTGGTGAGGAATGCGAGCAACGTCAAGAAGCGAAGAAAGAATCTCAGAAGATTCAACAGAAGCTGTACCAAGCAACACAGGCTGACCCTTTGCATGACGCTCAGCAACATCTCGCACAATAGCAGTAAGCTTTTCTTTCTTTGTGCGGAAGATCAAATCGTCCTTATCTTTACGAATTACTGGACGGTTGGAAGGAATTGGAAGAACACCAAGCTTGTAAGTTCCCATGAACTCTGCAGCTTCAGTCTCAGCAGTACCAGTCATACCAGCAAGCTTGTCGTACATGCGGAAGTAGTTTTGCAAAGTAATAGTAGCAAAAGTCTGATTTTCTGCCTTGACTTCCACGTTTTCCTTAGCTTCAATTGCTTGATGCAAGCCCTCGCTATAACGACGACCTGGAAGAACACGACCAGTATGCTCATCGACAATCAAAACTTCGCCGTTTGTAACAACATAGTCACGATCTAGAAGGAAAAGCTCCTTAGCTTTCAAAGCGTTATTCAAATAACCAATAAGAGCTGTATTGCTTGGCTCATAAAGGTTATCGATGCCCAAGTAATCCTCAATTTTTGCGATGCCAGGATCAAGAATACCTGCGGTTTTCTTCTTTTCATCAATCTCGTAATCAACATCGCGAGTAAGCTTCAAAACAAGCTTTGCAAATTCACGATACCAATGAGTTACATCACCTTCAGCAGGACCTGAAATAATAAGTGGCGTACGAGCCTCATCGATAAGAATGGAATCGACCTCATCGACAATTGCATAGTGATGACCGCGCTGCACAAGCTCGCTCTTTTCCCACGCCATGTTATCACGCAAGTAATCGAAGCCAAACTCATTATTTGTACCGTAAGTAATATCAGCATTGTATTGCTTACGACGCTCTGGCGGCTGCTGGTCTGTAATAATGCATCCAACACTCATGCCAAGGAATCTATAAATACGACCCATAAGCTCGCTCTGGTAGCTAGCAAGGTAATCGTTGACTGTGACAACGTGCACACCTTTGCCTTCCAAAGCATTCAGATAGCTTGGCAAAGTAGCAACCAATGTTTTACCTTCACCAGTTTTCATTTCTGCAATATTGCCCCAATGCAATGCAGCGCCACCCATAAGCTGCACATCAAAATGACGCTGGCCAAGCGTACGCTTTGAAACCTCTCGCACAGTAGCGAAGGCTTCAGGCATCAAATCATCAAGCTTTGCACCATTGTCTAAACGCTGCTTGAATTTAGCAGTTTGACCCTTCAATTCTTCATCGGAAAGCGCGGAAATTTCATCTTCCAACGCATTCACAGCCTTTGCTACGTTCTCAAGGCGCTTCAATTGATGGCCTTCACCCATACGCAAGGCTTTATCGACGATATCTACCACGTTTTGCTCCCTTAGGTCATGTCTATGACGACGGCCTAGCCAACATAGACGTAAACTGTGCCTATATTACGCGACGGCTACGATTTTTATAAGTTAGCGAGTCTGATTACTACATAAAAATGCCCGCCCAACATTGTGCTAGACGGGCATGCGCACTTATTCGCGCATTTTAGATGTGTTTTAATTATTACTTTTGCTTAGCAACATTTTCAGGTGTATCAATTTCAAATACGCCATAGCTCCAACCATGTCTGCGATATACTACAGATGGTCTCATAGTTTCTTTGTTTACGAACAAGAAGAAATCATGCCCGATAAGCTCCATCTCATACAAAGCCTCATCTATGCTCATAGGCTCTGCAATATGTAACTTACGACGAATCACAATAGGAGTGTCGCCAACACTTACTTCCACAGATTCACCAGGACCTAAATCGGAAGCAACAGCAGCATCTGCGCTATTAACCTCATTTTCTTCTGGCTCTTCAACAGTAGTCTCAATCTCAGGCTCTACAGCACCCATGTCTACAGGAGTCATTTCCGTATATCCACGGCGATGATCCTTACGACGATCGCGAGTGCGACGCAAACGAAGCGTCAACTTATCAAGCGCCATATCTAATGCACTAAATTGATCAGTGCTAGAAGCTTCTGCGCGAATCACTGTGCTTCCTGCAACAACAGTAATTTCAACTCGCTTTGCTGTGTCAGCCTGCCTTGGATTGCCTTCATGAGTCAACACGATTTGCACGCGCTGCGCATCAGGCGCAATGGCGGTCACACGATTCATCTTACTTTCTACAACGTCACGGAACCTTTGATTAATCTGCGTATGACGACCAGTAATGACGATTTCCATGCGAAACCTCCCCATATAGACTCGAACCTTAAGCTCGATTTGTACAACCCGACTGCCACGATGCCGTCGGTTCTTCTATTATATCTGCTAAATCCATACAAACCTAGCGATTTATTAAATTAAAATAAAAAAATTAACGTTTATTACGGAATTTCTTATAAAATAACGAATTTTTTACGATATTAATATCATCTGCTATAATTGGGAAGGTTGAGGTTTCACGATGGCCGCGGTCACAATGTTCATTCGGAGTGGCTGAGGAACTTCCGGGCTCCACAGAGCACAATGGCGGATAACGTCCGCCCAGGGCGACCTGAGAGATAGCGCAACAGAGAATAGACCGCCTGAACGTTTCGTTCGGGTAAGGGTGAAACGGCGGTGTAAGAGACCACCGGACTTCTGGTAACAGTAAGCCGCATGGCAAGCCTCATTGGGAGCAAGGTCAAGCAGAAGACGCTTTAGAGCTGCTCGCTCAAGTCTTCGGGTAGACTGCTAGAGTTTGGCGGTAACGTCAAATCGAGATGGATGGCCATCCGCATGCACTTGTGTATGCGACAAAACCCGGGGTATGTGAAACCTCATCAACTCAACCAATAGCATATTTTCAACTTATATCGCTGATTCTTGGAGCGAAAGAAAAATCAGAAAATACTGCTAAGCATTTATTAAACGACGAATCTAAATCAATTTTTACGTTTGAATTATCAACTACCCCACATGTTTGCATACCAGCTTGCTGAGCTGAACATAAAGCTGTAGCAGAATCTTCAAAAACTACACATTTAGCTGGATCTACTTTAAGTTGATTAGCAATATCGATATAAGTTTTAGGACTATGCTTACCTTTTTCAGATAAATCTTCTCCAAAATGAATAAAATCAAAACAATCAAAAATGCCAACTCTTTTTAAAGCTGGAATACACAAGCGTTTAGAAAGAGTTGTAACAAGAAAAAGCTTTATACCATTAGAACGCAAATAATGCACATATTCATACGCGCCTTTTCTTAGCGGAAGATGATTAGCATAAGCGTCAAAAGCCATATCTGACCACTCCGTCATCAAATCTTCAGGAGCATCAGTAAATCCGTAATTTTTAATAACATATTCTGCAATTTGTCTAGGATTCATTGTTGCAGTCGTATTCGCAAAGATTGAAGGAACGTTCATACCACGTTTCGCAAAACTTACTCGATCAATATCATCCCAAACGCTTAAAGAATCAAGTAACGTGCCGTCAAAATCAAAAATCGCTGCAACAATAGACGAATTATTTTGTAAATCCATCAATGATCTTCCTACTTGCACTCAATAGCTCACGAGCATGTTCTAATGAAGTTTTTGATTCACTTCCATCAAGCATCCTAGCAATCTCTTGCTCACGCATCAAATCATTAAGCTCAATAACAGAAGTATCCGCAACTATAGCAGAAGAACTATTCTCACTATTCTCAACAAGATTTTTTTGTACTGCAAATTGTGCATCTGCAAAAGAAGCAACCTGAGCTAAATGAGTAACAACAATAACTTGAGCATGTTGAGAAAGTTGAGCCAAACGTTTACCGAGTTCTACTGCCGCAACACCACCAACACCAGAATCTACTTCGTCGAAAACAAATGTAATATTTTCTTCGTCGCAATCTGTCAACTTCGCAACAACAAGCTCAATTGCAAGCATAAGCCTACTTAATTCACCACCAGAAGCACTTTTGCTCATCGGCAAATCTGAAGAAGCAGGAAATGGTCGGAACAAAAACTCTACATCATCACATCCGTTAGAATCAAGCGGAATAGAACCAGATAAATCTTCGCAACGCCTATTTACACTGATAATTAATTGAGCACCTGGCATAGCCAAAGAGTTTAATTCTTCACTAACTAAAGTGCCAAAATCATGAGCTGCATTTAAACGAGTTTTATATAATTCTTCAGCAAGTTTAAGAGCATCATCATATCGTTGAGCACACTTAGCACGCGCTTTGGCAATAGCTTCAGGAGAATCATCTAAATCTTCAAGTTCAAACTGAGCTTTTTCGGACCAATCAAGTACGTCATCTAATGTTGGCCCCCACCTACGAGTTAAATCAGTAAGATCATGAATACGGGAATTTAAATCATCTAAATCTTTTTCACTTACATCGATATCCAACTGTTGAGCAAGCTGCATTACGATATCGTCAAGTTGAGCATGAATATCGTCAAGTTGATTTGCAATAGAATTGAAAGAATCATCTACACGAATATTTCGTAATGCTTGAGAAGCTTTATCTACAAGAAAACAAGCATCTTCAGATGATTCTGAAGCACCATAATCTATTTGACTGGAATCAAGGGATGCGAGCGCAATGCTCACTGCTTTAACAATTTGAGCAGAATTCTCAATTCTTTCTCTTTTTGCACGCAATTCCTTATCTTCATTAGGAAGCGGATTCACATCTCGTATTCGCGCTAACGATTCTCTAAGGTAATCTGCACGTTGCCGCGAAGAAGACGCTTGATTTTCTAGTCGATTACATGTTTCTTTAGCATCTTTCCACGCTTGATACGCACATGCGTATTGCTTAAGTAATTCACTATTTTTAGATACAGTATCAAGCAATTCGCGTTGTTTTGAATTTGTTGCTATACGTAATTGGTCACTTTGTCCATGAATAACTATCAATCGAGAGCATACTTGTTCAAGAACTGTTTTTGGTACTGCGAAACCAGAAATTGTTGCTCTTGAACGACCTTCTTGCGGTACTGTTCTAGAAACATACATATCTGATTTATTTTCGTTATTTTCTGAAGGCTCTAATTCAATACCGGATTTTCCAACAGCATCTACTAATTCACTTGTTTTAGGAATACTAAATATGCCTTGAACCCATGCTTCTTTAGCATTTGGAGAAATCCTTGCAACTTCTGCTTTGGATCCAGAAATAAGCTTGATAGCACTTAAAAGCATTGACTTTCCAGCGCCTGTTTCACCCGTAATAGCTGTCATGTGAGACGAAGGAGTAATAAGCGCATGTGAAATTGGCCCAAGATTACGTATTTCTAACTCTTCAAGCACGCTGTACCTCGTTTTATAAATGCTATATTTAATATTATTTTCTACTTAAATAATTCATTTTAAAGAATTATTATTGTGCTCACGCCATCCAACTATTGGCAAATCAAATTTTGTAACTAAACGCTTCGTAAAAGGAGCACCAGAAAGTCTAGCTAATAATAGGTCATCTTTTGATTGACGAACTTGAATCCTTGATCCTTGAGGAAGAGCGCGCTGTCTTCTACCGTCGCAACAAATCCAACCTCCAGAAGACGATTCATTAAGAATATCAATAGTAAAAGTAGAACCGGCACCAATAATTAGAGGACGCGCAAAAAGAGCATGAGCAGCTAATGGCACTAGTTGTAACGCTTCTACATTTGGCCACATGATTGATCCACCTGCTGAAAATGCGTAAGCTGTGGAACCAGTAGGAGTTGAAACTATTATACCATCGCAACCAAAAGATGACATTTCAACATCGTCTACTCGTATTGAAAGTTCTACCATTCGACCTCTGTCTTCGCGATCAAGAGTTATATCGTTCAACGCCCAATCACTTAAAGGCTTACTTTCGCCAGGAAGCCACACATCTACATGAGCTTCCATTCTCCTGTCAATAGTGTAATCCTTGTTTGCAATCCTACGAATTGCATCGTTAATTTGAAAACTTTCAAATTCTGCCAAAAAACCAACATGACCAAGATTTATGCCGATAATTGGAACAGTAGTACAATGCACTAACTCAGCAGCCTGAAGCATGGTGCCATCTCCCCCAAGCACCACAACTATTTCCGTATTTTCGTCAACTATACGAGTAGTTTTTTTAGCAAAATCAGACACAGACGCACTGTTGAATACATCAACAACGAATCCAGCTTTAATAAGTTGAGTCTTGACTTGATTTACCACATCACTATGAACATCGATTCTAGCGTGAGTAACTACAAGAGCACGACGAGCCGACGAAGCGGAATTAGTATCGAAATGTTCCTGCATATACAGCCCCTTCGTACTGTTTAAACACAACTACTACTATTGTAATTGTTAGGATACATATTGAAAAATGCTAAACATTCAATAATTAACTTACTTCTCGTAACGCGCATAAAGAAGATACTCCGTATTGCCATGCGTTCCTTCAATAGGAGATTCGCAAGAGGAGATAACCTTTAGACCGTTTTGATTTGCACAACTTTTTATTGTTTCTAAAGCTTTAATTCTTAAAGTCTCGTCAGTTACTATTCCACCTTTTCCAAGGTTTCCTTTTCCTACTTCAAATTGCGGCTTAACTAAAAGCACAATATCTGCATGCAATTGAGCTATTCTAGAAATTACTGGAATAACAAACGTTAGAGAAATAAAAGAAACATCCGAAACTATAAGATTTGGCTTATATGGCAAGTTCTCTTCGTACACATCTCGAATATTTACGCCACTCATTTCAATTACATGTGAATTGTTAGCTATTTTTGGATGCAATTGACCATGACCAACATCTAAAGCTATTACAGAATGAACACCTCTTTGCAAAAGAACGTCGCAAAAACCACCCGTTGATGCACCTATATCTAGAGCTTTAGTTGATTTGGAAGTAGTTAAACCATTTTTAGAAAACGCTTCGAAAGCACCTTCTAACTTAAGTGCTCCACGAGAAACGTATCTAATACAAGATTGCGTATTTTTTGATTCGTCGATTGTTATTGTATGTGAATTGTTTACTAAAAATGAGGATTTCGTAATATTTCGATTGTCAACACTCACTACGCCAGCACGAATTAAACGTTGAGCAGTTGTCCTACTTTCTGCTAAACCACGATTAACCAAAGCGCAATCTAAGCGTTGTGAAATATTGCTATTTGAAAGTTTACTTAAATCCTCATTCAAAGTCATAAGGAAAACTCCGGAAGAGTATAATTTTCCATATTTTCACCGCAATCTTGCAAGCTCCATGCCAGCGCGCAAGCAGCTCTTAAAGCATTGCAATCGTTAGTGTTATTAACTTCAATAATATTATTATTCACAACTCTTGCTATAGCATCTTCACAAGTAAAAGTACTACCGTTAACGCGTTCAGGAGCGTTATGAGATTCGTTTAATCCTCGCAAGTCTTTAGAAACAAAACTTGGACGCAAATGTTTTGGCGCAAGCATAAGCATGCGAGGATCTGTAACTCCAGTAAGAACAAGTAATGAAGCATAGCCTCCTCTTGTTCCAGCCTCAATATCAGTATCTAAACGATCTCCAACTGCTAATGAATGTTCAATACTAATTACAGGATTCCCATACTCGTCTTTTTCAGTGTATTCTTCACATTCAGAATCATCATGCTTAGCATTAGCAGCAACCAAAAACCTTGCTTCATCATACATTGCAGATTCTGGTTTTCCAGCAGACGAAATAGGCTCTACACCCGTAGCATTAATAACAGCTTGAATCATGGAACCGCATCCAGGAGCAATACCATGCTCTCTTGGAATAGTTAAGTCGCGGTTAGTAACGAAATATTTTGCACCATGCTCAACAGCGAAAGAAACTTCCGCCATTTCTTGCCAAGTCATTTGAGGATACCAGCCTTGAATAACAGCTTTAGGATTATCTTCGCACGAATCTACGAGTTGTAATCCTACGCGTTGCACTTCTTGACGCAAATGTTCAGCGCCGAGAACAAGAACTTTGGATCCTTTCTCAACATTGCGAGCTACCATCCTTGCTGCAACAACAGAAGACGTTATAATCTGCCATGGTTCTACTTTTAAGCCAAAACTTTCCAGTTGTTTTGCAACAACAGATTGGAAACGCGAAGAATTATTAGTTGTGTATTCAATTGCCATTCCATTTTTTTGCGCAAACAAAATGGAATCAGACGCATATTCAACAGCATTTCCACCACGATATACAACACCATCTAAATCAAGCAGTGCTAGACGAAATGCATCGCTTAACGGACGATTACATGAAGAAAAATTCTTTTTCGTTTCAACTTGCATACTATACCTCATTTAAGTTTGCTAAACACTGCACTTAATTTAGATTCAAATTTTTCAAATATATTTTATAAATATCAACTCTCAAAGCAGCAAGTGCCCGGCTTACTTAAAAGCAGCCGAACGCAAATATTCAAATGTTACGAACTACTCTTCGTCAGCGTGAACAGCACTCATCTCGATTGTATCCGTATTATCCGCATTCTCAGAGTTACTTGTCTCTTCTGAGTCTTCTGAGTTTTCTAAATCTTCAGAATCTTCAGTTACTTCAGATTCTTCATCAGATTCTTCATCAGATTCTTCATCAGGAGCAAATTGAGCATCATCTTCACTCATGCCAATTTCATCCATCATGTCATCATTCAAATGCTCTAAATCATAGTCGATAACAATATCATCAGGATTTATATCTTCGTCATCAACATCAGCATACTGTTGCTCAAGCTTATCAAGCAAAGACTCTAATTCAATTGCTTCGTCACTACGCCCGGCTTCTTCCAAGAAGTATTGTTCTGCTTGAACTGCACGCATACGATACTCCCCAGGAAGACCCTTTGAACGACCCATTGCATGAACCAATTCAATAGCCTTATCAGCATGACCAGTATCAGCCAAAACACCTGCATAAACGAGGAACATTTCGGCTTTTACTTCTCCCCTTAAGGTTTTTGCTTCATCTGACATGCAAATTTCTAAAGCCTTATCTAGATTTCCCATACCGCGCTCGCAATCGGCAATAAATGGCAAATAATCAAGGTAGCCATTCATTCGCATTGCAGTGCGGAATTCCTTAGAAGCAAGCTTGTAATCGCCCTGACGATAGGCCACAAAAGCTAAAGTTTCGCGAGCAAAATCAATACGAGAAGCTTGCTTAGCAGCCCACTTTGCATGTTCTAATGCAAGTTCAGGATTTTCTTCTTGCAAAGTATAAGCTGCAAGAATATGAAGACCAATATTTTCAGCGTGTTCCTTTGAAAGACCGCGCAAACGCTCGCGATCTTCTTTAGAAAGCATTGCCCATTCCAAACCTTTTGGCATCTTAGGTTCACCAGGGCGACGTGCTGTATAAGGATTTTGAGATGGATAAGAAACAGTTCCGTCAGAATTGCGGCGTGGACCATCTTCAAAGCGGAAGTTACTACGCGAATTTGCGTGACGATCATCTCTGCGATCGTCACGACGATCAAAACGACGCTCATTATCTCTGCGCTCATCGCGACGATCGTCTCTGCGGTCATCACGGAAGCCGCCCTTAGAGCCTTTATGGAAATCTTTATGGAAATCGCCATTGCGATGGTTCTCACGACGACTATCCCTGCGATCGTCACGACGACTATCCCTGCGATCGTCACGACGATCAAAACGATGTTCACCATCAAACTTCTTGTAGCGTGGGTTGCCACCTTCTTCACAAGAATGTTCAAAATCTCTAGAGCGGCGGTCATCGCGACGGTCATCTATACGATTAAAGCGACGATCATTATCGCGATTCTCTGAGCGGAATCCGTCCTTCTTAAAACCATTCTTCTTAAAACCACCGCGACGGTCATCTTTACGATCGTCATGACGGTTAAAACGACGATCACCATCACGCTTTACGCCAGAGTGGAAGCTCTCTTCACGGTCATCATCATTACGGCGGAAACCACCCTTCTTAAAACCGCCTTTATGGAAACCATCCTTATGGAAACCACCGCGACGCTCGCTACTTTTACCACCATTGCGATGACCAAATCCACCACGTTCACCAAAAGATTTCTTACCACTCCGCGAGTGTTCGCGTTCTTCGCCCATTCTGGCATACCTCTCATCTATGTGCAATTTTATTACAAAATCACATTTTAATTATATTCATAAAATAACTAAACATCTGCTGTAAGCAAGCTATAGCATACATCAAGCAGCAAGCTTACAACAGATGTATTTTTTAATACATCACAAACATTTATTAAGCGCGCTCTACGGCACCGATAGCTTTCTTGCCACGGCGAAGCAAAGCGAAACGACCGTGCAAGAAAGAGCCCTCACTTAACACATCGTCGACACCACTTACACGTTCATTATTCAGATACAAACCGCCTGCTTCAATAGCACGACGAGCTTCAGAAACAGTGCGGAATAGACCAGCGGCAACTGCAGCCTCAACAACACGATCTGCAACTTTAGCCTTAGCGAAATCTAAACTACCGTCTTCAGCCTTAACCTTAACACCATCTAAAGCAGCTTCAAGAGTCTGCTCATCAATATTGCAAAGATCACCACGTCCAAACAAAGCGGAAGAAGCTTCAATAGCCTGGTTTGTTAAATCTTCACCGTGAACGAAACTTGTAACTTCCCACGCAAGCACGCGCTGAGCTTCACGACTTCCAGGATCATCCTGAATTTGCTGAGCTAAACGCTCAATTTCATCTTTTGGCAAGAAAGTGAACACCTTAAGCAACTTAACAACTTCATCATCAGGCTGATTGAACCAGAACTGGTAGAAGCGATAAGGGCTAAGCATAGAAGGATCAAGCCACATGGCATTACCTTCTGACTTACCAAACTTACGACCTTGATTATCTGTAATAATCGGGCTAGTAAACACGTTTACGGATGTGCCACGAACCTTACGAATCAAATCCATGCCGGAAGTGAGATTACCCCACTGATCCGAACCGCCAAGTTGCAAAGTTACGTTGTAATTATCAAACAAGTACAAGAAGTCATTGCCTTGCAAAACTTGATAACTAAACTCAGCAAAAGAAATACCTTCATCGGAATTTAAGCGACGAGCCACAATATCCTTAGAAAGCATTGTTCCAACTCGGAAGTTCTTACCAACATCGCGCAAAAAGTCGATAGCAGACATCTTAGAAACCCAGTCGTAATTGCTGACAAAACGAACAGGATTTTCACCATCAAGAGGCAAGATTCGACCAATCTGCTTACGCAAGCGTTCAGCCCAGCCAGCCACAATATCCTTAGAATTAAGAGTGCGTTCTCCGCTTTGACGAGGGTCACCAATCAAACCAGTAGCACCACCAACTAAAGCAATAGGATGATGACCTGCAGCCTGCAAGTGACGCATATTAATAAGCTGCACAAGATTACCAATATGCAATGAAGCAGCAGTAGGATCGTAACCGCAATAATACGTTAATGGTTCTCCGTCAAGCGCTTGAGCAAGCTGCTGCTCATCAGTAGATTGTGAAATTAATCCACGCCACTTAAGCTCTTCAAACAAAGAAGCAAAACCTGCTTCCTTGTAGTTCCTGACCTGAGCCATTCGTATCTCCTTAATACAGAATACCGATAAATATCGGGCGCTTTGCGCGTCCACAAGCCTTTCAATTTTTGCAGCACATGGCGACACGCATAATAAAAAAGTGCCAAATATTATAAAGTACAATATTTGGCACTATAACGTGACAGCTAATAATCTAATTTTAAAATTATTTTATAGGCGAGATATAAGCAGAACCATCGCTTTTTGAATTTGCAAATTTATAATAATTATCCATTGCATTTTCAGCCTCTACAATTTGCTCTTTAACTCGCGCGAAGGCTGTACCGCCACGACCGCATCTGGCAGACACAGATCCAGCACTAGTCAATATTGTTCTAATATTCGCAATTTCTGCGCTATCAACAAAACCGCTTAGAATATTTGAAAAATCATCATCGCTTAAATCAGCAAGATCTCCCCCAATTCCCTCAGCTCGCTTTACACACAAACCAGACAAAGTATGAGCATTACGGAATGGAACACCCTTTTTTACAAGCCATTCTGCAATATCTGTAGCAAGAGCGAAACCAGTAGAAGACTGTTCATAAAGTCTATTTAGATCAAATTTCATAGTTTCTACCATTCCAGCAAAAGCTGGAAGAAGCACTTCTAAAGTGTCAATTTGATCAAAAACAGCTTCTTTATCTTCTTGCAAATCGCGAGCATAAGCAGTAGGAAGACCTTTAAGAGTTGTCATTAAACCAGTTAAATCGCCTATTAATCTACCAGCTTTACCACGAGCAAGTTCCGCAATATCTGGATTCTTTTTTTGAGGCATAATCGATGAGCCAGTTGAATAAGCATCATCTAAACGAACAAATGCAAATTCTTGAGTATTCCAAATAATAATTTCTTCACTTAATCGTGATATATCAACGCCAATCATTGCTGCGATGAATGAAAATTCTGCAACTAAGTCTCTACTTGCAGTTGCGTCTATAGAATTAACGCAAACTTTAGAAAAACCAAGCTCTTTAGCTACTTCTTCTGGATTAAGACCAAGAGTATTGCCTGCCAAAGCGCCTGCTCCATAAGGGCTTTCATCTGCACGCAAATCCCAATCTATGAAGCGATTTACATCTCGTAAAAGCGGCCAAACATGTGCCATTAACTGATGCGCAAGCAAAATTGGTTGAGCATGTTGCATGTGAGTGCGACCCGGCATCACCGCGTCTTTTGCATTTTTTGATTGATTCAGCAACGCTTGGCAAACTGACAACAATAATGATGCAATAATGCGCGCATGCCTACGCAAAAACATACGTATTAAAGCTGCAATTTGATCATTTCTAGAGCGACCTGCACGAAGCTTTCCGCCAAGCTCATTTCCAGCAATTTCAAGTAAACCGCGCTCTAATGCTGTAGCTTCATCTTCATCTTCCTCAATGGGTGCGAAAGTTCCGTCATCTACATGCTTTTGCAATTCATCTAATGCACAAGATAAATCAGCATACTCTTTTTCGTTAAGAAGACCTGCACGATGCAACGCATGCGCATGAGCTCTAGAACCAGCAATATCATCATCCGCTAATCGCCAATCAAATTGTGTGGACTTGCTTAGTTTCGCCAGCTCTGCTGAAGGACCTGAACTAAATCGTCCACCCCACAATGCAATAGGGTGATTAGTATTATTACTTTCATTATTTTCTAGTTCTGCGGCTGCTGCTTTTGTTGCATCGTGCATAGTTTATTACCTTTATATCTTTTTTATATATCGTATTAGTTGTTGTCTGCAACGCGCATATCTCTTGCTGCTGCAACCTTGCTAGACAATCCGTAGATTTCAATGAATCCATTGGAAGCACGCTGATCAAATGTATCTGAAGAATCATACGTTGCTAAATTAAAGTCATACAATGATTCCTCAGAACGACGTCCAGTAACTACAGCTTTGCCAGCATACATAGTCATTCGAATCTCTCCAGAAACATGCTCTTGAGTTTCATTAATAAATGCGTTAAGAGAACGCACAACTGGAGAGAACCACTGACCATCATAGACAAATTCAGCCCACTTTTTATCAAGAGCACGCTTTAACCTATGCTGCTCACGCTCCAGGCAGCAATTTTCAAGCTCTTGGTGTGCAACAATTAAAGCTTGAGCACCTGGAACTTCGTACAATTCACGAGATTTAATTCCTACAAGACGATCTTCAATAATATCGATTCGTCCAATTCCTTGCGCTCCAGCTCTTGCATTCATTTCTTCAATTGCTTGCAAAGGCGTTACGCTATGACCGTCAATTGCGACTGGAATACCTTTTTCAAAAGTAATTGTAACTTCATCCGGTTCTTGAGATTCAAGAGGATTTTGCGTATAAGAATAGCACTCTTCAGTCGGAGCATTCCATGGATCTTCTAGGAAACCGGTTTCAATTGCACGACCCCACACGTTTTGGTCAATCGAATATGGGCTTTTCTTGCTTTGTTCAATTGGAAGCTTGTGCTCGTTAGCGAATTCTATTTCAACATCACGAGTAAGTGACAAGTCTCGAATTGGGCTAATAGCTTTTAATTCTGGATCCAAAGATTGGATTGCAACTTCAAAACGAACCTGATCGTTTCCTTTGCCGGTGCAACCATGCGCAATTGTGTCTGCATCAAATTGATGAGCTGCATTCACTAAGTGGCGAGTAATCAAAGGCCTAGAAAGAGCAGAAACCAATGGATACACGTCTTCATACATTGCGTTAGCTTTTAATGCAAGCATGCAATAATTATCTGCGAATTCTTCGCGAGCATCGACAACATATGCCTCAACTGCACCACAAGCCAAAGCACGATTCTTAATTACTTCAAGCGCTTCACCGCCTTGACCAACATTTAGCGACACAGCTACAACGTCTTGACCTGTTTGCTCTTTAAGGTATGGAATTGCTACCGAAGTATCGAGGCCACCTGAATACGCCAAGACAATACGTTTTTTATTAGTCATTGTGACCTCCCAGGTCATGTATTGAATAAATAAACAATAAAGAGCATATTATACATCTAAAATAAAATCAACAGATGCGCCAAAAAATTATTATATTTTTATCATCTTCGAAGAGTTATTATAAAATATAAAAAATATATCAATTATAGTTATACATATAAAAACGCGCGCAGCTCAACAATGCACTGCACGCGTATAAATCTTTTCGTTACTGCAAAATTATTTTTTTTTAATGCAATATTTAATTAAATAGCCACAATATTTTTTAATAAATTGTTTAACGAGAAGCTACTGAAAGCATCCAATTTGCTCGATTTTCAGCTTCTTCATTTGAAACGCAAACCATAATAACTGTATCATCTCCAGCAACTGATCCTAAAATACCTTTCAAAGGCTGACGATCTATAACACTTGCAACATATTGTGCAGCGCCTGATGGAGTGTGAATAACAACAATATTATTTGCATGTCCAACTTCAGTGACAAGACCTGCTAAAGTGCGAGCAACTTGCTGATCAATTCGCACAGTATCCATAGCATGACGATTGCCAGTACCATCGCCAAGCACATACGCAATCCTGCCATCCGTCAATCGAATTTTAACGGCATTTAACTCATCTAAATCTCGGCTCAAAGTAGCTTGAGTAACATTAAAACCATGACGCGCCAACACTTTAGCGAGTTGAGATTGAGAAGTAATCACTTCTGCCAGTAACGCTTGTTCAATAGCGTTTAAACGCGCTGCTTTTGTTGCAGGACGTTGCTGTTTTATTGACACTTCGTTATTTGATTCTGCATCCGTTTCTGGATTCATCATAATTTTATCAAAACCTTTCATAAACATATTTTCAATTAAATATATACGAATATATGTATACATATCTACATGCATAAAAAAATTATTTATGTGTTCTTCGTCACACATATCTATTATGCATGAAAATGCTATATTTTATTTAAAAAATAGATGTTACTTTACATAAAAAGAAAAAGAGTTAATAATACAATAAATGCGATTATGCATACTACTATTAGAACGTATGCACAATCGCATTAACTAAAATATATTATATTTTACACTCGCAAAGTTGCGTGCAAGACTTCAGCAGCATCCGTAATCTTCTTACGAACTTCTTCCATCTCTTCGCCAGAAAGTGTTCTATCATTTGCTCGGAACGTTACGGAATAAGCAAGAGAACGCAAACCTTCTCCAAGCTGCTCACCCTCATACACATCGAACAACTCAACAGATTCAAGCAAATCTCCAGCAGACTTTTCAATAGCAGACTGCAATTCATTCGCTTTCAACTCAATTGGTGCAGTGAAAGCGAAATCTTGCTTTACAGGAGGGAAAGTCGAAATTGGTTTAGCTTGAACAGGCTTCATAATCATATTCTTAAACAATTCAGTTAAATCAAGCTCGAATGCTGCAGAATGCTTAGGTAAATCTAGCGCTTCACAAACATGTGGATGCAATTCGCCAACAACACCGAGATTGACGCTTGAACCATCTTCAGCAAGAACACAAACTTGAGCACTACGACCAGGATGCCAAGAAGATGGAGCATCTTGAGCTTTAAACTGTTCGAGAATGAACTTAACACCAATTCTCTTACCAACTCGCTGGAGTGCTTCAACAGCATCGCTCCAATCAACATCTCTATGAGTACCAAGCCAACCAGTTTCTTCAGCATGACCAGTTAGCAAAGCAGCAACATGCAAAGGTTGTTCCGGTAATCCAGCATCCAACGCAGCAAGCTCAGCATTAGAAGGTCTAACAGAACCAGGTAATGCAGGAATTGCAGGAGCATTTGGATCACTAAAGTACACATGACCAAGCTCATACATGGAAATATCTGTTAAACCACGATGAAGATTGCGTCGAACAGTACCAGCCAAAGTCATCAAAACAGAACGACGAAGCCAAGGCCTGTCTCCAGCTAAAGGATTAGCAATACGAACACTTACTTCAGCAACTTCATCCACATTTTGACGGAAAGCTTTAATATCTTCCTCACCAACAAATGGATAGCTTAAAGATTCAACAAAACCAGTTTCCGCTAACTCATAAGCAATAGCTCGTCTAGTTTGCTGTTGCGCAGTTAAGCCAGTTCGACCAGTAACAGGAACAGCAGGAACCTTAACAGGAATCTCATCATATCCAACAAGTCGAGCAATTTCCTCTACTAGATCGCAAGGCTCATTCAAATCAGGACGCCAAGTTGGAGGAAGAACGGAGAAGGATCCATTGCCACCACCAGCAACAGAGCAACCAATATCGGTAAGAATATCGCTAATGCGATTCAAATCAACATCCAAACCAGCAACTCGCTGCACTTCATTAGCTTTAAACACAATCACATTTCGCGACTGAGTATTATTGACATCACACGGCGATGTAGATGGCTTAGCTCCACCAAACTGTTCCAAAAGATTTGCAGCCATTTGTGCAGCTGCTGGCTGCAATTGGGTATCAACGCCACGCTCAAAACGACGAGAAGCCTCAGAAGGAATCTTATGTCGACGAGCAGTACGAGCAATTGAAACGGGATCAAAGTGCGCTGCCTCAATCAAAATATTTTTCGTTTCACTCGTAACTTCGCCATACATGCCGCCCATAACACCTGCTAAGCCAAGCACGCGTGAACCATGGTTTCCACGAGGAGAATCGCAAATAACTAAATCCTCAACATGCAATTCATGATCTTTGCCATCCAAAGTCGTAAGATGTTCGCCCTCATGTGCACGACGAACTACAATTGGACCTTCAATTTTGTCTAAATCATAAGCATGAAGAGGTTGACCCAAATCAAGCATGACATAATTAGTGATATCAACAGCAAGAGAGATACTGCGCATACCTGCACGCGTTAAACGACGCTGCATCCAACGTGGGCTTGCACAAGTGGAGTCAAAACCGTGTACAGCACGCGCATAATATCGATCACAACCAGGTACACCATGAATTGGATTAGTATCTTCAATACTCACGTCAATATCTGAAGTCTTGTGACCTTCATCGTTAATTTGCGATACCTGCTCATTCAACTTTGAAACAGGATCCGTATAAACAGCACCAGTTGAATGATGATATTCGCGAGCAACACCACGATAAGAGAAAGCATATCCACGATCAGGCGTTATGTTAATCTCCAAAATCGGCTTATTAAGATGCAACAACTCCATTACGTCGTCGCCAGGCTTCAACTCATCATATTCAGCCTTAGAGAAGCCATATTCACGCAACAAAATAATGCCATTGTGGCTATCTCCCAAACCAAGCTCACGCTCTGAAGCACACATACCGTCAGAAATATGACCGTAAGTCTTACGCGGCTCAATCTTAAAATCTCCAGGCAGAACAGCACCAGGAAGAGTTACAACAACCTTTTCACCGGCAGCCATATTAGGAGCACCGCAAACAATGCCACGAGGAACTTTCTTGCCGTTCTCGTCAACATCGTTGTATTTATCTCCAACATCAACATGGCACCAATTAATAGTTTTGCCATTTTTCTGCGGTTCAGGAGTAGCGTCAACTACGCAACCGACAACAATTGGACCGGTAACTTGAGAAGTATGAATTTCTTCTTCCTCTAGACCAACACGAACTAAATCTTTAGCAAGCTGTTCGTAAGTTAAACCTTCTGGCACTTCAACATGATCTTTGAGCCAGTCAATATCTACCATTGGCATGAGTTTTACTCCCCCATTACAAACTGTTCACTGAAGCGCTTATCGCCTTCAACCAAATCATGCATATCGTTAATATCGTGGCGAAGAAGCAGAGTCCTCTCCAAGCCGACACCAAAAGCAAAACCGGTATACACTTGTGGATCTAAACCTGCAGACTTCAACACATTAGGGTTAACCATTCCGCAACCGCCCCATTCAATCCAGCCTGGACCGCCCTTTTTATCTGGGAACCAAAGATCCAGCTCAGCACTAGGCTCAGTAAATGGGAAGTAGCTTGGTCGCAAGCGGCTCTTTGCATCTGGACCAAACATCGCAACAGCTAAACGATCGAGAACACCCTTTAAATCAGCCATTGTTAAATGCTTATCTACAGCCAAAGCTTCACATTGATGGAAAACTGGAGTATGTGTTGCATCCAGTTCATCAGTGCGGAACACTCTACCAGGAGAAGCAATATACAGAGGAACTCCACGCTCAATTAACGCACGTACTTGATCAGAAGAAGTTTGCGTGCGCAAAACCATATTTGAACCGACAAAGCCTGCAGCATCCTTAGCTTGATTACCCTGAACGTAGAAAGTATCTTGCATTTGACGCGCAGGATGATCCGGACCAAAGTTCAATGCATCAAAATCAAACCATTCAGTTTCAACTTCTGGACCTGCAGAAATCTGCCAACCCATAGACACAAAGAAGTCTTCAAAATCCTCAATAATACGAGCAATAGGATGACGAGCACCTAAAGGCTTACGATTAATTGGAAGAGTCATATCTACAGTTTCTGCAGAAAGCATGTTAGCCTCTTCAACAGCTTTAATTCGCTCTGTAGCTTCTGCAAAAGCTCGACCAAAATCAGCTCGCAAAGTTGACATCACCTTGCCAACTTCCTTCTTTTGATCCGCAGGCAAAGAACCAATTGCTTTACTTGCAACAGTCATCACTGACTGCGCGCCAGCATACTTAGTTTTAACAGCCTTCAGCTCTTCCATAGTTTGAGCAGCTGTAACGCTAGCAATACCTTCTTTTACTGCTTTACTTACAGCTTTAATATCGAATGGCTTATTATCGGTCACAGCACCTTTCCTATCTGTGTTATACGTATATTCATTGTTTATATACGCTATTGCAAAATATTGCCCAAAGCTATATTTTTCGCTCATGACTCGACATAGCCAAGCCCATAAGCATTACTGCTGCACTTGTTGCAAGGTTCATTGATTCCGCTTTTCCATATATTGGAATTATTGAAATATCGTCAACCTGCTGTAATACTTCTTTAGGTAAGCCTCTAGCTTCATTACCAAATAAAATAGCCAAAGAACTGCTAATAACCTCGGAATTGACTAAAATTTTTGGAAATGGCACAGGTTTAATCTTGTCAGTTCCGTAAATATCAGCTGCAATAATTCGAATATTTGATTTTGCAGCGCATTCGAACCAGTCTTGAACGCTTAATTGCACTACAGGAAGATGAAATAGTGAACCTGCAGTCGAACGCACAAGCTTAGAATTCCAACGACTTACGCAATCATCAACAAAAACAACAGCATCGCATCCAGCAACATCTGCAACGCGAATAATAGCACCAGCATTGCCAGGATCTCTTACCTGCCAGCAAGCTGCAATACGAAGAGGCTTAAAATCGTTTTTTGATTTTACTTGTGCTGATTGTTGCAAATTTTTAAACTCACTAAAATAGATATCATCTAAAGATTTCGAATTAGCAACCGCAACAATTCCCTGTGAATCAGCACTAATTTTTTGCATAATACTCGGTTCAACAGGATGAACATAACAAGATCGAGATAAAGCTTCTTTAACTATTTCCCGCAAAGAAGAAAATTGGGAACTTTTCTTTTCATTACCTTCACAAGCATCTTTAGTAACATAAATATCACATAACGAATCTGTGGCATAACGTACAGCTTCGCGCACACTTTGCGGACCTTCAACTAAAAAACGCTGCAAATCATGCGACTTTGCGCGACCTAAAGAAACGAGTCTGCGCACGCGCTCACTGTGAGTATTATCAATTAGTTCTTTTAACGGCATAAATATAACTTTACTTCAAAAACGATTACGACACAGGAAATACACATTCACAGATTTATGCAAACCTGCCACATTCATTGCAACAAAACTTATAAGCAAAACCTTATAAACTCTATTCATGATGCTCTGAAGCACTGGAAGTTGTATAGCCTTTAGGCTCAAGTTGAAAAGTAGTGTGAGACACAGAAACAGGAAAATGTTCGCGTAAGCAGTCCTGAAGCTGAGAAAGCACATGAGAGCATTGAGACATTGTCATATTAGGATCCACAACAACATGTGCCATAAAAATCGGCATACCAGTAGAGACAGTACTAGCGTGCAAATCATGAACTGCAAGAACATGAGGAACATGCTCTAGATGTTCACGAACTTTGTTTAAATCAAGACCTTCAGGAGTCTGCTCAAGAAGAACCTTAACA
The DNA here is from genome assembly GCF_049244205.1 of Gardnerella sp. DNF01180P. Taxonomy (NCBI): domain Bacteria; kingdom Bacillati; phylum Actinomycetota; class Actinomycetes; order Bifidobacteriales; family Bifidobacteriaceae; genus Gardnerella; species Gardnerella sp. DNF01180P. The sequence goes on from NZ_CP058386.1 coordinate 962,216, forward strand.
GCATTCTTAAGAAGCTTTAACGCACGAGGAATCATAAGAAGCGCAATAATACCGCCAGCTAAAGCATCAAAACCTGCCCAACCTGTACTCATCATTACAATAGCTGAGACTACAACTGCAACAGATCCAAGAGCATCGTTCATAACCTCAAGAAATGCAGCACGCATATTCATGTTGTCTTGAGATTGAGACATAAGAATTACAAGAGAGCCTAAATTCGCAGCTAAACCAAGGATACCAAAGAATAGCAGCTGATTTACATCGTGAATGCCTTGATGACCACTACCAAAAAGACGCATTCCAGATTCAACAAGAGCATACACTCCTACAAGCAGTAAAATAAGAGCTCCCGCAGCAGCTGTAATAACCTCAAGACGCGCCCACCCCCACGTGCGCTTACTATTTGGACGACGACGCATAAGAATTGCAGTAACTGTTGAAGCTGCAAGAACCGAAATGTCTGTAAGCATATGACCTGCGTCTATAAGAAGCGACAAGGAATTGGTTATGAAAGAACCAATTACCTCAGCAAAGAACACAGTTGCAGTAAGAGAAAGCGTAAGAAGCAAACGATGCTGATGTGCATGACTTGCGTGAATTGCTTCTGCTTGGGAAGCTGCGTTGGCATTATTGTAATTAGTATCGGAAGAGTTGACATTTGCATTCACACTGCTTGAGCGTGAACCAGTGCCGTTAGTTTGAATTACATCGTTATGATTATGCACTTTCCAACCTCCTAAAATATTAAAATATTTGGGCGATATCGTTTCTCAATATCATTCGCATTTTGCCTTATACGCAATGAACCCCAGCCTAAGCCGGGGTTCACTATTATCAATTACTTTGTCTATAACTATGTAATCACAAGCTGTCAACATGCACGCATTATGGGTTATAGGTAAAACCAACAGAAAAGCAAAAGGCGCCACACAGCTAAAAACTGTGCAGCGCTTTGTTTGTGCCTCCGGTGGGACTCGGACCCACAAGCCCGTAAGGGCGTCAGATTTTAAGTCTGATGCGTATGCCAATTCCGCCACAGAGGCAGCAATCACTTATTATGCCATATATCTAAGCAAAGAACAAGCTCAGCGTGTGGCGAGTAACTTTCTTCCCAAATCAATCGTAATTCCGTCAAGCAAACCATGCTCACTTGCAACAAACGTATCCAAAACCCCACCGTGATCCTCATACGCAGCTTTTGCTAATCTCTCCAACACGCGACTCCAAATAACTGCTCCACCGCCAACAACATCCACACGCCCTGGGTGAATCGTCGCATACGTGCGCCTGCAGTCCTTAGGCATACGCAAAAATCGATTATTAACAGCGTAGGCCTGCTCTAACCCAATACGCACACCATCGACAGCAGTATGATCATAATGCTGCAATCCCATAGTCAAAGCAGCCATAGTTGTCACAGTTCCAGAAACGCCAATAATAGTACGAGCTCGCCCTGCAGGGACAACTTTGAAAGCGTCATCAATATGCTTGTCAATATCTTCAATCGCAGCTTGAATTTCCTCTTCAGTAGGAGGATCAGTATGCAAATGCCTTTCCGTCATTCTAACGGAACCAACATTCATGGAGTACGCCGCAGAAACCTTGTGCGTTGGCAAGCAGTCCCCATCCCCTCCAAGCACTAACTCAGTAGAACCTCCACCTAAATCAACTACGAGATACGGTGGCTGCAACTCATCGCGAGACACAACGCTTGTTGCACCAAGGAAGCTAAGAGCTGCCTCTTCAGTACCACTAATAACTTCAGGACGAACACCAAGCTCATCAATCATCATTTGTTCAAAAATCTCACGATTTTCAGCATCTCGTGTAGCTGAAGTTGCCACAAAACGAATCGCATCAACTGGATGTTCTTTCAAAACTTGCGCAAATTCGTGCGCAGCCTCCCTCACTCGTTCCAAAGCGTCATCTGCGAAACGATGAGTTTCGTCAATTCCCTGACCTAGTCTAACGACGCGAAGCATACGAGGCACAATATCTTTCATTCCATGCTCAGAAACTTGCGCAATTTTTAGTCGAATAGAATTCGTACCACAGTCAATTGCGGCAACCTGTACTGTTTTTTCTGCACAAGTAGTCGTGTCACTTTTCACAGCTTCGCCCTCTGCAGTTTTATCTTTTGCAATCGTTTCGTCTTCCACAACAACTTCCGTTTCAGTAGCATATGCATCATCGCTCCACGGAGTAGTACAGCGGCACACGCTAGGATCAAACTCATCTTTAATGCGCTCTAACACCATATCACCAATAGGATTTACACCTTTGCCCATTACCAATGTTTGCGCAAGCAAAGCATGCAAGCATTTAACACGAACTGGCATTCCACCAGCGCTCATCTGACTAATATGCTCTTCACTATCCCCCAAAGACACAGCTAATTCATGACGGAATTCCAAATAATACTTATGCGCACGCTCATATTGTTTCTTCAGATCTTCGTCCGATTGCAATAGCTCGTTATATTCTCGCATAATACCGTCTGCTTCTACGCGAGACACCGCTTTTACAGCTTCAGGACAGGTAAGGTAGCATGTAGTTGGGAATGGTGTGCCATCTTCTAAACATGGTCTAGTAATAACAGCAAGAGGTCTACCACAAACGCAACGCGCACCAACAGCTACCATTCCTCTAGGGAATCTTCCAAGTTGCTTTTCAACAATTGTACGCTCAGCATCACTTGCAGGTGTAGTAAATAAACGTTTCACAGCTTCTTCTGGAATATATTTCTTATTACTGTTCTGCATTTTATCTGAACTTTCTTGGCTGCTAGCCATGCGTTTCTACTCCTGTTAAAGCTGTTTTACAAATAAATAATCTTTTACTTTATCAGTTTATATGTTATAAGGATGGCACAGTATCTGGTTTGTCTGCTTTATGTATTGCATACATTAAGTCACTATACCAAGGCAAGACTGAATGAGTCTTAGTTTCGCTATTTTCTTGAGCAAATTCATTCGGAACTTTTCCAGTTACTGCTTCAGGATGCTCTACGCGAACAGCCTGCTCACCGGGAAAAATAAAGCCGAGACGATCTCTAGCTTGAGCGGTAACGTATGCTTTGTCTTTCCATCGGTCAATATTATTATCCAACGTACGTTTTTGTTCACGTAAATCACTTTCTTCACGCTGAAGTGCATGAAGCTCAGACAAGCTTAACGCATAATTTCTAACTGTTGAAATGCATTCAATTGAACTAACGGTAACTACAAAAACCATAAATAAAAACACGAGCGGTCCTGAAAGTAGTCGACGCTGTTGCAATGGTGCTACATCTTCACCTAATGCTGTTTTACGACGCTTTTTCATAACCATACTCTCTAAATTACTTGATGTATTCGACGTGAAAACATCATGCATTCCGCTAATATCTTACGTGCTTTAGATGCAAAATGCTGTTGTGCCACATTACAGTCACGCTACATTTACAGTAACTCACATTTATTCGTTATTAAAATTAAAAAAACTGACGAACAAAACTGCAAAAAAATATTCAAATTTTTCTACTTAAACCAGTAATTTCTATTAATAACATCGATCATTTCAACTAATTGCTTTGTTTCTGCAATATCATGAGCACGTATTACACGTCCACCAGCCATAAACATCGCTGTTTCTGCAACTAAAGTGACAGGCAAACGATCTTCTTTATCTAAATTAAAAAGCTTCTTACCAAAGCCTTTTCTAGAAATCGCAACCAGTATTGGTCGACCAAAACGATGCAATTGATTAATATTGCGCATCATTGCATAATCTTGTTCACCATCAGCAACCTTTGCATAGCCAATTCCTTGATCAAGAATAATCCTATTTAAGTCAACTCCTCCATCAACAAGCATTTTTAAATTATCACTAAAGAATTGACACATAACCTTTGTTAAATTGTCATATTCTGTATCTCTATTGCTATGCATTGTTACTAATCCAACGTTAGAATCTGCCATAAGCTTTACTTTTTCTGGAGAATCAAACGCACGAACATCATTTATAATATCTACGCCAGCTTCAATTGCAGCTTCCATTACAGGTAACTTGTAAGTGTCTACTGCTACAGCAATTTGAGGATAATTTTTGTGAATATACTTAATAGCAGGTATAACGCGCTTTATTTCCTCTTCTGGAGTAATTTCTAAATAACCGCCAGGTTTTGTAGTTTGACCGCCTACTTCTATAACATCAGCACCAGCTTCAACTATTTCTTTAATATGGCTATTTACCTCGTCTTCACTTTGGTACTTGCCGCCGTCATAGAATGAGTCAGGAGTAATATTCAAAATCGCGTAAACTATCGGCTTGTCAAGTGTATCAAAGCAGAATCGCCCTGCATTCCACACAATTGCTTTTTGCTTTAATATCGAGCGTAAACTTGCAAGTAATTCTTGATCTTCGTACCATGCTTTTTCGCATTCTTGCATAAAAGGTTTAAGAGCAATAAGCGGCAAAATGAAGTCAATAGAAGACTCGGAAACTTTGATAGCTGTATCAAAATGATCGAGAAAATCAGCTACTTTGCTTAAATCGTTTTCGCTAATATTTTCCCACGTGCATAAAATTTTTTGATTTACACAAAGATCCTGCAGCAACGCTATATCTGCAATACTTTTAGAAGACGCATTCTCCAAATTGCTTTCAATAATTCGCATTTGTATTCTTTCTTTCTAAAACCTCATATTTAAAAAACTAAATTTATATTCCAAACTAATTAAAAACTTCTCTACTTTCAATAATATTAATCCAATTAGTGTCGCTAGTTTTATTAAGCTTATCTTGGATAAGCTCATGATAATTTGCATCGTCTGCGCTTATTTCAAGCAAAGGAACTAATACGAATCTGCGATTATCTCTTTCTTTGTGCGGAATCGTAAGATTTTCACTTTTTATAGTTTGACCACCAAAATCAATAATATCTAAATCGATTGTTCGAGGACCCCAACGAACTATGCGCTTTCTGTGAAGACGCTGTTCAATATCATGAATAAAATCAAGCAATTCAAAAGCTGTTAAATCAGTGTCCAAGCGTAAAGCAATGTTATAAAAACTGTCTTGCACTACGTCACCAACTGGCTCAGTTTCATACACTGAAGAAACGATAATATTGCTTATATGCGAATTTTGCTTCAATAGCGAAACAGCTTGACGCAAATTAAGTAATCTATCACCTATATTACTTCCAACACTTATGTATGCACTAGAAATCATATTTCCCCCAAAAAAAAATAATTCAATTTATAGTTAAAAGTATATATCATGAACAGTTAGGACTAGCCAACTTTATGAATTCAAACAATAAATAATCTAATATCAAAAATTTTTATAACAAAAATGTCGCTGTAAATTCAATACTCTTGAAGAGCAATCAAACCTACAACGACATTTTTCAATACGCTTTTATCTAAAATCTGTAAAAATATTTTAGATTCAAAAGTAGTATTTTTTAGTTATTTTATTTTTGACTTATCTATTTTGCTTGAGCTTTACTTAAAATTGTATCTGCAGAATGTTGCAATTTTTGCAACTCTTCTTGAGTCAAATCAAGCTGGCATTGTTTAACAATTCCTTCTCTACCAACAATTGCTGGGTATGAAAGATAAGAATGGTATTCTTCGCGATAGTTTGAAACAGGCATTTGCTCTTTAGAATCCGAAAGAACTGCATCCACTAAACGAACTGCAGCAGCAGCAATACCGTAGTTTGTGTACTTCTTTCCGTAGAACACTGTAAATCCGCCTTCGCGAGTTTCCTCATCAATAGCGTCTAAATCCATGTTCTTTTCTTTAATAAGCTCTGTTATAGGCTGCTCAAAGACTTTAACTGTGGACCACGCAACAAATTGCGAATCACCATGCTCTCCTAAGCTATATCCCTTAACAGCCTTTGGATGCACGCCAAAGAACTTGCCTACTGCACGATGCAAGCGCGCAGAATCAAGCAAAGTGCCAGTTCCAATAATCTTTTCGTAAGGAAGACCAGTAGCTTCCTTGTAAAGCTGGCAAATAGCGTCGCAAGGATTTGTTATGTCAATCAAAACACCGTGGAATCCAGAAGCCTTAATCTTTGCACCAACTTCTGCAACTTCCTTACGATTATACTTAAGCTCTGCAAAACGATCTGGATGAGGAACGTCCAAAAGCTTTATGTGACCCAAGGCGCTTACGATTACCTCTACGTCTTTTAATGCTTCATAATCATTAACCGTAATATTAACGTTAAAAGGCACATTATCCATTGAATCTTCAAAATCCAATGCGTCGGCATTCACCTTTGCCTCGTTTGTATCATAAAGGTACAAATCATCAGCGTGACCGCCAACAACAAGTTGATGCGCTACTGCTGCACCAACGTTTCCCATGCCTATAACTGCGACTTTTCTCATATGAAACATCTCCTTCCGTTTTTAGTTTTCCATAAAAAATAGCACTATTTTGATGAGAATAAAAGTAATGTTAGAAAAATTTATATATTTTTTCAAAAAATCGCTAAAATATACGAAAAACGGTCAGCCGTAAACACGACTGACCGTTAAAACTCAAAGACTCAAGAAGCCACTAAGTTACTTAAAACTAAAAGTTACTTCATATACTTCTTGCAAGCCTTGAATGCGCTGTAACCAGCATACTGAGCGGTAGAACCAAGCTCTTCCTCAATCTCAAGCAAGCGGTTGTACTTAGCAATACGCTCGCCACGAGCAGGAGCACCAGTCTTGATTTGGCCAGTGTTCTTAGCAACAGCAAGATCAGAAATGGTGGTATCTGGAGTCTCGCCAGAACGATGGGAAACCATAGAAGTGAAGCCGTTCTTAGTTGCAAGCTCAATAGCGTCGAGGGTTTCGGTAACGGAACCAATCTGGTTCAACTTCACGAGCAAGGAGTTAGCTGCACCAAGCTCAATACCCTTAGCCAAACGCTTTGGATTGGTGACAAGCAAGTCATCGCCAACGAACTGCAAACGATCACCAAGACGCTTGGTGATTTCTGCCCAATCATCCCATCCTTCTTCCTGGAATGGATCTTCAATGGAAACGATTGGATACTCGTTGATGAGCTTCTCGTAGTAATCAAGCATGTAAGCAGATTCGCGCTCTTCGCCATCAAAACGATACTTACCAGTTTCCTTGTTGTAGAACTCAGAAGAAGCAACGTCAAGAGAAATACCAATCTGCTTGCCTGGCTCGTAACCAGCGGCTTCGATTGCATCCATGATGTACTTCAAGGAATCCTCATTGGACTTCATCTTTGGAGCGAAGCCACCTTCGTCACCAAGACCAGTAGCCAAGCCTTCCTTCTTCAAAACATTCTTCAAGGTGTGATAAACCTCAACACCAGCGCGCAAAGCATCACTGTAGGTTGCGAAACCGTAAGGAGAAATCATGTACTCCTGAATATCGGTTGCGAAATCAGCGTGAGCACCACCGTTCATGATGTTCATGTTTGGAACTGGAAGAATGTGACCATTGGTGCCGCCAATGTAGCGGTACAACGGAAGCTGAGCGGATTCAGCAGCAGCGTAGAGAGCAGCGAGGGAAACGCCGAGAATTGCGTTAGCACCAAGCTTGCCCTTGTTTGGCGTGCCATCAAGCTCAATCATCGTCTCATCAAGAGCGCGCTGATCGGTGGCATCCATGCCAATAACCTTAGGTGCGATTACCTCGTTGACAGCCTTAACAGCTTCCAACGTGCCCTTGCCTTGATAACGGGACTTGTCGCCATCGCGACGTTCCCAAGCTTCTGCTTCACCAGTAGAAGCACCAGAAGGCACTAAACCAATACCCTGAGCGCCATCTTCGGTCTCCAAATAAACCTGAACAGTAGGATTTCCACGAGAATCCAAAATTTCGCGTGCATATACGCTTTCAATAGCTGCCACAACTACTCCTTTATACCTATGGGTTGTGATGACTCTTTTAAGATTAGTGCGTTTTATGGACGTTATATTGAGTACCAGCGTATTTATGCCGTGAACGTTCACAATATTTTGATTTAATTCGAGTCATATTAGCCAATTGTATATTTTTAAGCAATATCGTTTATAAATATCGATTTAAAATATACTTGTCCATACCCTTAAGTGATAATGACCTCAGACACGGGGTGCGCAACTACATCGTGCCAAACAACAATACATATAGTGTTGCGCTGAGAATACACTCGTTGAACCTGATATAGCTAAAACTATCGAAGGGATTGTCGCATGACTTACAGTTCGCCTAATAAAGCGAAGAACATATTGAAGATTGCATTTAAAGCGGTATCTTCATGTAAAGTGTGGATTTCAACTATCCTCATTTTGGTTTTATGGTTTTTCACAACTCTTTCTCCAACCGAAGACCGTTCTTTGCCATCCCCATATGAAGTAATACAAGCTTTTATTGATTTAAACAACGAAGGCATATTATTAAAATCCTTAGGAATAAGTATTTTACGAGTTCTTTTAGGACTTTTGTTAGGAATTATTTTTTCTGTTCCAGCAGGAATACTTGCAGGAGGCAGTAAGCTTGGCAATATTGTAGTTGATAAACCAAGCCACATGTTGAGGTCAATTCCATTCCCGGCTTTAGCTCCAATATTAATAATTTTCCTCGGAATAGATGAAACGATGAAAATAGCACTTATAGCTGTTGGCGTTTTTGGACCTATGTACGTTAATATTCGCGACGGAGTGCGTAATATTGATCCAAAACTTCTTGAATTAGCGCAGGTTTATCACGTTAAAAAATCTACTATTTTTATATCTATTTTGCTTCGCGGCACACTTCCAAGTTTTATGACAGGTTTGCGATTTGCAATATCTGTAGCATGGGTTGCATTAGTGACTTGCGAAACAGTCAATTCTTCTATTGGAATTGGATACATTCTTTCAAGAGCACAAGAATTCTTTAGACCAGATCAAATGATGGCATGCGTTATTATGTACGCAATTGCAGGTCTTGGATCCGAGCTTACTGCAAACATATTAGAGTATCTTCTTATACCCGAACGCAGATTAGATAAAAAATCACGCCAATAATCTAGTAATATCAACATTTTTCTAAAGTTAACTACTTTTTAAAATGCATTAAATTGCTTTTTAAGAATCAGTCAATATTTAGAATCAACAACCAAATAATAACAACCAAACAAACAACAGATAAACAAAACAACAAACAAAACAACAAACAAAAGGAGCTGTATATCATGGCCAATTTAAAAATGCGATTTTCTAAAAAGAGCATTATTGCATTAATCTGCGCTGCTTGTGCAACTGTATCTCTTGCAGCTTGCGGAAGCTCACAAAAATCATCAAACGCTTCTTCAAAAGAAGATGCTGGAACTATGAGAGTTGCTTATCTTTCTACAGCAAATTATCTAACTACTTTGAAAAATGAGAAATTCCTTCAAGAAGAATTTGGAAAATCTAAAGTAACTTACACTGGTCCTTACACTCCAGTTGACGGTCTTACTGCTGTGATGAGCGGAAATGCAGATGCTACAACTACTGGAACTGGACGCTTCATTGATTTGATTGCTGAAGGACAGCCATGGGTAGCTTTTGCGCTCGAATATTACAATGGTGATTCTCAAGGAATCGTTGCATCCGCAAAAAGCGGAGTGAAAACACTAAAAGACTTATATGGTAAGAAAGTTGCTATTATTCACAACGGTGACACTGGCGATTACATGCTTCACCGCGCATTTGATAAAAGCGGTTTAGACGTTTCTAAAGTTAACAAAGTTGAGATGAGCCCTAAGAACTTCCAAGCAGCATTTACTTCTGGACAGATTGACGCAATTTCCTCATTCGATCAGAATCTTGCTGCAGCAATGACAACTCCAGGCGCAAAATTGCTTGTAAATGCTAAAAAGTACGGCAATATGAACGTTACTATTCACGTTGTTTCTAAGAACTTTGCCAAAAAGCATCCAGATCTTGTTAAGAAGATGTACAAGGCTCTTGTTCGCGAAGCAGAAAAGTCTCATAAAGAAAACAATGTTATTGGAAACGCATACAAGCAGCTCGGAGCAAGCGAAACTATTATTAAGCAAATTGAAAAGTTTGACAATCCAACTATTCGTCCAATCGATGAAAAAGGTTTGAAAATGATGGAAACTCAGGCTAAAGAATACGTGAAATATGGTTTAATTAAGCAAGCTCCAAAGAATTTGAAAGATTCTGTAATGGATTGCACAAAGTAAATTAATTCATTTATCCATAAAACACATATTCATAAAAAACAAAATTAAATATCAAAATAAAATAATATATAACTGATTAATCAAAATTAAAACAAAGTTATATAACAAGATTATATAAACATGATTTAGAGCAACGCAGTAGGAGTAAATATGAACACTCAAATAGAAGAAAACTATGAGACTAAAGATAACTCTTACTGCGTTACTCTAGAACATATTGGCGCGACTTTTAAAAATAACGCTAAAATATTACGAGATATAAATCTAAATATTAAAAAAGGCGAATTCGTATCTCTAATAGGACGCTCAGGATGCGGAAAAACCACTCTTCTTAAAGTTATTTCAGGATTAATCAAACCTGATTCTGGAACAATAAACGTCACACAACATCAAGCAATAGGTTTCCAAGATGCAAGATTAATACCATGGCTAACAGTAAGTAAGAACGTAGTTTTCGGCATGCAAGGAAACAAATCAGAACTAAAATCTATTGCAGAAAAAGCTCTTAACGATATGCAACTTAATAATTATGGTTCGAAATGGCCATCAGAACTTTCAGGTGGTCAAGCCCAACGAGTCTCATTAGCTAGAGCTTTAGTTCATAATCCTGAATTACTACTTTTAGACGAGCCTTTCGGAGCATTAGACGCTTTAACTCGTTTAGACATGCAAGATTTGCTTGATAATCTAAGACAGAAACATGGTTGGACCACAATAATGGTCACGCACGATATTTCCGAAGCAGTAAGACTTTCTGACAGAATTCTTATGATCAAAGACGGAATCATCGAGAAAAACTGGAATATTAATCGAAGCCAACTTGATGCACAAAAGCGTCCAAATAATCACGTTGAAATAGAAGACGAACTACGCATGGCATTGCAATAAATATTTTTAACACTTATATTGCAACAGATATTACAAATCACCACGCTAAGTCTTCAAGTAATTGCTTAGACCACTTAAGAATATCTGATTCACTCATTGAACCAGCACCGAGTGAAGATTCAAAAGGAGCTGGAACAATAAGCATATGAGTAAGAGGACGATACTGCAATCCTCTATAAATACGCTTCAAACGCATCATCACAGACTCTTTTGGATCGATGCCAACAACTCGTACTGATTTTCCTTGAGAGCTGATTTGCGTAATACCAATCTCGCGTGCTTTAAAACGCAAACGAGCAACATCACACAAAGACTCAAACTCTTCAGGCGGATTACCAAAGCGATCAAGAAGCTCATCGTGAAGTTCTTGCAAATCACTATTATCCTTAGCAGCAGCAAGCTTCCTGTACGCTTCCAAACGAAGCTTGTCAGAAGCAATATAATCAACTGGAAGAGAAGCTTCAACGGGAAGATCAATAGTTACGCAAACAGGCTCAACTCTTTCAGGTTCCTTATATTTTTCAACAGCTTCAGAAACCATACGAACATACAAATCAAAACCGACTCCCTCAATATGCCCACTTTGTTCGTCACCAAGAAGATTTCCAGTTCCTCGAAGTTCCAAATCTTTCATAGCAACATCAAAACCAGAACCTAAAGCCGTGTGCTGAGCAATAGTTGCAAGACGATCGTGAGACTGCTGAGTCATTGGCTTAGTTGGATCATACAAGAAGTAAGCGTAAGCACGCTCATGACCTCTACCTACTCGACCACGAAGCTGATGCAACTGGCTTAAACCGAATCTATCTGCGTGATCGACAATAAGCGTATTCGCATTAGAAATATCAAGACCGGTTTCAATAATCGTAGTGCACACGAGCACGTCAATATCTCTATGCCAAAAATCGCGAATTACAGCATCAAGCTGCTTTTCACCCATTTTTCCGTGCGCAATAGCAACGCGCGCATCTGGCACAAGCTCGTTAATTTTGTTTGCAACAGAACTAATATCTTCTACGCGGTTATGAACATAAAAAACCTGTCCTCCGCGCAACAATTCTCGCTTAATACAAGCTGATACTTGCGAATCTTCATAAGCGCCAACATAAGTCAAAACTGGAAGCCTATCTTCTGGAGGAGTTGCAAGAGTAGACATTTCACGAATACCAGTTACAGCCATTTCAAGAGTTCTAGGAATTGGCGTTGCCGAAAGACTTAATACGTCAACGTTTGTGCGCAAAGCTTTAAGCGTTTCCTTATGTTCCACACCAAAACGCTGCTCTTCGTCAATAATAACCAAACCTAAATCTTTGAACTTTATACTAGGATTCAAAAGCTTATGCGTTCCAATAACAACGTCAATGCTTCCATCTTGCAATCCAGCTAAAGTTTCTTCAATCTCTTTAGAAGTTTGGAATCTACTCATTGCAGCAACTTTTACAGGGAAGCCTTCAAAGCGATTTGTAAAAGTCTCGTAATGCTGCTGAACAAGCAAGGTCGTTGGAACTAAAACAACAACTTGCTTGGAATCCTGCACAGCTTTAAAAGCTGCACGTAACGCAATTTCAGTTTTACCAAAACCAACATCTCCACAAATTAAGCGATCCATTGGGATTGGGTTTTCCATATCTGCTTTTACTTCGTCAATAGTTGTAAGCTGATCAGCAGTTTCTTGATAAGGAAATGCGTCTTCCAACTCTTTTTGCCAAGGAGTATCTTTACTAAATGCAAATCCGCGAGATTGCTGCCTTGCTGAATAAAGTTTAATAAGATTTTCAGCAATTTCATGAACATGCTTTTTAGCCTTTGCTTTAGTTTGAGCCCAGTCGGAACCTCCGAGCTTGTTAAGCTTTGGTATTTCTGCACCTATATATTTACTCACTAAATCAAGCTGATCAGTTGGAATAAAAAGCTTATCGTTAGGAGCGTTACGTTTGCTAGGAGCATATTCAATGACTAAATATTCGCGAGTTGCACTACCACCCGAAACAGCAATATTACGTTGTTTCATGCCAACAAAACATCCAATACCATGCTGCTCGTGCACAACGAAATCACCAGGCTTTAGTTCCATTAGGTCGATTGCTTTGCGCCTGCGTTTTGGAGTTTTTAGTTGAGCTGATGCAGAAGATTTACCTGTCAGATCACGCTCTGTAAGAATCGCGATACGCGCAACATTATCAATGAAGCCATCCGAAATACTTGAGCGCACTGTAGTAAATTCATGTACACCAGTCGCATATATAGCGCGTCTCAAGCGTGCAAGAGTACCAGAAGCCGCTGCAGTAATAGTTACAGCAAAACCATTGTTGACAAGAGATGTGATGCCACCAGAAACTTTTGATTCATCTCCTCGAAACTCTTGTGGCGCCGATGCTGGCAACGCAATATTTCCATAAATTTGATTGTCAACACCAAAAGATGTTAATTTCCATACGTCATGATTAGACAATTCTAACGATGAAATCGTTTCATCAAAATCCAAGAAATTAGCTTGATCGAATGTTATTGGAGCTCCAGAACCGTGACCAGAAGCAGCAACATGCCAACTAGCTGCTAAGAATTCGTTAGCTGTAGCAGTTACGTCATCTGCAGCTCTACGGCATTTTTCGGGATCAGATAGAATAATAACAGATTCCTTTGGAAGCATATTTTGCACTGATTCCATGCGATCCACTAGTGCAGGCAACAAAGACTCCATACCTTCTACAGGTATAGAATTTGCGATTGATTCAAGCATATCGTCAGCATTTGGAATTGCTCCAATAAGAGAACGCGCGCGCTTGCAAATTTTTTCTGTAATCTGAAGCTCACGACAAGGCGTAGCCCAAATACTTGCAATATTATTGCCATAAGTGCGCTGATCAGAAGCATGAAATTGCTTTATAGTATCAATTTCATCACCAAAAAATTCAATTCTCACAGGATGTGTCATCGTTGGCGCAAAAACGTCAATAATTCCACCGCGAACAGCAAACTCTCCGCGTTCCATCACCAAATCAACACGAGTATATGCGTTTTCTACCAAACGTTTCACAGCATATTCAAGAGTTAATTCTTTTCCGCACTCAAATAACAGAGGATCTATATCACCAATGCCTTCAACTACAGGCTGAATAAGCGATCGCACAGGCATAACCAACACGCGAATCGGACCAAAAAGTGATGTGTTATTTTCAGGATGACAAAGCCTACGAAACACTGCAATCCTGCTAGCAACAGTATCTGCCCTAGGCGAGAGCCTTTCATGAGGTAACGTTTCCCAAGCTTCTAATTTAGCAACGTCTTGAGAATCACCATCGTACCAATCACGCACAGACGCAATAAAATCTTCAGCATCTCTACTCGATGGAACAATAACAACAACCGGCTTTTTCTTAGCTAATGCAGCAACAATAGCAGAACGAATGCCAATAGGAGAAGAAATTGTTAAATCTCCACTTATTGAATCTAAATCTTTACGATTTTTATTTGCACTTTCGCAACAATAATCAGATATCGCATCAAGATTATATTCAGATAAAGCTTTAAAAAGTGAATCCTTAGTTGATAAATCATTAAGAATATCTCTCAAGCTTATTACTGAAATATCATCAGTCTTATCATTCTTGTTGTTTTTGATATTAGACCTGCTATCAGCGGCCATTAAACTTCTCCTGCGTTGCTGCTAATCCATGGAAAATAATACTTTCTGCAGCATCAGCACCATCTGCTAAAAAGTTTGGAAGATCAGATTTTTGAGCTGCAGCAAAACCTCCAAGAACCCAATTGACAGTATTATCGTGCGCATGAGCACCACGCTGCGCATGACCAACACCCATTCTCACTCGAGAATATTGAGGAGTACCAAGAGAGCGATCGATAGAACGAATACCGTTATGTCCTCCAGCAGAACCTCCTGCTTTTACTTTAATGCGCCCAAAATCTAAATCCATATCATCGTGAATTATCACAATATGATCCGGTTCTATTTGATAATAGGAGCTTATAGAAGATACTGCAGCACCAGAATCATTCATAAAAGTCAACGGTTTAGCAAGGAAAAACTTTGCTACGCGACCATCAAGATTCATAACACCTTTGCCAAGTTTAGCTAAACCTTTGTGATCAGAAAGAGATACTGACCAACGTTGTGCCAAAACGTCTGCAACCATAAAACCCATGTTGTGTCTAGTACCCTCATATTTTGTACCAGGATTTCCCAAGCCAGCAATAAGCCAAAAATCCGATGCCATGGCAGACCACTCCCCATTCAAATATTTAGCAAAACAACAAAACGGGCGCATCGATTGTAGCTGAACGTAAAATTACAACTACTCGATACGCCCTTATATACTTCAGCCTATTCTATCAAGACTCAAGTCATTATGTTATTTATTTCAAAAATTCGTCAGTAGACAATTCTTTTGCTTGCGGAGTTTTATGAGTTACTTTGCCTTTAGAATCAGTGTAAGCACCTTCCTTACTTAAGAAGTTAAAGTAAGCTTGAGCGCCTTTAACATCAGTGGTTCCGAACACAAATTTTCCGCTCTTAATATCCGCGCGATTGCCCCAATATTGACCGTCAACAATCATCTTCATGCTACGCTGAACAAACTTTATGTCGAGATTAGCATCTTTTGCTTCTTTCACAAGAATTTCAGAAGCCTCATCAGGATGTTCATAAGCATACTCATATCCGCGCTTTGCAGCTTTAACAAATGCTCGAACAAGCTTAGGGTCTTTAGCTACAGTACGCTTATTTGCGATTATTCCAATAGTATCTGGCTGACCTGGTACACCGTAGTCGCCCTCCATGAAGCAGCGAAGCTTTGGCCCAAACATTTCAGACTGTACACCTTCCCAAGTGCCGTAGAAACCACCAAAATCAGCTTTGCCAGATTCAAGAGTTCTAAAAGTTGAAGTTCCAACAGTCACTTTGTCGAACTTACCTTGACCACCATCGTGTTGAATCATCCTACGAATTACAGCATCACCTTCAGCTGAACCAAAAGTTGCAAAAGTACGACCATCAAAATCTTTTGGAGAATGAATTTTATTGTTCGAAGCAAGTGAACACCAAATAGCACTTGGCTTTTGCTGAACTTGCATAACTTGCTCAAGATTTGCTCCCTTTGTTGAAAAATCAGCAGCATTTGTCAAAGTACTAAGAGCAAAATCAGCAACACCACTATCAACTGCGTGTTCCGAACCAGTCTGAGCAACAGCAAGTATATTGACATCTAATCCAGCATCTTTAAACCATCCTTTATGCTTAGCAACATAAATACCAATATGATTAGTATCCGGTGCCCAAAATAGCATAAACGACACTTTACGAAGATTTGCATTCTTACTACTACTTGCAGATCCACATGCCGAGAAAGAAAATACGCAGCACGCAGAAAGAACAAACGCAAGAGTACGCTTTACAATACGCATATTCATGAGTTCCCTACTTTGTTTCTTGTACCGTTCTTCTGGGAAAGTGACACGAACTCGGCAGAAAACGGTAACAAAGGGCCTAGCTCGCGCCGTTCAATGCCCCTGCGCAGATTCAACCTGCTACAGTTTGCCACACATTGACTCACGAAACATTTAGATTATGCACGGTTAAAGAGACAAATAAAAATCATGTACACTATTAAATTCACAGAAGTTGTGCGCTTCTAATAGAATGTACATGCTATTTGTAGTCTTAAATAATTCGGTTGGGGCAGCAATCGAAGTCATTTACAGAAAGGAATCGAGTTTTCATGACGCAATCGCGTTTTAAACGTATGCTAATTAAATATCTGCCAACTGTATTTTCTGTAATAGTTTTACTTGTTTTTTGGCAGTACGCATGCGAATATTATAAAATTTCGGAAAATTTGATTCCAACACCATCTTCAATTGCTCAATCAACAGCTGACTCTTTGCCAACTCTATTACCTGCAGCATTAATTACAACACAAGAAACAGTTATCGGTTTTTCTATTGCAATAGTAGTTGGAATTCTTTTAGGTGTTATTTTCCATGTTTGTAAGCTTGTTAAATCTGCTTTATTCCCGCTTTTATGCGCAGCGCAAACTATGCCATTAATTTCTATTGCGCCAATTTTTTTGATTTGGTTTGGTTTTGAAATATCTGGAAAAATTGTAATCGTAATGGTTTTCAGCATGTTCCCTATTGCTGTGCAAACTATACGAGGTCTTGACGCTGTTCCAAGTTTTTATACAGATGTTGCTTTAACTTGTGGAGCAAGTAGAACTTGGACTTTGTGGCATGTTAAATTAAGGGTTGCAGCTCGCCAGATTTTTGGTGGCATACGCATTAGTGCAGCTTATGTTTTTGGAACTGCTTCAACTGCAGAATATTTGGGAGCTAAAGATGGGCTAGGAATTTGGCTTCAATTCGCTTATAACTCATTTAGAACACCACTTATTTTTTCTGCAACAATAGTAATAATAATTCTTACTGCGCTTCTTATGTGCATCGTTAACGTTTGTGAAAGAATTCTGCTTGGCTCAGCAGACGAAGATGAGGATCCAGATAACCAATTGTGAAATGAATTAAAACAGCCCATGTGAGCTACAAAAGTAACGAAAATAACGTAACATTCGCTACTTTTGTAACTCACAAACTGATATATTAACGAAAACCTACTTACTTACCTGATTCTTCTTTCATTGCTTCATTAATAGCATCGCTCAACTCTTTTTGTGCCTTTCCGTAAGCTTCCCAGTTTCCGGATCGCATAGCAGAATCAGAATCTTTTAATGCTTGAGCCGCACGTTTAAGCGCTTCTTTAGCTTTTTGGCTCATAGAATGAGATTTTTCTGAATTCGTAGACTCATTTTCCTTAGAAGTACCTTCTTTAGAATCAGCATCCTTAGATTCATTATTTTCAGCAGCATTGTTTGAAGAAGAATTATTAGAAGCATCTCCAGCCAAAGCGCCTGAGTTTCCGCCAAATACTTGATTAAGTGCTTCATCTAACGTATCTGCAAATCCAACTTGATCTCCAAACGCAACTAACACCTTCTTAAGCAAAGGATAGCTAGTAGAACCGCTAGATTGCACATAAACAGGCTCTACATAAACCAGCCCACCGCCAAGAGGCAATGTAATCAAATTGCCGCGCTTAACTTTAGTAGAACCGGATTCAAGCAAATTCAATTCTTTAGAAACATTTGCATTAGCGTTGAAATTATTCTGAGCTTGACCAGGTCCTGGAACATTAGATATCTTAGGTAATTCTTGCAAACGAATCTTACCGTAATTTGGACCAATCTTTCCAGGAGTATCCCCCGCATCTGAATCAACAGACAAGAAACCAGTTAATATTTCACGAGTACTTTTACCTGCCGGAATATAAGTAGAAACAAGCGAAAATACTGGTTTCTTTGCGTCTCCAGTTTGCAAAGTCAAATAGTATGGAGGTTGCAAAATATCTTCTTTTTGTGCTTTTTGAGATTCAGTTGGATCAACAGGAATCTGCCAGAAGTCTTCTCCAGAGAAGAATTGGCTTGCTGTATCGACGTGATACTTTGCTAATAAGTGACGTTGAACTTTAAACAAGCTTTCTGGGTAACGCAAATGCTTCATCAAATCGCCAGAAATCTTAGAAATGTCATGATAATGACCTGGGAAAATTGAACGCCATGCTTTAATCACAGGGTCTTTCGTATCCCACACATACAAATCAACAGATCCATCATAAGCATCAACTGTAGCTTTCACAGAATTACGAATGTAGTTTGCGCGCTGATTTGTCAACCCTTTAATAGAATGAGAAGTTGTTGTTGTGGAATCTTGAGTTACCTTACCAAAATCAGTCATTTGAGAATAAGGGTAAGAATCAGAAGTAGTATAGCCATCAACAATCCACTTAACGCGACCATCTACTACTGCAGGATAAACTCGACCATCCAAAGTTAAGTAAGGAGCAACCTTAGACACGCGTGTCTTAGGATCACGATCATACAAAATTTGAGATTTAGAAGTCACACGGTCAGAAAAAAGAATCTGATCAGACTCAAATCTAATTGCATGCAAAAGTTTAGAGAAGAAGTTTCCTAAACTTGGACCACCATTGCCTTTGAAAGTAGTTAAAGCACCTTGAGAGCCAGTCGGATAATCAAATTCCCATGGAGATGTCCCTTTTGGAGAACCAACGATAGAATACTTAGGAGCATTTGGTGAGAAGTAAATACGCGGTTCATACTTTTGTGACTTAGTAAGTTTGCCTTGAGCAGGAATACCATACTCCATAAATTGTGGCTGTCCATCTGTTGTTACTTTATTTCCGTAAGCTGCAACAATTCCATAGCCATGCGTATAAACTGTATGATCATTAACCCAGTTTCGATTATCGTTGCCAGCTAAATCAAGCTCGCGCGCAGCAATAACCGTATCTTGACTTACACCGTCAATATCGTATTTATCAACTGAAAGCGTATCTGCGAAAGTGTAATATTGCTTCGATTGCTGCAATTGACGGAACGTTGGAGACGTAACTTGTGGATCTAACAAACGAATTTGCGCAGTTGACTCTGCTTCTTTTGATAATGCACCTGATTTACCTTTAGAAGTAGCGTTATACGATTCTTTCTTTACGTTATTTAGCCCGTAAGCAAACTTTGTTGCATCGATATTACGCTGAATATAAGTAGCTTCCAATTCCTGAGCATTAGGAGCAACTTTAAATCGCTGCACAAGTGCCGGCCAAGCGAAAGATATAACAATTGAGCAAACAATCATAAAAGCTAAAGCAATAATTGGTGTTTTCCATGCCTTAATTGCTGTTTTAAAACGCACTGAAATTGGTGCTTCTACAGATAAAGCATGAGATTTCATAAACCAAAATGCAATAACAGAACCAACTAACACTGTTATCACTGCCATTGCTATGCTTCCAGGAACACCAGCATTCATGTCAGTGTATGAGCCGCCTGTAATTCGAGATCCATCAAGAGTTACTAAAGCGAACATGTCTAAAATCTGTTGAAGTGCCCATGTCAAAATCACAAGCATAAACCATACAGAAATTTGTCTACGTGCTCGTTTTGTAATACTTAATATGCCTTTACCATCGATAGGCATACTAAAACGAATTGCTCCCATAAGAATGTGCGTAATAATAGAGAAAACAAGAGATATTACCAATAAAAGCACAAATGCGCTTATAAATAACCTTAATCCTGGAAGCACAAATACATAGAAGCCATTGTCAATTCCAAATTGCGGATCTTTAATGCCAAAAGGTTGGGCGTTAAACATTAACAAAATTTGCGCCCAATGATTGTAGAATTTAAATCCAAATACTGCGCCTACAATCAATGAAAAAATTCCTGCAACATGCAAAGCAAGCTTTGAACTAATTCCCTGCTTTAAATCAATAACATTGCCTTTAATTCGAATATAAGTTCCATCTGCATTGCTTGGACGCGCTTTTATTGCCAAAGCTGCAGACAAGTATCCAAAAGCAGACATTAATATTGCATAAAGCACCCAAACGCCCACTTTTGCTGCAAGCTGAATCCAAATAACACTTTCAAATCCAAGCTGCGAATACCACATGCAATCAGTTATGAACCTTGCGAGAGCAAATATTGCAGCTACAGCAAACGCGACAATTAACACTACTATCGCAAGAATCCACCTCCACTTTTTTGCAGTATAAGTAAATTTTGCAAAATTCAGATTAACTTTCATAGAACAATTTCTTTCATTCTTAAGCTTATTGTTGTTATCTTTCTCATCATCATTGAGAATATAGTCTGTACATTTTTGTTACTTTTATTGCTCGCACTGCTCTTACTATTTTTATTATTTTTAGCCATATATGCACCAGCAACAACCCACATAATGCCAATAATTACTTCTATGATGAGCTTCAACATAAGGTTAATGATACTATACTAATTATTCCCAATCTATATATTATGTAATCAAAATTAATTACAAAAAGCGCACCCGCAAGTTAATGCGAACGCGCTTAAAGCGATTAAATTAAATCAAATTGGAGTATTTAAGCTAGGCAACATCAGGATCATCTTTAGCAATCGTACCAGTAAGCTTTCCAATAGCCTTCAGTAAGTGGTATACAACCAACACCACAACGGTTCCGATTGCAATACCGTTGAACTGAATTCCAGAAATAGCGAACTGGAAGTTAGCAATACCAATAATCATAACGATTGCAGCAATCATAATATTTACTGGCTTATCGAAGTTAACTTTGTTTTCTACCCAGATTCTTACGCCAATCATGCCAATCATGCCGTAAAGCAAAGTGGTCACGCCACCAAGAACACCAGCTGGGATTGAATTTACAACAGCGCCAAACTTTGGGCAAAGGCTCAATATAAAAGCAAAAGCTGCAGCACACCAATAAGCTGCAGTAGAATAAACCTTTGTTGCAGCCATAACACCGATATTTTCACCGTACGTGGTGGTACCACAGCCGCCAAATAAACCAGCAATAGCTGTACCAAAACCATCTGCGAATAATGCAGTTCCAATCTTAGAGTCATAGTCGCGACCAGTCATTTGAGCTACAGACTTTACGTGACCAACATTTTCTGCAATGAGAACAAGTACTACCGGCAAGAACATAAGTAGAACAGAGAAATCAACTTGTGGCGTGTGGAATTTAGGAAAACCAATCCAAGAAGCTTCTTCAATCTTTTTAAAATCGACTTGACCTTGGAAGCATGCATAAGCGTAACCAACGAGAACACCTAAAAGAATATTTAAACGACCAAGAAGACCGCGAAATACTACAGCAATAAGCATTACAGCAACTAATGTCACAAGAGCTGTATCTGGAGCTTTCTGGAAGTTAGTCCAAACTGCAGGTCCTAAATTAAAACCAATAATTGCAACGATTGCACCGTTTACAACAGGTGGCATAATAATGTCAATCCACTTAGCTCCTGCAAAATGTACAAGCACACCTATAAGAGCAAGAAGCAAACCTGTGCACATAATGCCAAAGCTTGCAACTGCAATACCTTTATGAGCTGTTGTTACAGCCATAACAGGTGCTATAAGACCAAAAGAGCTTCCCAGATAACTAGGAAGCTTATTTGCGTTAATAAGTAAGAACAGTGCTGTAGAGATAGCAGTGAACATCAATGTTGTTGATGGATCAAAGCCCGTAAGAATAGGCACCAAGAACGTAGCACCAAACATTGCAATAACATGCTGAGCACCAATTCCAGCAGTACGAGTCCAAGTCAAACGCTCGTCTGGCTCTACAACTTCACCAGGCTTTAACGTTTTGCCATTACCGTGAAGCTGCCACGTGAATAATGAATTCATTTCTTCTCCTTGCAAAAACAAGCTATGCAAAATGTTGTGTAAAACAAGTGTCGCTAAAAAAACAAGCACTCATTGAGCGCTGGGATGGCAGCTTCTGGGAGGTCCATTGCACCACCGACCCATATGCCAAAGGGACATTCTAATGTCGCAAAACGAAAGTGTCGAGCATAAGAAAAAAATTACAGTTTTGTTTTTTATTTTTGTTGGAATATCAAGCAAGGTCGGCGTGTTGAAAAGAATGCAATGAACACCAACGAAAGTTGATACTTACTAACTTATGTTTATAAAATAATTAAAGTTAGGCAAAGTTAAACAATCGCAAAATTAGTAAACACATACTCAAGCAAGTAATTTTTGTAAATATTCTTGCAAAACTAATGCGTGATTTACTTTTGGATTTTTTGCAGCATACAACAAAGTTATAGTTTGATACTTATTAAACAAATCCATAATCACACCAACAGCTTCATGATTTGAATCAAGTTCTTCAACATAACGATGTGAAAATTCTTCAAAATGCTCCGGGTCATGATTAAACCACTTGCGTAACTGCGAAGTAGGAGCAATATCTTTAAGCCATTTGTCAATATGAGCATATTCTTTGCTTATACCACGCGGCCAAAGTCTATCAACCAAGACTCTCACACCATCATCTTCACTAACCGTTTCATACACACGCTTAATCTTCACAGTGCACTTGTTCATAAAATCTCCTTTATACGTTTACCATAATCGCAGCTTTATTTATTTTTTCAAGGAATTATTTACTAGCAAAAGATATCTGCGATATAAATTGAGTTATTATGTTCGATTATGTGATTTTATGTCGGCGTGTCGCGTTTATTTGCAGCAAAATTATATAAAATTTGCTTAATTTTTTTAATTTATGTTCGTTTTTGTCCGATTATGGGAGAATACTTGGCTAAATGGTTAATTTCTTTGATACATGGAAAAAGAAAATCTGCACCATCGATATGGCTCTTATTGCTGTATTGACACTTCTAGCTTCCTTTATTGGCAGCTGGCTTAAGCAGTACCCAGGTTTCCAATTACTTGGTGCTCTTATTATTGCGTTGCTTGTTGGCATGGCTCTGCAGCTGCCATTGCACGTGTACAGAATGAATAATGATTCAAGGCGAGCAGGCGTTAAAAGCGCTGCTGGTTTGATTGCAAACAAACTTCTTCGCCTAGGTATTATTCTCCTCGGATTTAAGCTGAATTTGCATGATTTGTTTACCAAGGGCATTAAATGCTTGCCTATTGCAGCTGTGTTAGTTGCAATAATGGTTTGCGTAACTTATAACATTGCTAAACTCTTGAAAGTAAATCCTCAGCTTGCAATGCTTACAGCAGGAGGCACAAGTATTTGTGGAGCTGCTGCAGTTATGGGTCTTTCTGGCTCAATGCCAGTTCTTCCAGAAGAGGAAGATGAGAAAGAACAGAACGAAGTTATGGCTGTTGCAACAGTTGCAATTATGGGCACTATTTACGCTCTTGCTGAAATCTTCATCCTGCCTAACTTTGGCATGACTAAGCAGCAGCTTGGCATTACAGCAGGTGCATCACTTCACGAAATTGCACATGCTGTTGCAGCTGGCGGAGCGTTCAATAGTATCGATGTTGCAACAATCATGAAGCTCTCGCGAGTTCTTATGCTCGTTCCAGCCTCCATCTTTATTGCAATTTGGTGGAATGCTCGTCATAGCAAAGTTGAAAATGGCGGAAAGCATAAGATTAGCTTCCCATGGTTTATGCTTGGCTTTATTGCAGCATCTGTTATTGGAACTTACGTTCCTTTCGTAGCAGCACACGCATCAACTCTTGTAGAAGCAGGATACGTTTTCCTTGGCATGGCTATGGCTGCACTTGGAATTAACGTAAACTTCCGAGCCATTTTCAAGCAAGGTCGCGCAGCATTTGCAGCAAGCTTCCTAGCTTCTATTGTTTTAGTTGCTTTGGCTTATGCAGCTGCAGTACTGTTCTTCTAAATAAAACATTACAAAATAGTTTTGCTTAACAAATGAGGGTCTTCGTTTGAAGACCCTCATTTTATATTCTCGATAATTTATTTTCGTGTATTCTTGAAAAATCTATCTAATATGCACAGCCGTTCCATCAGGAATATTTTTATAAAACCATTTGGCATCCGCAACACTTAAACGCACACAGCCATGCGATGCAGGCTTTCCAAGCTTCATGCCTTCCGACGGAATATATTCACCAAAGTTGTAGCGCGTTGGAACCGAATGGAATAAGTATTCTCCACCAATAAAACCAACCCAATAATCAGCACCAACTTTTTCCTCATGATTAAAGAAATGTTTTCCGCGCATATTAATGTGATAATCACCATGAGGAGTGGAATCATCCATTCCAGAACTCATAATCATTGTATATACAGTTTTACCATTGGCAAGAATATGCACTCGTTGCTTTTTTAAGTCCACATTAACTTTTAAGTCAGAAACTTTAACCCCTGAAAGATTTGGATATTCACCACCAGTAGGATGTTTCCAAAAAACATGATTAACCGTTGATTTATCTAACTTTTGTTTGCAATATTTATCGAAATATTTTTCAAACGACTTATTATCAGCAACCTCATTGTCTTTATTACCAAGATTGTCACTATAAGCATTTTTTTCGCGCTGAATTAATACAGAATTCTGCAATTTTGCGCTGTATCTAGACGAGTAAGAAACCATATTAACAGTTTCGAAAATAATAAAGCACAACCATGCAATCAGCAAAGAAGCTAATAAAACAGAAGACGTAATACGAGCAGCTTTAGAGCTTCTCCTCCACCAGTTGCGCATTTTCGCAGCAATGCGAATGCACTTTTTAATGTCATTCATTATGTTACGAATAAACTGCATTATGTCTCCTATATAAATGCAAAAGCGTTGCATCCAATAGTTTAGCAGGAAATTATTAGATGCAACGCGCAAAAAGCAATATTTTTCACTTATTAATTCAGCAATATTAAATATGAATCATACTGCTTTTATTTTCGCAAACAATCTCATACGTTGAACTTAAATTCAACAATATCGCCGTCTTGCATCACATAGTCGCGACCTTCAAGACGAAGCTTTCCTTCTTCCTTAATTTTTGCCATAGAACCGTCAGCAGCAACAAAATCATCATATGACACAATTTCTGCCTTAATAAATCCACGCTCAAAATCAGTGTGAATCACACCAGCAGCTTGTGGAGCAGTCCAGCCTTTATGAATCTGCCAGGCGTGAACTTCCTTAACACCGGCAGTTAAATAGGTTTGAAGACCTAAAATATCGAATCCTACGCGAGCAAGCTGATCCAAACCAGATTCCTTCAAACCAGCATCTTCAAGCATTTCACGAGCATCTGCTTCGTCGAGCTCAGTAAGTTCGGACTCAAATTGAGCATTAAGGAATATTGCTTTTGCAGGAGCGACAGATGCAGAAAGTTTAGACTTTAAATCTTCATCAGCCAACTCCGAATCATCCACGTTAAACACGTAAATAAATGGCTTAGCAGTGAGCAAGTGCAAATCATACACGTCGTTTTTATCAATAAGCTTTTCGTTATGAGCCTGGTCAATAGTTTTGCCAGATTCAAGAATTTCCTTAGCTTTATTTACAGCGTCTACGTATTCTTGCGTAACTTTCTTACCGCGCAAATCTTTTTCAAGCTTTGGCAAAGCATTATCAATAGTTTGCATATCGGCAAGAATTAGCTCAGTATTAATCGTGTCAATATCGTCAGCAGGATCTACTTTTCCGTTAACATGCACAATATCGTCGTCATTAAACGCGCGAACAACTTCGCAAATAGCGTCTGCTTCGCGAATATTAGCAAGGAACTTATTGCCCAAGCCTTCACCCTCGGAGACACCCTTAACAATTCCTGCAATATCAACGAAAGTAACTGTTGCTGGAACAATCTTTTCAGTATTAACTAATTTAGCTAAAACTGGAAGACGATGATCCGGAAGCGGAACAATACCAGTATTAGGCTCAATAGTTGCAAACGGATAATTCTCCGCCAAAACGTTGTTGCGAGTTAAAGCATTAAACATAGTGGACTTACCAACGTTTGGCAATCCAACAATTCCAATAGTTAAAGACATATTTACCTAGTTTAGACCAGCGCCGGGAAAGCCGACACAACTTGATTTTATTTACTATTTATTTTCAATAGCATCAACTGCAGCAATCACATCTCCCCTAAATCCGCGAGATTCTAGCTCAGCAACGCCACGAATAGTTGTTCCTCCAGGAGAGCACACTGCATCTTTCATAATCCCTGGATGAGTGCGCGAATCTATATATAACGCACCTACTCCTTCAATCATTTTTGCAGCCAAACGGTAAGCACAATCACGTTGCAAACCATATTTCACACCAGCATCGCCCAACGCTTCCATATACATTGCTGTAAAAGCTGGAGCACAGCTAGAAATACACATTGCAATATTCATATGATCACTATTCACTCGCTCTACCAAAGAAATTGGCTCAAATAAAGCACTAAACATTGAAAGTTGACTATCACTAAGCGTATGAGTAGTTTCAGCTAAAGTCACGCCTTGGCAGACCGCAATAGGAGTATTCGGAATAATGCACTGAACATGAGCATTCTTGCCAAGCAGTTCCATGTAACGCTCAAGCGTCCAACCGGCTGCAACGGAAATAACAGCAATACCTCGTTCATTAATAACTTCACAAATTGGCTTAAGCACTTCAGCAACCTGATACGGCTTTACAGCAATAATAATCACATCACTTGCTTCACACACTTCTTGAGCAGTACGCATAGCGCGAGCGCCAATTAGTGAAGTATTACGCTCGAGTTTTTCAAAATTATGCGCGCACGCAACAATATTTTCACCTTGCAATACTCCTGCATTCAGCGCACCTTTAGCGATTGCTTGTGCCATATTGCCATAGCCTATAAAACCAACAGTTCCAGATACACAAGTACCCATACATGACTCCCTTTAGCGCATTGATAAAACAGTAGTGCACTCATTACTAAGCAAACAGATGTATAGCATAGCAAAGAGTGCACTATAATCATTGCGCATATTAAAATTATTACCTTTGTATACGGCTTATCTCTTGTAAATTCCCTCTAAATCGCCGCGATTCAACGCCTCATCAAACAAATGACGGAAAACAATATCTCCATGTAAACCATCATGCTCAAACTCGTTCGTCGTCCAATAGTGAGAGTTGGCAATATGAGAAAGAGTGTCAAGCTGAAGACCAGAATCAACATACATGTCATCAAAGTAAACTGCAGATTGCAATGGAACTTCGTTATTAGCAAGTTGATCTTGATCGTAAATTTTGCCAAACTGCTTATCTTTCATCAAGCAGTCAACAGCTGGAAGGAATGGTTGCAAAGCAAGCTCTTGATCATACATCCAAGGAAACATTGCTTCGCCAGTGAAAAGAAGAGGACGAGCAGAACCAGAAAACTCTGGCATAGTTTCTCGAACCTGTTGAGCAGCCCACAAAATTGGGTGTTCCAATTCACCGTCAGCATAAATAAATTCTTGCAGCGGCCAATAAAGTGGACTAGAAGCTGTAGAATCCATGACACCGTACACAAATTCGTCACTTAAGCTACCTGCAGAAGCTCCTCCGCCGTGCTTAAATGCTTTCAAGGAACCATCACCATCTGCAAACGCAGAATCAAGAAGCCAGTGCACTCGCTCAAAACTTGGTTTCATACCAAAGGAAGAGCCCAACATTTGGAATCGTTCAACCGTAAGCTTCTCGCCATTTGGAAGCGCAACATCACCTTGCGCAATACGATCTGCAATAGCAGCAGCACGAGCAACATCCTGCGGATAACGCTCATAGAATTGCTCCGTTTTTCGAGCCATGCGTGGGAAAGTATGCTCGTATACTTCACGCGCATTTGCTGGAACATGAGGAATACCACCAGTTGTAAAGCTTGCAATCAAGCCTTGTGGGAAAAGCGACAAATAAGTAAGCGTTAAGAATCCGCCATAACTTTGCCCTAAAGAAACCCACGGCTTAGCATCAAACTCAGTAAGACGCAAATGCTCAAAATCACGAATAATAGAGTCAGCCAAGAAACGCTTTAAATACCATGCTTGTCGCTCAACGCTTACACCGTCATCTGCCATGCGCTTCATAGTTGAAGCGTCCACTCTTGAAGAACGCCCAACACCACGCTGATCCGGCAAGACTACGCGAAAATGTTTAATAGCTTCTTGAATCCAACCATCACTAGAAGGCGAAAGTGGTCGCGGACACTGCCCACCAGGACCTCCTTGCAAAAATACTAACAAAGGCAAATTATCATGTACATGCTCAGGAGCACAAACTACTCTACAAAACAATCGAATTGTTTCACCTTTAATAGCACCACCAGGAGTGTTTCCTTCCCAATCAAGCGGCACGTCAATTGCGCGTTCTTCGATATGCAATCCCGGAACATAATAGCTTGTAAGTAATGCCATATTAATACTGCCTTTCTGTACTCGCGTGCTACATTGCAACTACAAATTACACACTCTTATATAAATCATACTCAAGTTCGATTGTTCTATAAAGTGCTATGCACTAGCCTAGTAATTATGAAAGTACCTAATATGTTTCAAAGTGTTATACAGTGCTTACGAAAAGAGCTCTCATTAAACGACATATTATGGGGTATCATTCCATTTATTCTTTTTATACTTTCAAGCGATAGATATAGTATAAGCTATGTTGACGGTTTTTTGACACAAAGTTCTCTGATTACAGTAACGCTTATAAATATTGTTGTTGCACTACTACTTTCAGTACGAAAACTATGGCCTGAACAAACGGCTACTATTTTTATTGTTATTTGCATTGTGCAAGTAATCTTTGGTCCTACTCAACTTTTTGCTGATTTCTTTGGTTTCGTACTGCTTGTTAACGCTATTGCGCGAGGAAATCCAGAACATTCAAAAGCTTTTGTTATTGCATCTTACGTAACAACCGTATTATCTTGCGCATTAATATCGTGGAATGTTGTAATGGGACCAATATATGGCAATAATCATTCGAAATCTAGTTATACTTGCAGTGTACGAAATATAGATAGCAGCAATATAAAAAATTGCGTTTCAAATATACTTAATTTTGCAATTCCTTCAATAATTTTTGCGATTATTACTACCACTATTACGGTTATTATTGGCTACTGGCAGCGCACTCACGTGCATACTATTCAACTTTTACAAGATCACAATAATTCTATTCGCGCATACCGCAAAAAAGCTCAGCATATTGCTGTTACTGCAGAACGCGCAAGAATTGCCAGAGATATGCACGATATTGTTGCTCACACGCTTTCTATTATTATTGTGCAAGCAGATGGTGGTCGTTATGCAGCAACCAAAGATATTTCGCTTGCTAAAAAAACAATGCATATTATTAAAAACGAAGCCGAGCGAGCCGTTCACGATATGCGCCGACTTCTAGAAGCTTTAACAGACGCTCCATCGGGTCAATTGGACTTCAATCACGTGCCTTCTCTTATTGAGCAAGCAAAAATTGCATCTCCTAAAAATATTTTTTGGCACACTGTTGATGGCATAAATTCTCAAAATAGGCTTAACGCGGACGCACAAACCGTTGCATACCGCGTTGTTCAGGAGTCTCTTACTAATATTCGAAAGCATGCAGGAGATGGCATTAAAATAAACATTCACGAACAGTGGAAGAACCAAGGCTTAACACTAAAAATTACAAATGAAATAAACAAGCTAGAAGCTAATCAAGAGCAAAATAGCGGTGCGTCACATAAAAACGGTTATGGTTTGATTGGCATGAAAGAGCGAATTGAAAATCTTCACGGAACGCTTGATTATGGAAAAATGAATGATGGAACGTTTAGTATTGTTGCTTTTATTCCATATTCCTACAGCGCAGACCAGTCAAACAGTACTGCTTCTGTATTAAATAGTATTCATAACGTTACTCATAAGAATGCAAAAGTTAATAATCAAGCAGAAGCACAAACAAAACCGGAAAATGCAAACGTTTCAACATCATCGGAAGTTTCGACAAACGTTTTGCCATACGTTTTACCAGAAGCAAATACTTCAAAAAATAGGATTGAGAAAGTATCACAATGGTTTGAACAACATTGGCTTATTGGAGACATTATTTATGCATCACCTTGGGTTGTTATGATGCTCTTTCTGCCAACCTACGATTTTATTGTTGGAGTTGGAATGTCTTCACAATATTCCAACTCGCTTTCATTACAAATACTTTATAAAGTATTTACTCTTACAACCATGGTGCCATTCATGTTTCGCAGAAAAGCTCCAACCGCATGCGCAATTGTTGCAGCAGTATTTTCTGCAATACAGCTTATACTCTTGCCGAATATTTTATTCGCTAATTTTTTCATACCAAATATTATTTACGCTGCTGTGCTCTACGGTAAAAAACGCGCATGGCAATGGGTTAGCGCAGTAGTGCTTGCCGAATCTGCTATTTTCGCCGTAAAAATTGGTATTTCATCAAAAAATATTCCACAAACTGAAACTCCAATACGATTCTTTACATCAAATATTGCCACAACCAATTTTTATGACTTTATGCAATTTGCGTCCGTTGGATTAGTTTTTGGTTTTATAGTTGCGTTAATTTGTTTTGCGGCCATTGCATTTGCTTATTCCCGCAGAAACGATGACAATAATTTGCTGATTCTAAAAGCGCGCAGAACAGAATTAGAGCAAGAGCAAAAACAGCTAGAAGTACTTGCAGCTAACGCAGAAAGGCAACGACTTAGCTCAAATATTCAGCAAAAAGTTGCTATTACATTGCATAAAGTAATCGATGCCGCAAATAGCGGAATTGATATGCTAAATAAATACGAAAAAACAAATAGCAATGCAGAAAATCGAAAGTTATCAGAACCAAAGCAATCACAGGAACAAAGTGAAGAAATTAGTAAAGCCTTTAAAAATATTGGAGATGAAGGTCGTTCGGCACTGAAATATATGCGAAAATTGCTTGGAGTTTTGCGAGAAACAGGTTCAAGCGTTCATTCAGCAAATAATGCTGCGAATGTAACTGAGATTGCTATTCGCCCTGCTGCCCCACTTGATGAGCAAATTCAACACAACGCATTAAATAAGCAATAGTAAGTTGATACTATGGAAAATATGGAAAACAATGAAGTAATTCGCGTTGCAATAGCAGACGATCAGGAGCTTGTGCGAGCAGGATTTGCGATGGTAATAAATTCGCAGCAAGATATGCACGTTGTATCTCAGGCTTCTAATGGATCACAAATTGTGGAGCTTTCTAAAAGCCAAAATCCAGACATTATTCTTATGGACGTTCGCATGCCTGTAATGGACGGATTGGAAGCAACTCGCAAAATTCTGCAGCAAAAAACTAACGAAAATACTAAAATTATTATTCTAACAACTTTTGATTTAGATGAATATGTTATGGCTGCAATTCATGCTGGTGCTTCCGGGTTCCTTTTGAAAGATACTGAACCTGAAACTTTGCTTAATTCAATACGAACAGTGTATCAAGGAAACGCAATTATTGCTCCGACTGCTACGAAGCGTTTGATTGAAAATATGATTCAGCAAGGCAAAGTAGCAACAAATACTACAGAAAACAGTGCTGCGAATTACACTGCACAAGTAAGTTACGACGTACAAGCAAATCCGGCTGCGCAAGAAACACAAAGTTGCGCGTACACAAATTCAGCTATTACAGAACTTACTGATAGAGAACGCGAAGTTCTTGTTGAAATTGCTCACGGACTTTCAAATCAGGAAATTGCTGACAAACTATTTATTAGCTTACCAACAGTTAAAACTCATGTTGCGCATATTTTAGGAAAAATCGGTGCTCGAGACCGCGTGCAGGCTGTAGTTTTCGCTTACGAAAATGGCTTAGTTAAGTCGTAAGCATATAAAAATGCGGCTATTTATGCATAGACACAAATAGCCGCAAATTCAGATTATCAACGTACCGAGTAGTTTTTTATAATTTATGCTCTCGGAAGGCGACGGTGACGCATAACAGTAACGCCGGCAGCAGCAGCTCCAGAAATGGTTAGCACACCCAAAACACCCAGCATTATAGTGCCAAGCATATTGCCAGAAGACTTGTTCTCGGCTGTAGCACTAGCTTGAGCTTGTGGCTTATTGCTTTCAACAGGAGTCTTTTCTTCAACTTCCTCAGTTTCACCATTATTATCTTCAGGCTTCTTCGAGTTTTCTTCTGAAACTTGAGATTCAGTTGACTTGTTTGTTTTTGAAGTATTGTCTGGCGGAGTCACAGACGAAGAAGAAGTATTAGCAGCAGCTGGAGCATGAGATGCAGCTGCGGAAGAAACACTTTTAACCAATTCAGCAGCTGGAGTTACTGCCTTCTGAGTATTTGCAACAGTAGGATTTTCTGCAGGTGCTACAGGAACTACAGGTGCAGAAGGCGTTGCAGGAGCTGAATTATCTTCAACCTGAACTGCTGGCACTACTGGGGTAGCAGGAACAACAGAAGCAGGTGGCATAGCTGGAGCTTTAATAGACGGAGCTGGAATCTTAGATTCAGGCACTGTAGGAACTGGAGCAGTTACTTTCGGAGCAGATGCTTCAGGAGGTACAGGTACTGGAGCAACATGCTCTTTAGATTCAGAATCAGAAGGTACTGGAGCAACAGGATTAGTCTGTTTTTCAGATTCTTTGGCATTATTATTACCATCAGAGCTGCTACCACTTTGCTGATTCTTTTGAACTTTTTCCTGTTCCAATTGAGCTTTGAGGGCAGCAACTTTAACTCTAGCTTCCTCAAGATTCTTTTCTGCGTCCTTTAAAGAATCCTCAGCTTTCTTCTTTAAATCACTTTTCTCAGTTTTCTGCTGAATCTGATTGTTTTTAAATGTTTTAGCGCCTTCAAAGCCATTTCTTAATGATTTAATTTTTTCATCTAGTTTCTTTTTGTCGTCAACTAACTTATAGTTCTCAATAATATTATTAAGAAGCTTTGTTTCAGACTCTGCTTTCTTTACTTCAGAATCTTTACTGTTAGAAGCTTCAAGCTTACTGGCTACATTTTTCTTAGACTCATCAATTTGATCTTTAATCTTTTTAAGTTCTTCATCTGCTTTTTCAAATTCTTGCTTTGCTGTTGTGAAAAGAGTCTCTAATTCGTTCAAAGCTCTTTCTTTATCAGCAACAAGTTTCTTATTTTCTTCAACTTTTTTGCTAAGCGAAACTTGATCATTAGAGACTTTTCTAAACTGGTCCGCTAGAGAATAAATATTACCGGCATCGTTTTGATCAACTTTTTCTAACGCAGTTTCTAATTCACTGATTTTTGTATCATACTCTTTAATTTGAGCAGAATCGCTTGCAATAGATTCCTTAAGATTATCTACTTCTTTGTGAAGATTTGAAATCTGTGATTCATATTGTTTTATGTTAGCTGCAGCTCTTTCTTTTGTTTGACTTTTTTCTTCTTCGTCACTTTGCAAAGCATCAAGAGCTAATTTTGCATTATCATATTGCTCTTTTAAAAGTTCATATGCGGCTTTTAATCCAATAAGTTCGTTATCCTTTTCTTCTTTGGATTTTTCAAATTCTGCAATTTTTACTTTTGCAGCTTCGGAATCCATTTTCAATGCATTTTCAGCTTCTAACAGTTCCTTTCCCTTATCTTTCTCAACGTTTTCAAATCTTTTTTCAGTTTCAGAGATTTTATTTAAAAGATCGTCAAATTCTGCAACTTTTTTCTTATACTCTTCAATTTGAGCTTCTAATTGCTGAACCTGCTCTTCAGCTTTTTCAATTGCTTCTTCAGTAGATGCTTTTGCAGTCACCTCTGTTTGAGCTTGCGTATTTTGTACAACCTCAGCAGCTTCTTGCGCCCATGCTGGCATTGGACCTTGCAGGAACAAAACAAATCCTGCGATTGCTGCGGCAGATTTTTTCTTGACCGTTACCATATTTGTTACTCCTTGCTCGTAGCGGCCTTCATGTCTAACTTATGTCAGCAGTCATTTTGAGCATAACAAAGAAATAAATACATTTTCAATGCCATTTATTCGGAATATTTCCGATAAAACTTGTCATGATGAATAATAATCGTATTATTTTTGAATATTACTAATAAAAAATGCTCTTTTTTTACATAATATTATGCTAGTCGCATAATTATACGCACGTTTTAATAAAAAAATAATAACAATATTACAAATTTTTTCAGAGTGTCGAAAAAGCCTAAGAAAAAGATAATGCCGATAAGTAAAATTTACATACCGGCACTATCTCTATTTTTTCTGCAACTTAACTTCTACAGACTATCTTTTCACATATGTTCTTACGAAATTTAGTCCTCCGCGAGCGCAACTACTGGCGAAGACTTCACTGCTCTACGAGCTGGAAGCACGCTGGAAAGAAGCGCTGCAAGCAAAGCGATGAGAGCAAGAACCGCGTAAATAGTCCAATCAACTACAAACGGAACTTTGCCAATTGTGCTAAACACCATGTAGGATCCAATCCACCCAAACGCTGTTCCAACAATCAAGCCTGAAACAGTGCTTGTTAAGGAAATCAACGTTGCTTCCAATGCAAGAGACCTTCTAACCTGTCCCCTTGTCATGCCGATTGCGCGCAAAGTTGCAGATTCTTTGGTTCGCTCAATAACAGACAAGCTTAATGTGTTTGCAACACCTATTAAAGCAATCACAACAGCTACTGCTATTAAGCCAACAAGCGCCATCATCATTGCGTCGATAGTACTCTCCCACTTTGCTCGCTCAAACACGCTTCCAGTAGACATAACCTCCGCATAACTAGATGTAACATTTCGAATGTTTTTAGCAATATCTACAAGATTAGCTTTGCTAGAGTCTACCGAAATGAGCAAAATATGCGTTGTAGGCTTAAGGTAGTTATTGAAGTAGGATTTGCTCACAAAAGCAGTATTATTTGAATACACACCAACATTTCGATACGTCTTAAACTGAACTTGCTTTACAGTAATGCTCTTATCGTTATTACTAGAGTCTGTATTCATGCCAGTAAATGGCGTAATATTATCACTGTCTGTTTCACCAGAACTGTACTTTTCTACATAAGCCTGCAGATTAAGACTTCCTTTTTTAAGATCAAAAGGCTCTCCACCTTCATCATTAAACTTAGGCAAAAGCACAGAATCTTTGTTTATATTAACGCCATCAAGGTCAGTGTGCATTACATTTCTAAGTTGATTTACATTATCAACTCCAGCTGCCATAGCGTACTCAGTTTTGCCCTTAGCGTTCTTAAAAGTCATAGGAACTGCAGGAAGCAACTCAGTATGCTTTATTCCACTAATCTTTGAAATATCTGCAGCTAAAGACTCATCAACATTCTTGCCTTGAATAATAATGTCAACACTGTAACGGTCATCAACAACACCTTTAAGAGTTGCTTTACCGCACATTGCGCCAGTTACTACTGTTGAAACAAGCGTTACTCCAATAAGCAAAGCTGTTCCAGTTGCTGCAACTCTTCTAGGGTTTCGTTGCACGTTTGCGTTAGCAACTTTAGAAGCAGGCCCACAAAGTGCCATAACTGCGCCAGTTGCCTTCATAGCAAACGGCATCCAGAATGTTGCTGTAATAATAATTCCAATAAACACAAGCGCGCATCCAAAAACTGCTCCAATCAAAGTCCTCCAAGAGTCAGCACCAGCATTAGGTGACTGCTGAGCAATCATGCTTGCCAAAGAAGTAGAACTTAAAGCCGTAAATAAAATACCTACAACAATAAATAGAACGCCAAAAACAGCGCGAATAATGCTTGCACGCTTATCTTTCATCAAATCCATTGGTCGCAACGCTTCCATAGGCGTTACTTTTGTAGCAGATCGCGCAGCACCCATAGATGCAAGAACTGTTACAATCGCGCCAATTACTATTGGCCACACAATCGCCGGAAGTGAAACAATCAAAGGAATTTTAGATAATGGTCCAGAATTAATATTCACGTTACTAATTGCGCCCATAAATCCGATTGCGCAAAGCACGCCAATAGCCGCAGAAATAACTCCAAGTATTGCAGCTTCAAGCAAAACTGCTGTATAAAGCTGATGCGATTGTGCACCGATTACGCGCAAAAGCGCAAGAGTGCGTCTGCGTTGAGCAACCAAAACTTGGAATGTGTTTGCTATAACAAGCGAAGAAATAAGCAACGCTAGAACACCAAACGATAGCAAGAACATAGTCACAAAATTTGTGCCGTTTGACACACTTCGAACAGCTCTTACACCAACTTCATGCCTAGACATAAGAGAAAATTGCTCTGGAAGCAAAGCGTTAATCTTAGGAGATAAATCGTTTATTTTAGATTCATCAATACTCATGTATACTTTGCTTTGCACAACTTGATTGTCAAAATTTTTAAGATTGTTGAGTTTTGCACAAAAATCATTCGTTATGCCACCAAGATACGTGCCGCGATTTGAAATTGGTATTTGAGAATGTTCTCCATCGTCAACAAGACCAACCACACGAACATCGTATGATTTTTCTTTATTTCCGCCAGCTTCATCTACTTTAACCAAGGTTATAGTATCGCCAATATTTGCATGTATGGATTTAGCAATACTTTTAATAAGCGTAATTTCGCCTATTTTTTGCGGATCTCTACCTTCTGTTGATTTATACACAGGAAGATTTCCATACAAACCACTAGACCAAGCAATACTTGTAACTGATTTATCACCTTTTTCTACTCCTACAAGCGCAGTCGCATCGTCACTACGAATACCGTTGACACCAGGCATCTTCGATATTTCGTCTAAATGAAGGTCTTTATAATGAATTCCACTATTCGGAGAACTGTTAGAGCTTTTAGCTGAGATTGCATAATTTGCGCTATGGAATTCTTCCGTTGCATTGCGAACCATCAAGTCGTCAACACTGTTTACAAAAAGCAAAGTAGCGCTCATAAACATGCTGCCTATAAGAATTGCAATTCCAGAGGCGATTAGCATGCGCACGCTTTTACGCATAAGTTTTAGCGCGATTTTCCACATTCTAACTTCACCACCTTTTATTGCAATTGAGCAGACTGATTACTAATACCAGCCTCGCTGCGTTCCATAAGCATCTTGCTCATACCTTCCGCAGTAGGATTTTGCACATCTTCAACGATTTGGCCATCTGCAAACACGATTGCTCGATCCGCGTAAGAGGCTGCAACAGCGTCGTGAGTAACCATAATCACAGTTTGACCAAGCTCAGTTACGGACTTCTTCAAGAAATGCAAAACTTCTGAGCTGGAAGCAGAGTCAAGATTTCCGGTAGGCTCGTCTGCAAAAACTACGGAAGGCTTAGAGATTAAAGCTCGAGCAATCGCAACGCGTTGGCGCTGACCTCCAGAAAGCTCAGCAGGCCTATGCTTTAAGCGATTTTGCAAGCCAAGAGTATTAACCAAAGTATTAAACCATTGCTTATCTGGCTTTTTGCCTGCCAAAGTAAGAGGCATAAGAATATTTTGCTCAGCACTAAACATTGGAAGAAGATTAAAACTTTGGAAAATAAATCCAACCATTTCGCGTCGCATAAGCGTAAGCTGCTTATCGCTCATGCCTGTAATATCTAGGCCATCTACCAAAACTTTTCCAGAATTAACGCTGTCAAGACCAGCCAAAGAGTGCATTAAAGTTGACTTTCCGGAACCAGAAGGACCCATAATCGCCGTAAACTTGCCGCGTTCAAAACTTACGCTTACATCTCGCAAAGCGTGAACAATGCCTG
Organism: Gardnerella sp. DNF01180P; assembly: GCF_049244205.1. NCBI lineage: Bacteria > Bacillati > Actinomycetota > Actinomycetes > Bifidobacteriales > Bifidobacteriaceae > Gardnerella > Gardnerella sp. DNF01180P. The sequence goes on from NZ_CP058386.1 coordinate 1,000,348, forward strand.
CACCCTTGCCAAAATCTTTAACAACATGCAAAGCTGCAACCGCAGTCTCACCAATCAAATTTTGATTAAAATCTGCTCTAAAATCTAAAGCATTTTCTTGCTCATATGAGCTTGTTTCGTACGGACTGTTCATAACTGCTCCTTTTCTTAAAAAGTAGTAATCGCATAGTTATCTATTGCTAATACTTAAATTTACGGAAAAATACAGCTGATTACCATCGTACGTAAGGCGGAAATTATTGAGAAAAAATCAGCATCTCATCCTAAAGTATGATGCACAAATTTACAAAATGTATAAAAATCGGAGCACATACAAATACAATATGCGCTCCGAATAAAACGATAATGGATCTTCAGGAATATTTTTAATTAATAATTTTTGCTTTGCTTTCTCTTTTCTATTTAAGCAAGTCCTGCTTTACGAACTGCATCAAACCCGCGCTGTAAATCAGCAAGAATATCGTCAATATGTTCAGTTCCAATAGACAAACGAATAGTGCCTTCATGAATGCCTTGATCTTCCAATTCTTCAGGAGTTTCCTGAGAGTGCGTAGTAGATGCAGGATGAATAACCAATGACTTCACGTCAGCAACATTTGCAAGCAATGAGAAAAGCTGTAAATTGTCAATAAATACGCGAGCTGCATCCCTTCCACCTTTAATATCAAACGTAAAAATAGAGCCTCCACCATTCGGGAAGTAACGCTTATAAAGCTCGTGATCAGAACGACCTTCAATAGAAGGATGACTTACAGATTCAACCTCTGGCACAGTTTGCAAATATTGAACAACCTTCAACGCATTATCAACGTGACGCTCAACACGCAAGCTCAAGGTTTCCGTGCCTTGCAAAAGCAAGAATGCTGCAAATGGGCTAATGCAAGCACCAGTATCGCGCAAAATAATCGCACGAATACGCGTCACAAAAGCCACAGGTCCTAAAGCTTCATAGAAGTTCAAACCGTGGTAACTTGGGTCAGCTTCTGTAAGAGTTGGGAATTTTCCAGGGACTTTAGCCCAATCAAAATTGCCGCCTTCAACAATAATGCCACCAAGAGTTGTACCATGACCACCAATAAATTTCGTAGCAGACTCAACTACAATATCTGCACCATGCTCAAGCGGACGGAAAAGATATGGAGTTGCAAAAGTGTTGTCAACAAAAACAGGAATGTTGTGTCGATGCGCAATCTCTGAAATAGCCTCAAAATCAGGCAAATCAGCATTAGGATTACCAAAAGTTTCAAAGTACACAAGCTTTGTATTTGGTTGAATAGCATCCTCGAAGTTTTGAGGATTCTTAGGATCGACAAAAGTAGTTGTTACACCATCTCGAGGAAGAGTGTGACGAAGAAGGTTATAAGTTCCACCATACACATTCTTTGAAGACACGATGTGATCGCCCTGCTGCGTAATGTTACGAATAGCATAGTCGACAGCGGCCGCGCCAGAAGCAACAGCCAAAGCTGCAGTACCACCTTCAAGAGCTGCAATTCTGCGCTCAAAAACATCTTGAGTAGAATTCGTTAAACGACCATAAATGTTTCCAGCGTCACGCAAATCAAAACGAGCTGCAGCATGGTCAAAATCATGGAATACGTAGCTTGTTGTTTGATAAATAGGAACTGCACGAGAATCAGTTGCCGGATCCGCCTGCTCTTGACCTACATGCAATTGCAAGGTCTCAAAATGATACTTTCCTTGCGTTTCTTCAATATCGCTCATAATACCCCTCCAGTTTTGCGACTTTTTAAACAGTAGATTAGTTTGCTTCAGTTTACTTTGCGCATCCGCTTACTTTTCCGTTTTCTGTTTACATATTTATTTAAGTGATAACGACAATATGCCACTATGGTTCATTCGTACATACCTGCGGTTATCAAAATTAGCTATAACGAATTAACAGTTTGCAAAAAATAGCGAAATTTGTTTTAGAAAAATACAGAAAATATACTGAATTTCTAATACAACACGCCGTATACAGCTTTTATCCACAATGCTTAAAAAATCTGGATTACTGCTCAATAAGCACAGAAAATAGCAGCATGATTACACAAAAACACATTATTGACGATGAAATTATCTCGCTTGACGAGATTGACAACGCTGAAACTGCTCAAGTATTTTTGCAAGAAAAACTTGAACAAGTGTCCAACGAGCTTCAAGATGATTCTCTTGAAAGTAAAGAGTTGGGAAAACTGGGAGAAACATACGCCGCTTTGCGACTTATGCAAAAAGGGTGGCACGTTATTGACAGAAACTGGCATTGCCGCAATGGAGAGCTAGATTTGGTAATGATTACTCCAGAACAAAAATTGGTATTCGTAGAAGTAAAAACTCGAAGAAGCGTACGTTGTGGCACTCCACTTGAAGCAATTACTCAAGAAAAATGTAGCAAATTACGTACAACTGGTATGAAATGGCTGGAAGAATGCGGAAGCGACATACCTCATTACCGTATTCGATTTGATGCTGTATCAATTCTCGTTATTAACAAATACACTTATCCAGATTCTGCATATGAATTGCAATCCTTGGAAGAAATTGAAGATAATTCATCAATCCAATTCAAGCATGTTCAAGGAGCATTCTAATGCATATTGGAAACGCAACATCAATAGGACTTATTGGTCTTAAAGCTTTTACTATTCAGCTGCAAGCTTTTATATCTGGAAATATGCCAAACTTTTCTATTATCGGCTTACCTGACACTTCATTAAGCGAAGCAAGAGAGCGCGTTAAATCAGCTCATTTTGCGTTGCATTGCAAATGGCCTGAAGGAAGGGTAACAGTAAACTTATCACCTGCTTCAATGCCAAAAAGCGGAGCATCATACGATTTAGCTATCGCAGCAAGCATACTAAGCGCAGAAAAGTATATTCCACTTACAGAATTAGAAAATACAATTATTTTAGGAGAACTAAATCTTGACGGGACAGTATTACCTATTCAAGGCATTCTTCCTATTGCACTTTACGCAAAAAAGATGCATTTTAAACGAATGATTATTCCACAAGAAAATCTTGCCGAAGCACAACTTGTAGATGGAATTGAATCTATTGGAATACACCATATTTTAGATTTAGTGACGCAATTGCATGGCAGTTTGAGCGAGGAATCATTAAAGCTTATTGAAGAAGACCCTGCGTATAAACATATGCAAGTTCTTGAACGAAATGGAAATTATAACAATGGAGAAGAAGATTATAATCCGTCAATTCACGAAGAAAGCACTTCCCCACTACAAATTGAACCAAAACATGAAATTGGAGATATGTCTGAAGTAATAGGGCAAGAACATACAAAATGGGCTCTACAAGTTGCTGCAGCTGGAGGACATCACGTGATGATGATTGGACCTCCAGGATCTGGAAAAACCATGCTAGCTTCACGAATACCAAGCATTATGTGTCCACTTAACGAACAAGAACAGCTTGAGGTTGCTTCAATTCGTTCACTTTGTGGCACACTTCCCTACTACGGAATTAGCAATATTCCACCATTTGAAGCACCTCACCATACTGCTTCAGCAGCTTCTCTTATTGGAGGAGGAACAGGAGTTGCAAAACCTGGGATTATTACTAGAGCACATTGCGGAGTGCTGTTTATGGATGAGGCTCCAGAGTTTTCTCCTAGAGTATTGCAAACCCTAAGAGAACCATTGGAATCAGGGCATATTGCTATTTCTCGTTCAAAAGGGACAACTCTTTATCCAGCTAAATTCCAGCTTGTTGTTGCTGCAAATCCTTGTCCTTGCGGATACGCATACGGAAATGGAGAACGATGCACTTGCAAAGAGCGCGAAAGAGCACGATATTTTTCACGCCTTTCAGGTCCAATTCTTGACCGTATCGATATTCAAATGGATGTGCCTCCAGTAGAACGAATTATTATTTCAAACCATCATCACGACAATGCACAAAACTCAGTTAAAAACACGTATCTGAATAGCAAAACAATGCGAGATAACGTAATAGAAGCTCGTAAAATTGCTCGCGACCGTTTTATAAAACAAGGCTGGGATTGCAACGCACAAGCATCTGGAACATGGCTTAGAAAATACACTTCACAGCAAGCTGTAGGACTTATCAACCGTGCATTAGAAAAGCATCAACTGAGTTTGCGCGGAGCAGATAGAGCATTGCGACTCGCGTGGACGCTTGCTGATCTTTCTGGACACACTTCACCAGACATGACAGACATTGCACAAGCTATCAGTTTAAGGACACGAATATGAATACTAAGAGCATAAACAACACGGATAACACTAAAGAAACCATTAGTACATCTAGCGATTTTTCTTCACCAGACGAAGAAACAATATCTCGTGCAATACTTACATTCTGCCTTGAAGGAGCGGATGCAATTATGTACACACTACTATTGGGATCTAAAAGCGCTAAAAAAATTGTTTCTCTATTAAAAACAATTGTGAAAAATTATACGAAACAACAATCAGCATGCTCAGCTCAACAAATGCAACTTCCAATTATTAGTGAAGTAGCAGATCAAGAAAACGATGCCAATTCTAAAACTTTTACCTCAAGAAAACGTAACAAAAATCAAGAATTAGTATCTACAATGTTAAGTTTCATAAAAAAACATAAAGAGCTTGCTCTCTTAGAAAATTATTTCAAGAAGGGCTTAACAGCGTGGGGTTATCACAACAATAATGCGCCTAAATCTTTAGAAGTGCTACACAATTCTATTTCAACATGGTGCGTTCGATTATTGCATTTGCCGACATGGAATAGTGAATCACTATGTCAATGGTTCACTTGTGGCGGAAAGCAATGGATTATTGCACCACACAGCAAATATTGGCCGAAACAATTACAAGATTTGGCTTTTCAGAGTCATTTCTCACCACCTTTATGCTTGTGGGGCGTAGGGAATCCACAAACATTAACACAATGTCATAATCCACTTGCTATTGTTGGTTCACGCTCTTGCACAGACTACGGAAGAGAACTCGCATATCAATTTGCTTATGATTGCGCTTCGAAAGGTCATACTGTTATTTCTGGTGGAGCGTACGGAATTGATGCAGCAGCACATTGGGGCGCATTAGATGCACAAGATATAGATGAAAATAAGCCTACAGGAAAAACCATTGCTGTATTTGCAGGAGGATTAAATCATATGGGCCCCAGATGCAATTATCAGCTTTTTGAACAAATTATTGCAAAAGGCGGAGTGTGTATTAGCGAACTATGCCCAGATACAACACCAGTAGGCCACAGATTTTTATTGCGAAATAGAATTATTGCAGCTCTAGCATCAAAAATTATAGTTGCTCAAGCAAGATTACAATCCGGAGCGCTAAATACTGCAACATGGGCAACGGATTTAAATCGCGAACTATACGCTATACCAGGAGATATCAATCAGCCTAATAATGCGGGATGCAACAAGCTAATACACGATTCACAAGCTATAATATTGTGTTCAACTCAAGATATAGATATTCTGTTTCCTCAATCTCATCACTACTTTGCTTATTCTCAACCTAAACCAGAAAAATTAAGTATAGACTATAAAAATTATGACAATACACAAAAACTAATTATCGACGCAATTACAACGTGCAAACGCAAACACGAACTTGCAAATGTTGACAGAATATACGAAATAATAAAAACTTCTTACAAAGAAAAACAATTAGATTACATACCATCTATTGCTGAAATTTCTGGAAAAATTGCATTGCTAGAATTGGAAGGAATTATTGTACAAAATAAAGAAAATTTAACATTATCACAGCAAAAAGTAGCGTAAAATAACGCGCTCAATACAAGATATGTGAGAAAATAAAAGTATGCAATCAAGCGAATACTACGATGTTATTATTGTTGGCGCTGGAGCTGCAGGATTATCTGCAGCACTAGGATTAATTAAATCCGAAGAATACGCATGCATGAAAAAAGAAGGAAAAACACCATCAATTTTAGTGATTTCTAAAGTGCCAGCATTGCGTTCACACACGGGTTCTGCTGAAGGAGGTATAGCAGCAAGCCTTGGGAATGTAGAGCACGACAAATGGCAATGGCATTATTATGACACAGTTCATGGCGGAGATTGGCTAAGCGATCAAGATGCAGCAAAGCTACTTGCAAAAGAAGCACCAAAAACAGTTATTCAGCTTGAACATGATGGCGTAGCATTTTCTCGAACACAAAATGGATATATTAACCAACGCCGTTTTGGTGGACATACTGCTGATTTTGGAAAGAATCCAATTGAACGTGCAGCTTTTGCTGCAGATCGTATTGGTCACCAAATTTTACATAGCTTATGGCAACAATGTGTTTCCGAGAATATTGTATTTGCTGAAGATTGTTACGTAACAGATGTTGCTATAAACGATCAAACTATGAGCGTTGAAGGAATTGTTGCATTTGATTTATCTGCAGGAGACTTGCGAGCAATAAAGTCTAGATTCCTACTTTTAGCTACAGGCGGATCGGGAAGATTATTTGCAACAACATCTAATTCGTGGGATTTAACAGGCGATGGCATGGCTTTAGCTTTAAAAGCAGGATTACAACTTGAAGACTGCGAGTTCATTCAATTCCACCCTACTGGACTAGCTCATACTGGTATTCTGCTTTCAGAAGCAGCAAGAGCTGAAGGCGGCGTGCTTAGGAACTCAAATGGCGAAGCTTTTATGAAAAAATACGATGAAGCACATGCAGATTTAGCTCCAAGAGATGTTGTTTCTCGTGCAATTGCCCAAGAAATTCGCGAAGGCAGAGGTGTAAACGATTCAACAACTACGCAACAAAGCAATTCACATAACGATTGCGTTTGGCTAGATATGACACATATCAGCCGAGAAAATATGTTAGAATACTTGCCACAAGTCACAGAAACTATTGAAAAATATGCTCATCTTGACCCAACTTGCGATTTAGTCCCAATTCGTCCTACAGCTCACTACACAATGGGCGGAATACCGATAACTTTGGATGGAAAAGTATATAGATGGCAAAATAACAACCAAACTATTGTTTATGGTTTATACGCTGCCGGAGAATGCTCATGCGTAGGAGTGCACGGAGCTAATCGATTAGGAGGAAACTCCTTGCTTGACGCATGCCTTTTTGGAAATCGCGCGGGAGCAACAATAGCAAAAGAATTGAAAAACTTAAACAAGGATGACGAAACTAACAGTAACAAAACCAACGAAACCAACGAAACCAATAAAACTTTCTCAAATAATACTGCACTACAAGTCTTATATAAACAAAGAAATAATGAACTTAATCAGCTTATGGAAACAAGTGCGAAGCAAGCTACAGATTTTACAAACAACAGCTATAACGACGAGTCTTCACAAATAGAAGAAGATAATCCTTATAAATTATTTGCAGATTTAGGAAAAATCATGGAAAACGCTGTTGCAATATCATGTGACGAACAATCAATTAAAAAAGCACTCAATGACATACAAGAATTTATAGATCCTAAAATTCAATCATTACACATCCATAGCAATAATTTAGTTTTTAACCAAGAAATTACTGCAATATGGGAAATAAAGAACATGTCACTACTTGCAAAAGCAGCATTGCAATCTTCACTTGCTAGACATGAATCTAGAGGTGCTTTCTTTAGAAGAGACTATCCAAAACATGATATTTCTTCATTGCCACAACACTCGTTCATTGACTTTGATGGAAACTTGGCAAAAAAGTCAGTGAATATTATTGATTTTAAACAAGATAGTAAAGGAGATTTTTATACTGAAAATAGCATAATTTAAAACTATTATTACTATTTTCATATATAAATATTTTGAAAATTCGTAATTTTTTCAACACGCCGAAGCGAAGAAGAAAAAAAGATGTTATAGTCTTATCTGTTGTCTAAAACACCTGTCCGGGTGGCGGAATGGTAGACGCGCTAGCTTGAGGTGCTAGTGCCTATTTGTTACAGGCGTGCGGGTTCAACTCCCGCTCCGGACACGAAAAAACCTTGCTGGAAAACCAGCAAGGTTTTATTGTTTTTTAACACAAAAATGGGCTAGCTAAGACATTCTTAGTTAGCCCTAAAGTTTAATTAAGCAGCATTTGAATGCAGGTGGAAACGAATCTCACCAGAATTTGGCGCATAAACAGATGCACCAAAAGCAATAATCGTACCAAACTTATCTTTTACAGTAGAATAAGCTGTAATTGCAGGAGTTCCAACTTCAAGGTTAAGTACTGCTGCAAGCCTGTCACATAGATTTTCTATATGCACAGACACTTCATTTTCTACAAGTTGAACAGCGTACGCTTTAAGCAAAAAATCAGATAACGACTCATCTGAAAAATCATGCGTCAAAATTTTAGGAAAACGAGAAGCAGGCAAATAGAGCACACTATAACGCGATAAAACATCGTCAACTTAACGCAAGCGTTTCAAACATATCAATTCATCTACTGGATCAAGGCCTAAACGAGCAGCAGCATCTTCATCATGAATAACATCGTTTTCAATAACTTTTATTCTAATTTTTGCATCATTAGAATAAGTCTGCTCGTAAAATCCTTGCGCACGATCAGAAATTACTTCTTGACTATAACTAGGAATAATTGAAGAAGCTCGAAATGTTCCTCTACCCTGCTCACGAACAAGTAATCCTTCAGTAATAAGGTTATCGACTGCATGCCTCAAAGTAATACGGCTCACATTGTATTGTTTGCACAATTCAATTTCAGGAGGTAATTGTTCGTTCGCTTCCATAGAATCACAATGCGAGCGCGTAGATTATCTCGCACAGCAATGTATTTAGGCACACCTTCGACCATTATCACTCTCCCCTAGCTAAACGCTAATATGAAAAAGCCGTTGATACTAGTTTGTGTAAAACACAGCATAGTAACAACGGCTCATGCAAAACTAATAACTCTGTTATCCTACCAGTCATACAATAAAATGTACAAATAAATAAGAAAATGAGTAAAAAAATTTTTAATTTTTATATGTATATACAATTATTTAATTGTATTTTTATTTTCTTTACTTATTTTATTTCTTCAACCTTTTCAAAATTATTAGAATCGCGTTTATTCATCAATATCGAAACAGAATAGAACAATATTAGTGCAATAAGTATTACAGAAATTAAAACAGTACGACCACCGACAATATTTGCGTGACCAAGTATTACACCAAATACACCATAATCCGCATCAGAATATGTAGAATTTGCGCTTCCCAAATCGCCAAGCACTGGCAAAAGGAACAACGGAAGGAAAGTAATAAAAAGACCATTAATAAATGATGCAGTCAAGCAACCACGTATTCCACCTTGACCATTACCGAATACTCCTGCAGCACCACCAGCCATGAAATGCGCAACAATTCCAGGAATAATAATTGTCGTTCCCAAAATCGCCATAAGCGTCATTCCAAGCAAACCGCCAAAGAAACTAGCTAAGAAACCAATAAGAACAGCATTAGGAGCAAAGCCAAAAGTCATTGGTGCATCTAAAGCAGGACGCGCATTTTTAACAAGCTTTTCCGATATTCCCTTAAAAGCTGGAACAATTTCGTCAAGAACAATCTGCACGCCTGCAAGAATAATATAAACACCTGCAGCAAAAGTTGCAGCCTTCAACATAACGAAAACAATGAAGTTTTGACCATTAGATAAATGTGTTTCGACATACGAAGATCCAGCAAAAAGTGCCACTACTATATAAATAACAGCCATAGAAAGCGTGATAAGAACTGTTGTATCACGCAAGAATCCCAATGCTGCTGGGAATTTAATATCCTCAGTTGACTTAGAAGGACGCTTTTTTGAAGCAGTAAGCTTTGCAATTAACGCACCTAAAGCAACACCAGTACCAGCAGGATGTCCTAAAGCAACATCATCTTTGCCTGAAGCTTTCTTCATAAACGGCTGCACCAGTGCTGGAGAAATTGTCGTAAACAATCCTTGAGCAATTGAACCCCATAAAAGAACTTCCCACATGCTAAATCCTGCAACATTAAATATAACTGCAAGCATACTTGCCATATAGAAAGCTACGTGACCCGTTAAATAGATAAATTTAAAACGAGAAGTAATAGAAAGAATAATATTAACAATCATTCCAAAGAAGAAAATAAGCGCAGATTCAGAGCCATACTTCAATAAAACAGTTCCAATAATTGCTTCATTATTCGGCACTACGCCTTGCACATGAAATGCGTATTGAAACATTTTGCCAAAGGGGTTCAACGCTTCAGTAATAACTCCAGAACCAGCTGCTAAAACAAGAAAACCAACAAGAGTACGGATTGATCCTTGCAAAATATCCGAGAATTTCTTTCTTTGCACTGCAAGCCCAATAAAAGAAATAAGCGCAACTATAACAGATGGCTGTCTGAAAATATCGAGCAGTACTGACAGAATTCCGTCCACGTAACTCTCCTTACCATATTAATCGATATAGTTTGAGCGGCTTACGCAATTATTGGCGGCAAAAATATCTTACAAACTTCGCAAACGATACCGTAGGCGAAACTATTCGAAATACACGATTAGTTTCGTAGCACAGTAAAACTACACATACAAAATTCACGGTTCCGCAATGAAGCAAAGTAGTAAGAGCTACTACGAGCAGTAGTTTTTATACCCAGCCAACAACTACTGTTACAGCTCATACTGTTGTTTCATGTCAAATTCATTATATCGTTTAAACATTATAAACAATTAAAATAACACTATTTATAACTAAAATATTTATTAAATATCAATAAAATTCGAAATTTTTACCTGTTTTTAGAAAATTCGACACACCAATATACAGAAAAAAGCACTCCATTTTCACGAAGTGCTTTATAAAATCAGTAATTATTACAGTTTTTAATGAAAATAAACATATGTTTTACTGTATAAACATATGTTTATATTTCGGTCAATAATTCTCATCAAAAACTGTCACTCCCACTTTTTCAAATATACAATACATATAAAACTGCTGAGTAAAATATTTTTAATTTTTAGCACAGTTCATACCACATAATTGTTTTTATCGTTTTTGAGTGCAAAACTATTAAATTTTTCGATTTATTTCGTAAATGTGAATTGTCTTACATATGTCTAATTAGAGTATGACTTTTATTTTTACTCAATTAGAAGTTTTTATCCATTCTATAGCTAGTTGCACGCGATCACGCATCCCCAGTTTTGCAAGAATACGAGAGACAGCTTTTTTGGCTGAATCAGGTTCAATAAAAAGCTTCTCAGCAATTTCTGCATTATTGAGACCACATGACACAAGGCTTACTATTTCAATTTCATGTTCTGTTAGAGCATCAAATTTAGCTCTAGCTATTTGCACATCTTGACTTGCACTGATTTGAGAAACATGACGAGCTAATATCTTTCCTGTTATTCTTGGAGTTAGCACAGCATCTCCTGCATTAATAGCTTCAATAGCAGATATAAGTTGCGGTCCGCGCACATCCTTTAGTAGGAAACCGGAAGCTCCAGAACTTAGCATTTTAAATGCATAGTCGTCATAATCATAAGTAGTAAGTGCAAGAATCTTAATATTTCTGTATTTAGTTTTAATATGTTTTGTCGCAATGATCCCATTCATAACAGGCATCCTAATATCCATAATTATTATTTCCGGCAACTGCTCACCCGATGCAGATAACCTTTCAAGCATATCTAATGCAACTAGCCCGTTTTCACAAGATCCTATGACAGTACATGTAGCAGATTTGTTAATTATCATTGAAAATCCATAACGGATAGCTTTCTGATCATCGACAATAATAACTCGGATTTTTTTGCGATCAATCATAGATATTTTCCTTTGGTATAATTGCATGCACTCTCCAGCCACCTCTAGCATAGACCCCTGCAGTAATAGAGCCTCCAATACTGACTAAATCAGCAGCGATATGAGCAAGACCATAACCAGTAGACGGAGTCTGTTCATGAATACCCATCTGTTTGCCATTATCAATTACAACAACTTCGAGTTCTCCTTTCAACGTTATGGTGATTTGAACACTAATTTCTGTAGCATGTGTAGCATGTTTCAAAGTATTCGTTATAGATTCGCGAATAATCCTGTATGCCCATTGAATTTGAACCCCCACTTCTGGAACTACTGGTGTTATTTCTAGCTGTGCACGTATTCCAAGTTTATTGATTCCTGCAACCAGTTCTTCAATATCGGTAATAGAATGTTCCTTATTACTATCTTGTTCTCCACCAGATATCGAGTTAACTAGAGTTCTCGTTTGCCGTAAGCCACTTCTAGCATATTCGTTGATAAGTTTCACTATTTCATGCTGTTTCACATCTAAATCATCATCTACTTGCAGACCCTCAGTTAGGCTAATAATTGCGGTAAGACAATGTCCAACAGAATCGTGTAGCACAGTTGCCATTCTCGTAGCTTTCTCATTAACTCGTGCTTGGGATTCACTCTCATGTAGTTCAGATAATATGGCTTGTTCTTGTTGTTTCTCTCTGACCTGATTTGCTCTCATTCGTATTAGAGCAGCAGTTAGAGATGTAAATACAAAAACAGAAATGGCAGGAATAATTAATTTCCTGCCGAAGACTACATATCCATAAAGAGTTGATAAGACAACTCCAGCACCTAAGGCTAATATACCTATTAACATTTTTCGCATATCAAGCAAACATATACCTGAAGAAGCCAGAATATACATGGTAAGCAATCCAATATTTACATCTCCACAATAGGCAGATATACTAGCGGCCATAAGAGATAAAGCAACAGAAATATGCCAATATCGGCGCCTACCAAATACTGCAATAGAAGTTAGCACAACCGTCATCCACACTATAATCGGATCAGCATCACTACGTAATCCAATTATTATTTGATAGATAGTCGAAAGTATTCCAATAATCCATACCGGCTCAGAGTTATTTATCCAAGCTGCATATATTTGGTCAAAGAACCCAAGCCGGTAACTACTTGAGGATATTCGTCTAGCGTTATAATCGTGATGAAATAAAGCTTTCTCACGCATATAAGTGCTCATAGCCTTGCTCGTTTGAATTGAACCTTTATGAATATCATTCCCAAAATTATCCACATTAGATTCATCATAACAGAGATAACAATCGAACCTACCGCATAAAAATCACCTATACAACGTACAGCACTTGCATACGCAAGAAGAGCCGGTGGATAAACAACAGATAATGCGGGTGCAACAATAGCCATTCCAAATCCTATGAGTGATGAAACCAACACAACTGTAACAATTGAAGAAAATCCTGAAAGGCGAACCCCAATACCCACTACAATCAGTTGCCAAGCTGTCATCGCTAATGCAATCGCAAATAAACGAGGAACTAGAGAAAATACATCAGAAATATGAAAATGAAGAAATATGCCAGCAACAAGTTGTAAAGTGCCAAACAGCAATACAGAAAACATAGAAATAACAAAGGAATGAAGCGTCAATGTTGTAATATACTTATTAACAACTCCAATAGCCTTTAAACGAGCAATATTACGGCCATTATGCTCATTAGACATTTTCTGCGCTTGCAGTGCACCAAGCAATATAGGAAAGAATAATGTCGTTGGCAACAACGCAGACTGACCCCATACTGCTAAATAGGTAACTCCTTGAGCCTTGAACTCTGCTTCATATGACTCATATTGACTAATTCCCATAAGCAATCCAAGAAAAGACGTACACAATAAAGCAATCCAATACCAAGTAATGTTATTTTTCCTACATTCCCAAGCAAATGTTTTTTTTATCATTGTTCCACCTTTCTAATTTTAATCAAAAACATGCACACACTAGACCAGAAAATCCCAACAATCACTGCTACTACGCCAAACAGTAGTGCTTCGGAGCTAATAGTAACCACGCCACCAGTTGAACCAAGTACCGGATTCGCAGCACTAACAATACCCCAAGGCAAAATCCAAGATAAATAATTTAAACCAGCAAATGGAAGTGCAGATGTACCTATAGCAGCAACCACAGCCATTCCAAGAGTCACACCTTGTTGTGAAAATTGTGTAGCAGCCCATGTATGTATAGCACTTACAGCAATCGCATCTCCTACCAGTGCAAGTAAAGCAGATAATGATATTATTGTAATGTTGTTTGGTCTATTAAATCCATATATTAACGATGATACGAGCGCTAATGCCAAAATGAAAACAGCAACTAGCGTAGTAATCATTATAGTTACAACAAGATTTGCACCAAACTGGCGACTAGCAGAAATTCCCATAGAACGCAGTTTAGTATCCATACCACCATCACGCGATGTGGTTACCACCCTAGAGGCGACAATTGCAGCAATAATCGGTAACACGTAGATAGCTAACATCATCACCTCATTCAATGCTAGCAAATAAAGGTGAATCTCTTTGGGGCCACGAGCACGTTTAGCAAGCGCTGCACCCAACCATAAGCCAACAACAGCAATGAATAATAATGTAATCAGCAAAATCTGTCGATGACGCAAACTTTTTAGCGTTAAAATAAACTGCTTCATTTTGCGACCACCTTTGATGTGTAAATTGGATCTGTTAGTTCTAAGAATGCTTCTTCCAAAGATTGACGAACCATTTGTACCCTATATACTTTCACATTTTGATTCACAAGATGTGCAACCAAATTTGCTACTACTTCATTAGATATAATTGGCAATATTAGGGATCTACTAGCCTCTTCCACTTTATAATCAATACCACAATTAGATAATAGAACTACTGCAGATTGCATATCAGAAACTTGTAGTTGCAAGTACCCTGCAGAACAAATATCCTGCATACGCCCCTCAAAGCGTAAAGTTCCTGCTGAGATAATCCCCACATAATCAGCCATCTGTTCAATTTCAGAAAGTATATGAGATGAAATCATCACCGTCGTACCACGGTTATGCGCCCAATTAACAATTAGCTGACGCATTTCTACTACACCAGCAGGATCTAAACCATTTGTTGGCTCATCTAAAATCAACACAGGTGGATTCGCTGCCAAAGCTAGCGCTATACCTAGACGCTGCTTCATTCCTAAAGAAAACGCTTTCACTGGTTTTTTACCAGTTATACCTGAAAGCCCAACCATGTCGAGTGCTTCTCGACCTTGAGCACGAACAATGCCAAGATAATCGCAAACCAAATCAACGTTCTCTAAGGCACTTAAATTAGGATAAAATGCCGGACCTTCTATCAACGATCCTACCAATAACCCCGGCAACACTTTCTTAGAGCTACCATTACTTGCAGAATTCCGAAACTCTACAATCTGACCACTTGAAGGTTTAACAAGACCAAGCAACATCTTCATAGTTGTTGATTTGCCAGCACCATTTGGTCCAAGAAAACCATAGATGCTTCCACGTGGAACATGAATAGACAAATCCCGCACTACAGCCTGATCACCATAGACTTTTGATAGTCTACAAGTTTCAATTGCGTACTTAGACATTAATATCTCCATTCATTTGTGATTTGTAATAATTTCGATACATTTCGCTACTATTCAATAGCTGCGAATGTGTACCAATTTCTGGTGATGCAATATCACTGAAAAATATAACTTTGTCTTGCGGTTTCAACATTCGCAAGTTGTGCGTAACTAACATAATTGATAATTGTTTGTTGTTTTTAAGATTCGAATGAATAGTTTTTATAAGTTCTTGATTTAACCCAATATAAGGCTCATCCAAAAAAACCCATCCGTTTTGAGCCGAAACAAGAGCGCGAGCAATAGCTAATCTCTTTTTTTCTCCACTTGACAAATTAGAAGCATTTTCCAACAATAAGGAATCCAATTTTAAAGGAAATTCTTTTATACGTTGATCTAAAGAAACTATTTCCAGTGCCGACCAAAGTAAGTTAGCATCTTTTTTATCATATTCACCCACAAGAAATTCTCGGATGGTGGATCCGCCTAAAGGTGTATCAGCTAACGAAACTCCAACTTTATCGTTAAAACTACTCGGCTGATACAACAGACCTTGATGAGGTATTAAACCAAGCAGAGTCTTAATAAAGGTTGTTTTTCCAATACCAGATCTGCCTATTAGAAATACCTTCTCTCCAGGAGTGAAATGAATAGTCCCATAATCTAAATGTTTATTTCCTGGTAAAGTTACACTCAAATTTGTAGCAACTAATTCAGAGCTAGAAGAATCTTCGACAAATAATTGTTTAGGTTGCGTAGCAGTAAGGTCATTATTCCTATCTAGATTTTGTCGTACAGTTACATATCCAGTAAACGAGTTAAGCACATCTTTTAATCCTGATACAGATAGTGCTGCACATGATTGTATCATTAGCATTTCACCCAGGTTAACACTGCCCATTTTGAAACAAAATGCTAGATAAACGGCCAGAAAAATATTTGAAGCATATGTGAAAAAAGAAGAGAACGACTGAGCTAACGTAACTAGTTTTGTTAGCGATAGATAACTAGACGTTAGTGAATCATTTAATTGAATCCATTTATCTGCAATATAATTGGTTTTACGAGTAGAAATAAGAACAGCAATATCTTCAATATCATGTTGAATTCTAGTTGATAAGTTTTGCTGAGATTGAATAAAATCAAACGTCAATTCTTTTTGTCTATTAACAATGAAATAGTTAATGGTTGCAAAAAAAGCTAACCCTAAAAGTAGAACGACTGAAATAATAGGGGTAAAATAGGCTATGAATCCAAGAAGGACAGTAGAAGATATAGCTGAAAACAGTTGAGGAATGATTGCCTTTTGTAGCGTATCACGCACCGTAGTGCGTAAAGCTAACTTCTCGATTAAAGCACCTATGCTGGAACGTTCGAAATAAGATAATGGCTGTTGTGTCATTGATTTGATTAGACGATTTGAATAAGCCCTATCAAAATCTCTAGCCCCTTTTTCTAATGCTTTTACCTGCACAAAATAATTCAATACAGTAATTAGCCCTATACACCCTACTGCTATAAACAAATAGTTAAAACTATTGTTTTTCTCAACTATACAACGCAATAACGCAGCGTATAATAATGAAACACCTTGAATACAAATAAAAGAAAGCAGCATCCACAAAAAACCAGTTTTTGAAAATAAAGAAAAAACATTAGTTTTTTTCACAGGATCTTTTTTATCGATTTTCACTTTTGATGAAGAATCTTTAGAAATCGACAACACTGTTCCTGAAAAAATTCTACTAAGTTCATCAATACGAATACGTCTTATACCGTATGCTGGATCGTTTATAACTAAAAACTCTTTTTTTACTTTTGATAGCACAACATAATGATTGTTGATCAAATGTAAAATCAAGATTGAATCACTTTGCTTGGCATATTCCAACAACTCTAAAGAATTAATACGATATGCTTTTAACAGTAGGCCATATTTTTCACATAAAGATCGCAAACTAGATGCTCGTAATCCATCAGACTCAAATAGGTAGTGTTCAGGATTAATCGAATATGGATCTCTGCTAATCCCATAAACAGACAAAACCATGGCAAAACATGCGAGTAAACAATCTTTTTCTGACTGTTGTTTAATCATTTTCATTTGCATCACTCCTTACTGGAATAAGAGGAAACAAAGTTGCTTTGTCATTAGAGAGTTCATCGAGGAACAATTTAATCCCTGCTAGTCCTGTCATAAGTCCTAAAGATTGAAAACGATTATTACCGAACCCACATCCAAAATCAACAATATAACGTAGGAATAGTTTAATCTGACGACTCAATTCAACACTTTGATTTACAGATAAAAGACCTTGCTTATCAAGAAATATTAGCAACTTAAGGTTACCTGAAATGCCATGGCACATAGAAAAACTTGTTAATGAATAAAAGCTAGAAAGAATATGTTGAATCCCTAAATGAATTTCTTCACGAGCTTTTTGACGTTCAAAATAATCTAGAAATCCTACTGTTTTATCCAATTCCAATAATAAATATCGGCTAAGAACCATACCAGTTGTTCCATTACACCAGTTAGCAGTTGGAATTGA
This sequence comes from Gardnerella sp. DNF01180P, assembly GCF_049244205.1. Lineage (NCBI taxonomy): Bacteria > Bacillati > Actinomycetota > Actinomycetes > Bifidobacteriales > Bifidobacteriaceae > Gardnerella > Gardnerella sp. DNF01180P. The sequence goes on from NZ_CP058386.1 coordinate 1,018,317, forward strand.
TGGAATATGACGCGTATCCACCCATAAACCACTTGCATTTATAAATGAATCATCTGTCTTTATAGCTTTTAATCCAAGATCGACGTATTCTTCGTTATGGAGAACTATTCCAGCCTTAAGAAGCGACAATCCTATGCCAGCATTACCATGCGCAAAGCTGGCATTAGCTTTTCTTACTTCATTTCCGATAGGCCATCGCAAAATCCCTTCTTCACAGATCATTTTTTTCTTTAAACTGTATGCAGCTTCTTGAATAAGAACATGCGTATAATCAGTGTTCATATCAGCCAAAGAAAAAATAAAACCCGCGTTCCCTCCAAGAACATCATGAACACTATCTTTTCGAACACAATTCAAGATTTCATTAATATTGCACGATAAAAATCGATTACGATCTTCACCAACAATCAAACGAGACATATAACTCAAATAAACTGAACTAGATGTAAATTGACCATTCTTATCATCGGGAAGACTATTTTTAAGAACAGTCTCAATACCGTCTCTTCCAGAATATAAATTACTGGAAACAACATCAATAACTAGATTGTCCCGATCATCAACATTGGCTCCAAACCAATATCTATTCTTCGAATTATGTTTATCAATTACAGCATACTTTGTAAAGAATTCTTCAATACTAAAAGATAAATCGGAAGCTATCTGTGTTTGTGACTTTAGCGCAATTAAACTATTTTTTTTGCAAGTCTCACAATAGGTTAACCATTGCGTGTTTTGCACTGTAGCTACACCTTTAAGAGAAAACTCAATCACATCAACTTGAAATTTAAGATCTTTTGTATTCAGCCTTTCAAGTTGTTGTTTCATTAAAGTAATGGGAGTCAAAGAAAGCTCACATAGTAGCTGTTTATTCCCACCATAAAGATCTTTTGAATTTGCTCTACAGTAAAAGGACGGAATAAGTCCAACTTCTAGAACCGAACGCTCGTAGTCAACTAAATTTGAAGATAAAATACCATACTTCTTTTCGCAAAAAATCTTCCAAATATATTCCTTACGTTCTTGAAAACGATATGATTTCAACGCCTCTATAACAGCAGCATATTCTCGGGTATTACGTAATAAAATTCTACTTTCGATAGATGTAGCAACACTTTCTAACTTAGCAATCAACTCCTTACGCACTTTAAGAATAGCTGTATACGTATAATGAAAACCATCTAATATATCATCGTAATAATCTTCCCATGCCAAATTTTCTTCACCATCATATTTACTTAAGAAGGGAGAGGCAGTGTTAGTAGAGACTATTCTATCTTTTCTCTCAAACCTCATATCTAAAGTTCCTATATCAACCAGTTCCTTAACAGATCTAAGTATTCTCTTTGAAGATATAGCACCAACATCATCACGCTCAGATTGATTTGCAGCTAGTGGAAGCATTCCTGTCATAAGAACACTGTTATTTATCCGCTTCAATAGTTTATAATTAAAACTAACATCATTCTTGCGATAACTTTCATTTATATTTAACGCACCTAGTGTCTCATAATCAATAATTACAGGATATTCTCCATGAGCAATAATATTTTCATAATGCAAATCGCTCATACGCAACGCATAAGCCAAACACATAATTTGTCCAAATCTCCGGTAGTATCTTGAAGCCTGTTCTTTTGATGATAATGGTTTGCGATCAATAGATTCATACCAAGAATGATCCCCCAAATTTAAACTTTTTGGCCAAACCAAATCCAATATTTTCTCATCTTCAGATATTAAGCTCCATAGAACTTCCAATACTTGTAAATTACCATTTGAGCCACGCTTCAAATACAACTTAAAGTCTTTTGATTCTACTAGGAAAGAAGGAGGTGTTTCATGTAAATCACCGCAAACTTTAGTTAATATTTTATTATTCTTATTGAAAGAATAATTGAAAACCTTGTTTATCTGATGAACATCACTATGCAAACAACCTGTAACCCATTTTTTATATTCTTTCTTTTTTAATTCTAGTTTTGCTACATTTTCTAGCCTATGCCTTGCTAAATGCATGAATTCTGAAAAGAAAGTATCATCATGCTCTAAACGACTGATGAAATCAGCAAAAGACGGTTTCCCATTCTTGGCTTTATAGTTCGCTAGGAACAGTACTATCGTTGGCCCAAGCACATGCTCCAGCTCCAGATTAGAAGTATCTATAAGACGAATATCAGCACTTCTAACTTTTTCGAATACACCATTAAACTGATATAGCTCATTGGTTTCATCAGTAACCATTTTAGGTGAAATCCTTCCTAACTTCTTTATGGTCTTAACAGCAGGTTAACAAGAATTGCCAAGTGTTCATATGGCATTCATGAGTCAATGTATGCATGACTCCATCTCCAGCACCGAGAATTTCATCTAATTCAGCATCTGTAATCTCAACAAGTACATCTTTCATGTTCGTCTCCTTTGAGGTATCCAAATAAAATAATGTAGTTAATAGAGATTAGGAAGAACTTCACCTATTCCTAGTTACTTAGGACAATTTAATAATCACAAATATAAAAGTGCCTATCCATCAACATGCATATTTTGTCCACTATAGGGTACATGTAGTTCTATGCATAAGATATATATCTTCATGTTAGTTTTTGATACATGCAACTCACCTAAGCTATTGAATACACAGCATCATAAACATTCCTCATACTAAAATGATAGCTTTTAAAACATATCTACAAATAACTTCACCACTCAACAACGTTAGGGATCCTCTTCAAACAATACAGGAATAGCTAAGTTTGTCATAGCCTATGTCTTTGCAAAATAAAAACCTCTAGAGTAAAACACCAACTATTAATGAGCCGTGCACACAACTCGGATTATAGGCGAAAAAAAAATTCGATGAGGACCAGACAAAAGACAACTTTTATTGAAAACTCCCATTTATAAGAGTATAAAAAAAACTTTTCATATTACTTTTGCAAAACAGCAAACAAAGAATCATAATATTTAAACAACAAATATAAACAATAATTCAATTTATAGATTATAGATAAATATCTATTAATTGATACGTATTATCCAAGATCTTTACCAATACAAAACTAATTATAATCATGATACATCAAATAAGAAATGAAAAAGTTACGATACAAAATCATTAACAGATATACTTTCTGCAACTCACTCTGATACTACATGTGCCCCTTTTCTAAACATTTATAGGAAAGGGGCACACATATCCACGTCATTTTAAAAACACTCTGGTAATAGTAAACGCGACTCATAAAATAAAACTTCTAAAATTAAGCATGCTACTTTTGAAAGTCATTGACGATCTATTTCAGTTATAAACAAATTAATTTATATAATCTTAATTTAAGAAGACTTAAATAATCGTTACAGATTACATATTTACTTTGACGGTCACTCCCACTCAATCGTGGCAGGCGGCTTAGAAGTTACATCAAGCACTACACGATTAATTTGACGACATTCATTCGTAATTCGAGTAGAAATATTTGCCAATACATCGTAAGGCACACGAGACCAATCAGCTGTCATGGCATCCTCAGAGCTCACAGGACGCAAAACAATTGGAGAACCATATGTGCGCTCATCACCCTGAACACCAACAGAATGAACATCAGCAAGCAAAACAACTGGGCATTGCCAAATATCGCGATCCAATCCAGCTTTAGAGAGCTCTTCGCGCGCAATAGCATCTGCTTCACGAAGAACAGCTAAGCGTTCGCGTGTAATCTCACCCACAATACGAATACCTAAACCAGGACCCGGGAATGGCTGACGCCAAACAATTTCATCTGGAAGTCCAAGCTCAGTTCCAATAGCACGAACTTCATCCTTAAACAAAGTACGCAAAGGTTCAATAAGCTTAAACTTCAAATCTTTTGGCAAACCTCCAACATTGTGATGAGATTTGATATTTGCAGCACCATCACCACCACCGGACTCAACTACATCCGGGTAAAGTGTGCCTTGCACAAGGAACTTAACTTCAGCTCCAGTTTTACCAGCTTCTTCAATAACTTGACGCTGAGCTTTTTCAAAAGTGCGTATAAACTTTTCGCCAATAATCTTGCGCTTGCGCTCCGGCTCACTCACGCCTTTAAGTGCGTTCAAAAAGTCATCTTCTGCATCAACTGCAATAAGTTTAATGCCTGTTGCTTCAACAAAATCATGCTTAACCTGCTCAACTTCGCCTTTACGAAGCAAACCGTGGTCAACAAAAACGCAAGTAAGCTGATTGCCAATTGCTTTATGCACCAATGCTGCAGCAACAGCAGAATCTACGCCACCAGAAAGACCACAAATAACTTGTGCATTCCCAACTTCTGCGCGAATCTTAGCAACTTGATCCTCAATAATGTTAGAAGGATTCCAATTATTATTCAGTCCTGCACACTTATGTAAGAATGTAGATATAAGTTCCTGACCCAATGGAGTGTGTTTAACTTCTGGATGCCATTGCACACCGTAAAGTTTGCGACTTTCGTCTTGCATTGCTGCAACTGGAGCACCTTCTGTGTGAGCCAAGACCGTAAAACCTTCTGGAGCACGCTTAACAGCAACACCGTGACTCATCCAAGTATTCTGCGCAGATGGAGATCCGGAAAGTAAACCTTCAGAATCATCAATAGTTGCAGCAGTCTTGCCATACTCACCAAGTGCAGCTTTATCGACATCGCCACCAAGCTCATGAGCCATTACCTGGAAGCCATAGCAAATACCAAGAACCGGTACACCTGCTTCAAAAATCTTTGGATCAATGTCAGGAGCACCTGGTTCATAAACAGAAGCAGGACCGCCTGAAAGAATAATAGCTTGAGGATCCTTAGCAAGCATTTCGTCAACTGGCATAGAGTGAGGAACAAGTTCTGAATACACATTTGCTTCGCGCACTCGACGAGCAATAAGCTGAGCATATTGAGCGCCAAAATCAACGACAAGCACTGGTCCTTTTGCCATGATTCTCCTTATATATAAGTTCTAATACGATTCAACTTATAATAGTGAAACTTTGCGACGTTACGTAATTACAAAACGCCGAAAATTAAACACAAAAGTTACACGTACAGTCTAACACTGCAAAATAACGTTGACAGATTTTTGTGCGAAACGCTTAACTATAAAGTATAAAATGAACATTAAATATAACATAATCTATACAAATGGCTCATTTTTTACGCACATAATCACACATTTTTTCAACACAAATGCACGAAGAAGTAACCAAACGAACAAAAGTCAGACGCTGGCACTATACTGAAACGGATGGAAAAAGAGCTGTAATACATTTGTTTTCCAGTCTCTATAACCAAATGGTAATGATCAAATTGCACTGAAAAGTGCTTGAGTACAGGAGTACACATGACGAGTCCTGTTATTGGCACACCTTGGAAGAAGCTCAACGCTCCAGTTTCCGAGGCAGCTATCGAAGGCGTAGACAAGTACTGGCGCGTTGCCAACTATCTTGCAATTGGCCAAATTTATCTTCGCAGCAACCCTCTAATGAAGGAGCCGTTCACTCGCGAAGACGTTAAGCATCGCCTGGTGGGCCACTGGGGCACCACTCCAGGTCTTAACTTCCTTATTGGCCACATCAACCGTTTCATTGCTGACCACCAGCAGAATACCGTGATTATCATGGGTCCAGGCCACGGCGGTCCAGCTGGTACTGCTCAGTCCTACCTCGACGGTACTTACACTGAGTACTATCCAAAGATTACAAAGGACGAAGCTGGTTTGCAGAAGTTCTTCCGCCAGTTCTCTTACCCAGGCGGTATTCCTTCTCACTTCGCTCCTGAAACCCCAGGCTCCATCCACGAAGGTGGCGAGCTTGGTTATGCACTCTCCCACGCTTACGGCGCTGTTATGAACAACCCAAGCTTGTTCGTTCCAGCAATCGTTGGCGATGGTGAAGCTGAGACCGGTCCTTTGGCTACCGGTTGGCAGTCCAACAAGCTTGTGAACCCACGTACCGATGGTATCGTGCTTCCAATCTTGCACTTGAATGGCTATAAGATCGCTAACCCAACAATTCTTTCCCGTATTTCCGATGAAGAGCTTCATGAGTTCTTCCATGGCATGGGTTACGAACCATACGAGTTCGTTGCTGGCTTCGACGATGAGGATCATATGTCCATCCACCGTCGCTTCGCTGACATGTTCGAAACTATCTTCGATGAAATTTGCGATATTAAGGCTGAGGCTCAAACTAACGATGTAACTCGTCCTTACTACCCAATGATTATCTTCCGCACTCCAAAGGGTTGGACCTGCCCGAAGTTCATCGATGGCAAGAAGACCGAAGGTTCTTGGCGTGCACACCAGGTGCCACTGGCATCTGCTCGCGATACCGAAGCTCACTTCGAGGTTTTGAAGAACTGGATGAAGTCCTACAAGCCTGAAGAGCTCTTCGATGAAAAGGGTGCTGTTAAGGAAGACGTTCTTTCCTTCATGCCAAAGGGCGAACTCCGTATTGGCGAAAATCCAAACGCCAATGGTGGTCGTATTCGTGAAGACTTGAAGCTTCCAAAGCTTGAAGATTACGAAGTCAAGGAAGTTAAGGAATTCGGTCACGGCTGGGGTCAGCTCGAAGCTACCCGTCGTCTTGGTGTTTACACTCGTGACATCATCAAGAACAACCCAGATTCCTTCCGTATCTTCGGACCAGATGAGACTGCTTCCAACCGTTTGCAGGCTGCTTACGAAGTAACCAATAAGCAGTGGGATGCTGGCTATCTCTCCGGCTTAGTTGATGAGCACATGGCTGTTACCGGCCAGGTTACCGAGCAGCTTTCCGAGCATCAGATGGAAGGCTTCCTCGAGGGTTACTTGCTCACCGGTCGTCACGGCATCTGGAGCTCTTACGAGTCCTTCGTACACGTTATCGACTCCATGTTGAACCAGCACGCAAAGTGGCTTGAGGCTACCGTTCGCGAGATTCCATGGCGTAAGCCAATCTCCTCTGTGAACTTGTTGGTATCCTCTCACGTATGGCGTCAGGATCACAACGGCTTCTCGCACCAGGATCCAGGCGTAACCTCCGTGCTCTTGAACAAGACCTTCAACAACGATCACGTAATTGGCATTTACTTCCCAGTAGATTCCAACATGTTGCTTGCTGTTGCTGAAAAGGCTTACAAGTCCACCAACATGATTAATGCTATCTTCGCTGGTAAGCAGCCAGCTGCTACTTGGTTGACTCTCGACGAAGCTCGCGAAGAGCTCGAGAAGGGTGCTGCTGAGTGGAAGTGGGCTTCCAACGCTAAGAACAATGACGAAGTTCAGGTTGTTCTCGCTGGTGTTGGCGATGTTCCACAGCAGGAATTGATGGCAGCTGCCGACAAGTTGAACAAGCTTGGCGTTAAGTTCAAGGTTGTTAACGTTGTTGACTTGCTCAAGTTGCAGTCCGCTAAGGAAAACAACGAAGCTTTGACTGACGAAGAGTTCACTGAACTCTTCACTGCTGACAAGCCAGTCCTCTTCGCTTATCACTCCTATGCACATGACGTTCGCGGCTTGATTTACGATCGTCCAAACCACGACAACTTCAACGTCCATGGCTACAAGGAGCAGGGCTCCACCACCACGCCATACGACATGGTTCGCGTGAACGACATGGATCGTTACGAGCTTACCGCTGAAGCTTTGCGCATGGTTGACGCAGCTAAGTATGCCGACGAAATCAAGAAGCTCGAGGACTTCCGCCTCGAAGCCTTCCAGTATGCAGTCGACAAGGGTCTTGATCACCCAGACTACACCGATTGGGTATGGCCAGGCGTTAAGACCGACAAGCCAGGCGCTGTCACCGCTACCGCTGCAACCGCAGGCGATAACGAGTAGTTTTAAGCTGATAAAGTTAAAACTGGTTAGCTAAAACATTTCGGGAGTCAATCAAAAGGTTGGCTCCCGTTTTGTGTATTAAAACAAAAAAGCTTCATCTATTAAAAACAAACAATGCAATAAAACTGGTTATATGCAAAATAAATTACATTTATAATTACTATTTTGTGCGTGTACAACGTAGATAAGCCGTACAATAGAAAAAGTTTGTTTATATTGCAAAATGCAAAACTTACATTAACAATATAAACCTAGCAGTAACACGAAGTATCAAAGGAGAACGCATCGTGTCGCATATTAATGTAACAATTATCGGCAACGAAGATATGTACGGCAGAAATGCTGTTGCATTCGGAATAACACATATTCTGTCTAATAACTACAGCACTACTGTTTTTCGTCCATGCGCTCAACCAAATGACACTTTTACTAAACAACTTTTGGGTATCGCAAATACTTCAACGAAATTAGAGCAAGTTATTGCAACAACTCCAGAAATAGTTAGAACAAATAAAGATACAGTGCGCGGAGATATCGTTGCACGCTATAACGAATTATTGCAATCCACTTCTGCTCAAGCTTCTATTATTGTTTCTAGTGACGCAAACCCAGCATATGATCCAGAACTGTTTTCTTTCGACGCAACTGTTGCAGCTGACTTGGCATCACCTGTTTTTCTCACAGTTTCAGCTCAAGGCAGAAACTCACAACAAATTTTACAAACTATAGATTCTGCTAATGCTTGCGTTCTTAAATCATGCACACAGGTTTTAGGAGTATTTGTTACAAACTGCGATCCAGAACTTGGAGCTGAGTTGATGCGTGACTATAGCTCTAGGAATTATGCAAACTCAGACGACGAAGCATCCCGAGTAAGCCAAACTCCATTATGGGTTTTGCCACCAATAGATGAAGAAACTAAAAATTCTTCATTAGAAACATTCGTAAATTGCGTTCGAGAAAATGATGTTCTTAATGCTCTCCACCAACCATTTAAAGCTCCAACTACACCTTATGCTTTCCAATACAGTTTATTAGGAAAAGCAAAAGAAAATAAGAAAACTATAGTTCTTCCAGAAGGAGAAGAAGATCGCATTCTTAAAGCAGCAAACTATTTGCTAGAACGTGATATTGTAAATCTAATTATCATTGGAGAACGCGAATCTATTCTTGCTCGAGCAGAAGAACTAAACCTCAATTCTCTTTGCAAAGCTAGTTTCCAATCTATGCACGATGAAGCAATGCTAAGCCATATGATTACAAAACTTTGCGAATTAAGAGCAAAGAAAGAAATGACAGAAAAACAAGCACGTGAACAACTAACAGATGCAAGCTACTTCGGCACTATGCTAGTAGTACTAGGACAGGCAGACGGTCTTGTTTCTGGTTCAGTAAATTCAACAGCTAACACTGTACGTCCTGCTCTTCAAGTTATCAAAACTAAGCCTGGTTCTAAGCTGGTTTCTGGAGCATTCCTTATGTGCTTCAAAGATCACGTATCTGTATTTGCAGATTGTGCAATCAACCCAAATCCTAGTGCAGAACAGCTTGCTGATATTGCTATTCAGTCTGCACACACTGCTGAGACTTTCGGGCTCAACCCTAAAGTTGGAATGCTATCCTACTCAACGCTTGGTTCCGGCAAAGGACCAGATGTTGATACTGTAGAAGAAGCAACACGCATTGCGAAAGAAAAGGCACCTGATTTAGCAATTGTTGGATCTATACAGTTTGATGCAGCATGGTCTCCTACAGTTGCTGCAGCAAAAGCAAAAAATAATAGTATTGCTGGTCATGTGAATGTATTCGTATTCCCTGATTTGTGCGCAGGAAATATCGCTTATAAAGCCGTGCAACGCTCTAGCGGAGCGCTGGCTGTTGGTCCAATTTTGCAAGGATTAAATAAGCCTGTAAATGATTTATCTAGAGGAGCTTTAGTACAAGATATTATTAATACTGTTGCTTTAACCGCTTTAGAAGCACAATCAGAATAAACATAATAAAGCTCCTAAAACAGCACCACAGTGCATACACGATTTTTAGGTATTGCATTGCACTCAATATCTTTAAGTTTGTAGGAACTTAACGCTAAACTAGAGCGTGGCAATTTACAAGCCTTATCAATACTTATGGAGGATGCCCACATGGCAAAAACCGTTCTTGTTATCAATTCTGGTTCCAGTTCGATTAAGTATCAGCTCGTTGACTTAGAAAGCGGTGAAGGTATCGCTTCCGGCATCGTTGAGAAGATTGGCGAGCCAGTTGACGGACACTACAAGCACGTATTCAATGGCGAAAAGCATGAGTTCGATGAGCCAGTTCACGACCACGAGCAGGGCTTAAAACGCGTACTTGGATTCTTCGAAGAATATGGTCCAAAGCTTTCAGAGTCTGGCATTGTTGCTGTCGGTCACCGCGTTGTTCAGGGTGGCTTAACATTCCCTAAGCCTGCATTAGTCAATGAAAAGACAATCAATAAGGTTAAGGATTTGGCAGTTTTGGCTCCACTTCACAACGGCCCAGAAGCTGTTGGCGCTGAAGTCATGACTGAACTTTTGCCAGACGTTCCGCAGATTATGGTATTCGATTCTTCCTTCTTCCATGCTTTGCCACAGGTTGCAGCAACTTATGCTTTGAATAAGGAAATTGCAGACCGCTATCATATTCGTCGTTACGGTGCTCACGGCACTTCTCACGAATACATTGGCTCTGTTGTTCCAAGCGTTGTAGGTAAGCCTGCAGAAGGTTTGAAGCAGATTGTTTTGCACATTGGTAACGGTGCTTCTGCTTCTGCTCAGATTTCTGGCAAGCCAGTTGAAACCTCTATGGGCTTAACCCCACTCGAAGGCTTAATGATGGGTGGCCGTACCGGCGATATTGATCCAGCTGTAGTCTTCCACCTTATTCGCAACGCTCACATGAACGTGGACGAACTTGATACTCTCTTCAACAAGCGTTCAGGCATGATGGGTATGACTGGTCATGGCGATTTGCGTGATATTCACAAGCTCATCGCAGAAGGCGATGAAAACGCTAAGCTCGCTCTCGGCGTATACGTGCACCGCATTGTTGGTTATATTGGCAACTATACTGCTCAAATGGGCGGCGTTGATGTCATTACCTTCACAGCTGGTGTCGGCGAAAACGACGAAATTGTACGCGCTCGCGTATGCGAAAAGCTTGAGCCATTCGGCGTTAAGCTCGATAAGGAAAAGAATTTGGTTCGTTCTAAGGAGCCACGCGTTATTTCCACTCCAGACAGCTCTGTGATTATTGCTGTAATTCCAACGAACGAAGAGTTGGCTATCGCACGCAAGGCTGCAGCTATTGCTGAAGCTGGCGAAGATAGCTACGGCAACAAGTTCAAGCACTAAATTGTTTGCGCTTAACTGCGTAGAACAAACAAATAAATAGATATAAATAATCCCGGGTCAAAAAGGCTCGGGATTATTTGTTATTCAAGCATTTTATGCCACATGCCTGGAAAATCAGGAATCGTTTTGCGAGTAGTAGAAATATTTTTGATTCTTATATTTTCTATGCGCAATCCAAGCATTGCAGCAAAAGTTGCCATTCTGTGATCCGCATAAGTTTCCATTACTTCCCCATGCATATGGTTACTTGGCTCAATACGAATTCCATCTTCGAGCTCTTTAGCGCCAATCCCAACTCGATTCAATTCATTAACTAACGCTTGCAAACGATTCGTTTCATGCCCTCTCAAATGCGCGATACCATGAAGTTCACTTGGACCGTCCGCAAAAGCAAGAATAGCTGCAATACTAGGAGCAATCTCCCCTGCTGCACTCAAATCAAGATATGGAATTGCTTTAATCGCACTATCGCTTTCCACATGCATTATTCCAGCATCATCACCTGTTTTTTCAAAATTAACTTTTGCACACATTTTTTCTAATATTCCAGGAAGCAATCCTCCAGGTTGAGTTGAAGAAAACGGCCAATTAGGTATACTGACACTTCCTCCAGCAATCAATGATGCTCCTAAAAATGGCGCAGCATTAGAAAGATCAGGCTCTATAGTAACAACGTTAGCTAGATTTATTTTACTCTCTTTAACATGCCACATTGCGTTGCTAGTCATATTTACAGACCCACCCGCTTTGCAAATATCGTCCATAGTCATGCGAATATGTGGCATACTTGGCAATGTGTCACCAATATGTTTAAGCTCTAATCCACCAGGAATACGTGAACCAATCAGAAGCAGCGCAGAAATAAATTGTGATGATGAAGAAGAATCAATTTGCACGATTTTTTCAGAAAAATTATTTATTTTAAATTCGACTGAAGGTGGCGTAATAGTAAAAGGTAAAAAACCCTCTTCTTCGTGATATTTTACGCGAGCACCAAGCTGCTCTAAACCGTCAAGAACTGGCTTCATAGGACGAGCATAAGCTTGCTTATCGCCATCAAATCGCACAGCTTTATTTGCAAATAAAGCTAAAGCTGCAACGAAACGCATTACAGTTCCAGCTAAACCGCAATACACTTCAGCATTATCTGGAACTCTAAAAACTCCGTCTTCTGGAGGAATTACACGAAGCTTAGTTCCATCTTCATTTAATGACTCACATCTAACGCCAAATGTAGATAAAGCGTTAATCATAAGATCCGTGTCGCGCGAGCGCAATAATCCTTGTAAAACTACTGATTTTGTGCCCAAAGCTGCCAAAATTAAATAACGATTCGACAAAGATTTACTGCCAGGAACCTCAATATAAGCTTTTAATTGATGATTAGCATACGGTGCTTTCCAAGGAGTAGTGCAATCTGCAATATCGTTAATATCACTCATACTATGAATACTATCGATTAACATGTACTGCTAAATAAGAATAAAAAGCAAAAATACGCATATTTCATTAGATATAAAAAGTCGGGGTGACAGGATTCGAACCTGCGACATCCTGCTCCCAAAGCAGGCGCGCTACCAAACTGCGCTACACCCCGAGACTTTTGAACTGATTACCAGTTCCAAGCACAATCAATTACAATAGCGCACTTTGCAGACAAATGCAAATTACGACACACGTATTATGAAAATTTTTTCTTCATTACAAAATTCAACTAGCAAAACTCATTACTAGCTACCAAACGATACAATAGAATTAGTTTGAAGAAAAAGGGGCTAAGTATGGGACGCTTCCAGCGAACAGAGGCAATGGGCTTAATATCATTCATAGTTTGCGCAGCTTGTGGAATGATTATTATGAGAATGTATATGGTAACAATGCCAGCGTTTTGGCAAATTAGTCAGCGACTATTCCTTACAGCTTCAACTATTGTGTCTTTGTGCAGCGTAGGCGCTTTTATTGTTGGATACTTGCGTACAAATAAAAAAGTTATCAGCCATCACTTAATTCGAGTAGCTAAGCATGCGTTTGAAATAACAGCACTTTCTACGATTTACGGCGCGACAATGTTTCTTATGTCTTTTGCTTTGCTATCTATTATTAATAGTATTATTGGCAGAGCAGCAATGAACAGTTATTTACCAGTATTATGCTCAGCATTATCTGGAATTGTTGGATACGCAACTCTTATTCAGGCTGAACTTCTCGAAGCTAAAACAGTGGCTTCTCTCCTGCCATTATTCGTTATTTCTGGAGCTGCAACTGCAGGTCTTACGACAGATGATCCGTACTGGTATAACAATAATTTCTCTCAACTTGGAGACCGCACAACATTTGCAGCTAGTATGTTTAATGCAACACTTGTTTTGTCAGGAATTTGCATTATCATAACGAGCTACTTTGCTATTACTGAATTCGTTGCAACGCAGCATGAAATGCTGCAACACAATAGCCAAAAACTAATTAAACACTTCAAGATGCGCACAACTGTTATGGCAGCTTTGCTGATTCTTGGAGGAATATCGTTTATTGGAATAGGAACTTTTAGATACACACCACATCCTTTCTTACATGATTTGTGTGCTCGAGGAGTAACAGGATTAATTTGCACAATGCTTGTATGTCTTCCATGGCTTGCGCCTAAGCTTTCTCGCACATTCTATATTGCTTCCGATTTAGCGGTTATTCTTACTGCGTGGGCAGGAAATCAGTGGATACATGGAAATAATACTCTTACAAATGTTGAAGCATTATCGTGTCTGCTATTTCTTGGATGGATTATTGTATTTTCACGACAAGTTGCGGCTATGCAAAGCGATCGTCTTCAATCAAAAATAAATCAAGCTTTAGTATTAAATAGAAGCTCAAAAGCACAAATAGAATAAGAACAAAAAGATAAATTAAACTAACAAAAGCAGCGTAGAAACTTAAATTTCTGCGCTGCTTTTAGTTTTTACAAGTCACGAAATTCTTTACAAATAAAGCATAATATTTAATGTTCTGGTTTATGCTCACTCATAAGAAGCAAGAAACTACGAGATTGTGCAACAATATTAAATCCTGCCTCATATAACAATTCTGGACCCTTTGGATTATATGTGTCCACGATCAACTTCCACTTCTCACCATAACGTTTATCTGGCAAAGTAAAAGTAATAGGTTCATAATGCGCATTAAAAATAAGAATAAAGTCATTATCAACCATTCTCGTTCCATACCAGTCAGTTTCTGGAATATCCGAACCATTCAAATAAATCATCACAGATAAAGCATGAGTATTTGACCAGTCCTCCATATCCATAACAGTACCGTTATGATCAAGCCATTCAACTTGTGGAATATCGCTTACATCATCTCCAGCAGAACGACCCGTAAAGAAACGACGACGATGCAACACAGGGTGCTTTAATCGCAAGTGAATAAGCTTGGAAACGAAATCGAACATATCTCGTTGAGTTTCGTTATAATCCCAACTTATCCACGAAATAGCGTTATCTTGACAATAAGCATTGTTATTGCCCTTCTGCGTACGCATGACTTCATCACCAGCGCATATCATAGGAATACCCTGGCTCATCAAAAGAGTTGAGAACAAATTACGTATTTGACGTTCACGCAATTCATTAACATCGTGAATATTAGTAGGTCCTTCAACACCGCAATTCCACGAACGATTGTCGTTCGCACCATCGCAATTGCCTTCCTTATTAGCTTCATTATGTTTTTCGTTATAGCTAACTAAATCGTTCATAGTGAAGCCATCGTGAGCTGTAATAAAGTTCACGGAAGCTACAGGCTTTCGTCCATTTTGCTCATATAAATCTGAGCTACCCATAAGTCTACTGGCAAATTCAGGTAATGTAGATGGTTGTGAACGCCAAAAGTCGCGGACACAATCGCGATATCTTCCATTCCATTCGGACCAACTTGGAGGGAATCCACCAACTTGATATCCACCAACACCAATATCCCAAGGCTCAGCGATAAGTTTTACACTTGAAATAATAGGATCCTGCTCAATAATGTCAAAGAATGCAGAAAGTTTATCTACTTCTTGGAACTGACGCGCAAGAGTTGCTGCTAAATCGAAACGGAAGCCATCAACATGCATTTCAGTTACCCAATAACGCAAACTATCTGTGATTAACCGCAATGCTTTTGGAGAACGCATAAGTAAGGAATTACCAGTACCGGTAGTATCAAAATAATGACGCTGGTCATTATCTACAAGGCGATAATATGCGCGATTATCAATACCACGGAAACTCAAAGTAGGACCACGGTCATTGCCTTCAGCAGTGTGATTGTAAACCACGTCTAGAATAACTTCCATACCTGCAGCATGATATGCCTTAACCATTGATTTAAATTCGTTAACTTGCTCTCCGCGCTGACCAGAACTGGAGTAAGAATTTTGAGGAGCGAAGAAACCAATAGTGTTGTATCCCCAGTAGTTACTTAATCCTTTATTTTGCAAGAAAGAATCATTTACAAACTGATGAATAGGCATCAATTCTATTGCAGTAACACCAAGCTTCCTTAAATAAGAAATAACGCTTGGATGTGCAAGTCCAGCATAAGTGCCTCTAATATCTGGAGGAACACGTTTATCAAGATTAGTCATTCCACGAACATGAGCTTCGTAAATAACAGAATCATGATACGGAATCATAGGATGCTGATCATTACCCCAATCAAAATACGGGTTAATAACTGCAGCCTTCATCGTATGGTCTGCAGAATCCAAAGTATTCATTGCTGAAATATCATCTGGATTATCAAACCAATACGAGAAAAGACTCTCATCACCGTCTATATTTCCTTCAATCGCCTTGGCATATGGGTCAAGCAACAACTTATGAGGATTACACCATAAACCATGAGAAGGATCATAAGGTCCGTGAACACGATAACCATAACGCTGACCAGGCTGTATGCCTGAAACATAGTTATGCCACACGTATGAGTTCTGCTCAGTCATATCAATACGTGTTTCGTTATCATGCTCATCAAATAAACATAATTCAACGCGCTTTGCAACTTCGGAAAACAGCGCAAAATTCACGCCAGCGCCATCATAGTTTGCGCCAAGCGGATACATGGAACCTGGTCGTATATGCATAATATAAGTATCTCATATATTCGAGTAGTTTTCACGTCATGTTGACGTTATTTAAAAAAAGATTGAATTTAAATGAAAGCCTCAATTAATAACGTAATTCCATGGATCGCAAGCTTCACCTAACCAAGCAACTTCTGGACGCTCTCCATACATTTCTTCTATGCAATCAGCAATATCATTAATCGCATAAGTAAACCACAATGATTCAATAGCACTATGAGAAGTGTTAATAATCATAGGATATGTGTGTTGAATGTAATCTTCACCAGAAGAAAGACGCAGTTTCGATTCATATTTAGCTCGCTCAATTGCATCAAGTGCAGGATGATGACGCAAATCGCTTGTAACATATACGTCAACTTTTTCCCTGCGAACTTCATCTAACAAGCTTTCCCCAGAACCAGGCAAAACAGCTACTGTACTAACTTTCGCATCAAGATTTCCAGCAACTTGAACACCAACTTTTGTATGAGGAAGAACGTTAAAAACATTTTGCGCAAAATCACGCAATGATATTGGCACATCCAAAACACCAATTCTGCCTAAGCCAATGTTACGTCCAGCAGAATCAATCTGTTTAGAAACAACAATTGGACGCAAATTATGAAGACCAAAATACTCTGCCGCAGCATGAGCAACTCCGCGCCACGCGACATCCGCATTAGTGTGACCAACCCATAGCGCACAATTATTACTAATTAAGCGCTGCACAATTTCGCCACGAACAGTTTCGTTTGAAACTCCATGCACAGCTTTGAAAAATAGCGGATGATGAGTCACTAATAGGTTTGCACCCATTGATAACGCTCGATCAACTGCGCTAATCGTAGGATCACTAACACATACGATTCGCTGAATTTGGGAATTCAAGTCTCCAACAATAAGACCAGGCTCATCCCACTCTTCAGCAAAGCTTAATGGGTACAATGTTTCTATAGCTTCAATTACTTTGCTTAATCTAATCATTTCTTCTACCTTTAAGCAGTGCTAATGCGCTGCTAGTTGCCAATCTACACCAACTCCAGTAGAAACATTAAGAGGAACGTCTAAATGCACAGCATTTTCCATAGCTTTACGCACAATATTTTCTACCTGCGCTTGCTCACCATGTGAAATTTCCAGAATCAATTCATCATGTATTTGCAATATTACGCGGCTGCGCACTTTTGCTTCACGCAATCCCAAATCAACACGAAGCATAGCAAGTTTCATAATATCTGCGGCAGTACCTTGTATTGGAGCATTAAGAGCTCCGCGCTCAGCAGCTTCACGAGATGCACGATTATTGGAAGAAAGTTGCGGGAAATACCTACGTCGACCAAACATAGTTTCTGTGTACCCAAGTTCTTTTGCCTTCGACACAAGAGATTCCAAATAGTCATGAACATTGCCAAAAGTATCAAAATACTTATTTTTTAACATTTCAGCTTCAGCCGGACTAATAGAAAGCTGTTTTGCCAGCCCATAAGTACTCAATCCATATGCCAATCCATAGCTCATAGCTTTTACGTGAGAACGTTGATCCGGACTTACTTGTTCAACAGGAATCTTATAAACTAAGCTAGCAACATATTTATGAAAATCTACGCCGGAACGGAATGCTTCGATAAGAGTTTTATCATGAGATGCATGGGCCATAATACGAAGCTCAACTTGTGAATAATCACAACTCATTAAATATTCAAATTCTTCTCCTGGAATAAAAGCAGCACGAATTTCACGACCAGCAGCATTCCTATTAGGAATATTTTGAAGATTAGGATCAGCAGAACTTAAACGACCAGTTGCTGCAATAGTCTGCTCAAAAGTTGTATGGATGCGCCTATCGTCATAATGAGCTGCATCAATTAAACTTTGCACAATCTGTTTCAATTTATTAGTTTCGCGATGTTTAAGTAAAGCACCCAAGAATTGACTTGCAGGTTCTTCGGGATCGAGTTTAACGTACATAGCTTGCAAAGCTTCGGCATTAGTCGTGTACGAGCCATTCTTTGTGCGACGAGTAGGTTTAAGACCAAAATGCTCAAAAAGTATTTGTTGCAACTGCTTAGGGCTTTGTAAATTAACAGAACTACCTGCAACTTTCCAAGCCATATTTTGCGCAAACTCAGCATCTGCAGAAAATTGCTTAAGCATACCACTTAAACGTTGCATATCGACTGCAGCACCGACGTCTTCCATGCCACGCAAAACTCGCGAAATAGGCATTTCCAAATCAGTCATCAAACCAGTTTGTTTCCTATCGTCAAGTGTTGAAGCAAAATGAAGAGCCAAAAGACGAATAAGAAGCGCAGTTTTCAAGAATTTTGCTTCACGTGCTTGAGTTTGCTTTTCATTAGTTTCTTCTTCACTAGATGACACTTCATTGTCAATAAGAAGATCAAGCTCACCTTGCTTAGCTTCATTTTCACCCAAATTATCTTCAACTGACTGAATATCTAAATAATGCTCAGCCATATTTTCTAAAGTCTCAGCTCGAAAATCTGGCTCCAATAAATATGATGCCAATCGAGTATCAAGAAGTGGAGTGCCAAATGAATTATTCGAATCGAATAATTTTAGCGATTTTAGCAATCCCAAATGCTTTTTATAGTCATGCAATACTGTTATTGAGGAATTTTTTTGCAAGAACTTTCGCAACATCTCAAGCAAAGCTTGATCTGACGATTGCAAATCAGTCGTATATAATATTGCAGCTTTATTAGCAATAAGAATTATTAAACAATCTGCAATCAACTCAAAATGATGTTTTGAATTCTTATTGCACTCATGAGCGTATATCACTACTTCTTGATTTTTCAGTATAGGTTCAGCACATTTACGAGAATTATTTATAATTTTTTCGGAATTTAATTCTTCAAAATTCTCTTCCTCAGAACTTACTTGATCGAAAGTATCTTCAGTATTTTTTGAATCTTTCTTTATTTTTGTATAAAGCAAAGAAGAAACTGAATTCTCCCAATCAATAAAGTCCTCTACAGTTTTAACATGATGTAAGTCAATGCCTGCTAGCATTTCTTGAAAATTTTCTGCGTCAATATTTGATTGAGCACTTTGAGCTAGCTTATCGTCATTAACGTCACCTTCATACGTAGACGAAAACATTATACGCATATTATTTTCGATAGATTGTTGCATACCGTTGCTAAAAGTTTTGAGAATCTTTCTCTTTTTTAATTCGCCAAATTCAAGTTGAGACAGCAAGATTCCTAATTTTGCAGCATCAACATCACCAAAGCACAAATCATCTACAGTTACGCCTAAATCCAAATCGCAAACTAAAGCATTAACTTTACGGTTTAAACGAACTTGATCAATATTTTCTCTTAAAGCTTCTCCCTTTTTACCGCTAATCTCATTCGAATGTTCAATAATATTTTCTAGGCTGCCGAATTGATTAATCCATTTAGCAGCGTACCCATCTCCAACACCTGGAACTCCTGGAATATTATCTGCAGTTTCTCCTCTTAACGCTGCTAAATCAGGATATTGCTTAGGCGTAACATGATATTTTTCATAAACAGCATTCTTATCCATTTCTTTTAAGTCTTTAAAATGCTGTCCTGGATATAAAACAGTAATATTGTCATCTATCAGTTGGAATGCATCACGATCGCCAGAAAGTACTAAAGTTCTATAACCGGCATTCGAACCCATTACTGCAAGAGTGCCAATAACATCATCACCTTCATAACCGGGTTTCTCAATATAAGTGACACCAAGAGCTTTAAGCATCTGTTGAATGATAGGAAGCTGCGAAAGAAGCTCCTGTGGAGCAGCATCACGAGTACCTTTATATTGAGGCAGCATAGTATTTCTAAAAGTTCCACCTTTAACGTCAAAAGCAATAGCTAAGCGGTCAGGCTTCTCTTTTTTTACAACCTGTGAAAGCATAGTAATAAATCCCCAAATGGAATTTGTTGCTTGCCCAGAGCGAGTAGAAAAATTATCCGCAGATATTGCAAAAAAAGCACGGAACGCAAGAGAATGGCCATCAACAACCAACAACGTTCCTTTCTCATTCTTAAGTTCCGAAGAATGTTCTTCAACGATGTCGGTATTCACTGTTGACTACTCACCCACGTTCCGTAATTACTAATAAATAACTATGCACTTATATAAAAATGAATAAATATAACCCTACTAATTTTCAGATGAAGATTCTACTTTATCATCGCTATACTTTGCAATAATAGCCATTGCAAGACGCTTCTTAGGGATACGCTGATCCATAGAAGTTTTTTGAATCCAGCGGAAAGCACCCTGTTCAGAGAATCCAGCCTTATCCATAAGAAGACCCTTAGCACGATCTACAAGCTTACGTTCTTCTAAAGTATCTTCAGCTTTCTTCAACTTTTCTTCTGTTTTCTTCAACTGATCTTCAGCATCGTGTAACTTGTTTTCTGCACGCTCAACACTATCTAATAAATCGTTGATCTCGCTAAAGCGACCCATAGCAACTTCCAAAGCAGGAAGAAGTTTAGATTCTTCATATGGCTTAGTAACGTACGCCATCGCTCCAGCACCAGTTGCTTGTTTTACTAAATCTGACTGTGAAAAAGCAGTGAGCATTACTACAGGAGCAATATTCTCATCACAGATTGTTGCAGCGGCAGTAATGCCATCCATAACAGGCATCTTAACATCCATACACACAACATCTGGATGATTTTCACGAGTCAACTCAATAGCTTCTTGACCGTTAGCAGCCTGACCTATAACTTGATATCCGTTATCTTCAAGCATTGCAACTAAATCCATGCGATTAACTGATTCATCTTCTGCAACTACTACAGTACGAATATGATTGGCTTTCTTTTCTTTAGCTTCTCGCTGAACAGCTTCATCATCTGCAGCTTTGCGCAGCTCATCATCAGTAAGTACCTCAGGCATTGCCGGCTCTATCCCTTCATTTTCATCCATACCTGGCATATTCAAAACCTCACTTCATTGCCACACATTCACAAGGAAACATCGCCATGCATCTTTAACATGGCGTTCACGCAACGGCACACTCACAAACACTAGCGAAAATTGCGCATCATAACACAATTTGCAAGTCATTAAAATACCGCACGCGCACCATGTTCGTGTCAATTAATAATATCATAAGAATTGCAAGACGCGCGAACAAACACATACAGTTAGCACTATTTTGCTTATTTTATATAATCGCAGATAATAATACAGCCAGCGCACCAAGTATTGCCTGAGCAACGCACATAGGAAAAGCATTCTTATAATCACCTATAAGCACACATTTAGTAAACCTATAGGCTTTAATCACAATGACTAACAATAAAAGCCACTGAAAAGCAGCAAAAAATAAATGCCATGAAGCATTGCATACAATCGCACTAAAACTGAGGAAAACTTCAACACTATAAAATCGCCATATTGACGGCACTGCAGAAGGTAACACAATAATCAAAATAGAATATGCAATCAAAAGAACAGCAGAAAAAATGCTCATAGCAGCACATAAACGCCTACCATTGCGCTCACCAATTCTAACCATAGCAGTTATTTTTCCATGCTCTTTATCGCTTTTAATATCTCGAAGATTGTTTACCATCATTAAGCAAGCCGAATAAGCACCAGGAATGCAAGATATTAGCACACACGCCAAAATCCTTTGCCTGTTATTGATAAATATGCTAGTTTCTGGAATACCAATTCCGTATGTAATTGCGCATAACGAACCAATAAAAGGAACAGGACCGAAAAATACAAACGCACTTACTTCTCCCCAACCTTTATAACCGTAAGGATGTTTACCTCCTGCATAAAACCATGCTGCAGCTAAGCACGCAATTCCAAGTAAAATAAACCAATATATTCCAGTTCGCAAAACAATAATCAAACCAAAAATACAAGAAATAAAAGCAGAAATTATTACGGCTTTAAGCACAGATTTCGCGGAAATTCCAGCATTTGCAAGGCGCCAAGATACATCGCACAAAGGTTTTGAATTATTGCTACTTAAAGCACGCAAACTACGATTCTCATCCAAGCCATTTAATCCATCACAATAATCATTGGCATAATTGACGGCGATTTGTATAAACGCAGCAACCATGCAGCACAAGAAAAATTGTATAAAACATTGCTCTAGATGCATAATTGGTTCTTCAAAATACGAAAATCGTATCATTCTAAATGAAACCGCAAACGCCATAACAACAGGAACTAAGCCTATTGGAAGCGTGTAAATTCTTGCACCCTTAAGCCAAATTTTTACACTTTTCATCAAAAGCCTCATAAATTATTTATGATTTATTTATTTATGATTTACACAAATATTTTATACTAAATTTGGCAAAAAGATTGAAGTGCATATTGGTAAAGCAATAATAAGTGCAGAAATAACTAAAGCCAAGAATCCACGCCATCCGAATGGGTATTTGTAATACGAAGACTTGCGTGTACGCAAATAAAAACCGCGCTCTTCCGCTGCTAGCGCAGAACTATCTGCTTTACGCACTGAAGAAACCAAAAGAGGCACAATAAGAGGCATCATGAGTTTTAATTTTTTAAACGGATTTTTAGTATCATACTCAACACCACGAGCCATTTGAGCTTCTGTGATTTGAGACATTTCGTAAGCAAAAATTGGCACGAAACGCACTGCCGTTGTAATAGTAAAAGCGTAGCAGTACGGCACATGCAAATATTGCACTACAGCATTTGCAAGATCGTTTAATTTAGTTACTGTTAGTACGGTAACAAGAGGAAAAGCAAAGCAGAACAATCTCAAAGCAGCTTTTGCACCAATATCAATGCCGTGCAATGTGAACCACAAGAAAATATAGTTGCCACTTTGAGCAATAACAGTCTGCAGCAAAAACATTACGCAAGAAATTATTAACATAGCTTTAATAAGACCAGATAATGTTTTAACAACACGAGTAAAAGCCATGCCAATAAAAATAATAGCTGCAAGCGCAATAAGCGCGGAATACTGTTTAGCAATAAACACGCTTATTACAACACTCGTAGCAAGAATTAGTTTTGCAATAGGATTAGTGCGATGAAGAAAAGTGTTACCTGGTTGGTAAGTTAATAATCTCGTTTTCATAAATATCAGACGCCTTTACTTCTACTTTTATTTGCTACTTTTATTTGCTATTGCTTCTGTTAATTCTGCTGATTCTGTACAGTCTGTTTTGTGATTTTTTCGCCGCGCAACGCTTCTACTAATTCTTCGCGCACATACAAGCCATTGCACTTATTAAATCCATGCGCAACCAAGCCTTGAGAAACGGAACACAATAATGGTGGATACAATGCTGCAGCAGAGCACACTTCCGGTTTTTCAAACACATCGTACGCTGAACCATCAATAATAAGCTTTCCATCATTAATTGTTATAAGTCGAGTTGCATAATCAAGCACAACTTCCATATCGTGACAAACCATAATCACGCAACAACCGTTTTTTCTTAAACGCTCTACAACTTGCATAATTCTCATGCATTCCTTGTAATCAAGACCGCAAGTTGGCTCGTCAAGAAGAAGAATCTTAGGATTTGTTACAACTGTTGCAGCTAAAGCAACCATTTGACGCTGGCCACGAGAGAGCATAAACGGGCTAGCTTCAGAATCCAGCTCCAACTCATCAATAATTTCCATTGCGTGAGCTTTAGCTTCGTCCTCATTCTGACCAATCAAAATACAGCTTAAAGTAACTTCTTCAAGTACCGTTTCTTTGCATAATTGTCGGTCAGGATTTTGAAATAAGGTAGATACATATTTTGCTATTTGACTAATACGAAGAGACTTAGTGTCAACGCCATCAATTGTTACGTTGCCTTCTGTTGGTTTTAATAAACCATTAATAATTTTGGTAATAGTTGTTTTGCCAGCACCATTTCTACCAACAAGAGTTACGAGCTCTCCAGCGTAAGCTTCAAAAGACACGTTTTTTAGCGCACTAACGCCACTTTGATACAAAAAACTGACGTTTTTAAGCGAAAGACATGGTGAATCGTTTTTCGATTTATTTTGTGCGTAAGATTGTGTAGAGACTTGCGATTCGTGTGAAAAGTCGCAAGCAAGCGCCGATTTATTTGAATCGCATTCACGATTATCAAATTCACTATGTGAATCAACATGTGAAGTCAAAGATTTTTCACTATTAATCGTATTAACAATAGTATTTACTGTATCTTCTACAGACACAGGCAAATCGCTTTTAGAGCAAATATTCTCACGCTGTAAATCATTAACCAAATGCGTAGTACGCGGATAATTTATTCCAATAGAATAAAGCAAATCCATATTTTTCAACGCTTGGCTAACAGGCAAATCAAGCGACAAAATGCCATTAGAAAGCACAACTAAACGCTTGCAATACTCGCTTAAAAGCGCAACTTTTTGCTCAATTACAACAACCGTTATTCCAAAATTCTTATTCAAATCTTTAAGAATCGAAAAAATCATTTTAGAAGAAACAGGATCTAAAGCGCACGTCGGCTCATCTAACACCATAACTTTAGGCTTTAGCGCAAGAATAGCAGCAATTGCAACCTTCTGCTTTTGACCTCCAGACAAAGTGTCTAAATCACGGTTACGCAAATCACTAATGCCAACAATTTGCAAAGCTTCATCTATTCGACTTGGTATTTCGCTATGCGCAACGCCAAAATTTTCTAAGCCAAAAAGAATCTCATCTTCAACATTTGCGGCAACCATTTGCGCATCAATATCTTGAATAACAGATCCAACCAAGCAAGCAATGTTAGTTAAAGCAAGATTGTTAGTGTCTTGACCCGCAATCTTAACGCTTCCTAAAAGTTCGCCAGAATAATGATGCGGAATCGCGCCAGAAAAAAGCGAAGCAAGAGTTGTTTTTCCAGAGCCAGAAGGACCAATAATTCCCACAAATTCGCCAGATTCTACGCTAAGACTTACATCTTTTAGTGCAAAAGTGGAATCTTGTGCCTCTGAAGAGTCTAAAGAATCATCTTTATTCCGATTCACATACTTAAAAGACACATCTTTTAGCTCAAGCAAAGGCACAATAATTCCTAACTCTTAGAAACCTAACAATTACAATTACTAATGATATCTTACGATTATATTTATTCTGCGATTATATTCTTTGATGATTATATGACTTGCTGCATATTATCCAGCACAAACTATTCAACAAAATCATCAAATACATATTATCCAAAATACATATCATCTAAAATAAATCATCCAAAACAAATTCAAACACTTACTTATGCAGAACGAGTCGAATTGGGGTGTAAAGCACTTCAACAACAACAGCATTAAACACAGCAGTTCCAAAAATGATTGGAAGCATAACAAAAATCGTCTTAGGAGAATGAAGAACAAAGAAAGATGCAGTAGAAGCAAATATTAAACCAGAAACAACTGTAGTTATAAAAGTTGCTATAAGTGGGAAAATACTGAACTTTCTAGCAGCATCCTTAGGGAAAACGCGAACATAAGCCATAATCATCAAAGTCATAACAATCGCTGCCGGAATATCGCAAACATAATTAAGACCAGGAATAGATGCGTTAAATTGCATCAAAGTTGCAGCCAAAGCACCAATAATCGCGCCCTGAATAACATTTGGACGAACAAGCAAGATTGCAAGACAGAATGATGCGATTAAAAAGTTTGGTTTAATGTTTCCAATTGAAAGTGCTTTTGCAGCAGTAAAGTCAAGAATACATCCTGCTGCAAAAAGAACTGCAACCAACACTAAAGACGTAATATCTAAAGCATGCTTTTTAATGCTTACAGCATTAATCATGCTATCTGCATGTTCGCTAATTTCCTGATTCATAATCTTCTCCTTCATAATGCGATAATCAAATTTTAATTATCGACTTTTGATATTTATTTATGCTTACTTACATTCATTTATGTTTGTTTATATTTGTTTGCGTTTATTCAAGTTAATTTATTTACTTATTCTTCAATGTTGTTTTACTTGTGCAAAACAAGTCGAATTGGAGCGTAAAGCACTTCAACAACAACTGCATTAAATACTGCAGTTCCCAAAATAATTGGCAACATAACCATTACCATATTTGGAGAGTGAAGAATAAAGAAAGCTGCAATAAGAGCAAAAATGCAACCGGAAATTACTGTAGTAATGAAAGTAGCAATAAATGGGAATACGCTTACTTTACGAGCTGCATCCTTTGGGAACACGCGAATATAACCAATTAATATTGCAGTCATAATGATTGCAGCTGGAATATCACAAGCATACTCAAGGAACGGAATCGAAGTATTAAATTGAATTAACGTTGCAGCCAAAGCACCAATAATAGCACCCTGGTAAATCTTCGGTCTAACAAGCAAAATCGACAAGCAGAATGAAGCAATAACGAACTCAGGCTGAATATTTCCAATAGAAAGAGACTTTGCAACAGTAAAGTCAAGAATGCATCCTGCAGCAAAAAGCACTGCAACTAACACCAGTGAAGTAATATCTAATGCGTGATTCTTAACTTTCACATTTTGCATCATTGCAGCTGCAGCATCTGTAGTTGCGTTTGCACCATTGTTGTAAGCTTCCTTAACGGTTTCGTTAATTTCTTGAGCCATGATTTCTCTCCTTGTTTAAGCTTCATATTATTTGAATACAAAGCTATCGAATATTTTGTTGTTATTTGTGATTTGTGATTTGGTTATTTTTTAAAATTTAAGCTTATATACAAAAAGACCTCCGGGCTTACCCCGGAGGTCTTTTATAAGCTTTTATACGCAGCTTCTAAAACTTCAGAGTAAACTCACACCAAAGAGAAGACTGCCACCACCACATACGAGCAGCGTTAAGAGCATTGTGAGATTCAGCATTCATGTTCATGTTACGCATGATAACTGCCTCCTTAAGCTCATTAGCTGACTGTGGCTCACACACAAACCTCAACCGAAGTATTCGATATTTATTTGTGTTGGAAATGATGCTAACACTGCAAAAGTACAAATGCAAATATTGATTCGTAAAATATAATCATATTTTCAAAAATATAAGCAAAACATTACTTTTTAAAAATCTCCTATAAACCATTCTTACATAAGGAAAACAGCTACTATAATTTTAAAAAACGCCCGAAATTATTCAAAGCAAAAAATTTCTAAAAATAAGCGCAACACGCAAGCAAAAATAAAAAATGAGGGTAATAGCTTAGCAATTGCTACTACCCTCATTTTTTATTAAAACCTCAGTACTTAATCACAAAACACAAAATTATGCGAAAAGCACTTTGGATTTTAATAATTGCAAGACAGATGCTTAGAACGCCTTACTTTAATCAAGAAAGCACCTGCAACAGGCAACAATATTGCAATAATAAATGCGATTTGCGCTACACTACTGCCTGTTGAACTTAACGCATGAACATTCTTCTTAACAGCATTATTTACTACTGTTATTTCAGTCCAAGCAACTTGATTACCTTTTTCGTCAACCAAAACAACCGTATGCTTTCCGGTATATCCAGCTGGGAACTGAGCATCAAATTGAGGCTTGCCATTAACCATGCGAACAGTCACAAACTTTGAACCATCAGCACCCTTAAGCAAGCGTGGAGATGAATAGATATACGCGTAAGCATAAACTACTCCATCACGCTGCAAACGCTCGGTGAACTCTTTGTTTACAACATTAATTCTCACACTGTTAACAACACCTGCAGTTGCAACGTTATTGTTACCAACGCTAAGAGTTCCCTTTAATTCTGGATTAAGCTGCTGAACTGTTTTCGGAGCAACAGGTACAGGAGTAGATTCTGCTGGCTTAGCTGGAGCTGGTTTAGCAGAATCAGCTGGAGCCGGCTTTTCTGTTTTTTCCGACGGAACTGGCTTTTCCGACGGAACAGAAGGCTTAGACGGCTTTGATTGTTCACTGGACTCAGACGGAGTCAGCTTCGGAGCAGGAGCAGGAACTTGCTGATGCTCACCAGGTTTTGGAGCTGGAGCTGGCTTTGTGCCAGGCTGATCAGGTTTTGGCTTCTCAGGCTTCTTACTAGGATCCTCACCAGGCTTTGGCTTTTCACCAGGCTCAGACGGATTCTCAGGCTGTTTGCCAGGCTCATCACCAGGCTTTGCATCCGGAGGAATTGGCTTAGATTCCTTATCTTTACTAAGCAATACTGCTGTAGAAACAGGAGCAATCTTGTATGTGCCATCATCAGCAACAGTTGCATCTTGAGCAGTATCATTCACTTTGCCATTAGCAACAAGTGCAGAATACTTTCCTGCTGGAATCTTTACTTGAGTTTCAGCATTATTAGCATTGAACACTACAACATATTGCTTATCTGCATCGTTAAGTGTGTAAGCAATTACACCATCAGGAGTGCCATCAATCATCTTCATGTTCTTGTTAATTATTGCATAATCAAAATCACGAAGAGATTTAATGCTCTTACGTAGCTTCAACAATCCCTTGAAATAGTTCACGGAATCAGACTTGTCAGCAGCACGATTCCAATCAAGAGCATTGTCTTTATCGCCAGCATTGTAACTATTATCGTTACCATTCTTAGTTCGCAAGAATTCCTGACCAAGCTGAATAAACGGCATGCCGCGAGAAAGCAAAATCATTGAATTTGCAAGCTTTACTCGTCTCAATCGTACGTCTTCAGTGTCGTTAGGAGCAGAGACCTTTAGCTTATCATACAACGACAAGTTATCGTGAGCTTCAACATACTGAACAATTTGACCTGCATCAGCAAAGTGCGTTTCAGCATTACCATTCCAGCACTTAACAGTACTACTCGTGCCAAATTGGCAACCAAGCAAATTATGCTCAAGCAAAGCCTTAACACCTTTATCTGTATTGCCATTGACAAAACCAGTACCCTTAGCAGCAAACACAGAACCTTTTACAGAATCGCGGAATGAATCGTTAAAGAACGCTACTCCTGGAATCTTATAAGCATTTGGTTGAATAGTAGACTCGCTCTTAGGAAGCAGTTCATTCATATCCCAGCCTTCACCAAGCACAATAATTGAAGGATCAATCTTATTAAGCTCAGCACGCACTTCTTGCATAGTCTTCAGGTCAATTAAGCCCATCAAATCAAATCGGAAGCCGTCGAGGTTGTAATGCGTAGCCCAATACTTCACAGAATCCAAAATATACTTGCGCATCATTTGACGTTCAGACGCAGTATCGTTACCGCATCCAGAATTACCATTCAGAGCACCATCCTTATAGCGGAAGTAGTATCCAGGAACTGTCTTGTTAAACGAATGATTTTGTGCGTCGTAAACATGGTTGTAAACAACATCCATAATCACGCGCAAACCAGCCTTATGAAGGCCAGCAATCATTTGCTTAGCTTCCTGAACTCGCGTTGTTGGATTGGCAGGATTTGTAGAGTAAGATCCTTCAGGAACATTGTAGTTTTGCGGATCATAACCCCAGTTTTGAGCGCCTTGCTTTCCATAGCTCAAGTCACCAGTTTCATTCACAGAACCAAAATCATACATTGGCATGATTTGTACGTGAGTGACACCAAGCGACTTCAAATAATCAAAGCCAGAAACATTCTGCTTATCTTTAGTCTTAGTGCCTTCTTCTACTACGCCAAGATACTTGCCACGATGAGCATCGCTAATACCAGAGTTTGGATTGATCGAAAAGTCACGAACATCCATTTCTGCAATTGTTGCGTCACTTGGATTCGTAAACTTTGGCATACGATTTCCAGCACTGCCTGCGTCTTTATCTGCTAATACAACAGAACGCTCACCGTTTACTACTGCAGCTTTCGCATAAGGATCAGCAGAAACATTCACTGTGCCATCAGCAAAATGAACTTCATATGCGTAAGCTGTATTAGCTTTGTCACCTTCAAGCTTTACAGACCATACGCCACGATCTTCTGCTTTCATAGCTGTTTCTTTGTCTTTTTCAGCTTTTTCAGCAGTCGACTTATAAGTAATCAGCTTTACTTCAGTTGCTGTTGGAGCCCAAAGCTTGAAAGTAGTTGAAGAAGCAGAATACACAGCACCTAAATCATCACCATTGTACGCGTATTTCTTATCGAACTCATCGGTACGAATTACGCTAGCACCAGTTTTTGAGGAAGCAGAAAGCTTAATACCTGTAGCTAATCCTTTAATACTCAACTCATACTTATGCTTAATATTAAGGTCATTCTTGGTTTCGATAGTAATCTCTGAACCATTAGCTTTAGCAGAAGCAATTTCAACTTTCTTGCTAGGATTTTCACTAGTATCCAAAAGTGTTACGTCAGAATCTTTTACAGAAGACACGTCACCAGACACTTTTACAACTAACTTCTTTAAGCCAGCAATATCAGCAGACATCACGTGAGCTGTAAGTTGTGGCATAGTAGCGTTTAAGTACACTGTCATGTCATCTTGCATTAACCAGACTTCAGCACTACCCTTGTTTGGATTATTTGCATCTAGCTTAATCGCATTGTTTGGAATACTGCGATTGCTAGGATCTTGTTGATCCCAAGCGTTAATTGGCGTAGATTTTCTAACTTTGAAGCCAACACTGTCAATACCAGCATCATTCTTAGCAGTAAAGGTTGCAACTTTGCCATAATCGTCATGCGAAGTGAAGTAACGAGCAGTACCACCGGTTCCGTCATTCCAAGTCCACATGTTCCAGCCTTCATAATCGCCAGCATTCCTGCGATAATGAACTGTTACCTTTAGCTCTTTTGGCTTCTTCTTAAGGTTGTCTGGAGCAGCAAACTGCGTAGTATCCGATCCGCCTGTTACCCAAGCTTCAGCAAGACCACTTGCGCAGTTTTCAATAGCACGATCGCCACCGTCTTTATTCCAATCTTTTGTAGTAGTAATAAAGGAAAGTGACTTGTTTTCAAAAGAACCATCAACCGTAGTTTCAAAAACTTTTCCGAATTTATCAGTGCCATTAAATTTATGCCAAGCTCCAGGTAAATCTTTACCATCCTTGTCTTTGCCCCACAAATAAACGCCAATATCGCGAGTATCACCAGCTTTTGGCTTGTAGTGGATACGAACAGTAGTCTTTGGATTATATGCTACTGGGCAAGGATTTACTCCAACGCTACCCTTGTGATCTTGAGCTACATACGAATCAGTGTGAGCTGGAATCTTAAAGTTATTATTATCTCCTTCGTGATACCAGTAACCTTTGCCATCGTTAAACACTGCTTCATAAACTTTGCCATTGGTTCTAATTGTCTTCTTATACCAACTATCGCAAGCCTTTTGCATCTCATCGCCAGGAGCTTGAGTCCAGCTTGAGCCTATACCGTAGTGAACATATACTTTTTTACCGTTAAACTTTTCATCTGGCTTAAAGTAAATGGTCGTTGTAGGATCTTCTGGCATACCTGCATCAGGCTTTTCTTCACCATATTGAGGATCAGATGTGTCTGCGGCAGAGCCTGCCGGAGGATTAGCCTTTGTGGCATTAACATGTAAAGCTACTGCTTCGCGAGCGCCAATCTTGGTTCTAACTTCACCTTTTTCAACTTTAACAGTCTTAGAGCAGTCTCCTGCAGCATACACATTGCAGTACTCACCATCAGGCAAATCAGTCTTATAAGAAACTTCTTTTTCGTCAAGAGAATTGTTGATCGCTAAGAAGCCCTTCTTTTCGCGGCTAAAAGCAATGTTGTTATCGCCATCATCCTGCCAATTTGTGACTTTCGCACCTTGAACAGCATTGTAGAATCCAATCATTCCACGAATCGAAGTCCAACGCTGAGTGCACTGCCACTTTGAATTAGCACCACAAGTTACTTCCGGAACAGACGTTTCAGTTGCACCAGGAGCACCATCATCATTCTTATCGAACTTGTATCCGGAATACACGTTTGGAGTGCCGTATGGCCACGCGAGCATGAAAGCGTTTGCTAAAGCGTAACGACGACCGTCCTTATACGTAAGCACGCTGTTACCGCGCTCTGTATCCCAATTCGTAACGAAAATAGCAGCTTTATCGCTCTTAACCATTCCGTCTTGAACTTTGTTCAAAGGCTTACTTGCCTTCATCAGCGAGCCTTTGAAACTTTGCATAAGCTGGTAAGAGTAGCCAAACTCGTTAACTTCGCCTTCATTCAAATGCGCAGCTGGCTGAATTTGTTGAGCTTCTGAAGGATTGCCAATAGTTTCCTGCATCCACCAGATGTCATGAATCTTTTTGCTATCTTCAACACTTTCGTTGTATTGCCTTATAGCAGAAGCTTTAATGCCCCTCATATCTTCTGGCGAAATATGCTTTACAGCATCAACACGGAAACCAGCAACACCAAGCTTCAACAAATCTGCAAAATACTTACCTAAAACTTGCTGAACATGCGGCTTAGAAGTATCCAAATCAAGCAAACCAACAAGTCTGTGAGTCCAAACTTCTTCAGCATTCGTGTAATCTTTAATATTTTCAGTGCTCTTATGGAAATCATCCTTAGTGTATCCAGCGTCTTCAAAAGTCTGCGAAGCAGCATCATACTTACTACCACCAACGCCAACAGTATCCTTATTATCAACGCCAGCCATGTGATTAATTACAGCATCTGCAATAATTCCAACCTTTGCTGCTTTGCAAGTTTTAATCATATCTTTAAACTCAGCTTCAGTGCCAAGTTTAGAATCAAGCTTATAGCTCACAGGCTGGTAAGAAGTCCACCAAGCTTTACCTTTAATATGATCCTGAGAAGGCGAAATTTGCACATACTTCACACCTTCAGGGCCATAAGTTTTAGTGCACTCTTGAGCAATACTCTTCCAATTCTGCTGGAATGCAGTAACAATAACACCTTTACCTTTAAGAGTTACATTCGAAGAAGTTTCTTTGCTATTGCTAGACTCCCCGCTAGTCACAGCGTTTGCGCTAATTGTAACAGCAAAACCAGTTACAAGCATTGCAACAGACGCAACAATAGCAACCATCTTCGATGCAAAGTGTCGACGATGACTCATCAGTATCCTTTCCTCCATTGGTATTAACGCGCTCCTTCCTTGGACGCATTAATAGCTCTAATACACAAGCGATGGCTAGCACAACTATGATGCTAACCATCGCCTAATAATATGTACAATCAGCGGAGAAAATTATACCATCTACATACTGACAATATTGCAATAACTATACAAAAACTGTAATAATATCAATATAAATTTATTTCCAAATCGTCTTTTACTTCACATCCTACTTATTAGAACCTGCCTTATTTTTGCGCAAAATCAAAGCTAGTTCAATCAATAGCACAGCGAAAACAATTACAATCATCGTAACAGTACTAAACGTGGAAGTACTTCCAAAATGCTCTACAGCCTTAACATGCAAAGCAATAGCAGAATAAGCTGGAATAGTTGTCTCTACTTTCCCACCATTTACAGTAACTGTGCTAAAGCATTTACGTGAAGCATATACGTTGCAATACTCACCATCAGGCAAATCAGTTTTATAACTCACATTTTTAGGCTTGTCAGTATTGTTAATCGCCAAGAATCCCTTGTTTTCGCGACTAAAAGCAATGTTATTATCGTTGTCATCTTGCCATTGAGTCACTTTCGTGCCCTTAACAGCATTATAGAATCCAATCATTCCACGAATCGAAGTCCAACGCTGAGCGCATTGCCACTTTGAATTCTTGCCGCACTTTACATCTGGAATGTGCGTATCAGTTGCACCAGGAGCACCATCATCGCGCTGCGTGAACTTATATCCAGAATAAATATTTGGTGTTCCATAAGGATAAGCAAGCATAAAAGCATTAGCTAACTCGTACTTTGCTCCATCCTTATAAGTGAGAACTCGAGTCGAATTGTCACGCTCAGTATCCCAGTTAGTCACAAAAATAGCGGCTTTCTTATTAGGAATAAGCTGATCTGTAATATGAGACAAATTCTCAATTGAACCATAGAAATAATTACGCAAGCGATACGAGTATTCAAACTCATCTACTTCGCCTGTACCAACATATTGATCCGGCTGAATTTTAGGATCTTGTTCAGGGAAACCAATTGTTTCTTGCATCCACCATATGTTTTCAGGCTTCGTTCCAGCAGCTTTAGCAGCAGCTTCTTTTATGCCTTTCACATCCTCAGGACACATATGTTTTGCGGCATCAACTCTAAAGCCTGCAACACCCATTTTTAGCAATTTTGCAAAATAGTTACCAAGAATTTTTTGCACATGCGGCTTAGAAGTATCCAAATCAAGCAAACCAACTAAACGATAATTCCAAACGACTTGCGCATCTTTATATGTGTAAATATCTTTATCTATTTGGTGAAAATCATCTTTTGTGTAACCAGCATCCGGATAGCTTTGATTTGCCGCATCATACTTACTACCGCCAACACCTACAGTATCTTTATTACCATCGCCGGTTGTGTGATTAATTACAGCATCAACAACAATTCCAACACCAGCAGCCTTGCAAGTAGTAATCATATTTTTAAACTCGTCTTCAGTGCCAAGCTTTGAATTTAGATTGTAACTAACTGGCTGGTAAGAAGTCCACCACGCTGTACCTTTAATATGATCCTGCGGCGGCGAAACCTGTACATAACTCACACCCTCAGGACCATAAGTTTGCTTACACTCTTTTGCAATACTTTTCCAATTTTGCTGAAAAGCAGTAACAATCACACCTTTTGGCGGAAGACCGTCTGTTGATTTAGTTGAAGCAAATGCCGAAGAGTTTGGGACAATAGCAAAAATACACATTAATACTGTTGCTACAGCAGCAATTGCAGCAATTGCAGTAAAAGAGCACATTACATTGCGCTTGTAATTATCGATTAATTCGCAAGCATAATTACTTTTTTTACGCTCACTTACTTGCAATTGTGCACTGTGGATCATCGTTGTTCCTTTCACATACGTACAGCACTTTTCATTGTGCGAGAATACTTTTATTATTATACGCTTATTGTTTATGTACGAGACATTAAAATACAAAATAAAAACGTCGCCTAGCAAGCTAAGCGACGTCGTGCACGTGCCCCCGGTGAGACTCGAACTCACACTGCACAGATTTTGAGGCTGTTTCCTCTACCAATTGGGATACAGGGGCATTTTTAATTTTCCGCATTTTTTTGCGACTTGTCGACTATAGCACACTTTAAGCCACATGCAAATAGTTAAAGCATTTTGCGCGTGTCGCAAATCAACAATATTGATCATACATAACATAATGCGCGCAAACTGCAAAACAGCTAGCGCGCATTATGCAAACTATACTACTGCGCAAATGCACTTAAACTAGAAGAACTAGCGTATTAGTACAAGAACGCAGAATCAAATAATTAGTCGCAAGCACCAACGGTGTGAACGTAGATGGAGTCAGTACGACCAGCCTGGCGTTCACCCTGAGCAGTGCTCAAGATAACAATCTGATCACCATCGGAAACCTTACCGGCTTCGCGAAGAACCTTGTCGGTGAAGATCATCAAATCGTGACGATTCATGTCATGGTAATCTTCATCAATCAAGAAGCCTTCAGTGCCCCAGCTCAAAGCCAACCAACGATAAGTGTGCTCATTGTTAGTCAAGCCAAAGATTGGAGCGGTTGGACGTTCACGAGAAATACGATGAACTGTGCGACCAGTCTGAGTGTAAGCAACAATAGCCTTAGCATTAAGCTTATCTGCCAAATCAACAGCTGCAGAAGAAACAGCACCGGTGCTAGACATATCAAGCTCAACAGCAGGAATGCGATCATAGCCGTGCTCAGTTGCGTACTGAGAAATACGGGACATGGTCTTTACGGTAACATCTGGGTACTTACCAACAGCAGTTTCGTTAGAAGTCATTGTTGCGTCAGCACCGTCGAGAACAGCGTTAGCGCAGTCAGAAGCTTCTGCACGAGTTGGAACTGGAGAGTTAACCATTGTGCCAAGAACTTCAGTAGCAACGATAACTGGCTTTGCATAGCGACGAGAAAGCTCGATGCAACGCTTGGTGACCAGTGGAACCTCTTCGAGAGGCATTTCAACAGCCATATCACCACGAGCAACCATAATGCCATCGAAGGTCTTAACAATCTCTTCCAAGTTTTCAACAGCCTGTGGCTTTTCAATCTTGGCGACGATTGGAATACGACGACCTTCTTCGTCCATGATTTCGTGAGCGCGATCAATATCGGTAGCGAAACGCACGAAGGACATAGCAATAATGTCAGCGCCGGTGCGAATAGCCCAACGAAGATCAGCCTCATCCTTTTCAGTCAAAGCTGGAAGAGAAACTGCAACACCTGGGAGGTTAATGCCCTTGTGGCTGGAAACTGGACCAGCAACAATAACCTTAGTGTGAACGTCGTTGCCTTCTACCTTGGTTACCTCAAGACGAACCTTACCGTCATCGATAAGGATTGGGTCGCCTGCGTGGCAATCTCCTGGCAAGCCCTTAAAAGTTGTAGAAGTGCGGTGCTCGTCACCTTCAACATCATCAGTAGTGATGATGAACTCCTGACCTTCTTCCAAATAAACCTTATCTTCGTCTTCAGCGTTCTTCTTGAACCAACCGCAGCGAATCTTTGGACCTTGCAAATCAACAAGAGCAGCAACATTGCGGCCAGTGGACTTGGAAGCTGCACGAACGTTGTTGTAAACGCGCAAATGATCTTCAGGAGTGCCGTGAGAACGGTTCAAACGAGCAACATCCATACCGGCTTCAACAAGCTTGGTAATACCTTCCAAGGATTCGGTAGCTGGACCAATAGTATCAACGATTTTGGCTTTACGCATAATGCCTACCTATTTTCTATTTCTGTTTATTTTTTATGAGCGATTTAATGATAGAAACCATAAAACGCCCAATTCCGCTTTCCAGTGTATCAACGTATTGTGACCGCTTATTGTATTTATTCGGCGTTTTGTGAACGCTCACAGAAAATAACATAAAATCGCAGATAATACTTGAATAACGCTCAGATAATGCTTGAACAATAGTTGAATAATAATTGAGAATAATAGTTATTTTCTAACTTTGAGCATCGCTTATTTGGCGCAACTCTTTCTTTAGATCGCGTATCTCGTCGCGCAAACGCGCTGCAAGCTCGAATTGCAACTGCTCTGCAGCAACATGCATCTGCTCACTCAAATTTTTAATCAGCGACATAATATCGTCTTGCGGAAGCTCAGAAACATTCGCCATACGCTTTTCTTTGCTTTGCTGCCCAAGATTCGGCTCTTTTGGCACGCCATAATGCGAGTTCCCAGCCTTATTAGCATTCCTGTAACCGCCTGCTAGCAAAGTTTGCGTATCAACATCCTCTTTAGCGAGCATATCGTTCACATCGCTAATCTTCTTTCGCAAAGGCTTAGGATCAATTCCATGAGCCTTGTTATACGCGATTTGCTTTTCGCGACGGCGCTCTGTCTCGCTAATCGCCTTGCTCATAGCATCAGTAACAGTATCCGCATACATAAGAACAGTTCCAGAAACGTTACGAGCAGCACGGCCAATCGTTTGAATAAGCGAACGGTAGGATCTTAAGAAACCTTCCTTATCTGCATCCAAAATCGCAACAAGCGAGACTTCCGGCAAATCCAAACCCTCACGAAGCAAATTGATGCCAACAATCACATCAATTTTGCCTT
Source organism: Gardnerella sp. DNF01180P (assembly GCF_049244205.1). Classification (NCBI taxonomy): domain Bacteria; kingdom Bacillati; phylum Actinomycetota; class Actinomycetes; order Bifidobacteriales; family Bifidobacteriaceae; genus Gardnerella; species Gardnerella sp. DNF01180P. The sequence continues at coordinate 1,056,198 of NZ_CP058386.1, forward strand.
CGCGAAGCTCACGCAAAAGCTCCACTCTGCGCAAAGTATCAACATCTGAATGCAAGTACTCAACTTTAATACCAAGCTCAAGGAAGTAATCAGTTAAGTCTTCCGCCATTTTCTTTGTAAGCGTAGTAACAAGCACGCGCTCATCTTTTGCTACTCGCTCCTTGATTTCCGCAAGCAAATCGTCAACCTGACCTTCTACAGGGCGAACCTCAATCTTAGGGTCAAGCAAGCCGGTAGGGCGAATAATTTGCTCAACTACACCATCTGAAAGCCCAAGCTCGTAATCTCCAGGCGTTGCAGAAAGATACACAGTTTGACCAACGTGCTCCAAAAATTCTTTCCACTTTAACGGTCGATTATCCATTGCCGATGGCAGTCTAAAGCCATGTTCTACAAGCGTTCTTTTGCGCGAAGCATCGCCTTCATACATAGCTCCAATTTGCGGCACTGTTACATGCGACTCGTCTAAAACTAGCAAAAAGTCATCCGGGAAAAAGTCAAGCAGAGTATGCGGAGGCGTGCCTGCATCGCGTCCGTCAAAATGCCTAGAATAATTCTCCACTCCTGGGCATACACCAACTTGGCGAAGCATCTCCAAATCGTACGTAGTTCGCATTTCCAAACGCTGAGCTTCCAGCAATTTGTTCTGCTTTTTAAGCTGAGCTACTCTCTCGTCGCGCTCTTTTTCAATCGCCTCTAACGCGCGCTCCATGCGCTCCGGTCCTGCAATGTAGTGAGATGCTGGGAAAATATGAACGCTACTCTCCTGGCGAATTACTTCTCCTGTAAGAGGATGTAACATAGTAATTCTGTCGATTTCGTCACCGAAGAACTCAATTCGCACAGCTAATTCTTCGTACACTGGAATAATCTCAACCGTGTCACCGCGCACTCTAAAAGTTCCGCGCGTAAACGCAATGTCATTGCGCTTGTATTGCATGCTAACAAATTGACGTAATAAATCGTCTCGCTCAAGCTGCTCCCCAACACTCAGCATAAGCATTCGCTCGGCATACTCCTCTGGGGTACCGAGTCCATAAATGCACGAAACAGTAGCTACAACAACGCAATCCCTGCGCGTAAGCAAATTCGCTGTAGCAGCGTGACGAAGACGCTCAACATCGTCGTTAATATTCGAGTCTTTTTCAATATACGTGTCTGTTTGCGGAATGTACGCTTCTGGCTGATAGTAGTCGTAGTAAGACACAAAATAGCTCACAGCATTATCTGGCATAAGCTCGCGAAACTCCGCGCAAAGCTGAGCTGCCAAAGTTTTATTCGGCTCAATAATAAGTGTAGGCCGCTGCAAACGCTCAATCAGCCAAGCGGTTGTAGCAGTTTTACCGGTGCCAGTTGCGCCCATTAAAACAACGTCGTTTTCGCCGTTTTCAATGCGATTTGCTAACTCTTCGATTGCTTGCGGCTGGTCGCCCGAAGGCTTGTATGGCGCTTTTACTACAAAAGGCTTGTTTGTGCGCTGAATTTTATTCGACATGTATTTACTTCCCCAGTTTTTTACTTCCCCAGTTTCGTCATTTCAGCGCTTTTATTGTTTGCGTCACACAACCATGATTTTAGCGTATTGTCAACACTGTTAAGCATCGATTCCATTGGTTTAGTGGAATCAACTACAAAATCTGCGATATTTTTTCGCATTTTACTAGGAAGCTGACTATTTATGCGCGCCAAAGCCTGATCCTCAGTCATATTTCGCTCGCTTATCATTCGTTTAACGCGAATTTCTTGAGGCGCTTCAACAGTAATAATATGGTCAAAACTAAATGGAATGCTGTCGATTACTTGCGCAAAGAGCGGAATATCGTGCACAATAACTGAATTTATACTGTCCAACACGTTGCGATTTTCCTTAGAAATTTTACTAATATACTCGCTTTCATACTTGCTTTCTAAGAGCTTTGCGCAATCATAAATAGCAGGATGAATAAGCGACTCAAGCTTCTTACGATTTGCACAACTCTCATCGGAGTACCCAAAAACATGCTTTGCAATAAACTCGCGATTTAAAGAGCCATCATTCAAAACGACATTCTCCCCAAAAATGCTTACGATTTGCTGAAATACGTAACCTCCTGGCTTCACAACCTCGCGCGATAAAACATCGTAATCTATAACAAAAGCGCCAAGCGAACGCAAATGGTTTACTACAGTAGATTTTCCAGCTGCAATTCCGCCCGTTACAGCAATCCGCATCATTGTCATATATAAATTATAAATAATGCCCCGGCAAATAATTACCAGGGCATTATACGCTAAATAATAATTGTAAAATTAGTCTTGAAGTTCAGCTCCATCGGCATCCTTATGCCACTTAGAACCAGGCTGAGAGCAAAGAATGCAAATTCCTTCAATAAATGCCCAAATTCCAGAAACAAAAGCCAGCAAGCCGAAAGAAAGAATAGAAATAAGCAGCTGAGCAACAGCCTTGCCTTTAAAACCAAGATAGAAATTGTGCACACCCAAAGCACCCAAAAAAATGGCTAACAGGCCTGCAGCAATCTTGTTACGAGAGCTTCTGTATGTGTTTGATGAATAATTAGACCCATAGTTAGAGTATGAAGATGCTTGATTGTACTGAGGAGTAGACTGAGAGTACTGACCATATTGCGGCTGAGCATTGTATTGCGGCTGAGCATTGTATTGCGGCTGAGCATATGAATTCTGATCATACTGTGGCTGAGCATTGTACTGAGTATGAGCACCATACTGGGATTGGTTGTTATATTGTGGCTGAGCCTGGTTATACTGCTGGGACTGATCATTGTACTGTGGTTGTCCGTACTGAGTCTGTCCGTCAGAGCCGGAGTAATCTCCAGTTTGATTATCTAAATCACTCACAATAATCACACTTTCTCTCGTAAGAAATTTATTTTCTTAAAAACTGTATAATAAAAAATTAATAAATCAAAGCGTTATTACTAAAGATATTAAAAGATGCCCCGATGATTACTCACCGAGGGCATCTTATTTATAAGCTTTTAGTAGAAAAATACTTCTTTTCGCTCAAAAGCTGTTCACACAAAGCTGCGAGCTGATCGGAATCAGCTAAAGCACCTTCGATAGAAGTTTCATTCACGCGCTAAAACATCGTAATCTATAGCAAACGCGCCAAGCGAACGCAAATGATTTACTACTGTAGATTTTCCAGCTGCAATTCCGCCCTTTACCGCAATCCGCATCATTGTCATATATGAATTATAAATAATGCCCCAGCAAATAATTACCAGGGCATTGTTTATTAACAATAATTATAAAACACTAATCCTTTAACTCGGCACCATCAGCATCTTTGTGCCACTTACTTCCAGGCTTTGAGCAAAGAATCAAAATACCCTCAACCAATGCCCATATTCCCGTAATAATCGACAGGAACCCAAAGGAAAGAACAGAAATAAGCAGCTGTGCAATCGCCTTTCCTTTAAAACCAAGGTAAAAATTGTGAATACCCAATGTGCCTAAGAAAATCGCTAGCAAACCTGCAACAATTTTCTTGCGCGAGCTTACTAAAGTTGCTTTAGTGTTCTCCTCACTATTTCCATCGTACGAAGGGAACTGAGCATTTTGCTGGTTGTTTTCCAAAGTGTTCATATTTTAACCATCCTTTTAGTAAATACGATTAGTAAATACGATTGACGTTTTACATCATATAATCACGATTATTAAAAGAAAATTGATTGTACCTATATTTAATTACAAAACTTGAGTTATAAAATACTTGTCAAATATACTCAAGATACTCGTAAAACATTATGAACAACAATACGCAAGATGCCCCCGATGATTAGTCACCGAGGGCATCTTACTGTTTTATTTACAAGCTTCTAGTAGAAAGTAGAAACTACTTCTTTTCGTTCAAAAGCTGTTCACGCAAAGCTGCGAGCTGATCGGAATCAGCTAAAGCACCTTCACTAGTTGCTTCAGAAGAATAGTTGGAAGCAACTTCTTCCTTCTTTTCTTCCTTAGCTGGCTTCTTTTCAGCTTCTTCGCTCTGACCGTCAGCAGCAGCAGATTCAGCTGCAGCCGCAAGTTCCTTAGCAGCGAATGCCTTGTGCTCTTCCCAAAGCTGGTGTGCTGCAGCATACTGAGCTTCCCACTCTTCGCGCTGCTGCTCGTAACCGACCATCCATTCGTTAGTGTTTGGATCGAAGCCTTCTGGGTACTTGTAGTTGCCTTCAGCATCATATTCAGCTGGCATACCGTAGAGAGCTGGATCAAAATCTTCAGAATTTGGATCTACAGCTTCAGTAGCTTGCTTCAAGGAGAGGGAGATGCGACGACGATCGAGATCAACGTCGATAACCTTCACGAATACTTCTTCGCCACCCTTAACAACAGTTTCTGGGTTCTCTACGTGACGGTTTGCAAGCTCAGAAATGTGAACCAAGCCCTCAATGCCATCTTCAACGGAGATGAACACACCGAACTGAACAATCTTTGTGACCTTGCCCTTAACTACCTGTCCAGGAACATGAGTGCGAGCGAAGCGCTGCCATGGATCTTCCTGAGTTGCCTTAAGGGAAAGGGAAATACGTTCGCGATCGAGATCAACGTCGAGAACTTCAACGGTAACCTTATCGCCAACCTTAACAACCTCAGATGGGTGATCGATGTGCTTCCAAGAAAGCTCAGACACGTGAATGAGACCGTCAACTCCGCCGAGATCAACAAACGCACCGAAGTTTACGATAGAAGACACAACGCCTTCGCGAATCTGACCCTTCTTAAGCTGCGAGAGGAAGGTCTCGCGAACTTCGGACTGGGTTTCCTCAAGGAACTGGCGACGAGAAAGCACAACATTGTTGCGGTTCTTATCGAGCTCGAGAATCTTAGCCTTAATCTTCTGGCCAATGTATGGAGAAAGATCGCGCACGCGACGCATCTCAACCAAGGAAGCTGGCAAGAAGCCGCGAAGACCGATATCAACAATCAAGCCGCCCTTAACAGCTTCAATAACGGTACCTTCAACGATGCCGTCTGCATCCTTAATCTTCTCGATGTCACCCCAAGCACGCTCATACTGTGCACGCTTCTTGGAGAGAATAAGACGTCCTTCCTTGTCTTCCTTAGTTACAACAAGGGCTTCAATGGTGTCGCCAACCTCGACAACATCATCTGGATCAACGTCTTTTTTGATGGAAAGTTCACGGGAAGGAATTACACCTTCAGTTTTGTAGCCGATGTCCAGCAATACTTCGTCGTGATCAATCTTTACGACTGTACCTTCAACTAAATCACCATCATCAAAATTCTTGATGGTTGAATCGACTGCCTTGATGAAGTCTTCTTCGGTGCCAATATCATTAATCGCAACCTTGGCGACTTCGTTATTATTCTCTGCCATTAGTTATTAGTGGTTTCTTCTTGGGGTGGATATTACTCGATATTTAATTATGTATTTATGCTACGTGTGCATACTATGCACACGCTTTGTCGATTTTATATACAGGTATAGCCAAAATTTACGTTTTACTTCGGGCGTGTCGCATTTTATTTGCAATTAGCTGCTCGCTCAGCCATATCTACAACATTCGCCAGCAACATAGCTCGAGTCATCGGACCTACCCCACCAGGATTCGGAGAATACGCTCCAGCAACTTCTCGACAAGCTGAATCAACATCACCTTTTACACGATATCTGCCAGCCTCTTCATCAAAAACACGAGATACACCAACATCAACAAGAACAACGCCAGGTTTAATATCTTCAGGCTTAACAAAACCAGCACAACCCATTGCTGCAATTATTACATCAGAACGGCGCATAATCTCCTGAACATTCCGAGTATGAGTATGGCACAACGTAACAGTTGCATCTACTCCCCTGCGTGTTAACAGAAGACCAATAGTACGCCCAACCGTAATGCCACGACCAAGCACACAAACTTCCTTACCAGAAAGTTCAATACCATACTCATCAAGCAAAGCTAAAATTCCACGCGGCGTGCACGGCAAAGGTGTTGTAATATTACCGGAAATATGCGTAACAAGTTCACCCAAATTATATGGATGCATTCCATCACAATCTTTTGCAGGATCGATAGAAGAAATAACTTTTTGAGCATCAATACCTTTTGGCAATGGCAGTTGCACAATAAATCCAGTACAAAGAGGGTCATTATTTAATTTCTGTAAAGCAGCAAGAATCTCATCTTCACTAGCATCTTCTGGCAGATCGCAACGAATAGAATTAATCCCCACTTCTTCGCAATCACGATGCTTACCAGCAACATATTTCAACGAAGCAGGATCACTACCTACAAGCAACGTACCCAAACCTGGATTAATGCCTTTTTTATGTAAAATAGCAACGCGCGCTGCCAAATCTTTTTTAATTTTACTAGCTAAAGCCTTACCATCTAGCACAATAGTCATAAAAAATTCCTCCCAACTCGCACAATTCGTAAGGATAGGCTATCGTGAAGTATAGAAGATATGGGTCGACTAACAATTTTACGTGCGCCGACGCACCATTATCACGGGAGGAGTCACAGTGATGCGTACCGTTCTTTGTGCAGTAAAGAAGTTTGGAAAAACTGCCATAACATGCCTTATTGCTTCTGCAGTAATACTTGGATTTGCAGCTTGTGGAAAAACTGAGGAAAAACCAAAAGAAAAACCAAAAGCTGCAACAAATATTTCTGTTGTATCCACTGTTGACACCTGGGGTAGCTTAGCTCAAGAGATTGGTGGCTCTGACGTCAAAGTTGAATCAGTTATGACTGGTTCAGATACAGACATATCGTCGTTTAAACCTAGCTCAAAAGATTTAAAAAATATGCAGAATGCACAAGTATTAGTTACAAATGGTGCAGGCTACGATGATTGGGCAAACAAAGTACACCCAGCTAAAGCTGAAGTGCTTAGTGCAGCAGGTACTGTAGGAGCACTTAACGGAGACAATCCATATCTTTGGTTTTCTCACGATGCTAGGAATGCTATGGCATCTGCCATGGCTGACACCTTCTCCAAAGTTTTGCCATCAAAAAAGCAAGCTTTTTCTAAGCGACTAGCACAATGGCAGGAAAAGGAAAAGAAATTAACCACCTACTTAAGTGATTTCTCTAAAGAAAATGGTAACGCAAAGTATGCTTCTACATCTCCTATTCTTTTCTGGCTAATGTCTGATACCAATTTGAAAGATAGCTCACCTAAAGAATATGTTGACTCAGTAAATAACAATAATGAACCAGAACATTCAAGCGTTGAGGAGTTTCAGAAGCTTATTGAAGGTCGCAAAATTGATGTGTTGATTAGCGATAGCCAGCAAGGAAACGATGTTCTGAACTTGCTAAGCGGAATCGCAGGACGCAGCTACACGTCTACAGTACGAGTAAGCGAACTTATGCCAAAATACGCAGATCAGCTTGATAAATGGATTATGAAGATTTGTGACGACCTACATAATGCTGTAAAAGCAACAAAGGATATGCGTAAAGACATTGATGATAAAGAGCCTCAAAAAAAGCCAATCACTGAGAAGCCACATGTAGCAAAGAATACTAATCCTAAAAATTCTAACCAAGGTCAGCAAGATCCAGGCAAGTAAATTTAGGTGAATCTATAAACATAAAAATCCTTGTATTTTACAAATGCAAGGATTTTTTATTATCTGTTTTAAGCAAGAACAAAAGCAAAACATACAATAAATACGTAAGCAAATATATAAGCAAAAGCCCTTCTAACTCGCCGATATACCGACATTTAGAAGGGCTTAAATAATATGAACAATTAATATTTATTTATTTTGCATATCGCAAATCATTTTTTCTTAGATTTCTTGCTACGCTCTTCTAACAGCGCTAAAGTTCGCGATGCAGGCTCTTCTGGAGCTACAGTATGGTGATTTTCATCGCCTTCTTGAGGCTCCTTGTATCCAAGATTCACATCTAAAAGTCGCTCCGCCTCAATCTCATCAATCTTTTCAGACAAAGCAATTTCGGAAATTAAAATACTGCGAGCGCGAGCAAGCATTCGCTTTTCTCCTGCAGATAAACCATGTTCATCAACATCTCGCTGAGATAAATCACGAACTACTTCAGCAATATTGTTAACATCGCCAGTAGCAATCTTCTCTACATTAAGCTTGTAGCGTCTAGACCAATTCATCTCTTTTTCAACTATTGGAGTACGCAAAATCTCAAAAACTTTTGCAACTTCTTGCGCTCCAACAATGTCTCGCACGCCAACTTTTTTAACATTATCGACAGGTACGTTAATTTCTAAACCATCAGATGATAACACTACCAATCGTAAATATTGACGAGTTACACCTTTTACGGTGCGCTCACTAATTTCTTCAACACGAGCCGCACCATGACGAGGATAGACGACCATATCGCCGACTTGATATTCCACAGAACCCTCCGTATGCACAGAAAAACTCATAACAGTTTCCCATAAGGTCACGACTTGAAAAAATTTTCATATTTTTTTCACAATAGCGCGAAACACACGCGACTTACAGCAATAAAGCATGTATGATAGTCAACATGAGTACAGTTACTAACATCAATGAAGATGCAGTCGCAGTTCCAGTCCGACAGGACGTATTAGCTGCGGTGAGCAATGCAGAATATTACAATCCACATGAGGTTCTTGGAGGTCACCTTGGAACTGGCAAAGGTGCCGACACTGTAACCGTCCGCGTATTGCGCCCTATGGCAAAGAAAGTTGTTATTCTTACTAAGAACGGTGAATACGAAGCTAAACACGAATATAACGGCATCTTTACAGCTGTTATTCCTGCAGTAAAGCATACAAAAACAAAGTCTTGGTCTGTTCCTAGTTATCGCGTTTACACTGTGGAAATAGACGGTTCTGAGTCCACAGATGATGATCCTTACCGTTATTTGCCTCAAGTTGGCGAACTTGACATGTACTTATTTGGAGAAGGTCGTCATGAGCGTCTTTGGGAAGCATTAGGCGCACACGTCAAAACGATAACAGATTCATGGGGACTTATATCTCCTGAAACTGGAAAGATGGTAAAGAAAGTTACTGGTACTGCTTTCTCAGTGTGGGCACCAAATGCTCGTGCAGTACGCGTAGTTGGTAACTTTAATTACTGGAATGGTCGTCGCCACGCTATGCGTTCACTCGGCTCTTCTGGCATTTGGGAACTTTTTATTCCAGGAGTTACAGCAGGAGAAGTATATAAGTACGAAATTCTTACACAATCTGGCAATTGGATTATGAAAGCCGATCCAATGGAGCGCTCTCATGAAGTTCCACCAAACACAGGATCTGTTGTTGTTGATTCTGAGTTTAAGTGGCACGATACTGATTGGATGGATGAGCGCGCAAAAACAGATGCTCACAATGGTCCAATAAGCATTTACGAAGTACAAGCTAACAGCTGGAATCGCGATTTGGGTAATTATCGCGAACTTGCTGATCATTTAGTTGATTATGTGCAAAGAGAAGGCTTTACTCACGTCGAGTTTATGCCGTTGACACAATATCCATTCTCTGGATCTTGGGGATATCAAGTAACGGGTTATTATGCAGTAGATTCTCGCCTTGGCTCCCCTGATGACTTTAAGTACTTGGTAGATAAACTCCACAAAGCAGGCATTGGCGTCATTATGGATTGGGTTCCAGCTCACTTCCCTAAGGATGACTTTGCACTCGGTCGTTTTGATGGCACAGCATTATATGAGGATCCTGATCCTATGCGAGGTGAGCATCCTGATTGGGGTACTTACATCTTCAACTTTGGTCGTCATGAAGTTCGTAACTTCTTGGTTGCTAATGCTTGCTTCTGGCTTGATGAATACCATGTTGACGCGTTGCGCGTTGATGCAGTATCCTCAATGCTTTACTTGGATTACAGCCGTGAAGCAGGACAGTGGAGACCAAACATCTACGGCGGACGCGAAAATCTTGAAGCAATTGACTTCATTAAAGAAGCAAACGCAACTGCATACAAGAATAATCCTGGCATCATGATGATTGCTGAGGAATCCACTGCTTATCAAGGCGTAACTGCACCAACCGATATGGGCGGCTTAGGATTCGGCTTGAAGTGGAATATGGGCTGGATGCACGACACTTTGCAATATCTTAAAGAGGAACCAATTAATCGTCGTTGGCATCATAACGAAATTACATTCTCAATGGTTTATGCATACTCTGAGCATTATGTGTTGCCATTAAGCCACGATGAAGTTGTGTACGGTAAGGGTTCGTTACTTGGAAAGATGCCAGGAGACGAATGGCAACAGTTCGCAGGATTGCGAGCATTGCTTGCATACCAGTGGTCTCATCCAGGCAAGAACCTTCTGTTCATGGGTGGAGAAATTGGACAGTCCAGCGAATGGAACTTCAATACTTCGCTTAACTGGAATGAGCTGCAATGGCCGTTCCATCAAGGTGTGCAAAAGCTTGTTGCAGATTTGAATACTCTATATAAGAGCTCTCGTGCATTCTGGAGTCAAGACTTTACTCCTGATGGTTTCCAGTGGCTTACAAGCGACGATTCCGATCACAATACTTTAAGCTACATGCGTATTGGCGACGACGGAGAAGAAATCGTTGTAGTAGTAAACTTCTCAGGTCAAGCTTGGCAAGACTATCAGGTTGCGTTACCAAAAGGCGGACAGTGGGAAGAGATACTCACAACTGATGATGCAAAGTATTGCGGATCTAATATTCACAACGGCACATTCACTGCTACTGCTGAAGAGTATCATTCTCGACCATACTCTGCAAGAATCACTGTTCCAGCGTTAGGTGCGGTATTCTTGAAGCCAGTACAACACTGAAAGGTCTTTTTAAAATATGCTAAACGCTCCATCAGCTGGCGTAAATGCTCGTACAATTCTCGTTGTTGAGGATGAGCCAGATCTTGCTACAGCAATTGCACAACGCATTACTGCACAAGGCTGGAGAGCAAGAGTCGCTACAGATGGAGCGTCTGCTGTTAGAGCTGCCGAACAACTAAAACCTGATCTCATAATTATGGATATTATGCTTCCTATTATGGATGGGATTGAAGCAACTCGACGAATTATCTCCAAAATGCCTGTTCCTATCCTCATGTTAACAGCACGCGACGCAGAAGCCGATAAAATTGTTGGCTTAAGCGCAGGCGCAGATGATTACATGACTAAACCATTTTCGCCACGTGAGTTAATTGCTCGTTGCGCAGCATTGCTGAGACGCGTAGAACGCGCATCGCAAATAGCAAAGACAATGGAACATGAACGCACAATTAATTTTGGGTCACTTATTATTAGACCTCGTCAAAGACTTGTAACTTTAAACGACAAAGAGGTACATTTTACACCAACTGAGTTTGACTTGCTCGCTACTCTAGCTCGTCATCCTCATACTGTATTTAAGCGTGAAAAGTTACTTGAAGAGGTGTGGGATTGGCCGGATGCTTCTGGAACTCGCACAGTAGATTCACACATTAAGTCTTTGAGACATAAAATTGGATCGGAATGGATTCGTACTGTACACGGAATAGGATACGCATTCGAGCCACCTATTAGTGATTACGACAAAGTTCTACAATCACAAGTTTCATAAATAATTACTACTTTCATAAATAGTAAATAATTACAACACTTTAGCTTCGGAAAATTCGTAAATGGTATTAGAAAATAAAATAGATAATGCTAATTCTGAGCAATATAAAAATACTAAACAACGTAATTTATTAAATAAAAACTCAAATGCTCAACTTAAAAATAAGTCAAAAATGCGATTTACGAATTCTTCTGTAAAGCATAATTATCCAAATCGACCTGTCGGATTTTTTTCATCTCTAAAAATTGAACTTTCGGCAATTATTGTTTTTGCAACAGCAATTGCTTTCGTAATGGCATGGTTTTTACTTAAAACTGGTCTAAATGGCTGGATTGCAATGCCATTAACACTTATTGTTGCTCTGGGAATTACATACATTTTTTCTAGAGGACTTACAGCACCACTTCGTCAAATGAAAAATGCTGCAGAAGCTATGGCTGACGGCGACTATTCTGTGCGAGTTGCTGTAGAAAATCGTCGTGACGAAGTAGGTAAATTAACTCTTGCATTTAATGAAATGGCAGAAGAACTTGAACATGCAGATCAAATGCGTAGAGAGCTTATAGCAAACGTAAGTCACGAACTGCGCACTCCTGTTTCTGCTTTACAAGCGATGCTTGAAAATCTTGCAGACGGAGTTGTTGATCCTACTCCATCTAATATGGAAGCTATATTAAACCAAACTCATAGACTTGCTGATCTTATTACTTTCCTTCTTGATTTATCTAGAGTTGAAGCAGGCGCGGAAAGCCTTAATATAACTTCATTTAATTTCACAGACTTTATTGACGAAATTATCGAACCACTAGAAATAGCTGATTCAGGTCATAATCATAATATTGAAGTTCAAATTAATGATGAGATTGAATTAACAGGAGATCAAGCTCGCCTTTCGCAACTTTTTACTAATATTATTTCTAACGCTCTAAAACATTCAGATGATGGAACTCGTGTTCTTATAAGTGCTCATATTAATCACAGCCAAAACTCTGTAATATGCAATGTTGTGAATTTTGGAGAACAAATTCCTCAAGAAGATCGCGCCGATATTTTCAGAAGATTTGTTAAAGGAAATCAGCGAATTGGCACAGAATCAGGAGGAACAGGATTAGGATTATCAATTGCTCGTTGGGCTGCACAATTGCACCATGGAACTGTAAAAGTAGTAGACGATAAACGCGGTCCGAACTTTGAAATTGCGCTTCCGCTAAACTATAGCAATACAATAGCAAACTAACATTCGTAATCTGCTGTACGATCATCCTTATTGCATACACATGCTAAAGAAAAGCATGCCAAAACAGTAATTCCACTACTCTGTAAAGTTGAAACGCAGCTATTCATAGTTGAGCCAGTAGTTACAATATCATCCAATACAATAGCTTTGTACTCGCGTTGATTTTCAAACTTTTGCTTTCTCAATTCTTTAAAATCGATGCTAAACGCCTTAGAAATTCTGTTAGACCTTCCGCGAAAACCGGAAGTTTGCACTGATTTCGCAGTAATTTTAGCATCCATACTTACAATATCTAAAACGTATGCTCTAATGCCACTATTACACAATCGTTTAGCAACACAATTTGCAACAGGCAACATATGCTTACGTCCACGATGCCTTGATGAATGCTTAGACGACGGGACTGGTATAACAAATATAGGTTTTTCACTTATATAACAAGAATGCGAGCGCAAAAATTTAGATATAACTTCTACTACTAAATCGCCAATAAGTTCACCAAATATTTTGTCACATGCAATATCGAAATGATCCTTCCACAATAATATTGAGCGGCGAACAACCGTAGAATACGAACCACACGCGTAGCGATATCCACATACTGTTCTGGCAAATGGTGCACGTTTCCAGCATTGCAACGCTTTCTTGCAGTTTTCACACAATATATAATCTGGAGTATTACAGCCTGCACATGCACGAGGCAAAAATAAATTAAATAAAGCAATCGCTACATTCTTCCAACTAGCAAAACGCCAATTTATAAAATCAACATCCTTGTTTTCACATACACCACAAGGTACAGATGCGTGACATGCTAATCCCCCATGAGATGTCACGCTTCTATACTTCTTTTTGTTTTGGTGGTTTATAACCTTGCGTCTCCCAACCATAATGACAGCATATGCGATCGCTTATTAACTATGCAAATAAAAAATGTTATTGTGGATAAAAGGTATTTTAAAATGAAAAATTAATAAAATTCTATATTTCTAAAATATTAAGTACCTTATTACAAAGCTCTAAGGTATCCGAAGGATTACTTACTTTAACAACTAACGCTCCTGTAAAGGCAGTAGGATAATCGTTTCCTCCAGGATACATACGATCGCCAATAAAAGTAATTTTTTCAATATTAAAATCACAATATTGAGATAGCATTCGCAAAGCTTGAGCTTTATCGTCACCGCGCCTGTATATATCGATGCTAGTATCTCCTCCAGCGCGTACAGCAAAATTAGGTAAAGCTTGAGAAATGCTTTGTGCAAGTTGAGCTTTCAAACAACCGCTAGGATCCCAAGTTTTTTTATATTCAATAGGAGCTAGTTGTCCTAGTGCCGAAAAAGTAATTTGACTACCGCGGTTCTCTATCTGTTCTCCCCACAGCATTGGATCGCCGGGTTCTTTCCAAACGCCCATATTTTTTGCACACTTGTGTATTGCATCAATAACGCATTGCGCTTGCTTAAAATCGATACTATGCTCATAAACACATTGCAATGACATGTCATTATTCACACGATAATAACTAGTTCCATTAGTAGGCATTATGTGAATATTTTTAAGATTAGTGCCAGTAGTTAGCATATCTAAAATTTGCTTCTTAACTAACTCTAAGCAGCCACCTGTTATTACAGCAACAGGAATTATATCAATCAGCTTACTTAATGATTCAGCCATCGATTTAAGCATAGGTTTTTTAGAACATGCCAGTGTGTTATCTAAATCAAAAGCAATAAGAGACGATTCAGCAATGCTCAAGTCAAGATTAAACTCATTCCAATCATGCACTATTGGTTTGAGCATTACAAATCCTCCTGACTTTTAAAACCATATATACAGTATTCTATAGTGTGAGCGTATTTCACACACCGCATATTAATTATTTACATATTATTGCCCTAGCCTTCTCGTAAAGTGGAAGCATGACAGGTCTAATTTGGGAAGAACGTCACTATAGAAATAGGCATGGTAGAGGTCTTAGGGCACCAATATTTGGTACTCGCCTGCCACAATATAGAACCGCTAGCGGAATGTTCGATGCTATGGTAGCGGCTCAAATTAGACGTCTTAACAGTGCTTGGAGAGCATTAACTAAAGACGTTCAATTTGCAGTAGAAGATGTGCCACCTTCACAACCACTGTTATGGGAACAAAACCGCAGAATACTTTCACAAGCGTTTCCAGCTAGCCGTGGTATGCAATCTAGAATTGTATTGTATAGGCTTCCGCTATGCACTCATGTAAGCAGCAGAAGTGAACTTCAATATGCTATCAGAGATGAGCTTGTGCAACGCTTAGCAGAACTATACGGTCGCAGACCAGAAGAAATTGATCCAGATTGGGGTCTGTAAACAATTTTTAAATTAATTAAAATTATCAAGTATTTTAATTAATTTATAGTCGCTTATAGCAATATTTTTATTCGTATTATTGCACAATATGATTGTCAGTTTTAACGTATACCTTCATTTCTTGCGGCTCCAAAGATTGCGCAGAAAGCCAAGAAATACCTGCTATACCAGCCTTATCGATTTCATCTTTATGAATACGGGCAGACAAAGAAACTTTGCTATGCGATTTCGCAATAAACATAACTACATCGTGCGAAATGTCTGAAACAGGAATTCTTAAAGATGCATTCGCAGGAATCGTTACGTTTTTTGTAGCAGCTAATACACCATTTAAATCAAATCCTTGCAAACGCACAGAAGTATCTTTATCGCTTGAAGAAGAAAGGTATAGAGCTGTTTCATTAGCAGAAACAGGTGAAACAATTGCGCCACTACCTTGCACGCTAGATGGTGTAATAAAAGCTACATCTGATTGATTATCTTTGCTATCTTTAGTAATAGACATCATTACTTGAGTAGGAACATCTCCACTTACGCTCAAAGCATTAACATGCTCTGGAACTTTTCCAAGATCGACAACTTGCAAATGGTGTGCTTTTAACGTCAAATTCTTTACTTCTTTAGAACCTGTATCATTCATCCATGAAAGTGTTACATTACCATCTTTATTTGGCCATACATATAACTTAGATTGATCGCCTTCACTAATACCTGAAAGAATATTTGTATTAGATTGAGTGCTTAATTCATGAACAATATCTACACCTTTTACAGATAAGCCACTCATATGAACGACTTTTACAAATGATGCTATAGGTGTCTGTTCGCTTTCAACTTGCACGTATAATCCAGAAGTCTTAGGAGAAGCAGCAGCAAGATCAAAATATGCGTGAGAACGAGCAGGAACAGTAAAAGCACTTCCTGTAGAAAGATTTAACTGATTGTTGCCATGTTCTGCAGACCAAGCTTTAACACGAACAACAGTAGATTTTGAAGCAGCATTAAATGCTTCTAAACGAATAGAAATTCCATCAGCAGATTCTGGAACTAGGAATGTCTGTTTCATAGACGGCATGGAACAGGTAGTTGCAGATAAACCTTTTACGTCACCTTTAGTAGCCCATGAAACCATGGAAGCAGATATTCCAGTGCCAGATCCAACTCGTGACAAATGTCCTTCTAGAACTTGAGCGTCATGATTTACATTATTGTTAGCAATAAAAGCTGACGTATCATCATCAGTTGATTTTGAATTCAACGTAATAGATTGATCATTGTTATCTCGTATGTTACGCAAGCTAGAACTATACACATCTCCAAAAGCACCATAACGAGCAGAAGATTGTAAATCGCCTTCTGATTCGTTATATTCGCTATCACCATATTGAGTCAAATCTGGAAGAGACAATCGAATAGGACAAATAGTTTGCAAACGAGTAGAACCAACACTACTTATAACGCCACTAGATGGAGTATTAGGATTATCTACAAAGTGAGGCATTGGTAGGCATAATGCAACAACACATGCAGAAGCAATAAGTATTATTGCACTAAAAATAGCAAGTGAGACAATACTGACTATTTTGTTCTTGCGATTAATATCTACATCTGCATTTACTTCACCATGCTTAGAGCCCTCATGAGGATTTTTATGCCAGTTCATCTAATTCCTCCTCATGCCTGTCATCTGAACGTTCTATCATTGCATGTCTGCCAAATCGAGGCACGGCAACAATACAGTACAGCAGTAATACCATAGAAGAAACAATAATCCAAGGAACTCTCCACGCAAGAGGCCTAGATCGATAATACGGAGATGTAGAAGACAACGACTTAGAATCAGGCACACCATCAAATCTGCAATAAGTTCCTTGCGGTGATGAAACAACCAATTGTGTACCGTCAGAAGCGTTAACGTGTGCAATTAATTGTTCAGTAGCTTCTTTGTTAACATTACTTACAGTTTGCACAGAAGGATGTAACAATTGTTGTATTGACATAGAAGTTTTATGGGAAACCTGCTTATTTTCTGAACTATTAACAATATAAATACCGCCAATTCCAAGTTGCTTTAACGTTGAAATTGCGCCATTATCTGCATGAGATAACAATTGTGCTGAGGCGCGATATATTGCTTTATTACTTGATGAATCACCAAACATTACTTGTCTAACACGAAGTGCTGGAGATTCGTCTATTGCATCTCCCTTAGATGTTCGCATAATAGAGATTGACAAATCATGGCTACTTTGAGCTCTTAAAGCAAGTATTCGCCGAGTATCGTCTTTTCGCAAATAATCAGAAACAACCATAGGGAGCTCATTGTTATTTGCGCAAATAGATGTAGCAGGTCCGCTCAATACAGCAAAAAGACCCAAAAGAACCGCCATAGTCAACATGCTACTTGCAAGAACAGCGCGTGCTATGCGAATTATGCGCTGCAACAATTGTGCCGCAGAACGACGCATTGCAGCACGTCTACTTGCACGAGTTTTATAGTTATCAAAAATTTGAGACTCAGATTCCTTCGAAGTACGCAGTGGCTCAAAGCGTCGAACAGCTTGACCGGCAACCATGCACATACAAGATAAAATGCCGACAGTAGATAATGCGACTCCAGGCAAAACGCTTGCAGCAACAGGTCCTGAAATATCGGATGCAACTACAACACGAGCGGCAATAAGAGATAACAGCATTCCGGAAATAATCACAACCCACATCATTCGAGAAACTCGCAAAGCAAAAGGCAAAGTTAATGACGTAACAGCCATAACAACAGCTAGAATTGCAAAAATTACCATTATTATTGTTCTTAAGCTCATCAATGGCATATTAATTTCAACATTAGGAGAAGCCATATTAAAAGCGTGCAACAAAACATCAGCGTAATCGCTTACGCGTGGAGCACCTTGCACACTTCTCAATGGCAAAGCCATACTAGAGAACAATTGACGCCACATTCCAGATTCGCCATATCTAATAGCACTTCCTATTGTAGGAAGCAAAACAATTATCGATGGTATAGGCATAAGCGCGAACATAATACGATGAGAGCGCACCATAATAAACGACGCAATAAAAATAACAATAAGAGACAAAACAAGCTGCGGTTCTGCAGCTACTGGAACCATAAAGCATAATGCTGCGCATGCTGCACATTGAGTGGATTTAACAGGACGCACAGGATCTTCTGTTACGTACATTCCAACAGCATGGAACGCAAAAGCAAATGCTGCAGGCAAAAATGCCATAGTCATTAACATTGGCAAATCACCGCGTGCAAACAAACCAAAAGCAATAGCAATCATAGTCCAGCAAATACCAGCGCATACACGCACAGTATCCGAGCGCGTAAATACGCCAGCAAGAGCCCAAAAACTTAAACACATAGCTGGAGCAGCTAAGAAGAACATTAATGTGACAGCCAATAACGGGTTAGCACCAACCACAATTGATGCGATTGCCCAAATACTTAGCCATGGTGCTGGAGGAATTGCAGGTCCAAAACCATCATCAGGAACCCATGCACCAATAGCAGAATTCCATAGTTGATTGAAATCTGCACCCGTTGGTAACCATTGCTGTGCATTCCAAGAAGCGCCACTTAAAATTTCACGCCATGGAGAGCCATATAAATTCAATATGACTGCAAAAAGAAGAAGAGATGCAAGAATAACAGCACTCCACCTACGCAACACTCGAATATGCAAATGCCGCTTCGCTAGAGGACTTAACAGCACGAAATGCTGTTGAGCTTGGAAAGCAGAACTACGATCACGCCAACGTGCAACTTGATGACGATCTGCGATAAGAGGAACAAGTCGTTTTAAGGGAACACGAGTATTCCTTGCAACCCTTCTGCGAGCAAAAACTGCTCTAGGTAATTGCATAATAGCAAGCCATGGCAAAAGCAGACGAATCCACGCTATATAAGGATGTTTGGCAAACAGCGAATGCAAAGCGCCAACGAAACAAGCAGGCAAACTAAGAATCCATATAAGAGGCCACAAAAAAATACTAATATCAGTGTATTTGTAACGCTGCTTAGCTACGAGAGAAGCTGCTACACCATACTTAGATCCTGAATTATTATGATTTCTAGCATCACCGTTACGAGTACGGATACCTTCTAACCTTGCACGCCTGTGTGCGATACGAGCTGAAGGAACTACAACAACACGACCTCCAGATAGACATACTCTACGACAAAAATCTCTTGATTCGCCAAAAGTTGTCATCCATGGTTGCGTACCGCGTAAAGTCTGCCATGCAGTTAATGTGACTAAAGCACCTGCTAGCGATACTGCATACACATCTCCACGTCCATCATACTGTTCTTGATCTGGCTCGCCGTCAACAGTAAGAGTATGAACACCGTGACGCCAAGCATACATTCCAACGTTATGCAAGATATTTCCTTGCCAATCAACTTGTTTAGCTCCCAATACTGATGCAGTCGGAGTATTGCGCCAAGTTTCACGCAAATATTCTAAGCAATGGAAGTCTGCAGGACGAGAATCATCATGCAAAAGCCATAATGCAGAAACTCCTGCACAAGGCAAAATCTTGCGCAAAGATTTTTCTATTGCATCTCCAAAAGAATGAGCATAAGAAATAGGAATAATAATTATGTGTACAGATTTATTTTCACTATTGTTTACGCGAGTATTATTTACGCGATTAGTATTTGGTCTATATTTTGAATCGCTATCAATTGCATTATTGGAATCGATATTATTAGCATTCTGCAATAATGATTTCCTAGTATTAATTGCTCCCGCAAGCTTAGATGAATTAATTTTTATTTGTAAATTCGTTTGCATAGTCTGCTTTACTCGACTAGCACAATCGACTATTACTAAAGTTCCAGGAAGAATTGATTGACTTAGTACTGCATGTAACGTATCAGCATAAAAACGAGTATCTCGCTCCACACACATCATTGCCATAATGGACGAATCCACATCATGAGGATGCGCATCTTTCGCAGATGACAGCACCTGTAAAACTTCGTCTTCAAATGTAAGATTATGAGCGGTTATCGAATCCATACTTACCAGTTTACGCAGGGGGTATGTATCCGCCAAAACACAAGTCGTAATTCTAAATAAATTTATACATATTTTATTAATTATTTTTGCTCATATTAACCAGTACGCTTCATATAAATTTAATTAGAATATTTGCGTAAACTTATTAAAATTTTCTTTAAAATATCAAATAATATTCAACACAACCAGATGTCATAAATCTCACTGCAGCATGCTATAATTACACGCTATATGTGTCCATTGAATATTGATTTATTTGATGACAAAAGAAATGATATTGCCACAACCTAAAAGGTTACTCATTATTGAGAAAGAAGGTACGATGACAACTTCACGGTATCCTGAAGGCATGCGGTACCAACCAGGCGAAGATTGGAACTCAACTCCTCATCATAGTCTTGGTTATAGAATGATTAACCGCACGCGCAAGATACTGTGCATGTTTGTTATTTCAGTACTTACATTCTTTTCAACAATCATAGCTGCAGTGTGGTTAGATTTTTCTTCTGCTGTAAGTAACAGAGTCATAAACGTTATATCTAAAGATCCAGAAGCTAATCAAACACTTGATATTAACGCAGGCAAACCAGTAACTTTTCTTGTTTTAGGTCAAGATTCTCGAGATGGGAATAATCAGAGCTTTACACATGACGGCGAAACTGGTGATCATCAGTCAGATACTACTATGGTAGTTCAAATTAGCGCAGATAGATCATACATGAATATCGTTTCTATTCCACGAGATTCTATGGTAAACGCACCAGCATGCGACACTACAAAAGGACATATTCCTGCAAGAAAACATGTGATGTTTAATTCAATTTTCGCCTTAGGATATGCGCAAGGTGGAGATTTAGCTTCAGCAGCATCATGCTCGTTAAAAGCTGTTAATTCACTTACTGGTTTAAATATTCATCATTTTATAGTCGCTGATTTCAGTGGATTAAGCAATATGATTGATGCAGTTGGTGGAGTATCTGTGTGCATCCCAACAGCAACTCGCGATGCCTATACGGGCGTGAATTTCAAACAAGGAATGCAGCATCTTAATGGTCGACTTGCTACTCAATACGCTAGAATGCGTCACGATACAGCAAGCGATGGCTCTGACATAATGCGAACAACAAGACAGCAATACTTGATTAAACAGCTTTTACATCAAGCACTGTCTAAAAACTTATTTACTCAGACAAGTGAGCTTTACCAGCTTGCAAAAGCATCGTTGGGAGCATTGAATATAAGTGAAGGCTTGGCAAATCCTACCACTTTGGTCGGTTTGGCATTAAGCATGCGTAAATTAGATTCTTCACATATTTATGCTCGTACTACTCCTGTTATTCCAGATCCTTATGATCCAAATCGTGTTGTGTGGTCTGATGAAGCAAACAATATTTGGGATTTGATGCGTGAAAATAAACCGCTATCGCTAAATCATAAAACTAACGGCACTAACAAAAAGAATGCAAATAATTCGTCTAAGAATACGAATAATCAAGACAATGAAGATACGGATGACGATAGCAATATAAACGAAAACGACAAGCTTAATAAAACTACAGATCCAAAGAAGATGGGACGTGTTGATCCAAAAACAGGATTAATAAAAAATTCTCAAGGACAACTTATTGATCCAAATACTGGAGGAATTGTAAATCCTGAAAATGGAACTATTCACAATCCACAAACAGGACAATACGTTGGCTTTGCAGACAAGTATGCAAACAATGTACTTTGCGCTGTGCCTAGAAAAAAATAAACACTTAAGCAAGATGTAATCTATGAATATATAATGTACGAACATAAAATTTATATATTATGTATTCATAGTCATTGAAGATACATGCTTATTTTGGAGGATGAATGAATTCGAGATTGTATGAGGACCCTTCTGAAGATAATATAAACCCACCTATCTTCACTCCTTCTCATAATAACGATTCATCTAACTCAAACGTGCCTCCTAGTTTCACTCCAAAACGCGTAAAAAGAGGCAAAATAGAGTCTAATGCGCTTCCATCACAAGCGCCGTCTTTTGCGCCTACAACTCAAAGAACAAGAATCTTAAAAAGTCCAGAACAATGTTCTTCTAGACCTGTTTCTTACACATCGCAATTGCAACCAAGACCAGCACCGCGCACAAGTTCTATTTCACAAATGCGTATTCCAACAACTATAAATAAAGCAGTTGGAAGTACAGCAAAAATACTACCGCACAAACCGCACAGAATTTTACATGCATTTATTGCATTTTTTGTTGTTCTGGCAATAGGTGTAACTGGTTTTGGGGTATATTCATGGAACTGGGTTGACTCAAGAATTAACCGCACTACTTGGCTTACTAGTACTCCTAGCACTCAAGGCAAAGCATGGCTTATTCTTGGTTCTGATCAACGAGAAGGCGAAGAAGCTAAAGAGATAACAGGATTTAGAACAGATACTATTCTTGTATTGACAAAGCCGAGCAATGGTCACAGCTCTCTAATTTCTATTCCTCGAGATTCTCTTGTTTCTTTAAATGGCGAACAAGTAAAAATTAATAGCGTTGCGCAAGCAGCTGGAAATAAAGCATTAACAGCAGCAATAGAAAAAATTACAGGTCATCGCATTGACCATGTTGCAGAAATACGTTTTGGCGGTCTTACTAATGTTGTTAACGCTATAGATGGCATTGATTTATGCTACAACCGTACAGTAAGTGATAAGTTTAGCGGGTTAAATTGGACTTCTGGATGCCATCACGTTGATGGGAATACAGCGTTGGCATTTTCGCGAATGCGATACGCAGATCCAGAATCTGATTTTGGACGAGCTGCACGTCAACGAATGGTTATTGCAGCTATTATGAAAAAAGCATTAGATCACAATACCTTATTGAATTTTGGAAAAGTAAAAAAACTTGCTGAAACGGGACTTGCTTCAGTTATTTTTGACGAGAAAACCAATCCAGGAACATTATGGGAAATGGCTCAAGCATTCAAAGAAGCAACTGGACCGTCAGGCATATCCGGAACAATATATTGGACGAATCCTGATTATCAAGTTCCAGGAGTTGGTTCATCCGTGCTTCTCGATGATGCTAAAAACTTAGATTTATTCAACCAACTTGCATCAGGAACTCATAAACCTGGATCAGTTGGAACTCTTGCAGAGCAACAATAATTTCGAAGTATTGTTGTGTAAACAACACTTCAATTAGATACCACAACTTAGAAAGCACTAAACTCGTATCTTTTAACCACAATCTTGCATAAGTATTGCACAAAAATCAAAAATATTGTCTCATACATTTATGAGTAACAAATCTAATACAGGAATGTCTACAACTAAAGTACTTATGCATGTACAGATGACAGCGAGTATAGTTCCCATATTCGCTCACGTAGCATTGGCTATAATGGCATGGATGCAAGATAATTGGATGATGCTAACCATGATTATTCCAAGCATTATGATGTACATAGCAAGTCTTATTCCACAAATTTTTCAATACATATCTGAGAAAAATTCTGTTCAAAATGTTCAACAAAATCAGCAAATTCAATTATTAAACACTACGCAATCGTCAAATAACGTAACTTATAATCAACAAACTGTAGAAAGTTTGCCAGATACTATTACACCAGTAAGTTTAGAAACATTACTTATGAGAAGAAATGCAATTTCTAATACGCAACATCACTGGAAAGAAGTATTGCAAACATGGCTAAAAAATGCAGGAACATACGACATAAAAAACAAATCCAATAGTATGAAGGAAAATCTAAATACAAATATTTATAACTACTTGCCTAATTCAAAAACTAAACACCTTATAGCTCCACTTGGAATAAGTAATAATGGCTACTGCTATTTAGATTTAATTAACAATGGGCCACATGCTTTAGTTGCTGGAACAACTGGTTCTGGTAAATCAGTACTTCTTACGACTTGGTGTTTAGCTTTGGCTTTTCAATACGGTCCGCAGCAGCTACGGTTTGTTTTTATGGATTTTAAAGGAGGAGCAACTTTTGACATACTATCTAAACTCCCACATACTATGGGAAACGTAGGAGATCTAAATCTTAAACACGCAATACGCGCTCTAAAAGGTCTCGAACTAGAACTAAATAGACGAGAAAGACTAGTAGCTCATCATGGATGTAATAATATTGCACAAGTAACCCCAGCTGAACCTTCATTGCTTATTGTTATTGACGAATTTCATGCTCTAAAAGATCAACTTCCCGACTACATGCCTCGTCTTATACGAATTGCATCAGTAGGCAGATCTTTGGGAATGCATATTATTGCTGGAACTCAAAATCCACTCGCACAAGTAAGCGCAGATATGAAAGCTAATATTTCTATTAATATTTGCTTGAGAGTTAGAGACGGAATGCAATCGCAAGAATTATTAGGAACAGCGCATGCAGCTAGAATAAGCCCAAATACGCCAGGAGCCGCATATTACAATATTGGAGAAGGAGTAGAAGCTTTGCGATGTGCTCAAAGCAGCAATCCTGCACATTTAGTACGAGCAATACAGTTAGCTGGTAGATTCTGCCATCATGATCATTCTCCAGAATTATTTAGCAAACCATTGCCGTCGATTCTTTCAGCAAAACAACTTGCAGAGTATTCAAATAATTACAAATACAAAAATTCGGAGCAAAAAATATCTCAAAGTTTACGTACTCAAGAATTTTATACGAAGCATATTATTATTGGGTTACAAGACGATACCATACACTTATATCCTGCTCTATTACCAATTCACCTTGGGAATATAGCTGTTATTGGTAGTAGGAAACAAGGCAAAACAACAATATTAAAAATAATTTCTAAAACTTTAAACCTGCCAATATATTCAGGAAAATCACTATATGAACAAAACATTAATAACATTTACAACGAAAATACGCCAATCATTATTGACGATGCAGATGAATTGCTTGATCCGCTAAATACGAGACAAACTGCTATTGCTTTTCAAAAAAGATTAAATAGTAAACAATGCCCAGTTATTATGAGCACTAGCACTTCTCGCTACTTACGTTTACCTGAGCAAGCACCAGTGAGGATAATATTTCCAACAGGAGATGTGGGCACAGATACAATGCTTGGAATACCTTCTGCTTTATCTAAAAGTTTTGATATTGAAGACTATCAACTTCCAGGACGATGTGTTTTAATCACTCCAGGATCAGCAAGTTTAACTCAAATAGTGCACCTAGAATAAAATTATCTATAGTGACGCATCTTGATTTTTACGTGCGCGCATTGCTCGACGCTTTAGAGTTCTACGCTCATCCTCGCTTAATCCTCCCCACACACCGTAATCTTGGTTAGTTTCTAATGCGCATTTTAAACACTCTGTTGCAACATCACATGAGCGACATACTGCTTTTGCTTCTTCAAGCTGTTGAACTGCTGTACCAGCACTTCCAAGAGGAAAGAACAGTTCAGGATCTTTGTCACTACATGCTGCTGTTGTGCGCCAATCAAACGAGTTGCTCATGAATTATTATCCTCATTTCTTACCTACAACGGTGAGCTTTAGAAGTTCCCCTGAATGTAAGGAAATCATGAAAAGAAAGTTTTTTCAAGGTATTTTGCATCTTTATTAGCAATTTTAATTGTTCCTGTACTTTTTACACTAAATGTATAACATTTAATGCACGTTGGAAAACAATTTTTACTAAAGCTACTCAATACCAGATACGCGCAATTTAATGTCTAACACTACCCTAGTTCCGCCCTCTCTTCGAGGAGACCAACGAACTGTACCACCAAAATCGTTAGTGACAAATGTGTTTATAATCTGCGTTCCAAGGCCAGAGCCAGATGGTTTAGCCATTCCATGAGAAGACTCACTATCTATACCATCTCCATCATCTTCAACGACAATATTAAGATTGTCTCCGCCCCTACCAACTGCAATACGAATATGACCTTTTTCACGACCTTCAAAACCATGTTCAACTGCATTCGTCACTAGCTCAGTTAAAACAAGAGATAATGGTGTAGCATCCTGAGCTGCTAATCTGCCAAATTTTCCAACAAAATCAATATCAATATTTTGATTCTGAGACGCCAACTCAATTGACATCTTCAACAAACTCGAAATAACTTTGTCAAAATCAACAATTTCGTCAGCAGTTTGACTCAAGCCTTCATGAACTAGTGCTATAGTTTGCACACGACGTTGAGCTTCCTCAAGTTCTTTTCTAACTTCAATAGATTTTGTTTTACGAGCTTGCAAACGCAAAAGAGCAGAAACAGCCTGTAAATTGTTTTTTACGCGATGATGTATTTCAGAAATAGTGGCATTCTTAGTACGCAATTCTTGTTCGCGCCGCAAAACTTCAGTAACATCACGGCATAATACTACAGCTCCAACACGATTATTTGGACCCCACAGAGGCAAGGAGCGCATGGAAACTATAGAATGGTTCGCTTCAAGTTCACAATCTACATCAGCTTTTCCAGTTAATACAAGAGGTAAACTTTCGGGAACATTATCGTTCGTATGCAACAACCTAGTGCCAAATTCGCTTAAATATTCACCTTGCATAGTGTTTAATCCGCCAAGTCTGCGGAAACAACTAATGGCATTAGGGGAAGCATAACGAACTATTCCATCGTCTTCTAGCACAATAAAACCATCGGATACTCGAGCATTATGTCGTTGATTTAATACAGATTCACGATATGGGAATTGTTCACGAGGAATCATGTCAAATAAAGTCTTACCAGCATTAATACTTTCAGTTTCATAACGACCATTAGATTCACGCGTTGCCAAATTAGTTTCGCGCATAACCAATCCGAGAGTTTTACCCCTATGACGAACTGGAGCATAAACGTAGCATACAGTAGCTCTACCAATAGAACGTAAGGTCGAAGAGTGGAAACTTGTCTCAGATTTCATCGCCTCATTAAGCTCAGGTACTAAAGAATCATCTAATTTTTTACCTAACAAATCATCAGTACGCAAAGTAATAGCTGTTGAAGGACGACATTGTTCAGCAACAACATAATCACCGTCACCATTTTGAATAATCAGCAGCAAATCTGCGAAACTCAAATCTGCAATAACCTGCCAATCGACCACCAAATGGTGAAGCCACTCACGATCACTGTCATTAAAATCAGGACGAGTAGCAAGAATGTTAGAAAAATCAGCCATAATGCAATAATATATCGAACTCACAGAAAATTCTGTGAGGTATGTTGTTGTTTTAAATAAGAAAAGCCGCTCCTCCTCAATTAAAAGAAGAAGCGGTTTAATAATTTATAAATTACTCTTTAAAACTAGAAACCAAACTTAGCAGCAGTTTCGCGCAAAGTTTCAGCAGAACGCTTCAAAGCAGCCAACTCACGATCAGAAACTGGAGTGTTTAGACGAGAGTTTACACCATTGCGATTAAGCAATGTTGGCACAGACATGCACACGTCGGAAATGCCGTGGAAGTCATCGAGCAAAGAAGATACTGGCAAAATGCGGTTGGTGTCACGAAGAACAGCCTCAACAATATCTACGCCAGACATTGCAATAGCATAGTTTGTTGCACCCTTACCGTTGATAATCTTGTAAGCGGCGTTAACAACTTCCTGATGGATTTCTTCACGCTTAGCAGCATCAAGTGGCTCATGACCTGGAAGAGCGTTCCAATCGCACATTGGAACACCACCAATGGTTGCAGAAGCCCACAGTGGAACTTCAGAGTCACCGTGTTCGCCAGCAATGTATGCGTGAACGTTCTTAACATTAACGCCAGTGTGCTGAGCAATCAAGAAACGAAGACGAGCGGAATCAAGGTTGGTACCAGAACCAAACATTTGGTTTGCTGGAAGACCAGAAAGCTTCATAGAAACGTGCGTAACAACATCAACAGGATTAGTAATCAACATGTAAATTGCGTTAGGAGCAACCTTCACAACGTTCGGAATGATTGACTTCATGATGTTGATAGTGGCACCTGCAAGCTCCAAACGAGTCTGACCTGGCTTCTGGCGAGCGCCAGCAGTAATCACAACCATGTCAGCATCACGGCAAATTTCTACATCGTCAGAACCGGCAATAGAAACTGCAGGATAGAAGCTAGAACCATGCTGCATATCCAAAACTTCAGCTTCAACACGTTCCTTAGCAATATCTTCAAGCACAATCTCACGCGCAACACCACGCTGAGCAGCAGCGAAAGCGAGAGTAGATCCGACCGCACCGGCACCAATAATTGCAAGCTTAGTTGGCTTAACCTGCGAACTCACCATGAGCAAAAACCTCTTTTCAACAACCTATCACACCCTTATAAGCACACAAAATACCACGATTTATGCATTACTAAGGGCTGCTCTCACATTAAGAGCTTTTGGTATGAACACCTTTACTCTAATCGCACCACCGGAATTTATTATTACAACGCTACTTTCATAAGTTTTGCAGCTAACGATGGTCCAACCCAAGCAATAAGTTCAACTCCAGAATCTACATATTCTGCCTTTTCAACTACACCATTTTCACGAACTTTTGATAATAATCCACCAAACTCGTACGGCAAAGTTACATCTACACGAACACGAGGAGACGGTAACAATTCTTCTAAACGATTGCGCAATATTTGCAAATTTTCGCCACTAAATGCAGAAACAATAACGGCATCAGGATAAAGAGAAGAAAAACGTTCTCTCTCAGCATCACTCATCATGTCTGATTTATTCAATGCCATAATTTGAGGTATATCTTCTACACCAGAAATATTAGCGAGAACTTCGTTTACTGCATTAATTTGCGAAATAGGATCTGGATGCGAACCGTCAACTACATGCAAAATAACATCTGCTTGTCCAACTTCTTCCAAAGTGGATTTAAATGCTTCAACTAGTTGAGTTGGAAGTCTGCGAACAAAACCAACAGTATCTACCAAAGTATAGCTTCTACCATCTTGAGTTTGAGAACGACGTACTGCAGTATCAAGAGTTGCAAACAGTGCATTTTCTACTAATTCTTGTGAACCAGTAAGGCGATTTATAATAGACGACTTGCCAGCATTCGTATATCCAACAACAGCTACAGTTGGAATATCTTGTCGTCTACGAGAACCACGTTTTACATCGCGCGCAGGTGCCATATTCGCAATATCGTGACGAAGTTTAGAAATACGATTGCGAATAGCTCGACGATCCATTTCGATTTTAGTTTCGCCAGGACCTCTAGAACCAATACCAGCATCTCCTGCAGCTCTACCACCAGCCTGCCTAGAAAGAGCAGCACCCCAGCCTCTTAACCTAGGTAGCATATATTGCAATTGAGCAAGCTCAACTTGAGCTTTACCTTCACGGCTTGTAGCGTGCTGAGCAAAAATATCCAAAATAACAGCAGTGCGATCGACAACCTTAACTTTAGTCGCATCTTCTAAAGCTCTACGCTGGCTAGGAGGTAAATCATCGTCAACAATAATCGTATCCGCATCATGCTGAGCAACTACTGCTGCAAGCTCACGCGCTTTACCTGAACCAACATAAGTTGCAGCATCTGGTCTATATCTTTGTTGCAACATGCCATCGCAAACAACAGCACCAGCAGTCTGCGCCAACGCTGCAAGCTCACGCAACGATTCTTCAGCTTGAGCAAGAGTTCCTTTTGCGCTAGACCACACTCCTACCAGCACAACGCGCTCAAGACGAAGCTTTCTATACTCAACTTCGGTAACATCTTGTAATTCGCCAAGACCAGCTACTCGCTTTAAAGCATTACGAGATTCACGCTCCTGCCAAACTTCATCATGCTTTTCACTGTCAGAAGTAGTGTCTAGAAGCACATCCGAATGAGCATAAAGCACTGCATTATTGGTGAGATTATGCTCATTCATATTATTAGAATCATTTTCGAGGGAGGAAAAATCGTTTGAATTAAGCACATCATCTCGCCCGGATGCCACATTACTATCCGCCAACTGTCCCTCCTCTATTTCATTGTAAATAGCGTTTTACAACGTTTGTCTTATTATGGTAACTTGAGACGACAATATATGAACACAACATATATGTATGATATGTAAATAAAGATACAATAGAAAAAGTATATTAATAAATCTAAATTTATAGGCGAAATACGGTATTTTTGAGCGAGATCATGGACAGTCATCAACAATTTAAACAATACGATAAAACCAAATCACCAAAATCAGAAAAAACGCAAAAAATCAGTGGCGAACAATACTTTTCTGCAACACCATCATCTTGCGATGAGCGAAGAACGTTACATGTAACTTTGAGAAATCATGAAACTGTTGTACAAGTCTCAAACGGAGTATTTAGTGCTTCTAAGCTTGATCTAGGCACGTCTGTGCTACTAAAACATGCTCCAAAACCACCAGAAAATGGCAAATTCCTTGATATTGGATGCGGATGGGGTCCTATAAGCATTGCAATGGGCTTAGAATCTCCAGAAGCTGAAATTGTAGCTGTAGATGTAAATGAGCGAGCGCTAGAGCTTACTGAACTAAACGCAAAAAACGCTGGCTTAAAGCATATTCGCACTTCTTTAGTAGATGACGCTTTAAAAGAAAATAATACTTTGGAATTTAATAATTTTGATCTCATATGGTCCAATCCCCCAATTCGCGTTGGAAAAGAAATGTTGCACAACATTTTGATGACTTGGATTCCGCGTTTAAAAATAGGAGGAACAGCTTACTTAGTTGTGCAAAAAAATCTTGGCTCAGACTCACTTATTCCTTGGCTTGCTGAAAATCTTGGCGAAAACTACATAGTTGAAAAATATTCAAGTTCTAAAGGATACCGAATTATAGAAGTAATAAAAACGAAATAATAAAACGTACTAATACTAAAGAAGTACTAAAAAGCAAAAATCTACGAAAAGAAATATACACTATGAAATTCGACTACCCTGCTGAGCTTCCTATTTGCGCAGCACACGACGAAATAATAGAAGCAATTAAGTCTTCACAAGTCGTGATTGTTTCCGGACAGACTGGCTCCGGTAAAACTACGCAAATCCCAAAAATGGTGCTTGAGCTTGGAAGAGGCGGAAGAGGTAAGCAAATCGTGCACACTCAGCCTCGCCGTTTAGCTGCACGCACTGTTGCTGAGCGAATCGCAAGCGAAATGGAAGTAAAACTAGGCGAAGAAATCGGCTATCAAGTGCGATTTACCGACGAAAGTTCACCTAAAACAAAGCTTCGAATTGTTACTGACGGTATTTTACTTGCGCAAATTCAGCGAGATCCTCTTCTTACTAAATACGACACGATTATTATTGACGAAGCTCACGAACGCAGTCTTAACATTGACTTTTTGCTAGGATATTTAACGACTTTACTTCCGCAAAGACGCGATTTGAAGCTGATTATTACTTCAGCAACAATAGATTCTGCAAAATTCCGTGAACATTTTGAGCAAGCTTTACACATAAAAGTTCCTGTTATTGA
This sequence comes from Gardnerella sp. DNF01180P, assembly GCF_049244205.1. Classification (NCBI taxonomy): domain Bacteria; kingdom Bacillati; phylum Actinomycetota; class Actinomycetes; order Bifidobacteriales; family Bifidobacteriaceae; genus Gardnerella; species Gardnerella sp. DNF01180P. The sequence continues at coordinate 1,087,822 of NZ_CP058386.1, forward strand.
AGTTTCTGGACGCACTTACCCTGTGCGAGTTCTTTATGAGCCGCTTGGATCCGCGCCTTCACTTATGCAACACGTCCCCGGCTTTGCAGACATAACAATGGATGAGGAAACTGTTGCAGAAAGCCAATCTAACGAAAATAATCGAGACGATATTACAGATGAAGATATGACATCTGCAGTAACTCGCGCATGTGCTCAATTAGTGATTCATTCAAACCACGAGCAAGGCGCGCGCGACATTATGGTTTTCGCTTCTGGCGAGCGCGATATTCGAGAGTTTGAAGCAGGATTACGCTCATATTTTGGCACTCGAGCAAGTGATATGAAGCGAGCTGATGCTATTGAAATAGTGCCGCTTTTTGCGCGTCTTTCTGCAAAAGATCAGCATCGAGTATTTGAACATCACTCTCATCAACGCATTGTTATTGCTACGAATGTTGCTGAAACTTCTCTTACTGTGCCTGGTATTCGATACGTTGTCGATCCTGGTTTTGCGAGAATTAGCAGATATTCTAAGTCTGCAAAAGTGCAAAGGCTTCCTATAGAGCCGATTTCTCAAGCGAGCGCAGATCAACGTTCTGGACGATGTGGACGTATTGCAGATGGTATTGCAATACGCTTGTACTCGCGCGAAGATTACGAAACTCGACCTCGTTTTACCGATCCTGAGATTCTTCGCACTTCGCTTGGAGCAGTAGTATTACACATGCTTTCAGTAGGCGTTGCTAAAACTGGCGAAGATATTACAAATTTCGGTTTTATTGACCCTCCTGATATGAAAGCAGTAAGCGACGGCTTTAATGAGCTTAACGAGCTTGGTGCAATAAGTAGAAAATCAGGTTTCATCACTTTAACTCATATTGGCCGCGAGCTTTCTAAATTGCCGATTGATATTCGACTAGGACGAATGATTGTTGAAGCAGCGCGAAAAACTACTCCAAATACTCTTGCTGCAGTGCTTGTAATTGTTGCATTCTTAAGTTTGCAAGATCCTCGCGAGCGCCCCGAAGAACAGCGTGAAGAAGCGGATAGACTTCATAATCGTTATGCGGATGAAACAAGCGATTTCTTAACTGCTTTAAATATTTGGGATTATATTTTCCAAGCAGACGGAAATATGAGCAATAATGCTCTTCGCAAACTTTGTAAAGCGGAATTCTTCCACTTTTTGCGTTTAAAACAGTGGAAAGATTTAGTTAATCAACTTCAAGACTTGTGTAAAGAGTTGCATTATAAAGTTGGCGAGCCTATTCCATCTAAAAGAGTATCTTTGGAAATTCGTCAGCTTCCTAATAATCAACAGGCTGCTCACAGCTTGTGCTGCTCTTGGGATTCGCAAGGAATACACTCGTCGATGCTTGCAGGATTGCTTTCTATGTTGGGAATGCAAGTAGTGCGTGAACCAAAAGCTTCAGATTTTGCTAATTTGCATGGATCAGCAAAAATTCGAGCTATGAAACGCGCTCAAAAAATGGCTAAAAACGACTATCAAGGCGCACGCGGAGGAAGATTCGCAATATTCCCAGCTTCATCTGTTTCGAAAACAACTCCTTCATGGGTTATGTGTACGCAATTAGTTGAAACATCTAGACTTTGGGCAAGATATTGCGCACAAGTCGATCCTGCTTGGGCCGAGCCTCTTGCTAAAAATCTTACTAGAATCACGTATTCTGACGCTCATTGGAGTGCTTCTAAAGGTGCTGCTGTAGCAAAATCTAAAGTATTACTATACGGATTGCCTATTGTTCAAGATCGCACAGTTCAATGGACTAGAGTTAATCCTTACGAAGCCCGAATGATTATGATTCGTCAAGGCTTAGTTGAAGCAGATGTGCAACAGCGTTTTGCACACGATGAGTTTATTTTAAATAATCACAATGTGCTTGAAGACGCAGATAATCAAGCAAATCGCACTCGTCAAATAAGCGAAACTGTAAACGACGAAGATTTATTTACTTTTTACGACACTCGCATTCCTCAAGAAGCAACTACTATTGCAGCTCTTGCAAAATGGTGGAAAGATAACCGCGAAGAAAATCCACACAAGTTAGACTTTAATCCCGATGAAGTTGAACGTTTACAAACTACGCAAAGTACTGATTTAGCTGACTATCCTGACCATTGGGATACAGTTGGTACAGATGGTCAGATTATAAAGTTGCGTTTAAGTTATGTGTATGATCCGGCTAATCCTTTGGACGGCGTAACTGTGCATGTGCCGCTTTACGTACTTTCGCGCTTAACTCCTGAAGAATTTACTTGGAATGTTCCAGGTTTATTAGATGAGCTTATTATTGGCATGATTAAATCTTTGCCTAAAGCTCTACGAGTACAGTTTGTTCCAGCTCCTGATACTGCTCAAAAAATTCGCTCTTGGATTGACGAACATTACGACGAGCTTCCTGGGACTGGAGAAACAGAAAGCAATATAAAAAGCGAATGGCAAGATTTTAGAGAAGTTTTCACTAAAGCTGCAATTTGTGTAATTGGAGCGCAAATACATCCTGAAGTTTTCGACGACGAGCAAATAAGCAGACTCTCACCATACTTGCGCATGACGTTTAGCGTTGAAGAGAGAAAAGCTAACGAAAGTCGCAATAAACCTGCAGGTCGTAACAAGTACTCTAATCGCGTAAAACCTACAATTCTTGGAACAGATAAGTCATTAATTGCATTGCAAAAACGCTTTGCAAAAGAAGCTCAAGAATCTGCGCGAGCGGTTGTAAATCGTAAAGCAAGTAAAGCAGCTCAAGCTGGAAACGTTGTAGAAAGAGCTGATTTATTGCACAAATCAGGCGCTACAAATCTTTCGCGCGCGCAAATGGTATGGCAGGGTGCGCTAAACATGTTGCATTTAGACAATAAGCGTATTACTTCTCGCTGGCTTGGCGCTGAATCTTTAATGCTCGCATCTGCACCTTATTCAACTTCTAACGCTTTAGCAGAAGACTTGCAAATGGCTGCAGTAAAACGACTAATTGCGAACACAGATAATATTACTGACGACAATTTATTACGCGAAACTGTTGCCAACATTTCCGAAATATACGAGGATACGGTATACGATGTAGCTCACGATGTGATTGCTATATTAAAGCGTGATGCGGAAGTTAGTAAAGCTGTTTCTGGCAAAGCAGATTTGCCTTTGCTTTCAGTGTTGCAATCAATCCGCGAACACACTGCAAGTCTTGTATACGAAGGGTTTATTGCCAAAACTCCATCTGATTCTCTGCCTCGTATTGAACGCTACTTGCATGCAGACGTGATTCGTCTTACTAAAGCTAAGGCAGACAAAAACCGTGACGTACGTTGGGCTTGGCAGGCAGATGAAGCACATAAGCTTGTAGTAAAAGCTCAAGAAGACGCTCAGAAAATCCCATCAGGACCAGCACATGACGAGTCACAAATAATCGCTGAGAAATTACGTTGGATGTGCGAAGAATTCTATGTATCTCTTTGGGCGCAAGAATTGGGAACTGCATATCCGATTAGCATACAACGCATGCGAAAGATGATTGACGGAAGGTGAAAGCTGTTTCGCATATATGCATATATTTTTTCTTAGCGCTTGCAATGTTGTAAACAATATTGCTCATAACGTTGCAAACAAACTTTATTTGCACAGTTGCTAAGCTATTGCCAATTATAATTCTATTGCTTTTGCTTTTACTATTATTTTGGTCTTATTCTTGATCTTCGTTTACTTCAATTGCATTGCTTTCTTTAGTAATAAAGTTTCTGAATGTAAATACGATAATTCCTAATAATGCAACAGCAGCACACATAAGAGATATGTTTGCAAATCCAGACGAAATACCAGAAGCACCCGTTATAGAATTTCCACTCAGCATATTTTTATCTAATATTCCGTCAAAAATTACTACACCAACAGACGCAGAAACACTAATAACTAAATCATTCATTCCGCACCCTCTGCCAGATTCTTCAACTGGAAGAGATGAAAGAATTGTTGAGGCCAGTGGAGAATACACCATTCCACAACCTGCATAATAAATGCATGCACACAAAGCTATAGCCAAGAATCCAGAATTTATTAATACTGCAATACCAATCCATCCGCAAAGTATAAACAATATTGCTAATAATAAACCTGTTTTTCTTCCTATACGACTAATTATTAAGCCTGAGCATGAACCGAATATTGCAGCAACAATAAAAGCCCAAACTAAATAAGAAGCTACTTGTGAAGTAGTCATGTTATACAAAGTTTTTCCAACTCTATTGAACAGTGGGCTTATGCAATAATTTGTGAAGTATATTATGCCCATCAAAATTATGCCAGAAAGCCAACGAATATTTTTAAAGAAAGCTGGTGTAACAAACGGCTCTTTAGCTTTACTAATGTAAATACCAAAAATTATAAACAATATAATTGCTGAAATAAGCATCAACAAGTTTCTGTATGAAATGAACAATGTAAGAGATGCAACAGCAAATCCAAAGACTGTAAAACCAACAACATCAATTTTTTTACCATTGCCGTTTTTTGTTGGTAAATAATGCAATAATGCCGGCAATATTAGAATAGTTAATGCTGGAATTAAGAATAAATATTGCCAAGCAATAGAGCTTAACAATCCCGCTGAAAACACTCCAATACATGCAGAAAGCTGGTACGATGCTGTAAATAATCCGAAGAAGATAACTTTCAAATCATTTCGCAAATATTTTGTTGCAATTACTAAGAATGATGAACCTGCTACTTGTTCACCAGTTGTTTGCATAATACGAGCAGCAATAACTGTCCACAAATTTGGCTCAAAACAAGAATTAGCTACAAATCCAAAAACTGAGCCTATAAACAAAGATGTTAATCCAATAGTTACTAGCTTTTTTAATGACACAAAGTCGCCTAAAGAACCGTAAATAAAGCATACAATTCCTAAAATAATGCCAGGTAAACCAGTTATAAGAGACGCTTGATCAACAGCTTTCACATCTATACCAACTTGTTTATAAACAAGATTGAAACCTTGCAAGCACAAGGTGCTAATAACAAATGTAATAAGCAGTAGTATTAACGCACGAACAGCAACCTTATCGCGCTTTTCTGGGTCATCATAAGGATCCACAGAAGAACAATCAAATCGTTTAGTCCCAATCATCACCGTCTTACTCCCCTACAACAGCCTAATAATTCCAAATATTTATGCAGAAAACTACTGCAAATAAATCAATCTGCTCTAACAATCTAAAGTTAATCGCAACAAATTCTTCGCGCGTAGCTACTCAATCGGATAATTCTACAGTTTGATAGTTACAATCAACAATAAAAGTTAGGAACAATTTTAAAAAATAATCACAATAATAAAATGATTCGCATATCACTTATAATGTAACAAGCTAAGTAGGAGGAAACATGGTGCAGAGAAGAAAGAAACATGATTCTATTCATGTCAACCTAAATAGTGAACATAATAGTGGTGCTCATCACAATAAAAACAACAGTTCATTAAAGCATAAGTTTTACTCCAATAAAATTTTACGAAACATTATTATTGCTGTCATAGGCATTGCTATTATCATTCCTGTTGTTCAGTGGATACGTTGGGAACAGACTGTTTCTAATCTTCGCAACAAACAAGAACAACTTGTGTCACGCTTTGATTTTAATCCAGGCAATATTATTTCTGATTCTCAATTTTTTGACGATAACGCAATGAGTAAAGACGAAGTACGCAATTTTATACGCAAAAAAGGAGCAAAATGCACTGGTAAAAATTGCTTAAAAAATGCGTACTTTAATACTCACACTATTCCTGCCGATTCACTATGCTCAAAGTATCAAAGTGTAAGCAAAGAATCTTCTGCAGACATAATATACAAATCAGCAAAAGCATGTCATATCAGTCAACGAGTATTACTTACCATGCTGCAAAAAGAACAACATCTTGTAACAGACACTAATCCTAGCGATTTCCAATACAAATCAGCTATGGGATTAGATTGTCCAGATGATTCTCATTGCAACCCACGTTTTGCAGGATTCTTTAAACAAGTAATTGGTTCCGCAAGAAGATATAGATATTATCTTCTTCATAACGATCAATATAACTACCACCCTAACACGATTAACACAATTCAATATTCGCCAAATAAATCATGCGGATCTAGCAATGTTTATATCGAAAATAAGGCTACTGCATTGCTTTATATCTATACTCCTTATCAGCCAAATATAGAATCGTTAAAAGCTGGATACGGCGAAGGAAATTCGTGCTCAGCATATGGAAATCGCAACTTTTCATTGATTTACTCTGCTTGGTTCGGAGATCCTCGCAAATAATATTCGTTAGATCGACATAGGAATACAATCTCGGTGTATAAGCGTCGAGGTATACTTGAACGCCTAATTTTGGCACAATTTGTTAAAGATTACAAATTGACTGCTTCTATATTTAACAAAAACAACAAAGACTCACTTACTACAGATTTAATTTTTAATGCGAAAGTTGATGATGATTTTGTTCGAGGCAGAGAATCATGGTGGAAAGACGTACTAAAAAGTGATGTTTTTGGCTATAACGACAATTAATTTAAATAATCATTAGAAATAAGCTTCACCAATACAATATCAAAAGATTAGTATTCAGCGCATGAAAAAACTATGTTAGCGTAAAAACTATGTTAGTTTAAAAATGCGCGGCATAAGACTACAAAAAAGTGGTCACTATCCACGCAGCCAAAGATGACTGCAAGATAGTGACCACTAACATATTGAGTAAATAATAATTACTCTTTAACCATAAGGCTACGAGCAATGTAAACTACTAAGCCAATAAAGGCTACAATAGCGCCCATCATAAGCAAGTTAGAATAACCTGCACCTAAGCCTTGGATTCCAGCAAAAGAGAATCCTTTTAGCAAGTTTCCGCCAAAGAAACCGCTGAAAATGGAAATACCGATTGATGCTGTAACATTCATAACTAAATCGTTCATACCGCATCCACGACCCGATTCTTCAACAGGCAATGCGCTAAGAACCGTTGAAACGATTGGCGAATACATAAGTCCGCAACCAGCGTAGTAGACGCATGCGCACAAAGTTAGAACAAGGAATCCGCAATTGATGAATACAGCAGCTCCAACCCATCCAAGAATCATAAGAACAGCAGCTATAATAATGCCAGCTTTACGTCCAATAAAACCGATAATTGTTCCAGAGCATGTTCCAAACACTGCTGCTACAACGAATGCCCATACAAGGTAGGAAGAAACTGCCTCAGTGCTCATATGATACAAAGCACCGCCAATCACATTGTAAATTGGAGGCATGCAATAGTTAGTAAAGTAGAAGATGAATATTAAGACAATGCCCGAAAGCCAACGCTTATTCTTAAAGAATGCAGGAGTTACAAACGGGTTCTTTGCCTTCATAATATAGCCAGCAAACACAACAAACAGCACGATGGATCCAAGCAACAATCCCCATGCCTTGTACGAGAAGAACAAAGTCAGCAATGCAACAGCAATACCAAACACTGTAAAGCCGAGCTTATCTATCTTCCCACCAATACCATTCTTTGTAGGCAAGCACTTAACAAGAACTGGCAAGAACAGAATAGTAATTGCAGGAATCAAGAACAAATACTGCCAAGCAATAGAGCTAAGAGCACCAGCAGCAAAAACGCCAATAGAAGCAGAAAGCTGATAAGCAGCAGTAAAGAGTCCAAAGAAAATTACCTTAAGATCGTTGCGCAAATACTTAGTTGCAATAACAAGGAAGGAAGAACCTGCTACCTGCTCGCCAGCTGTTTGTAAAATACGCGCAATAATAACAGTCCACAAGTTTGGAGTGAAGAAGAAGTTTGCAATAAAACCAAACAACGATCCAACAAACAGTGTTACAAGTCCGATTGTTATGAGTCTACGAAGCGACACAAAGTCACCCAAAGAACCGTAAATAAAGCACACAATGCCTAAAACAATAATTGGCAAACTCGTAATAAGAGAAGCTTGATCAGGCGCGCCAACAGCTTTACCAATCTGATCGAATACCAGATTAAATCCTTGCAAACACAATGTTCCAAGAATAAAGGTTATAAGAAGTAAAATTAGCGAGTAAATCGCCACTTTGTCGCGGGTTTTTGGATCCTCGTATGGGTCTACCGCGCTAGATTTTGCAATCTCAGTCATAATAATCCAATCAATTAATATTTTTAGTTTTTACATTGGCAAATAAGACACGTCGCATATTGCGGAAAATGTTGCGATTTGCGGCGTGTCGAACAACAAAAAGCGGAGTTAAAACGGAATTAAAAACGCGTAAAATCCACACTCATCCAGCGATTTTTGCCAAGCCAGAAATGCGCGTCATAAACTCGTTCAAGAATCGTGGAACATCAACGCCAACAGCAACTTGCATTGTCTTAACAGGGTCATTCAAGCGCGTAACATCACCAATTGTGCGTCCACGAGTTGGGCCTTCAACATCAACTTGCATATTGATTGGAAGCGTTGTAACAAGCGTTGGGTCAACAGCAACTGCAACAGCCAACGGATCGTGCAAACCGCAGCCACCAAGGTGCGGAGCTGTTGTCTCATATGCCTTAATGTAAAAATCGGTCATATCTGCAAGGAACTTGCCAGCATTTGTGCCAAGGTCACGCCACTGCTTTGTCTCCTTATAAGTAAGCAAAGTCTGTAATGTAACATCCAAGCCAACCATTGTTACTGGAGCGCCAGAGCGGAAGAGTACATCTGCAGCATCTGGATCTTGAGATATATTCGCCTCAGTCCAAGCGTTTACGTTTCCATGAATGGTAAGCGCGCCGCCCATAAGAACAATCTTGCCAATCTCATCTTTGATTTCTGGAGCCTTATGCAATGCAGCAGCAATATTTGTCATAGGACCAGTTGGAACATAAATAAGATCCTTGCCATAAGTCTTAACTGCATCAATTATGAAATCAACAGCTGGCTCAGACTCAGCTTCACGCTTTGAATCTGGAATAACAACATCGCCAATACCATTGTCACCGTGAATGAATGCAGAAATAGGCAGAACTTCAAACGAATCTTTCTTGCTCGCATGCGGCAAACCACGATACACTTTAACTTCTGGATGTCCAAATAAATCTGTTAAAGCAAGAGCATTACGAACGCCCTGTTCCATTAAAACGTTGCCATACGTACCAGTAATACCGATCAGCTCAACCTCAGGGCTACCAAGAGCATAAGAAATTGCTAAGGTATCATCAACACCAGTATCCAAATCAAGAATAAGCTTCTTCATGTGAACTACCTTTCTGATTACAAACTCACTACATCAACAGTGATGCAGTAAGCCATTCTGTTTATTTCTAAGTTGCAACAAACTAGTAGGCGTCAACCTCATCGTTTTATGCTTCACAACTCAAGAATTCTATCTCTCTATAATTCAAAATCAACCCTTATAAACATATGTTTAGATTATATTTTTGCGGCAAAATAAAACGCAATTATTCGCTAAGCTTTTAGCTTGTTTTAATTTAGATTACAACACGAAATAAATCAGTGGTTTATGCCTCGAGATACACTTAAATGCCTAAAAATTGGCTTTGATTTGGCTGCAGATTTTACGAAGAATGGAAGCGTATGTCTACCTATTCCTCACAACTTAGCGAAGAACAACAAGCTGTTGACCGAGCTTATAGCCGTCTAGATGATTTGCGTAATACTATTCGCGCGCGCTTAGACGCTGTGCGCGCGTCAGGTTCGCACGGTTCACCAACACAGCGCACAGAGCGCGACTCATTCGCAACCATGTACGAAGATCGTCTTACACAATTACGAGCTGTTGAAGATCGTCTTGTTTTTGGAAGACTTGATAACACAGAAGGCATTAGGCGATACATTGGTCGCATTGGTTTGCTTAGCGAAAACCATGATCCTATTCTTACAGATTGGCGCGCTGAAGCTGCACGACCTTTTTATGAGGCAACCCCTTCGCATCATGGCGATATTGTTATGCGTCGTCATATTACACTCCGTTTCAGAGACGTTATTGGTGTTGAAGATGAAGTACTTGACATACATTCTGATGAAATAGGAAAAGCTTCACAACAAGGTACTCTTACTGGTGAAGGAGCACTGCTCGCATCTTTAGGTTCTCGCAGAACCGGCAAAATGACTGATATTGTTGCCACTATTCAAGCAGAACAAGATCGAATTATTCGCGCTCCTCTTGATCACACTATTGTTGTACAGGGAGGTCCTGGCACAGGAAAAACAGCTGTTGCTTTGCACAGAGCAGCCTATTTGTTATACACTCACAGGCGCAAACTTGAGCGTTCAGGAGTTCTTATTGTTGGTCCAAGTTCGGCATTCTTGCGTTATATTGATCAAGTACTCCCTTCTCTTGGTGAAACAGGTGTAGTAAGTAGAACTATTTCCGACTTAATTCCTGGAATTTGTGCTACAGATGAAGATTCTCCATACGCAGCAAAATTAAAAGGAATGTATCGTATGCGAACAGTTATTGCGAATGCAATTGCCGCTCGTATTCGCGTTCCTAAAAATCTTCCAACAATTCATGTTGGAGGATTTAGTATTCCTCTTCTAAAAGAAGATATTGAGATAGCTCAATCAGATGCTCAACGGACTCACCAGCCGCATAACCAGGCACGAAATACTTTTATAAAAACCGTGCTCAGCATATTGAAAAATCGTTATTTGGAAAAACTTGATTATGTTCCAGATCAAGCTGAATTAAACGATATAACTTCTCAACTTCGTCTTGACGATAAACTGCGCATTACTTTAAATCTTGCATGGTTACCTATGACTGGAGAATGGCTCATTGACCAACTTTTTGCTAAACCTGACAAATTACGCACATACGCACCTTGGTTGAGCGACGAAGACATTAACTCACTTACTAGACCAAAGGGCAGCCCGCTTACTCGTTCTGATATTCCATTACTTGATGAAGCTATGGAATTGCTCGGTCCTGATCCAAAACTTGACGCTCAAAGATCTGCAGCACAAGCAAAAAAACTTGAAGAACAACAATTTGCAGCTGACACTTTAGCACAAGCTGGTATTGGAAATGGCATAGTAACTGCTGATATGCTTCTTGATAATCTGCAAGGCGACGATGCAGGAATGCTTGCCCGTAAAGCAGCTTCTGACCGCGAGTGGACATATGGTCACGTAGTTGTCGATGAAGCTCAAGAGCTTACAGCAATGGATTGGAGAATGCTTATTCGTCGTTGTCCTTCACGCTCCTTTACTATTGTTGGCGATGTTGCACAAACTTCTGCGCTCGGAGGAACTCACAGATGGCAGAAGAATATGAATTCTCTATTTGGAGAACCAAATTGGGATCTTTACGAGTTAACAATTAATTATCGAAATCCTAGTGAAGTTTCTGAAGCAGCAAGCAAAGTTGCAACAGATTCAGGATTATACATTTCTACTGTTCATGCAGTTCGCTCAGTACCTGATTCACTCGTATCACAAACGGTTGAATCACAAGATGAACTCGATACTGCACTTGCAGAATCTTGTATAAAACTATTCGAAAAATTTGTCTCTGATGATGGTAGTGGTCGTATTGCAATCATTACTCCTAACAGTATAGTTAGCCATGCTAAAAAGGTTGTAAATCAAGCATTAGAACATGCATTACCTGAAAAATTATGGAATCAGTTAAACAAACAAAATGCCGATGATTGCCAATGCAGCGTTTGCACAGCTGAGGAAGTAAAAGGTCTTGAATATGACGCTGTCATAGTGTTGCAACCTTCTCAAATTGAGCAGGAAGCAGCATCTAGACTAACTGCTGCAGCCAATCTATATGTTGCAATGACTAGACCAACTCAAAAATTGCATATAATACGCACTGCAGATGACGCAAATTTTGAGAAATAGAACTCAAAATAATGCAAAAGCGCAGGGAATAGATATTCTGTAACAATAATCGATAAAATTATTATTTTTCTGTTTTACTACGCTTTAAATCTTCAATGGCATGTTCAAAATCTTCAAGACCTGCGAAGTTTTGGTACACACTTGCAAAACGAAGATATGCAACTTCATCTAATTCACGCAATGGCTTAAGAATAGCTTTGCCAACTTCTTCAGATGTAACTTGCGCTAAACCTCGTGCTCGCAAATCAGCTTCTACTCGCATACCAATTGTCTTTAACGCTTCAGCATTAATGGGACGTCCTTGACATGCTTTGCTAACACCGGCAACAACTTTTGCCCGATCAAAAGGTTCAATAGAGCCTGAACGCTTCATTACAAGCAACTGAGTTGTTTCCACCGTAGTAAATCGATTACCACAAACTTGGCATTCACGTCTACGGCGAATAGAGTAACCATCTTCACTGATACGAGTATCTATAACTTTCGTATCAGAATTCTTACAAAAAGGACAATGCATATATTCAGCATACTAAAAAATAGCGAAAAACTACATAATATTATTCACTTTATTCAAATATTTCCGAATATTATACGATTTTATTGTCCATAATCCGAAATACTCCATAAAACACACTGAATATTACATCATCATTTTCAGTAAAACTTAGCTCATCAGTTTCAATCTCAAATATAGTAATATTTTCCCTTCTCATATTTCCCCCATTTTCATACTATTTGTACTCAATCAACTATTGAGCATCATTTAATGGAACATTAATAGACTGTCCGATAACCAAATCTTCAGAAGAAAGATGATTTAAAGCCATTAAACGCTCTACATTATCTGATATATCACCGTTTTTAGGAGTAATAGTAGCAGCATAATTCCATAACGTATCTCCAGGACGAACTGTATATGTAACAACTCTTTCAGGTATTGCAGAAACAGCAGTCTTTGGCATAAACAATGTACAGAATGTTATTGCTGTCATCAAAAGTACAGTTACACGAAAAACTCTAGTTTTGCGCGCATGCTTATTAGAAACGCAGCGTTTACGAATCAAATAAGTATTTTCTTGCATACCTACTCTAACTTCCCTGCCACTTCTAATTAATGACGTACTCATAATTATCCTTTCTCCTTCCTTAATCGACTGAACATTTGTTCTATCGAACAGATGTATTAATAATGACACATTTGTTCGATAGTTGCAACGGCGTGTCGAACAGATGTTTGATTTTTTTAAGAAAGTGCGTTAAAATAGTAAAAGCGAAAGGAGCACCATGAATAACGATGGCACAAATAACGATAACAATGGCATTAATGCTAGTGATATTAGCGCAATGTCACTTACTGACCGCCAACGCAATATTATCAATGCCATCCAAAACAATATAAAAATTCATGGATTCCCTCCTTCTTTCCGCGAAATCGGAGAAGCGGTTGGACTTAGAAGCCCATCTTCTGTGAAACATCAATTGCGAACACTTGAAGATAAAGGGATTTTGCGAATTAATGCAAATAAAGGTCGCGCTATTGAAATTCTTGATAATTCAATTGTTGAAAACAATTCAAATAACAAAATTAATAAAAATTCTTCAAGAGTTGCCAATATTAGCGCATACGAATCTGATTCTGTTATAAATTCTAGAGATGTTCCTCTAGTGGGAAGAATCGCAGCAGGAGCTCCAATAACAGCAGAACAGCATATTGAAGATGTAATGCGATTGCCAGAACGTCTTACAGGTACAGGAAATCTTTTTATGCTTGAAGTACACGGCGATTCGATGATTGACGCCGCTATTTGCGATGGCGATTATGTAGTAGTTAGAGAGCAGCATGAGGCTGTAAATGGAGACATTGTTGCAGCACTGTTAGATAACGAAGCAACTGTTAAAACTTTCAGAAATGACCACGGTCACGTATGGCTTATTCCACATAATCCGGCTTACTCTCCTATTGACGGATCACACGCAACTATTATGGGAAAAGTTGTTACAGTTTTGCGAAAAATATAATAGAACTTACCCACCAACCCCTCAAAAAATATTCTCCCCACTTATTTCAAAATATGGACTAAGTGGGGAGAATAATATTTATAAAATCAACTTATGCAGATTATGAAAATCATGTAACTTACGCAACTTACGCAAGTGGATGCGAATCCTTAATTGTCACTGAAATTTCACGTCCATTTGGAGCTGCATAGCTAACAGTATCACCAGCATGAGCACCCATAATAGCTGCCCCAATTGGAGATTCCGGGCTAATAACGTCATAATCCGTAGCTACAGCAATATCGCGAGAACCAAGAACATAAGTCATTTCTCGACCTGCAAGCTCAAGAGTAACCAAAGAACCATTGCCAACAGTGCCATCCTTCGGAGCTTCAAGAATCTTCGCATTACGAAGCTTTACAATAAGCTCATTAATGCGACCTTCATTCTTTCCTTGCTCTTCACGAGCAGCCTGATAACCACCATTTTCAGACAAATCACCTTCAGCACGAGCTGCAGCAATACGCTCAGTGATTTCTTCTCGATACTCACCTTCACGATGTGCTAACTCTTCTTTTAGTTTGTCATACGCTTCCTGCGTAAGTAAAATAGTTTTTTCTTCAGCCATTGCTACCTCCTTATACAACAATCTCTAAAAATAAAAACTATGCGCGCGTAAATAAAATTCACGCTCTTCTATCAACGAGTTGAAATAATATCAACAACAAATACCAACGTGTCTCCGCCGCCAATACCGGCTTGCGGTATGCCACGAGAGCCATAACCATACTCTGGAGGAATAGAAATCAACAAACGAGATCCAACATTATGACCTGGAACAGTACGATCCCAGCCCTGAATCACTTGACCGACACCAATACCAAAACTAGCTGGAGTATGACGAGCAAAGCTTGAATCAAATGGCTTGTCGCTACCCCAAACCACACCATGATAATTCACAGTTACAGTGTCACCTGCACGAACTACAGGACCATTACCTTCAACCAATTCAACAACTTTAAGACCTGCTGGCGGTTCAGATTCAGGGAACGTCACCGTTGGCGTAGTGCCAAATTCTGCAATCACTTCTGGCATATCTTGTGCCATATTTCCTCCTTTACAAACTCCAAACAGTATAATCTGAACAGTATAACATCTACACAGACAGCTTTTAACCATCCTGCATTACTAAAGCAGCGCATTTTAAATAGTACATTTAAGTAAATGCACATTCAAATAAATGCAGTTTAGACTAACACTTCCTAGATTAACCTGTCCTAGATTAGCACTGAAACGTTACGTATGTACATGAAATATACGCATTGTGTATAACTTAGCAAAAATTAATCTCAAAACATCAACGAATTAATGCAAAAATATTAGCAAATTAGCACTCAACAACGTTTACAGCTAGCCCACCTTTTGAGGTTTCGCGATATTTAGACATCATGTCATGACCAGTTTCTTTCATAGTCTTAATCGCTTTGTCAAGGCTTACCATGTGCGAGCCATCTCCAAGCATTGCCATTCGAACAGCATTAATTGCAGTATTTGCAGCCATAGCATTGCGCTCAATACAAGGAATTTGTACCAAACCGCCTACAGGATCGCAAGTTAATCCCAAATGGTGTTCTATACCGATTTCTGCAGCATTTTCAACCTGTTCCGGGGTCCCTCCCAACACTTCGCACAATCCTGCAGCAGCCATCGAACAAGCAGAACCAACCTCTCCTTGACAACCAACTTCAGCTCCAGAAATTGAAGCATTTCGCTTAAATAAGTAACCAACAGCACCTGCAGCAAGCAAGAATCGCACAACTCCGTCTTCATTAGCAGAATCAACAAATCGCCAATAATACTGCAATACTGCAGGAATAATTCCTGCAGAACCATTCGTTGGAGCAGTAACAATACGCCCACCACCAGCATTCTCTTCACTAACAGCGAGCGCAAAAAGATTAACCCACGCAGAGTCTGAACTTTCTAAAGCAGCATCCGAACGACGACGATTGTTGCGAAGCATGTCTGAATTTGCAGCTAAACGCTCATACATGTGAGGAGCTCTGCGAGGCACATCAAGACCTCCTGGCAAAATCGGTTGCTTTGAGTTGCATCCGTTTTCTACACATTTACTCATAACTTTCCAAACATGCAGCAAATAGTTGCGCACGTAGTCAGCATCACCTTCATGCAATGCAAGCTCGTTTTGCCACACAACATCGCTTATTGACATATGCTTTTCTCGGCAAATATTTATAAGCTCGTCGCATGAAGTAAAAGGATAAGGTACAGTGGAATCTTTTGTTTGATTTGAGGAGCTTGCAGCATTATCACTACTATTTCCGTTATTACTTTCGTTATTATTCTCGCTTACACCATTCTTATTGGCATTATTTTCATCTTGCTCAGTAACACGCTCATGCAAGCCAACCATTGCATCATCTGCACACCCTTGACGAATAAATCCGCCGCCAATTGAATACCAAACTTGCTCATCGATTTTATTTCCGTCAGAATCAGTTGCAACAAAACGCATTCCGTTAGGATGAACAACCATTCGCATCCATTTTTCAAAAATTACGTCCTTGTCGTAATCAAAAGCAATAGTATGCTCCCCTGCAAGCGTTAAAGTTCCAGTTTTTTTGCATTCCTGACGAATAGTAAGCATATGATCAGTGTCTACATTATCTGGAAGATTTCCTTCAAGACCTGCAACGCAAGCGCGATCAGTGCCATGACCAAGACCTGTTAAAGACAGTGATCCGTAAAGAGTCACACTTACGTGCGCAACGTTTGCAAGACTACCACTTTTTTTAAGCGATGAAACAAACGAACACGCAGCTCGCATAGGACCTACTGTATGTGATGAACTAGGACCAACGCCTACTGAAAACATCTCTAAAATACTAAACACGTATCTATTGTAAGCATCATTAAGCTCACGTCGACACACTAATTACATGAGAAATATGTTAGATTGTTCACTTCTTACTTTGTTTAGATAACAAGTTTGCTAAACTCACGCACACAAACCATAAGATTACAGCTAAAACAACAGCTATAAGCATTACAGTAAACGCGCTTCCTGCAGTCGGCACGTGAATTTCGAAGAATTTTGCAGTAAACGGTATAAAAGCTCCAGCAACTCCAGCTGCAGCAAATAGCGCAACCATAATTCCTCTCCACGAGCGCAACGGCTTGGCAACGCTTGCAAGCACGAGTATGCCAAGAACAAATACGATTACGGAACAAATACTGCGAGTAGTTGCCAAAGCTTGCACGTTTGAAACAATAAAACGAGATGCTATCAAATTATTTGCAACAACATCGTCAAGATTTAATCCCAAAACTCGCGGAGCTATAACAGCAGTAGCGAGCACAGAAGCAGCTATAGCAAATCCGCTAGGAACAGCAAAACGAACAACTCGCTTCAAGAAACCTGGAATGTATCTACGAGTATTAGGCGCAAGAGCGAGCAAAAATGCTGGAATACCAATAGTTAAAGAACCAATATAAGTAATGTGACGAGGCAAATACGGGAAGTGCAACGCTAGAAGCACAACTCCTGCAGAAATAAGCGCAGAATAAACAGTTTTTACAAGGAATAAGCCAGCCACACGTTCCATATTTGCCATCACTTGCCTACCGCGAGCCACAACATCAGGCAAATGCGAGAATCGTGAATCAACAAGAACCACTTGAGCTACAGCTTTTGCAGCAGGAGCAGCGTTGCCCATAGCAACGCCCAAATCAGCTTCTTTAAGAGCTAAAGTATCGTTCACGCCGTCACCAGTCATAGCAACCACATGACCTTGAGTGTGAAGCGCCTGAACAATCGCCTTCTTTTGATGAGGAAGCACACGCCCAAGCACATCCACATTTTCAAGCACTTTAGCCAATTCGTTAATATCTTCTGGCAATTTTCTAGCGTCCATTGCAACAGGCTTGCGATCTCCTGTTAAGCCAACTTTTGCAGCAACAGCCGCAACTGTTGTAGGGTTATCTCCCGAAATTACGCGGCAACGCACACCCTGCTCACGGAACCATTTAAGCGTTTTGCGAGCATCGTCACGAATACGCTCAGAGCAGCGAACTAAAGCAATAGGATGAGCATTTACGCAAATAGTTGGAGAATCGCCAAAAGTTTTATCTGTTTCTGTTACGCTACTTACGCTGCTACTATCGCTACTTACTTTTGCAAGCAGCAGCACGCGCTCACCAAGCTCCGCATAAGAATTAACTTTCGCTAAAAGTTCATTAGTATTTGCATAATCAATCGCGCTGAGCAACACTTCCGGAGCACCCATATACCAAGTTGCACGCTCTCCACTGCTTTGTACATATTGCACAGCACTCCACTTTCTAGCAGAAGAGAATGGAAGACGGTTAGATACATGCTGGCTAGCTGCAACTCCTTTAGAGCCAAGCCCTTCCATAATCGCAACACCTGTTGCGTTCGGATTTTCTTCATTTGATAAGTCGAATAAAGCTTGATTGGTTTGCAAGTTGGTCTGCAAAGATATTTCGGCACCACTATTATCTAGATTTTCCACGCCAACGAATGCAATACCACCGTCGGTTATAGTGCCAGTTTTGTCCAGATTCAAGCAGTCTACGCGCGCTAAAGTTTCTACAGATTCCAACTCCTGAACTAACGTTTGCTTACGAGCAAGCCGCATAGCAGCCACCGCAAAATTAAGCGAAGTAAGAAGAACCAATCCTTCTGGAATCATGCCAACAACGCCTGCAACAGCAGAAACAACAGCTCCCCTCCAAGCACCAGTCTGCCAAGCTTCAACAAATCCGCCAACCTTGTGCATTTGCGACCACACAAGCAGCACACACAAAGGCACCACAACCATCGTCATATACTTCAAAATCGTGTTAATTCCACGGCTTAAGTCGGAAATTGTTTTGGTATAAACTTTCGCTTGCGCCGCCAATTTTGCCGCATAACTGTGCTCTCCTACGGCAGTAACACGCGTTAAAGCCATTCCAGAAACTGCAGTAGATCCGGAATAAACGTTATCACCTTTTGCTTTTCGAACTGTAGCAGACTCGCCCGTGAGCATGGACTCATCCATTTCCAAACCCCACGATTCCAACACTTCTACATCCGCTGGAACCTGCTCGCCAGCTCTAAGCCACAAAACATCCCCAAGCACAATATCTTTGTGCGGAATCTCAATATTTTTTCCACCTCTACGCACCATTGCGTAAGACGCCACAAGTATAGAAAGCCTATCCAAAGTGCACTTTGCTTTTAATTCAGTCACAATGCCAATTCCAGTATTTACCAGAATTACCACACCAAAAACAGCATCCTTCCACGAACCAGTGGCAAGCACAACAACCATTGCTGTGAAAATAATCGCGTTAAACAATGTAAACACGTTCGCGCGCACAATATCCATTAAAGAGCGAGAAGTCTGCTTAGAAGTAATATTCACATCTCCGCGAGAGACTGCCTGCGCAACTTCTTCTGTGCTCAAACCAGAAACTTCTACTTTAGGAAGCACCGCAATAGCGTTATTTTTGCTAATTTCTGTAGATGCCATTGCGTTTTGTTCGTTATTTGTCATTTATAATCACTTCCCTACCGTGTGGCGTATTGTCAATTATTGCTCGAACAATGCTTAGCAAAGACGAACGCTCAAATTTTGATTTCTTGCTTTTATTGTTTAAAGATTCGCTATTTTTTGATAAATCAGATTCATGAATATTTTTTCCAATTCCACTTCCATCGCTATCAAAATACAAAGTAGCTGCGTATAAAGTTGCGTCTTTTGGTGCTTTTACAGGATTTATTAACGCAACTGGCACTCCAGCGTAACGCGCGTATTGCAGCGCAGAAATCCATGCTTTGCTTTCGTTTTGTTTATTGCGAGTGCTGTTATTAAGCTTGTTATTCTCTTTTATATTTGATTGATTATTAGCGTTATGCGGATCGTCAACGCCTGTTACGTCGAGCGCGTCTATAAGTATTAATGAAACAGGTTGCTCGCTTGCAGCGCGAATAGCTTGCTGAGCCGCTTCGTTGGGATTAATAACATTTGATAGTGGCACATAAGAAGCACTCAATTTTGACGTTTTACAATGCTTCATAACTTCGTCATCAAGCGCAGCTAATTTTGAACCAATCACAAGAAGATGAATATCATCAATATCCACACCATCGTGGATTATGTCTCCAACGCGACCAGTATTCCCAACAGCTTTACCCTGCGGCTCGCAAGCACCCAACGTGCTCAGTGCTAAAGCAGTTACGACAGCAGTCGCAAAAATAGTAATAGCGCGTTTAGAAAACATAAGACTTTTATACCACACCTTCAACATAAGTGGCTGTTTTGAGTTATTTTATGCAATTTGACAAATTAAAGATTTGCTGGCGATTAATCTGCAATCACTTGCAATCATCCGCAATTACTTGCAGCGCAACTTCAATACCTCGAAGCATATCAACTAAACTCATAGAACTCGTAGTAGGCTTATCAAGAATCTGCTCAGGCAAATATGGAACGTGAATAAAACCACTCTTAATCGGCAATTTTTTAGTCTGGCAATAATGACAAACACTGTAAAGCACGTCATTACACACGTACGCACCAGCAGAAAAAGACACAGACGCCGGCAATTTTGCTTTATTTAAAGCATCAACTATGTTCACAACTGGCAAAGTCGCTTTATAAGCCACATCACCATCCTGCACAACAGGCTCATACCAAGGCTTATACCCACTATTATCCGGTATACGCGCAGCTCTACAGTTAATGCCAACATACTCAACGTTAAAACAAGCAGAACCACCAAATTGCCCTAATGAAAGCACAGCATTAGGGTGAACTTCCTCTATTTTCTCAATAACTTTTTGCGCGTCCTTGCTAAATTCCGTAGGAATCTGCAAACGAACAAGTTCCACACCCTCAGGCGCATGCACTGATTGCGCAATCTCCCACGACGGATTTATAGACTCATTATTAAACGGCGTAAAACCAGTAATCAAAATACGCATCGCAATACCCCCTCATACGAATATCACTTTATTAAAACATTAAAACGCATCACAAAAAACTGTACATATGTGAATGTCACTGTATATAAACTGTATACAAACTTCAGGATTCAACTACGTAATTCATGTTCGCAAAAAGATTAGTGATAGTCAGATTGTGAAATAACCACACAACTCCCTCACAACACGCACAAAATCAAAATTGGTAAGACTCGCATTCGTGTAATAGTATTGTGCATTGGATGTGCATTCGCGCAGTAGTGTGAATTAAACAAAGCAGTTGAAGCACATACAATAATTTCAACAGAATTCAACGACGAAAAGAGATTACCGATGACGAAGATCATTCAGATTGGCGCAAATCATGCCGGCACTGCCTGCGCTAACACAATTTTGAGCTACCCAGGAAACGAGCTTACCATTTACGATCAGAATAGCAATATTTCCTTCCTTGGCTGCGGCATGGCTTTGTGGATTGGCAAGCAAATTCAAAGCAGCGACGGACTGTTCTACCAGAAGCCAGAAGATTTTGTTAAAAAAGGCGCTAAGGTAAATCTTGAAAGTAAAGTTTTAGACATTGATTACGCAAAGAAAGAAGTAACAGTCGAGCTTAAAGACGGCACTGTTATTCACGATTCTTACGACAAGCTGGTTCTTGCTACCGGCAGCCTTCCAAACAAGCCGCGTATTAAAGGCATCGACTTGGAAAACGTGCAAATGGTAAAGCTTTTCCAGAATGCGCAAACTGTTATTGCTAAGCTTCAAGAGCGCGATTTCCATAATGTTGTGGTTCTTGGCGGAGGCTACATTGGCGTCGAACTTGCTGAAGCATTCGAGCGTCTTGGCAAGAACGTAACTCTTATTGACATGGAAGACCATATTCTTAACGGCTACTTTGACCCAGAGTTTTCTAACAATTTGAAGAAAATTATGGAAGATAAGGGCATTAAGTTTGAACTTGGTCAAACTGTTGAAGAAATTGTTGGAGACACTGAAGTCAAGGCTGTTAAAACAAGCAAAGGCACTTACGAAGCCGACATGGTGATTTGCGCTATTGGCTTCCACCCAAACGTTGCGCTCGGCAAAGACCACTTAAAGCAGTATGCTAACGGCGCTTTCCTTGTTGACAAGAAGCAGCAAACTTCCGACCCAGACGTGTACGCAATCGGCGACTGCGCTACAATCTACGACAACGCTCGAGACCGCGTAAACTACATTGCGCTCGCCACTAACGCCGTTCGAAGCGGCTTGATTGCAGGTCACAACGTTTGCGGAACTCCTGTAGAAACCGAGGGCGTGCAAGGCTCTAGCGCAATGATGATTTACGACTACAAGCTTGTTTGCACCGGCTTGAGCTTGACTGCCGCTCAAAAAGAGGGCATGGACGTTGATTACGTTGATTTTGAGGATACTCAAAAGCCTGCGTTTATGGAAGTTGAGAATCCAAAGGTGAAGATTCGCATCGTTTACAAGAAGGATACGAAGGTTATTGTTGGCTGCCAGTTGGCTTCTAACTACGATATGTCTGCCGCAATTCACCTGTTCTCGCTGGCTATTCAAAAGAAAGTCACGATTAAAGAGCTTGCTTTGTGCGACATCTTCTTCATGCCTCACTTCAACCAGCCGTACAACTACATTACGATGGCTGCTTACACGGCTTTGTTGAAGGGATGATTAGACTTTGCTGATTAGTTTAGGCTGAATCACTTTTTCTGATTAGCTTAAATCGCATTTATTAAACCAAGCAATCTGTTCTATAATGGAGCAGTTGCTTGGTTTTTTAATCATCCGCGCACAAAAGAGCGCACAAAACGCGCACTATTAGCATAAGACACGCAGATTAAAACAAAGGAGTCTAGGATGAAGCAGCTTTCTATTAAACCAACTATTCATAAGTTCGAGAACGCACGCGAGTTCGCGCAAGAATTCAAGCTCAGCAAGGGCGATTTGGTTATTACAAACCAGTACATTTGGGAGCCTTATTTTGGCGATTTGAATCTTGATTGCGACGTGATTTTCCAAGAGAAATACGGCAAGGGTGAGCCGAGCGACGCAATGGTTGATGCAATCGTTAGTGACATTCACACAACTCCAAAGCGCGTGATTGGCATTGGCGGCGGCACTGTTTTGGATATTTCGAAGGTTTGTGCGTTGAAGCAAACTAGTCCGCTTGAAGACTTGGTTGACGGCAAGATTCCTGCACAAAAAGGCGCGGATCTTATTCTTGTTCCAACTACTTGCGGCACTGGCTCCGAAGTTACGAACGTTGCGGTGTTCTCGCTTACTAAGCGCAATACCAAGAAGGGTTTGGCGAACGATGCTTGCTATGCTACGGACGCTGTTCTTATTCCAGAATTGTTAAAGAGCCTGCCTGATTACGTTTTTGCAACCAGCTCTATTGACGCTCTTACGCATTCGATTGAGTCCGCACTTTCTCCTATTGCAACCGAGCTTACAAAAATGTTTAGTTACAAGGCTTGCGGGCTTATTTTGCAAAGTTATATGCGAGTTGTTAAAGAAGGCAGCAGCGCAAAAAGCCAAGTTGTAAGCGACTTGGTTTCGGCAAGTCTTTACGCTGGTATTGCGTTTGGTAACGCTGGCTGCGGTTGCGTTCACGCGATGGCTTATCCGCTTGGTGGAACTTTCCACGTGGCTCACGGCGAAACGAATGCAGCTCTTCTTACAAGCGTTTTGCGATACTATGCTAAGCACGATGCTGAAAGCAGCACTAGTGCAGAAAACACTGAACTTTCTAAGCTTTTTGACTTTATGGCAAATATTCTTGAATGCCAAAAAGCAGATGTATTAAATAAGCTTGACGAAGTTCTTAACACGATTCTTCCTAAGCATAAGCTTCACGAGTATGGAATGACCGAGGATATGATTCAAAGCTGGGCTGCAAGCGTTGTTAAAGAGCAGCAGCGACTTTTGAAGAATTCCTACATGCATATGAGCGAAGATGCTATTGCTGAAGTTTACGCATCTACTTTCTAAAAACAGATTTCTAGCAAACTTACTTTCTGGAATTTGTTGACTTTAATTATGTTTTACTAGTTTTTCAGAATAAAACGAAAGCAAAATAACAAAAGACCCCACAAATAAATGTGGGGTCTTTATTTTATTTATTTTATTTATCGCAACTATTTCAACTATTTATAATTGAACAATAACTATTCAATAACTTTAATATTTTGAAAATGAGGCTCACCTAAAGGCAATCCAGCATCCGAAGGGAAGAATCCATCGTCTACCGTAAAACTCACATAAACTTTCTTATTCACATACTTCTCCATAATTTGTTTAGCTTGACTACCATCGTCAAACGCCAACATTCTCGCATCGCTAGGATAAGGTGGCTTGCGCATATCTCCGATTTGACGCAAAGTAACGCTGGTTTTATTATCCAGAATAAGAATCATGAAAGTTTGATTAGGATCTGAATATCCCGGACTAGGATCTGAATATCCCTGACTAGGATCTAGCATATTTTGCAATTCAAGAACCTTGTTGTATGACAAAACCTTCACAGTTCCAGAAACTACCTGCCTTCCGCTTGCTTTTTCAGCTTTAATTTTGCTATCTAAAGATTCACTACTAGCGGATTTCTTAGAATCAGCTTTCTTACTAGCCTTCTTGTCAGACTTCTTATTAGACTTCTTTTCGGCCTTCTTAGAATCCTTATCCTCTGAATTAGAGTCACTGCCTTTATTACTTACGGTTTTCTCATAAATATTATCTTCAGTTTTTGCCAAATTGTCGAGAAGTGTAGTGTCATCTGTACTGACAAAATTAATATCTTTTATATTCTGTTTAGGAAGATCAGTGATTATTCCAGACCAGTATTTTTCTTCTTTAATAGGATTGCTGTCAGCAATATTCATAGTCACCTTATAAGCCTCAGTATCCCCTGTTCCAGAAGACCACTCAACATATCTTAATGAATTGCTGTCTGCGTATTGCGATACTACAGCTCTAAAACCGCCAATGTCTCTAGCGCCATCGCAAATTAAATCATTTGAAGAAACAACGTCACTGTAATCTTTATTTGCAGCAAAAAACTTCAGCAGTGACAGACCTTCCAAATTTTTCCGCAAAACAAGCTCCGGAATATCCCTATCGCTCATATTTACTAACGCGTAAGAATACTTACTTTGGCTAGCATCAATTTCTGAATCAGCTTCATTAAAGTTATATTTATCAGCGTTTGCTAAAACTTTTTTATATAAAGCTGCTACTTTTGCATTAATAATGTTAACTTTTTTTGCATTATCAGCAGCTTTTGTATTCGCGCCCTTTTGGTTCGAGCATCCAGCACATAATGGTACGAAAAGAAATAGCGAGAGTACTAACGCAATAAATTTTTTTAGCTTCAACATAATTTCATTAGGCATAACCACCCCTTCTCAAGCTTTAACTAATTATTAGCAAGTAAGTTAAATATTCTAATACTAAATTGTAATATTTAAAAACTGCGTAAATTTAGGTTAATTAAATATAAAAAGCCTGCGCAAAAGCTATTCACTCTTACGCAGGCTAGTATTAGATAAGCAACGCTTATGCATCAAGCGTTATTACAGGATGCAAATCAAACATTTTTACAGTACGCTTCATGCGGAAGGCAATACTTGTTATAGCAATCGCAATAACGCCGAAAAGCACAAGCATTCCAATGCCTGAAACTATTTCACCACTGTTCTTTCCAGACATTGCTTGACGCAACCCCATAATTGAGTACGTCATTGGCAAATATGGGTGAACAGCTCTAAAGAATGCCGGCGTCATTTGTACTGGGAACGTTCCTGCAGAGCTTGTGATTTGCAACATAAGTAGCACAATCGCAACTATTCGCCCTGGCATGCGGAACACCACCATAATCATTTGCATTATAGCCATAAAGACTATTGACGCTATAATCCCCAGCGCGTAGAATGCAACAACATTATCGATTTGGAACTTCAACGCTCCTTGAACAACGCCCATAAGAATAATCGCTTGCGCAACGCCCATAATCACAAACGGCGTCAAGCTAATAAGCGCGCTTTTAAGCGGATTCATGCCGTTTAGTATCGCTCGCCTATCCATAACTCTCAAAACGAATGTTGTCATAAGAGCACCAACCCAAAGGGCGATAGAAATAAAGTAAGGAGCAAAACCAGTTCCATAGTTTTCAACGTGCGAATACTCGTGCTCCTCCAAGGAAACTGGTGCGCTCATCATCTTACTTTTTTGAACAATACCGTTTACTTTTCCAGACTTTTGAGCATCTTTAAGCCCGTCATGCAATTTCTTAGCACCATCAACAAGCTTTGGAGTGTTATCAGATAGCTTCTTAGCGCCGGAATTAAGCTGATCAGAACCATTCACTATTTTCGCAGAACCTTGAGCTGCTGCATTCACGCCATTATTCAGTTTCTCGCTACCGTTACTTACTTGAGCCAAACCGTCAGCAAGATTATTCGCTCCAGCAGCAAGCTTATTTGAGCCAGTATTAACAGCTTCAATACCTTGAGATATTGCGTCAGCACCGCCCTTTATTTGCAAGCTTCCTGCAGAAAGCTTGTCTGCTCCAGCGCTTAAAGCAGAAAGATTTGTTTCTAGAAGATTAGAATTTTCACCTAATCCTTCTGCCAAACTTTGCAAATTAGCAAGCACTTCTTCCTTTGTTACTGCTGGGTTTTTCGCTTGCATAAGAAGACCAGTAATTTGTGCTTTTGTTTCAGCGTTTCCAGCTTTAACATGTTCTTCTAATTCGTTGCTTGAAGCTGCAAGCTTTTGAGCTCCTTCATAGAATTCGCTTGTCGCTGCCGATAGCCTTTGCGTTCCTTCGCTTAACTGTTGGGCTCCGTTTGCTAAATCTTGCGTTTTTTGTGCAAGATATTGAGCTCCTTCTTTGCTGCGAGCATTGGCTTCAGTTAGCGTATTCGCGCCTTTTTGAAGCTCCCCTAATCCGCCTTGAAGTTTTTGCAAAGATTGCGAAAGTTTATTCGACCCATCTGCAAGCTTATTTATTCCGCCTTGCAAAGACTTTGAACCTTCATGCAATGCTCCAGCACCGTTTGCAGCAGCACCAAGAGAATCGGAAGCTGAATTAACTTTCGCAAACATGTGCTCCCAATACTCTTGAGCAATCGCCTCGCTGATTTCGCTACGCATAGTATGGAAAGCAGTTTTACCAATTTGCGAAGCCAGCATATTACTTGCCTGATCGTACTTTACGTGAAGTTTTGCTTTAGTAGGAGTTTCATATTGCGCAGAAGCAATGCACTTACTGAAGGAAGCTGGAATGGTTGCTACCATAAAATAGTTGCCATTTTTAAGCCCCTTATTCGCTTCAGCACTATTTACAAAATTCCATTGGAATCCCTCACTACCATCTTTTTGATTCTTTAAGCGAGTTTTGATTTCGTTTCCAATGTTACGCATTTTGCCGTTAATCACAGCACCATTGTCTTCAACAACAACAGCTACAGGAACAGTATTCAAAGTCTTATAAGGATTAGTAAATGCCCACAAATAAAGCGATCCGTATAAAAGTGGAATCAAAGCTACGGTTCCAATAACAAGCTTTCGAGCTTTTCCTTTCAACGTATTGTTAAGCTCTCGAAATGCAAGAGCAAGAGTATTAACGCGCATTGTTTTCACCACCATTTGCTTCACTTATACCAAGCTGTGAATCAATATGAGAATTTTCTGATTCCCCATGATTTGGGCTTAGTCTTAAGACTTGATCAGCTTGCTTTTCTAACTCACTTTGCAAAACTCCAACAAGGCAAGAGCAGTAATTTTTACTAACATACGCGCGAATATCGGAAAATAGGCATTCGCTTTGCTCGCTAGTAAGCTCCGTTTCAATTCCATCAACAAATAGCAGCCACGGCTTTTTTAACAAAGCAAGCGCAATTGCCAAACGCATGCGCTCGCACGGAGTCAACTCTCCTATTGCTGTTTTACGAGGAGACAATACTTTCCACTGAGCTAGCACGTTGTAAGCGTACTGCTGTAAAGCTTCGCGATTTTTTACATCATTTTTGTATTGCTTTAAGAATAGAGGCGAGCGCGCTGCGAGTTTCAGCTCGCTCATAAGAACTTCTTCTATTGTTTGCATTTTGTAAAATTCGTTAATTCCGTTGAATAATCCCAATCCCACGTATTGCCGAGATTCGTGGAAATCGCTAGGAAGAGTTGCGTCCGCAATAGTAAGAGTTCCGTTCGTAAATTTCATATAACCAGACAGTGCAAGTAGCAAAGCTGATTTTCCAGAGCCGTGTTCGCCTGAAATTGCAACGATTTGATGAGCTTCTACTTTTAATGACACATCCCAAAATGGTGTTCTTCTAAATCTTTTTAACCCTAATTCTTTAGCTTCTAAAAGCGTTTTACTATCTTTCATAATTTGTATGTTTGACGTTTGCAATTAAGATACGGCGTAGTATCTTTTTTGCTTAGAGCGCCAGATTCCTCCTTACTGTAAATACTCTAAATAACTATTTTCAATTTTTAGTTTTTCAGCTTTTCAGTTTTTCAGTTTATTGTTTATTTTTGGATTTTCGCAATTAGCAAAACAATTTTTAATTTTCACGTTGCTTTATCGCTATTTTTCAGCGGTAAACTCACGTTGCAATGTTGCAATAAAACGGTGTAAAACCGAGCATTTGGTGATTTATCAACTCTTCACCACTAATCACTTAGAATACTCTTTTGTGCAAACAATTGTTGAGTTACACTAATTTTTTTATTTAATTGTTTATATTTTATATTCACTTAAGAAACAAGTTGTAAACACTTCCATGCTATATTGTCTTTAATTACTAATTGTAAGAAATACATATGTAAGAATACGTATGCAAAAAATACAGACGTAAGCAATACGAAATAAAATGTGTTGCTTCAAACAATATATTAAATTCAAGCATTTAAAGGGGTGAACGGCATGCTAAGTTTGCAAATTTTAAATATTATATTTAATCCGGTTATTGTGTCGGTTGTAGTGCTATGCGCACTTAGTCTTGCAAAACTTAATGTTTTGCTATCAATGATAGTAGCTTGCGTTGCAGGTGGCATTGCCGGTCATCTTCCGCTTTTTGGAGATGGAAATCACACGATTATGGCGTTGCTTTGCGATGGTTTCTCTACCAATGCGCAAACTGCGCTCGCCTACATTTTGCTTGGTACTTTTGCGGAAGCAATTACAGCAACCGGTTTGGCTCAAATTATTTCTAAAAAAATTAGCAAAATTATTGGCATGAAAAAGTACGCTCTACTTGCAGTACTAACTCTAATTGCGTGCATATCTCAAAATATTGTGCCAGTTCACATTGCTTACATTCCTATTCTTATTCCGCCGATTTTACGAATCATGAACGAACTTAAGATTGACCGACGAGCAGCTGCATGCTGTACTGCTTTTGGTCTTGAAGTTCCATACATTGCAATTCCGTTTGGATTCGGCTTAATTTTCCAAACTGTTATTGCTACGAATCTTTCTAAAAACGGCATGAAGGTTAGCGTTGCAGACGTTAGCGCTGTGAACTGGTATTTAGGTCTTGCAATGTTTGCATCACTACTTTTTGCTGTATTTGTGCTTTACAGAAAACCTCGCGAATACAAAACTACAGAAACTGACACTCGCGCAGCCGACGCCGTTGTCGGACCTCTTAATAAACGCCACTACGTAACCATTCTCGCAATTATTGTTGTTGTAGTAGTGCAAGTTATCAGTAAAGATCTTTCGCTTTCGTCTATTGCAGGTCTTGCAACCATGATTATTTTTGGAGCAATAAAGTGGAATGACATTGACAATCAGCTTACTGGCGGCGTAAAACTCATGGGTCTTATTGCATTTGTGATGCTCATTGCGGGCGGATATGCTAACGTGATCCAAGCGACAGGAGGAGTTGAGGAGCTTGTAAACTTTGGCGTAGCTTCTATGGGACAGAACAAACTTGTTGCCGCATTTGTTATTACACTTATTGGTTTGCTTGTGACTATGGGCATTGGCACTTCGTTTGGCACGGTTCCTATTCTTGCTGTTTTGTTCGTGCCACTGTGTCAGAGCATTGGTTTCAGCACTCCCGCAACGATTCTTCTTATGTCTTCCGCTGCAGCTCTCGGAGACGCAGGCTCCCCTGCTTCCGATACTACACTTGGACCTACTTCCGGCTTAAACGCGGACGGTCAGCATAGTCATATTTGGGATACTTGCGTTCCAACGTTCCTTATTTTCAATATTCCGCTTATGGCTGCCGGCATTGTAATATCGCAGTTTATTTAGCAGATTATTTCCGAAAACACGGCAAGTAAAAAACGCAACTAGCGAATAACGCAAGTAACCAATAAACGCCAGTAGAGTTGAAATAAACTCCCTGGCGTTTATATTTAAATACCAATCAACCAATCACAAATCAGTCAATCCCAAAGTGGCCAATCACTGCAAATTCGCGGGCGATTGGCTATATTAGATATACCGTCTAGCTAAACATTTTCACTAGCTCAGTATGCTGTCAATATTCTTCTTATTGCTTAGATTATCTTCGTCAAGAAAAGCCATCTGCTTTATTCCGCTTAAGCTTGCAATAAGCGACACTGGGAAGGTAACAATATTTTGATTAAGAGTGCTTATATTACTATTAACAATTCTTTTTGCTGCCGCAAGCTGCTCATTTTCGTCGTTTATTTCTTCCTGCAAGTTCAAAAATTGTTCAGAAGACTTTAATTCCGGATAAGCTTCCGCCAAAGCAAAAATCTTCCCTATTGCATGATTCTGATTTTTGATTACCGAACTAGAATCCGCTGAGCCCAATCCCTCTCTTAAACTTACTAAATCCACTAATGTTGTTTTTTCATACTTTGCAAACGACTGCGCAACTTTAAGCATTTGGCAAATCGTATCGTATCTTTTAGCGAGCGCAATATCAACGTTTTTCCGCGACTCTTCTATAATCACCCTATATTTTCTTAGCCTATTTAACATGCCAATAAACCAGACAATAAGCACTACAAGCACTATTGCAACACAAATTAGCACAGTGTTCTTATCCATAACGTCACCCATAATGTCTCCCATAACATCTCCTTTAGTTCTAGTATTTTCTAATTTTTTAGTTCGCTAGTATTGCAATTTACTAGTTTCTACTTTTGTAATTTTTACTTTTGTAATTTCTCTCTAATTACGTTAATTATTTCGTAATACTCAGCCAAAATATCTCTAAATTTTGCATATTCTCTTGTTAAAGATAGGTTTTCTATTCCAGATTTTCCTGGAGCGCCGAATAAATACCGACCAGAATCAAAGGCTGCAACAATACGCTCACTATCTAGGTATAAGCAAACTCGCATTCTTTTTTGCAAATTATTCATTAGTTCTATAAAACTTGGATCTAATACCAGTTTTGTATAAAAATCGTCTGTAGAGAAGACTGAATACGAGTCGTTAAATTCAATGGATTCTGTCTGAACTTCGCTCTCCTCTTTTGTTTTTTTACCATAGTATCCATTTAGTTTTTGTCCCATAAAGTTCTTTCCAGTAACAGGGACGATTCTAATGTGGCCATTTATGTTGGTTTTTGAGTTTATTAATAAGACTTGCCCAATAAAATCCGTTTTTTTAACACTTTTTCCACTTTCACTTCTAGAAAAGTGGATTGCTTGCATATTTGAAAATTCAGTTTTAAATTCATCGCCAAAAATTATGTGTTTACTTGAATAATACCTACTAGATATTGGCAGAAGATTATCAAAAATGCTGCTGTCAATTCCTTCGGAATTGTTTAATACTGTTCCAGGCAGAATCACATTTAAAATCGGCGTTAAAACATTATCCGCATATAGCGCGTCTACATCAACCTTATTATTTACAAAAAACTTACCTGCAAAGCAAACAACAAAAACACCTACTATTAGTAAATAATATTTGTAACGAGAGTAATCAATATTTGGAAAATAGTTATACAAAGTGCCTAAAACCATTACTACCGGTATTATTGGAATTAAACGAATTGGATCAAAAGAGTTATTTTTTACGCCTTCTTTTAAAGCACTTAATTTTCCTTGTATTTGGGGAGATTGTTCTATTTGTGCGAGTCTGTTTAAAACTTCTGGATTTGTAAATACGCTACCATATTTTACATTCATGTCATCTCCCTTTTATAAAACCGCAGCAATCAATTTCTGAAAACTCAATAAAACCAGCTGACTTATAAAAAGCAATAGTTTTTTCAGTGCAATCCGTAGTCAACTGAATTTGACGAACATTAGGATAACAATCCACAATCGCCTTTAACAAAGCAGACCCTATCCCCTGCCTTTGATACTCCGGCAGAACAAGAATATCCTGAATAAAAACAACCGTATATCCGTCACCAACAGCCCTAATAATGCCAACTAGCTCATCATTTTTATAAGCAGCTAAAACCTTGAGCGAATTATTAAAACCATTTTCCAAAGCAACTAAATCATCTGTGTACGCAGACCAACCAACGGAATCATACAGCTTTGGAATATCTTTGCTATCATACTTTTTGCACTCTTTTATTTGCACGTCTGTTAAATTCATTTACAACAACGCCTCCAAACACTGTGAAATCAACGTTGAAACCCTAAATTTTCTAGCGTAATAACTCAGTATATCAAGTTTCTGGAATACGCGCCTGTTGCTTGGGAATATACCTACTATTGAGATATGCGTTTAATAAACACCAGTGAAGATTTTTGCCATTTACGGCAATTTTCTCCACCGACACAACCCAGAACGTAGACAAACTCAACAGGCAGACAATTCTAAAGTAGCCAAACCAAGATTAGCCAAACCACAAAGTAGCCAGTCGTTGCAAATTTGCACTTAATTGCCGCTTGCGCCAAACAGAGACACTCACGCAGCGCGACGACCTGCCTGAGCGCAGATCCTCACGGCATAGCCGTTCGGCTGATTTGGCATGTGAAGCACACCGTGCTTCACATGCCAAATCACGCTTTGAAGGAGCCTGAAATTCCAATAATTTCAGACTCAGTCAAAGCGCGCACGAAGGCAACTCGGAACGGAAACTCGCTTAAGTTGGAAGTCCAGTGGACTTCCAACGCGAGTTTCGCGCGCGAGCGTAATCAGCGCGAGCACCAACTGCACCAGTGTCCAAAAACCACCAAACAGAGACCATAACGCAGAAACCAAACTGCACCAGTGTCTCTGCTGAGCTTAAAATTGCTCAGCGCAAACCAAGCGAAAGCCAAGCCCAAACAAGCACCACAGCCTCACATAGACACAGTGTAAAGCGAGTAGAAGTAAGCCTTTTGATTCATAAGCTCCTCAAAGCTTCCGCGCTCAATAAGCTCGCCGCTTTTCATCACAAGAATCTCATCATATTGCTTAAGCGAATTAGCATCCAAGCGGTGAGTTACAACAAGTCGAAGAATCCTTTGCAAATCCAAAATAGACTGCGTTACGTTCGCGCTCGTCTCGTTATCTAACGCGCTCGTTGCCTCATCAACCAGCAGAATCTCGGACTTTTTAAGCAAGCTTCGCGCAATAGCAATACGCTGCTTTTCACCGCCAGAAAGATGACTACCATTCTCGCCACACTGATAATCCTTGCCTTTAGCAGCAATCAAATCATCCAAACCAGCCAAGTGAATCACGCGATTCACCTCCGCATTCGGGAACGGCTTAAAAAGCGTAATATTATCTAAAATCGAAGCATCAAACATAAACACAGACTGCTGCATAAGAGTAGTCTTATCGTAAAGCGAACTCTTGCTCACATTGCTAAGCTCGTGATTATTCAGCTTCACACTACCTTCATAATCCTTGTAGTATCCCATAAGCAGATTGATTAAACTACTCTTACCAGCTCCAGAAGGTCCTACTATTGCATAAGATTTTCCAGCTTGCAAAGTTAGATTTACATTTTTCAAGACTTTATGATCCGCGTCATAAGCGTACGAAACATCACTCAAAACAACGCTTTTAATAGAATCGTCAATAATCTCGCCAGAATCTTCCTTAGCATTACTCATATAATCAGCCATCTTGCTAATAAGCTTCTTAGCACCCTTCATCTCGCCAAGCATTTGCGGAAGAGTTGCAATAGGCTGAAGCACGCCATTCATCAAATTAGTGAAAGCTAACACCATTCCAGCAGTAATAACACCAATATGAGCGTTAACCATCCAAGCACCAATAAGCATCACGCCAAGCTGAGTCCCAAGACTTGAAATCGTACCAAGAGCAGAAACAGTAGTCATCGTTTTTTCGCGAAGATTCTTCGTATGCTCAAGCTCCATCGACTGATTCTGATAACGGTTAATAACCTCTTGCTCCGCCTTAAAACTCTTAATAACCGAAACGCCGTTCAAAACATCCTTCGTTAAGGCTGTATAAGACTCGTTCGACTTGGAAACCTGCTCCTCGCGAGTGGCAATTCCGTTAGCTGTAAGAATCGAGCACGCCATTGGAAGCACAGAAATAATAAGAGCAATAACAGTGAGCAATGGACTATAGTAAATCATAAGAGCCAGAGAGCTTACAAGCATAAGAACGTCTTGAACAAAATCAAAAATCTTCTTCAAATACTTTTCTTGAATACGCTCACAATCATTAGTAAGTACAGAAAGATACGTGCCGGAATTCGCGAGCGAAAAATCACTATAACTCTTCTGTAAAAGCTTCTTGATAACAGACTCTTTATACTGATTCATTGCTTTTTCAAGAAAGCGAGGGTACGAGCTGCGCTTCAACGCGAAAATCAGGGAGATTGCCAGCATAAAGGAAACAACAAGCAGCAAAATAGTAGTTAAAGAGAAAGCTCCTTTACCTGCCATATAGTCGAAAATAATTTGCAAAATCCAAGAAATAGCAGTGTAAATCATAGACAAGGAAATAAAAACTATCATCGAAAGAAAAGCTACAAGCTTGTTTTCCTTGAAAAATAGTTTTACGTAATTTTTTACGTCGGGATGTAGTTTGGATGATTGCTGATTTGCCGCAGTATTTTGATTTGCGGATGGATTCTGATTTGTCGATGATTGCTGATTTGCCGCATTGTCAGTTTTGCTCATTCTCGCTACCTCTCACTTCCTTTATATCTATTTGCTATTTTTGCTATTTTTCGCTAATAGCATTTTCGTAGCTAGCATTTTCGTTTCCATTTTGCCGATTCGCTCGCTACAAAGCATTGAAAGCTACACTATCATACTTATCCTGATTGGTCATGCTTATCTACTTGACAACACATATAAATGCTTAAACACACTTATACGTAATGCTTGCTAGAAATAATAAGCATAGAGTTAAAAAAAAAAATCAAATTAGAACGATGGTTTCATACGTAATATCAGCATAAACGTGTCAAATACGCAACACTGCTTCAATACAAAGCTCAAGAGCATACGCTTTAGAGTCTCCGCCCCAATTACGCTCATCATAATTTTCAACATCATGCAAAGTATCTGCAGTATAAAGAATCTCACCCCAAACAATATCGCGCATTTGCGCACAAGCTGCTAAAGCAGAACACTCCATTTCAACAACCGCGCATCCCTCCTGCTTACGACTGGAAACTTTCCCCTTAGTTTCACGGAAAAACCCATCCGTAGTCCACGTCTTAACTTCATGATAAGGCAAATTATGCGCCTGCAAAGTTTGTAAAATAGCATGCCTCGAATGCTCTGAAACATCAACATAACGACTTGGAGGCAAATAATGATAAGAAGTTCCCTCATCTCTTAAGGCTTTATACGGAACCAGAAAAACATTTTCTGCATAATCAACTAGCGATCCACAAGAACCAGCACTAACAACTTCCCTAACGCCGTAAGAAATCAGCCAGTCTAAGATCTGAACAGCAGCAGGAGCGCCAACTGGAGCCTGCACTAAACAGATTTTTTGCGTTTCTTCTTCTACTTCACTGTTTGTATTTTCTCTTACTACATCTCCTACTTTTTCTTCCAAAACATATATTGGATATTTTTTAGTTGCAGATTCAAAATTTGCTACAATCGTAGCTTTCCTACTTAAAGCATACTGATCAATTTCATCGCCTAAGAAAGCAAAAACCGCTTTAGATGGAAGCTGAACAGAAATATTATCGTGTGTTGGCATTAATACTGCACTTTTATCGGAATCATACTCTAAAATCGGCAAATCATATTCTGTCATACAATCAGCTCCGTCATACAAGCCATTCAATCCTATATACAAATACACACATTAATACGCAAAGATCACAAAATAGTCAATTGCTGCAAATTCGCACTTAATGGCTACTAGAGAATCATATTTTCTGCATCATGTCCTGTCTTTTATAAAACCGCAGCAATCGATTTCTGCTAACTCAATAAAACCAGCTGACTTATAAAAAGCAATAGTTTTTTCAGTACAATCCGTAGTCAATTGAATTTGACGAACATTAGGATAGCAATCCACAATCGCCTTTAACAAAGCAGACCCTATCCCCTGCCTTTGATACTCAGGCAAAACAAGAATATCCTGAATAAGAACAACCGTATATCCGTCGCCAACAGCTCTAGAAATGCCAATTAGCTCATCATTTTTATATGCAGCTAAAACCTTGAGTGAATTGTTAAAACCATTTTCCAAAGCAACTAAATCATCTGTGTACGCAGACCAACCAACGGAATCATACAACCTTAAAATATCTTTGCTATTATACTTTTCATACTCTTTTATTTGAACATCCGCTAAATTCATTGACAATAACACCTCCAAATATTGTGCAATCAACGTTGAAACCCTAAATTTTCTAGCGTAATCGCTCAGTATATCAAGTCGCCTATCTCTTCTTTTAACATAGGCCTTTAATGCGCTAAAGACAACCTGTGCATTTGTGTACCACTATAGCGCTTTGACCGAGATTGAAACCATTGGAATTTCAATTTCCTTCGATGCAAAAACTCACTTGGATTGGAAGTACTGTGAACTTCCAACGTGAGTTTCGTAAGAGATTTAACTAGCGAGATTCTCACCGAATTTGTTTACTTAGAGGGTACACAAGTAAACAAAAACAAGAGCACTTCCCCGAATTTGTTTACTTATCAGCCATATAAGTAAACAAAAACAAGCGTCAGTAAACAAAACGGCCTTAACTATCAACTAGTCAAGGCCGCCTCATTTACTTTATAAGACTTTACGAAGCCTTATAAAAGCGCGTAAAACTTCAACTTACGCAAGTAAACACTAGTTATCTTACGGATTTTGCTTCAAACACTCTCCTCAATCGCACAACAGCGAAACCAGCAATAGCAAAACCTAAAGCAGAAATCAACGCAACAACTGAAGCTGACTCACCAGTCTTAGGCATATCTGGAACATGCTTTTCAGTCTTATGCTCAACAATAGGAGATTTCACATATTCATGCGCTGTATTATGTTCATGCTCCGACTTAGGTGCATGAGATAGCTCTTGTTTAGTCTCCGGAGTTTGAGATTCAGGAACTGACAATGGATTCTCCATCCCTGATTCAGGCTCAAAAGGTGCAGGCAAAATTGGATCTGGAGTAGGTGCTGGTTTCAGATTCTTCGTAAAAATGGCATACACAGTCAAATCACTATTTACAAGCGTTGTTCCAGTAAATGCTTTACCTTTACCATCCGCCTTAGTATTCCACTCTTTAAACGTGTAGCCATCTTTAGTTGGATTCTTAGGCATTGACTGATCTTTTAACGCATCCGTATCAATAGCCTTACCAGTTTCCACCTTTACCGTTTGAGTCTTATCGCCGTTCTTGAAAGTAACCGTGCTTCGAATCTGCTTCCACTTGGCAGTAAACACAGTATTAGCATTCAAAGTATATTCTTCACCAGGCTTGTAAGTTTTACCAGCAGCATCTACCCAGTTTAAGAACTGATAATCTTCGCGCGTAGGAGCAGCTAACATTTTAATACTCTTACCTTGTCGTATTGCACCACTTTTCTCAGCTTTACCGTCAATAAAAGTGCCACCATTAGCATTAAACGAAACTTTCGCATTCCACTGTGCGCGAAGTAAAAATTGATAGTCGCCCCGAGGATCTAATTTCTCATCATTCCACTGCGGCACGTCACAACTGGTATCCGAAAATAGTGACTTCTTATTCCAGTAGTAGCGTTTGCCTGCCATGTTATGATTCTGATAATATTCAATATCAGGAAGCTCGGTATACCATCCGCCAAACACCAAATTCTTTTTTGCAGGGTCAGCTGGGAAATCAACCGTATTATCCGTTTTTACAGTATTGACGATTGGATCCGTCTTACCTTCAATATTTCCGCCCTTAAGATCGAATTTCACGTTCAATTTTCCAAACGAAATTCGCAGAGGTATGGGCTTACCATCGTCGAGTTTATACGTAACGGTGAATTTAGAGTAGCCCTTTGCTGGAATATATGTGCGATCCGTATCATGAGAAAGATGATAACCCACGGGAATTTTATCAGTATCAATCGTTATTGTTAATTTTTCTCCTATCGCAAAATCGCCAACAAACCGCTGAAAGTTAGATTGCAGATTCTTCTTAACATCAATTTTCTTTCCGTTTTCATCCTCAACGGTTATTGGAAGATTTTCCCACATGCTTTCAATGTTTTTGTCAATCTGTCCTTTACCACCTGGATGCGTGTGGCCATACCCAGGGTCCAAAGCGATATCCATATCGAGTGAAAGCGGATATTTCTTGACTTCTGCAGTTCCCTTATCAGCAGCCTGTGCAGTCACTGTTCCAGCAAAAAGTCCAATCGTAGCTACAAAAGCAACTGCTAGACTAATAACTTTTTTTATTATTTTATTATTCATTTTTTATTTCCAGCCAAACTAACTATTATCGTAACAATAATTTTTATTAAATTTCGAAAATTTATATAGTGCAAACGCAAAACCAAAAATGCGTGTAAATATGCAGAACCACTAACCTATTTCAATACAAAATAAACAATGTATAGAGTGGTGAGACGATAAAAATTATGTTACGAAAAAGACAGCATCACGCTGTCTGTCTGTCTGTCTGTCTGTCTGTCTGTCTGTCTGTCTGTCTGTCTGTCTGTCTGTCTGTCTGTCTGTCTGTCTGTCTGTCTGTCTGTCGAGGATTATATTTTTCATGATCTCAGTTTGTCAACTTCCGTACCGAATTAACATGCCAATTATAACAAACAAACTTAGCAAATTCCAGTATAAGATAACTCACAAATAAACTATCAAATCTGCTAAACAACCAACTCTCAAAAGCAACAATAACGAAGATACATGAAAGTAACATATAATTTCTTAAAATTAAGTTTGGCAAACATAAAATAGGATCATAAAGCACAAATTAAGATTAGCGAACTTAAATTAAGTTTGACAAACACAAATCCATTCGCTATAGTCTTCACCTATCACCATTTCGACTAGTAAAGGAGTGCACATGTATCATACAAATATGATGACAAATTGTTGTTGTAACGTATGCTGTTGCGCATTTCTTAATCGAAATGATGTTTGCAAGCACTAAGTATGCATAACATCTAGCCTGTGTTAAAAGCATCTACGTTAAAACACAGCGAATTATGATTCAAGAAACAGCGCGCTGTTTCTTTTTTTTATGCCAAAAATCGAATATAACGTTAAAAAATAACAATTTAATACGTGTTAATGTTAAAACGAATAAATATTAAACGAATAATGGCATCTTTAGAAACAAATAATAAAACAGTAGTCGCTTTATTAATAAAAATTATTTTTAAAAATTAAAAACAAATTAAACAAAACAAAAACAAACAAGTAAAACAAACAAGTAAAACAAACAAGTAAAACAAACAAGTAAGGGGAAATATTATGTCTAATATCTACAAGTCCGTGCAAGAACTCGTAGGCCACACTCCACTTATGGAGCTTACGCACATTGAAAAAGAGTACAATCTAGCAGCAAAAATCCTCGTAAAACTCGAATACTTTAACCCAGCAGGCTCTGTAAAAGACCGCATTGCAAAGCAGATGATTGAAGAAGCAGAAGCCGCAGGCACGATTAAACCAGGCTCAGTAATTGTTGAGCCAACTTCTGGAAATACTGGCATTGGTCTTTCAATGATTGCGCGAACAAAAGGATACAAAAGCATTATTGTTATGCCAGAAAGCATGTCTATTGAACGCCGAAAACTCATGAAAGCATACGGCGCCGAACTCGTGCTCACACCTGCTAAAGATGGAATGAAAGGCGCAATCGCCAAAGCGAAGGAAATCGTTGAAAATACGCCAAACGCGTGGACTCCTGGGCAATTTACCAATCAAGCAAATGTGCACGCACACTACAACACAACAGGTCCAGAAATTTGGCAAGACACTGACGGAAACGTGGATATTCTTATTGCAGGCGTTGGAACAGGCGGCACAATCACTGGTACTGGCACATACTTAAAAGAGAAAAATCCACATCTTGAAGTAATCGCAGTAGAACC
Source organism: Gardnerella sp. DNF01180P (assembly GCF_049244205.1). Classification (NCBI taxonomy): domain Bacteria; kingdom Bacillati; phylum Actinomycetota; class Actinomycetes; order Bifidobacteriales; family Bifidobacteriaceae; genus Gardnerella; species Gardnerella sp. DNF01180P. The sequence goes on from NZ_CP058386.1 coordinate 1,128,120, forward strand.
AGCCGATTCCCCTGTGCTTGCAGGCGGCAAGCCAGGAGCGCACAAGATTCAAGGAATCGGCGCAGGATTCGTGCCAGATGTGCTCAACAAAAACATTTATAATCGCATTGTTCACGTAACAAATGAAGACGCAATCGAAAATGGCAGGCTTATAAGCAAAAAAGAAGGCGTCCTCGTTGGTATTTCTTCCGGAGCTGCAATTTGGACAGCAATCCAAGAAGCAAAAAGAGAAGAAAACAGGGGCAAAACCATCGTTGCAATACTGCCAGATTCAGGAGATCGATACTTGTCTACCGCATTATTTGAAGACTAACTACATTTAGGAGTACTACTTTAAATACGCAAGTTTTGATTAAATAATAAAAGAATAATAAATAACATTATTAGATAATGATCAAAACTATAGAATAAAGAAAATAGCAAAATAACGGGAGAAATATATGAATGATCGCCTTGATCTTATAAATCAACTGAACTCAATTCACGATTCAGACATAAGGCAAGCTACATTCATACCTAATTACCGCAATATTATTGCACTCATACATGCGACTCAGGTGTTACTTTTGCCTGAGTTGCATGTGCGCAATGAAAGCAACAAGACTACGCAACTCAACGCTAGTTTGAATAATAACGCTAGTTTGAATAATAACGCTAGTTTGAATAATAACGCTAGTTTGAATAATAACGCTAGTTTGAATACCGTTACTTCAAACGCATTAGACACTATAGAACGCATTATATTTCACGAACTTCAATGCTACACAAGCAACACAATTAAAATTCGAGAAACTTGCAATCAATTTATAAATACTCTTCCTGCAATTAAAAAGTTACTTTTAACAGATATTCAAGCCATGTATGAAGGCGATCCTGCTTGCACAAGCAAAGTAGAAGTCACGCTCGCATACCCTGGTTTTTATGCAATGCTTATTCACCGCACAGCTCACGCACTCTACGAACTTAACGTACCGCTAATTCCTAGACTTATGAGCGAATACGCGCACAGAAAAACTGGAATTGACATTCATCCAGGAGCAAAAATTGGCGCATATTTTTGCATTGATCACGGAACTGGCATTGTAATCGGCGAAACAACTGTGATCGGCGAGCATGTTAAGCTTTACCAAGGAGTAACGCTGGGTGCAAAAAGTTTTGCGCTAGACGAGAATGGAAATCCTGTAAAAAGCGGAAAGCGGCATCCAAATATTGGAGATAATGTTGTAATCTACGCAAACGCAACAATCTTAGGCGGAGAAACCACAATTGGCAGCGGAAGTATAATCGCAGCAAACGCGTGGATAAACCGCAGTATTCCTGCAAACACAACCTACCACTTCCCTAAAGCCTAATGCGCGCTAAAAATACCGATTCCACTTCTACTATTTTATTTGAACATCTGCTAGATTCATTTACAATAAACATCCAAATATAATAAAAGTGCGCGATCTAAAACGTAAAAACGGAAGAACGCGCACTAGCAAGAATACTTAGCAAAAACTAGCAACAGCAGAACATCTACTTTTTAAGTTGCACAGTCTCGTGATCCTTGCCCATTTTGAATTCAATACCTGCACGCTGCCACATGCGATATTCGCCAACCGCAGTAAAGAGAACATCCGTGGAAGAGTTAAGTGCGGTTTCGCAAGAATCCTGAATAACACCAATAATAAGACCAATAGCAACTACTTGCATAGCGATATCGTTTGAAATACCAAACGACGAGCATGCAAGAGGTATAAGCAAAAGCGAACCACCAGCTACACCAGATGCTCCTGCAGCAGAAACTGCAGAAAGCACAGAAAGAATCACAGCCGTTGGAATATCAACGCGAATACCAAGCGTGTGAGCAGCGCACAAAGACATGATAGAAATAGTTATAGCAGCTCCGCTCATATTAATAGTTGAGCCAAGCGGTATTGAAACAGAGTAATTATCTTTGTTAAAGCCAAGTTTTTCACACAAATTCATATTCACAGGAATATTTGCAGCAGAAGAACGCATGAAGAACGCTGTAACACCCGAATCGCGCAAAGTTCTAAAAACAAGAGGATACGGATTCTTACGCGTAAGCACGAAAACCAAAATAGGATTAAGAATCAAAGCAACAACAGTCATTGTGCCTACTAACAAAGCAATAACGAAACCATACTCACTAAAAATACGAAGACCGTTACTTGCAACTGTTGTATAAACAAGACCCATAATGCCAAAAGGTGCTGCGTTAATAATCCAGTGGACAATTTTTCCAATAGCAGACGAAACGTTATCGAAAAATGCTTTTGTAGAAGGCTCGGCTAATCGCAGAGCAACACCGAAAGCAATCGCCCAGAAGAGGATGCCAATAAAGTTACCTTTAACGAGAGCATCTACAGGATTAACAACAATATTTAGCACAAGTGAATTAAGCACCTCACCAATTCCTTGAGGAGACGGCGAAGACGCTGCTGCAACATGAGCAAAAGTAAAATCAACAGGGAAAATCATAGCCGCACATACAGCTACAAGGCTTGCAGTAAACGTAGATAGCGCGTACAGCCCTATTACCACTTTCATGTTGCCAACACTTTTTGCTTGCGCAAGCGCACCAATAACTAGGCAAAATACTAAAATTGGCGCAACAGATTTAAGCGCACTGACGAAAAGTTTTCCCATAAGATCGAGCACATAGACGTGAGCTGGCACAAAAATACCAAGTGCAGCACCGAGAAAAAGACCAATTACAATGCGTAAAATAAGGTCAATGTTATTCCATTTTTGAACAATCTTGTGCATGAGAGTCTCCTGTATAGTAATTTGTGCAGAATGTTTTATACTCTTTTACGTGTATTAGCACTTGCAAGATTTTATTTTTTAAAGATTATACATAAGGATGCATATATATGCAAATCGTTAAGGTTTAATGTTTCGCTGTTTCAATAACTTAGCAACTCAGTGACTAAACGCTTCAATAAGTGCTTTGTAAGCAAGATAACTCTTAAAATATAGTAAGCAACAATAACTTCCAGTGTAATCGCAAATTAAAATAGCAAAATGCCTCACTTTGCGTAGTAAAGAAAGACGCAAAGTGAGGCACTTTTACATTAACTTCATTATGCTGATTAACTCAATACTCAGCAAACTTACTGAATACAATTAAGCAAACATTAAGCAGTTCTAAAACTAGCTGATCTGCAATAACCAGACCAGCTAGCAAATATTTTACTTACTACTGTGACGAGAAGTACCACGACGCTTAGTTGAGAAAAGCGCAGCACCAGCAGCACTAAGAGTTGCAGCAAACAAGCCAAACACAGACACGTCACTACCAGTCTTACTAAGCTGAGCAACACTACCACTCTTCAACACCTGAGCGCGCACAGAAGCATGAACATCAGCCGCATGAGCCTTAGCAGCAGCCAAAGCCTTACGAGCAGCAGAAAGATTCTTAACCGCAGCATCAACCTGAGCCTGGGTAGCATTCGGATCAGCAAGCACACGTTTAGCTTCAGCCAATGCCTTCTTATACACATCCAAATCAGGAGTTTCACCAAGCAAGTAGGCAAACGACTTGCTAAAGTGAGAATCATCATCAACTTCAGCTTGCAATACCGTCTTATTAACACCATTCAAAGCATCTTTAGCATTCTTAAGACTCTTTAACGCAGTATTAACAAGAGCTTGACGATCTGCTTGAGACTTAGTAGCAACTTCCACACCCTGACCAGCAGGATCAGCTAGCTTAGATATAAGCTCCTTCGCATCTTGCAAAGCCTTATTATATGCTTGCTGCTTTTCAGCAGTATCATACACGTACTTTACAGATTCTTTCACACTATTCTCAAGAGCAATCTCAGCTTGCAAATCAGCAATATCAACACCATTTAGTGCAGCAGCTGCGGTTTGAAGTTGAAGCAGCGCACCATTGACAGCAATCTGCTTCTGCTCAGGAGTATTCGCTGATTGAGCATTCTTCGCATCAGCAAGAGCAGACTCAGCAGCCGTAAGAGCAGTATCATACGCAGATTTCTTATCCTGAACAGCATTCGTATACTGTACGGACTTCTTCAAAGAATCAGCTTTGTTAACTTCAACCTGCAACTTAGACGTATCTACAGTTCCATCAAGAGCGTTAGAAGCAGTTTCAAGCTGAGTCTTAGCATCGCTGATTTCTTGCTCAGTCTTGCCCTTAGGCGAATCAAGAATAGCTTGAGCAGCAGCCACAGCATTATCAAACGCAGTCTTCTTAGTATCAGAAGCATTCATGTAAGCAACAGTCTTCTTCTTCGACTCAGCAGCAGTCACAGCCGCCTGCAAAGCAGAGGTATCGTGACCATCCAAACCAGTAACAGCATTATTAAGCGCAGAAGTAGCATCAGAAATTTCTTTCTCTGTTGCACCAGCTTTCTTTACAATGCTTTCTGCAGAGGTTATAGCATTGTCAAGAGCAGCTTGCTTAGCAGCAGAAGCATTCTTATAAGAAGCATCATTCTTCTTACCTTTTGCTTCTGCGAGCTTTGCTACCAATTGAGACTTGTCGTTACCGTCAAGTTCATTAACAGCCTTAGTAAGCGCAGTCAACGCAGTATTAACAGCTTGCTGCTTCTGCTCAGGAGTCTTAGTAGACTTAGCATTCTTAGCTTCAGTAATAGCAGACTCAGCCTGTTGCAAAGCCTTATCAAACGCAGACTTCTTTGCTTCAGAAGCATTCTCATACTTATATGCGTCCTGAGACTTAGGAGTAGTAACACCGGTCAACTTCTTAGCATTATCAACCGCTGTCTGAAGCTCATCAGTCTTAACTTTGCCATCAAGACCATTAATCGCATTATCCAACTCGTCTTTTGCATTACTGATCTCAGTATCTAATGCGCCAGCCTTCTTTTCAATTGACTCGGCATTGCTTAAGGCTTTATCAAAATCATTCTTCTTTTCTGTAGAAGCATTCTTGTAAGCAATTTCAGATTTCTTTGACTTTGCTTTCTTTATGGCATCATTCAAATCAGATTTATTATGACCATCAAGAGCATCAATCGCTTTGCTTAACTTAGATTCAGCATCATTAATAGACTGCTGTGAAGCATCTTTTTGGTCATAAACTTTCTTTGCCTCAGACAGAGCAGTATCAAAATCATTCTTCTTTTCTGTAGAAGCATTCTCATACTTTGGATTCTTCTTCTTAGAAGAATCATCCTGACCCTGCTTATTCTTGCCTTGCAATTCATAAGCTGTCTCAATTTCAGTCTGAAGCTTTGACTTGTCAATAGTATTGCCACCGAGATCCTTAACAGCTTTCTCAAGAGTTTTACTAATCTCGTCAACTTCATCAGCAGTTTTGTTCTCAGCAGAATCAGTCTTAACAAGATCTTCCGCAGCCTTTAACGCACTATCAAAAGCAGTCTTCTTATTATCCTTATAATCAGACTTTGCTGTAAGAGTAGACTTCTGACCATTAACAAGAGTTACAAGATCCTTGAGTGACTTCATTTTGCCGTCAAGATCTTTAGCCTTAGTAACAACATTATTGATAGCAGTTTTCACCTTATCAACAGTATCTAAATCACTCTTAGGGTCAGTTTCAGGATTTGCAACTTCTTCCTTAAGAGCCTTCTTCTGTGCATTATTAAGATTCTGAAGATTATCTATTGCAGTATTCGCATCTTTTCTAGTCTTTGCAAGCTCAGCTTCCTGAAGAATAGAATCAATGTCTTGTATAGAATCGGTATTTTTATCATCCAACTTTGCATTGAAGTTCGTAGCTTCTTGATCAGTAAGATCACCATGCTTCTTCAGATCAGCAATCTTCTTCTTAGCTGCAGCTTTAGCATCCTCAAACTCAGCATTGTTGAGAATCTCTGCAACTTTATCAAGACTATCGGTCTTACCTACCTCGTCTTGATACTTCTGCTTATCTTGTTCGTTGAGATTAGTCAACTCACCAATCTTCTTCTTAGCATCAGCCTTAGCCTTATCAAGACCTTCTTTATTACTGTTATCAGCAGCAGTCTGATTCTTATTAGCCTTTTCTTTAGCCTCTTGCTTTATATCATTTATAGCATTTGCATCAGTTGCCTTCTGAATCTTCTCAATAAACTGCTGCTTATCTTCAGGCGTAAGATTTTTATAATCTTCACCATTGCTAATTTCATCAATAGCAGCCTGCTTTTGCTTCTCAAGCTCAGCTTTCTTCTTAGCTTCTTCAGCTTGCTGATTAGAAGTATTCTCCTCCTGAATAGCTTGCTGCTGCTTTTGGTCGACAGCAGTATTATCAGCATTCTGCTGAGTTTGAACAGCCTGCTTTTGCTTTTGGTCAACCTCTTCCTGCTTGTCATCAGACTCAGTCTGCTTCTGCTGATCCTGCTTCTTCTGGAATTCGTTTATCTTCTCACGAATCTTTTCAGGATCAGTTACACCTTTCAGCTGTTCATCAAGCTCTTTTTTCTGCTTATCATCAAGACCAAGATCCTTCTTAGCCTTATCAATCTGCTTTTTATTATCAGATTCTTCTTTCTTCTTATCAACAAGCTCGTCTATTTTCTTCAGAAGCTTATCAACGTCATCTTGTTTTTTAATACCGTTTTTATCCGATAAAACATCTTTATCTTTAGATATTTCATTCTTAAGTTTATTAAGCTCATCTCCAGAGAATCCCTTATCTTTCAAAGCTTTCTCTATTGCATCATCAATCTTTTTCTTTTCGTCTTCTGGATTAAACGCTGGTCCATCGGCATAGAAAAGATCATCTTTGGATAATGTGAAGTACAAATCATCATTATTCCAAGTACTACTAGCACCTCTAATCTCAATACCACTACTTCCATGCACAATGTTAGTTATACCAGGTTTACCCCAAACATTAATTTCTAATCCGCTAGTGTCACTCTTTGGAGTGAATATACTTGCCTGTTTTTCCAAATCCCATTTATTATTGCTAGCTATATTGCTACCACCAGTTGCAAGCGGTTCAGTATGATTAATTTTATTAAATTCTGTTCCTTTATTTTTCCAATTATAATTATCAAACATGAAACGCCGAGCTGCATCAGCCCAATTATTTCCATCGATATTATTAATATTGGTCACCTTAATAGGAGTTATATTGTACGTATACTTTCCAGTAGTAACTTTATGAGTTCCTTGCGCAGTGCTTTTACCTTGCGTATAAACTAGACGCTCGCCGCGAATTTTTACAGTACTATCATCGCTGAACGTTATTGTTGTAGTACCATCTTTTCCTACATTAATAGCATTAGCGTCTTTCTTAAGATTTTGATTGAGATCTTTATTAGCTTTTTTGATATTATCTTTAATTGCATTTTGTTCTTGAGAAGATAAATCTTCAGCATTCTTTACACCAAGTCTGCTTGGCATAGCAATTTTCACTCGCTCAGATAAAGATGGTATCTTATAAACTAATAACGTGTGAGAAATAGTATCTTTTGAGGGGAAGCTATTTTCGTTATCCTTGTAAGTAATTGTTGCATCACCATTAGCTGCAATCGAAATGTTATTTTTATTATTATTTATAGCATCAAGGAATCCATTTACATTTTTATTAGCATCGTATATAGAATCCTGAACTTTTTTGATGTCATCAGGCGAAAGGCTACTTGTATTCTTCACACCAATAGGTAACCCGTATAACGGCGTAAACTTATCCGCAAGTAAGCGCTGCTTCTTTACAAGATACTTGCCTTCAAGCTTTTTAGTTGAATGAGTACCAGTTGCATCCTTGAATGTGATTGTTGCATCACCATTAGCAGCAACATCAACCTTTTCTATAAGATCCTTAATCTTACTATTAGCATTCTTAATAGCATTTTCAACTTGTTTCTTCTCTGTTAAATCAAGAAAAGACGGATTCTTCACAGGAGTCAAATCCGGATACGTAATTTTTGTGCGCTCTGACAATGGCACGTAGCGTTTAGTCAGATTCTCCTTAGAAATAGTATCCGTAGAGTTATCTTTGTACGTTACCGTTGCGCTACCATCAGCATTAACAGTTACAGCCTTTTTGAAAGCCGCTTCAGTAGGAGTCTCTGGCATACCGTTAAGCTTTTTCAGCACATTGGTATTACTCTTATTAGCTTCCCACAGCTTTGTAAGAACAGCCTTTTTCTCATCTTCTGAAAGATTATTTCCATATGTCGAAGAATCAACTTCTACTTTATCTGTAGGATAAGTAAGTTCCAATTCTTGTGAGTATTTTGGCAACGTCGGCGCAAGCGCAACCTTACCAGCAGTGTAATGCCAGTTGCCCATCACCTGGTACACACCTGCAGCAAATTTCAAAGGCTTCGTTTTATCATTCAGTTTAATAACGAAGCTAATCTTAGACTTTCTATTGCCTCTACTCTCCCAGTTAATAATCAAGGCACTAGTAGCGTCCTTATATTCCCTAGAAGTACCGAGAGTATTACCAGATTCGTCATAACCACCGGCTTCACCGGTCATTCTTTCCCAGTTATTCTTAAATTCAGTGCCTTGCTCTTTATTATTATCAAACCAGAAACGGCTGGCAGACTGATTCCAAGACTCCTTTGTATATGTTGCACCTGTTTGTTGAGAAGACGAATCACCAGTCAACTGTTCATCTTTGTACAAAGTAATTTTATTATCTACAATGTCAACACCCTTAGGCACACTCGCCCACCAGAATGGTCGACCACCCCACCATTCACCCTGAGAATTAAACTGGTACTCAACCTTATAATATTGTCCGTAAGTTTTTCTGTCTGCTGTTTCCTTATTATCGTTTTGTTTTTCATCGCATGGCACTAGTTTAATATCCACATACCTCTGCGCCTTTGTAGAAGAATCGCGATTCGCATACCTATAGCTACCATCAGGAAGATTAAAACCATTAGCCCAAGCTTGATGAGTTGGCAAACCAGCACCACAAGCAAGCAAGCTTGCCAATGTTGCAGTCACAGCAATTTTCGGTAAACGTGAAACCGCATACGACTTACATGCTTCTAAACGAGTTCCACTTATCTCTTTCGCCATTGAACGAAGTGTACTCGGCTTCAAATACGCGTAATTCTTAGACACATGTAAAGCATTTTTAGCAGCTTGTGTTTTCTTAACCATTAACAGTCCTCACTTATATATTTTCTCTTCAACTCGCTCTGCAGACGTAAACTCACATCTTGTAAAAGAGCTTGTTAATAGAGCAAAGGATACCCCCCCCCCGCGTAATAATTCAAGTAATATAGGCAAAAACTACCATGCGATTAAGGTAACAACTATATTCAATATTAAATATTACAAATAATCATGCGAGCGCCGCATAGCTAGTGTTTGGCAACTGCGGCAAAACAACAATCAAACCGGCAGTAAAAATCAGCGCGAGTATAGGCAAAAGCTGCCATTGGCACGTAGATGAGAATGCAAATCCAATCCAAGAACCAGTAGTAGCACCAATCGCAAACGCAAGGCGCGCCCAACCAGAAAACTTAGCGAGCGCACTTCCTTTAAACAGAATCTGACGCGCAACAATAATCGGCTCTACTAGTAACATTCCACCAATCGCTTGAAGGAAGAATGCGAAGCACATCATTGGCAAAAGATTAATAAACATAAGGCAATAAGCGAGCAAGCTCACAGCAATACCTAAAATCGCTACTTTTCTTAAACCGAGTTTTTGAGAAGAGTGCGCATATAAAACGGACGCGAGCACGCTTCCTACACCAGTGAAAATATACAGTATTGTTAAAGATTGAGAGCTATATTGTTTACCGATACCGAGAAGAATATAGGAAACAGAGCATGCAGGAATAAAAGCAACCAAAAGAGATCCGGCAAGAAGCATGATTTTACTCTTGAGTGATGGATTCGTAGATTGCTTATCTGTAGATTTGGAATCTATGCTATTTACTTGAGTTGCTTGCGATTCTTGCGATACTTCCTCTGCGTCTTGCGGCACTTCCTCTTCTACGCAAGACGCTTGCGCAATGTCTTGTTTCATAATAAATCGCGTAGCACAAGCCGCAAAAGAAGTCACGGACGAGAAAATCAAAACCGCAGGAATCGACCAGCTCGCAATCCACGATCCTAATGGAGAGCCAAGTAATGTTCCTGTAATACTTGCCAAAATGCTCACAATGCCGCTGTAGTTTACAATCATGCTGTCGTCGCCGCCTGCAGCATCAACCTCGAAAACTTCGCTAGCAATATCAATCACTTGACCTGTAATCAACAATGCACAAGAAAGAGCTACAAGCGACCACTTCCACGCAGGAGAGCCAAACATAAGAAGCGGCAGCAAACCGAGCACGCCTTCTACGCCCTCAGTCATAGCAAGAGCGCGAAAACCGCCAAGCTTATCAACAATCCAACCAGAGCATGGCGAAAGAAAATCGGCAACCGTCATAAAAGTCTTACGAAAACCAATCACCCAAGCCGGCAAACCCACAATAATAATAGAAGGCAAAACCGATCCTTCATACGCTTGATTACCAAGCATAGAAAAACAGAAGCCAACCAAAGCCCATCGCAATGCTGGACTAATAGATCTCATACGAATAAAAATATTATTCCGCTTACCAATAGCCTTCATAATAAGCCCCTTATAAATTACATTAATTGTGTTGACGAATCGACATTATTGATTTACGTTTTCTTAGACGACCTATAAGTTCAGCAGGAAAACCATGACGAATAACATGAAAACGTTCCAATCCTGGTGCGACAATTTGCACAACACTAGGATTGCATTTCATCGATTTACGCTCATAGTGGAATGCGTCACGTTTCCATATATCTATTCCGTACTTATGAAGATCATTTACTATATTATTTATCTGAATTTCTATGTTAGGAATAGATAAAGTGTCACGTATATCATATGACACTAATTTTTGTGAAAATTTCCCACTATCCTGTCTAATTTTTTCTAAGAATAAAGCTTTCTTAATATTTGGATATGAATGTACAAGATGTTTTAGTCTTTTGGATCTATCACGTTCTTCAGGATTAGAATAATCTTTATCTGCACATAACTCTTGCCATAACTCAAGAAGCGAACGATATGTTGCGTATCCTAAAAATTGCGATGCGCCGCATCCAAAAGTAGGAATTTCTTCTCTATCTGTCTTATAACATATAGATAGCACCACTGAGCCAGACAAAGCTGGAATCGATACAATATACACCTTGTTACCAGTTGCGCTCTCAATAGCCTGTTTTATTTCTTTCAATAATTCACAATTAGGAATTAAAAACTCTACGCATACATCATCAAATATATTAGAAAGAAGAATATTAGATGTTGCATCTCGTTCAATAAGTTCATTAAGCGCATGCAAAGTCGCTTCTTGGATAGAAGCACCTGCGGCCCATCCATTATTTGTATAGTAGCAACGAATTAAATTTTCATCAATAGAAGAAAACTCACCAGTAGACTTTCCACCGCAGTATTCTGGTGGTAACGAAGCAATAGCATTATCACTCATACTATAAAAAGTATAATCAGTATTTTTGCTTGCTGAATTAGAAAGATTAAGAATCGCATCTCCTTTTATTCGAAGAGATGATGAACAAGAATACAAAACAGACTGATTCGAATATACTATATGTTCCAATAATTCATATAAACCGCTAGTTAGAGATTCAAGCCCAAGACCTTTACCTCTAGCGGATTCTAAAACAATATCTGCACAATCAGCCTCATCTAAATAAACACACGAATCCAAAATACAAGTAGTGTCTAATGCTGATACTTCAACACTCCATTGCGATACTTCAACACTCCATTGCCACTTCTTTAAGGCAAATACCTCAATAATTGATGACAAAGAATCCATCAATGTAAATTCTCGTTCAGGTGAAACAAAATTAACCATAACATATCTTTTCACAAAATAATGCTGGCAATTGTATTACAAAATAACAAAACCGCCAGCATATTTATTTCAATTTTCATCATCGTCTGGTATTTCACCAACAAAGAAATCACTCATACTAGTAAGATGTGGAGTGCTGTGTTCAGTTCCAGTACGTCCCATAATATTCACCTTTCAATAAAAAATAATAACTCATTTAATTTCCTTTTAAGTTCATTTAAGAACTCATTTAAGAACTTTGGTAAAAGATACTATTACTTCTTACAAAAAAATACAATACAGTTATAAGTCATGAATACAAAACAGTAACAAATAATAAATTTTATTAATTATTTTAAGAAAGACTTATAGTAAATTATTGTATACTATTCTTGTAATACTGTATATCTTGCCTAATCGTTTCTAGCGAACTTTGTGTGCCCACATGTCTTGCGTAGGTTTTAAGTAGTCTTTTTTGCATGTTTTGACCGCTTAATTATGAATGGTTTTACCTAAGATCGTAAGGAGATAGTAGCCATATGTGTCTAATTTGCACTTTATTAGCTATGCTTGGAGTCCTGGAACACAGATTAATACCGTCGCTACAATTTTGGCCGGTGCTGTGGTGACGCTTCTAGTGTTCTGGAAACAACACAAGACAAGGTAGCAGTAAAACTATACTTTTCATACACAGAAGTAGCAGCGGCAACAACCGCAAAAGCAGACAACACCATCATGCGCATTTAATGTCGCCAACAATATTCCCTCATAAACGAAGCAATTACCTGCAAATCTTTGCCTTCATAATATTCAACAAGCAACTTTTACTACGCACTCATAAATGCCACGAATCAACTGCCCACACTCAGTTTTTAAGGACACGAAAGACGCGAGAGCAAAAACCGTTTTTGCAAGACATCTCATTCAATCATTTTTACCGGGAGAAACAAGTCCTGAAATGGCTCACCAGATTGGTATAAAGCTGTATAAGAATATACTTAAAGACAAGTACGAATTTGTCTTATCTACTTACGTAGATAAGGGCATATCCACAATCACATCATCTTCAACAATGTAAATATGATAACGGGTAGATGCCACCAGTCTAATAAGAAAAGCTGTCATCAAATCAGGTATCAAAGCGACAAGTTATGCAAAGAAAACAACCTACCTGTCATTGATGAGTTTTACGAAAGTTACAAGAAGAAATATAAGACTAACGGTAAATCTTGGTATGAGAATAAACAGACAAAGCGTGGTACTTCTTGGAAAAGCAGGCTGCAATTTGATATTGACAGAATGGTAAAACAGTTTAAGGATTGGGATGATTTTTTAAAGAAAATGGCTAATCTTGGCTATGAAATTAAGTATAGCAAACACATTGCTTTTAAACCGAAAGATAAGCCGAGATTTACAAGATCTAAAACAATCGGAGAAGATTATACTGAAGAAAAGTGAAAGGAAGCAAAGACTATGAATATTGGGCAACCAAATATAACCTTAATATAATGGCTGAGTCTGTTATCTTTCTCAGAGAACAAGGTATTAAATCCGTTAAGCAACTTGATGAATACATAAAGAAAAGTGCTGAAGAAAGACAGAACTTATAAGATAAAATCAAAGAAATTGATAAGGATATGCAGCTGCTTTCTGATACGATGGAACAAGTTCATACTGTTAAAAAGTATCGAGCCTACTACAAAGAATATAAAGCAAGTCCTTCTAATAAGGCATTTTTCGAGGAGTATAAGGCTGAAATCACACGCTACGAAAAAGCTCTTACAAAACTTAAAAAAAGTCCTATTCAAAGTCACCTAATTCAAAGGATATTTTAGATAAACTTGATAAATTGCAAGGAAAAAGAATACCATTATGCAAGAGCATTCTTCTGCAAAATCTACAATGGACGAGCTTTATCAAATACGAAAGAACTATGGAATTTATATGGGTAAGGAGATGGAGAGATAGCGTCTCTCCATCTCTATTAACTATTTTATTTTTTTAAATGATATATATCTTCAATATAATTTCCTGGAAAATTCTCAATATTTAATTTGTACATATTTAAATACCCTTGGATTTTTTCATCAGATAATGAATCTAATTCGTATTTTTCGATTTCTTTTACAAACTTTTTTAGATTATCTTTTAGCTTTTTTAAACCATTCCTTCTCATCACGAAAACTTTCTCATTAAAATCCGCATCATGTGCTAACTGCTTAGTAGGAATTATCATTATGCGCAAAACATCTACAAGTTCCCCATACTCTTCCTTAAACCATCCACAATGGTTATTAAATTGACCTGCTTCTGATTTTTTTATAGCATTTCTATTTTCGTCCACTTCATCTTTACACTCAAAAAATACATATTTTTTATTTGAAACACACCACAAATTATCTGGACCCTTTCTAATTTCTTTATCTGGTCGTTGACTAACATAACCTAGAATTTCACCTAAATTTTTTAATGCAGATTCAAATTTTTCAGCCGCAATGCCAAAAGAAAGATTTTCTATCAGTTCATTTATATAAAGATTAAATTCATTAAAACTGTCATATTTGCCAATATTTCTTTTGAATCTATTTATTCTATTTTCATTCAGGAAAGAGATTTTTGAATATGCAATTCCCTCTTTAGGCTTTAATAATTGAGGATTCTTTTTAAATGCGGACTTTTGAAGTTCTTCTGATTTTTCCTCTGAATACATATAGGCATATCTTGCCATCTGCTCTAAATACCAGCCTTTTTCTAAATCATCCTTGATAAACTTATCAATGAATTTTTGTGTCCTTTCTACAGCAAGTTCATATTCTCCCTGTGAAAATAATTTTTCTAATTCATTTTCTTCTGCGTATCTGTCATAAATTTTATTTTCTACGTTATCTTGAACAATTGCATTCATTTCACCAGTGTAATACTCTTTCCACCCTTCATCCCTTTTGAGAATTTGATTTATTAGTGAAATAATCTGCTTCATAGGCTGATCTTCTTCACTAATTTCTTCTTTTGCCATTTTTGCGACTTCAAACCCAATCTCTATTTGTTTCTGTGTCTGGGCAGAAAAATATTTTCTTGTTAACACGCCTCTCATAAATTTTTCTATATCAGATCCTATTACAAGAATAGCGCAATAATCTTTTTCTCCACGAACAGCCCTTCCTAATCCTTGTTCAATCTTTTGTGCTATTTTTTTATTTATAATTTCACTATTAGGGCAACACTTTTCTTCATATCTATCAGAGAAGTTGTTTAGAAATGGCATTGAATCCATTATCAAAACTCTGCAGCTTTCATCTGGCAAATCAATCCCATCATATCTATTATTTATCACAACGGTTTTTCCAAAATTACTTTTTCTTAGATCATCTATCACAGAAAATAATTCTTGATTATTTTGTGGAAGTTTTGAACCTAATTTACTGTAATAGATAGCTCTTTTTGTATTTGGAACAATAGCAACAATTCCAAATTTCTTAGTATTCACCGATGCAAATTTAGTTGCAACTAAGTCTCTATCACAGGTCTCACATATTAGTGATGGCATCAATATCATCTTTTCACCAGACCATCTTAATTGTGGATACACAATTGGATTAGCTACTGCATCACTTGAAAAATTTAATCCTTTGACAAAGAAAATATCTTCTTGAGTTGTTGCAGACATTAAAATTCTTCTCTTAGCTTTTGAGAATGTCCCAAATTGTTCTACGTTAATGTTATATGGAGCAATCTCAATCTTACTTCCTGAAATAAAACAAGAATATTCTATTATTTTATCCTTCATCAATGGCCACACAAACTTAATTTCATCCATATTGGTAAAATCAGATAGAATAGATAAAAGTTCAGCCTTTTTACTATTCCATGCCCAGTATGGAACCATCATGAAAGTTTCGTATTCTCCAGATTTAATATCTAAATAGCTCCCCTCACCTTGCTCTATTAAATCATCTGAGAATAACGTTAGTATCTTATTATAAATGGTTTCATTGTTTTCCCTGCTTATAGTTACAGTAAACGAATTCTTTAATACATCTATACAAGCATGAGAATCGTCCAAAACAATTGTTCCTGCTTTTGTACAATTATTACCTATTCCAAAAATTGATTTCCCATTAAATATTTTATGTGCATGAGTTATTAGTATTTTTTCACCTGATAAAAACTCATTAGGAATTTCATTATTATTATCAATTGCACAAAATGGAATACCAAATTTTTCAGCTTCCCAACAAACCTGTTTGACTAAATAAATATTAGGACAAACATATATGCATGGACCCTCTCCTAAATTAAGTACTGATTGTAGCATTAGTAAACCAATTAAAGTTTTCCCTTCTCCAGTATGAAGCTTTACAATGAGATCTCTTTCATCTTTTCTATTGTTATACCACTCTTCCAAAGCATATTTTTGAACAGGTCTTAAAGGACCTGCGATACTCTTTCTATCAAGCGTTTTATATAAATCAATAGGATTGGTAATTTTCGATTTACTTTTTAAAGCAATTCTTTTCTTAAAATCTACCATTTTTAGTATCTCCATTTAATTTTATCATTCTCATTTATTTGCATTTATTAATAAAAATATATCCCACAAATAGCAGACAAGAGTTATACCTGCCCCAACAGATAATTCTGCATGTCGTTTTGTTAATCCATTAATTTTGCAGAACGACCATGCCCACTTCCATAATGATTTCTTAATTCAATTATTCCACTACTTAAACCATTAAGACTCCCTGTAATTTGTTTCACAATTTCTTCTTCTAAATCCATTGCCACGCCTTTATTGGGAATATTCAATGAACTTAGAGTTTGTTTTACAAGTTGTCCCATATTTATTGAATCTTTTATAATTTCACCGTTGCTTTCAATGATTGTTTTACAACAACTTTCTAGTAATTCTTTTGACTTTCCTATTGCTTCTGTCGGATTTTCATTACACATTGCTACCATCAAATCTATTTGCTGATTCATATATTTACTAGAAATTTTTTCTTTAACTCTTCTGATACTGTAGAAAATTTCTTAGAATATTGCTTTTCTCTTTCAATAATTTCCTTACACTTATTAATTATAAAGAGATTTGTATGTGCTTCCGTTATAAGCTTTATCATCTGATTCTATTTCTAAGGAATATTGCACTTCATAATATTCCAGTAAATCATGATTCTTCAGCAATCGTACCGTTAAGAAACAGTGTCCTCTCCAATATTTCATTTGACTCCTGATTTTCCTTTTGGTTTTTCCACTGCCAAAACTTCCTCATTACCTTTTTCCTCCTCTCTTATATAAAGAAGCGACCAAGATTTTCTTGGTCGCTTCATGTTCGTATAACACTCATATAATACCTAAAGAACTAGCTTTACAGTTAGATAATCCACCTTACTTGTATGCTCTTCCATTTAAGGAAACTAGAGAATCAAATAATTGTGTTTCATCTAGAATACTCTCAGTTGGAGTTCTTTCCGTTATTGCAAGTTCTTTATACTTACTAGTAATTCCCTTAACAGCTTCTAATATCGATGGTTTAGAAACTTTGGAATCACTTTTCCTATACTCTTTAATTAAATCAGAAACTGCAAAAATCCCTAATTCCTTAAATTTCTGAGTTCGGTCATGATCATTCAAAGTTTCATTATTACTGATTCTTTCAACATTAAACCTTGTATTGTTTACTTTTTCGTCATAAGCCATCCTAAACTCTAACGAATTTTTCCAACCATAGTCAGAATTGTAAACAAACTTTTCACCAGTTATGTCTTCAATAGCCATAGCTAGAATATATTCATAGCATCCAGCATCTCTACTATCATAAATAGCATCGTAAAGAGGTTTAATTGCCTTCAGTCCCAGTTTCAATATTCTTTGATAGTTTTTAGAATTCCTAATAAACTTTCCTGGATGTGCCTGCATAGCCACTTGTGGATTAGTCTTCGTCTCAGTTTCTAATTCCACCATCAACTTATTCATGGATCCCTTTATATCATCTAACGTTTCAGCATAAGCTACGTTTACTGGCATCAATTTATGAGCTATATTTCCACTATTCTTTGATGCTGGATTATTTCCAATAATAAAAATTCCAGTAAATACAAATAGAACCAATAAAAGTAAAGTTCCTAGCGAAATATACATTTTTTTCTTAGACATAGTATTACACCTCCTAGAATTCTATATTCTTAATTTGTTGTATACTCTCATAGTGTAGGATATTATCTTAGTTAAGTATCCATAGAGATTAAATTCTATTTTTCGCTTAACGTTAAGATAATTCGTTATGTCTTCGTTGCCTAAATGATTCATCCACTGTCTAAACAGTTATACTACAACAATATTAATTTAACATGTTATATTAATATTATCAAGACACAAATTCATCTTAATCACCTAACTTATTTCTGCCAATTACAGTGAACGCTCCCGCACGGTTAAGTGGGAGCATGTTACCGTTAATCAAATACAAGTCACCACCCTCACAGGCGGGAATCTTATCCAGGTTTTCTAACTGTCTAATATCGTTTGCGCTCATCCAACCGTTTTGACGAGCGGTAGCATAACCATTCATACGACTCTGATAGTCTCCTCGAAGAAGACCATCCACGTTAAACTTCACATAATAGGTTTCTTTCTCCTTATCAGTAAAAAGCCGCCTCGTAATAGACTGTTCAAAACGCGCCACCCAAGGATCAAGCGTGTATTTCACAAACTCCAGCGACTGCTGCTCAATATTAGAAAAACTCGATTTTTCCAAATCACCAACCATGTGTGGTGGGACTCTAAAAATACGAGCGATCTCGTTAATCTGAAACTTACGAGTTTCAAGAAACTGTGCTTCGTTAGGCGAAATAGAAATAGGCGTATACTTCATGCCTTCCTCTAAAATCGCTATCTTATGCGAGTTAGAACCCGAGAACCCCTTATTCCAACTATCCCTCATACCAGACGGATCTTTCACTGTTCCAGGGTATTCCAAGATGCCGCTTGGTGTAGCACCGTTAGCGAAAAACGATGCACCATACTCTTCCGTAGCTATCGCCATACCGATAGCGTTTTTTGCCATCGCAATAGGCGAATAGCCAACAAGACCGTCAAAACCAAGACCGGGAATATGAAGCACGTCAAAGGGTTTAAGTTTCACACTCGTTTCTTTACCCGCTAAAACATCACTATCACTTAACGTATACTCGTAAAAAATTTGACCACTCTCATCCCGGTCAACTCTCATACGATCAGGCATTAAAGGGTATAAGCCTAAAACCTCGCGTCCTGGAATGCTTTTCTAAAATTCAAACCCTCCGTGTCAGCATGAAACACGTAGATAGACGCATCATCCGCCATCGCCTGCTCCATGTTCACGAACGAGTTGAAAAGAAACTGGTAAAACTTATCATTCTCCATATTATCGTTTTTAATTTTCCCAGCAGCACCCTCATAGTTCACGTTATAAGGCGGATCAGTAACCACCAGATTCACTTTAGTATCCTCAAGAAGCGTCTTATATGTTTCTAACTTAGTAGCATCACCGCAAATAATACGATGCTTACCAAGCATCCACATGTCACCTGTTTTAGAAAAACACGGTTCTTCCAATTCTTTTTCAACATCAAAATCATCTTCGTTTACGTCTTTATCAGCATCAAAAATACTGGAAAGCTCCGCCTCGTCAAATCCGAGAAGATCAAGGTTAAAATCAGCTCCTTCAAGCTCCGACAATTCAACAGCTAAAAGCTCATCATCCCAGCCTGCGTTAAGTGAAAGCTTATTATCCGCAATAATATAAGCACGCTTTTGTGTTTCAGTTAAATGATTTTCTTTAACGCACGGAACTTTTTTAAGCCCCAGTTTTAAAGCCGCGGCAAGCCTGCCATGCCCTGCGAGAATCGTATTATCTTCCGCTACTAGAATTGGGGATAGAAAACCAAACTCGCGAATACTTGCCGCTATCTGAGCCACTTGCGTCTCCGAGTGCGTGCGAGCGTTTCTCACATACGGGATAAGCTCACTTACGTCAGCCAAATAATACTGCATTTCTTTTTCCATAAGCTTTCCTCCCGTTAGAAAAGACCCCAGCAAGCCAGCTTTTCAAAACCACCCACCGAGTCAATATAATCTTTCGCAATTTTCACAATCTGCGCATACGGTTTACCATCAACCATTTCATCCCCGATAGCACAAGAAAACTCAACCACCCGGCCGGTTTCCTGCGCTTTCAAAAACGCGTAAATATTAACCGACACGTCAGCTTTCGTAAGATCTTTACCATGCAAGCCGCCGCCCGTGACAGCATCAGCCATGTCTGACCCGAGTTTTCGGTTAACCGCTCCCGTATCCACGCTGATACCACCTGTCCAGTCACCTAAAGGATTAACAAACGCTGTCGGATAGTCTTTCAATAAGTCTTCTCGTTTAGCGTGAGACTGGCAGATGATAAGCTTTTCACCATCAAGAACATACTTGCCGTCAGACGGATACTTTTCATAAACCTTTCGAGCAATAGCCGAGAGTTTCTTCTGCTCGCCTGTTAGTGGTACGCCTTTAAAAATCCCGTTATCACCACAGCGAACCATGCCGTTTTGGTTTTGGCTTAAATGCTTATCCTGTGGCACAACCGTAATATCAATCTTTACTTTCCCAGGGCTTAAACGGTGGATAATATTTTTAATATCCTTAAACTTAAACATCACCGTGCTTTCAATAAACACGGCACACTTACCATGCCCGAGCATCACTTCAACAGCAATCTTTGGATTCTCATCCAGCTTGTAAGCCAGATCAACAATTGCTCCAGCAATACGATCCGCAATCTTGTCGACATGTGACGGGTTTACTTTTTCTATCATAATTTTTCTCCTTATATGTTTTTACGTGTAATAAGCAGGCGTTCTGTAGCGGTCGGAGCGATGGAGAGAACATACAAAAAGAGCCGGTACTCTAGGTGAAGTACCGGCTTTCTTAACTGAAAATAACCATAGGAAAATAGAGGTACTTCACATAGCACCCCACGGAATAAACCCGTAGAGACTCTACGATGTATCTCATCGCCCTATAGCTAATCAGGCTTTGTGATTTAAATTTGATGTTCTCAACCTATGCAACGATATTCATTTCATTAGTTGAAATCACATCAGAGTTATTGATTAACTCTGAATTAAATATAATCAAGTAAAGAAAGTAATAGAAGATAGTAAAAAATAGCATAACTTTAATGGAAAAGTAATGCTAAATTATTTACATTACTCGTCATTAAAGTATATAAGCGATATATTCCAAATAAATTGACATTACTTTTTGCAACCAAAAAATAAAGCCATGCTATAATCCATGACTTTATTACAATAGAAAGGATTCAAAATGCCCTTGATCAAAGAAAAAATTCCGTAAATAATTTTGAAAATTTTTTATTTATGTTTGAAAGCTGTAGTTGTGACTGCGTTGAAGATATAGAACACACATCTCCAGGGAAAGAGCCTACAATCAGATTAAAATTACAAGCAATACCTGAAATTTGGTTACACTGCCAAAGGTGGTTTATTTCGGATTGCATCTAATGTAAGCACAGAGGATCGAAATATACTTGGTAAATTAATTTCATTATCTAACAAACTAACTAAAGAACTTTTTTCTTTCTTTAAAAGCAATGGTTTCTTATTTCCTGTATCAGAAACTTCCTATACTGGATTCGATGAAAAAATTTTGTATGAAATAATCAACCGATTGAAAGCGACAGTTGAGTTAATGACTGCTGTAGTGAAATTAGAAAGAATTATAAAAAGATTTGCGAATTGGTTATCTCTTTACTCCTCCGTAAGGATATTTCTATAAATACAGATTTTATGAATAAACCTTATTCAAGCTGCCACAATTCTTATCTTGAAACGATTAACAACTCTCCATCTGAATTATCTCCTAAAAGAAAATAGGAAAAATTTGATGGAGATACCTACACTATTGCAGACTCTTTATATGGCACATATAATCTGAGCATCAATGATTATAACGATAGTATTGGAGGTTATAAATCTGTTCAAGGATTTCAAAACGAGCTATATATTAAAGTAACTTTGATGTTTGTTAATTATGAGAAACAAGATACAGCTAAGAAAATTTCCGATTTCCTATTTCACTTCTTTTATGACATGAATGGAGATAGCTCCAATAATTTCTCTGAAATAATGAAAGTAGCAGTAATTGAAATCGCTAAGTTTCTAATTAAGGAAGAAATTAATTACAATATTAAAGATATACATCCTGTTTATGATCCAGAAACCATGACTCCTTCCTGGAAAGTAGATTCACTTCTTAGTGCTGTATATTTCTCCATATTTTACTTGAAACCAGATCTTGAGTTATATCGCCCCTGTGATAATCCTAGATGTGGTCGGTATTTCCTTGTAAATACCACATCAACAAGGAAACGTTTCTGTAGCAAAGAATGCTGCAACAGAGTTACACAAGACCGATATAGGAAAAGAAAAGGAAAAAGAAGAACTATAAAATAAAGTCTCTGTCTGTAGTACTACAAACAGAGATTCTGCAATAGTATTTTTTATATTTAATCTATATCGTACGTGCCACGGTCTTCGGCAACCATAGAATCAGTAGGCTTACGCGCATAAGATACTATTTTAGAAAGAGATGATTCCTTTGTAAATTTTATTTCCTTCCTGCTCAGAACAGACTCTATAGATTCTGCAAGTGCAGCCTTTTCCTTTATCGGCTTACCTGAATAATGGTACATTAGGTACCTTGTATCAATCACAATTCCTTGGATTCGTTCATAGTATTTTTTGTTGCGTCTCCAGTCGCCAATTGCCTCACCAATGTTTCCAACAAAAGACGTCAGACTAAAATAGTTCTTTGCCATATTGTACGGCATGATGAAAGCATTAAATAGAGATTTCGCATCTACATTCTTATTCTTTTCCAAATATTCGCCATATGTAATTTGCTTATTGATTGACGAACCGTTAGGCAGATGGTCAGGAATCCCAGTCAAACCGTATTTATAGTACTTAGCGTCAAGAACGTAATATTTATCGTTATATATCATGATTGTATCCGGTATCAAAGGTTTCTTTTCTTTGTATTTGCCGCAATCAAGCAACCATCTTGAACGAGGAAAATATTTATTTTTGTCCTTCTCTCCAAATGCTCGATCAATTAATTTTTCCCACACATGATCAAAGTCATCTGTACCAAAGTAGAATTGCTTATCTGAAGTCTTCTCATACATATACTCAAGCATGTCATTCATGCTACGAAATAAGGATTTCTTCCTATCGTCATTTGTAGTAGCAAGCTTGTTTTGGACAATTCTTATTGACGTCTTAATATCCGGATGTGACCCTGATTCCTCTGGCATATAGGGAACATACAGCCATCCAAGTCTCTTAAACGCTTCATACACACAGAATCTATTGATCTGCGTTATTTCTTTCGTGTCATTTGGAGTTGAAGATCGAACTTCAAACTGTGTAAACACAAAAGAACTCACACCATTTCTGCTTTGAACAAGAGGCATTTGCTTTCGTGCAGTTCTTGCCCAATCCTGCTTACCAGTTGAAGCAGTAGTATATACTTGCTCTTTCTCAACATAATAGGCGCCACCAATTGAAAAATAATATTCTATAACATTTTTATACGCATTGATAGGGAAGCCTACTAATTGTGGTGCTGTAAACTTATTAATTGCCAATAATCTGTCATCTTTTGTTGTAAATTCAGATAACACTTGTATTAAATGCTTTATGTCTGTTCTAATTTCAGCATCGGTTTTTGGCAACTCATATCCGATTGGAAAATAGACCATAGCATTATCAGAATCAGCTTTGATACCAACAAAACGATCACCATCTTCATTTGTGTTAACATGGCAGTGTTTTTTAATATCAAATTCCTTGATTGACTTTGATGCTGAGTCTAAATCCATATAAATCACCGACTTAATCTTCTTCTACATTAGCAAATGCATCCCTGACATTATCTTTAAACACCTTAAAGCGCTCAGTACCACTGGCATACATAAAAGCATGTATTACTTGTTCAAGACTTTGATATTCATTAACCTCAAAAATAATTTCACGGTTGAATTTAAATGCATCATCCCAAAGATACTTTATTACCTTTTCAGGGAACTTCCTATTTTGTCGCATTGCATCACGAATCACTGCAATTCTGGACTTCTCATCATCGGTAAGAGAGCCACTGGTTTCTTTAACACGAAGAGTGTCATATTCTTTCAGATCTCCCATAGTATCATCGTATTTAAGATCATAAACATGAACAAAGTATGCTCCAAGTCTCTTATCCTCCGCAGAAGTCATCCTTGTACTATTCCCAACAACAATCTTATTGATTTCAACGCAGAAATTTTTCCATGTTATTCCAGTGTCAAGGATTTCTGCATCAGCAAGCGAACTGTCGACACTGGCAAAATTGTTCTCGATAAGACGCATATCCCATCTGCGCTGAAAAGCTGTATCTAACGTGAAAACATTTTGATCTGATGTGTTCATCGTACCTACGATGGAAAGGTTTGAAGGAATACGAACCTTTTCTGTTTTTCTATCCTTGCCGTACATCTCCTCAGCAATATTCATATTTGTAATACCGTACTCACTTGTACCGATGGGATATCCGTTGTCATCAATATCACGAATTTCTACTTTACGGTCAAGCAACTGGAACACTTCTCCGAAGATAGCAGGAGCGTTACCACGATTAATCTCTTCAATAATAAGGATGTACTCCTTGCTCGGATTGTTATATGATTCACGAAGGATATTCGTAAAAGGTCCAGGAGTAAACTTATAACTTACTTGTCCATCATCTGAAACTGCTGGAAGAATCTGTCCAATGAAATCTGAATAAGTGTAGTCAGGATGAAATACAAGTCTTTCTACAACACTTCCAGGTTTGCAATATTCATGCTCAATAGTCCAACTCTTACCAGAACCCGGAACACCATATAGAAGAATATTACGCCCACTTGCAACGCGATTATTTTCAAGCGAATCTTGTCTATCGGTCTCTTTATCTATATTTGCATCCTCGAAGCCTATTATTTTTGTGGCTGATAGCTGCAGAAAGGTTTCTACCCTTTTTTGATATTCCTCTAGATTATTAAACTGACCTTTTAATATCTGAACATCTCCATTATGGCCCTCAAGGTATGGGTTTAGTCCATCCGAAAGCAGAGATTTAAGTATTCTTAAAGAACCTTTAGCTTCTTCATCTCCATTTAAGTCTACATTATTTTTAGTTTGCATTAGTTTCTTATACACGTCGTTTTGATTAAAAATAACATCATTAGTACCATCAACTAATTTAAAGATTGCGCCTTCAGATATTGCAGTTAACAAGCGACTCAATCGAGTCTCTATCTGCTTATCATAATTAATATCAACACCAATCCACAAAATCAAAATACGTACATAAGCATCCCAATCATTGTCAATTAGAGTATCGATAATGTCAGCATTGACCGTATAGATTAATTTTTTGGGATACCTTATTCCACCTGTCCTTTCTGCACTAGCAGTTTTATCTTCATCAATAAAGCTGATTTTTGCTAACTTCCAAATTAGCTCAAAGGCTACTATTAGCGATTCCATTTGAGACTTAAATAGTGAATTATTATTTATAGCATCTATTACTGTATCAATGTTAATACCATCTTGTTTACAAATTTGTGCTAGTTTATTTTTAATAGCAGTTTTCAAATTTGGATTAATTACTATTTTGTCTCCACTTTGCACGGAATACTGAAGCTCAGCAGACTTAATAGAGCACTCCCAAAACAAAAGTATTAGCGCGACAGCACTCTTAACATGTGGGAGCGAAGATTTAATACCAAGCTTTAAATCCAATGCATTATAAACGGACATATTATCTGGTCTATTCATCAGTGTTTCCCTCCATAATATCATTTTTAATTACTCTAGCGATTGCTGATGCCAATAGTGGCGGAACAGCATTACCAACTTGTCTCATTTGAGAACTCTTACTACCAATGAATATGAATTCATCTGGGAATGACTGTATCCTGGCCGCTTCTCTTACTGTTAATGCCCGATTTAAAAAAGGATGAGTAAATTTGCCTGAAGAAGGTGTATCAAATCTTGTTGTTATCGTGACGGATATATCATCTTTTTTCATTCTGGTCCACGTACCACTATATATGGATTTAGTCAGATGCTCTTTTGGTAAAACTTCTTTACCGGCATTAGGAGGAATCATTCTCAATCTTTTTAATGAAAGTGGAGAGTGTTTTGTTGCCTTATGATTATACAAAAGGTTAGCATGTCCACGTAATTTTTTTTCATACTCGCTTTGAGGCGCATATCTGTATTCTTGCACCTCATCGCCTTCTCCTGATTCTAAAAATGCCAAGTCGCTAATTGCGTCCCATATAGTTACTTTCTCATTCAGCGAAGATGGTAAAGACGGAGCAACCCCATTCATTTTGCCAATAATAACTGCTCTTTTTCTATTTTGTGGTACTCCAAAATCCGCGGCATTAAGTACTCCATGCTGCAAAAAGTACCCCATAGCATTAAATAGCGTCTCAATTTCATTAAAAAAATAACCTTTTTCAGCAGTAAGCAGGTTTGGGACATTCTCCATTACAAAATACTTAGGTTTTACAAGCTCAACTACCTTTACATAATATTCAAATAAAAAATTTCTTTTATCGTAGATTGTTTTCCGCTGACCTTTTTGCGAAAAGCCTTGGCAAGGTGGCCCTCCTATAATGACGTCAATCTTATTTTTATATGTTCCAAAAACAGCATCCAAATCAAGAGAGGTAATATCACCAACGACCATTTTTGTTGTTTTATGATTTTTCATATAAGCGTTTGCAATGGATTCATCATACTCATTAGCTAAAAGAACACTAAATCCTTCTTCTTCAAAGCCTAACGATAATCCTCCTACGCCTGAAAATAAATCTATTACCGTTGGTTGCATTTATTTGCCCTCTATCCTAGATTTAGCAATGTTGTAGTATTCTGAGTTTAATTCTATACCTATAAAATTGCGACCAGCTCGTTTTGAAACAACTCCCGTTGTTCCAGAGCCCATAAATGGATCTAGAATATTATCACCAGGGTTGGAAAGTATTTCTACAAAGTGCTGCATCAAACTTTCTGGCTTTTGCGTTGGATGTTTTCCATATTTTCTTTCGCTATTCGGAGTGACGGATGTTTCTATAAAATCATGAAACATAGCTCCACCATTGTTAAATGTTCCAGTCTTTGTTTTATAAGTGAAATACACCCATGCTTCTGTAGAATTTACAAAATGTAAATTCATATTTCTGGGCATAGGGTTAGTTTTATGCCAAATCCCTGTTGTCTTATAGTAAAATCCGTATTTCTCAGCTAACTTTATAATCGTTTCAACTTTTATAATAGCCATAAACACAATCATAGAGCCACCCTTTTTCATGACTCTAGAAGATAGTTCAAAAAAAGACTCCATGGATTTCTTCCATTCCTCAAAACCCATGTCATCCCAACCTGCGGCAGCAAAAAAATTGTCTCTCATCTTTTTTAGATTAGTATCTCTAGTTTTCATAAAACTACCAAGATTATATGGCGGATCTGTAACAATTAAATCTATTGATTTTGCCCTAAGATTATCCATAGCAACAATACAGTCATCGTTGTAAAGTTCTATTTTAGACAATATGAATCACCCTCCTAACTTAACAGCTACTCTGCACTTTCTCCACTGGCAATCCATTTATCTAATTCCGAGCGTTTAAATTTCCAAAGTTTTCCTATTTTATATACTGGCATATCTGGTTTTTTTCTTATCCAGGTTCTCAGAGTGACAGTTTTTATCCCCAAGTATTCTGCCGCTTCATCAATGCTGATATAGCTTTCTTCATTTTTCATCTGTGTTATACCGCCTCTAAATTTTCATCACTACAGACCTAATTACCATTATATCTGCTTTTTATAAAAGGTCAATGTATTTGGTTGTATTTGGATATATTTCATTATATTTGTATATATTACTAGATATTTTACATTATAAGAAATTGCCTATCTTTGACGCTGTAGCCTGTGAGCAAGTCGTGTGTACTTTTTACCGTTACCATCCTGTGCACTCGACCCTAGAGCGTCGACATGTTCCCTCATACAGCCAAAACACACCCAAAAACCGCGAGAACCCAGCTTAAATCCACCGCACGCTAAACCTTTTAACAATAGACCCTGTAAACCCCTGCTACACAAAGACAAAATTTGCTCAGTTAATCAGCTCTTGACATCAAAACAACAGTCTCCACGTGGATTGAGAGAACGGGTAGTATAGCTACACTTTTTGAGTGCACACTATGGATACTGGGTGCACTTTTTAACGATAGGAAAAGCTATCGTTAAAAGGTTTAAGACTGGCTTAATAACTTGGTTTTTGAACATAAAAAATAGCCTAGAGGAACTCCCCTAGGCTGACTTTTGTAACATTTCAAACGCTCACATTCTTTTGACTTTTACGATGCCCTTTCAATATTCACACTAATCTCTGATTTAAAAGTTACGCTGAACCTGTCCTCGTAAACTTTTATTTTCTTGATGTACTTTCTTACCAGCTTCTCGTCATACTCACTAATATCGTGACGCTCACTTTTCAGAAAATCTTCCATTTCTCTGATTCGTCTTTTAGCATCTTCTTGACCTGCTTTTTCTATAAGAATCTGCTGTTTCTTAACCTTAAGCTCATCAATCTCATCAGCTATTTTCGTGTAGTCTTTTTTAGCTTTGAGCAAGGTTAATGAAACCTGTCGTGATGGTTTTTTGTAAAAGCGCATCACCTGCTAGCCTTGGAAACTACAAGCTTCAAGGTCTGCTTAACATTCTTTTGCATTTCCATCACCTCGCTTTCTGTTTCATCTTTTACAAAAAACGAAAGATTCTCTTTTAAGAGCAATTTGTGTAAAATAAAGACGTTATGTACGAAGGCAGCTCTCCTTTTAAGCAACGTATTGGACTTTTAGAGCGCAAGATTAGAGTAGTTAAAGAGAATAGTTATAATGAAACAGATTGTCTCAAATGGTCTAAACGTGCATTTTTGAATCTATTTATGGTTTTTAATATCAAAGAGATAGTCTTCTTCTGGCAAGAGAAAACCTTCTTGCAACATAACTGGGATAGTACAGAAGAATTACGTCAAACTATTCATACTTATATTGATTTTTACAACAATCACAAAATTAAAATGGGGCTTAAAAGACAATTAGGGAACATCGTGCTATGATTGCACAAAATGTCTAAAAAATTGTCCTAAGCCCCTTTTGTTTTCAATGTCAAGTAATACTAAATGTTAAGCTTTTTTAGCTTAACTACAGCAAGTTTTCCTTGGTATTTCAACGAAAACTCGGGTTTTTAGACACACTTTTGCCGCTTACCCTCAAAAATAGTTCCTTCATTAGGCAACGACATCGTTGTCATCAAAGCAAGCACAAACATAAGCGGACCGAGCGCATTCCCATACGTTTTGAACATCGCACCAAAATCATGGCCGAATACCACCATCGACAAGTAAAGGAACATAAAATTCACAGCTGTAAACATAACCAACTTCAGCACGAACATAAGAACTTTGTACATGAGAATATCCTCCTCACTCACTCCACGGAGTCGCACACCAAATAGCAGAAGCTGCTAAACATGCAGCTAGGCCCACAGCTCCACCTCTAAATGCGGCTGAACCAGCTACCTTTAAAATATACATAGCAGCTTGCTTCCAAAGCTGCTTTTCAAGTAACTTTGTGAAAGCACCATGAAATACTCCAGCAAGGGTGCCTAGCCCAGTAGCATTAATTATACATTTAGCATAATCCTTCGAACGCACTGCATGATTATCATTAGACGAAATCTTATCAACAGATGCATTTGCATTGAGCTTATGAATTAAATTCTCAAGCACTTCTTTCGGAACATGAGAAAACTCCCCAGCTTGTGTTATAGTCCATTTTTTATTAATTTCATTAAACTTGAGATACCTTGAAAAAATAATTTCAAGACGCTTAGCATAATTATCTATATTCACATCACTGACATTACTTTCTACAACACTTGGTTCGTTATCCACTATCTCACTAGCTTGAGCAGTTGATACCAGAGAAATACAGGTTGATAATGCTACAACAACTACAGCAATAGACTTAAAAATATGACATTTCATAGAAATTCTCCTTTGTAATTACAATATATAAAAGACCTATCATTAGGTTTAGTACTCATCTTATTACATGATTTTTTGCCATACAATTGTTGTTGTTATTTTTGATAACATATAAAATGTATAAGGTGTTATAAGTTTTACTTGTAACAACTAGAAATAGGGTTATCCCCCCCCCCCAAAAAAAAATACTAAATTATGCAAATAGACTACAATTAGAATACTCTAATGAAACTAACCTAATCTACTGTTGTAATTAAATGATGAACTCTTGCAATAATCCCATTGGTAGTGTATGTAGCAACAAGATGGTTAAGAATGGTAAAACCGGCGCAAAGAAAACACGATGGATTGAAAGAACTACTATACGGCTACACTTTTTTGAGTGCACACTATGGATATTGGGTGCACTTTTTAACGATAGGAAAAGCTATCGTTAAAAGGTTTAAGATTGGCTTAATAGCGCGTTACATTACAATTCTTCCAGTTGTTTAGTCTGGTCTCTTCTCACGTAGATAACCGCGAGTATTTGAACTTCTTTTCTACTATCATCAACACAAAAATAAACGTAATAATTTTTTACGCGTATTCTTCTAAAACCAAGTTCACACCACGGCTGCTCACTAATTAACTTCACACAATAAGGCATCGTCTGCAAAGACATCATTTCCGACTTCAACAGCTCGAGCATTCTTTTAGCCACTATCGGTGCTTGTAACTCAGTGGCAATATATTCTCGAATAAGTGCAAGATGCTCTTTCGCCTGACGAGTAACTTTTATCTTATACTCATCCATTAAAGACCTCGTTCAAGATCTTCAAAAACATCATCTATAGGATAACTATCACCACGAACCGCCTGATCATAACCTTTAGCCATCAACGCGTTAAACGTTTTCTCATCCATATCATCTCGTGCCGAAAGCGACTTCGGAATAGTAAGCGTAAACGGAATACCCTTATTAAGAATGATTTGACGATAAAACATGTCAATAGCAGTAGCCCTAGGAACTCCAATCGTTTCCAGAATCTGCTCCGCCTGCTGTTTAATATTTTCTTGTATTCTCACATTCACATTCGCTGTTTTAGTAACTGCCATATCAATCAACCTCCATACACACATCATAAAATACTGTATCGCATATTGCAACACAATTTATATGAATAAGATCCCTCAGCTGCCATACATGTTTTTCGTGTTCGTGTTACCTTCGCATTGCCTTTGTATTACCGCTTTTTATAGCACGGTCAAGTGCTATGATGCCGGCGATAACTCCATCTATTCTATAGGTTGATTTTTGAACATAAGAATAGACTAAAGAAAATTCAATAGTCTGGATTTTATAATATCTCCACATGAAATTGAGTGGTCTAGTTTCATCACGTGTTGGATACAACGAAAACTTAACATTAAACTATGAAGCTATTTCTTTGAACTCTGAAAATTTAACCTTGAATTCTGAAACCTTTTTAGGCATCAAAAAAGACGGTATTACTACCGCCTTAATTATTTACACATAACGCTTTTAGATTTCCATTTCTATTTCATAGAAACTTGATCCTTGCCAAGCTCTACAAACTGGGATTTGTTGTAGTTATCTCCCATTTTCTTTAATTCCATATGTAATACACAAACAAATACTATCTCAATAATACATGCCGCAACAGCAACCGTTGTGCCGTTTAATGCACATCCTAAAATCAAGGAAATCATCGGAATGGAAATTGCAGCAACTGTATATCCCTTTGATTGATACAACCATGAATACGGCAGTAAATGTGCGCCAAAGACCATAGCGTATACCATAATCATCTTTCCCGGAACCGCACTAAACACCCACATAACGATTAATAAATAAATCATTTGATTTAAGGTGAAAATGAAGCCTAATTGCCCAAGTGGATTTTGTTTTGAAAAGATATCAACCTTTATAAGTTTACCAATGAGCCAAGCCAGCGGTAATAATGGGCATGAACAGCAAAATACCAATAAATTTTTCATATCCATATTGATATTTAAAATTGACACAAGTACTATCAGAAGCCATATAATCACCGATGCCATGATAAATGGCAATCCTTTTTTCTGCTTTATGATGATATCATTCCTCAATTCATCTAAGCTCATTGATTTCTCCTTCAAATGCTAATTTATACAATCTGATATTCCACGTCGTGGCAGTGTAAAAGCACTACGGTAATCAATCCAAAACATAAGTGTTTCAAGTATCAAGGTTTGAGACTCCGCTTTAGCCTTCTGATTTTCTTCTTCCTCTCCACCGAATTCAATGACCATTGCTCCGACATCAACACGTATTCTGCGCCTTTCGAGACTCCGATAAGCGCAATTGTATCATGATCTATGTTTTCATAATTTATGTAAGAGAGTACATCTTCGAACTGCTCTAATGGTATCCTGGCTAATGTTTTCGTCTGATTGTTCTGTCCGAACATAAACAGAAATAATGTTTATGTAACGATCTCTTGCCATAATAGCGGAATTCATTAATATCTTTCATCTGAAATTATATGCTCTATTCCACTATGCTCCGATTTAAGATATTCTTTCATAAATGTCGGGTAAGCCTTGAACTTATCAAGCTCATCTATAGGTAACCAATGCATTGTCTCTTTAGCATCTGACTCTGTAGTGCTTTGGCTCGTAAAATCTCTTTTGCCCATGGGCTTCATCATGTAGTAGAATGTCAGCTCATGGAAGTCTACTCCTTTTAAGCCAGAGCTGCCGATGAATAAGTTCTCGTGTATGACAGCAAGGTGATCTACTTCATAATTAAGACCTGTCTCTTCAAATACTTCTCTCTTAACGGCTTCTTCTGATGTCTCGCCCATGTGAACCGCTCCGCCAACTGAGTAAAAATAGTCGTCCTCATCATTTCTTGCAAATAGCACACAACCTTTTTCGACTATGATGGCTGCTGCTCTATATCTAAATGCTTTTTTATCGTTAATAAATCCGCAATTATGTTCCATAGTTTACTCCTTTATTTTTTATCTAATGACTGTGATTTATGGTTCAAATGCAAACAAGTTCCCAATCTGAATTGAAAATCCAAGTGATTGATACATTTATATATCACATTGTGCACAAGTAAAACAGTCATTGAACTTATTGCACTCACAACCCTAGAGCGTTGATATCTTCCCTCATACAGCAAAATCGCACTCAAAAACCGCGAGAACCCAGCTTAAAGCCGCTTCGCATTAAACCTTTTAACGATAGCCCTCGCTAAGCCCTGCTACACAAGGGCAAACTTGCACCCACCTAATCAGCTTTTGACATCAATACGACACTCTCGACGTGCATC
Organism: Gardnerella sp. DNF01180P; assembly: GCF_049244205.1. Taxonomy (NCBI): domain Bacteria; kingdom Bacillati; phylum Actinomycetota; class Actinomycetes; order Bifidobacteriales; family Bifidobacteriaceae; genus Gardnerella; species Gardnerella sp. DNF01180P. The sequence continues at coordinate 1,161,444 of NZ_CP058386.1, forward strand.
AAAGTCAAGTGAAAGATTATAGTTACGTGGAAAATGCTCTTCAGTAGCATACTCCACATCATCTTTATTCGGCTCATAACCATGCTTAAGATTAAAATGCTGGATATATTCTTCTTTCCACGCCTTAATCTCAGCTTTTTCTTCAGCAGTTCTAGTTGGACGCAGGTTCTTATTGTTGTAGTAAACCTCACTGTCATCCATTGAGTGAAGCATCTTAATATCCGCAACGGTTACACCATTTTCGCCTGGTTTAATCTCGATAGTTTCTTCACTATAACTACCATCTTCATTACGAACACAACTTGTATACTTATATGTTGCTCGATCGTTGCTATTAGTTTTACGAGTCCTCATGCTCACCCTTCCCGCCTGCAGCGGTAGGGTGAAGACACATACAAAAAAGAGCCGATACTTTATGAAGTACCGACTCTAATACCTGAAAAACAGCCATAGTAGAATAGAGGTACTTCATAGGAGTCATGAAAAAACCATGAGGATCCTATTGACGTATCTCATCGCCCTATAGCTAATCAGGCTTTAACTGTTTATTAGTAGTGTCTTATTGATTAATCATTAACCACAATCTTGTTAATTGTTCCAAAAATTCTTATAACATTTACCCGCTCTTTCTTAAAACCCGTATCATGAGTGTAAAAAAGAGTGTAATAATCTCGTTTTTATAACAGTTTGACATGTAAAAACCACACTTGCCTTGAAAGCTACGTGCTTTGAGGTTTAAGCGTTAACAATGTTTTCACCCCCCTTCTCGTTAAACAACACTCGTTTTAGAAAACAAAACGAGCATTAGCCACGCTCTAATAGAGTCCCAACCGTAGCTAATAAAGTCCCAACTGTATTTAATACAATCCCAACAAATCTAATATAATCCCAACCGTATTAATATCAGAAATCCTCACTCCGCAAAAAGTGTTATAGGCCTAACTACTTTTAGTATTACCGTTAGAGCTTCTGATTAAAACACTTCAGATAAAACGTTCAAGTTATTACTATGCTAAAAAGGCTCTTCAAAAACCTGACAAATACGCACATATACGAGGTTGCATACACGAGATTGCAGAAGAAAACTTCTTTACTTATGACTCTCCTAGAATATGGTTAATGTTGAGAACTAAAGGTATTAAAGTATCTGAAAAAGTAGTAAGACGGCTCATGAAAGAAGAGTTAATTGAGGTTAGATATGCCAGGCGTAAAAGACGCTATTCAAGCTATATAGGAGAAATTACTCCTGCATGCAGTAACATTGTTAACAATAATTTTCATGCAGATTCACCTAATAAGATTTGTCTTACAGACATTACTGAGTTTTCAGTAAAAGAGTCAAAACTCTATTTAAGCCCTATGATTGACTGTTTTGATGGTAAAGTGGTCTCTTACGCTCTTTCAAACCACCCAGATCAGTGTCTTGTAGATGAAATGTTAGAAGGGGCTTTAACTACCCTTAAGATTACAGAATGTAAAAGCTTAGCTATTCATACAGATAGAGGAGGTCACTATAGAGGTGGCAGGTGGATTGAGAGATTAGAAGGTCTTGGTATTACACGCTCCATGTCAAGAAAAGGAAATAGTGGAGATAATGCTGCCTGTGAAGGCTTTTTTGGACAAATGAAAACAGAAATGTATTATCCACTTAACTGGGATAGTACAGAAGAATTACGTCAAGCTATTCATACTTATATTGATTTTTACAACAATCACAGAATTAAAATGGGGATTAAAAGACAATTATGGAACATCGTGCTATGGTTGCACAAAATGTCTAAAAATTGTACTAAGCCCCAAGCGACATTTTTATGTCGCCAAAATTGTCGCTTTGTCGCCAACGGATACAAAATTTAGTCATTTTGCTTAGAGTTAAGAACGTTCAATAAGTTTATAATTTCATCAAGTACGCTTGAAAATGTGATTCCTTTTGTATAACTATATTTTTAAGCAAGTTATCGTGGTAGATTTTGCTATCTAGAATAAGTCGTCGTGAGATCCTAAGCGTAGAAATATAATGCAATCTTCTTTAACTTGATACAACAGTAGAACATCTGCAGACACATGCAATTCATGCACGCCTTTATATGAGCCTTTAAGAATATGATCTCTATAAGTTGCAAGTTCGCGAGAATCTGCACCATTGCAAATAAGTCTTACAATATTGATTACTTGCTCAATATCGTAATGCTTCTGCTTATATTTCTTAACATCTCGCAGATAGATTAGACTATAAAATGGCGGTTTAGGCATTGCGCATCAGCTCAGCAAAATCGTCTACAGTACCTGCAGCTATTGGTTTTTCTTTCATAGCTTCATCAATAGCATGCTCGTATGGAGAACTTTCAAGTGAAAATGGGAAACGTTGCGTATTTACAATCTGATATAAAAATAGGTTGACTGCTGAACTCATATCAAGACCATAATGTTCAAGAACTTGCGATGCGCTATCCCGTATTTCTGGATTAACTCTTACACTTAATCTGCCTGTTCTAGCTGTTTTTGTAGAAGTCATGTCGTTTCCTTTAAGCTCAAAATCATGAATTTGTTATTCATGCTTTGCTTTATTATAACAGACCTACAGCACCCAACGTAATACCAAAGTAGCACCATTGTGCACACAATTATTACTAAATCGCGCGTTATCGTGGCAAAAATTGCAAAATTAGCAAAAACTGCCACGATAACTGGTATAACATAGCAACGAAGCAGCATTCTGCATTGCAAATTAACCACCTACTTGCATCTGCTGCACAAAGGTTCGTCCAAATACTCGATTGAAGCGCAAGAAAGCACAATAAGCATCTTGCGCAATGGCTATTTCTCTGCATGAAGCGGAACATGTACATTAATAATCCACGAATCGTCATCTTCAATAACTTTAAAAGTTCCACCAACGCATTCCGCAAGCATCTTATGAAAACGCAGTCCATATCCTAATTGCAAGTTAGCAAGAATACCTCGTTGCGCACTATTTATACACGTAATATGACATTCATGGTCATTAAGCATTACATTCATGGCGTATTCTTTAGGCTTTGCAGCATGCTTTTTTACGTTCGCAAGCAGTTCTCGGCAAATATACTCAATTTGAGCACATTCTTCAAAAGGCAAATGGATTGATTGAGAATCTTCAGTAGCTAAATCACTACTCAAGTCAATGGAACCAATATAGCCAAGCTTTTCAAATGACTTTTGTTCACAGTCAAATAAAACGCGTAAGCCTGTACAAAAATCTTTATAACATGTAGTCGATTGCATAACATCGCCAGTGCTTGCAGTTGTAGCATTGTCAAGAAGAGAAATGATATTACGTGCTCTATGAACAGTTGTAGTAGCACGTTGAAGAATCTCTCGCGAATTTTCATGCTCTTGCTCATGAGTTGTTTGAGGTTCAATAGATTGTTGAGCCATCATCATAATGCTGGAAAGCTCATTAGTTACTTCATCATGCATGCGAATTGCTGCAATAGTGGCATATTTTTGAAAAACGTTGTAACGCTGCGCAAATAACTGTTCCTGCTGTTGGTGAATAGTAGAAATATAGTATTTTACGATTGCACTAGAAATAAGAGTGATAAGAAGCCACCACGCTAACACATAGGCGTTTTGAAAATCGCAGATAATAAAGAACCATGAAGATACTCCGCAAGAAGAAAGCACGGTGTACCAAGGTTGAGCAATTACAGCAATTGCCAAACAAATCAATATGGTAAGCATCATAGATGAGTAGTTGATATTTGGCGCAATAATTACCAACGGCATCCAAATAAGTACAATAAAAGATGCTTTACGTGGCCATATTGCAATGCATAAGCAGATTACAATCCATACTATTTCAACTGTAATTGCATGCCAATTAGAGTAGTAATGAAGATTATTATAGGAACAAATCTCAAGAATCAAAGTACAACTTATGATTACACCAATTCCAATTTTCTGCCAGGCATCATGCGGCAAAAAATTGATCATACGCGTTAATAATTTCATAACTACCTACTTTTACACGTTAATTTCTTACACGTTATATGTCATGTGAATATTTTGCGAGCACAGCAAGCGCCTGCATGCGACTTTTAACTTGAAGTTTTCCATAAATACGCCGTAAATGCGTGTTGACTGTTGAAACTTTCACATTAAGCTGATCTGCAATCTCTTTTGACGAATACCCCTGTTTACACAAGCGCATAATTTCCGATTCTTGAGGAGACAAAACTGAAGTCTTCGGAAGTTGAGAAATCATATTAAATGATTCTTGCGGAGTGTGAAAATAGTCAATATATTGTGGCAATTCTGGACACCCGTAGCTCGTTGCGCGCGATTGGATAGCTGCAACTACGTCTGCTAAATTGTCTTTATGCACTAGCGCTTGACCACCCGACTTAGCAACTTGCAATACGTATTCATCCAGCATGTAGGAAGTAATGCCAATTAAAACAATATTGCTATTGCGCTCGCGAATTGCTTTAATTACATCAACACCACTCATTTCTCTCATTGACATATCTACTAAAAGTACGTCAGGAGTATTTTCTGTAACGCAACGATGAATAGCTTGTTTTGCAGAAGAACACATCCATGCACAAACAAAGTTTTCAGGCAAACGACTTTTTAAAAGAAGTTGCATATATCGCAATACAAACGTGTCATTATCAACAATTGCATAAGTAGTGTTCATACAATATATGATATCTTGTTTTGGAATTTGCTTGTCAATAGATGTTTAGAATGATGATTAAAATGCTTCGGCTCTGTCGCAAAGTAATTGTGCGATAAAGCCAAAGCATTATTTTCATATTTTGCAATACAAAATTGCAATACATGCATCATAAATCTATGACAAAAGTGAACAATTTATTACTATTTCATCCAAAAATGAGACATTTCCCAGCGCCAATTGCGATTGATGCTACGATACCTGCAACATTCACCTTCAATCCAAATTTAGCGATTTGTTTTGCAAGGAATTTAGCAAGCTTATCCCAAGCATGCCCTTCAATATAAGCTTTAAAATCACCACTGGAAAGCAGTTGAGCAATATCCATCCCAGGAATTAAACCTATAAGTTCGCCGCCCATGCAAGACCAAAAATCCTTATCTTGGCTATTCGCGCGGATTGCGTCCAACAGGTTATCATTTGTATATACTTGTCGAATACCTTCAGCAATGTATGCGGCCATTACTTTTCCATATTTCATCTTAAGGAGCTCATCTTTAACAGAAACCACGCCATTCTTATAACTGCTAGCTTCTTCAAAAATAAAACGAACTTCTTGTTCAATTTTCTTAACATCCTGTTGTACAATAGCTGTAGACTTATTTTCAGTCGCTTCCGCAGCTGGAATTGTTGTTGACAAGAATCCGAAAGACAAAACAGTCACAATCAGTGATGTTACAATCTTTTTTACCTTTAACATAACCGTATCTCCTTACTTAATGTGCGATTGTATTGTTTTTCTCAAATTATCAAGATTGTACACATTAAAGTGCCATACGCTAGCACTTTCCGTTGGTACACTCCATTCTTCGGTTTTACTATTGACAGTAAAGCGAATTATTTGAGTTGTTGGCTTATTTATAACTTCAAAATTAGTGAGTTGATTCCACGGAATGCGACGAAGATGCTTATCGTCTAATTTAGCTAGATTACCCGAGCCTAAAATGGCATTCGGATTAACCACAATAAACTCATTATTAGTGGCAGCGACAATACGCGCATCAACGCCTTGCGCTACATAGAATAATTTAGGTAACAAAAATAGTTTGATTAAATCTTTCCACCAAGGGTCGTATTTCATTGTAAATACATACGTCTTATCAACTGAAAGATTGTGATCTTTAAAATACTTGACGATATCTTCTTCTCGTATACCGCGCAAAGGATTAGTCATAATAAGCACCTCCTCGTGATTCTCGTTTCGTAAATTACCAACATACTAACGTGCAGATTTTATCTACACAAATAGGTGTACCTATTTTTAACGATAGTGCTTTTAGAAAACTTTTTAAAAAAACTTTTACTATTAGTAGTTTGTATGTTCCTAACAACCAACATTTAAAAATATTTACATTTTGGAACCATTCTTAAATAAAGACATATTTATGGAGCTATCGTGGCAGTTTTTGCTAATTTTGCAATTTCTGCCACGATAACTTGTTATTTTTGTGTTTTATAAGTCCTGTAATGCGATTCTTTTATCTTCTGCAGACTGCTTAGATGACTTATCGTCTTTCTTAAGAGAATGCGCATATCGAATAAGACTTCTTGCAATAAAGAACACTAAAGCACATATAGCAAGTGCGATAAGAATGTCAATTATCGGACCAAATAATGCATAGCTCATGATTCATCCTTCCTTTTTCTATATTCGTTTATGAGTGTTCGAGCTGTGTCAACATCGTATTTATCGTCAATAGCAAGACTCTTTACCAAAAGAACGAACGGATCTTCTGGTTCATTGTCGCTTATGCGCAGTTTTTCAATGAGCCTGTTAAGTCTGATTCTCATCGTTGGGTAAGAGACTTGATACATTTGCGACATTTCTTTTAACGATCCAGACGATAATACAAAGTTCTTTATAAACGACATATCTTCATCTGTGAGATTAGCCATCCATTTTGGAATATGATCCATATCACCCCTTTCTTCAACCTACAAAACTTTAATTAAATTAAACTTTTATTAAAAATATTAAAGTTGTTGTATGGGTTTGTCAAGAATGAGCATGAGAGATATGACGTAAAGGGGGCTTAGGACAATTTTAACCTATAACTCCAATCCTTATTTTTGTTTTACGCCTTCGATTCGCTGAGCTTGCTCAAAGTTGAAAGCACAGTGTGCTTTCAACGCGAGCGAAGTACGTTAACATCCTGTGCACTCAACCCTAGAGCGTCGACATCTTCCCTCATACAGCAAAATCACACTCAAAAACCGCGAGAACCCAGCTTGAAGCCACTTCGCATTAAACCTTTTAACGATAGCCCTCGCTAAACCCTGCTACATAAGGGCAAAAATGCACCCACCTATTAAGCCTTTGACATCAATACGACACTCTCGACGTGGCACGATAGGTCCGGATTGATGTCAGTCATCAGGAACCTATTCAGACTAATACGAAATGTGGCAACATATCTCCGTTTGTTAGTGGAAACATATCCACAAATTCTATAGCAGAAAATTCTTGATACATTCCGCTATCCATATCACGGTCTGAACCTCGCCCATCCAAGGAAAAAGTTCAACTTTTTTATTTGTTTCTACTATTTATAGTGATTCCAACATAAAAGTCAAATCTCGCGAGGAACCGCCATCGCCTCAATCTTGTCCGTTCTTCCTACAAAAACAGGTCAACAGATATTTTTCGTCCTAACTGATAGCCAGGTTTCCGTGCACTCGACCTTATCATACCTGAAAATCCTGCATTGAACGAGAGAAACATTTTGACTATTTCTTTGCATTTTCTTCCAGTTCCAACATGTATTTATCAAAGTCAGACATGAACAATCTGTCCTGAATAACACGATACTTTTCAAATTCAGTCTCGGCTTTAGCCTTGGCAATCTCTGCCGTAATCTTTCCTGCATCCTGAAGGACCTCTCTGTCATCAGCCATCAGGAATAGATCCAGACGCTTTGCCCAGTCCTCCATTGTCATCGGAATGTGACGTTCAGCACGATCCTCTGCCAGATCTAAATACGCTGAAACAATACGCTCTAATGAACGCATTTCCCGATCAGAAAGATAATTTTTTGCAACAGTCACATCACTTTTTACGATCTTGCCTTCTGGTACTGCTGCCCATGTAGTTAATCCCATATGCGGCTTGCCTGCATCTGCTCGCTCATAAATTAACTCTGCTGCCGTATGTCCGTGAACTGCATAATGCATCTTGTTCTGCACCTTGGCAAAAAACTGCTTTGTCGTTTTTGCTGTGCGGTCATAGTCAAGAGCTGTAGCATAGATGTCCGTTATCTTCTGATAGAATCTACGCTCAGATAAACGGATTTCACGAATCTGCTCAAGCAAACGATCAAAATATTCTGTTGTGAGCACGGAACCACCGTTTTTTAAACGCTCATCATCCATAACCCATCCTTTGATGGTATAGTCCTTTACGATGCCATTGGCCCATTTACGAAACTGCACTGCTCGTTCATTATTCACCTTGAATCCAACAGCAATAATCATTTGAAGATTATAATGTTTCATATCACGAGTAATCTGACGTGAACCTTCGGTTTGAACTATCCGGAAATTCCGGATAGTTGTATCTTCCTCAAGCTCTAAGTCGGAATAAATCTTCTTAATATGCTCATTAATTGTACGAACATCCACGCCATACAGCGTGGCCATCATCTTCTGTGTCAGCCATATGTTTTCGTCCTCATAGCGCATCTCAATACTGTCCTGCTGATCGCCGACAGAGGCAACATAGGTCAGATATTCTGCCGCACTGGAACGAATGGTTATTTCATCTTTTTTCTTTTTCAAATAAGAGACCTCCTTCTTCGATAAATCACTCTATAATAAACAATGAATGAATTTCTGTATGCTCTCATCGCCCATGACAACGCTTATACTTCTTCCCACTTCCACATGGACACAATTCATTGCGGCCTATCTTCTTCGGCCAATTTGCTCTTTCCTGAACCATAATAGGAATTTTTCCGTCATGCATAAGTTCAAGTTCCCTAAGACGATATAAATATTCAGAGACTCCCAATATAGCTTGAAACATACACATTGCCTCATTTTCAAATTCAAGCAAATATTCTGTTTTCTTTTTTGTTCTATCTTTCGGATTAGGAATATAAGTTATCAGCTGGTCTACTGAATTGTATTCAACATCATTATGACCGATAGCATTTCTCAATTTCGCATTCACGAGGATTTTCAAAAAGCCTGTATAGTCCTCAGAATCCAAGCAAAAATGATATCTTGATGCTTTTGTGAGTTTAATATAATCCTCTAAAAACTTTACATTTTTCTCAATCGGATTCATAGCATTGATATCAGACCTATACTTAATATTGTTAAGAGCAACAGGAATAATCATCAAATTACCTAATGCCTCATAAACATCCAGATAAAACTGTTTTACACTATCAAAACTGCTCGTTGTGGAACCTTCGTATTCAAAATCAAAAGAATTATCTTTACAGTATTGTATAGCCAATGCAGGTATAAGTCTTTGATATACGACCATAAACTCATCGTAGACCTTGTAGATCAGTTCCTGTAATTCTTCAAGGTGGAATCCATCATGAGAATTAAGGAACTCAATCAGGTCTTTCATTTGCGCTGAATCCATTTTCAATATTCCAGTGCTAAACGAAAGGTCATTATAGATATCTTTTCTTAATGATGAATAAAATCCATATACCTCAATCATATGGACAGCTCTCAATGTTTCGAATTCATCTCTACATTGAAAAAAATGACCAGAAAACTCCTTTTGAATCTCTTGAGTTAAGTATTCGCTATTGTTTTTTGCTAAATTGAGAATTCTTTTATAGTTCTTCCACTTTTTGGCAGTTACGTTCAACTTAGACACATCTTGTCCAAATTCCTCATAAGAATCATTCGTTTTCATACAATTCATATATCGAATAAACGGTGTAATCACTAGTCTCTCTAAATCAGCTGCTTCTACTTGTTTTAAGGTAGGAAATTCACCAGAACACTCAATAATGTAATCCGCATTTTCGCCCTGAACTTCATCAGCATTATCAAAAGAAAAACTTAACCCCGGACGATCTTGCCCTATCTTCACGCTACCAGACAAAGAGGTTCCACATTTACCGCATGCTACTTCTATCGGATGTTCTTCTTGACAGCCAACTTGTAAACGAACTCTAGTAATACATCCGCAAACCTGACATTTTATAAAAGTATTAAAAACCATAAAACCTGCCTCCTTTCGCTGGATTACATAAACATATCATCGTTCCAAACGAGTTTTACCAAGTCAATGAGTACTGCTATTCTTTCAGCAATTTCATTCTTACCAAATGAAGCATACGATTTGAAGCCAAGATTATTATCTAAAACGAACTTCTTAAATTGGGGATTATTCTGATATGCCAGATCACCAAGTGATTCAGTATAGATATTTCCTTCATTGGAACAGTACTTTTTCAGTTTGTAATCATACTTTGCATCATTTAAGCTTGCATTGATGCTCTTATGAAGAAGCAATAACGCACCGATGCTATTTCTCCAACGTCTGAAATCGTCTCGGTCAGAATATTCCGCGGTAAACCATTCATAATGGTCTGTAATAATGTGCTCAATCTCAAATGGATTCTTTGTTTGAGTGTTCATGTAATTGCAGTAGTTTGATGCAACACCAGTATGTTCTTCAATAAATCCTGTAATACGTGCAAGGATATTCTTAATGTATTTCTTAGTAAAGCTGTTAAGTCCTAAATTACTTAATGCTGCTGCCGGGTCAAATGCGAGATTGATATACTGCTGTTCTAATTTCTGTTTCAATGTAGGTATGTCTGTCATGCGGATATCCTTAGTAACATTGAAAACAAAGTTTTTAATTGTGCTGTAATTTACAGAGCTGCACTTCGTTACTCTGGATACAATCAAAACATCAATAAATCTTGCTACCAGATTAATCTTCTCAATAATAACTGGCCATGAATCTTCATAACATACAGGTGCTAATAATAGCTGTGGCTGTAATGTGAAGTTAACTTGCGCATTGTAATATACATACTTTGTTTCTTCAGCGAACGTTGTTTCTGCCTGACGGATACGCTCATAAACCTCTGCGAATTTTGCAAATTTCTTTATGAACAACTCAAAGTCATCGGAACCATTAAGTCCCAGCTTATCACGTTCATCTCGTACCCATTTGTGGAAGAAACCGCCGATGATATCAAAATCCTTATTTACTGCACCAGCTTTTGCTTCACGAATTGTTTCTGCATAGTGAGCTCTCAACCATGCCTTAATAAAGATCTCATCGCCTTTGTCATCGTACTTCTTCAAAGTAAGAACTTTTTCTTTCCAAAGGCCATTCATTTTTTCTCGTATGGAGTCAGATTTTATCTCCGAAAGCAAATAGCCCTTCAACATTTCGGTGGATGTCAAACTCAAACCACGATCATTCATTGTAACGAATATCTTATGAGCGTCCTGTTCTGTTGTTGCTACAATCTCAATAAAGAATACTTTCTCCGCAACCCAATCACAAAAATGCAGCAACATATCATCTGTAATGCATGCCGGGAAAACATCCTGAATATCTTGATAACGACCATATAGATTTTTTACGGACTCACCAGCACCAGTAGTATCAAAGTCAGTATCGTTGAAAATTGCATTCATACAATCCTGCCGGTCATCTACATTGATATTAAAAGACTTCGAGCCAAAGGACTCAGAGAAAATCATGGTCTCAATCATGTTATAACTCTGACCGATGCTCTTTAATCTGTTATTAAGATACATCAGTAGCAATGTCAAAGATGAGAATCTTTGCTGACCATCGATAATAGCATTCTCCCTACCAGCTAATACAATGGATCCCATAAAATACGCTCCATAATCAGCAACTGCTAGTCTAGAGTCCCCCGGATGATAATACTCTAAAAATTCCGAAGTTAAATCGTCTATCAGTTCTTCAATATGCTTTCTCTGCCACATATACTCACGCTGATAATAATGAATTGAATATTTTGTATTCTGCAAAAGCTGCTTGAGATTCTTTGGTGAACCTTCTATCTTTTTCATTAAGCTTCCTCCTCCAGAAACAGTTCCGGTGTATTATACCAAGCCAACTCAGCATCTGCTTTAACACCCTTGTTAAGACATTATAATAGTGATTTCTTGAGTTCTAGCCCTGTTCCTGATTTATAAAAAACGTATTCTGCTTCGTGTTGTAATATGTACAGAGCAGATTTCCTTGAAAAGCCATATTTTTGAATTTCAATTGAACGCTTATTTGTTGAACCATTTCTATGTTTCCAAATTCTAAACCTTGTTCTGTCTTTTTCTTTGGAAGCGGAACGGTTAAAACTTTGTCAATCGCCTTTAATGCCTCCTTAAATACAATAGAAAAATGTTGTAGAGTAGCTGTCTTGCTTATGGATGCTGTAAACGCAGATGATAAAATAATTGCAAGTATAAAATTAAGGGTTGTAATATTTCCATAGTAAAGAAATATACTTCCCAAAATCATGACAATAACTACTCCAATTTCCATAAATATGTCAATAAGTCCCATTGGAATTGTGATTGCCCCCATACTCTTTTTAACCTAGTAAACATACTCTCTTGCCGTTTTTAATGCTCTTTCACTTATCTCCTCTTCTTTCGAAAAGGCCTTAATAACAGAAATATTTTTTACATATTCCATTAGCTCTTCTCTCATCTTCTTTTCGTGATTAAAATAAATAGCAAAGTTTTTATCCATTGTTTTCTGCGAAAGAACTTTTACCAAATACATAAGTGGAACTCCGGCAATCATTCCAAGAGCAAGACGCCAATCCACAAAAATCATAGCTACAAAAATAATGGTAGGTAGAAGTGTAACTGACATTATTTCAGGAAGACCATGGGCAAGGTATACTTCCACTTGTTCCACATCATGCTGAACAATGTTGGTAAGCTCTCCTGTATTATGTTCTTTAAAAAATCCTAAACTTAGTTTTTTTAGATGATCAATAATATCTAACCTAAGTTCTGTTAATTTTTCGTATGCTTTCTCATGAGCAACCTTTGTTGCAAAATAGTAAAACACGCCTTTTAACACAAATGAGATAAAGATTCCAAAAAATACATACTTTAAATCAACTTCGTTAGTATTGTTTGTGATTAAAGAACTAATCAAATATACAAGTAAGATTTGTGGTATCAAATCAAATACTATTTTTAAAGCAAGGAGTGCATTGGATAAGCCATTTTACCTATCACTTTTTCCTTAATTCTTTTTCTGGCATAAACAACGCTCCTTCCAAAACTGAATAATATTGAATTTTAATTCAATATTAAGGTTTAAAATAAGACTTTGCTGATTACGCAAAGTCTATTTTTAGTGCTTATTATAAGGATTCCACTCCCTTGTAATAACACCTTGCAATAAGTTTTAGCATATCTTTCGCCCACTTTTCACTTTGATAGTGCCTTACTATCTCAAGAAACCCCTCTGTAAAGTTACTGGCTAAAATATGGGCAAGCATTGGATCATATTTCTGTTTAGATTGTCTTTTTAAACTTACTTCAATATGAACCTGCATTTGCGATATGAGTTTTTGTTTTGCTTCTGCATGCTTTGTACCTGAACTTTTATCCATTAAAATAATTAACTTCTTACGCTCTTTTAAAAGTTCATGAATATAATTTTCTCCAACTTCATCAAACCTTTCAGAAGCAGAACCCTTTTCCAAAGATTCTTCCTCATTAAAAGCTGAGTCAAAGTTTATATAAACAGAACTTACTACTGCATCAAACAAAACTTCCTTATTTTTGAAATAGGTATAAATGAGTGCCACAGGAATATCTGCTTCTTTTGCAATTTCTGTTAATTTAGCACCTCTATAATCATTTTTATAAAATACTTTTTCTGCTGCATCAAGTATCCTATTTCTAACTTCTTCTTTCAATACTTGTGCCATATCACACCTCTTTCAAATAAAATACTGAACCTAAATTCAATATTTGTCAAGAGTTTAGTGTATTAGTTCAAAAAGAAACTGGATTTAAGACTGCAAGAAAAAGCAGATTTCCGTTAAATTACATCTCATTAATTCTGTTTGATAAAATTGTAACCACGCCAACAACCTTATTTTCCCACTTCACAAGGTGGGTGCAAAGTGGCGAATCGACTTGCATGAGCGATTAAATATAATTCGCGAATGCACTTCGATTCGCTGAGCTTGCTCAAAGTTGAAAGCACAGTGTGCTTTCAACGCGAGCGAAGTACGTTAACATCCTGTGCACTCGACCCCAGAGCGTTGATATGTTCCCTCAAACAGCCAAACTGCGCTCAAAAACCGCGAGAACCCATCTTAAAGCCACTTCGCATTAAACCTTTTAACGATAGCCCTCGCTAAACCCTGCTACATAAGGGCAAAAATGCACCCACCTATTAAGCCTTTGACATCAATACGACACTCTCGACGTGGATTGAGAGAACTCCAAGTATAGCTACACTTTTTTGAGTGCACACTATGGATATTGGGTGCACCTTTTAACGATAGAAAAAGCTATCGTTAAAAGTTTAAGATTGGCTTAATAACTTGGTTTTTGAGCATAAAAACAAAAAACAGCCTAGAGAGTATTCCCACTAGGTTGACTTTTGTAACATTTCAAATGCTCACATTCTTTTGACTTTTACGATGCCATTTCAATTTACGATGCCCTTTCAATATCCACACTAATCTCTGATTTAAAAGTTACGCTGAACCTGTCCTCGTAAACTTTTATTTTCTTGATGTACTTTCTTACCAGCTTCTCGTCATATTCACTAAGCTCGTGACGCTCACTTTTCAGAAAATCTTCCATTTCTCTGATTCGTCTTTTAGCATCTTCTTGACCTGCTTTTTCTATAAGAAGCTGCTGTTTCCTACCTTTAAGCTCATCAATCTCATCAGCTATTTTCGTGTAGTCTTTTTTAGCTTTAAGCAAGGTTAGTAGTATCGCTTGTTTGTCCGCGATTTTTTTATCAACCGTTTCAAGCTCACTTAAGTTGTTGCCCGCGATAATTTCTCTAATACTGTTATTCAACGTATCCAATACTTCATCCGGTATACTAAACACCTTGTTTATGGCTTTCACTGTAGCAGACTGCAGTTCTTCCTCTTTTACTGTCGGAGCATCACAAGCACTAGGACCATTTTCCCATCTGGTACAACAACGCCAAACAACAGAACGCACTCCTCGATTGTTCCAAGCAATTCTTCTGTAAACATCCCCGCATTTAGAACAAACACATAAGCTGGATAAAGCGTACTTACTGGAATAAACTCTCCTTTTTTTATTCTCCTCACCACTAAACATGTTGGCTCGTCTTACCATTTCTTCTTGAACTTTAAAGAAAATATCTCTTGGAATAATCGAAGCGTGGCTATCTTTTACATAATACTGTGGTTCTGTCCCATCATTTTTTATACGAACATGATTAATAAAATCTGTCGTGATGGTTTTTTGTAAAAGTGCATCACCAATATATTTTTCGTTTTGCAAGATGGTTTTAATATTAGACAAGTGCCATTTTAAATGCCCAGCGCCGTTTTTAATACCGTCTTTTTCAAGACCCTCCGCTATATCTCTAAGACTTGCTCCTTCTAAATATTCTCTATAAATTCTTCTTACGACTTTTGCTTCCTGTTCAAGAATTACAAGATTCCCTTCATCGTCTTTTGTGTATCCTAAAAACCAGTTATGGTTGATTTGCACTTTGCCTTCCTGGTAGCGGAACTTAAGTCCAAGCTTCACATTCTGAGAAAGTGACGCGGATTCCTGTTGAGCTAAAGAAGCCATGATGGTAAGCAATAGTTCTCCGCTTGCTTCCATGGTGTTGATGTTTTCTTTTTCAAAAATGATTGGAATGTTTTTGTCTTTCAACTGTCTAACAAACTTTAAACAGTCGATAGTGTTTCTCGCAAAACGGCTAATCGACTTAGTGATAACCATGTCTACTTTGCC
Source organism: Gardnerella sp. DNF01180P (assembly GCF_049244205.1). Lineage (NCBI taxonomy): Bacteria > Bacillati > Actinomycetota > Actinomycetes > Bifidobacteriales > Bifidobacteriaceae > Gardnerella > Gardnerella sp. DNF01180P. Next base: position 1,177,108 of record NZ_CP058386.1, read on the forward strand.
ACTCATGCAATCGTGGATCATGTCGTTGAAACCGACACGTTTTTTCGTGCTGGTTCCTGAAATACCGTCATCAGCGTAAATGCCGGCAAACTCCCAGAGAGGATTTCTTGAAATATAATCCGTATAATGCTGAACTTGCGTGTCATAACTTGTTGCCTGTTCTTCACTGTCAGTACTGACACGACAATACGCTACTACTCTTAACTTCGGCTTATCTTTATGCTTATCTACCGTATTCCCCGCTATTTTTCTTGGTGGAATAATTGTAACGTTGGCACTCATTTTACACCTCCCTTGATTTGACTGTACGCGTATGCTGCTTGCCGATAAGGATCATCATGTTTCTTTTCTATAACGCCTATTTCATACGTGAAATTTGTTGTAATTAAAGGTTTTAGCTCTGTTGTACGAGGTTTTTTTCTAAAATTGTTGGCTCTTAACTGCTGAACTTTATAAAAAGTTTCTTCATCTAAAAGACTCGGGTAAAGCGATGTTCCTAAGTACGTTTTATTTTTCAAAATATTACTAATTACAGAATGTGTTTTATCAATGTTCACCGCTCGAGCCGTTTCAGAAATCGTTCCAAATTCTAAGAATTTACGGAAAAGTTCTCTAACTTTCAGAGCTTCTTTTTCGTCTATAACCGCTTTACCGTCTACTATTCGGTAACCATATGGGATGTGTGCCATGTTTCTTTCACCTCTTCTTCTAATTCCAATCCGCATTTCAAACGAAAAATGAATTCTGTTCTGCTTTTAACTACGACACTGTCTACAAAATCCAGAAAATCCTCGTCCTTAAACTCGCTAAATACTTCTGTGACGCTGACGAACCGTTGAAGTTTTTGCGCCTCGTTTAAGTGCGTTAAGTTACCGTTTAAACTGTTGGAAAGCTGAAGTTTTTCCTTAAGACAAGTATCCATTTCCGTTTTAAGCTGATTGCTTTCCAGATAGTAGGAATCCATCTCAATGTAGCCACCGGCGAAAAGCTTACTGAGTACTTGCTCCTGTTCTTGCAACTTAGCTATTTTTTCTTCGAGTTCGATAACCTTGTTCAATCCGTCTTTATTATTCACGTTTCTTAAGCTTTTTATGAAAGGCGTTAATATTTGAGCGGATGTTGCTTTGAACTTGTTAAGCATTTGAAGAAAAGCTAATTTAACATACTCCTCTTTTACAGCTTTCATAGGGCAGCATTTAGTCTCACGTATATGCTTGGTACAACACCAAACAACATAGGCTCCATCTTTTTTATGCCGGTCGTGTTTCTTTAACCTACTATGGCAATTACCGCAGTAAAGTTTTCCTGAAAACACATATCTAGCAAGGTATTTATTACTACCGCCGGTGATATTTAGTTTTAATTTTCTCTTCTGTCTCAGCTCATGCACATTATTAAAAGTTTCATGACTGATGATAGCCTCGTGATGGTTTTCAATAACATACTGTTTTTTCTCGCCACGGTTTTTATGGCGGTTAAAATTATCGTCTGTAAATGTCTTTTGAAAAATCACATCCCCTGTGTATGTTTTATTGTTCAAAATAGCGTTCACGGTAGTCGAAGACCATTTAGCTCCTCTTTTCGCAGGAATCTTTTTAGCCGTCAGCTCATTAGCTATCACATGCCCGCCTTTACCTAAAAGTGCCATACTAAAGATGTCTTTTATAACCTCAGCTTCCTTTGGAACTATAATCATTTTCCCGTTCTCGTTTTTATAGCCATACGATGGGGAAGAAATGACATAGCTTCCGTTTTCGAACCTTTTTTGAATTGACCACATGCTGTTTTCCGAGATGGATCTTGACTCGCTTTGTGCTATGGAACTTAAGATAGAAAGCATAAGCTCTGAACTCATACGCTCGGTATCAATGTTTTCTTTCTCAAAATACAAATAAATACCGAGACCGGTAAGTTTTCTAACTATTTCAAGACAGTCAACCGTGTTTCTTGCAAGCCTACTAATAGACTTTGTAATAATCCTGTCTATCTGACCGCTCTCACAGTCTTTAAGCAGTTGTTTAAGACTTTCACGCTTATCGATTTTCGTGCCACTAATACCCTCGTCAAAGTAAAGTCCCGCATACTCCCAGCATGGATTAGACTTAATATAGTTTTCGTAATGCTCCTTTTGTACCTCTAGGCTGAGAAGCTGTTCGTCACTGTCGGTAGAAACTCTCGCATATGCTGCAACCCGTATTTTTCTAAGAGAATTATCCGGCTGTTTGGCTTCCAGTTTTGTTATCATTTTCATCATCTCACCTCACTTTCTTACAGTCATATACATCACTCTAAAAGCAGTGTTTATCAAGCTTTTAGCCCAATAATTCCTTGTAAAACGGGTGAAATTTTTCCCTGTTAAGACGGCTTATTTTTCCTTTTTCTTGCTCGCTGATAAGCCCTTTTTTAAAGAGTGAAACGGTAAGTTTTTCGGCTATTTCAAAACGAAAATCCGCCTGCATACTCTCTTTTGTCCAATCTCTGGCTTTAACATCCGTTAGCCCGTGAACATCCTTACTGATTTGCATGATGCTCACCTCCAAAACGATGTTCTATATAGCAGGCGTGGCAGCAGTATTTTCTGGTTTTATTACCGTAAGAGATAAAAGAATTTTTGCAGTTAAGACAAGTGCACTCATAGTTTGCCTGTCTTTTTACCAACTGTGTATGCTTGTTCCACCATGTGTTTCTACACGCATCAGAGCAGAAACGTTTAACTTTTCTTCCTTTGTTTTGTTTGATTGGTTTTGAACAAGATTCACATAATGCTGTCTGTGTTTTCGTAGACTGGATTACGCCTAGGCTGTTACGTTTGCAGTAGCTTTTAATCGTATTAACGGAAACATCCATACGGTTTGCAATCTGCGTATAGCTAAGGCCTTCATCTCTTAGCAATTTGACTTTGCGTTGTTCTTCCATATTCATAAAAAGGCCACCTCCTATGAGGTAGCCTTGGGAAAGAATAAAATCTGACGGTTTTTTAATCTTTTTTGTAAAACTCACACTCGTAGCCGTCAGCTCGTAAAACAAGCCCTTCTGCCCAAGGTGGTGTTCTTCCCATTAGCTCACACACGCTTTGAACACTCACATTCTTATCGGTTTCGATAATGGCTTCATCATGCACGTGAGCAACGATGCGATATTCTTTCAGCGTTTGCATGGCGTAAAGTAGAATGTCACGAGCTATAGCTTGCGTAATGTTTTCCACGAATTTAGGCCCGTAGCTTTCCAGCCGCTCCCATTTTTTAGTAGACCCCACACCCTCATAGGTGACTGATTCGCCACCATACTTGTTTTCTTCCACGCGTGGCTTCACATAGTAAAGGCATCTTTTCGAAGGCAGTTTGATGATAAGAAACCCACTCTTGTAAGTGAACACTATATTGTGTGTTCGAACAGAAATGCGTTCGTGTACACACTGTTTTACAGCTCTGTCCACATCCCACCACAATGAAACAATATGTGGATTAGCAGATCTCCAATCATTAACTAACTGTTGCAAATCATCTTCATGTAAACCCATATCAAGAGCACCCATTGCCTTTAATGCTCCTACTGCACCACCGTAGCCACAGTTATGCACGAGCTTTCCCGATACGGTAAAACGATGATTTGGTCCGGCATTTCGTATGTCATAAACTCGAGCCTTGCTTCGATTAAACGCCAGTTTTTTCTGTGTTGCACTACAGCTGTATTTGCTCTTGATATGATTTCTTCTCTGCCTATTCCTTTCGATAACATTCTTGTAACTACCGATCTTGCGTATGGCCAATATTGTTGCTCCCACCGTGTTAGGATAGCGTTCTGCTTGTTGTTTTGATTGACTATTCTTGGAACAAAGCGGATATTTCCTTTTTCGTAGTTGCCGTTTGTATTTATCCGATCTAATTCCCAGTCTTTTTGCACATTGTCTACCTCTTGTAAAATCCACAAGCCTGCTTCTAAAACAGAATGGAAGCACCACTTTATCCCTCTTGCACCATAGTTTTTGTAATTTGGATCTCTTGGATTGATGCATCGCTGTTTCGCAGCACTTAGCCGCTTTTCTAGCCATATTGGTATTTGTTTCGGCTGCGAGCAAGCTTGACACCCTTTTGATTTGCCCGACTTTAGACTGTTTAAGTCCTGCCATTGAACGCTTCCGCACCCTACGCATTGTGTCAATACATAACAGTGGTTTTGCTTTTGATTCCAGTGTTTCTCTGCACTTATGATTTTCACCCAGCCGTATTGTTCTCCGACCATCTCCGGTTTGTATGAGATGTGTTTTGCAGATGGCGGATTCAATAAACCGTATTGGCTTCGGTTTCCCTTTAACCCAGACGAGATGGTCTGGTGTTGCTCTAAGTCCTTCATACTCGATTACCTCCTTTACACCCTTAAAAACAACTCCGTTATGGTTGACCCAGTTTTCTCCGTCCCACACTTTTTGTTTTGTAGTGACTTCTTCAATTGGAACAAGCCCTTCATCTGTGAGTACAAGTTCACCTTCAGCAATACAAGCAAGTTCCGCTATCTTACCTTTCTGCCGCAAATGCCCGTTTACTCCATGCTTTTCAACAGGCACGCTAAACATTTGAGAGGCTGACGAGCAGTAAATGTCTTTGCCTTCCTCGAATACTCGCATACGCCATTTTTCACCTGCAAGCCAAGCCAAGACTCTCGCTTCGATTGCTGAAAAGTCTGCGACAATAAACTTAAATCCCGTGCGTGGGATAAAAGCAGTGCGGATAAGCTGGGATAAAGTATCTGGAATATCCTCATAAAGCATTTCCAACGCTTCAACATTTCCTTGTTTAACAAGACTTCTAGCCTCCGCTAGATCAGGCAAATGGTTTTGTGGCAGGTTTTGTAATTGCACGAGCCTTCCCGCAAACCTTCCTGTACGGTTTGCACCATAGAAGCGAAACATGCCACGCTCCCGATAATCCATGCATGCAGCGTTTTTCATCACCGTATACTTTTTCACCGATGATTTAGCAAGCTGCTGACGAAGCCGCAACACTTCCGCCAACTCTTTACCCACTGTTTTAAGTTCTTTAGCGACTTCTTTTTTACCAAGCGACTCCATTTCAAGCCCATGCTCTTTAAGCCAAGAGCGCATTTGTAACACTGAGTTCGGGTTTTCTAAACCTGTAATATGCTTAAGCTCACTCATGAGATGCGTTTTCACCTCTAAGTCGAGTTTTATGGCTGATTCAACGAAACGAGGATCTATTTCTATCCCACGGTCGTTGATCTCCTGGTCGAGATAAAACTCCTGCCATAAAAAGTCTGGTACGGGAAAGCGTGAGAGCTTTTCTTGAATACTCATTTCAACTTCCACATCACGCTTGTTATACGATTTAAACAGATCCCACTTTTCCTTATCGTGAAAATACTTGTTTCTTGTTCTTCCACCGTTTACTTTCGTAGGATTACACGGCAGGCAGAAATATTTAATAAGATTCTTACCCTCAGTGAGTTTCTGCTTATCAAGACCCAGTACTGTTCCCACGTTTTCAAGCGACATGGGAAGTCCTAGGGTGGCTGACCAGATCATTGTGCAATGCCAGGAGCTTGGGTTTAAAAACAAGCCTTCACTTTTCACTGTCTGACTAGGGTTAACATTGATGCCTTTATCTCGCAGGTAGCGTGATAAGCAGACTCTTTCAAACTGAGCGTTAAACGCCCACTTGGTCACTGTTTCATCTGTTAAAGCGGAAAGCACAACCTCTGGTATGGTTTCACCTTGTGCTAAGTCAACGACCTGAACTTCACTACCGTCCACACTGTAGCCAAAGAGCAGTATCTCAAAATCATCCGATTCTGCGTACTTGTAAACTCCACATTTTTTAAGGTCAACGGAGGAAAACGTTTCTAAATCTATACTCAAATTTTCCAAATTACCCACCTCCAAGTTAATAAAAGAGGTGACAGAAAACCTGCCACCTCCTTGACTTTCTTACTTTCTGTTCAGCATGTTTTTGACTTCGATATAAAGACTGACAAGTTTTCTTACCACGAAATCAAGAAGCAATACGCCAGCAAATATTCCAACAAACCAGCTAATCATCTTTACATGCTCCTTATGCTAGAAAGTCATCATCTTCTAAGGTCGTGAAATCATCGGTTGCGAGGCTACGTCCGCCGAGTGGTTCACCGTCTCGGATTTTTTGAATGTTGCCAAGACCGCAAGCGATACCCTTATTACCGTTAGAGTTAAACGCGTAGAAGTTGATGGAAACCCTCGCATAGCAGCCTGAATACACTTCGCTGCGGTCCATGATTGGTTTTACCTGCTTGTCTACAATCTGCGGAGGAGTAGTAGAGTTTGCGTTAATGAAGTAATGTCCTTTATACGCTTCATCATCACGCTCAATATCCCCGTCCCTCAGTGGGAGTTTAATTGCTTGCTTGTTTGGTTTCTTACCGCCGAACTTGCCAACACCTTCCTCAATCGCAGCATCAATAGCTTTCTCAATAGCATTTACTGTTTCAACATCATCTTTAGGGATAAGCAGTGAAACACTGTATTTTTCAGGGCCGCCGTTAATAGACTTTGGCTCCCAACCGTTGAAATAGGAAAGACGCGTGTTCTTACCGGTGATAACCTTTGTTCTACTAATATTTGTCATTTTAATTTACCTCCGTTATTTCATTGAATTCTTGATTTGCGTTTGAAACATTGACTTTTGCCCGCTTATCCGAGTCTGGTACGAGCGTAAGTTTTCCGGACGGTCTTATAATGAGGTCGCCCAGAATATCCTCAAATTTTTTCTTGCCCATCAGCTTTTGCATTTCCGTTAAACCGATAAGACTAGTTTTGAAAATGTCGGTAAAGCCATGAGCTTTAGCTTTCTCAATAACAGCTGTCTCGTCCTTAAACTTGCGAACAGAACGTCCTTCCACGAGTTTGAAACCATGCCACTCTTTCCCGTGGTTAATAGCGGAATCTGTGGCGTACGCTAAAACATCATCAGCCCACTTCGTTAACTGTGGGATAAGCGTGAGTACTTCTTCAATCTCACTATCCGTTAAAACAGATGGTGGTTTGAACTCAAGTTCTGCAAGCTTAAGGTTTTCTTCCGCACGTTTACGGCACGTGGCTTTTGCCCTGCAAAACCTGCACCAGTCACCGGCTTCAAATTCGCCTTCGCCTGTAATTGCAAGCTCTGCTTTTGGTTTAAGCACGCTTTCAGCCCAAGAGATAAGCTCTGCGACAGATAGCGTAAAAGTGGATACGTTGTCACGCCGTGGCTGAAAAATACTCATCTCAACGCTTTGTATCTCGTACAAGCTGTCGAAAAGCGTTAAAGCTCCAAGCGCGTAGCATTTCATCTGCGGATTCTCGTAAGCATCAACCAGCACGCCTTGACCGTACTTAAAGTCGATAACCTGCAGCGTTTTTTCGCCTACAATAATGCAGTCCGCTGTACCAAACCCGTCCGGCACGTAAGCTGAAAAATCAACCTTCTGCTCGATGAGAAGGATAGGATCTTGACAGTTAAGTTTTGCCTGTTCGTATTTTTCCATTACGAAATCCACGTAAGAATCCGAGCATTCCTGCATCTCGTTTGAGTCATACTCTGTTGACGGTTTTTCGCACGGACGGTTAAGAAGCTTATTCAGCTTGTACTCACACCACGCGTGTGCCGCCGTTCCTTCCTCAGCTGCCACAGAAGTAGTGTTTTCAAACTTTTCTTCTAAAACAGCACTCGGAGTACACTTAATCCACCTGTGAGCAGAAGATGGGGAAAGTAAAGCATGCTTAGTCACCTTTAATTCCCTCCGCTTCATGCAACAGGCTCGCATACTCGCTTTCAGGAATATCCGAGAGCTTTTGCGCACCGTGTTTTACGATGAGTTTCTTCACATCAGCAGTCTTTCCCATCTGGCTAAGTTTTGCTAAAACCGCTCGCACCTGCTCAAGACTTACCTTTTTAGTTTCAGGCACTTGTTTTGGTGACGTCTTATGTGTTGTTTCACCCGTGATCTCTTTTAGGTGACAAATCAGTGATTCAAGATCGCCAATTATCTTTTTTACCGTGTTTTCGTTCATTCTTATTCACCTTTCTTGTTTTGAACCACAACTTCATCGATCCTGTTACTTGGAATAAAGACCATAATGTCTTCTTTCTTTCCGAGAAAGAATCGGATGATTTTTTCTCTCAGCCCGATAGGTTTACAACTTGCAAGCCCATCTTCTTTAGGCTTTTTTGAAACACTTACGACAAGTTTTTGTTTCATGTGCCGCCTCCTTTCTAAAAGGACTTTGTGCCCTTCTATGGGGTAGCCTTGGGAAAGGTGATAATCTGACGGTTTTTCTAAAAAAAGTTTTCAAAAATAAAAAAAGCCCGAGGATTGCTCCAATGTAGGAACAAGCCTCGGGCTTTATAAGTGTTTCAAACTGTTTTACAAGAGTTCGTTTACTCGTTTTTGTACTGCATCATAATCATATCCTGCTTGAGTTAGACGATGTTTTCGCATGCTACCGTTACCCCAAGTGCCTCGGATTACTTCACGTGCAAGCTCATCAACCGACTTTCTATAGGCTTTAACACCAAGAAGCTCATTAACCTTATTTTGCACGCTCGCATAATCATATCCGGCAGAAATTAAACGGTTTTTACGATCATTTCCGTTACCCCAATCACCGTTAATAACTTCTCTTGCCACTTCATCAATACTTGATGTTTGAGGAGCAGTGTAAGAGCCACCGTTTTGATACCCGTTTAACCCAGCGTTTTTTATCACGCTTGGATAATCTACGTAAGCATAATCCATGTCAACTCTGCCGGCTATCCCGTTAACACTGCCACTTGACGAGTATTGCCAAAGACCATACGAGCCTTGATAGCTACAGTGCGTGTTCCACTGTGCGATCCACAAAGCGTAACGGTCTCTAACATGAGAAGACACAAGGTTATTAGCTACTGAAAGCGAAGTGTAAAAACCTGCATAATATCCGCAAGCTTCCAGCTTGTTACAAAAACTTGTAATCAAAGAATCACAAAAATCCCGTCCACGGTTAAGCTGGCTTTTTTCTTCTAAATCAAAGTAAATAGGATACTCAAAACTCTTACCTGAAAGTATATTCACGCAGCTTTGAGCTTCCTCAGACGCTTCGCCTGCAGAGCTTGCGTACGAATACCAGTAAGAGCCCACATCAAGACCTGCTGTTTTTGCTTTACGATAGTTTTCCTCAAACCACTTGTCTTTGTGTCCGATACCGTATCCTGCTCGAATGATCACAAACTCAACACCGGATGCTTTTACCGAGTTGAAATCAATGTCACCCTGCCAGACTGATACGTCTATTCCTTTTTTACTCATGAGTATTGTCCTTTCTGTCTTTGTCGTGTAATTGTTCTAAAACGTTTTTTAATTTCTCAGGCACGGGAAGCCCCAGGTGAGCCGCGTTTTCGATAAGTGAAAGTCCTTCGTTAGATAGGTAGAAGAAAATTACCGCGGTTCTAATCACGCTTCCTTGCTTAATAACCTGAAAATCTATAATGTTTGCTATGCCAACAAGCATAAAAATGAGCACCTTTCTAAAGATGCCCTTAAAACCCACGCTGCTTGAAAGCTTTTTATCAATCGCCGCACACATCACGCCTGTGATGTAATCAGTTACCACAAATAAAAGAAGTGCGAGGATCAAACCATCGCACCCACCTAAAAAGTATCCCAGCCAGCCGCCTACTACTGTGAAAGCCAACTGTAGTGTATTCCAAAATTCTTTCATTCTACCGCCTCCTTAATAAGATCAGTTACATCTTCTACCTGCATAAATGTAATAATTACCGGTATTTCGTTTGAAGGTTTATCCCCATAACAGTAAATCCGCCAATCACTGCCGATTGCTATCGTTAATTTGAGAATCCCGTTAATATCTCCCACACCATAAAACCTCGTATACGGTAGGCTTTCATAGTCGATTTTTATATAAGCTGCTGTTTTCTGTTCCTGCGCATTGTTGGAGTTGTAATATTTTTCGTTAAAAAAGCCATACACGTAACCATCCTGTATTCTTTGCCAAGAATCAGGTGTAATAACCCATTTGAACTGCTTGGGGAGCTTAGGCATTTCCTGATGTATCAACAGCTTTGTTACGAAATCCACGTATTCACGGTTAACGATTTCTTTTCCTCTGGTGTCCGGTATATAGTTTGGTGTTTTAACGGTCGGTTTTCCCGTAAAAGCAGGACTGTCCAGTGTGGCAAATTTTCCTTTCAATTTTTCTATCAGCCTAAGTAAACCTTCTTTGCCTAAAAACCTGTCTGCCATAAGCTTCACCTACACAAACAGTGCATCGATTTCTTCATTGCTGATACTTTTAACATCTTCTTTTTTCACATAGTCGCTTAAATCAACTGATGTTGTACCGATTTTTTCAAACCTGTCGTTTACATAAATGTACTCATCATACGCATCGTTTTCGCCCTTGTTATCGCTTATAAGATAGATTGTTGCCTTATCACCTGTCTGAGGCAGGCTATCAACCACCTTAAAATCAATTGATTGAATGTTGCCGACAAGATGCTTTACCTCTTCAGTAAGGTCTGTCTTTTTCACATAATTCGCTGAGTCTTCCAGCTGTTCTACTTTTGTCGGTAATGCGCTAGTTTTCGCATACGCGTCAATACCTTGAAGGCTTTCTACGTTTGTCACGATGTCGGTTTTCTTCGCGTATTCTGACGCATCCAGCAGGTTTTCCACCTTGGTTGGCACTGAAGATACTTGTGCATAGTTTGCCGCATCACTTAAATCCGCAACTTTCTTCGGCACTGTTTCCAAGGCTTTTGTCAGCTCTTCTTTTTTCACAAAGCTTTCCTTGATTTTCTTCCAAACGTATAAAAGTCCGTTGTTGTCTAAAAATTTAGTTTGCATAATAATTTCCTTCCTTATTTAAGTAGTTCTTCGAGTTCAATATTGCTGATAGAGCAAAGTCCCAGCTCTAAAAGCGTTTTATTGCCTATAAGCTTTACTTGGTTAATTTTCGGCAGGTTAGTAAGCCTGTTGTAATCTGTTGTTTCTTCGCCTGTTACTTTTATGATGCTTTCAAAAGATGCGCTCATATCTGTATTGTGTTTAAAACTTGCCTGTAGTTCTGCCATTAAATCTCACCGTCCTTTACTATTTCTTCAGCTGTTGTTCGTATCAGATTTGAAGCGATAGCCGTGTTGTCGGGAAACTTGGCTCTGATTTGAATCGTGACAATACCGTCTTGAAACAAAAGTGTTTCTTTCTGCGTGAGATTTACTGTTACAAGCGTCTTTTTAACACTCACATCCTCTAAGCTTTTTTCTAAAACAACTTTTCCGTTTTGCTTATAGCTAACAAAAAGGACAGATGCGTTTTCTAAATCCACATCTGTCCTGAACACGTTTGTAGGTGTTGTTCCTCTATACATAAGGCTTTCCTCCTTATGGTTTTTCTTCTTTTTCTGCTTTAAGTTTTAGGATTTCCTCGTTTAGTTTTTCTAACTGTTCTTCGTAATACTTTGTGTTTTCCTCACTAAAAGCAACATGTTCCATCGTGTTTTCAGCTATCAGAGCTGAGCGTATGTCAGCTAAAATTGATGCGATTATGCCTTCAACCATATAAGTCGGGATAGGGATAGTTTTTTGCAAAGACACTATCTCATCGCTTAACTTCGCTCTAAACTTTTGTGTAGCTATCGCATAGTTAATGGTCGGCTTTTCCATCTTCCACCTCCTTTTCTTCGATTAGAATATCCAGTTTGCGATTGATATCTTCTATCATCTTTGCGTACTTACTGTTGCTGATAAACTGCTCTAGTTCCATACTCTCATCAACAGTTTTAGCAACTTTTATGTCACTGTTTTTAGTACCTTCGTTTATCACAACCTCGTTTGTGTTAATAATAAGTTCTGCCATATTCATCTCCTTAGTTGTAGAAAGTCAAGTCCATGAGGATACCGTTTTTAAATACCATGCGCCCGTTTTCACCCCATCTTCTTACTTTGCCGTACTCATCCACATCAAGCACCTGGACATAATGAATGGTTGCCGTAGTTCCAAAGCCTCCTTCCCACTGCGGGTTTATAACCTTGAAACCGTGGGCATAAAAGTTGCAGCCTAAATGCAAGCCATACTCGTCATATATACTGCCTGAGCGTGAAAAACAAAGCATCGTATTATACGAATTAGAATAGGATGATTCTTTTTGCGCGAAAGCCATATACTTTCCTTCAGGAGAGAGGTCAAACACAAGCCCTTTATGAGAGTCGTCTTTATTCCACTGATTCGTTCCGATTTTTCCCACATAGTAGCCATCACGATAAAAATGGTTACCGTTTTGATCAAATACGGCACGCCTACTACCAGAATCAATCGACCCGTTGTAAAGACCTATTTGCCCTGCAGTGATTTGAACATAGTTGCTTGACTCGTTAAATCCAATCAGAAAACTGTTGTAGTTTTGCCGCATAAACGAACCGAACTCACCCTTTTTCACCATGGAAGTAATCGAGTCTTCAACAATAGACACCTTGGATATAGCTCTGTCAGCTGTTTCTTTAGCCGCCTGAATGTCTTTATCACTAACTCTAACCCAGTCAAACTCCAGGTAGCTGTCAAGACTCTCATTTGACGTATACCGCCAGAGTTTTCTCGTATTATCCTGATACGGATCATGCTCTGACTCAGGATAGTTGCTGCCTGACAGTTCTATTATGTTTCCGGCATCATTAGGTAAAACCGCTAAACTATCTTCAACTTCTTTCCTTGAACCACTTTTTCTTATCGCATCAATCTTAAAACCGTAATAATCATGGCTTGAGCCATCGCTTCTAAAATAAAGCCAGAACGTATTGTTTGGCACAAAGATTCTTTTATCTGCTATGTCCGCACCGCCAAGTTTCGGTAAAACGTGAATCTTACCCTCAGACTCATAGAAAACTTCCACCCAATCATAGTTTGCACTTTCCGTACGGCAATTACTGTTAAACTTAATCTCTAAGCAGTCTCTTTTAACCCGATACCTGTAGGCGTAGCCTGTTTGAGTGTCGAAGAAAAAATCTCCCACGTGGTTTAACTTCTCACTTCTGCTTGTCCAAGAGTTAGCCGGAGCATTAGAAGAGTAGGGAGTATACGTGCCGTAATAGTTACCGTTTTTCTGCTCCAGTTTTTGATTAACTGTTTCAACACTTGATTCAATCTTTCGATCAGTTACAGAAAACTTGGTGTTAACCTCGTTTATCGTATAGTAGCTTTTAAGCTTCTCATCACTATCAGAAATAGCTTCCTGTTTTGCGTTACTAATCTGCTTTTCCACCTGAGAAGTGTAAGAAACTGAAAGTTTCTCAGCATCAATCGAATGCCCGATTATTCTATCTCCGTAAACACGCCCGTCTAAAGTAATCGCCGTATTGTAAGGGCCTGCAAAACCGTTATGGCTTCCGCCGATCCCGTTCATATTAACCTGTAATACTTTTGTAGCAGTATTCTTATCAGGCGTATCCATGTAAAGGTCTCTTAGCCACCTGCCTGAATCATCATATTCTGTTACCTTGTAGCCGCCTGATGTGATGTTCATCTGTGCTTTAATATTGTTGATTTCACTTTGCACGCGCTCGTTGTCTATTTTTCTTGTTGCAAGATTTTCTTCACGCAGGCTTTGCACACTATCATGCGAGCTTTGCACGTAGCTTCGTCTGGTTTGACTGCCCAGGACGATTTTCATCTCACCGGGTTTTTGCAATGGAATAGACTGTCTCATCACGGGAAATACCCGGTCCATGCCAAAAGGCGAGGCTATGCACCTAACTCTGTCTCCACACTCAATAGTTTCAAAATCAAGGTCAAACTCGGATAAGTCAACCGCGCTTAAGTTAAGCTCTGTCTGTTCGAACTGATTATCTTTAAGCCAAAGAGAGGCTTTACGTAACAGGTTTTCAGGAACAGCAACATCATCCCATCTAACGACTTTACAAACCCAACCAAACGCGCTCTTTGCCTGAGCGGAAACAAGATAATTTTTCCCATTATTAACGCTTGTAATATCCGTGTATTTTTTAAGAACCTCGTTTTTGCTGTTTTCACTTTCCAGTTCTTTACCTAAAGGGATAAGTGCTGTAGTAACATCTTCTGCCGATAAGTTTTCAGTATAATCAAGCAGGTTCAAACCGAACTCAACCGGTTGCTTCGCCATTTTACCCATTTCTTCCAAGCGAAGATAATCAAGGTACAGCCCGTCTTTTTCTCGTCTTAGCTTTAAGTATCCGCCCAGCTTATCTACCATTTTTCCCATAATTGCTTCAAGCGTGGTTTCAAAATTAGTGAACCTGTACAGGGAATTATTGGGATCTGTCACGCTGACTTTTCCGATATGAATCTTCTTCCTATCATCCACCTGCTCGTTATGAATGTTTAGGAATTTTTCCAACAGTTGGTAAGGTGTGTGATCATGATATTCTTTCTGCGGCTGAATACTGTCTGCCAGATACGTTAAAAGACCTGCGCATACTACTTTCTTGTTTTGGTTTAAGTCTTTCTCCTGTTCTCTTACCTCTCCGGTAAAAATTTCTTTCTCACCGCGATACACGCTCACCACTGATTTTCTGTTCAAAAACTTCTCATAGCAGGGATTTTCTTTCGGACACGTAAACACCAGCGTGCCTGCAGTGTTAAGCTCCACGTTAAGCGTCGCGTCAAGAAGAACATTCTTAGTGTCGCCCGGATAATACAAGGCTGTTTCATCAAGAGTTATTCTGTACAATTTATAACCACCCCCTTAGGTAGGAAATATCAAGTGTGCCTGTGCCTTGAAACGTAAGCGTCATATTATTTTCGCGTGTTCTAAGTTCAGGAAAACGAGATACGCCTTGTTTTAGACTGTAGGTTTTTCCTTTAAAATCAACGCTTATTGTGTTTAGTGTTTTATTAGTAAATTCAGGTATAAGCGTCATATCAAAATCACGGGTAAGCCTGATTTCTTTCCCGTCTTTAACCTGCACGTTTTTTAACGTGTACACGCCACCTGTTTCCATGTCTAAAACACTGTGCTTATAAGGGTTTAGCCTGTAGTTAAGCGTAATCGTTTCATAGTTTTTATCTGATTTAAAATCACTTACCCACACTCGACCCTGATAGTAAAAGGAAGATTCACTGTCCAATACAAGTGTTGTTTTAAGCCCGTGAACATCACGTTTAAGCCTCTCGTAAGCTTTCTGCCACACGACTTTATCTGCGACAATGAACTCAAAACTTCCTTCACGCATCTCGTATAAAACTTCACCTGCTAAACTTTCTGTAAGATCAAAACTTCCCAATCTTCCGGGTACTTCCAGATAGCTAAACCTTGGGGATGGTAGATTAACATGTGGCTTAAGTGTTGGAACTAAGCCTAAATCCTTAAAACTATGCAACCCGTTTATTGTCATGCCATACACTTTTACCACCCCCTTGTTTTTCTTGTTTGAAGCTTGAAAAGCTCACTATCCATCTTGTGTGCAATACCTCCCACAAGCTCGCCTGAATCAAGCACAATACTCTGGTTGGAAAACTGTGGGAAATACGAGTCCATAATCGCTAGAATCTGGTTCATAACACTAAGCATTTGCGTGTTTGCTCCCGCACTCATATTCTGCAAAGTATCAAGCCCCATAATCACCTCAGGGCCTTTTTCGCCACCGCCAAGCAAATGCCCGTTTTTCTCACCGAAGATAGTAGCCCCGTTTAACAGCATCGGCTTATCCATTGCCTTCTTATACCAGTCGATAGCAAGATACGGTACAGACGGTGGTGCGAGTGAGAAGTGTCCTTTAATACTAAAATGAGGCAGTTTAATATGAGGAAGACTAAGTCTAATACCTGCAAAAAAGCCTGTTATAGCGTCAACTACTGCTTTAACCTTGTTTTTCGCCGCTTCAATCGGAGTGATGATAGCGTTTTTAATACCGTTCCAAATTGATACGGCCGTGTTTTTAATACCGTTAAAAACGTTGCCTACAACGCCTGCTACCGCGTTAAACACTGTAGAAACCGTATTTTTAACCGTGTTCACCACGTTTGTTATAACACTGCAAATTCCATTCCATATCGTTTCAGCCACCGATTTTATACTGTTAAAAACAGAGGTTACAACACTTAAAATCGCATTGAACACGCTCGTAAACACGCTGCTTATAGTGTTTAGCACGCTTGTTATAAACGACATAATCGTGTTCATAACACTTGTTATTACACTGTTTATGGCTTCAAGCACGCTACTTACCGTGGTTTTAATCGCATCCCATGCGCCTATAATCACGTCTTTACAGTTTTCCCAGATAAACCTAAACGGTAGTGTGATAAGCGAAAAATAGCCTTTGATAAGCTCTACGATAAACATGAGAGCTACCGTGAGCACGTTTTTAATCGTATCCCACACGCCGGTAAAAACCTGAACTAAGCCTTGCCACACGTTTTGGAAAAACTCCGAGATGTTTTGCCAAATACTGCTCACGCTCTGGCAAACACCCTGCCACAGGTTTTTAAACCATTCGCTTATAGCACCCCAGTTTTTAATAATCGCAATAATCGCCACAACCGCGGCAATAATCGCTGCAATAATACCGATAATAGGAAGAAGTGAAACGTTTAACGCACCAAACCCTACAGCCGCCGTTCCTGCTGCTGTCCCTGCCGCCGCTGTTCCTGCCGCACTTGCTCCTCCTGCCACACCTACCGCAGTAGTGGCTGTGGCTGTGCCTCCAAGAAGTCCGATTAACCCTCCCAGAGCAGAAGTTATTGTTCCAACAGCACTAATAATTTTCCCGATCACAATGAGCACAGGACCGACTGTTGCAGCAATAAGCGTGATTTTTACTATCGCATCCTTCATTCCCGGAGACAGCCCGTTCCAGGCTTCGCTTAAAGATTTCATACAGGAAGCGAACTTTTCAAGCATAGGCTGTAAAACCGTTGCAAGAGAACTGCCAAGATCTGCTCCCACGATTTTCAGACTATTCATTGAAGTCTTAAACTTATCTATCGGATCAAGCGTTTCGTTAAACGTTTTCTCCACGCTACCGGCATTATCTTTAAGGGAAGTACCAAGCTCAGCAAAAGACAGCGAACCGTTTTTACACGCCTGATAAATAGCCGCGCCTGCACGCTTACCAAACAGCTCATAAGCTACTTTTAAACCTTCAGTGTCGCTTTTCGCATTCACCATACTGTTTTGAATATCTTCTAAAGCCTGTTTCATAGGCGTGCCTTTAGCAGTAGCAGCAGCCAATGCTTTAGTAAGAGCAGTCATAACCTGTGACGTGTCAGCACCCGACATTTCAACATTACCTAAGAAATTAGCAGCATCCGATGCATTAAACCCGAGCTGCTGTAAGGAGGCACTGTTAGTAACCATGGTTTTAGCAAGCGTATCCATGCTGACACCGGTACGCTGACCGACTGCGTTCATCGTATCAAGTAAAGCCCCGGCATCCTGTGCTTTAAGCCCAAAAGCAGCCACAACTTTCTGCGTGTTATCAACAGCCGTAGAAACATCCATGTTGTTAATTTGAGCAAATTTAATAAACCTGCCTGACAGGTCTTCAAGGCTTTTACCTGTTAAACCGAATCTTGTGTTCACCTCGCCGATAGCAGCACCTGCGGTTTGAAAATCAGTAGGAATACTGGTAGCAAGATTTTTCATACTATCTTGCATACCCTCAAGTGCTTTTCCTGTTGCGCCTGTTTTAGTAACAATTGTGTCCATACCGGCATCAACTTCGTTAAACGCGGCTAACGATGCGGCTCCAAGCCCCACAATTGGTGCGGTAACATGCGTGGATAAGCTTGTGCCGACTTGGGCTGTTTTCTCACCGACACTTTTAATTTTATCCCCGGTTTCTTTCATAGAAACTGCTAACGCTGATGGGACTTTCTTGGCCTGCTGTTCTAAATTTTTAAGATTCTGCTCGGTTTCAATAATCTCACGCTGCAGTGCATCATACTTGTCTTTACCGAGATCCCCGTTTTCAAGCTGTACTTTAGCCTGCTTATCCGCCTGTTTTAAAGCGTTAAGTTTCTCGGAAGTGTTTGCTATTTCCTGCTGCAACAACTGCTGTTTTTGTGCTAAAAGTTTAGCGTTGGACGGATCGAGTTTTAACAGCCTGTTTACGTCACGAAGCTGAGCTTGCGTGGATCTGATAGTCGTATTCACGTCTTTTAACGCCTTATCCAAGCCTGTCGTATCTCCACCGATTTCAACGGTAATACCTTTAATCCTGTTTGCCATAACTTCACCTCCTTTTACTCTTAATTTAGGAATAAAAAAAAATCAGATATTTTAACGCCTTGCATAAGAATGCTTGGTTCTCGTCTAGAACCTGTCGAATTCTGCCTGGCTTGCGAGCTTGTCGTATTTCACGTTATCGTTTGCTTTCTCCGTCCACATGTCTAAAATCATGCCGATAGTTAAAAGATCCAGTTCACAAATACTTATCCCAATCTCTGTGCATCTAAGAAGAAATAACGCGGTCGTCATTTCTCTTGTAGTTGACGTAACTTTTTTTTAGATTGAACCTGTGTTTGTAAATTAGCACCCCAAAGCTCCAAAATTTCAGGCAGCACCTCGTAGATAGAAAACATTTCAAACTCATCGAGCCATTTTTCAATCGTTTCAGGAATCGTGTTATCCGCATGGTAGGCCATGATGTAGGCTACGTTTTCAAAAATCTCCAGATCATCAATCTCAAACCCGGTGCTTTTACTCTTATACGATTTTTCGAGTTTAGAAAGATCCTGAAAAATATCACGCTTGAATTTGATGCGATACAGTCTTGGAATAGTGGCAGAGGAGCGAAACTTCACGTCTTTGCCACCGATTTTTACTGTTTTTTCAATCATGTTCACCACTCCTTTTACTTAGGTTTAACCTCTGTCGTGTTTTGAGGAACGTACACGCTCTTATACCAGTTAGCGTAAGTTTCATCAGATGTCGTATCTCCGCTACGGGATTTCACAAGCCCATCTTCTCTAGGATCAGCCGTGAGCGAGAGTGTTTCAGTACCTGGTTCTATCGTGTCTTCCTTGGTTTCCGAAGCGATAGAAGGTCTGGAAGCCGAGCAGTTATAAAGCACGTGGCGGATTGCTTTAACATCACCGTCAAACTCAAAAAGGAGTGCGAACTTTTCTGCTTCACCGGTAGTTGCTTTTTCTACCAGCACACCGTTTTTATCAAGTTTTTCTTTTAATATTTCTGTTCTAAACCATTCAGGTATAAGAGCCATTTCCAAGTCGCCACTGTAACCGTTGTTCGCAGTCGACCTGAAGTAGACAATCCCGTCAGCGTAAAACGGTGAGGATTCACCTTCCGCATCAAGGCTTATGCTCACAGCTCCCGGAATAGGTTTAGGCGCATCATAGTTAAAACTTCCGCCTGCGTCTTTTTTAAGTTTTGCCGCGTACACGTTTTTAAGATTGTATTTAACCTTGTTTCCCATTTTCTGTTACCTCCATTTCAAAAATGTAGAGTGTTTCATAAAGCTTTTCCGACTCTATGAACGTCTCTGTTTTGTTATAAAAAATGCCGTGTCTATCAAGCACGGCTTCAACTTTTTCTTCCAGCACGGGGTTCTTATAATCTGTGTATAGTTCAATATGAACTTCGTTTGCTTTAAAATACGCTTTCCCGTCTGCCGCGAAATTACTGCTTACAGGCGTAAGAAACACAAGAAACGGTGGGGAAGGTGATTCTCCTTCAGCAAAATGATGGTAAGCAAAAGGAAAACCTATCTCTTGCATAATGTTTAAAAGTTTAGTCATGTTCTATCGCCTCCCTTATTTTTTCTTCGAAACTTTTAACCGCTTTTTCTTCCGCAAGCTTAATGTGTGCTCTTGCTTCCACACGTCCTCCGCCTCGTTTAGCGTGACCGTACTCTAACAAGTGTGTAAGCTGATACTTGTTTTTTGAGTGAACTACCAGTGTGAGAGCGTTTTCTGATTCTTTAACAGTTTTAACCGCCCAACTTTTCGCATACTTACCCGTGTGTTTCGGAGCAGTGTTTTCTATATCTTCTTTAACGGTTTTACTCACATTTTTAACTGCTTCTTTTACTTTCTCACTCGTAGTATCCGCGTAAGTTTTAAGCTCTTTTATTATCCTGTTTGAAAGATTATCTACTCCTGTTTTGCTCACTTTTTACACCTCTTACAGTGAAGTTTCAGGCTTTTCTTCTTATAATTCATGTGGTCAACACCTAAAATCTCGTAAACCGTATCACGGAAAATAATCCTGTAACCAAGCGATGAGACTACGGCTGTTTCTTTCGAATAGCGGATAGTAAAATCTATTTTTGACTCATCCCATACGTTTCCTGCCGAAGTCTCTTCTATGGGACTTTCAGCACTCACCGTAGCGTAACACTCGTAATATTTACTCCACTTAATCTTATGATTACCAACCTCATCAATTTCAACACTGTTTTTAAGCAGCACAATACGCTCGTTTAATAAACCTATTCTCATTTAAAACCCCGTTTTTCTAACAGTAAAAAGCATCGAACGTAAAGTGAGCATAAGCGCGTGGTGGTCTGCTTCCTCCCGATGCTCATACAAGTAGCCTGTAGCGTATAAGACTGCGAGCCGATACTCGTCAAAGTTTTCACTAATCAAACTAGTATCGTTTTTACGAGCTACTCCCTGGCAGAGTTTTTCAGCAGAACGAATAAGGGTGTTGATAAGCTCATCATCTTCTCTACTATCCACCCTAAGATAGTTTTTTGCTTCCTCAACTGTAACTATCATCAACACCCCTCCTTAACTTTTAACCGTCTTTTAAGCTGCTACGCTTGTTTTAACAGGCAGAATCTGCACTGCTTCTTTAAGCACGAGTTTGCCGTCTACACGCTCTTTAGCAACGAAACCTATCATGCCGTTTCCAGCGAAAAGCTCGGTAAGCTCTTTAAACGAGCGTGAACCACGGTCGCCAATGTTGTAGTACGAGTAGTCACCAAAAGCCACCATGTTTTCAGGCGCGTAAGCAGACGTGTAAACCGGGTATCCGAGAATCCTGTTCGGCTCATCATCCTGGTATGAAGGCTGCCAAACATACGCGCCATTATTGTCTTTAAGTTTTCGTATGCTCGCGACCGTTTTATCGTTCATAATAAAACTCGCGTTTTTACGGTATGGTCGTTTCAAAGCGTGAACAAGATCAATCAGATCATCAGTTTTAATACCGGTAGTTTCTTTAAGGAACGTACCACCGTCTTTCTTGTTGAAAATACCAGTCGGTTTTCCCACGCCATCCCCGTTAAGAAAAGCGTCTTCCTCAGCGTTAGCCAACGCCATGCCGAAGGATGTGAGAAGATGATTCTCGAGGTTAAACGCATTATCATACAAGAGTTCTTCAGTAACTTTTACCGCAACGTGAAGCTTATGAGCGTCAAGCAGGATTTGAGCAAACTTGGAATCTCCAAAGTTAAGGCTTGCGCCTTCTTCAATCCAAGCCGCCGCAGGATCACTCATCGCAACATTAATCTTATGCTCGCCACTAGTAGTAATCGTGGTAGCAAGAGAGCGAATAATGTTTTCTTCTTTCAACGTTTCAATCAGACGATTATCGTATTCTTCCGGCACAAGATACCCGCCGTCAGCGTCCACACCTTCCTGCAACACGTTATCGACTCGTTTAAAATTACTTCTAAGAGCTGTAAGCATTGCCTGCTTATACTCGTCACGCGCACGCCCTTGTTTTTCAAGGTTCACACCGGTTTTCATAGGTTTTGCAACAATCGCCTCAGATGTTGGTTTTGAAAGCTCCTTATCCATCACTTCCATCTGCTCCAAACGATCAATTTCCATACTGTAAGCTTTCACTTTCGCTTCCATCTCATCATAAGTTTTCGCGTCTTCTTCTGAAATAAGCCCGTCCTTGTCACGTTTAGACTCAAGGAAAGCTTTCGCACCCTGCCAAGCCTTATTACGTTTCTCAACCATGTTTGAAATAGTGTTCATCATGTTTACCTCCAATTTTTGATTAAAAAAAGACGATCCATAAGATCGTCTGCACTAATATTGTTTGTTTCCTTACCGCTTATCCGGCAGGCTTTACATATTTTTTCCAATAACGTGTTTTGCACGCTTAATTTCGAATACAATGTTGAAACCTGTGGTATGCCAATATCAGCGGTTTCACCTCTAGTTAAAACACCGTCCGCGAACCCGAGTTCTACCGCCTTGTTAGCATCCATCCACGTTTCCGAATCCATTAAATGCGACAGTTTCACACGGTTAAGCCCTGTTTTAATCTCGTAAGCGTTAATAATGGACTCTTTGACCTCATCAAGCATTGATATTGCTTTTTCCATTTCGCTTCTGTTTCCAAAAGCAACCGTCATAGGATTATGAATCATAAGCATTGACACCGGGCTCATATAAACCTTTGTGCCAGCCATCGCAATCACTGATGCAGCCGAAGCTGCAATCCCATCAATCTTTACCGTCACACAACCCTTGTAATCCATGAGCATGTTATAGATTTGTGCCGCAGCCACACAATCGCCGCCGGGAGAGTTAATCCACACGGTAATATTCCCACTACCAGCGTTTAACTCGTCTTTAAAAAGTTGTGGGGTTACATCATCATCAAACCATGATTCTTCAGCAATCGTACCGTTAAGAAACAGCGTTCTCTCAAAAATCTCATTATTCTCATTAGTCTCATTGTTTTCCTTTTGGTTTTTCCACTGCCAAAACTTCCTCATTACCTTTTTCCTCCTTTCCGCTACTGTTTGCGAACGCTCCTGCACGGTTAAGCGGGAGCATGTTGCCGTTAATCAAATACAAGTCACCACCCTCACAGGCTGGAATCTTATCCAAGTTTTCTAACTGTCTAATATCGTTTGCGCTCATCCAACCGTTTTGACGAGCGGTAGCATAACCATTCATACGACTCTGATAGTCTCCTCGAAGAAGACCATCCACGTTAAACTTCACATAATAAGTTTCTTTCTCCTTATCAGTAAAAAGCCGTCTCGTAATAGACTGTTCAAACCGTGCCACCCAAGGATCAAGCGTGTATTTCACAAACTCCAGCGACTGCTGTTCAATATTAGAAAAACTCGACTTTTCTAAATCACCAACCATGTGTGGTGGGACTCTGAAAATACGAGCGATCTCGTTAATCTGAAACTTACGAGTTTCAAGAAACTGTGCTTCGTTAGGCGAAATAGAAATAGGCGTATACTTCATGCCTTCCTCTAAAATCGCTATCTTATGCGAGTTAGAACCCGAGAACCCCTTATTCCAACTATCCCTCATACCAGACGGATCTTTTACTGTTCCGGGGTATTCCAAGATTCCGCTTGGTGTAGCACCGTTAGCGAAAAACGATGCACCATACTCTTCCGTAGCTATCGCCATACCGATAGCGTTTTTTGCCATCGCAATAGGCGAATAGCCAACAAGACCGTCAAAACCAAGACCGGGAATATGAAGCACGTCAAAAGGTTTAAGTTTCACACTCGTTTCTTTACCCGCTAAAACATCACTATCATTTAACGTATACTCGTAAAAAATTTGGCCACTCTCATCCCGGTCAACTCTCATACGATCAGGCATTAAAGGGTATAAGCCTAGAACCTCGCCTTTACCGTTTCGAATAATCTGAGCGTAAGCATTACCCCATAACAGTAGATGCGTCATCAATGTTTCTCTAAACACGAAGCTTGTCATCTCAAGATTCGGCTCATCATGAAGCACCTTATACAAAGGATGTTTAACAGCTTTAGCCGTACCTGTACTCGTTCGCTCATACACGTGAAGCGGCAGACTCGCCACCGCCTCAGACAAAATACGCACACACGAGTAAACCGCCGTCATCTGCATCGCCGAACGCTCATTCACCCTTTTACCGGACGAGGACGCGCCCATTAAGAAACGATAACCGCCGCCTAACATCCTGTTTTCAGGCTTATCCCTGCTCTTAAAAATCTTACTAAAAATACTCACGACCCACCTCCTTACATGAATAGGATTCCTCGAGCGTCATACACGCTTTGAGTGTTCGCGTTACCGCATCTGATAGCACGGTCAAGCGCCATAATGGTGGCGATAGCACCGTCGATTTTCTCGGTTGATTTTTCCTTATCTGCCTTAATGTTTCCGGCAGGATCTGTGCGAATGAAAATGTTATCCATGTTCCATCGAAGCACCGGATGCCCTGCGTGTGCGATTTTCTGCTCGAGTGTAAGCTTCATAAGCTCCTTTGTAGGCGGACTCATATCCTTGAATCCCTGTCCGAACGGGACCACGGTAAACCCCATGTTTTCAAGGTTTTGCACCATTTGCACCGCGCCCCAACGGTCGAAAACAATCTCACGAATATTGAAACGTTCACCTAAAGTTTCGATGAATTTTTCAATAAACCCATAGTGAACAACGTTTCCTTCCGTAGTCTTAATAAACCCTTGTTTTTCCCACACATCATACGGCACGTGATCTCGTTTCACACGCAAACTCAAGGTTTCTTCAGGCACCCAAAAATAAGGTAGGATACGAAACTTATCCGACTCATCTAAAGGCGGAAACACAAGCGAAAAAGCCGTAAGATCAGTGGTACTTGAAAGGTCAAGACCCCCATAGCAGACCCTGCCCTCGAGTTCTTCCTCATTCACCTGAAAACCGCAAGCATCCCACTTTTCCATCGGCATCCAACGAATAGACTGTTTCACCCACTGGTTAAGACGAAGCTGACGGAAAGCATTCTCTTCACCAGGATTTTGCCGAGCGGACTCGAAAGCAGCCTTAACTTTCTCCATTTGAACCGTCACCCCAAGAGAAGGATTAGCTTTCTTCCACACCTTAGGATCCGTCCAATCATCCGAATCTTTTGCACCATAAATCACTGGGTAAAAAGTTGGATCAATTTTCCTACCCTCGAGAATATCCACTGCTTTCTGATGCGTCTCATAGCAGATAGAATGCGTATCCGTACCAGCCGTGGTAATCAGAAAATACAGTGGCTGCATGCGAGCATCCCCGGAGCCTTTAGTCATCACGTCAAAAAGTTTACGGTTTGGCTGCGTGTGAAGCTCATCAAACACGACACCGTGAATGTTAAAACCGTGTTTAGAGTAAGCTTCAGCCGACAACACCTGGTAGAAACTGTTAGTTGGTAGGAAAATAATACGTTTTTGCGAAGCTAAAATTTTAACCCTACGATTAAGAGCCGGACACATTCTAACCATGTCCGCCGCCACATCAAACACGATCGTTGCCTGCTGACGATCCGCCGCACAACCATAAACTTCCGCACGCTCCTCATTATCCCCACAGCATAAAAGCAGTGCCACTGCAGCAGCAAGCTCACTTTTACCCATCTTCTTAGGTATCTCAATATAAGCAGTATTAAACTGACGGTAACCATTCGGTTTCACCACGCCAAACAAGTCCCTAATAATCTGCTCCTGCCAGTCAAGGAGCTTAAAAGGCTTACCAGCCCACGTTCCCTTCGTGTGTGTTAAACATTCAATAAAACTTACAGCATAATCCGCTAAATCCTTACTATACGTTGAATCTTCTTTTTTAAACTTAGTAACCTCGTATGCTTGCAACTTAAGCTCCTCCTTTCTTTAGGCATAAAAAAAGACGCTTTCAGCGCCCACATCATTTCTTATCTTTCCTACGAGAAACAGGGCCTAAAAGCCCTGCTACTTTTAATAAAACTTCAGTTTCTAGTTTCTAGCGTCAAGGATCATTTCTAAAGCCTCATTTGCAAGCTTGCCTGTTGGCATAATATCCCAGCCTCTATCATAGTTTGCGATAACCTTGTTATTGTTTTTCAAAGTAAGCTTGGAAATTCGACCCTGGTTAATCCCATATTCGCTTGGCTCTTCAAAAACCTTCATACTGTAGCTTACAACCTGATCTTCAACTTTAAGCGTATCTTGTTCCCACATGGTTTTGCTCCTTTTTCTGTGCTTTTTGTTAGTACTATATATCACTCTAAAAGCACCTAATAGCAAGTCATAAATGAGAAAAAATCGCAGGTAATTCCACGATTTTTCTTTAGGTTTAACCAATTTTTCTTTTTAATTTCTTGCCTGTTTAATCGCTTGGTAGGCTTTTTGAATATCCTTGTCCAAGGTTTCAGCATCCGCAAACAGTTCAAACTCCGTATCGTTTAGTTTTCCTTCGCTTACCTTCCAAAGCTCCTCGTGAGCTTGCATGGCGCAGGTTTTTGCTGTTTGCGCAATGTCGAGCATGCTGATAGCCGAACTAATTTTCCCTTCTTCAGCTTTTTTGATTGCGTTTAGCGTGTAGCGTCTGCAGGCTTTAACTTCGCTTGCAAGTCTTTGTAAGGTTTCTTTTTTCATGGTTTTTCTCCTTTGCTTCTTTGCTTTTGCTGATACTATATATCACTCTAAAAGCACATATTATCAAGCAATAAACGGGATAAAACCGCTGATATTCCCACTAATTATTGTTCTTAAAAGTCGCTAATTTTTCGGCACTTATCCACGCCATAAACAACACTTAGCCCGCTTCCTGTTTCCCAAGAAACCATGATTGAACCCATATCATCAACACCTCGTACTCTGCCTTTAGTGCCGATAGGAGGTGCCTGAACATCATCCATTAAGATAAGCTCTACCACACAACCTTTAGGATAAGTTTTTCTCAGTTTTTCAACCTGTTCTCTACTTAATGCTCCCATCATTCACCTCTTTCGTTTCTAAAAGCACACGAGCCTTCTAAACGGGAAAGCAAAATCTTTCTATCCTTTTTAAACTCGTCTCCTATAAACCCGAGTCTAAGAAGAAAACATCTGAAAGCATACTTATCGTTAACCGGCTTATGCTTAGTTTCATTCACATGTTTTACTTCCAAGCTCATTTTGCAAAGAGCAGAAATAAGCTTCGTGTAAGTATCCATATGATCTTGGCTTACATCTTTAAACCAGGGAAAACTAACTGTTTCATCGTTTTCTTCTATTTCAAGACTTGTCACATCGAGTGCTTTTTTGATTAAATCACACTTGTTTTTGATGATTTTTCTAAGCTTAGTCACATCAAGCTTATCTTTTGGAAACTCGACTGTAAGCATGCGTGTGCTTTCACTCAGGTTTTCCGGAAGGCTTATACCATAATCGCCCTCGAGTATTTGTTTTAGATCCTTTAGGTCTTCATCATCCGCAGATGTTACTGTCCCAGTTTTATCAACTGTGAAAGGACCTATCTTGTAAGCCATGCTGGGTGTTTTAAGATACGCGGCTTTAAGACCTGTTAAGTTTTCTATTGCTTGTATGAGTGGTTTTCTTTTAGAACCTTTTAAACCATATTCTAAGCTCATTTTAATACCTCCTTTAGGTTTTTCCTTGTGTATATACATCACTCTAAAGAAGGTTTATAGCAAGTCTTATGTGCTTTCTTTCGCCTGAAAATAAGCGATATTTTTGAGAACGAAATACACGCAGGGAAGTGCCACGCCGTTGCCCCACATCTTGTATTCCGCTGAATCAGTGTGAGGATTTTTAAGCCATTTGATTATCTGGTTTTTGCTTTTAGGCTTACAGGCGTTCGTGACTAGTTTTCGATGTGTTTCAAACACATCCTGCCAAAAGATAAGCTCTTCATCGCTTGGATTTTCTGTTTGAAGATTATCACACCAACAGTCAGGAAAGCCCTGCAGTCTTGCGCATTCTTTCGGTGTTAAACGTCTAACCACATAGTGTTTATCCTCATTCATATCGTTTACGACAGGAGGATCTTTATAGTCACTTGCCACAAGCGTGTCTGTCATTTCAGCCCGAGCATTCGTGTGATGCGAGTTTTTACTCGTAGAGTACACTATTGCAAGACCGCCTTGATTAGCTTCAGGCGAGTTTAGCCCTGTGTTAATTGTTCTTGCCAGTTTCGTTTCATACACTTTAGCACGCTTGTTTTTCGTGTTGAGCGATGTTAGACGAACGTCAAAACAGGTTTTATCACAAACCACAAAAGGCTGATTATTCCCGCCGGTTCCAAGACTTGCTCCTATGGTATTACTAATATCTATCGGGCCTTTAAATCTAGAGTCCTGTCCGTGATTTTCAAACACGAGCGGTGGATGGTTTCCCACGCTTGCTGTAAGCGTGCCGCTTTTGTTTTCAAACACGTCCATTCTGTTTCCGCCCTGATCGTTTAAACAGTATCTTTCGATTGATTCACCAGTGCCTGTTTTAGAATATCCGGCAGTTTCTTGCCACGGCTTTCCGCTCGCCGTAAAATCCCCAGGCAGGCTTTCTTGCTCAAATAATATTTTTCCGGCACTTTGTCCATCAAAATCTGCGACAAGAAAGATACGTTTTCTTCTCTGGGGTACTCCGAAGTATGAAGCATCAAGTACCCTCCATGCGAGTGAGAAATCTTCTGCCATGACAAGTCCTGCACTGCTCCATTTTTCAGGTCTAGGAGCATTAAACGAATGTCCTTTGACAGCACAGATTTCTTTGATAACTTTCTCGAAGTCTTCTCCTTTATTTGAGGAAAACGCTCCCGGAACGTTCTCCCAAACGATATATCTTGGTTTTTGTCCACCTGTTTTCCTCCTCATCTCTTTAATAATCCGAACCGCTTCAAAAAACAGGTTCGAGCGAGAACCGCTAAGGCCTGCCCGTTTACCAGCAATCGACATGTCCTGACATGGACTTCCAAACGTGATAATATCAACCGCATCCACAGCATCACCGTTAATCTTTGACACATCACCTAAATGCTTAACATAAGGCAATCTTTTAGTGGTAACTCTTATAGGAAACGGCTCAATTTCACTTGCCCATAAAGGTTTAATCCCCGTAAGCGTAGCCGCTAAAGGAAAACCGCCCGAACCATCAAAAAGGCTGGCGAGTGTAAGTGTTTTACTCATCGCCAGCCTCTTTCATCATTTCAATTGCCTGCTTAAAGCTATACTGTTTCCCATCCCGCATAAGAAGCACGTCCTTGGTTTTATCATCGTGAAACTTCATATACCGTTTAACCGCAACGTCAATGAATTTAGGTTCAAGCTCCACTCCAAAACAAACTCTGCCAATCTGCTCACAGGCTATAAGCGTGGACGCTGATCCTAAAAACCCGTCTAACACAACACTGTTTGTTTGCGTGCTTTGTTTAATAAGATAAGCAATCAGCGGCACGGGCTTACTGGAAGGATGCCCACAGCCTTCTTCCTTCGAGTTTTTAATCCCATCGAACTCAAACACGGCTGTCTGTTTCTGATCGCCATACCACTTATGTTTACCGTCTTTACGCCAACCGTAAATAATCGGCTCCATATTAAACTTCCAGTCCGTTCGCATCAGCGGTGCTCTCGGCTTTTTCCAAATCAAACCTGCCGCCACCTTAAAACCCGCGTCCTCAAAAGCATCGTAGAAAACACGCGCTTTCATCGTTGCGTAAAACTCGTAAATAGACGCGTCAGCTGCCATAGAGTTTTTGAAGTTGGTAAAAACTTTCATTAAAAACTCGTAGCCTTCTTTATCGCTTAAATCATCGTTTTTAATTTTCCCTGACGCGTTTTCAAGGTTTACGAAATAAGGTGCGTCCGTGCAAACAAGATTTACCTTTGTTTCACCGAGTAGTTTTTCAAACGTAGAAGAATCGGTTGAATCACCGCAAATAATACGATGCTTACCAAGCATCCATATGTCACCTGTTTTAGAAAAACACGGTTCTTCCAATTCTTTTTCAACATCAAAATCATCATCGCTTACGTCTTTATCAGCATCAAAAATACTGGAAAGCTCCGCCTCGTCAAACCCGAGAAGATCAAGATTAAAATCAGCTCCTTCAAGCTCCGACAACTCGACTGCTAATAGCTCATTATCCCAGCCTGCGTTAAGTGAAAGCTTATTATCCGCAATAATATACGCACGCTTTTGTGTTTCAGTTAAATGATTTTCTTTCACACACGGAACTTTTTTAAGACCCAGTTTTAATGCCGCGGCAAGCCTGCCGTGGCCTGCGAGAATCGTATTATCTTCCGCCACTAGAATTGGGGATAGAAAACCAAACTCGCGAATACTTGCCGCTATCTGAGCTACTTGCGCCTCAGAGTGCGTGCGAGCGTTTCTCACATACGGGATAAGCTCACTTACGTCAGCCAAATAATACTGCATTTCTTTTTCCATAAGCTTTCCTCCCGTTAGAAAAGACCCCAGCAAGCCAGCTTTTCAAAACCACCCACCGAGTCAATATAATCTTTCGCAATTTTCACAATCTGCGAATACGGTTTACCATCAACCATTTCGTCCCCGATAGCACAAGAAAACTCAACCACACGGCCGGTTTCCTGTGCTTTCAAAAATGCGTAAATGTTAACCGACACGTCAGCTTTCGTAAGATCCTTACCATGAAGACCGCCGCCCGTGACAGCATCAGCCATGTCTGACCCGAGTTTTCGGTTAACCGCTCCCGTATCAACGCTGATACCACCCGTCCAGTCGCCTAAAGGATTAACAAACGCATTCGGATAGTCTTTCAATAAGTCTTCTCGTTTAGCGTGAGACTGGCAGATGATAAGCTTTTCACCATCAAGAACATACTTGCCGTCATACGGATACTTTTCATAAACCTTTCGAACAATAGCCGCGAGTTTCTTCTGTTCGTCTGTTAGCGGTACGCCTTTAAAAATCCCGTTATCAGCGCAGCGAACCATGCCGTTTTGGTTTTGGCTTAAATGCTTATCCTGCGGCACGACCGTAATATCAATCTTTACTTTCCCAGGGCTTAAACGGTGGATAATATTTTTAATATCCTTAAACTTAAACATCACCGTGCTTTCAATAAACACGGCACACTTACCATGCCCGAGCATCACTTCAACAGCAATCTTCGGGTTCTCATCCAGCTTGTAAGCCAGATCAACAATTGCTCCGGCAATACGATCCGCAATCTTGTCCGGGTGACTTGGATTTACTTTTTCTATCATAATTTTTTCTCCTTATAATTTTTTACGTGTTAAAAGCAGGCGTTCCATTAAATCGTTTTGAGGTGAAACACCATCAAACTCAGTCGAACAGTTTTCTTTCACAATCTGAAAAATCTCATTCCAAAGCCTGACCGCCTGATTCATGTAGTTAATACCAATATTGATAAAAGGCGATGGTATCGGTTTACCCGTGGTCGGATGCTTGGAAAGAAACCCGAGCTTACTGGTTACTTCCTCGCATTGAATCCAACGAGCACAGCTCATCGCATACCGTTCAATAAGAGGAGACGGGACTTTACTGCTCACACCAATGTCTTTTAGCCACTTCCACGTTTCTTCAAAAATTTCTCTAGCCTGAAGCTGAGTACCGTCTTTTTGCGTGGCGGATAAAAACTCGTGAGGCTGAGGCATTTCAGCACCTTCAAGCTCCGGAATATCAAGAACGCTTAAAGGCCTACCGCCGGGGTTTCCTTCACTAGCTTTTTCAACAACCGCTTTCTTTTTACGCCCGGCACCCACGCGTCTGCCGCCACGACCGCCAATATTATTTGATTTTGTAGGCAAACTTTTCGCCTCCTTCCCGCATGAGTTTTAACTATTAAAAAATTTTTGTGTCTGATTTTGCCTATTACCCTTTTGAATACGCTGTTTTTGCACGCGAGACCCTGCGCCCGTTCCCTGGGGAATAGGTTTTTAGAGATTTTGACCGCCCCTGGGGTGGTTTTTATTTGTTATGCCAGCGATCTCCACGCTTAGCGTGAATTTTAGAATGACAGGATTTGCATAGAGAAATAAGATTCTCTCTAGCGTGTGTTCCGCCTTCAGCAATCGGTTTAATATGATGAACCTGTTCTACCGGCACAAGCATATGGTTCTTAAAGCAAAGCTCACAGAAAGGATGCTCTTTCACATAAGAATCCCGCACTTTCTGCCATGCTCTGCCGTAACGCTTGTGAGCATCATAAGGACGCTCGTATTTTTCGTAGCGTCGGTTCTCTTGTTTTAAGTGTTCCTCGCAAAACCTGCCGTCAGTTAGGTTCGGACAGCCTTGATAAGAACACGGTCTTTTAGGTTTTCTTGGCAAGACTCATCCTCCCTTTCAGCAAGCTTGCACGTATTGTATAATTACTAAAATAAATTGGTAGGAGATGCTTATTATGACAAAAAAACAAATAGTATATTTTTACACTTATATTGCTTGTATTATCATTATTCCAGTTGTCTTATCACTGATTGCCGATAGCATACCTAAAAACGACAGCCTATCTCCTAGCGGCCATCCGTTTGAGTACATAGACGATAGAGCGTTTTTTATCTGGTTAGGTTTAGACCTTGGACTATATCTATATCCACTACATCTCATTTTTATTAACAAGACGACATTAAAAATATCTAAATCTTTGTTCCTACCATCTATTATTTTTGCAATACTTTTGCCACCAGCCGTTTTGATTTTATCAGATGCTTCTGCGCGAGAATTCTTCTTTATATTCATGTCTTACGTGGTTATAGCATTCGTTATACCATTTCTGATTATCTACTATATAAAACGCAAAATTTGTAAGGGGTAGAAGATTAATTTTACCCCTTACAACAGTATTAAATATGTCTCATTAAATAGTAAGCAAAAGCATAACAACACGCATTTTGCTCTTGCTCTGTAGCTCCACCTTTAAGTGTATTTAAACCAAAACGAGGTAGATTTGTTAAAACACTATTCATAACATACTTAATCGTTCTAGTTAACGAGTTGATGTCAGTAAAATCTAATCCATCACGCGCGTATTGAAGATACCTC
Source organism: Gardnerella sp. DNF01180P (assembly GCF_049244205.1). Taxonomy (NCBI): domain Bacteria; kingdom Bacillati; phylum Actinomycetota; class Actinomycetes; order Bifidobacteriales; family Bifidobacteriaceae; genus Gardnerella; species Gardnerella sp. DNF01180P. The sequence continues at coordinate 1,209,803 of NZ_CP058386.1, forward strand.
TTTGATTTAGTAACACTTGAATAGTAAGTACGCATTGCATCACTTAAGTTATTTACTCCATTATCTGTCTTTAGGATTCTTGAGATTCCTATAGCATCAGCATCATCACACAAGTCGATAAAATGACACTCATTGCCATTCTCCTCACTATTCATAATGATACCTTTTGAAATAAAATAATCGGAAGAATATGGAGGATACGCACCAATGATTGAAATAGCAGACTTCCTAACGTCTAGATCAGGATAGTTTCCTATATATTTATGTAATGTTCTCATTCCTGTTGCTAAGTCTCCAGCCCAACCGACCCACGAATCTGGACTCGTATTCCAGATAGTGTATGCCAGCGTTGTTACTGCCCAATGTTGCAAATCGTTAAGTCCCACTTTAGTATCGCTTATTTCTTGTTTGATAAACTTTTGAAGTAGATTGTAAAACTCTGAATGCTTAGACTTGAAATATTCATCGAACTCCTCATCAAAAGGAGTTACAGCGATAGAGAAGTTACTATATCCTTTTAAATATTTCTTACTTAAAAAGTTCAATACCCCACGATATATCATTGACACATGACGATCTAAATGTATTAATTTTTCTTTTTGATATTCAGAGTATATTTGTTCTAATTTTTTCACTAAATCAATAGCTTCAAAAATTGTAGGAGTCATATTTTTAACATCTACTTCTTTAGGCAAATAGCTATTAGGAACATATTTTATTGCGATATTAACACTATTACAGGCTGGTATTTTCCCATTGTAAGCAACCTTGTCTAAGTCCCATTTACCACCAAATCCTGAGATTTCATGGAATTGATCATAGTTCCAGTTCTTAGGAATTGGGAATCCCAGATTGCCACTAAAACCAGTAGACATATCTGATACGAAACTAGAAGCAGACAACCCTACATTAGATATCCTTGTACACACGTTACGTGACGCATAGATACCCACTGAGTAACGAGAATCAATAGTTTCATTAATACCTTTAAAATAAGGAATAATGTTACTATCAATCTGATAATCATAAATATCCATGTCTACCGCAAAATAGATTGCTGTTGCTGGTACACCTTTAGATAATGCTGCTTCACTAGCTTTCTTACCGTGTTCAAGACCTTTTTGATACGTAAAGTCACTAAGATTACGACCATTTTCTTGGAAAATAGGGAAATATTTCAAGCCTCCATCAACAATACGTTTCAGCTCGCCTTCACGGATTTCTTTAAACGAGCCACCTGTTAAATAACGTCCAACAATTTCATATCCGTCACGTTTAAGAGTATTGAGTAATTCCGAAGTAATTTCAAAACGTGTGTCGCATGCTTTTGCTTTTCTGTCTGGATTACCTTTACTAGTTAACAACGACATCCACGTGTTAACATCAAGTGCTCCGGTGACTGGAAGCTTGTAGTCTTTCTGGAATTTGGTGAGTTGCTCAGCAAAATCATCATCCCAATTCTCATTTTGAAGACAATCATATCTAATGCAATTAAGTACAGCTTTTGCTAACCATACCCACTTACCATAGGAAGAAGCGTTTTGTCTGCTAATAGTTTTCAAATTACGTCGTGTACCATGTCCAAAATTACCCGTGGCATCATCAGGCGAATAACCTTCTAACGACTGTAAAATTTGGATAAGTGCGGTATTCATTTCTCGACCATACAAACCATCACAAGGAATAATACCCGTATAGTTCTTATAGGTTCGGTTAATAGTTTGTTGAATAATCCTAACAACGCCAGTACCACCGTAACGATTTAGTAAAACAAACTGTTGCATGGAAAGAAGTGCTTTCATTACATCAATTGTTACAGTAGAATCACCACCAATACCCATATCATTCTTCAACTCTTTAACAGCACGCCCTGTTCCACTATAAAAGTGTTGCGTAATATTATTACTTGTCGAATAGCCCTTGCACCATAAAGCACCTTGAATAATCGAGTAAACATTACTTTTCGACTCATCACTATCATCTTGTTGTTTAACACCGTGTGGATAACGTTGATTAAATTTTCGTGTTGTACCCGCACCAAAATTAGCAGCTGTATGCTGAATTCCTAATTCAATTTGCAATGCAACAATCAAACCATTGATAGTGTCCCAGCCAGTATGACCACTCTCTTTTACTTTCGTATAACGAGTATCATCACCATAGGTTTTGTTTAACCATTGCTGTGTTTGCAATACCATCTGATCCATGTTATGTCCTCCTTTTGGGCATGAAAAAAGCCCTGAAAGATTACTCTTTCAAGGCTTAGTATTTATAATTTTTGCTAAGTTTATAATACCATATAGAAGGCTGTAACATCTCGTATCAGAGCGTACCAAACCGTACCATTTTTTCAGATTTGGATTAGATTATCTGGTAAAACCATGTGCTCTAACGCTTTACCATGCCATCTTATAATCGTCATTCTGCTAGCATGGAGTTCGTTACCAATATCCTCCCACGTCATGTTACTCATGTAACGGTAGCGTAAAATCATCTGCTCATCCACGCTTTCAAGTTTAGAAATCACTTCTAAAATCTGCTCTTTCAAACTGATAAGCATCGTAATCTCCATGTTAATCTTGGCTTCTAAATCCATAACCCTTATAAGAGCTTTCACAAACGGAGCTTCCACGCTTCGAGTCGTCTGCACATACTCTCTGTCGTATCTTAATGAAGAAACACTTGTAGCAAGCTCACGCAGTCTTACCACCTCGTCCATATCAGCCTTAATCCGCTTATCAAGAAGATAGGCTTGCCGTAAGTATTCTTTTTTGTTCATTCTTACCTCCATTTTGAGGTAAGTTCTCTCTAGAACCCCTTTCCCTCACTTCATTAATTGATAGTCTTGCCTTAACCGACTCGATTAAAGCATCCTGCACTTTAGCCTTCATGCTTAAAGCCCTCATCACATCCTCATCAATCGTGTCCTTAGTGATAATGTGATGGATTACAACCGTGCTGGTTTGACCCTGACGGTTAAGTCTAGCGTTTGTTTGCTGGTAAAGTTCCAAACTCCAAGTCAGGGAAAACCAGATAAGAGTAGAACCGCCAGCCTGTAGGTTAAGACCATGACCCGCGGAAGCCGGGTGAATCAACGCTACAGGAATCATGCCGGCATTCCAGTCCGCAATATCAGCACTCGTTTTAATCTCACGCACGTTAAAACGTTTCTTAATCCGCTCAAGATCATGCTTAAACCAGTAAGCTACAAGCACCGGTTTACCGTTAGCAGCCTCGATTAAATCCTCTAAAGCATCAAGCTTACGATCATGAATATGAACGCTTTCTTTTTTCTCGTTATAAACCGCGCCGCATGCCATTTGAAGAAGCTTATTTGAAAGAGACGCTGCGTTAATCGCATCAATCTCTTTACCCTCCAACGACACCACCATATCTGCTTTAAGCTCATCGTAGAGTTTTCGCTCCTTACCGGATAACTCTACTTTCACCTCGTTTATCACACACGCTGGCATTTTCAAATAGTCTTTTGACTTCATCGAAATCGTAATATCAGCTATCTGCTTATAGATTAAACTCTCAGCACCATCTTTAGGCTTATAGGAAAAAATCATGTGCTGGTTACGCTTATCAGGATTAAAAAAGTTCTGCCGATAATACGTAATATATCGGCCTAGCCTTTGACCCATATCAAGCAGCCTAAACTCAGCCCACAAATCCATAAGCCCGTTAGAAGAAGGAGTTCCTGTAAGACCAACAATCCTTTTAACTTTCGGCCTAGCCTTCAGTAATGCTTTAAAACGTTTCGCCTGATACGATTTAAAACTTGAAAGCTCATCTATCACAACCATGTCAAAATTAAACGGCAGGCCGCTTTTCATTATCAGCCACTCCACGTTTTCACGGTTAATAATATAAACGTGAGCAGGTGTCTTTAGCGCTTGAATCCGCTCCTTCTCACTACCCGTCACAACAGAATAAGTCAAGTGTTTTAAATGCTCCCACTTTTCTAACTCTAAAGGCCACGTAGTGTTCGCAACCCTAAGAGGAGCAATAACAAGAGTCCTGGAAACATCAAAAGAGTCAAGCATCAGCTCGTTAATCGCTGTAAGACTTATCACACTCTTACCAAGTCCCATTTCAAGCAAAACCGCTGACACCGGGTGTGTGATAATAAAATCAGTCGCATACTTTTGATACTCATGTGGCTCGTATCGCATCAATCACACCTCCAATCTAACTCTTGTCATCAACCACGAAAACCTTAAAACCTAAAGCCTGTAAATCCTTCATCCGTTTCACCTGTAAAACTCTAGGCTTTTTACCTGGTGCTTTAAGCTCAACAAAACCAATCTTCCCGCCGTTAAGTAAAACCAGCCTGTCAGGAAGCCCGTCAACAGAAGGACTCGTAAGCTTTAAACAAAGTCCTCCCACAGCTTTAACATCACGGACGAGTTTTCGCTCAGTTTCCTTTTCTCGTAAAAAGCCCATCAGATACCTCTTTTGCCATCTCAATGATTTTCTTATCAACTTCGTTTCTAGGCTCATCAGAAACATCGCCATAAAACACGTCAATATAGTGATTGCTTAGCTGTGGGTGATCTTTGAACATATTGTCCTCAGCATGCGAAGATACTTCATCAATCATGTTCATGGCTTTTAACAGTCTGTCTTGATCTTTCGCTAAAAGCACCGGGCTGATATCAACCACTAATTGGCTAATCAGACTCTTAGTCAGTCGCATTGCTGCTCCTGCTTGCTTGTAGGTTTCTACTGTTCTCTCTTGTTTGTTAATCATGGTTTATTCCACCTTTCTCAAATCTTATTTTTCATTTATTGAATAGAGTTGTTTCATTCGTTGGTTTTGCCCGTTTACATCAGGCGAATGTTCTTTGTGTAGCCATGTATGCTTTAGACCCATCTTTTACTTTTCTCTATATATACTTATATTTCTTTTATTTTTTTCTCTTATATAAAAAGTAAAGAAAAAGGGTACACTACAATACAAAACCCCTATTTATCAGGCTTTTCTTTCTTGAAAACGTGCATGGTAGCGTGTAGGCAAAGACTATTTTCGTGTATGAAAAAATCCTATAGAACATTTTTCTCTGAACCCAGTTTTTACCATGTAAAACATTTGCCTACACGCCAATACATTTTTCAGGAAGTATCTTTCAGTTTTACCGTGTTTTCCATCAAAGAAAATCCTCCTGTGCCTGCAAATTAGGATTAATGGAAAGCCCACACCACTGATAGCCTTTACCCGTCCGCTTTTTGCTATAACCCGCTAACAGTAAAGCCTTAGAAAAATCCCTATCGTTTCTAACATATTCACCGTTAAGGTTTGCCCACTGGCGGTAAGACAAGTAAAGACTCCTACTCATCTCCGTTTCATTCACGCCCTTAATGCAATAATCAGTGATGAAATGACCTATCCAGTCGTTTTCAGCCCGATAAGCGTCCTTAGCCTGCTCTACCACCTTACAAGTAGGGAATTTATAACTGTTTTGGATATAAAGCTTGGCTCCTTCAATCATCCATTGAAGTATTGCCCCACCTGCTTTTTGCAAAAGTTCATCAACATAGTCTGTTTTCGGATTCTTGATTTCTTTCGTAAACGGTGCAACAAAGATTCTCCGCCACGTTCCCTTATCGTTTGAACCGACCTTCGGTAGATGGTTCGTGTAGAGAATAGTTGAGTGGCTTGGTGTAAACGTAAAAGGAGCATAATATTTCCTCTCAGCTGAAATATCATCCACGCTTGCTATCTGTTTCAGCATGGAAATAGATAGCCTTTGTCCTTCCTCGGTTTCCGAGGCAAGAATAAACCTTTTACCGCAAAGCTCCGCTAAATCCACTTTCACGTTTTTAGCCCGAGTGGTTAAAGACTCTGCAGGTATTTTCCCCGCATAATCTCCAAGCACGTGTGCTTCCGCATTAAACACGGTCGACTTACCGTTACCGCCTGACCCGTACACTAGCAAAAGCGATTCTTCAAACACTTGACCTATAAGCGTACTACCCGCATGGCTTTGAAGAAATGTTTGAAACTCTTTATCACCTGCGGTAACCATATCAAGCGTTGTCTGCCACAATCCCATGTTCTCCTGTGAAGGGCAAACAGCGGTCATTTTCGTGCAGTACAAACACGGATCATGTGCTTTTAGCATGCCTGTCTTTAAATCCACGATTCCGCAAGGCGTGTTTAGAATGAAAGCATCACGGTCCAGTTCTTCGTTTGCAACTTCCAGCATGGATTTAGCAAGTTTCAATATTCCGGACACTTTGCTGTGATCATTCATCTTCTTAGCAAACGAAAGATACTGTTTTGCCTGATTCACTTCACTTTTCGCTTTATCCGCCTGCTCTTTATCACCTGATGATTCGGCTTGAACGAACTCTTCGTAAGCTGTCTTAAACTCGATACCAGCATTTTTCAAAACCTTTTTAGCAATAAGCATGTAAAGTTTCATAACTTTAAGCTCAGACGCTTCCCACTTCTTGCCCGTCCAGTAAAGCCAGCCGGCAGACATCGTATAAACAGCCTTATTCTTGTTATGTTTGGCAAAAACCTCAGCCATCGCAATATCTGTTAAATCATCCGGCTTATACTCCTCATAGCTTTTGCCATACTCGCTAGGCGGAATATAACCTTCTTGACTTGCTACTTTAAGCCCGAACTTTTTAGCCGAATACCAGATTTTAGATAATTCTGCGTCAGGCAAAGGAGGATTACACCGTTCTGCTTCACTCAAAAACTTCTCATGTGCTTCATCTGTCGCCCCATAACGTTTGATGAGTTTTCCGGCAATATGACTAAGCCTAGAGTTTCTCTGCCCTGATGGTATTTCTTCTGTTTCTGCATCAAATTCACTAAAAGCTTCTTCCGAGAGAAAATCAACGACTGTTTTTTCACCCTCATAAAGTTCTACCAGCGGAGTTTTAACACCGTAGAGGAAACGTGCCGCATCAAGAGCGTTACTGTCAAAATACGGGAATACTGATTGAATCCTTGTTTTAAGCTCCACATAAGCTTTAGCATCGCTTACTTCTTCAATTGGAAAATACACGTGGAAACGTGGTCTTGCACACTTCCCATGCTTGTCTTTCATGTGGTTTCTACTATAAGACGCGTAAAAGCACACGTTCGGAAACGCTAAAGCAACATCAAAAGGTGTCACCCAGTCTTTACTAACATCAGAATGGTCGTTATCACAGTCCATCGGAATACAGGTAGATGAAATGAAATTATCTTTAGACCTATAACAGTTAGTAAATTGTGCTGTGACATGATCAAAAGAGATAGCCTTATTAAAACTATCTCGATCACAGACTTTTACTTCGTCAGGATACAAGCAGTTACTACTGTTTCCCACACAGGAAGCTGTATAAATTTTGCATTCAAGCATCAACATTCACCCCCTAAATCCTTATCCGTAAAATACTTAATCGGCTGCCTGCGTTTTTCAGCCAGATTGATTTCTACTTGCATGCCGCCTGTGATTTTTTCTCCAAACACCCACAGCTCGTTGCATTTGCCTAAGAGGATAATGTCCATAAACATCGCATCCCCTCTATGCTTTTGATTCTCATCATCCATGAACGGGAAAAGCAGGTGTGGAGTGATAGGGATTGCCCCGCGTGAATACGCGTAAGCCGCACACCGAATAGCATGTTGCACGTTTTTCTCCTTATCTCCACGGTAGGGAGCACAAATGTAGACGATAGGCTTAAAGTTCGGTGTCGTTTCTAAATGTTTTTTATAAGACTTACTCATCTTTAGCCTCCTTATCTATCTTGGTTAAATACCATTCAAGCTGGCGTTTTCTAGCTTGAAAATCTGGTGTTGAGATAAGAAGACCTGCATCAATTTTCTGCAAACGATCAATTAGATACATTTGCCCTGATGTGAGGTAAGGACGTATGCTTTGCCCTTTTTCAAGGCCGTTTGTTTCTCTTACTTGTTTTGCAGGCATCCCTAAAACAAGACGGTTGATCATGTCGCACTCGTTGCTGTAGTGATAAGCTTTCGGGTGGTCATAAACAAGACTTATATTTTCTGTAAGAACCGGAAACATCTCTCTTGCAGACACAAGGGTTGTTATGAAATCTTCCATCTTATTGAACTGCTTAATATAGAGTTCCTTGAACTTCATTGCTTTAGGACCTGTATAGCCCATTGCTAAAATGGTGAATCCATCTCTCGTTAGCAAGTAACACGGAAGCTTTCTGCCTGTTGAATCCTTATAACTACTGAGCTCAAAGTTGAGTTCAGTAAATTCTTCACTGAGCCCAGATTTGGGCTCAGTTATTGCTTGGATATCACGAATCACATTAGAATGCCTTTTTTCAAAGAACTGTGCGATAAATCGGCTGTCTACTCTGGCGGTGTTGTTCTTGTCAGCCATAATGCCGTAATTATTCATTGGAATCATTGCTTGCATGGTGAACACCTCCCTTTAATCTCTGCGATAGCTCGCTAACTGAATATTGAAGTTCTTTGATTTGCTGATTTTGGATCTTGGCCATCAGCTCTAACTGTTCAATTCTTTTCTTGATTGTCATCTACATGACCTCCTTCGGATTATTGGAGGAGTTGGTTCCTCCTATGAAGTAGCCACGGCGGATGCCAAAATCTGACGCTTTTTTGAAATTCTTTACTAATTTTTTCTCAGCCCGCTTAAGTTTCTGTGTAATGTTGTTAGCCAAGCGATCCACGGCTTTTTTATAATCGACATCCGTTTCAAACGCATCACAGCTAAGCATGGATGCAGCCTTTTCGTTAATCGCCATCTTCCTAATACGGACAGCCATAAAAAGATCCGCCACATCCGGCTTTAAAATCGAGTAAACAAATGACTCAACTGCCCTATATTCTTCTGAAGCTTTAATCTGATTTACTGTTTTGAAAAAGATGCCAGAGTCTCTAACATCACTCATGCAAGACTCATAATCATCAGTTTCCTCACCGTCTTCACAGCTGTAAGGTTTAGTAAAACCTTTATGCCTCTCATATTTATGCAGAGAGTTATACTCGGGACGGTTAAACTCAACATCTACTTTTTCTTGTGCTCTTTTCTCAAACTCTTCTTCGCTTTCATCGGGAAGAAGGTCGATATTAAGCCAGCCTTTAACCTCATCAAGCTTGAGGTCGAATGTTGTAAAATGCTTGTCACAACGAACTCGAATTTTCATAAAAAATCCTCCATCTGATTTCCGATGAAGGAATTTCTTGAATTCAGCTCAAATAAGGCATGACAAAACACCACAAGCTAGAATGAAGAATTCCTTCATCTTGACTTGCAGCTGCCTCATTCAGTAAGACCGCTGACATTATTAAGTTGTTCTACACAAGCTCTGAATAATCCTGTTGATCAAGTAGGCATACTTGTGTAGACGGCTTGAGGCTGATGCCTCGCGTTTAGAAAGAACAAGAATGCTTTTGCATTAAAAGACTTTCAATACGCATCTTTTTCCTTTAGTTCGGTCTATTAAAAACCAAACTTTTTTGATAAAATATGCGTGAAAGACTTTGAATATTTGCATAGCTCGTATCTTTCAATCTCTAACCTATAGTTGACCGCGTTGTATGTGTAGGCTGATTAGAGTTACTAAGGAGGAAGAGAGTTACTATTTTTCAACAAGGGGGTTATTTAAGATGACTTCAATAAAAAACATATCGGTTAATATTCCGTATCTCAGTGGTGGAATCTTATTTAACCTGCTTACTGAATCAACAAAACAAAAAATAACTGCTCGTGCAAAACATAATGGCTATAAAGACTTATACAGTGACACTAATTTGATGGCTTCACTGATTACCTTAACTATTGGGGACTCGTTTATTCCGACGGGGGATACATTTAAGAAAAACACCAGCGACTATAAACGATGCCTTATAAGCAAATCCACATATCTTGACTTTGACAATGTGGCTAAAGTTACCTCATTGCACACTAGAGTTACCTCTAAAGATCCAAATGTTTATGAAAGTATGAAAGATCTAGTAAACAATTTCCTGTCTGAGTCACGACATATTTGGCTTGTTAAAGCTTTAATGGAAACAATTATGCAAGACTCAACAATTGCTTCTGATACCGAGTTTGACATTTCTGTTGAAAAAGCAATAAAAAAAGAGCAACTTAATGAAGTTACTCAAATAAGCATAGATTGCTTTCTAGTTAGCATATGGGATTATATTTTGCAGAAGAGAAAAGATAATACACTTGGACGTTCTACATTTGAAGCTTGGTACAAACAAAGCAGCACCAACGGTAAATGGAAATTGATTAATGAGGATATAGGCACAACAATTACTCAAAATATCGAGATTACAAGGTTTGAAATGCCTGTTTATAATAATGAAAAAGTTGCTGAGTGCAGCAAAACTCTAGACATGAAAGAAGATAATGAATTTTTTAACCCAGAGACAGATATACCTGTCGTTGAGGCTGATGATATAAGTGATGAGGAAGAACAGTCACCTAAACAAATAACTCAGACTATTAACAACCCTAAAATTGTTAATCAGTATGCGGATAAAATCTACAACATCGAACATGTAGATCATTTAGATTAGAGGTGTCTGTATGGGAAATGAATTAGAAAAAATCATCGCTAATCCGTTGCCTGACACAGGCAAAATAAGTCAACATGCAAACAAACTCTACAACATAAATCATGTAGAGCATATAACTATTACACCTTATCCAACAGTTCCCACTCTAGATAAAGGAATAGCTACGCCTACTGATGGTTTAATGTATGATTACTATAATCTTGTTGTAGGCAGTTCTGTTATTGATAGTGTTTTTGTAAAGGTAGATAAGAAAAGAGCCATAGAAGCCTTTTATACAGAAGATGAACTACGAGACAAGTATGCCTATTTATCCGTTGACGCAATTAAAGAGATTCAGCGATTTCCAATTCTTGTAGTACCTGAAGCCAAAGATTATTATGGCAAAGCTTCAGACGATCAATATGGGTACGTTGGAATAATAGAAAAAATTAGAAAAGACTCATGCGAGATTGTTCTGAAATGCAAATTTGAGGATAAAAAACCAATCCCGCTAAAAAAGATTAGTGAAGTTGCTTTTGATTTAGGTATCCAAAGCATGGATGTAGCTATAACTGAACTCAATCACTCTCATTGGGCTATTAAACCTGTCAATCTCATTGAGGAATTAACAGAAGCAAAAATAGATTTTAAGGATTCTATTTTTTAGGAGGTATCTTTATGAAAAAAATACCAGCCAGTATTCAATCTCTACATATTGATGGTGCTACTTACAAACTCAATCCTGTAACGATTACCCCTACTTTTATTAATTTCTTCTACGGGAATAATGGATCTGGTAAATCCACCATTGCTGAAACTTTAAAAAACAGCAGTGGTATTACGTGGTCGAACAATACAGCATCACAAGATTGTAAGCTATATGTTTATAATGCCGATTACATCAAAGCTAATCTTGCAAACTACGATAATCTACCTGGTGTTTTCACTTTCAATGAAGAAAATATTCAGATTCAAAACCAAATTAATGATTTGACCAATCAAAAAGAAAAATTATCAGAAGAAAATTGCCAACTATCCGCCGCTAAAAACAATAAGAAAGATGAATGTATAAAAATACAGGCATCTTTCGAAGAAAACTGTTGGTCTAAAACTCAAACAATTAGAAACGATTTTAAACAAACAATTACGGGAAAACTAAAAAAGAGTACTTTCGCAGAAGAAGTACTCCAAGACTATAATGCAGTTAACCATGATTTGTCTCAGCTTAAAAACCTATACGATACTGCATATTCTAAGAATGCTGTAGCGTTGCAAAAATTCTCTGTTATCAAGGATACTGCTGTATTAGATAATATTGCTAATTTGGATTTGATTGAGAAAAAGATTATAAGTAGCTCAGATACGCCTTTCGCCAATTTCATCAAAGCCATGAACAACACTGCTTGGGTAAAGCAAGGAATGGCTCACTATCATTCTGTTTCTAATGGTAAATGCCCTTTTTGCCAACAACAACTACCTTCTAATTTTGAAGATGATATAAAAGCATGCTTTGATGAACAGTTCGAGAAAGAAACACAAGCAATCACAAACCTACAAGCAGAGTATAAAGACTCGGCAAACACTCTCTTTGTTCCAATATCAAAGATGCCGGAATCCAATATTCCTGACGCTGAAATAGCCATATATAAAGATAAGTTAAGTGCATTAAAAGGTGTCATTGCCAGTAACTTAGAGCTTATTGCTAAAAAACAGCAGGATTATGCCATAGCATACGAACTGGAAGCAACAAAACCTTTACTTGATGAACTAGTAGATATGATTGAAAAGTTCAACCAATCAATCGATGAGCATAACGCTATCGTTTCAACCAAACCGGCTAAACAGCAAGAATGCAAAAAACAAGTATGGGAACTCATATCTTATATGCTAAAAGATGAAATAAAGGCTTATAAAACAAGTCTTGATACGATTACAAAAGAGCTGGGACAAATTGACAGTCAATTGCAGACTAACACTTCAGTAATTAAGAATATAGGTAGCCAAATTTCAATCCTACTTAAAAATACGGTAAACACCAGGGATACCGTTGAAAGTATAAACCAACTATTAAAAGATTCAGGATTCCAAGGATTCTATCTACGAGAAAAAGCTAGTACAGCTAACGTCTATGAGGTGATTCGCAATGACGGCTCTATAGCTTCAAACCTCAGTGAAGGCGAAAAGAACTTCATAGCATTCCTCTACTTCTACCATCAAATTAAAGGCAGTGACACTCCAGACGAGAAAAACACTGACAAAATCGTAATCATTGACGACCCGGTTTCCAGTATGGACAGCAGTACTCTATTTATAGTCAGTGCATTAATCCGCGAAATGATATGCGTCTGCGAAAACAACGTACATCCTACTGACGCGTACTTAAAAGACAGGTATATAAAACAATTATTCATACTCACTCATAACACTTATTTCCATCAAGAAATAACCTACGACAGAGTGAAAGACTACCAGTTTGTAAACTTCTATCTAATATCCAAGAATGACAACAAATCATCAATCCGTCTTTGCGAAAAACAAAACCCTGAGATTCCATCGGAAATGATGAACTACAATCCAGTACAAAACTCCTATGCGGCACTATGGGAAGAGTATAGAATATTAGACGCACCGATTCCTCTTATGAATGTCATAAGAAGAATACTGGAATATTACTTCCTTCAGCTATGTGGTTATGACGGAACAACGCTAAGAGATGTAATTCTCAAACAAAACAAAGAGAAGTTTATCTGCACAGACGAAAACGGTAATAACGACTATTCGGCATACCAGTTGGCATCCGCAATGCTGTCCTACATACAAACGAAATCATCGTTTGGCATAACTGACGGAATCAACTACGTAGACGACTGTGTGGATGTTTCACAAACAAAAGAAACATTTAAGAAGATTTTTACTCTTATGAACCAAAGTCAGCACTACGAAATGATGATGAATAAAAGCTAAATGAGAGGAACAAAAAAATGAAGATAATCTATAACCGACTATGGAAACTACTAATAGATAAAAACATGAACAGAGCTGATTTGCAAAATGTTGCAAAAATCAGCTCATCAACAATTGCCAAACTTGGCAAAGGTGAAAACGTCACCACTGAAGTTCTCATCAAAATTTGCGAAGCATTGGACTGTAAACTGGAAGATATCATGGAAAACGTGGAAGAATAAGGAGATTTTAGATGATTATTAGAACATATGGTTGGGTTCAAAACCCTTCAGATTTTGATAAACTCAAGCTGGTAGTCCAAATTTTTGACCCTAAATCCTTGCACTATGCAAATTTAACACATAATCTTGTTCCAAACTATATTCCATTGCAGAGAATTAAAAATCAACTTTTACAAAAACTAAACAACCACTCTAATGAATTTAGTTATACAGAACTAGTAGGAACATCCAAAAACGCGTCTGGCAATCCCGCCAAAAATCGAAAAGAGGCTATTGCTGATGGTTTAATACAAGTTACCATTCTACCTCAATCATCAAAAACAACAGGAAAAATGTGGACAGATAACTGGACTGCAGATGGATATTTGCGGTGGGCACTTAGCTTAAATTTTGTAAAACATGACAGAGAAACTGATTTGTGTAAAATAACTGATTTAGGTCTAAAATTTTCTGCTTCACCATCGAAAAGCAATACAGAACAAGACATTCTTAGAAAAGCGCTATTGAGTTATCCTCCCGCTTCTCAGGTGCTAAATATTTTAGAAAAGGCAAAAGTACCCGTAACTAAGTTTTATATTGGTAAACAGCTGGGATTTAGTGGCGAGAAAGGATTCACATCATATGATGAAGCTCTAATGAAAGACTGGTTTGTCACTGGATCAATTGAAGAACAAAAGAAAATCAAATCAGACATAGAGGGTACAAGTGACAAATACGCAAGGATGATCTGTAATTGGCTAGAAAAAGTTGGTTATGTTACTAAACAAGCTACTACTGTTAAAACAGATAATGGAGAAAAGGCTGGATTTCAGAATTATTCTATAACAGCTCGGGGAATTCATGCATTAAATCAGGCTAATGGAAGTTCTAAAAACAATCGTGTTAAAAAATTCCTGACGTGGGAATTCCTTGCAGTAGATGGCAAGAATAAGAATTATGTTCGTTCTCGTAGAGCATATATTCTACAATTTCTTAAAACAACAAAATCTTTTAGTTCTCTCATAAATTCGCTAAGAACTTTAGGTTTTAATGATGATATTGAAATAATAAGAAATGATATACACGGTTTAAATAATTTTGGAATAAGAATAGAAGATAACGGTAATGTTGTTAATCTAAAAGATGATTTCTTTGATTTTAGCATTCCTAATCTTGATCTTACAGCTGAACTTAAGGATAAAGCAGCTGATGCTGTAAAGGCTAAGTTCTTGAAGCTAACAGGGCTTTCAATGAAATATATTGAGCTGTTAGATATAGCTTATGACAGTAGTCGAAACAGAGATTTTGAGATACTTACAGCGGATTTATTTAAGAATGTTTATGGGCTGGATGCAATGCATCTAGGTGGAGGAAGAAAACCGGATGCCATTGCACAAACCAGCCATTTTGGAATCATCATCGACACAAAGGCATATGGTAATGGATACAGCAAATCTATATCTCAGGAAGATGAAATGGTTCGTTATATCGAAGACAATCAGCAGCGTAGTATTACTAGAAATTCAGTTGAATGGTGGAAAAATTTTAACTCAAGTATTCCTTCTACCGCGTTTTATTTTCTTTGGGTTTCTAGTAAGTTTGTAGGTAAATTTGATGATCAATTACTTGCAACTTATAACCGAACTAATACGTGTGGCGGTGCTCTTAATGTCGAACAACTTCTTATTGGTGCATATAAAGTAAAAGCTGGATTGCTCGGGATAGGCCAAATTCCTTCATACTTTAAAAATAAGGAAATAGCCTGGTAAAAGGTAAATCCCATACTGCAATAAGTAGTATGGGATTTACCTTTCTAATTAGTTTCCTTAAATGATCGAAAAAGTTGGGATATAGGTCAAAAAGTCTCATTTTTTATAACATTCTATAGGTTAAAGGATCATAGTTAGTTATTAGCACTTCTTCGCTACCAGTTCCCCTAGAATTATAGGAAGAATTGTTATAAGAACACTTTAAATGATTAACACATACATTGTGTGTTTTTATATAGTCCAATAGTAAATTATTAATTTTACCCTTATGCGACAAAACATTACTTAAAGCAAATTTGACACCCTTTTTGCTCAATTTATCCATTAGCTTGTACATCTCTTGTTCCTGCGTATCACTCCAGTTTAAGAAACCTCTATTACCATCGTTGTAATTTCCAGTAGTAATTAAGTAAGGCGGATCTAAATAAACAAAATCTTTTTTTGTAAGCTCAGTAATATTAAAATCTGAGAAATAATCATCTGTAAATGTTGCGTCGATTTGTTTTAGCCTGCCTATGAATCTTTTTAGATTTTCTTCCATATTAGAACTAAATGAACTTCTATTTCTTCCAAATGGATTATTAAATTCCATGGAGTTATTAAATCTTAGTTGGTAATTATAACTAAATGAAGTAAGCACATATAAATCAAGAGGGTTTGGCTCAGAATTATATGCTTTCCTAAAAGAAAGATACCCCAGCTCATTTTCCTTACTAAGTTTATATTCACCTATACGTTTTTTTATAGATAAAATCAAGCTCTCGGGATCCTCTTTGGAAAAATATCTAAACATTTCATTTATCTTATAATTCATGTCATTGAAGAAATACTTTTCCGCTTTTACGTTAATACCGACATTTCCACCTCCGCTAAATAAATCAACAAAGGTTTTAATATCTTTAGGGAATAATGGCATAATTTGATTTAGAATCCTATATTTTCCACCGATATAATTAAGCGGACTTTTAATATACTCTTTTTTGCTGGTTTTCCAGATGCTACAACCCTTCTTTTCCATCTTTACATTTATTGTTTTTTTAGTCTCAATATTTTTCTTCCTAATATAAAAAAGTAACTCACTTACATCAGAATTTTTTGATGCTATTTTAGATACATATTTTCTATATGGAATCCGTTTTGTGACAACTTTACCATCTACAGAGGCATTTTTTAACACATCTTCTAGTTGTTCTTCGCTAATTATTCCGTCTGTATTATAGCTAAGTATTATATGGTTTGTGTCTATATTGTTTATTAAATCCTTCAGTGCAGATAAAGCCTCTGTCTTAATTGCAAACCTACTTTTATTTTTAGACCAATTAAACAATCTGGTTTTACCTTTAAGCTCTGGCTTTTGGTTGAGAGCAACATTTTCTAGCAAATGATAATTAGAAGCATATTGTCTAGTATTGTATGGTGTGTCTATATATGTGATATCTGCAGAAACTTTTTTAATAAGTTGATTTGCATCTTCATTAAAAGACTTATTATCTTTGTTGTTGTTAAGAACCTCAATAGGTTCTAAGTTTAATGAATTAAGAGCTCGTTTATCCCAGTGCTTGAGATAAGCACCATACGTACCTGTTATATTACTTACATACGGAATGGCGTTTATGAGTACCGATATTAAATAATAATATTCTGCCTTATTAATTAAGCTTGATGAATACCAATTATCAATTTCATCTCGAATGAAATCAATCCTTTTGCCATTATCAGCGGTTAAATACATGGCATTGCCAGTAGGTGTGTAATTTGCTTCATAGTAGCCTACTTTATCTGTTAGAGCATATTCTTCAGCACTACTTGAAAGATAATCCAACACAGAGTCAATACCAATTTTTTTTAAACCATTAAACATTAGTTCTTTGTTATTTTCTATGGTTGCCTTTGCGTTAACATAGCTAAAATATAATAAATCGTTGGAATAGACTGTATATCGATCTTTAAAATAACTTCCTACAACATTTGTGCCCGCAAACAGGTCTAAGAACGTAGACGCACCATCGGGAATGTTTTCTAAAATCATATTCTCTATTTCCCCAAGCAATGCTGCTTTAGAACCTATAAAACGCATATTCACATCCCCTTTCATCCTTGTATAGATTAACTAATTTTAATTCTTTTGTCAATAAGTAATTCGAGTATATTAGCAGGTCAAATGAATAAAATAGTTTTAAACATTTGATGAATTACCACGCAACGCGGATTGTTTTAATTTAAATCAAACAGATATTATTCACATGTCAATTCTCAAAAGAACACCCCTAAAAGCAAAAAAAGACACCCCTAAAAAGTAAAAGTCTAGCGTCAATTCACGCCAGACCTTCATTCACGTTCTTCTGCTTAGCCAGCCTACAATAAACCCTTATTTACAGTGTTCTTTTAAGCAACAGCCACTAAACTTTGTATCATTTCCTGTAAAGTCATATCTAGTTTCATTACGTGTTGGATACAATGAAACCTTGACCTTGAACTCTGAAACCTCATCATTAAACTCTGAAACTATTTATAGGAATCCTGAAACTTTAACCTTGGAACTCTGAAACCTTAGCTTGGAGCATCATATTATTTCTTATTGAGAATAAGAAAGCTTACATCTCAAATAACACTTAAAAAATAGCATACAAAAAGATGGCTCTAACATATCGCTAGAGCCATCTGACAATCAACAATGTTAGTTACTTAAAACAAGCAGTGCCTACTTATTTTTATTTTCTTCCATCATTTTCTTCTTACGAAGAATTGCAAGTCCGGCAATCGAGAAACCAAGCGCTGCGAGCAATCCTGCAAACGACGCCGATTCGCCTGTCTTAGGAATCATGCCAATACGCTTTTCAGACTGCGGCTTAGGAGCCGGTGTCTCAGGCTGTGGCTTCAGTTCCGGCGTAGGCGGATTTGGAGTTGGATTCGGTGTAGGTGCTGGTGGATTCGGTGTCGGAGCTGGAGGATTTGGAGTTGGATCCGGTGTCGGCACAGAATCTTTTGTATAAATGGCATATACAGTCATATCGCCATTAACTACGCTTGCTCCCGTAAACGTCTCACCCTTACCATTTTCCTTCGTATTCCACTCCTTGAAAGTATAACCTGCCTTTGTTGGATCCTTCGGCATAGACTCATTAGTCAACGCATCAGTATCAATAGCCTTACCGGTTTCCACTTTCACCGTTGCATGCGTCTTATCGCCGTCCTTGAATGTAACCGTGCTTTGAGCAGGCTTCTTCACTTGGAAAGAATAAGAGATTTGTTTAGGCTTATTTTCTTCACCATTATTATCAAGCCCACTCGCGTCTTGTTCAGCTGCAAAGAAGAAATAATTGCGATTAGCACAGTTATTCTCTCTTGCAGTTGTTGCTTTCACAAAATTCTCTGTGGAAGAATTAGCAAAATCATAGAAACCAGACACCGTTCCACGAATTCTATATTTCTTACCTTCAATAACTGTCTTTTTCACAGATAGACCAGTTACTGAAATCATGATATTGCTAGTATCTACATTCTTAACTTCGTTAATAATGTCTTGCCATTTTTGAGTCGTTGCAGCATTATCTTTCTTCAATGTAACAATGAGTGTTTTACCATCATTTGTTTTTGTTACACTTGGAGAAAACCCCTTAATTCCGCTAATTGTAGCAGATGCATCCTTAGCTACTTCTACACCATCTGGAATATCTAACGTAAAAGCAAACTCTGCATCAACCTTACCGTAGCTATTGTGGAATTTCGCAACATCAGCGTCATTCATGCCACCAAGTCTTGTATAGTTTAGCGTCCAACCATTGAGATAACGCTTAAACCATGGGATACTAACTGAAAAATCAAGATTCAGTTTATCCCCAGGCTGTAGCTCACCAACCGCTTTGGAATCCGTTGCATCCTTGAGCTTTAGATCGCCGTATACTTTAAGGTTATCAACTGGCTTTTTAATTTCAGCTTGAGTTAATAAATCATTTTCCCCAAAACCAAATGGGTTGACACGCTTTTCAATAGGGTTTGTAGGATGTTGTCCTGGTTTCGTATCTCCTTCTGCCGTATCTTGCCCTGCGAGATAACCATATCTTTCTTCAAAGTTCATTCCAGGCAAGAACCAATACGTATTAGAGCTATTCACTATCCCCGCATTTGGAGTACTAGTCATGCCGTCTAAAGAGTTAAATGGAAAATCAGCAATCGCTGTTTTACTTGGAGAGGTTAAATACTTAGGAAATACCCCATAATAAGTTTTCCCTGTAAAACCATCGGTTATCTCTTTCTTTTCCACATCAACCCAATACGTATTCTTTAGCGCACTATCGGTCAAATATTCAGGTGCAGCAGCCGACAAATCCTTAATTAAATATGGAAGCGGTTCGCTATCATCCGCGGCAAACACTGGTGACACAAATGCTGCTGATGCAATCAATGTAGCTGATACTATCGTTACAGCCAAATTTTTTAGTAATTTCATACAAAGCCTCCTACGGTCTCTTGATTTCAAGTGACTTTAATGGGGAGGTAATGTTAACGATTGGATCACTAACTGGGTGATTGCCAAATTTGTATAATTGGCAAATTCCTGAACCAGTTATAGTTCCAAGTAATTCTTCTTTTCCTTCTACGGTATATGGGATATTTACGTTAATTTCATGCCCAGTTTGATTACGTTCACTTTCTACAAGCTTAAAGAATTCTTGATAATCATTCCAATTTCCTAATTGAATAGTGATAACAACTGAATTATCCTTTTCTACATATTCAGCCTCAATACCACTGATAGCAGATGAATTTTCCGTAGCTTTAATTCCCGTCTTATCAACGTGGAAGTTAGAAGGGAATTTTACCGTATACTGAGCAATAGGGAACTTTTCGCCTTCTCTGGACATGATTATATTTTCAAATTTCCAAGGTCCAAAACCTTGTCCTTTTATTTCTTTCTCATATACTTTGTAGGCTCCTTCAAAAAGGTCAGCAGCTTCCACGCTTGCGCTTATAGTACCTGCATAAGAGTCTTTTTGCCCTTCAATTGGAGTGACTGGAGATGCAGTTACAGTCTTACTCACATCAACGGTTCCTGTAATTTTCTTTAAGAAAAAGGATCCGCTTACATTTAATTGACTATCAACTTTATATACAAGTTGTCCTTCAGCCGCAAATGCCTGTGTAGTTCCAGCCATTACACCAAATGCTACTAATGTAGCCATCAATAAACCCATTGTCTTTTTTACTAATGTTTTCATATTTTCCTCCTTATTAATCCAATAATGTTCTTTTTATTGTTTTGAAAAATTGCATAAAAATAGGCAGAAACACATACCTATCCATCAGGTATATATTTCTGCCAATTAAAAAATTCTATGTGAAAAGAGACAGAACTACACTGTCTGTCTGTCTGTCTGTCTGTCTGTCTGTCTGTCTGTCTGTCTGTCTGTCTGTCTGTCTGTCAAGGATTTTGTCAGTCTTTTCATGGCTTGTCAACCTTTTATGCTAATTTTTCTTGTGCTAATTATACAAGAAAAAATCTATATTGACTAGCCTTTATATATTGTATATCCGTTATTTACTTGTCTATTTTCATTACGATCCCATCAAGGAAGGTAAACTCGACCTTTCCTATTGGGCAATTTAATGTAACTTTGATATTTGCAACTGCCATAAAATCCTCCTAAGTAAACTTATTTATACTTTTCTATCTATAGAACTAATTTCTTCCATTTCCTAATCTTAGTCCTAAATGTTCCAAATGGCGCTACTGTATTTACATGAATAAATTTATATACTTCCCAAGTAGCAGTTTTGGTTGCTTCATCTGCCCATTTTCTCATATGTGGTTTAAATAATTCTTCATCTGTTAATTCATCTATCATAAGATAAATTTTTTTTACATTTTCTGTTAGTTGTTCTTTTAGTTCATATAGAGATTTATGGGCATAGGTATCTGTAAACCATTGATATAATTCTCCAAGTTGATTCCACTTGAATTTATCTGATGGTGTTTTAACATCTATACCTTTTTTCTCATCTTCTTCCCATTTTAATACTAAAGTCGTCCAGCCTACTTGATAGGCAAGATTTTCTGCTGGTGTCCTATCAACTTCTTCTAGTCTTTTATCTTTTAGTTCTTCTGGTATATTGTCAAACTCTGAAATATATTTTTCAAAAGTTTTCTTTATCTCATTCTTTAATTCTTCCTTACTTTCATAAGACCTCATATGCCTACCTCCATGGTTTATATATAGATATTATCCTACCATTCTTTATATTGACCCTATTTTCTAATTGATACCTTGCAAGAAAAGAATAATAGTTGTTCCTATACCAAGTAGGAATGTAATAAATGCAGAAAGTCGTATGCTGTCATTCTTTTCTATTCAATCATTTTGAAGTGTCTCAAGGCATTCATAATGGCTTCTTCTTTTTCAGGTGTACACTGTGGAATAATTTGTTTCTCCTTTTTAGACTTGTTGTAATGTTCTCGTAATTCTATTCCACATTTCCTTTTTATCTGTGCAATATATAATGTCGAAACTTTTAATTCAAATTTATTCCAAACATATTCTTTGATTTGAGCATATGTTGCCTTACTCTCAGCACTTGTCAAATCAAACTCATCCAGCTCAATTTCAATATTTATATGCTTATCGACATCAAGTTTGGACAAAAGTGCTACCGTCTCGATGTGGATTGAGAGAACTCCAAGTATAGCTACACTTTTTTGAGTGCACACTATGGATAGTGGGTGCACTTTTTAACGATAGGAAAAGCTATCGTTAAAAGGTTTAAGATTGGCTTAATAGCTTGATTTTAGCATAAAAACAAAAAAACAGCCTAGAGATGATTCCCCCTAGGCTGACTTTTGTAACATTTCAAATGCTCACATTCTTTTGGCTTTTACGATGCCCTTTCAATATCCACACTAATCTCTGATTTAAAAGTTACGCTGAACCTGTCCTCGTAAACTTTTATTTTCTTGATGTACTTTCTTACCAGCTTCTCGTCATATTCACTAATATCATGACGTTCACTTTTCAGAAAATCTTCCATTTCTCTGATTCGTCTTTTAGCATCTTCTTGACCTGCTTTTTCTATAAGAAGCTGCTGTTTCTTACCTTTCAGTTCATCAATCTCATCAGCTATTTTCGTGTAGTCTTTTTTAGCTTTAAGCAAGGTTAGCAGTATCGCTTGTTTGTCTGCGATTTTTTTATCAACCGTTTCAATCTCGCTTAAGTTGTTGCCCGCAATAATTTCTCTAATATTATTCTTCAACGTATCCAATACTTCATCCGGTATACTAAACACCTTGTTTATGGCTTTCACTGTAGCAGACTGCAGCTCTTCCTCTTGTACTGTCGGAGCATCGCAAGCACTAGGACCGTTTTCCACTCTGGTGCAACAACGCCAGACAACAGAATGCACTCCTCGGTTGTTCCAAGCAATTCTTCTGTAAACATCCCCGCATTTAGAACAAACACATAAGCTGGATAGAGCGTACTTACTGGAATAAACTCTTCTTTTTTTGTTCTCCTCACCGCTAAACATGTTGGCTCGTCTTAACATTTCTTCTTGAACTTTAAAGAAAATATCTCTTGGAATAATAGGCGTGTGGCTATCTTTTACATAATACTGTGGTTCTGTTCCATCATTTTTTATACGAACATGGTTAATAAAATCTGTCGTGATGGTTTTTTGTAAAAGAGCATCACCAATATATTTTTCGTTTTGCAAGATGGTTTTAATATTAGACAAGTGCCATTTTAAATGCCCGGCACCGTTTTTAATGCCGTCTTTTTCAAGGCCCTCCGCTATGTCTCTAAGGCTTGCTCCTTCTAAATATTCTCTATAAATTCTTCTTACGACTTTTGCTTCCTGTTCAAGAATTACGAGATTCCCTTCATCGTCTTTTGTGTATCCTAAAAACCAGTTATGGTTGATTTGCACTTTGCCTTCCTGGTAGCGGAACTTAAGTCCAAGCTTCACATTCTGAGAAAGCGACGCGGATTCCTGTTGAGCTAAAGAAGCCATGATAGTAAGCAATAGTTCTCCGCTTGCTTCCATGGTGTTGATGTTTTCTTTTTCAAAAATGATCGGGATGTTTTTGTCTTTCAACTGCCTAACAAACTTTAAACAGTCTATAGTGTTTCTCGCAAAACGGCTAATCGACTTAGTGATAACCATGTCTACTTTGCCACTCATGCAATCGTGGATCATGTCGTTGAAACCGACACGTTTTTTCGTGCTAGTTCCTGAAATACCGTCATCAGCGTAGATACCGGCAAACTCCCAGAGAGGATTTCTTGAAATATAATCCGTATAATGCTGAACTTGCGTGTCATAACTTGTTGCCTGTTCTTCACTGTCAGTACTGACACGACAATACGCTACTACTCTTAACTTCGGCTTATCTTTATGCTTATCTACCGTATTCCCCGCTATTTTTCTTGGTGGAATAATTGTAACGTTGGCATTCATTTTACACCTCCTTGATTTGACTGTACGCGTATACTGCTTGCCGATAAGGATCATCGTATTTCTTTTCTACCTTTTCTAACTGGTAGCTTGTAATAAGCCGAATTTCCTTTATTGACTTAGGCTCTTTATAACGATGATTCCTGATAGCATTCTCATGCCTTATTTGTTGCACTTGTCTAAACATATCCTCATCGATAATCTGAGGATAAAACTCTGTTCCTAAATACAATTTCTTGCTAAGAATTTTGCCCGTGACTGGCCAAGCCCTTTTTATACCTGATTTTTTAGCAGCTTGAGAAATATTTTTAAATTCAAGATAAAAACGAAAAAACTCTCTTACTTCTTGAGCTTTTACTTCATCTATAACCGCTTTACCGTCTACTATTCGGTAACCATATGGGATGCGTGTCATGTTTCTTTCACCTCTTCTTCTAATTCCAATCCGCATTTCAAAATAAAAAGAAATCTTGTTCTGCTTTTTACTACTATGCCGTCTACAAAATCCAGAAAATCCTCATCCTTAAACTCACTAAATACTTCTGTGATGCTTACGAACCGTTGAAGTTTTTGCGCCTCGTTTAAGTGCGTTAAGTTACCGTTTAAACTGTTAGAAAGCTGAAGTTTTTCCTTAAGACAAGTATCTATTTCCGTTTTAAGCTGATTGCTTTCCAGATAGTAGGAATCCATCTCAATGTAGCCACTGGCGAAAAGCTTACTGAGTACTTGCTCTTGTTCTTGCAATTTAGCTATTTTTTCTTCGAGTTCGATAACTTTGTTCAAACCGTCTTTATTATTCACACCTCTCAAACTTTCTACGAGAGGAGTCAACATTTGAACGTATCCTGCTTTTAACTTGTTTAACATTTGCAGGAAGGAAATTTTAAGATAACTTTCCATAACAGACTTTTGTGAACAAGCATGAATATCTTCAAGATGCGTTATACAAACCCATATGCCATACGCCTTATTATGTTGATAAATTATTCGTCTTTTACACTTGCTTCCACACTCACCACAACGAATTTTAGCTGAAAACGCATAAAGCTTATTGTACTTACCACTACCACATACTATGTTATTTTCACTTCTTCTCCACGCGATAATCTCTTTTACAAGATTAAAAGTTTCATGACTGATGATAGCCTCGTGATGGTTTTCAATAACATACTGTTGTTTCTCGCCACAGTTTTTATGACGGTTAAAATTATCGTCTGTAAATGTCTTTTGAAAAATCACATCCCCTGTGTATGTTTTATTGTTCAAAATAGCATTCACGGTACTTGAAGTCCAACTTCCGCCCTTTTTAGTTGGAATCTTTTTATCGGTCAATACTCGTGCTATTGCTTCTCCACCCATGCCGGAAAGAGCCATGTTGAAAATTTCTTTTACTACCCTGGCTTGCTCGGGAACTATAATCATTTTCTTATTCTCGTTTTTATACCCATACGCAGGGCAAGAAATGACGAAGGTTCCGTTTTCGAACCGTTTTTGAATTGCCCACGTGTTGTTTTCCGAGATGGATCTTGACTCGCTTTGCGCAATAGAACTCAGGATAGAAAGCATAAGCTCTGAACTCATATGCTCGGTATCAATGTTTTCTTTCTCAAAATACAAATAAATACCGAGACCGGTAAGTTTTCTAACTATTTCAAGACAGTCAACCGTGTTTCTTGCAAGCCTACTAATAGACTTTGTAATAATCCTGTCTATCTGACCGCTCTGACAGTCTTTAAGCAGTTGTTTAAGACTTTCACGCTTACCGATTTTCGTGCCGCTAATACCCTCGTCAAA
Source organism: Gardnerella sp. DNF01180P (assembly GCF_049244205.1). NCBI lineage: Bacteria > Bacillati > Actinomycetota > Actinomycetes > Bifidobacteriales > Bifidobacteriaceae > Gardnerella > Gardnerella sp. DNF01180P. The sequence continues at coordinate 1,235,491 of NZ_CP058386.1, forward strand.
GTAAAGCCCCGCATACTCCCAGCAGGGATTAGACTTAATATAGTTTTCGTAATGCTCCTTCTGCACTTCTAAGCTGAGAAGCTGCTCATCACTATCACTAGAAACTCTCGCATACGCTGCAACCCGCGTCTTTTTCTCAAAACCAGTTTTTCGCATTGTAGAGTCTATTTTTATTATTTCTTTCACTATTTCCCCTCACTTTCAGCTAATACTATTCATCACTCTAAAAGCAGTGTTTATCAAGCTTTTAACCCAATAATTCCTTGTAAAACGGGTGAAATTTTTCCCTGTTAAGACGGCTTATTTTTTCTTTTTCTTGCTCGCTGATAAGCCCTTTTTTAAAGAGTGAAACGGTAAGTTTTTCGGCTATTTCAAAACGAAAATCCGCCTGCATACTCTCTTTTGTCCAAGCTCTCGCTTTAACATCCTTTAGCCCGTGAGCATCATTACTTATTTGCATGATGCTCACCTCCAAAACGATGTTCTATATAGCAGGCGTGGCAGCAGTATTTTCTGGTTTTATTACCGTAAGAGATAAAAGAATTTTTGCAGTTAAGACAAGCACACTCATAGTTTGCCTGTCTTTTTACCAACTGTGTATGCTTGTTCCACCACGTGTTTCTACACGCGTCAGAGCAGAAACGTTTAACTTTTCTTCCTGTGTTTTGCTTAATTGGTTTTGAACAAGATTCACATAATTCCGTCTGTGTTTTCATAGACTGGATTACGCCTAGACTATTACGTTTGCAGTAGCTTTTAATCGTATTAACGGAAACATCCATACGGTTTGCAATCTGCGTATAGCTAAGGCCTTCATCTCTTAGTAATTTGACTTGCTGTTTTTCTTTTATATTCATTTGCCTGTGCCTCCTTACATCACAGGCAAAGAAAAAACAGTGTTTTTTAACCTATTGACTTGACAATTTAACCTTAAAAAATAAAAAAAAGCCCGAGGATTGCTCCAATGTAGGAACAAGCCTCGGGCTTTACATGTTTCAAACTGTTTTACAAGAGTTCGTTTACTCGTTTTTGTACCGTATCATAATCGTATCCGGCAGAAGTTAAACGCTGTTTACGCGTGCTACCGTTACCCCACGCGCCTCGGATTGCTTCACGTGCAAGCTCATCAACCGACTTTCTACAGGCTTTAACACCGAGAAGCTCATTAACCTTATTTTGCACGCTCGCATAATCGTATCCGGCAGAAGTTAAACGCTGTTTACGCGTGCTGCCGTTACCCCACGCGCCGTTAATAACTTCTCGCGCCACCTCATCAATACTTGACGTGCGCGCAGCTTGGTCAGAGCCGCCGTTTTTACACCCGTTTAATCCAGCGTTTTTAATAATGCTCGGATAATCCACGTAAGCATAATCCATGTCAACTCTGCCGGCTACTCCAGGCACACTGCCACTTGACGAGTATTGCCAAAGACCATACGAACCCTGATAATCACAGTGCGTGTTCCACTGTGCAATCCACAAAGCGTAACGGTTTCTAACATGAGATGACACAAGATTATTAGCAGTTGAAAGCGAAGTGTAAAAACCTGCATAATACCCGCAAGCTTCCAGCTTATTGCAAAAACTGGTAATCAGCGAATCGCAGAAAACTCGCCCACGGTTAAGCTGGCTTTTCTCTTCCAAATCAAAGTAAACAGGATACTCAAAACTCTTACCTGAAAGCATGTTCACACAGCTTTGAGCTTCCTCAGCCGCCTCAAAACCAGAGTTTGCGTACGAATACCAGTAGGCTCCAACATCAAGACCGCATGTTTTTGCTTTACGATAGTTCTGTTCAAACCACTTGTCTTTGCATCCGATACCGTATCCTGCTCGAATGATCACAAACTCAACACCGGATGCTTTCACCGCGTTGAAATCAATGTCACCCTGCCATTCTGACACGTCTATTCCTTTTTTACTCATGAGTATTGTCCTTCCTGTTCTTGTCGTGTAATTGTTCTAAAACGTTTTTTAATTTCTCAGGCACGGGAAGCCCCAGGTGAGCCGCGTTTTCGGTTAAAGATAATCCTTCGTTAGATAGGTAGAAGAAAATTACTGCGGTTCTAATCACGCTTCCTTGCTTCAAAACATGAAAATCTATAATGTTTGCTATACCAACAAGCATAAAAATGAGCACCTTTCTAAAAATGCCCTTAAAACCAATGCTGCTAGACAGTTTCTTATCCGTAACAGCACACATCACGCCTGTAATATAATCCGCAACCACAAATAAAACGAGCGCGAGGATCAGCCCGTCGCACCCGCCTAAAAAGTATCCCAGCCAGCCGCCTACTAGTGTGAAAGCCAGTTGAGCAATATTCCAAAATCCTCTCATAATTCTCCTTACAAGTTTTCCTAACATTTGCCAGTACTCTTATAAAAACAAAAAACAAAAAGTAGAAAGTAATAAAAAAGGGCAGGCATGGTTTAAACCACACCTGCCCTAACATTTCAACATTTCAGCATTTCAACTGATATTATTTTTCAACACATGACTACTCCTTACCATCTTTTTCACCTTCATCAACCATTTCATCTTTTACACTTTTCCCAGCCGCTTCATCTTTTTCATCTTTTTCATCTTTTTCGTCTTTTTCGGCTTTTTCGGCTTTTATTTTCAAAATTTCGTCGTTAAGTTCGCGTTCTCTAGAGTTAAAATAGTCTTCTAACTGTTTCACATACGCTTCATATTCCATCGAGTTTTCCGCGATCACCGCCGAACGCATATCAGATAATACGCTTGCAACAATGCCTTCTATCATGTAAGTAGGTATTGGTATTTGCTTATTCAACTCGACTATTTTTTCGTTTAACTCAGCCTTATATTTTTGCACAGCTACCGCGTAGCTAATTGTCGGTTTTACCACTACTCTCCTCCAATCTTTTTAGAATAATATCCAGCTTGTGGCTGATTTCGCATAAAATTTTCGTATTATCAACTACAGGTGTTGTAATACTTTCTGTCACGTCTTTTAAGCGCGTGCCTTTATTAGCCACTATTTTGTTTGTGGGAATAATAAGTTTCTCCATAACAAATTCTCCTCCATTTCCATCCGGCTTCCGCTCAAGTTCACTTCCACGCTTCACTCGCTTCCATCAACGCTTCCACCAACGTTCACTTCCGCGTTTTTAATAGTATTTAACTTTCATGAGTATCCCGTTTTTAAACACCATGTGAGCGTTAGAACCCCATTTTGAAGCTTTCCCATCCTGGTTCATTTCAATAATCTGCACATAGTTAATATCCGCGTCTACTCCTGCACCGTCTTCCCAAACAGGATCTATAATCTTGTTACCATGCATGTAAAAGTTGCATCCAGCGTGAATACCATACTCTTTATAAATGCTTTGCGAACGTGAAAAACACAGCATAGTAGCGTATGTTTCTTCATCAGCTGATTTACGCTGCGCGAAAGCCATATACTTTCCGTCGCTAGTAAGATGAAAAACTAGACCCTTGTGAGAATTATCTTCTTCCCACTCGCCGGTTCCAACATAGCCAATATACACGCCGTTACGGTAGAAGTTGTTCCCATTTTTATCAAAAACAGCTCTTTTATGATCCTCATCAACTTCACCATCGTAAAGTTCTATCTGCCCGGGTGTTATTTGCACGTATTTACTCGAATGGTTAAACCCGAGAAGGAAACTGTTATAGTTTTGCTGCATGAAACTACCAAAATCACCTTTTTTAACCATTGAAGATATGGAATCTTCTACTATGGTTAGTTTAGAAATAGCCTTATCAGCCGTGGATTTAGCAGCCTCAATGTCTTTATCTTTAACTCTGATCCAATCGAACGTTCTAAAACTACTTATACTGTCAGCTGAAACGTAATGCCATAGTTTGCTTGTCCCAGCTTTATACGGGTGTTCAGACTCAGGATAATTTTCACCTTTAACCTCAATAATGTTAATATCTTCAGGCAGTTTAGACACGTATCCTGAAATTTCTCCTGAATACTCTTTTTTAATGCTATCAATCTTAAAACCATAATTGTCAAACGGAGACCAGTTAGTTCTAAAATGTAGCCAAAACTCGACTGATGGAACAAACACTGTCGCGCCAGAAATTTTTTCACCAGTTAAACCCGGTATAGCGTAAATTTTATCCTCATGCTTGTAAAAAATGTCTACAAAATCGTCAAAAGCTGATTCCGTGTGCGACTTCTCATTAAATTTTACGGCTAAACTTTCCTGCTTAACAATAAACCTGTAAGCGTAGCCGGTTGACGTGTCGTAGAAAAAATCACCAACATGCTGCATTTTTTCACTATCAGTCAGCCACAAGCTCATAGGAGCGTTAAAATGGCTTGGAGTATACGAACCGTAATAGTTACCGTTTTTCTGTTTAAGACTATGGTTAACGCTTTCAACACCAGCCTCAATCTTACCGTCTGTAACATTCAGTTTCGTGTTGATTTCACTTATCGTGTAATAGTTTTCAAGCCGCCTACCAGTGTCTTTTATAGCCTCGTTTTTTGCTTTACTAATCTGCTTTTCTACCTGGGAAGTGTAAGAAACTGAAAGTTTTTCCGCGTCAATCGAATGTCCGATAATCCTGTCACCATACACCATGCCGTCAAGAGTCATCGCAGTATTGTAAGGGCCTGAAAAACCGTTATGGCTTCCAGCAATACCATTCATGTTAACCTGTAACACTTTCGTAGCAGTGTTCTTATCAGGCGTATCCATGTAAAGGTCACGAACCCACATGCCTTTACTATCGTATTCGCTTATCTTATAGCCGCTTTGAGAATTACCCATTTGCGCTTTAATATTATCGATCGCAGCTTTAACACGCTCGTTATCAATTTTTCTAGCTTCAACCGTTTCTTCTTTTAACGTTTGAACAGCATGCGACACGTTTTGCACATACCCTTTAGAAATCCTGCTCGCAAGCACGATTCTAACTTCGCCTGGTTTTTGAATCGGTATAGTCTGTTTTACTACAGGAAACACACGGTCCATGCCAAATTGTGGAGCTAGACAACGAACCCTATCCCCACACTTAATCGTCGCATAATATAAACCTAACTCGGATAAGTCAACCGCGCTAAGGCTTATTTCTACCCTTTCAAACTGGTTATCCTGTAACCATTTAACAGCTTTACGCATAAGATTAGTTGGAACTGTCACATTATTGAAATTAACAACTTTACAAACCCAGCCGAATGTTTTTTGCGCTTCACGAGATACTATATAGTTTTTCCCATTGTTTATTGAAGTAATATCAACATGCTTTTTAAGAACCTCGTTTTCACTATTCTCGTTTTCCAACTCTTTTCCGAGAGGAATAACCGCTGTAGTAACATCCTCTGCTGAAAGGTTTTCCGCGTATTCAAGCAGGTTCAAGCCGAAACTAATATGCTGGCTTGTAGCTTTACCCATTTCCTCCAAACGTAGGTAATCTAAGTAAAGTTTCCCGTCTTCTTTTCTAAGACGCACATATCCGCCAAGCTTTTCAACCATTTTACCCATGATCGCTTCAAGCGTGGTTTCAAAATTAGTAAACCTGTAGAGTGAATCATTCGAGTCAGATACGGTTACGAAACCAATTCTTATTTTCTTATAATCATCTACTTGACTGTTATGAGCTTGTAAAAGTTTTTCTAAAAGCTGGTAGGAACTCTGATCATGGTATTCTTTCTGAGGTTGAATACTATCCGCTAAGTAAGTTAACAACCCTACGCAAGTTACTTTCTTACTACCATACAAGTTTTTTACTTGCTCTCTAACCTCGCCGAAGAAAATCTCCTCATCGTCACGCCACACGCTTACTATTGATTTCCGGTTTTTAATAAGCTCATAGCAAGGGTTTTGACTCGGGCAAGTAAACGTTAACGTTCCCGCAGTGTTAAGCTCCAAGTTTAACGTAATATCATCAAGTACTGCTTTGTCATCATTTGGATAGTAAATCGTATTACCGTCAAGCATGATCCTGTACACTCACAACCACCCCCTTTTATAGGAAATATTTACCATCCCGTTTCCAACGAATGTTAAACTCATGTTTATTTTTGAACGAAGCTGTGGGAAACGGTTAACACCTGTTTTAATCTCATAGTTTTTACCATTAGAATCCAGTAGCATACTGTTAGACGACAGGTTGTTAAATTCTGGAATCAGCGTCATGTCAAAATCGTGAACGAGTGTTATTTCACGCTTATCATCTACTTGCACACCCCATATTGTGTGAACCCCATCCGAATCATCTACACTATACTTATACGGTTGCAGCTTATAGTTGAGTGTGAGAGTTGAATAGTTTTTATCCGATTTAAAATCACTAACCCACATTCGACCCTGATAGTAGAACAATGGTTCATCATCAAGAGACAGTTTCACACTCTTGCCGTGGATTAACGTTTTAACACTATGGCATGTTTCACTCCACTTGTTTTTGTTTGCAACAATGAATTCAAAACAGCCTTCACGCATCTCGTATAACACTTCACCGGCAAGACTTTCACTAATATCAATACTTTCCTGCCTGCCTGGTATTTGCAAATACTCTAATTTGGGTTCTGGAAGTTGAACTAGTGGACGGCTTGTAGCAACAAGCCCTAGATCGTTAAAACTATGCAACCCGTTTATTAGCATCCCATACACTTTTACCACCCCCTTGCTTTTCTTGTTTGAAGCTTAAAAAGCTCACTGTCCATCCTGTGCGCGATACCACCCACTAGTTCGCCAGTGTCGAGCACAATACTCTGGTTGGAAAACTGTGGGAAATACGCGTCCATAATCGCTAGAATCTGGTTCATAACACTAAGCATTTGCGTGTTCGCTCCCGCGCTCATATTCTGCAAAGTATCAAGCCCCATAATCACTTCCGGACCTTTTTCACCGCCGCCAAGCATACGCCCGTTTTTCTCACCGAAAATAGTCGCCCCGTTTAACAGCATTGGCTTGTTCATTGCTTTCTTATACCAGTCGATAGCAAGATACGGTACAGACGGTGGCGTAAGAGAGAATTGTCCTTTAATACTAAAATGCGGCAGTTTAATATGAGGAAGACTAAGTTTTATGCCAGAGAAAAACCCTGTTATAGCGTCGATTACTGCTTTAACCTTGTTTTTCGCAGCTTCAATCGGAGTGATGATAGCGTTTTTAATACCATTCCAAACTGACACAACCGTGTTTTTAATACCGTTAAACACAGACTTAACCATGTTTGCTACTGAATTAAACACTGTTGAAATGCTTGTTTTAATACCGTTTACCACGCTCATGATCGCAGTTTTAATACCATTCCAAACACTTGTTGCCGTGTTTTTAATACCGTTTAAAACGTTAGTGAAAAACGATACGATACCATTCCAAACATTCATGAAAAAGTTTTTCACACTCGACCACAGTTTGTTCCAACTAGTGCCAAAGAAAGACAAAAACACGTTAAAAACGTTTTTTAACGTGTTAAATACCGTTATGAACGTGTTTTTAACCGCGTTCCAAACAGCGGTAAAAATTTCTTTTACACCATTCCAAAGCTGAGACCAGTTACCGGTAAACAAGCCTATAAAAACGTCTAAAACGCCTGTGATTAAATCAAGAACGGTTTTGAAACTAGTAAAACTTAAATTTAAAGCGCCTTCAAACAGTGGAGCTAGAATAGCACACAAACCATTCCACACTGTTTTAAGCCCTTCAACAATACTCGTGAAATCAATACCAAGGCTTGACAGTTTTTCTTTAACACTATTAACAAAACCGGTGAAAGTTTCCTTGATTTTCTCCCAAACAGCAATAACACTGTTTCTAAACTCTTCGTTAGTGTTCCATAAGGTTACAAAAGCTGCTACCAGAACACCAATAACCGCAACAACCGCGAGTATTGGCGCGGATACTCCACCTAAAACAGCGCCTAACCCTTCAAGAATACTAGAGCCGGAAGTAAAACTTGCGAACATTTTACCTATAAACAAAGCTAGTTTAGAAAACCCTTGTATAGCAACACCTATTTTAGAAATACACGTTCCAAGAACCACTAAAAAAGGGCCGACTGCCGCAGCAATCAGCCCAAGTGTCACTATAAGTTTTTGGCTTTCTGGAGAAAGCTGTTTAAATTTAGAAAGCCATGCTGATATTTTCTGCATTAATGGTGTTATGACGGGAAGTAAAACATTACCAATAGTCGCAGCAATATTCTGCAACTCTGTTTTTAGAATCTTCATAGAACCCGAAGCGCCCGCAGCTTCACGCCCAGCCTGCCCTTGAGCGTCAGCAGTCTGCTCCATAATAAGAGCCAAAGTAGCAGCCTGTTTCGCTTGCAAGCTCATCGCGCCTCTACCATCATGCAAACCCATGGCAAGAGCTTTAGCTTTAATAGTCGCCTCGTTAACACCCATACCATAATTGTCAAGCATCGCATTATTACCTTTAAGCGCGCCCGTTAAAGCAAGAACAGCAGACTCGGTTGTGCCACCAAACATAGCAGACAAGTCGCCTGCAAGAGCAACCAGCTTCTGACTCATCTCGGCTGCTTCAGCATCACTTTTCCCACCAATATTTTTCAACATCGCGCCCATAGTATTCGCATACTCTAAAGCTTGACCTTGAGCAATACCATAATAGGATTTCAAACTTCCTGACCATTTAAGCATCTTGTTAGCAGACTTACCGTAAATCTGCTCTGTAGCCCCCATAGCATCCTGTAAGTCTGCTGCAGCAGTAAAACCAGCAGTACCAATAGCAGCAATCGGCAGCGTAACTTTCGTGCTTAAACTTTGACCAAGAGATGACATACCATCTCCTAGTTTCTTTATCTTTTTACTCGTACTATCAAACTGGCTACTAAGCTTGGTTAAACTAACACTACCTACCTGTTTTAATTTTTCTTTTAAACTATCAAGATTATTTTCTGTCTCAACAATCTCACGCTGCAACGCATCATACTTGTCTTTACCAAGCTCCCCGTTTTCCAACTGTACTTTAGCCTGCTTATCCGCCTGTTTCAAAACGTTAAGCTTATTAGACGTTTCTTGGATTTCTTTCTGCAAAAAAGCCTGCTTTTGGCTTAAAAGCTGCGTGCTAGTCGGATCAAGTTTCAAAAGCCTATTAACATCACGAAGCGACTGCTCGGTTGAGCGAATAGTCGAATTCACCTGTTGTAAAGACTTATCTAAGCCTGTAGTATCCCCACCAATTTCAACAGTAATACCTTTAATCCTGTTTGCCATAACTTCACCTCCTTTTTCCATTAATTTAGGTATGAAAAAAGCACCTACAATTCAGCAGGTGCCTTATATCAACATCTTAATTAGTTAACTAATTAGTCTCTTTCAAAGAATCTGTACGCGTTCTTGAGGATGTCACGAGCTGTGTCATAGGAGCTTTCCCAAACATCTTTTTGACCATCATCCCATTCTCGTTGAAGATTCTTATCAATATGAATTCCTTCTTCGTCGTTATGGAAAGTGTATGTTTCTTCCTCATATACGCGATATGTGCCTTCAGAATCAAATGATTTATATGATGAACCATATGTTTTAGTTGCTCCATCAAATTTTTCTCTGTTTTCAACCAGATATTCTAAATCCTCAATTTCTTGATCCTTAAATTTACCATTCCCGAAATTGACATACTTACTTAATTTTTCTTTTCTTTCTTTCTTTTCTTTTTTATCCATTGCTAATGACCCTTTAATACATGTAAGAATATGACGGTATTCGTTTATAACTTTCGCAACCATTGTACCTCTAGAACCTATCAAATTCTGTTTGGCTTGCGAGCTTATCGTATTTCACACTATCGTTTGCTTTCTCCGTCCACATGTCTAAAATCATGCCGATGGTTAAAAGATCCAGTTCGCAAATACTAATCCCAATTTCGGTGCATCTAAGAAGAAACAACGCGGTTGTCATTTGCCGTGTTGTTGCTTTAAATTTTTTTTAGATTTTACTTCAGTTTCCAAGTTTGCTCCCCAAAGTTCTAGAATTTCAGGAAGAATCTCGTAGATAGAAAACATTTCAAACTCGTCAAGCCACTCATCAATACTTGCTGGAATACTATTATCCGCGTGATAAGCCATGATATAGGCTACGTTTTCAAAAATTTCAAGATCTGCTATTTCAAAAACACCCTCGTTGTTTTTGAAAGACTGCTCTAATTTTGATAGGTCTTTGAAAATATCACGCTTGAATTTAATACGATACAGTCTTGGAATAGTGGCGGAAGAACGAAACTTCACGTCTTTACCATTTACTTTTACTGTTTTTTCTAACACTTTTACCCCTTTAAAACTTATTTGATTTCCGTGTTAACTTGCGGAACGTACACGCTCTTATACCATTTCTCATAGGTTTCTTTTGAAGTAGTGTCACCACTCCTAGATTTCACTAAACCATCTTCTCTAGGATCAGCCGTGAGCGATAAAGTTTCCGTACCCGGTTCTATAGTGTCTTCCTTAGTTTCTGACTCGATAGACGGTCGTGTTGCTGAACAGTTATATAAAACGTGTCTGATCGCGTTCACGTCACCATCAAACTCAAACAGGAGCGCGAATTTTTCTGTTTCGCTAATCTTCGCGTTTTCTACCAGCACACCGTTTTTATCTAGTTCTTCTCGTAGTATTTCCGTTCTAAACCATTCAGGTATAAGAGCAATTTCCAAGTCGCCACTGTAACCGTTGTTCGCAGTCGACCTGAAGTAAACAATCCCGTCAGCGTAAAACGGTGAGGATTCACCCTCAGCCTCAAGGCTTATACTCACCGCTCCCGGAATAGGTTTAGGCTCATCGTAGGAGAAACCACTCGAATCTTTTTTAAGTTTTGCCGCGTACACGTTTTTAAGATTGTATTTAACCTTGTTTCCCATTTTCTGTTACCTCCATTTCAAAAATGTAGAGTGTTTCATAAAGCTGTTCCGACTCTATGAATGTTTCTGTTTTGTTATAAAAAATGCCGTGCCTGTCAAGCACGGCTTCAACTTGTTCTTCCAGCACGGGGTTCTTATAGTCTGCGTATAGTTCAATATGAACTTCGTTTGCTTTAAAATACGCTTTCCCGTCTGCAGAAAAATTACTGCTCGCAGGCGTAAGAAACAGGAGGAAAGGCGGATTAGGGGATTCTCCTTCAGCAAAATGGTGATATGCGAAAGGAAAACCTATCTCCCTCATAATGTTTAAAAGATTACCCATTTTTAACCGCCTCCTCTATTTCTTTTTCAAAACTTCGTACTGCTTTACTTTCAGCCTCAGCAATGTGTGCTCTTGCTTCCACGCGTCCGCCGCCTCGTTTAGCATGACCGTACTCTAACAAGTGTGTAAGCTGATACTTGTTTCTAGAATGCACTACGAGAACTAGTCTGCTGCCTGTTTCGTTTAATGTTTTAACCGCCCAACTTTTCGCATACGCTCCAGTTCGTTTAGGAGCTGTCATGTTAATTTCTTCTTTTGCTGTTTTACCAGCGTTTTTTACTGCTTCTTTTACTTTCCCGGTTGTAACTTTCGCGTAAGTTTTAAGCTCTCTAATAACTTCTTTAGAGAGGCTGCCAATACTTACTTTGCTCACTTTTTACACCTCTTACAGTGAAGTTTCAGGCTTTTCTTCCTGTAATTCATGTGGTCAACACCTAAAATCTCATAAACCGTATCACGGAAAATAATCCTGTAACCAATAGATGAGACTACGGCTGTTTCTTTCGAATAGCGGATAGTAAAATCTATTTTTGACTCATCCCACACGTTTCCCGCCGAAGTCTGCTCCATTGGGCTTTCAGCACTCACCGTAGCGTAACACTCGTAATATTTACTCCACTTAATCTTATGGTTACCAACCTCATCAATTTCAACACTGTTTTTAAGCAGCATAATACGCTCGTTTAATAAACTTATTCTCATTTAAAACCCCGTTTTTCTAACAGTAAAAAGCATCGAACGTAAAGTGAGAGTTAGCGTGTGATGGTCTGCTTCTTCCCGATGCTCATACAAGTAGCCTGTAGCGTATAAGACTGCGAGCCGATACTCGTCAAAGTTTTCACTAATCAAACTCCTATCGTTTTTACGAGCTACTCCCTGGCAGAGTTTTTCAGCAGAACGAATAAGGGTGTTGATAAGCTCATCATCTTCTCGACTATCCACCCTAAGATAGTTTTTTGCTTCCTCGACTGTAACTATCATCAACACCCCTCCTTAACTTTTAAGCTGCTACGCTTGTTTTAACAGGCAGAATCTGTACTGCTTCTTTAAGCACGAGTTTGCCGTCTACACGCTCTTTTGCAACGAAACCTATCATGCCGTTTCCAGCGAAAAGTTCGGTAAGCTCTTTAAACGAGCGTGAACCACGGTCGCCAATGTTGTAGTACGAGTAGTCTCCAAAAGCCACCATGTTTTCAGGCGCGTAAGCAGACGTGTATACCGGGTATCCGAGAATCCTGTTCGGCTCATCATCCTGGTATGAAGGCTGCCAAACGTACGCGCCATTATTGTCTTTAAGTTTTCGTATGCTCGCGACTGTTTTATCGTTCATAATAAAACTCGCGTTTTTACGGTATGGTCGCCTCAAAGCGTGAACAAGATCAATCAGATCATCAGTTTTAATACCGGTAGTTTCTTTAAGGAACGTGCCGCCGTCTTTCTTGTTGAAAATACCAGTCGGTTTTCCAACGCCATCCCCGTTAAGAAAAGCGTCTTCCTCCGCGTTAGCCAACGCCATGCCGAAGGATGTGAGAAGATGATTCTCGAGGTTAAACGCATTATCATACAAGAGTTCTTCAGTAACTTTTACCGCAACGTGAAGCTTATGAGCGTCAAGCAGGATTTGAGCAAACTTGGAATCACCAAAGTTAAGGCTTGCGCCTTCTTCAATCCAAGCCGCTGCAGGATCACTCATCGCAACATTAATCTTATGCTCTCCACTAGTGGTAATCGTGGTAGCAAGAGAGCGAATAATGTTTTCTTCTTTCAACGTTTCAATCAGACGATTATCGTATTCTTCCGGCACAAGATACCCGCCGTCAGTGTCCACGCCTTCCTGCAACACGTTATCGACTCGTTTAAAATTACTTCTAAGAGCTGTAAGCATCGCCTGCTTATACTCGTCACGCGCACGACCTTGTTTTTCAGAGTTCACACCTGTTTTCATAGGTTTTGCAACAATCGCCTCAGATGTTGGTTTTGAAAGCTCCTTATCCATTACTTCCATCTGCTCCAAGCGATCAATTTCCATACTGTAAGCTTTCACTTTCGCTTCCATCTCATCATAGGTTTTCGCGTCTTCTTCTGAAATAAGCCCGTCCTTGTCACGTTTAGACTCAAGGAAAGCTTTTGCACCCTGCCAGGCCTTGTTACGTTTCTCAACCATGTTTGAAATAGTGTTCATCATGTTTACCTCCAATTTTTGATTAAAAAAAGACGATCCATAAGATCGTCTGCACTAATATTGTTTGTTTCCTTACCGCTTATCCGGCAGGCTTTAGATATTTTTTCCAATAACGTGTTTTGCACGCTTGCTTTCGAATACAATGTTGAAACTTGTGGTATGCCAATATCAGTGGTTTCACCTCTAGTTAAAACACCGTCCGCGAACCCGAGTTCTACCGCCTTGTTAGCATCCATCCACGTTTCCGAATCCATTAAATGCGACAGTTTCACACGGTTAAGCCCTGTTTTAATCTCGTAAGCGTTAATAATGGACTCTTTGACCTCATCAAGCATTGATATTGCTTTTTCCATTTCGTTTCTGTTGCCAAAAGCAACCGTCATAGGATTATGGATCATAAGCATTGACACCGGGCTCATATAAACCTTTGTCCCGGCCATCGCAATCACTGATGCAGCCGATGCTGCAATACCGTCAATTTTGACCGTCACACAACCCTTGTAATCCATGAGCATGTTATAGATTTGTGCCGCAGCCACACAATCGCCGCCAGGCGAGTTAATCCACACTGTAATATTCCCACTACCAGCGTTTAACTCGTCTTTAAAAAGTTGTGGTGTAATATCATCATCAAACCATGATTCTTCAGCAATCGTACCGTTAAGAAACAGTGTCCTCTCAAAAATCTCATTATTCTCACTGTTGACCGCCTGGTTTTTCCACTGCCAAAACTTCCTCATCACCTTTTTCCTCCTTTCCGCTACTGTTTGCGAACGCTCCTGCACGGTTAAGCGGGAGCATGTTGCCGTTAATCAAATACAAGTCGCCACCTTCACAGGCTGGAATCTTATCCAAGTTTTCTAACTGTCTAATATCGTTCGCGCTCATCCAACCGTTTTGACGAGCGGTAGCATAACCATTCATACGACTCTGATAGTCTCCTCGAAGAAGACCATCCACGTTAAACTTCACATAATAGGTTTCTTTCTCCTTATCAGTAAAAAGCCGTCTCGTAATAGACTGTTCAAACCGTGCCACCCAAGGATCAAGCGTGTATTTCACAAACTCCAGCGACTGCTGTTCAATATTAGAAAAACTTGATTTTTCCAGATCACCAACCATGTGTGGTGGGACTCTGAAAATACGAGCGATCTCGTTAATCTGAAACTTACGAGTTTCAAGAAACTGTGCTTCGTTAGGCGAAATAGAAATAGGCGTATACTTCATGCCTTCCTCTAAAATCGCTATCTTATGCGAGTTAGAACCCGAGAACCCCTTATTCCAACTATCCCTCATACCAGACGGATCTTTTACTGTACCGGGGTATTCCAAGATTCCGCTTGGTGTAGCACCGTTAGCGAAAAACGATGCACCATACTCTTCCGTAGCTATCGCCATACCGATAGCGTTTTTTGCCATCGCAATAGGCGAATAGCCAACAAGACCGTCAAAACCAAGACCGGGAATATGAAGCACGTCAAAAGGTTTAAGTTTCACACTCGTTTCTTTACCCGCTAAAACATCACTATCATTTAACGTATACTCGTAAAAAATTTGGCCACTCTCATCCCGGTCAACTCTCATACGATCAGGCATTAAAGGGTATAAGCCTAAAACCTCGCCTTTACCGTTTCGAATAATCTGCGCGTAAGCATTACCCCATAACAGTAGATGCGTCATCAGTGTTTCTCTAAACACGAAGCTTGTCATTTCAAGATTCGGCTCATCATGAAGCACCTTATACAAAGGATGTTTAACCGCTTTAGCCGTACCCGTACTCGTCCGCTCATACACGTGAAGCGGCAGACTCGCCACCGCTTCAGACAAGATACGCACACACGAGTAGACAGCCGTCATCTGCATCGCCGAACGCTCATTCACCCTCTTACCCGAAGAAGACATGCCACTAATAAACCTTTGAGCATTCAAGTTAAAACGATTCTCAGGCTTATCTCTACTCTTAAAAATTTTACTAAAAATATTCATGACCCACCTCCTTACATGAATAGGATTCCTCGAGCGTCATACACGCTTTGAGTGTTCGCGTTACCGCATCTGATAGCACGGTCAAGTGCCATGATGGTTGCGATAGCACCATCAATTTTCTCGGTTGATTTTTCCTTATCTGCCTTAATGTTTCCTGCAGGATCTGTCCTAATAAATATGTTGTCCATGTTCCAGCGAAGCACCGGATGCCCAGAGTGTGCGATTTTCTGCTCGAGCACAAGCTTCATGAGCTCCTTGGTAGGCGGACTCATATCCTTGAATCCTTGTCCGAACGGGACCACGGTAAACCCCATGTTTTCAAGGTTTTGCACCATTTGCACCGCGCCCCAACGGTCGAAAGCAATCTCACGAATATTGAAACGTTCACCTAATGTTTCGATGAATTTTTCAATAAACCCGTAGTGAACAACGTTTCCTTCCGTAGTTTTAATAAACCCTTGTTTTTCCCACACGTCATACGGCACATGGTCCCGTTTCACGCGCATATCCAAGGTTTCTTCAGGCACCCAAAAATATGGTAGGATACGAAACTTATCCGACTCATCTAAAGGCGGAAACACAAGCGAAAAAGCCGTAAGATCAGTGGTGCTTGAAAGGTCAAGACCCCCGTAGCAGACCCTGCCCTCGAGTTCTTCCTCATTCACCTGAAAACCGCAAGCATCCCACTTTTCCATCAGCATCCAACGAATAGACTGTTTCACCCACTGGTTAAGACGAAGCTGACGGAAAGCATTCTCTTCACCAGGATTTTGCCGAGCGGACTCGAAAGCAGCCTTAACTTTCTCCATTTGAACCGTCACTCCAAGAGAAGGATTAGCTTTCTTCCACACCTTCGGATCAGTCCAATCATCCGAATCTTTTGCACCATAAATCACTGGGTAAAAAGTTGGATCAATTTTCCTACCCTCGAGAATATCCACTGCTTTCTGATGAGTCTCATAGCAGATAGAATGTGTATCCGTACCGGCTGTGGTAATCAGAAAATATAGTGGCTGCATGCGAGCATCCCCGGAGCCTTTAGTCATCACGTCAAAAAGTTTACGGTTTGGCTGCGTGTGAAGCTCATCAAACACGACACCGTGAATGTTAAACCCGTGTTTAGAGTAAGCTTCAGCCGACAACACTTGGTAGAAACTGTTAGTTGGTAGGAAAATAATACGTTTTTGCGAAGCTAAAATTTTAACCCTACGATTAAGAGCCGGACACATTCTAACCATGTCCGCGGCCACGTCAAACACGATTGTTGCCTGCTGACGGTCCGCCGCACAACCATAAACTTCCGCTCGCTCCTCATTATCCCCACAGCATAAAAGCAAGGCTACTGCCGCGGCAAGCTCACTTTTACCCATTTTCTTAGGTATCTCAATATAAGCAGTATTAAACTGACGGTAACCATTCGGTTTCACCACGCCAAACAAGTCCCTGATAATCTGTTCCTGCCAGGCTAGGAGCTTAAAAGGCTTACCAGCCCACGTGCCTTTCGTGTGTGTTAAACATTCGATAAAACTCACGGCATAATCCGCAAGCTCTTTACTATAGGTTGAATCTTCTTTTTTAAACTTAGTAACCTCGTATTTTTGCAACTTAAGCTCCTCCTTTCTTTAGGCATAAAAAAAGACGCTTACTTGCGTCCACATCATTTCTTATCTTTCCTACGAGAAACAGGGCCTTAAAAAGCCCTGCTGCTTTTAACTAGACTTAAAGTTTTTAGTTTCTTGCGTCAAGGATCATTTCTAAAGCCTCGTTTGCAAGCTTGCCTGTTGGCATAATATCCCAGCCTCTATCATAGTTTGCGATAACCTTGTTATTGTTTTTCAAAGTAAGCTTGGAAATTCGCCCCTGGTTAATCCCATATTCGCTTGGCTCTTCAAAAACCTTCATACTGTAGCTTACAACCTGATCTTCAACCCTAAGCGTATCTTGTTCCCACATGATTTTTCTCCTTTTTCTGTGTTTTTTGTTAGTACTATATATCACTCTAAAAGCACATAATAGCAAGCCGTAAACGAGAAAAAATCGCGGATAATTCCACGATTTTTCTCCAGCCTTCCAACCCTATGGCTGACTATCCCCCTTTCTTTTAGCTTCTTGCTTGTTGAATCGCTTGATAAGCTTTTTGAATATCCTTGTCCAAGGTTTCAGCATCCGCAAACAGTTCAAACTCCGTATCGTTGAGTTTTCCTCCGCTTACCTTCCAAAGCTCCTCGTGAGCTTTACTGGCGCAGGTTTTTGCTGTTTGTGCAATGTCGAGCATGCTGATAGCCGAACTAATTTTCCCTTCTTCAGCTTTTTTGATTGCGTTTAGCGCGTAGCGTCTGCATGTTTTAACTTCGTTTGTAAGGTTTTGTAAGATTTCTTTTTTCATAAGGTTTCTCCTTTGTTTCTGTGCTTTTTGCTGATACTATATATCACTCTAAAAGCGCGCAATAGCAAGCTTTTAAGCCAAGAAACACCGGGTATTTACACGTTTTTCCCCACCAGTTTTCGCTAATTTTTTTACTCTTAAAAACCGTTAAAATGTTTCTAAAATCATGCTGAAATAATAATCACCCAAAAATCATCTACTACAGTAAAACATGCTTTTACAAAAACCTCGTTCTCTTGCTCTAAATTCGCGAAAATTTCTTCAACCAAAGAGCCTGTAGTACAGTCTTCACTCAACTCGTACGCCTGGTCTTCACTCGCATACAGCATTACGCTCACCCCCGTTTCTAAAAGCGCAGGAGCCTTCTAAACGGGAAAGCATAATTTTCCTGTCTTGTTTAAACTCGTCTCCTATAAACCCGAGTCTAAGAAGGAAACATCTGAAAGCATACTTATCGTTAACTGTCTCACGCTTACTATTATTTACGCGTTTAATTTCCACGCTCATTTTACAAAGACTGTTTATAAACTTCGCATAGGATGCCAAGCCTGGTTGGTTAGCCTGCTCAAACCAAGGAAAAATAAGCTTATCATCTTCTTCCTTAATATTAAGACTGTTCACTCCTAACGCTTTTTTAATAAGATCGCCCTTATTATCAAGTATTTTCTTAAGCTTTACCACATCAGCCTTATCTTTAGGAAACTCAACACTAAAATATTGCGTACCATCACACGCGCAGACTGGAAGACTTATACCATAGTCAGCGTCTAACATGTTTTTTAAATCATCTAAATTTTCTTCACTACTACACGTGACCGTACCATCTTTACTAATGTTGAAAACACCTATCTTGTAAGACATACTTGGAGTTTTTAAGTAAACAGCCTTTACTCCTGTAGAATCCTCTATAGCTTTAATAAGCGGCTGCCTATCTTTTCCTTTTAACCCGTATTTTAATTCCATTTTGCCTCCTTTAGGTTTTTTCGGGTACATATATAAATCACTCTAAAGAAGGTTTTTATCAAGCGGTCGTAAACTATTTTTCATATAAAATACGAGTCTTACTTGTTAGTAAATACTTCAGTAAACGAGTATTCTTTACCGCCTCTTAAAACTTTCACACTCTTATCATTTCCAATCTGCTCAATATAACGTTTCACAATCACGTCACAATATTTCTCGTCAAGCTCGATAGCGTAGCAGATTCTACCAGTCTGCTCGCAGGCTATAAGCGTGCTACCACTTCCAGCAAACGGATCTAACACAAGCGAGTTCGTCATACTCGAGTTTTTAATCGGATACGCTAAAAGAGCTATTGGTTTCATGGTTGGATGATCAGCGTTTTTCTTAGGCTTTTCAAACTCCCAAACTGAAGTTTCTTTCCTACCCGCGTACCACTTGTGTTTACCTTTTTTCTTCCACCCATACAAACATGGTTCATGCTGCCACTGGTAAGGGCTTCTACCCAACACCAGCGACGGTTTCTTCCAAATACAACAACCTGAAAGATAAAACCCCGCGTCCTGGAATGCTTTTCTAAAATTCAATCCCTCCGTGTCAGCATGAAACATGTAGATAGATGCATCATCTGCCATCGCCTGCTCCATGTTCACGAACGAGTTGAAAAGAAACTGGTAAAACTTATCATCCTCCATATTATCGTTTTTGATTTTCCCAGCAGAACCCTCATAGTTCACGTTATAAGGCGGATCAGTAACCACCAGATTCACTTTAGTATTCTCAAGAAGCGTCTTATATGTTTCTAACTTAGTAGCATCACCGCAAATAACACGATGCCTGCCAAGCGTCCATATGTCACCTGTTTTAGAAAAACATGGTTCTTCCAGCTCTTTTTCAACATCAAAATCATCATCGTTTACGTCTTTATCAGCATCAAAAATACTGGAAAGCTCCGCCTCATCAAACCCGAGAAGATCAAGGTTAAAATCAGCTCCTTCAAGCTCCGATAACTCGACTGCTAAAAGCTCATTATCCCAGCCGGCGTTAAGTGAAAGCTTATTATCCGCGATAATATAAGCACGCTTTTGTGTTTCAGTTAAATGGTTTTCTTTCACGCACGGAACTTTTTTAAGACCCAGTTTTAGTGCCGCGGCAAGCCTACCATGCCCTGCGAGAATCGTATTATCCTCAGCCACCAGAATCGGGGATAGAAAACCAAACTCACGAATACTTGCCGCTATCTGAGCTACTTGCGCCTCAGAGTGCGTGCGAGCGTTTCTCACATACGGGATAAGCTCACTTACGTCAGCCAAATAATACTGCATTTCTTTTTCCATAAGCTTTCCTCCCGTTAGAAAAGACCCCAGCAAGCCAGCTTTTCAAAACCACCCACCGAGTCAATATAATCTTTCGCAATTTTCACAATCTGCGAATACGGTTTACCATCAACCATCTCGTCCCCGATAGCGCAAGAAAACTCAACCACCCGGCCGGTTTCCTGTGCTTTCAAAAACGCGTAAATGTTAACCGACACGTCAGCTTTCGTAAGATCTTTACCATGAAGGCCGCCGCCTGTAACAGAATCAGCCATGTCTGACCCGAGTTTTCGGTTAACCGCTCCCGTATCAACGCTGATACCGCCCGTCCAGTCGCCTAAAGGATTAACAAACGCATTCGGATAGTCTTTCAATAAGTCTTCTCGTTTAGCGTGAGACTGGCAGATGATAAGCTTTTCACCATCAAGAACATACTTGCCGTCATACGGATACTTTTCATAAACCTTTCGAACAATAGCCGAGAGTTTCTTCTGTTCGTCTGTTAGCGGTACGCCTTTAAAAATCCCGTTATCGCCACAGCGAACCATGCCGTTTTGGTTTTGGCTTAAATGCTTATCCTGCGGCACGACCGTAATATCAATCTTTACTTTCCCAGGGCTTAAACGGTGGATAATATTTTTAATATCCTTAAACTTAAACATCACCGTGCTTTCAATAAACACGGCACACTTACCATGCCCGAGCATCACTTCAACAGCAATCTTCGGGTTCTCATCAATCTTGTAAGCCAGATCAACAATTGCTCCGGCAATACGATCCGCAATCTTGTCCGGGTGACTTGGATTTACTTTTTCTATCATAATTTTTTCTCCTAAATGTTTTTACGTGTTAAAAGCAGGCGTTCCATTAAATCGTTTTGAGGTGAAACACCATCAAACTCAGTCGAACAGTTTTCTTTCACAATCTGGAAAATCTCATTCCAAAGCCTGACCGCCTGATTCATGTAGTTAATACCAATATTGATAAAAGGCGATGGTATCGGTTTACCCGTGGTTGGATGCTTGGAAAGAAACCCGAGTTTACTGGTTACTTCCTCGCATTGAATCCAACGAGCACAGCTCATCGCATACCGTTCAATAAGAGGAGATGGCACTTTACTGCTCACACCAATGTCTTTTAGCCACTTCCACGTTTCTTCAAAAATTTCTCTAGCCTGAAGCTGAGTACCGTCTTTTTGCGTGGCGGATAAAAACTCGTGAGGCTGAGGCATTTCAGCACCTTCAAGCTCCGGAATATCAAGAACGCTTAAAGGCCTGCCACCGGGGTTTCCTTCACTAGCTTTTTCAACAACCGCTTTCCTTTTACGCCCGGCACCTACGCGTCTGCCGCCACGACCGCCGATATTATTTGATTTTGTAGGCAAACTTTTCGCCTCCTTCCCACGCGAGTTTTAACTATTAAAAAATTTTTGTGTCTGATTTTGCCTATTACCCTTTTGAATACGCTGTTTTTGCACGCGAGACCCTGCGCCCGTTCCCCAGGGAATAGGTTTTTAGAGATTTTGACCGCCCCTGGGGTGGTTTTTATCTGTTATGCCAGCGATCTCCACGCTTAGCGTGAATTTTAGAGTGACAGGATTTGCATAGAGAAATAAGATTATTCCTCTCATTCGTTCCGCCTTCAGCAATCGGTTTAATATGATGAACCTGCTCAACAGGAACAAGCACACGATTCTTAAAGCAAAGCTCACAGAAAGGATGCTCTTTCACATAAGAATCCCTTACTTTCTGCCATGCTCTACCGTAACGCTTGTGAGCATCATAAGGACGCTCGTATTTTTCGTATCGTCTGTTCTCTTGTTTTAAGTGTTCTTCACAAAACCTGCCGTCAGTTAGGTTCGGACAGCCTTGATAAGAACACGGTCTTTTAGGTTTTCTTGGCAAGACTTATCCTCCCTTCGGGCATGAAAAAAGCCCTTTGAGATAATCTCAAAGAGCTTTTAACAAAATCATTTACAAAACTATATCACTATTTTCCAATTACATCGTTTAATACTTTCCAGCCTTTTTCACAAAAATTTATGTTTTCATTACATATAGTTTTTCCATTTTTCTCAATGATGATACTCGCCGCAAGGATACTATCACTATCTTGCTCAATAACATCACCATTTGCGGTTTTCCACTTTACTAGAATATCACTTTTACTTAATTTACCTTCAAATGGAACAACAATCCGATTTGGTTCGTCAAACTTACTATCAGAATAGGTGTTGATAATTATTTTATCTTTTTGCTTATATACATCTATGTAGTTATAGTTAGCCCTATATGAAGCTATTTTCTCTTTACTATCAATTTGAGCATTAAATGCATTATTATCAATACGATGCAAGAATAAGGTGATAAAACAAACGATAGCCACAACTATTGAAATACAAAATATCAGCACTTTCGCTTTTTTACTTATCTTATTCATACTCCACCAAATTCTAATATCTAACTTTACCTTATCATAAAGCAGATCCTATTCTCTTTCATGCATTCTATGCATCAGCAGCAACAACCAACCCTAATGTTACTAAGAATCCCAAAATACCTGTAATTAATACTGGAACAAAAGCACAAATAGCAACTACTCCCGCTACTGCTACACCTATTTCAACAACATCTTCAGGAATTTCAGGAACCTTTATTGTAAAATCACGAAATGTAATTAAGTATTTTACAATCACCGTTATATGTTCATCAACATCATCTAATGTTGGTAATAGATTTTCTGACATTACCTCAATAGCTAACTCCACTTGATTTGGAGAAATAACTTTTCCAGTGAATGCAATATCACCCGATTTTACTGATGCTGCAATATTTGCTATAGATTTTTGAATCATGTCTCCGCCCTTCATAATTCTAATATCTTTAGCAATTTTAGAAATTTTATTTTCACATGCAGCACTTAGAGAACCATCACTATTTAGTTCTATCGAAACGTTGTAGGAATTATTAGGCACTGTCATCAATTCTGTTACTGCTTCTACCGAGGTTTGAATACTAATAGTAGGCAGTTCAGTATAACTAAGAATAATTTCTTTATTATATGAAAGACCAAAACTAGTAAGCTGATTTAGCAGATGTAGAGGCTCTACTACATCATACACAAACTGTGTTCTTGCAATATTTACTTTGTCTTTTATATTTTCCTTTTCTAGTTCGCCTTTCGTCATTTTTGTTACACTATCAAATTTTGCGATACCTTTATCTCTTCCAGAATATGCATCTTTATCAAGAGCAAAAGTCGGTCTAGATTGGAAAGAGAATTCATTAAATTGGTCGAACGCCCAATTGTTAGGAATTGCATAACCTAAATTCCCACTAAAACCAGTAGACATATCCGCTACAAACGAATATTTAGCATATCCTGCTTTGCTTACTTTTGAGCAGATTAATCTTGGGCCATATACACCAACTTGGTATTTCTTAATATTTTCACAACTGTTGAATAGTAAACTTATCTTCTTGAAATACGGTAAAATCATGCTGTCCAGCTGATATCCATAAGCATCAAAATCAACAGCAAAGTATATTGTACTACCAGAAGGAATACCAATCCTTTTTGCAGCGGAAATAGCAACCTGTGCATCAACAGTTCCCTGGTTAGGATTCGCAAAATATTCAGGATAATATCCTCCATCTTGATAAATTGGAAATACGGAAAGACCAGCGTTTTTTATGTTTTTAATTTCATCTAAAGTTAGAGCTTTAGATGTTGACTTTCCAACATACCCAGTCAAATATCTTCCAACAATCTGGTATCCTGCCGCTTTTAAATCTTTAGCTTGTTGAGCATTTAGTACCGTTGCACAGTCACACGCCTTGGCAGCTCTGTCTGGATTGCCTTTACTAGTTAACAACGACATCCACGTGTTAACATCAAGTGCTCCGCTGACTGGAAGCTTATAGTCTTTCTGGAATTTAGTGAGTTGCTCAGCAAAATCATCATCCCAATTCTCATTTTGAAGACAATCATATCTAATACAATTAAGTACAGCTTTTGCTAGCCATACCCACTTACCATAGGAAGAAGCGTTTTGCCTGCTAATAGTTTTCAAATTACCTCGTGTACCATGTCCAAAATTACCCGTGGCATCATCAGGCGAATAGCCTTCTAACGACTGTAAAATTTGGATAAGTGCGGTATTCATTTCTCGACCATACAAGCCGTCACAAGGAATGATACCTGTATAATCCTTATAGGTTCGGTTAATAGTTTGTTGAATAATCCTAATAACGTCAATACCACCGTAACGCTTTAGTAAAACGAACTGCTGCATAGAAAGAAGAGCTTTCATTACATCAATTGTGACAGTAGAATCACCACCAATGCCCATATCATTCTTCAACTCTTTAATAGCATTCCCAGTACCACCATAAAAGTTTTGTGTAATATCATTACCAGTAGAGTAACCCTTGCACCATAAAGCACCTTGAATAATCGAGTAAACATTACTTTGCGACTTATCACTATCGGATTGTTGCTTAACACCATGTGGATAACGTTGATTAAATTTACGTGTTGTACCAGCACCAAAATTATTTGCTGTTGCTGTTATACCAAGCTCAATCTGCAAAGCACGAATAAGCCCATTAATTGTATCCCAACCAGTATTCCCATCAGTAATAACTGAACCAAACCCAGGCTTATCACCATAGGTTTTGTTTAACCATTGCTGTGTTAGTAATACCATCTGATCCATGTTGTGCCCTCCTTTTAGGCATGAAAAAAGCCCTGAAAGATTACTCTTCCAAGGCTTAGTATTTATAATTTTTGCTAACTATATAATACCATATAGAAGGCAGTGTCATCTCGTATCAGAGCGTACCAAACCGTACCATTTTTTCAGATTTGGATTAGATTATCCGGTAAAACCATGTGCTCTAACGCTTTACCATGCCACCTTATAATCGTCATTCTGCTAGCATGGAGTTCTTTACCAATATCCTCCCACGTCATGTTACTCATGTAACGGTAGCGTAAAATCATCTGCTCATCCACGCTTTCAAGTTTAGAAATCACATCCAAAATCTGCTCTTTCAAACTGATAAGCATCGTAATCTCCATGTTAATCTTTGCTTCTAAATCCATAACCCTTATAAGAGCTTTCACAAACGGAGCTTCCACGCTTCGAGTCGTCTGCACATACTCCCTGTCGTATCTTAATGAAGAAACACTTGTAGCAAGCTCACGCAGTCTTACTACCTCATCCATGTCAGCCTTAATCCGCTTATCAAGAAGATAGGCTTGCCGTAAGTATTCTTTTTTGTTCATTCTTACCTCCATTTTGAGGTAAGTTCTCTCTAGAACCCCTTTCCCTCACTTCGTTAATTGATAGTCTTGCTTTAACCGACTCGATTAAAGCATCCTGCACTTTAGCCTTCATGCTTAAAGCCCTCATCACATCCTCATCAATCGTGTCCTTAGTGATGATGTGATGGATTACAACCATATCGGTTTGCCCCTGACGGTTAAGCCTAGCGTTCGTCTGCTGGTAAAGTTCCAAACTCCAAGTCAGGGAAAACCAGATAAGAGTTGAACCGCCAGCCTGTAGGTTAAGACCATGACCTGCAGAAGCCGGGTGAATCAACGCTACAGGAATCATGCCGGCATTCCAGTCAGCAATATCAGCACCCGTTTTAATCTCACGCACGTTAAAACGATTCTTAATCCGCTCAAGATCATGCTTAAACCAGTAAGCTACAAGCACCGGTTTACCGTTAGCAGCCTCGATTAAATCCTCTAACACGTCCAGCTTACGATCATGAATATGAACGCTTTCTTTTTTCTCGTTATAAACCGCGCCGCCTGCCATTTGAAGAAGCTTATTTGAAAGAGACGCTGCGTTAATCACATCAATCTCTTTACCCTCCAACGACACCACCATATCCTGTTTCAGCTCATCATAGAGTTTTCGCTCCTTAACGGATAACTCTACTTTCACCTCGTTTATCACACACGCCGGCATTTTCAAATAGTCTTTTGACTTCATCGAAATCGTAATATCAGATATCTGCTTATAGATTAAACTCTCAGCACCATCTTTAGGCTTATAAGAAAAAATCATGTGCTGGTTACGCTTATCAGGATTAAAAAAGTTCTGCCGATAATACGTAATATAGCGACCTAGCCTTTGACCCATATCAAGCAGCCTAAACTCAGCCCACAAATCCATAAGCCCGTTAGAAGAAGGCGTGCCTGTAAGACCAACAATCCTTTTAACTTTCGGCCTAGCCTTCAATAATGCTTTAAAACGTTTCGCCTGATACGATTTAAAACTTGAAAGCTCATCTATCACAACCATGTCAAAATTAAACGGCAGGCCGCTTTTCATTATCAGCCACTCCACGTTTTCACGGTTAATAATATAAACGTGAGCAGGCGTTTTTAGTGCTTGAATCCGCTCCTTCTCACTACCCGTCACAACAGAATAAGTCAAGTGTTTTAAATGCTCCCACTTTTCTAACTCTAAAGGCCACGTAGTATTCGCAACCCTAAGAGGAGCAATAACAAGAGTCCTGGAAACATCAAAAAAGTCAAGCATCAAGTCGTTAACCGCTGTAAGACTTATAACACTCTTACCAAGTCCCATTTCAAGCAAAACCGCTGAAACCGGATGTGTGATAATAAAATCAGTCGCATACTTTTGATACTCATGTGGCTCGTATCGCATCAATCACACCTCCAATCTGACTCTTGCCATCAACCACGAAAACCTTAAAACCTAAAGCCTGTAAATCCTTCATCCGTTTCACCTGTAAAACTCTAGGCTTTTTACCTGGTGCTTTAAGCTCCACAAAACCAATCTTTCCGCCATGAAGTAAAACCAGCCTGTCAGGAAGCCCGTCAACAGAAGGACTCGTAAGCTTTAAACAAAGCCCTCCCATTGCTTTGACTTCATGAACGAGTTTTCGCTCAACCTCTCGTTCTCTTACTACTATTTTTTGTTTTCTTATCACTGCTTCTTATCCTTTATGCTGTGACAAGGACGGACAAGTGACTAAAAATCCCTTTACGCGCGAATACACGTGTTACGTGTACGCTATAAGTAATAAATAAAGATTTTATTTAATATAGAATTTCATCTCTTGTCCGTCACAAGTTGTCTAAACTCAGTAACATCAGGCGTGACAACTATCAGATGATGTGACAAGCCTTAACAGCTTGTCACTAAACAACCTAAGTTGTCACACATCTTGTCTTTCATAGACTCGTTGTAAGCCATAAATTCCCACATGCTTTCGCAAGCCTGTCTTCTGCCAGTCTTTCAAACGTTTCATAATCGCCGATATTGCGTAACTGTCGATAGGCTTAATATCTTCTTTGGCTTTCCCGAAGCATTCGCACCATATTTCAATGTTGGATACTTCCATGCGTTTAATCGTGCCTTTAGGTCGTGTCGGATCCTCCACGTCACGGAAGTAATCTCGCCGCCTGTAAATATCCATTTCATCCCAAGTATCAGGTAGAAGCATGTTAAGATACTCTCTGACAATGCCTTCACGGTCGTCTTGCTGCATGGCTTCACGCTGTTCTTCTTTAGCAAAAGCCTCCAAGCTCGCATCAAGGAACAATTCTTCACCAGCCTTGGAAATAACCATGGTTTCCGCCCATATTTGGTCAACCAATTCTCGCGTCATTTCCCAAGGCTTATACTTACCGTTTCCCGACACTTTCACATTCCAAAAACGCCGGTTACCCGTAACATCCCTTAAATAACCGTTTTCACTATTCGTTGTACCAAAGAACACGCACTGCCTCGGGTGTGGCGCTACACGTTTACCAAAAGAAGCACGATACTTATCATCTCGTCTTGACACAAAAGCCTTTACCTTATCAAGATCAGCTTTTTTCATGCCCGCAAGCTCGCTGATCTCATGAATCCAATACCCTTGGAGTTTTTCAGCCGCAGTCTTATCGTTCATGTCTGAAAGCGTGAGACTGTCTGAAAACCATTCCATGCCAAGGTTTGCAATAAACGTTGACTTGCCGATACCTTGCGCACCGTTAAAAACAGGAAGGTAGTCAAATTTAATACCGGGATGGTAGATACGCATGTATGCTGCACACAGTGTTTTTCTACACACTGCACGAATATACTCATTGTCTTCAGCACCAAGATAGTCAATAAAAAGCGTGTCTACACGTTTCACACCATCCCATTGAGGAAGACTCTCAAAATAGCGTCTTATCGGATGATAACTTCTATCATCCGATACTTTCGTTACAGCAATATCATAGTTTCTTTGAGAAAACGAGCCATAATGGTCGTCCACATAACAGATAAGCTGCGCATCGTCCGCGTCCCTCCAAAACTTCGCAGGATGCTGCCAAGGCACATCGCCTTTAATTTCAAGACCATCAGCCAGCTGGTTAAAAACGATTCCTTTAAGCAAAGGATCATGTTTAATAATGAGTTTCGCATTATAAAGCGAGTTTTCTAAAACCGCTCCTTTAGACGTGTAGCGTAATTTTTTCTTCCAATCATCACTGTAAGCAAAATCATCTTCCGCTTCCGAGAGCCTCTCGTTTGCCGCTTGAAGTTTTACCTCATCAAGACTCATAGCAAACTCGCTCATTTTCTTAAACGACTCTTTCTCGTCCAAGCTAGCGAATTTGTGCGTGCGAACAATATCAAAAGCGTTACACAGTTTCAAATACGCCGGGTCTTTAGCATGATGAGAGTAAACAAACTTGTCTTCGATAATCTCAACTCCTGCCATACTGTGTGAGGCTATAAGATGCCAGCGGTTTTCATTATCCGTCGACTCATACACGTCGCTTAAAAACTTTTCCAAAGCAAGAGTTATCGGATAGAATACTCGGTTAAACAATCCAACCACGCCATTTTTCGCGAGTGGATCTTGCACTTTCTGCTTCTGCACCTGATTCGCTTTACTCTCACGAGACGAGGTCGGAAGCCTGGTTGGATCCACCCACTCTGGGTGAGCGGATAAAATATCATCAGGATTAAGCCAGTCTTTTTCAACCTCTTTATACTCGTACACGCCGTTTCGTGGCGTGGACGGCCAGTACATGAGCTGATTAGGCAAGTAAGAGCATTCATCAAACTGGTCAATACCCAGCATGTCAGCTAAATACCTTGATACTGCTACAAACTCGTCAGGTGTTACATTCCTCGTTAAAGGAAAAACAATTCTCACCCTCGGATTATCAGGCGTGTGGCTGTGTGTCGTGTACAGAAAAGACGTGTATGGAGCAACACTCTCGTAAAGTGCAATAAAGTCTTTAGCAACATGATCCCCGTCTAAGGCAAGCATGGAGCGAAACTCAACACTGTCGACTTTTCGCCTACCATAAGCCAACGCTCCCGCAACGAAACCACCGTGGTCTTTTGCAAGATCACGGTCTGCTTTTTTCATTTTCGCGTACTCTTCCGCTGACTCTGAGGTGCGAATTGTCACTTTAAGACGGTCTTTCAGCTCATCATAGGTGATGGTCTTATTAACCCAAGTTTTAGCTTGACAACTATTTCCGTAAGCGATAGCTAAACTACGCATCAATATTCACCTCCAAATCCTTATCCGTAAAATACTTAATCGGCTGCCTGCGTTTTTCTGCCAGATTGATTTCTACTTGCATGCCGCCTGTGATTTTTTCTCCGAACACCCATAGTTCGTTGCACTTGCCTAAGAGGATAATGTCCATAAACATCGCATCCCCTCTATGCTTTTGATTCTCATCATCCATGAACGGGAAAAGCAGGTGTGGAGTGATAGGGATTGCTCCGCGTGAATACGCGTAAGCCGCACACCGAATAGCGTGTTGCACGTTTCTTTCTTTATCTCCACGGTAGGGAGCACAAATGTAGACGATAGGCTTAAAATTCGGTGTCGTTTCTAAATGCTTTTTATAAGACTTACCCACTTTTAGTCTCCTTTAACGCCACGTTTTTGCTTACTAATATTGTTTTTAATAGTCATTCGCGTATCCTTTTACGTTCTTTCTGAAGGCGGGATTACCTTCTAAATCACAGGCAAAGAAAAAGAGCAGGTTTTTAACCCTGCTCCTAAAAATTTTTTAATCTTTTTTGTAAAACTCGCACTCGTAGCCATCAGCTCGTAAAACAAGCCCTTCCGCCCAGGGTGGTGTTCTTCCCATGAGCTCACACACGCTTTGAACACTCACGCTTTTATCGGTTTCGATAATGGCTTCATCATGCACGTGCGCGACGATGCGATATTCTTTCAGCGTTTGCATGGCGTAAAGTAGAATGTCACGAGCTATAGCTTGCGTAATGTTTTCCACGAATTTAGGACCATAACTTTCCAGCCGCTCCCATTTTTTAGTAGACCCCACACCCTCATAGGTGACTGATTCACCACCATACTTGTTTTCTTCCACGCGTGGCTTCACATAGTAAAGGCATCTTTTAGACGGCAGTTCGATGATAAGAAACCCACTCTTGTAAGTGAACACAATATTGTGTGTTCGAACAGATACATGTTCGTGTACACACTGTTTTACCGCTCTGTCTACATCCCACCACAGTGTGGTCACCATCGGGTTAGATGATCTCCATGCGTCAACAAGTGGCTGCAGCTCATCCTCACGAACCCCCATGTCGAGTGCACCCATGGCTTTTAACGCACCAACAGAGCCGCCATATCCAAGAGCGAGTTCCGCGATCTTCCCTTTCTGCCGCAGGTGCCCGTTTACTCCGTGTTTTTCAACGGGTACGCTAAACATTTGAGAGGCTGACGAGCAGTAAATGTCTTTGCCTTCCTCGAATACTCGCATACGCCATTTTTCACCTGCAAGCCAAGCCAAGACTCTCGCTTCGATTGCTGAAAAGTCTGCGACAATAAACTTAAATCCCGTGCGTGGAATAAAAGCAGTGCGGATAAGCTGGGATAAAGTATCCGGAATATCCTCATAAAGCATTTCCAACGCTTCAACATTTCCCTGTTTTACAAGACTTCTAGCCTCCTCCAAATCAGGCAAATGATTCTGTGGTAGATTTTGTAATTGCACGAGTCTTCCTGCGAATCTTCCTGTTCGGTTTGCACCATAGAAGCGAAACATGCCACGCTCCCGATAATCCATGCAGGCAGCGTTTTTCATCGCCGTATACTTTTTCACAGA
Organism: Gardnerella sp. DNF01180P; assembly: GCF_049244205.1. NCBI lineage: Bacteria > Bacillati > Actinomycetota > Actinomycetes > Bifidobacteriales > Bifidobacteriaceae > Gardnerella > Gardnerella sp. DNF01180P. The sequence continues at coordinate 1,266,585 of NZ_CP058386.1, forward strand.
GGATTTAGCAAGCTGCTGGCGAAGCCGTAAAACTTCCGCCAACTCTTTACTCACTGTTTTAAGTTCTTTAGCGACTTCTTTTTTACCAAGCGACTCCATTTCAAGACCATGCTTTTTAAGCCAAGAGCGCATTTGTAAAACGGAGTTCGGGTTTTCTAAACCCGTAATATGCTTAAGCTCATCCACGAGATGTGTTTTCACCTCCTGGTCGAGTTTTATGGCTGATTCAACGAAAAGAGGATCTATTCCTATCCCACGATCGTTTATGGTTTGGTCGAGATAAAACTCCTGCCATAAAAAGTCTGGTACGGGAAAGCGTGAGAGTTTTTCTTGAATACTCATTTCAACTTCCACATCACGCTTGTTATACGATTTAAACAGATCCCACTTTTCCTTATCGTGAAAATACTTGTTTCTTGTTCTTCCACCGTTTACTTTCGTAGGATTACACGGCAGGCAGAAGTATTTAATAAGATTCTTACCCTCAGTGAGTTTCTGCTTATCAAGGCCCAGTACTGTTCCCACGTTTTCAAGCGACATGGGTAGCCCCAGGGTGGCTGACCAGATCATTGTGCAATGCCAGGAGCTTGGGTTTAAAAATAGGCCTTCACTTTTTCCTGTCTGACCAGGGTTAACATTGATGCCTTTATCTCGCAGGTAGCGTGATAAGCAGATTCTTTCAAACTGAGCGTTAAACGCCCACTTGGTCACTGTTTCATCTGTTAAAGCAGAAAGCACGGTATCCGGTATGGTTTCACCTTGTGCTAAATCAACGACTTGAACTTCACTACCGTCCACACTGTAGCCAAAGAACAGTATCTCAAAATCCTCTGATTCTGCGTACTTGTAAACACCACATTTACCAAGATTTACACTCGAAAACGTTTCCAAATCCACACTCAAATTTTCCAAATTACATCACCTCCAAGCTTATAAAAGAGGTGACAGAAAACCTGCCACCCCGCTTATAGAATCTTCTAAATCCTGTTTTTCAGGAATCTTCTAATTCCTATTTAGAATGTGTTTAATATCAACGTAAAGACTCACGAGTTTCTTTACCGTGAAATCAAGAAGTAATACTCCTATAAACACTGAAATAAAAACCGCTATAACAATTTCCATAATTAACTCACACTCCTTATGCTAGAAAGTCATCATCTTCTAAAGTCGTAAAATCATCGGTTGCGAGGCTACGTCCGCCGAGTGGCTCACCGTCTCGGATTTTTTGAATGTTGCCAAGACCGCAAGCGATACCCTTATTACCGTTAGAGTTAAACGCGTAGAAGTTGATGGAAACTCTCGCATAGCAGCCTGAATACACTTCACTGCGATCCATGATTGGTTTTACCTGCTTGTCTACAATCTGCGGAGCCGTGGTTGAGTTCGCGTTAATGAAGTAGTGTCCTTTATACGCTTCATCATCACGCTCAATATCCCCGTCCCTGAGTGGTGTTTTAAGAGCAGCCTTGTTTGGTTTCTTACCACCGAACTTGCCAACACCTTCCTCAATCGCAGCATCAATAGCTTTCTCAATAGCGTTTACTGTTTCAACATCACTTTTAGGGATAAGCAGTGAAACACTATATTTTTCAGGGCCGCCGTTAATAGACTTTGGCTCCCAACCATTGAAATAGGAAAGACGCGTGTTCTTACCAGTGATAACCTTCGTGTTATTTAATTTAGACATAATACTAATTCTCCTTTTTGAATTCTTGGTTTACATTTGTTACGTTAACTTTTGCCCGCTTATCAGAGTCTGGTACGAGCGTAAGTTTTCCGGACGGTTTTATAATGAGGTCGCCCAGAATATCCTCAAATTTTTTCTTGCCCATCAGCTTTTGCATTTCTGTTAAACCAATAAGACTAGTTTTGAAAATGTTGGTAAAGCCTGCGGCTTTTGCTTTCTCAATAACAGCTGTCTCGTCCTTAAACTTGCGAACTGATCTGCCTTCTACGAGTTTGAAACCACTCCACTCTTTACCATGGTTTATCGCGGAATCTGTGGCGTACGCTAGAACATCATCAGCCCACTTCGTGAGCTTAGGTATAAGCGTGAGCACTTCTTCAATCTCACTATCTGTTAAAACAGATGGCTCTTTGAACTCAAATTCTGCAAGTTTAAGGTTTTCTTCCGCACGTTTACGGCACGTGGCTTTTGCCCTGCAAAACCTGCACCAGTCACCGGCTTCAAATTCGCCTTCGCCTGCGCCTGCAAGCTCGGCTTTAGGTTTAAGCACGCTTTCAGCCCAAGAAATAAGCTCCGCGACAGGTAGTGTGAAAGTTGATACGTTGTCACGTCTTGGCTGAAAAATACTCATCTCAACAGTTTGAATCTCATACAAGCTGTCGAAAAGCGTTAAAGCTCCAAGCGCGTAGCATTTCATCTGAGAATTCTCGTAAGCGTCCACCAGCACGCCTTGACCGTACTTAAAGTCGATAACCTGCAGCGTTTTTTCGCCTACAATAATGCAATCCGCTGTACCAAAACCGTCAGGCACGTAAGCTGAAAAATCAACCTTCTGCTCAACCATAAGAATCGGATCAGCACAAGCATGCTTTGCCTGCTCATACTTTTCCAACACGAAATCCACGTAAGCATCCGAGCATTCCTGCATCTCACTTGAGTCATACTCGGTTAACGGTTTTTCACACGGACGGTTAAGAAACTTATTCAGCTTATACTCACACCACGCGTGTGCCGCCGTTCCTTCCTTTGCTGCAGCAGAAGTAGTGTTTTCAAACTTTTCTTCTAAAACAGCACTAGGAGTACACTTAATCCACCTGTGAGCAGAAGACGGTGAAAGTAAAGCATGCTTAGTCACCTTTAATTCCCTCCGCTTCATGCAATAGGCTCTCATACTCGCTTTCAGGAACATCCGATAGCTTTTGCGCACCGTGCTTAACGATGAGTTTCTTCACATCAGCTGTCTTTCCCATCTGGCTAAGCTTTGCTAAAACCGCTCGCACATCCTCTAAACTCACCTTTTTAACAGACTCCTTATTATTAGAAGCTGTTTCTTTACAACCAACACCAGAAGCACCGGCATCATCAAACAGCGTTTTAAGATGAACTGTTAAGTTTTCCAAGTCTTTGATGACTTCTCTCAATATTTCCTTGTTCACGGTTTTCCTCCTTAAACTTCTTTGACATCAACTGACTGAACACTCTTTCCAGGATCTAATAGATAGACTTGCGAGTAATCACCAAACAGCCAGCGGATAAACCGTTGAGGTAATCGCATCACAGCTCCACGTAGAACCTGTTTCTTCTCACCGTTTTCACCGGTGACGTTAATAACGATCTTGTGTTTCATGGTTTGCCTCCTTTCTATAAGGGGTTTCTTCCTTACACATCACAGGCAAAGAAAAAGGAGGAGTTTTTAACCTCCTCCTAAAAAATTTCTAGAATTTTTCTGGTAAAACTTTTTTAAGATTTACGATGGCACTATCGAGATGCTTTTTCACGCCAGCAGACGAAATACCAAGCATGCTCGCAATCTCTGACTGAGTGTATCCTTCAATAAACATCAAACGAATAACCTGACGTTGCTTGTCAGTAAGCGTTGAAAACGCATGCTCCATTTCTTCTGACATTTCAAAACCATAATCGTTGGTAATAAAACCATAATCATCAGTAGTACTGAGAGCTTCAGCAAGATGACTTTTATCTACTTCAAGCTCGCCATCTGCATCGAAGTCAAGCGAAAGATTATAGTTACGCGGGAAATGCTCTTCAGCAGAGTAGTCAACGTCGTCTTTGTTTGGTTTGTAGCCGTATCTTTCTTCGAAACGTTTGATGTACTTCTCTTTCCACGCTTCAATCTCAGCTTTTTCTTCAGCAGTTCTAGCAGGACGCAGATTCTTATTGTTGTAGTAAACCTCGCTGTCATCTTCAGCGTGAAGCATCTTAATATCCGCAACGGTTACACCATTCTCGCCTGGCTTGATTTCGATAGTTTCTTCACTATAACTACCATCTTCATTACGAACACAACTTGTATACTTATATGTTGCTCGATCGTTGCTATTAGTTTTACGAGTCCTCATGCTCACCCTTCCCGCCTGCAGCGGTAGGGTGAAGACACATACAAAAAAGAGCCGATACTTTATGAAGCACCGACTCTAATACCTGAAAAACAGCCATAGTAGAATAGAGGTACTTCATAGGAGTCATGAAAAAACCATGAGGATCCTATTGACGTATCTCATCGCCCTATAGCTAATCAGGCTTTAACTGTTTATTAGTAGTGTCTTATTGATTAATCATTAACCACAATCTTGTTAATTGTTCCAAAAATTCTTATAACATTTACCCGCTCTTTCTTAAAACCCGTATCATGAGTGTAAAAAAGAGTGGAATAATCTCGTTTTTATAACAGTTTGACATGTAAAAACCACACTTGCCTTGAAAGCTACGTGCTTTGAGGTTTAAGCGTTAACAATGTTTTCACCCCCCTTCTCGTTAAACAACACTCGTTTTAGAAAACAAAACGAGCATTAGCCACGCTCTAATAGAGTCCCAACCGTAGCTAATAAAGTCCCAACTGTATTTAATACAATCCCAACAAATCTAATATAATCCCAACCGTATTAATATCAGAAATCCTCACTCCGCAAAAAGTGTTATAGGCCTAACTACTTTTAGTATTACCGTTAGAGCTTCTGATTAAAACACTTCAGATAAAACGTTCAAGTTATTACTATGCTAAAAAGGCTCTTCAAAAACCTGACAAATACGCACATATACGGTGTCGTATTCACGAGATTGCAGGGAAAGAGTATTGCATATTTTTTCATAGAAGCGTACAATAAGAGCAAGGTGTTTTACTATTGTAAAGATGCATAGTATGCCTTCTTATCGAGAAAGAGATATTATGAAAAATATAATAATGCGAAGTCTATCTGTAGTTGTTTCTGCTGCTTGTTTATTTACTTTTTCCCCATTGGCATTTGGACAAGATAATAATGAGAATTATCAGCAAAGACTGGGGGATATATCAACTTATCTGAATCACACACTCAGTGAAAAAGAAATTGATGAGCAGATAAAGGAGACCTCGCGTCGCACTGGTGAGAGCCCTGACTCGATTGCTAGTAGGGTGGAGAAATCGGTTCGTGATTCAGTGTTAGATACTGCGAGGTTCTCTGTAAGAAGTGGGAATACACAGTTACCAAGAGCTCGTCATACAGGAGATATTTTTGTTTCTAATAATTCATCATTTTTCGTTTGGAAGCATGGGCATACTGGAATTTATGTTAATCGTGATGATATTGTCGAAGCAGTAGGGATGTTCCAGAATGCTCATCGAGTATCAAGGAAAAATAGTGTCGCAGCCGGCGGTGCCTCTATTCTTGAAGTAAAAACTTCCCAGGGAAACCGCGATAAAGCGGCGCGTCGGGCAATTGGTTATATTGGTAGGGGTTACAATGCAGATATTACTGATACTAATAGAAATGATTGGGGAGGTCTTAACTGTTCTCAATTAGTGTGGGCTGCATATTATTATGGTGCTGGTATTGATTTGGATACTGGTAGTGGTGAATATGTGTGGCCATATGATATTAAAAATTCTGGATATGTTAGGGAATATCAATATGTTCAGTAGTTGAGGTGCGGTCATTATGTGGAAAAAATTTATTCATGAATCTGAAGCTCACAAGAGAGTGAATGATGATTATGTGCGTAATGCTGCACCTCAATCTTCATTCACAACTGGGAATAAAACTCATAGAGTAGTAGTCTGGATTTTCGGGGTTATAGGTATAATTGCTGTAATTGCAGCCGTTACTATAGGTGTCTTTCATTGGGTTTTATCGACAGAATATACAGTATCTGCTCATTCGGAGAAATTTGAAAATCTTCGGTTGCAGCATGCGGTTGTTGCAATCCCGCTGCATAACCCTCAGACATCTCTTATTCCTAATGGCAGCGCATTTATGTCAATTGTTTATGAAGATGGCAGTTTTAAGCTGCATAAGGTGAGCAATATAGAAGGCCAAACGCCAATTTGGAATACTGAGGCGCTTCACTATACAGATTCCCGTGATAGTTATTTCATACCAGTGAACGCTAAAAAACCTACGGTAAACTCTATAGAAAAGGTGCAACGTCAGAATTTTGCATTTTCTCTTGCTAATGGCGGTTTTGTTGATCTGTATGACGAAAGCATGATGAAGCATAGAGGTAAAACAACATATAATATTCTTTCTACGACTGCTAAAGGTGAGAGTAAGCAGCAAACAATACAATTTTCAGAGAGTCTATTTATTAAAACTTGTTCTACCTGTGGCAATCAAGCGTATGCAATTGCTCAAACAGACAAGCATGAAGTTGTATTGTATCGCATGGTCAATGAAGCAAATGTTGGCCTAAATGAGGTATCGCGGCACCATGAAAAAGACATGGTGGGTGAGCAATTATATCAAGGAGAAAATGAATCTACAGGAGTAATTGATGCTGCTTATAGCCCACGATGCAACAATGGTGTGATTACTTTCTTATATTCGTATGGTCCATCGTCTGCTCGCACAAAGGATATGGCAGTAGAACACAGCGATTCTGCTGATGATGTTAAAGCTATTCAGGAACATTTTCTTGTGCGATGGGATGTGAAAACTGGTAAAATAACAACAATTCCATTGAAGAACAGCAAAGGTCAAGTGTTGTATGGTCCGACCACAGTCTCTTATGAGATTGCTGGCTACATAAACGCACAGGCATACGATGAAAAGCTTCTTCATATTGTTGATACCGAGAATGGACGAGTGTTTACTCTTGATACGCAAACAGGTGTTCTTCGCCGATTGTTAGATAAAGCTACGCGTCAAGAGTCGTCAGCGGGCGTCAACTATCGTTTGCTGGTAGGAAACCATGAAATAGTTCGTATACCATCGATTATCGATACCTCTGATTTGAAAGATTTTGTTATCGAACGATTTGATAGGAAGACTGGAAAATTATTGAAAAAAATAAAAGTTAATAAAGATTTTCTCTATTTGACAGCTCAGAAAAATACGAATTTATATCCGGGAATTCCAGCTGTGAATCCAAAATGGTTGCAATGATCGGCAATTGACGTATTGGGCTTGATGCTCGTGAATGATTTTGCAGTGTCAAGCCCGATTTATTCTGTCGTGCGTGTAGGGGAAACTAAGGGTAAACGGCAAAAAAGTGTGTCTATTAGTCGGCGTGTCGTTAACGCATAGTCCCTTTTCTGATTGAAATATCTGGATGATAGTCAGCTTTACATAAGTCAAATCCAGTGTCTAAATGAGCTGGTCCAATTGGATTATCATCAATAATAATTTTTTTAGTTTTTGGTTTAAAACATTCAGAAGTTATAAATTGTTTAGGATTTGAAGGATTTTCACTATTGAAGTAACACCACTACTCTATAGCTCTCCGCATGTGATCTTCAGATAATCCTTTATGAACACTTACCAATTTCTTTATCTGTGAATTTATACCACCTTCTAAAGCATTAGTAGTACTAGGAATAGGAACGCTCGTTTTCTCTAATAGTAGAGGATCAAGAAAGGTAAATAGCGTACCATTTTTTAACTTGTCTAGCAAGCAGATTATAAGCTTTTCTTGCTGTCTGGTGCGTATACCACCATTGTTGATTACTTCTTACCCAAGAAGGAATATTTTCTTCAGAAACATTCCTACGGAACGTTTTTTGATTAAGCCAATCTTTCCACTGGTTATAAGATTTCTGTAGTAAATTAACCCATAAATCAGATTCTTTCAACGTTCTGATTTTAACTAACTTTTTAGCTAAACCCCACAAAGCCTTATGTGATTGCAGCCTAGGCTTGCTTGTAGTTAATACGCGTATATTACGTTTAACATGTACTAAACAGCGTTGTACTCGAGTCTCTGGCCAAACTTGTTTAATAGCGCTCAACGCTCCAGCGTTCCCATCAGTAATAACAACAGTAAGAGCTAATAAATTATTAAGTAAACTCTTATATGCTTCAGTATTTTCTCTAATGCAACAACTGGCAAAATAATTCCACTTAAGCAACGTATTGGACTTTTAGAGCGCAAGATTAGAGTAGTTAAAGAGAATAATTATAATGAAACAGACTGGCTCAAATGGTCTAAACATGCATTTTTGAATCTATTTATGGTTTTTAATATCAAGAAGATAGCCTGCTTCTGGCAAGAGAAAACCTTCTTGCAACATAACTGGGATAGTACAGAAGAATTACGTCAAGCTATTCATACTTATATTGATTTTTACAACAATCACAGAATTAAAATGGGGCTTAAAAGACAATTATGGAACATCGTGCTATGATTGCACAAAATGTCTAAAAATTGTCCTAAGCCCCTTTTGTTTTCAATGTCAAGTAATACTAAATGTTAAGCCTTTTTAGCTTAACTACAGCAAGTTTTCCTTGGTATTTCAACGATAACTCGGTTTTTTAGCACACTTTTTGCCGCTTACCCTCAAAAATAGTTCCTTCATTAGGCAACAACATCGTTGTCATCAAAGCAAGCATGAACGTAAACGGACCGAGCGCATTCCCATACGTTTTGAACATCACACCAAAATCATGGCCGTATACCACCATCGACAAGTAAAGGAACATAAAATTCACAGCTGTAAACATAACCAACTTCAGCACGAACATAAGAACCTTGTACATAAGAATATCCTCCTCACTTACTCCACGGAGTCGCACACCAAATAGCAGAAGCTGCTAAACTTGCAGCTAGGCCCACAGCTCCACCTCTAAATGCGGCTGGACCAACTGCCTTTAAAATATACATAGCAGCTTGCTTCCAAAGCTGATTTTCAAGTAACCTTGTTAAAGCACCATTAAATACTCCAATAAGGGTGCTTATACCAGTAGTTTCAAGTACACATTTAGCATAATCCTTCGAACGCACTGCATGATTATCATTAGACGAAATCTCACCAACAGATGCATTTGCATTGAGCTTATGAATTAAATTCTCAAGCACTTCTTTCGGAACATGAGAAAACTCCCCTGCTTGTGTTATAGTCCATTTTTTATTAATTTCATTAAACTTGAGATACTTTGAAAAAATAATTTCAAGACGCTTAGCATAATTATCTATATTCGCATCACCGACATTGCTTTCTACAACACTTGGTTCGTTATCCACTATCTCACTAGCTTGAGCAGTTGATACCAGAGAAATACAGGTTGATAATGCTACAACAACTACAGCAATAGACTTAAAAATATGACATTTCATAGAAATTCTCCTTTGTATTTACAATATATAAAAGACCTATCATTGGGTTTAATACTCATTCTATCCAATAATTTTTTGCCATACAATTGTTGTTGTTATTTTTGATAACACATAAAATGTATAAGGTGTTCTAAGTTTTACTTGTAACAAATAGGAATAGGGCTATTCCCCCAAATACTAAATTATGCAAATGGACCACAATTAGAATACTTTAATGAAACTAACCTAATCTACTGTTGTAATTAAATGATGAACTCTTGCAATAATCCCATTGGTAGTGTATGCAGCAACAAGATGGTTAAGAATGGTAAAACCAGTGCAAAGAAAATACGATGGAGATATGCGAAACATGCGGCTCTTTTTTAATACAACATTGCCAAGATATAACACGTAAAAAACTGTTACATTTGTTTATGAAATGGCTGTTAAGTTTTTTAAACAAAAACTATAAATACTCCTCACGAGGAAAAGAAGAAATAACAGGGTACGGTAACGCGATTAATCCCGTACAAACCATGGGAGGATTCATACTTGTTTATACGAAAAGGGTTGGCAGGAATATGAGAATATGGTAACGACACACCAATTCTATGCACACTTTCTAGGAAATAACCATAAAAATCAAGCATTTGCATTATTAGTTATTCTGAAACAAGATTTCTACTAATCCACATCTCTAGTTCTTTAAGAGAGAATCCGCCATGCTCCTCAAAATCTAGTTTTGTTAACAATTTTCTATGATTATATATAGCCAACGTCGGAGTACCTTTAATGTTATACTTCTTCTTAAACTGAAGCCATTCAGATTTATTTTCGTGAATCCTCTCAACATTGACATAATATAATCTATCACTAATTTTATATTTGTCGATCATTTCCCCCAATATTTGATCAAATTTATTACAATCACCACAACCCGGCCTTCCAAAATAAACTATAAGCTTCTTTCCATCATTATTGCGCAACACAAAATTTTTTTCCAACAGGCTATTTAACTTATCATACATAGTCAATGTAGGATGCATCATATCCTTTTCGTAAGTTTGTCCAACAATAAAATAAGCATTTGCAATTAGACTTAATACTAAAACAATGTATAAAATAATCTTCTTCATCGCTACTAGCTTTCTACAAAAGTCTTTAACTCTTTCAAATTCTTATATCCTTGAGAAATTACCAGTTTCCCACGCTTCCTCATTACAATAGTTGGAGTATTGTAAATCTTTATTTCAGCTGCCTTTCTCACAATTTTCGTGTCTGTGGCATCCCAATAATAAATTTTAGTATGCGTTTCATCTTGATATTCTTTTAGAACTTTATTGAATTCCTGACATGCTCCACAGCCTGAACTACCAAAATAGAGCACTTCTCCAGTTTTAAGATTTGAGATATTATTCTCCTGTAATACTGAAAATGAGGGTCTTAAGCCACTCAAATGAATATATGCAATAAAACCAACGAATAACATTATGACAATAGCTGGAAGTATACGAGATACTACACTTTTCATAACTCAGTACTCCTTTTTCGTAAATTGTAATAACGACAATAGGAAAAACACAACAATATACATTAGAGCAATAATACAAGTTGCAGACGTAAGAGCGGTGAACGAGTCTGGTGATAAATAATAAAATATCTGAAAAGAATACACGGATGTTTGAGACAATATTATGTTTATTAAATTCGGCAATATCCATAATAATATAAAGGAAAGAATCATTGTAACACCAACTTTTTCAAAATATATCAACAGATTCATATTTATAGCAATATACAAAAGGAAAATTATCGGATATACGAGCAGTTGATGCATAACTATCCCTAGAGACGAGTATTTTAGTGACAAAAATACCAAATTTACGACTAGATAAATGCTTACGTATTCACCATATATAAAACACAATAATTTAATCCTATTAGGAATATACTCTAGATAATGATGAATAATTTTCTTCTCTTGCCATTCACCAATTGATAATATCTGATATAGGCTTAAAAATAGTATAGTTATCGTTGAAAAGAATTTATATTGTGATAAAAATGCACCTCTTTTAGCCTGAAATACTATAAACACGCAACATGCCAAATACAAAACAAAAGACAATAAGAAAAGCTTCTGATGACTAAACTTAATAATTTCTGATTTTATATAGTACTTCATCATCATCTTCCTCCAACATAAAATCTTTAATATCATGCGTAATATCACTGTATTCCACGATTTGTACCCCATGCTCAATCAGCAATTTAAGAACCTTGGCAATATCCTCTCTAGGCAATTTAATTCTAAAAGTTGATTCTTTGTTATCTTTGCTACGACAAAAAACCTCATATCTGTTAGAAAGCAATTCACTAATATCCACACCATTTACAACAATCACATTATAAATTCTTAGATTATCATTAAAATTAACAATTTTTTGAATTTTCCCTTTTTTTAAATACCATACAATATCAGCAATTTCACCTAACTCATCTAATATATGACTTGAAATTACAAGGCTTTTACCTTGTGAGCGCAATGACAAGATAGTGTCTTTTAACTGCTTTATAGTAAGAACATCTAATCCATTGAAAGGTTCATCAAGAAGAATAATTTCACTATTTGAGAGCAATATTCTAGCAATATTTAATTTTTGCTTCATACCTAGCGACAATTGTTTAAACTTTTTATTTTTTGCTTCGTCGAGACTCACCTGATGCAATAATTTATCACAATTAAAGTCTTTTCTCCCCATCAAAGCAGCAAACACTCTAAGATTATCCTGTACAGAAAATTCGTCATAAAAAGATGGATTCTCAATAGCAAATGAAAGTGAACCGTCCAATTCAATATTGCCTTGATAATCAACTATCAAATTTGCAATGCACTTCATTAACGTGGTTTTTCCTGAACCATTATTGCCTACTAACGCAATAATTTGCCCAGCACTGCTTTCCAAAGAAATGTCATCTAAAACGACTTTTCCCCCATATGATTTTTTCAAATGAGATATCTTCATAAGATTACCTCTTAACAAATGAAACTAAAAATTTCCGATCTCCTTTTACAGAAATCTTACTATCTTCACCAATAAAAATTTTAGGACTCTCTTCGTAGATAACAGCATTTTTAACATTTCCTGGCTGTTTCTGAGCACGCACAAAAAGAGCATCATCAAGCTTGTACAGCTTTCCAGCAAAGCGTATCTCTCCTTTGCCTCTCTTTGCATAAATAGCATACACTCCTGGCTTTAACGATAAGTTATCGTTATTCTTATAATCTCCTGAAACTAGTGTTGGCAAATCATCACGAACCATACCAAAACGAACATTATTTGTCTTATACCCTACATACAGCAGACTGACAAGACCTAGGATTACTATGGTAGCTGCAAATATCCATTTTTTGCTTTTCATTTCTTAATCACATCCAAATCTATTATTTCATCAGCAATTTTATCGAACATTGCATCATGAGTAACAATAAAAATCATCGCAGTCTTTTTTAACTCCAAGACTTTGTCTATAAAAATCTTCTTAGAAGAATCATCCAAGTTTGAAGTAGGCTCATCAAAAATATACACATCTGCTTCTTTATTCAAACTTCTAGACAATAAAACCTTCTGTCGTTCCCCTTGCGATAAATTCACACCGTTATAAAAAATTATCTTATCTAAATCAAGTTTAAAAATATTATCTACTGGCTGTCTTGCATTCTTATAAATATCATATGCAACATTCTTACCAATAGAAGCATAGTTTAAAAATTGATTTTGCTGATAACAACTTATTCTACTCTGAATCATTTCTATTGGATAACCATACAAATCCCTATCAGAGTCATAATAATGCACACTTCCACCAGACACTGGTACTACGCCCATAATAACATACATTAAAGTCGATTTGCCTATTCCATTCTTCCCTTTAACCAAAATCAAGCTATGACTACGAAATTGCTTTGATATTCCAGAAAAGACTGAGACTGAAGTGTCTTGACTGTACGAAACTGAAACATTTTCTAAAGATATTCCAGTAATAGTAAAATCTGCTGCATTGTTTCTATCAATAGCAGGTGGTTTACGATAATGGGAATCAAGCGAAGAATATCTCTCCAAATCTAAAAATTTTTGTATAGCGGGCTTGCCAAGACTATAAACCATATAAACGATTACAAAGCTGATAAAAACGCTGACAACTTTCATATCCATTTTGATGGAATACATAAGCATTACATAAACAAAAATCAAACTTAAATTCAGATACATAATCCCATCATAAAGTGTCAAAATATGAGCTGTGCTTTCTCGCTGTTTAGCAAATGAATCTTTCACTTTGAGCAATATGCTTTTCAGATAAGTAGATACTTCCTCTTTACTTGAGAATATGGATCTATCCAGCTTATTATGAATCGATTCCTCAATGAAAACAGAAAGCTCTCCCATATTATTGAAATAATTCCTATTATAATTTTTTCTTGTCACGATGCCTTTTTTGAAGATAATGACGTAGGTAAGCATGCATACGATCGACAACAAAGCTATCCCTCTACTAAAAGCAAAAGTCGCACTAAAAATAAGAACTACACAAACTAATTCGAAATATGAAAGATACCTCTTTAACTGCCAGTCCGACGCATTAAAATTATTCCAAAACTTTATCAGCCTATTATAGATATTCTCATCTTTTTCACTTAACTGGTCTATATCTTCCAAAAAAGAAAAAGCCAATGCTTCTTGCTTTAGAGAATCTTCATTTGATACAATTCCATTATATTCCGTCTTTAATTTTACATAAATACACGTGAGCAATGTCTCAAAAATAAAGATTACCAATACTTGCCATATAACTAAATTCCGCAATTGATAAATCAAAAAATATTGAATTGAGAAAATAATTATAATTGGAATTATGCATAACAACACTGTTAAATATAAAAGATCAACATGTAATTTAAGATTCTTTTTTACATGACTATGTTTTTGCAGTAACTTTTCCTGATGAGTACGCTCCACAACATTTTCAATTATGAAAACATACCCTTTAAATACCCCTTTTAACTCGTTTAAATTAACCTGTTCTAGAACTACATGCGAAGGATCAGATACAATCGCTTTACCGTCTTTAACACCATACAATAGAATATAATGATTTTCGCCATTGCTATCAACCAGTAATATCATAGGCTTAGTAAAATCAAGAAGATGAAAATCTTCAACTTCATAACTAGAACCGTAAACTCCGAATTGTTTCAAAACCTCTTCAATATTAAACAAAGATAAACCTTGCTCAATATCCAAACTAGAAACAACCGATTTAAAACTTCTTTCATTAAATCTATGATAATTTTCTAGCAATGATTTGATAACTGCAATACCGCAATCTGAAGTCAAATTTTGCATATTATGAGGATAAGCCACCATCTATTGAGCTCCTCAAAGTTTCAAGGCGTGGAGGCTATCATAGCCTCCACGCTACAGATTTAATCACAAATGTTAAAAAGCATCATACAATCAAATCAATTTTCTCAAATACTAAATTACGCAAATAGATTACAGTTAGAACACTACAATGAGACTAACCTAATCTACTGTTGTAATGAAATCTGGTAATATACTCATATGCAGAACTAGAGAATCATCCCCAGCAGATGAAACCCCAGACAACGCACATCCATCCAGCTCTAATCGAGCGAGATTCTTCTAGTGTTAGCTTCTTCATAATAATCATCTCCTCTCTTTCAAGTAAAACCTCCTATAGAGCTAAATCCGCAACATCATAGACGAATGTTGCATTCTCAACTCTCACCATAGTTATAAATCATTTATGATGTCTTGTCAATACACTGCAACGAAAATGTTATAACACATATATACCAGATATTTCCACCAACTTTCATCCTGGCATTAATGTAATTATCGCGAATTATGTATGATTTTGAAAATAAAATTCACATGAAAATATGCAGACTATCCTCTATTACGATTGCTCATTTTTCTCAATTATCGGGTTATAGACCAAAAAATAAGGTACGACCACACCTTATATGTGAAATCTTACCTTATTTTTGTTTTATGACTTCAATTTCCCACTTCACAAGGTGGGTGCAAAGTGGGTGCACTTTTTAACGTTAACATCCTGTGCACTCGACCCCAGAGCGTTGACATGTTCCCTCATACAGCAAAATCACGCTCAAAAATCACGAGAACACAGCTTAAAGCCACTTCGCATTAAACCTTTTAACGATAGCCCTCGCTAAACCCTGCTACATAAAGGCAAACTTGCACCCACCTAATCAGCCTTTGACATCAATACAACACTCTCGACGTGAGATTGTTAGGTTAAATTTGGAAATTGGCTAAGGTACTTGTTTTTCCTGTGTTGCTGCGTCTATTAGAGGAGGTTGTTTCATTCAGCTCTTTCTATCCTTGATTAGGCTATTTCAAGCATATAATTTCTATTCCATCTAGCGAGCCTTAAAAATAGGATTTTATTTTACTTCCGTCTTTGTCCCTCATATTATTAATTTTGTCGCTAAGAAGTTCAAAATTGCAAATATCATTCTTAAAATCATTGTACTTTCTATAATCATCAATCATCTCTGTTAAAGTCCTACCTTTGCCTCCATGTTGTATAGCAGTATTTACTCTTCTGATTTTTCTATCAAAAGGCTCACATTTTTTGTATTTGATTACTTCATCCATAAAATCAAAGAGAGGCGTATCAGGTTTGGCATCCCATAATACAATTAGCCACATGATTGCGTTATACAGTTGTTTTGCAGTTTCATTCCAGGTCACATTTTTTAAGCTATTAGTACCAGTAGTATTACTTTCATCACCGTTTGAATCTCTGTAATTAACTTTTAGGGGATTAAAAATTGGTAGCCCTTGATGCTTAATTAATTCAAGAAAATCTCTTGCTGCACCCATACCACACTGAATTATTTCTAGCTCCCCATCATTTCTTCTCTTAGCATTAAAATATAGTATTCATTTTGAATAATAGGCCCTGCATCACTATGTTTACTTTGATTTTTTAATAGTTTTATATGTGCTCTAGGATGAATTTCGTAATCTTGAGCAATCTTTTCTCTTGTTGCATGTCCTCTGCAATCCATATCTCGACTCCTTCCTATTTCTTCGAGCTATATTTTTTCTTCTTTCTAACAATAGTCCCGTCCTCTCCAACTTCCACATTACTCCGAGCCGCCATCTCAAGCTCAACGGCTTCAAACTTCTCTTTAGAAATAATTCCGGAATGATGATCCGAATACAAATATTGCCTGTCAGAACCGCCTGAATCAGCTATAGCCACATCGCCTGTATATTTACGCCTAGTCAAAGTGCTCTCAACAGCCCGTTTACTCCAACTGTCTTTCCCCTTTGGAGACTTAACACCTTTACTTTTTAATCTTTCAATAATTCCAACAACGCTTAAACCTTCTAGATACCAATCAAAGATAGCTCTCACTACCTTCGCTTGCTCTTCATCAATAATCAGCATGCCATGTTTATCTTTTTTATAACCATAACAAACTCTGCTATAAAGACCTGATGTGCCATCTTCTGCCCTACGTCTTAATCCCCAAACAATATTCTCACTACGCCAATCATTCTCTGCTTGACTACAAGCCTGAACCACACTGATTAAAAGTTCATCATCGACAGTTTCCGTATCAATTTTATCTGTCTCAAAGATAATTCTCGTGCCACAAGCTTTAAGCTTTCTAATAGCCTCTAAGCCTTCTTTCGTATCACGACCAAAACGGCTCACACTTTTAGTAAGAATAATATCAAGATTACCTTTCTCGCACTCATCAATCATTCGATTAAACTCGTTTCTTGAAGATCCAACCTTAGCTGAAGCAACATCAAGAAAAATATCAGCAACAAACCAAGTCATGTGAGAAGCAGCAAGACGAGTAAGACCAGACACTTGAACAGCAAGACTATCCAACTGCTCTTTACGATTTGTGCTCACACGAGCATAAACCCCAACCGCATAATCCTTAATTACACGCTGAGGATGGATGACTATCACATCTTTATTTAGCTCATCTATCTTATCCATAGCCATCTCTCCTTATTATTAGACTAACGAAACTTAGATTTCTTCTCCATGATAATTAGCCTAAACCTTATTTTCCCACTCCACAAGGTGGGTGCAAAGCGGGTGCACTTTTTAACGTTAACATCCTGTGCACTCGACCCCAGAGCGTTGATATCTTCCCTCATACAGCCAAACTGCGCTCAAAAATCGCAAGAACCCAGCTTAAAGCCACCACACGCTAAACCTTTTAACGATAGCCCTCGCAAACCCCTGATACACAAGGGCAAAAATGCACCCACCTAATCAGCCTTTGACATCAATACGACACTCTCAACGTGGTGAGTGTTGGGATATATATCGAACGCACGCAAAGACTGAACGCTGTAACCAAGCTCCCTAAACGTGCCAACATCGCGAGCAAGACTGGTCGGATCGCAAGCAACATACACAACGCTTCTTGCTCCAGACTTCGCAATCTGCTTACAAACTTGAGCTTTAGCACCAGCGCGCGGAGGATCTAACACAACAACATCAGGATGCGCAAATCGGCGAACAATCTTAGACGACTTACTCGCCTTAAACACCTGCGATTCAAGCGTTTGCGCAACATCGCCTTCAAGCGCTTCAACAATATCTCTGCTAAGACCTGCGCGCCCAATGTTTCGCCTTGCATTCTTTACAGCAATCGGCGCACCCTCAATGCTAAGCACGCGAGCTGGCTCTGCAGAACCAACGGAACCTGCATCACCAGCAGAATCTCCGCCAACATTAGCCAAAGTCGCAAGAGGAATCGTAAACAAACCCGAACCAGAATACAAATCCCACAAAACAGTATTCTTAGTGCGCCCACCAAGTGCAGAACGAACTAATCCCAAAACGTAGTTCACCAAATGCTCTGGAGCTGCGCGATGAATCTGCCAAAAACCGCGCCCATCAACATCGTAATCAAAAGTACGCGCACGAGATAAATCTTCATTAACAGCAACTCGCACGCGCTCGCGCAACAATGCCGATCCTGCAACCAACTCATCATTTACTATAAGCGCATAATTTTCGCCAATCGCACTAAGAAGCGCAGCCTTATCGCCA
Organism: Gardnerella sp. DNF01180P; assembly: GCF_049244205.1. Classification (NCBI taxonomy): domain Bacteria; kingdom Bacillati; phylum Actinomycetota; class Actinomycetes; order Bifidobacteriales; family Bifidobacteriaceae; genus Gardnerella; species Gardnerella sp. DNF01180P. The sequence continues at coordinate 1,284,943 of NZ_CP058386.1, forward strand.
GAAACACCAAAATCCAAACCATCAACCCTAGGCTCTGGAACAGCAAGACGAATTTGCGCATTTGGCGAAAAAGAACGATTCCACAAGTCCAAAGAATCCGCAACAGCCAAAACTGCGCGCGACGCAAGCGGCATAGTATCAATCGCAATGCGATCATGCGACTCGCGCTTACGCATAGACAATCGCCCTTCATCATCCGCAACCAACTCCATGCGCGTACGCCAATTAAACCCGTTAAGCTCCTCGTCCCCTGGCATGCGCTCAACACTAACATCGCTTTCCGCAACATCCATATGCGCTAAACGCTGGAATTGATTGGCAATTACGGAAGCCTTCCAACGAATCTGACCAGGCAAAGAAACGTGAATTAAATCCGCGCCGCCAACTCCGCCGCCCTGAGCCAAAGGACCAGCGAGCTTCCATTGCGGCTCCACACGATCCGCACTAGGCTCCAAAACTTCTACAACTTCGCCAGTAAAAAAGTGCGCTTTTGCACGCATCGGCTCATCCATGCGCACAACAACCAGCTCACCAGGAAGGGCAAATCGCACGAATACAACGCGTCCTTCGAGATGACCTACGCATCTACCTTGATCCGCATATCGCTCGATTCGCATCGTTACTTGCATGTACTACCCCTTAGTTTTGCGTTTTGTTAAGCTGATTCTCTAACGCTGATTTTCTAACGCTGATTTTTGTTAAGATGATTTTACTTCACTGAATTTACATCGTTTTCATCTTCGTCAATCTGCTTTTCTTCGCGATAATTTTCTTCGCGATTTTTATGGTGAAGACGCATAAACGGCGTTGCGATAATCAAGTAAGAAACCCAAATTGCGAGTGCCCAGAACGGCAATCCCATAATCAAGCGAACGGTACCAAGCCACACAACGTGATTCGTCAAATATAATGGCACTTGCAAAACGAGCCTCAGCACAAAAACAGCAATCCACAATCCTGTCACATACATATACGCTCGCTTAAGCGGCTTATAATCGAGCCATTCGTGAAGCCACGAGCCAAAGTTTTCCGTAGGCATTTTGCGAATTGACTCAATCACAAGCCCTAAAGCAGGCACGCGCACAATCAGCGAAATAGCAAGAAGCACACCATAAACAGCGTTCGTAATAAAGCCCATCATATAGTAGTCGCGCGCTTGGTGACTCGTCCACACCCAAACAAGGCAGATTCCAATGGAAACAAGCCCACTAATTGCTCCCATAAGCGATTGCCTTTGAATAAGACGAATCACAACTTGCAAAACAGCAATCACAGCTGCAACAATAACCGTTGTTTGCACATTTCGTGTTACAACGAAGCAAATAACAAACAGCAAGCCTGGAAGCATGGATTCGATTACGCCTCGAACGCCACCCATTGAATCAATTACAGAAAATGTAGATCCTTCGGCTCCAATTGAAGCCAATGTCGCTAGTCCTGAGCGTTTTTTGGTTTGCGCAGAATCGTTGGTTTGCGCAGAATCGTTAAGTTTTACTGCATTTGAAAACTCTTGCGAAGAAAACTCTTCTTCGGATTTCTGTAAAGATTCTTGTGAATCCATTCAATTAACTTTCTACTATTTGCATTATCTAATTTCAGCAAACATTGGACCGCGTGTAAGCGTAGTTTTTACTTCTACTTGTTGGTCGTAACCTAATGGTTTATCGTCTTTTTTTAGTGCATTATTAGCATCTTCATCAGACGTATTATTTTCCCCATCTTTACCGCTATTTTCTGCATTTAAAGCAGCTTCTTTTTCTTCTCTAGTTACTGGATCATGCATAGGAATAAAATCGCGAGGCGCAAGCGGCTCTTCACCACGATTTACAACAATCCCCTTAAACCATTCGTCTAATTGTTTTGTTTCGTTATTATTATCTGCAAGCTCTGTTGCTGCAGGTCCAGAGAATACTCCGCGAAGCATCCACCTAGGACCATCAACGCCAACAATACGCGTTGTAATGGTTTTTTCTCCAACTTTTACAGGTAACAGTAGCTCAGTACCAAATTCGCCTTGTACTGTACACGCTTGACTATTACCATCAAGCAAATCTTTGCACACTTCTAGCCAAATACCAGATGTTTTAGGCGCAGCAAAAGCTTCAACTTCTACGCTTGAAGAACCATAAGTTACTGTCATACCAAGAACTTGCGATGTTTCATGCTGCTTTTTTACTCGCAACTCAATGCCTTGAAAATATGGGATATAGATTGAACCAAAATCTAGATAATCGCTAAAATCAGGAGCATCTTCATCATTGAAATCCCATGGACCAGTTTTTACCTCTACGATTTTGTCTTCAACTTTTGAAGATTTTTCTTCTTCATGTCGGCCAAATAACCAACCCATTATTCCTCATTTCTTAAAACAACAAGCACAACAATAAGCATAATGCTAATCGTCGTAAATTGCTCAACTTCACCAGATTATCATAAACAAAGCACTGAAAATATGCATATGAGCAAATGCTATTACTTTATTTATTTCAGTTAATGTGATTAATAATCACACACCGTATTTTATGGTTAAAGGCGCGTGATCCGACCATCTTGCCTCATAACTTTCAGCACGATCGATCACAAATCCGCGAGCGCTTTCCGCAATTTCAGGAGTTGCGAACTGGTAGTCTAATCTCCAGCCAACGTTATTGTCGAAAGCTTTACCGCGCTGACTCCACCAAGTGTATGGTCCTTGAATATCTCCTGCAAGCATGCGCATAACGTCCACAAATTCATATTCGTTAATCCAGCGATCAATATAAGCGCGTTCCTCTGGCAAGAATCCTGCACTTTTTTCATTAGCCTTAGCGTTTTTAATATCAAGTGAAGTATGCGCAATATTAAAGTCACCGCACAAAATCGCTTGATTTCCGCCACTTGCTGCAATATTTCGAAGCTCCCCCAAGCGTATAAGCATTGTGTCTAAAAAGCGGAATTTTTGTTGCATTTTTTGCGGATCGTCCACATTTCCAGCATGAACATACACAGAAGCAATAGTAATTTCATACCCTTCAGGGGTACGCACGTCAGTTTCAACCCATCGCCCAGAATCAACATCCTCACTTAAACCAGGCAAACCGTAGCGTTTTTCAACTACAGGAAGAGACGTAACTAGAGCTACTCCAGCTCGACCTTTTACACGGCAAACTTCATTTGTATAAGTAAAATTATCGTTTTTTATAGAATTTACGATATTTTCAGACGTACAATATCCCATTTCAATTTTTGTCATAATTGGGTCGATTGCATCCTGCGGAGCGCGCACTTCTTGCATACACCACACGTCTGGAGTATGCGCGTCAGACCAGTTAAGCATACCTTTGCGCTCAGCTGCACGAATACCGTTTAAATTCGAAGTCGTAATTGTAATCATGTAATCAACTCTAATATGTACACAACACAAACAGCTCCACCACTAAGCAACAGACATAAATCACGCAACCAACACAGATTACAAGTTATGGATTACTCAACCAATAAACACGGAATTAATAGAAAAATAAAAAGGTGCAGGTTTTATAGAATCTGCACCTTTTTATCAGCTTGTACTATTTAGTCTAAACCAAGTTCCAAATTTCCTCCTGGAATTGCATCAAGCAAATCGCGAGTGTATTCCATCTGTGGATGATCGAATACCTCATCTGTAGTTGCATGCTCAACAAGCTTTCCATGCTGCATAACAACAACTTCGTCTGCAATCTGACGAACGACAGCCAAATCGTGTGTGATGAACAAATAGCTCAAACCACGCTCCGCCTGCAAATCGTTAAGCAAGTGCAAAACCTGATCTTGCACAAGCACATCCAAAGCAGATACAGCTTCATCGCAAACTATAACATCTGGGTCCAAAGCCATAGCACGAGCAATCGCAATTCGTTGACGCTGTCCTCCAGAAAGTTCGTTCGGGAATCGAGTCATAACTGAAGCAGGCATACGAACCATGTCTAGAAGCTCTACCACACGGTTTTTACGACTCTTTTTATCACCAATCTTATGAATACGCAAAGGTTCTTCAATTGAACGATAAATTGAGTACATAGGATCCAAAGAACCATACGGATTCTGGAAAACTGGCTGCACATGGCGACGGAAGTCAAGCAAATCCGAACCCTTTAAATCGGAAATATTCTTACCTTCGTAAGTAACAGTTCCACTTGTTGGCTTAAGAAGTCGCAAAACCATATTCGCAACAGTAGATTTACCTGAACCAGATTCACCAACGATAGCTAACGTCGTACCACGCTTAATAGAGAATGAAACGTCGTCAACAGCCTTAAAAAGCTCTTTCTTGCGAGGAAGCTTAAACTCACGAGTTAAGTGATCCACAGTAATAATATGCTCACTTTTTTCGAGAGTTTGCTCACCTACTACATGATGCTCAAGCAAGTTATCAGCGTTACCACCGTGTTCTTTAACAGAAATAATGCGCTGAGAAGCTAAGCTTGGAGCGGCAGCAACAAGTCTCTTTGTATACGGATGCTGAGGATGCTGCAAAACTTCCAACGATGGGCCAGACTCAACAACACGACCCTTATACATAACAACAACATGCTGCGCGCGAGAGGCAGCCAAACCTAAATCGTGTGTAATGAAGAGAACAGAAGTTCCGAGCGAATCAGTTAGTGTATGCAAATGGTCAAGAATACGCTTTTGCACAGTAACATCCAAAGCGGAAGTTGGCTCATCTGCAATAAGCAAGTCCGGTCGGCAAGCCAAACCAATAGCAATCAAAGCGCGCTGACGCATACCACCGGAAAACTCATGTGGGAACTGACGTGCACGAGTTGCAGCATCTGGCAAACCAGCTTCATCGAGCAAACCAGCAATACGATCTTCAACGCTTGCACCTACAACATACTTTTTGGCAATTTCCCAAGCTTTGTCGTCATTTACACCATATTTGATTAAATCGTCTGCTACGCGCCAACGAGTTTCAGAGCCTGGAACCCACTCTTTCTTGTAGTAATCAATAGCTTCATTGAACTTTTCAGCATCGTTATGCTCATCAAGCCCAACTTCTTTCAAAGCTTTCTTAGCAACTTCAATCAAATCTGGTAATTCTTTAGAGCCAAGGAATGTTTCATCCTCATTGCTTTTGACTTGAACAGAATCGCCTGCAAGAGCCTCAGCTAATGAAGAACGCTTCTCGTGATCAACGTCAACACCATTTGCGATTAATGCTTCTTTAACTTGTTCGCCAATACGCCACACAGGGTTCAAGTTGCTCATAGGATCCTGCGGAACTAGGCCCATTGCAGTACCACGCAAGGCAGCAATCTCTTTTGGCTTCAAACTGCTAATTTCTTTACCCTTGAGCTTAATAGATCCACCTGTAACATGACCGGTTCCAGGAAGAAGACCAAGAACAGCCATTGCAGAAGTGGACTTTCCTGAACCAGATTCACCTACAATTGCAACCCACTGACCAGGATAAACACAGAAGCTAGCATCTCTAACAGCATGAACAGCTTTTTTTGAGTCTGTTGTGAAATCAACCTGGAGATTTTTTACTTCCAACAATGGCCCTTGCTCTAGCTGCATGGCGCGAATGTCTATATCTTTACGTGTTGTATTCATAAGTTTTATTCCTCCACGCTAAATTCACGCCTTACGGCTCTTCGGATCTAATGCATCCTTTACAGCATCACCCATCATAATAAAGGCGAGCACAGTAATTGCGAGTGCAATAGACGGATAGAACAAGACTTCTGGGTTCGTAGTAAGAACATTTCTAGCGGTAGAAATATCTCCACCCCAGCTGACAGTAGTACTTGGTAAACCAATTCCAAGGAAGCTTAATGTTGCTTCCAACACAATATAAGTTCCAAGCGAAGTTGTTCCAACAACAATGATTGGAGCCAAAGAGTTCGGGATAATGTGTTTGAAAAGATTACGTATTGGAGTAGATCCTAAAGCAGTAGATGCGGTATTGAATTCAAGATTTTTTGATTCCATAACAGCGCTTCGTGCAATACGAGCAACGCTAACCCATCCAAAAAGCACCATAACAAGCACAATTTTCCAAATTGATTTAGATGTACGGAACATTTGTAAAACTACGATTGCACCAAGAAGCATTGGTAAAGCCAAGAAGATATCAGTTATTCGGCTGAGAATAGTATCAACCCAGCCTCCGAAGAATCCTGCTAACGCACCAATTAAAGAACCAACAAGTACAACCAAAATAGTTGCAAGCAAACCAACACTTAGCGATGTACGAGTACCATAAACAACTCGAGCATAAATATCGCAACCTTGCATATCAAAACCAAATGGATGCGCGGCTGAAGCTGGCTCAAGAGAGTGTTCCAAAACGCAATAATTAGGATTGTGCTTTGTAAGAATGCTTGGGAAGAACGCAACAAAAATAATTGCAATAATCAAAATTGCAGAAACAATAAACAATGGATTCCTGCGCAAAGTTCTCCAAGTATCTGCCCACATACTCGTTGCAGCAGCGGATTCGTCTACGGAATCCACTTCTTGAATAGGCGTATCGTCTAATGGTGCAACGTAGCGTTCTTGCCCCGGTAATATATCGCAATTTGAAGCATTATTTGCAATCAAATCATTTTTCATCAAATTATCTTCCATAGTGTACTCCCCTCACGCGTAACGAATGCGCGGATCAAGAGCCGCGTACAACATATCAACAAGAAAATTGCTAAATACAAATATCAATGTCAAAAGCGTGACAATGGAAACAACAAGGTTTCCTTCTCCTTTTAGAATCCCTTGATATGTGAGGAATCCAACGCCATGAATGTTGAAGATCGTTTCCGAAATCATTGCACCGCCCATAAGAGCACCCAAATCCTGACCTAAGAAGGTGACGACAGGTATAAGCGAGTTGCGCAAAACGTGACGAACAATAACAGAGCCTTCTTTTAAGCCCTTTGCACGAGCTGTACGCACATAATCGAGCGAAATATTTGAAGAAATTTCAGATCTTGTAAGTCGAATGATATACGCCATAGACACAGAACCAAGAACCATTGCAGGAAGAAGCAAATCGAAGAATCCAGGATCGTTACTAGCTGTAACTGGTAATATGCGCCATTTAACACCAAATAAGTATTGTCCTACGAAACCTGTCACAAATGTTGGAACAGAAATAAGAAGAAGAGATACAACCAGAATCACACTGTCATACCACTTGCCTTTCTTCAAACCTGAAATTATGCCAAATATGACACCAAATATTGCCTCGAAAGCGAATGCCATAATTGCTAGTTGAACAGTAACCGGGAATGCACGACCAATTTCATCGATAACTGGTTGACCTGCAAAAGTATGACCAAAATCGAGGGTAAGAGCATTCTTTAAGAAAAGTAAATATTGAATAATAAATGGTTTATCTAAGTTATACTCGGCTCGTATTTGTGCAGCCACTGCAGGATTAACAGGTTTTTCTCCAAACATTGCTTTTACTGGGTCTCCAGGCAAAGCAAATACTAAAGCATAAACTAATAATGTTGTGCCGAGAACAACAGGAATCATCTGCAAAATACGACGCAGAATGTACTTACCCATCGAATTCTCCTTGAATTGTTAAAACTTACTCAAAAAACAACAAAGTGCCGCTCCAGCTCAATAGTTTTATTTAACTAGTTTAGCTGGAGCAGCAATTTCGCAATAAGCGATATTAAATTATTAAGAGGAACCAACTAGTGTTACCTACTAACTTTCTAAAAAGTATGTAACACTATGCTGTTTTCTTAATTAGCTACCAGCTTATTTGTGAAGCTGATAGTACAGCGGCATATTCTGCCAATCCATTGTGAAGCCCTTCAAAGTTGGAACCATCACAGCCTTAGCGTTCGAGTAGAACAATGGGACAGATGGAAGATCCTCAAGAAGGATTTCGTTTGCTTGCTGATAGAGCTTAATAGCCTCTTCTGGCTTAGCAGATGCAGCTTTCTTAAGTAAATCGTCGAACTTTGGATTCTTATAATCACCTTCGTTGGAACCATTGCCATCAGCTGCAACGGAAGCAAATTCCTGAGTCAAGTAATTTTCTGCACTTGGATAATCTGGCATCCAACCTGCACGCCATGCACCCTTAATCTGACGCTTAGCGCAAGCATTACGGAATTCCTGGAATGTAGGAATTGGAGTGGTCTCAGCCTTGATTCCAAGATTATTCTTGAGGGAATTCACAACAGCATCAAACACAGACTTTGCATTTCCATCGGCATTGTAGGAGAAAGTAAGAGATCCATCATACTTAGAAATCTTATCTGCCTTAGCCCAAAGTTCCTTAGCTTTCTTTGCATTAAATTCTACGTTCTCATGACCCTTAAGATCAGCCTTATAGCCTGGAGTCAATGGAGAAGTAAATTCGTTCGCAGGAGAAGCAGTGCCATTGAGAATCTTGTTGATAATCACCTTACGGTCTATAGCCATAGAAATAGCTTGACGACGAAGCTTACCTTCTTCAGTCTTTACATCAAAGTGCGGGAGACTTGAAGGAATAGTGAACTGTTGGATTACAGAACCTGGACGGTTGTAAGCCTTAACAGTTGTATCTTTCTGGAAAGTCTTAGTTTGGGTATCTGGAATATTATCAGTCATATCGAGGTTTCCAGCCTGCACATCGCGGTATGCAGCGTTACCATCTGTATAAACCTTGAAAGTTACGCCATCATTCTGAGCCTTACGTGGACCATCGTAATCTGGGTTCTTCACAACTTCAATCTGCTTGTTGTGATCCCAAGACTTGAACAAGTATGGACCAGAAGAAACAGGCTTTTCGCCATAAGCCTTTGGATCCTTGTAGAAGGATTCCGGAAGTGGAGCAAATGCCAAGTAGCCAACCTTAATTGGGAATACAGAATCTGGCTGTTCCAAATCAACGGTAAAAGTATTTTCATCAACAACCTTCAAACCAGAAAGCTGTTCGTCACCCTTAGTACCATCCTTCTGCAAATCAGCATAACCCTTAATGGTTTGGAAGAAGGAAGCACACTTCTGAGCATTCTTAGCGTTAGCGACGAAGCTCCAAGCTTTCACAAAGCTTTCGGCTGTAATAGGAGTGCCATCGCTGAACTTCTTTCCTTTCTTAACCTTCACGGTGTACTGGGTAGCATCAGCATTTGGAGTGATGCTTTCAGCATCCTCATTCACAGGATTACCTTTTTCATCGAAAGTTACCAACGTGGAATTAACCAACATGGCAGGACGAGCGCCAGCATTTTCGTTAATATTTCCAGGGACTAATTCGTTTTGTGGCTCAGAGTTTGAAACGGTAATAATAACCTTGCCACCGTTTGTTTGTGCATTCTTAGCGGAAGAGCCACAGCCACCAAGTAACATTGCCAGCGAGCAGGCAGCAGCAGCGAAAGCCAAAGCCTTATTCTTCATATATTTTTCTCCTAACGTCTGGTAGGCAGGATTGTCATATCACAAAAAAGCCAAACATCAGCTAAAACATAAAAATCCATCCGGTTTTTATTGCCAGATGGATTCTCGCAAGCCAATGACGAGGCCTCTTCGTTGATTAAAATTCAATGATACGTATTTTTACAAACAATGCAATAGTAAAAGAAAATTGAAAAAAATATTGTATATTAGTAATAATTAATTATTTAAGTCTAGATTTAATTATAAATACCGAAAATTTTATTATTTATATAGTAAAATTTATTGTTTTTTATAGATATATGTATATTACAAAAATGTAAATTAACATATTTATTATGTAAAAAACATGTTAAATATGAATAATTGAATGTTTAAAACATTTACTATCATGCACGCGGAAAAGCTTGAGAATACTTACGTTTTAAAGATTCAATAGAAACATGAGTGTAACGCTGAGTAGTATTAAGCGATGAATGACCCAATAATTCCTGCACTTCGCGTAAATCTGCCCCTCCATTCAACATATGCGTAGCAGCACTATGCCGCAAAGCATGAGGAGAAATATCCGGAACATGCGCACTTTTAGCCTCGTCATGCACAATCTGCCTTACCAAACGCTGATCAATACGCTTTCCGCGAGTACCAAGAAATACTGCCTCTTCAACAGAATTTCGCAATAAAATTTCTCGTCCATCTTTAGAAATCCAAGCAGATAAAGCTTTATAAGCAGGAACCCCAAAAGGCACAACACGCTGCTTATTTCCCTTACCAGTAACTTTTATAGTGTGCGAGGAAAAATTAATATCCTGAATATTTAAACTAGTAAGCTCACCAACACGAATACCAGTCGCATATAAAAGCTCCAGAATTGCAGCATTGCGAAGTCCTATAGCTTTCTGATTTTTGGGACACGAAGTTGAAACATTAGCTTTAGAATCAACATTATTCATTAATGATTCTGCTTGATATTCATCCAAAACAGATGGCAGCATATTTTTAATTTTTGGCGTCATTAAAATTTCTGCAGGATTACCGCTTATGTATTCAACATGCTGACACCACGCAAAAAAACCACGCACCGCAACTACTTTGCGAGCCAAACTTGAACGCGCATGACTTCGCGACTCATCAGCCATCCACGAACGCAAATCATCCGTAGTAAGCTCCGAAATATTATTAAATCCGTGCCGATTACACCATGCTAAACATTGCAAAATATCACTGGCATAAGCTTTCTGCGTGCGTTCACCCAAGCCTTTATTAGCACGAACATAATCAATATAATCATCTATTAAACTCATATATTTAGAAGGTAAGCCTAAGAAATTTTCAGAAACAAATTTATTGTTGCTCATACTTAACTCACCCTTCCATAAAAGTTTAAAACAAAACGTTTGCCATATACTTCAGTCACATGCATAATACAACAAGGAGCATGTTATGAACACACAAACACGGAATTTAACTACACTACCACAGCAAATACCTGCAGGCTCGCGCATAGTAGTAAGAACTTACAAAATTATAGAAGACAATAACAATGGAACACAAAAAATCGAGTATCATGATGCAATTGGGCACGTACTCGAGTGGGACGGGGTAATGCTTCATTTACTTCGAGATCCTGCAGCAAACGGCACTAGAGCTGCCGAAGAAATGTTCATTGATGCCAAAACTATTTACCGTTTAAAGCCAATCCCAGAACGCAAATTCCAAAAGCCGCTTAGTCTGTAGAATTGTCTGATAAGGAGCAAGTTTTACACATTTCTCAAGGAAGCATCTGAGCGCAATAGCAGTTGCGAAGATTCGTTGATGTTAAATCCGGAAAGTTCAACAATGGATTCTCCTAAGCGCGCGGATTCTAATAATTCCTGCTGCCAATTGATTTGAGAATCATACTTCCACAATCTGCTATTTGCAGCATCGCTTTGTTGCATACTAGTTTTAGACGAGTTGCGCTGCAAGTATTTATATTCTCTCCAAGATTGAGCTTTAGCAAAAAACTCTTGCTCTAAAGCATCCGCGGTTTCAACATCATTATCTAACATATTTGCAGCAAAAGTTAGCTCAGAAATTACGGAACGCAATAATTTCGCAGTATTATGCCGATTTTCACTTACCATAGCACGAGTGCGTTGAGGATCAGTAAGAGCAACTCGTGTCATATCTCGCCAGGAACCTGCAGATAGTTGTAAAGCAATAGCACGATTAGATTGTTCACATAATACGTTTGCAAGAGCTGTTGCAACAACATGAGGCATATGAGAAATAAGAGCTGCAGAATTATCGTGCGTTGCATCATCCAAAACTATTGCGCGATTCTCGCATAGCGAAACAATCATTTGCAAAATATTTCTAACTCGCCAAAACTCAGTAGAATCATCAACAGTTAAAGCCCACAAAGCACCATTTAAAAGCTCACCACTAGAAGCTTTCCAACCAGTAAATTCACTACCAGCCATCGGATGCGCACCAACGTAGCAATCTTGCAAACCTGCTGCAGCAACCTGATTTCTAACTAAAGTTTTTACGCTACCAACATCGCTAATAGTTGTGCAAGATTTGTCAATATAAGGTGCAACTTCATGCAAAATACTTGGCATAGCGGCTAAAGCATTGCATAAAATCAAAACATTTGGACGAAGTTTAGCTAAATCTTGCACATTGTCTACGCAAGTAATTCCTAAACTTTTAGCTTCGTCATAAGGCTCATTATGACGATTCCATGCATATACGTTGCAATTTGCCAGTTTAGCAAGTCGTTTTGCAAGAGATCCACCAATAAGACCAAGACCTACAATACCAACAGAAAAATTTTGAGAAAATTCAGCATCGTCTACCATAATAATTCTCTTTCTGCACGCATTACGTTCAAATTACGTAAAGCATCAACTGAAGGTTCAACGCACACTCCACCATGAGGTAGCATCCAATCATCCATCACCGGATTCTTGCGTTTATCAGAAGAATACACTGCTAAAACTCGAACCCAATCACCATGTTCAACAACCTCTTGAATCATAGCTTTACACGTAGAATCCCAAGGAGCAGCATCAACAGTTGCAATAAAACTGTATAAACCGCCTCGCCCTTTAATCGGTCTAGACATAAAGGAAGTCATATTAAGACCATGATCACGCACAACATCAAGCAAATTTGCTAACACTCCAGCACCTGTGCAACGCGGAATAAATGCAATAATTGAGGAAAATGATGAAAAGTTTTCTCGCTGCACATTAACAAAATCTAAAGCCTGATCTCGAGGAGCTAGCACTAAAAACTCAGTTCGCGCGCCAGAAAAATCTTCAACTGCTTCACTCACAATCTGCCTATTGTATAAATCAGCACAAATTTTAGGGCATAAAGCAACTTCTCCAGGAACTAAATCCCTACAAGCAGCAGCATTTGAAGACGCAGTTTTTTCTTTCAATCCACGCTCTTGAGCAAACTTACGACATTGTGCCAACGCGTGAGGGTGAGCAACAATAGTAGAACAGTTATCGATTGAATCTGACTTGCAAATAACAGCATCAAAACTAATATCGACGCCTATTCGAGTAATACCAACCATATTTTTTGCATCAATGAGTAAATCTAAATTAGGTATTACAACGCCTTCAATATTGTTTTCCCACGCAATAACACCCCAATGGTGATGCTCTTCGATTTCACTAGCAATACTAAGAACATTCTCGCAAGCAATTGGAATAAGTCGCAAATTCTCAAATGATTGTAACTGCTGCTGAACTTTTAAAGCTGCTTGATGAGTAAAAGAACCTTCCGGCCCTAAATAGCATAATTTACGTGAGAACTTACTGTTACTACTATTCATAAGTATTCCTTAAAAACTGTTGCAGTTAAGAATATTGTAATCAAGACTACTGTAAAAAATACTGCTTAATACTTCTTTGTATGCAAAATTCACAGCGAAGTCACGCTTAAATTATTGCAAATTCTTTGCTCATTTCACTATTCAATAACAAACCAACGCTGAGGCATACAAAGCAAGACTAAGTGAGCAACAAGAACGCCGTAAAGCCAAAAATATCCAACATATTGCGAACACCATGGCAACGGTATTGTGAAACCAACAGGTACTAGAATTGCACTGCCAATAAAATCTAATGCGAGAATCCAAGCAAACGCGGAGAAAACTATTGCGTGAATAAGTAATCCACTCCAACCACTACGAGATCTTGCACACCAAGCAGACAAAAACAGCAAAAGCATAGATAATACGAATCCGTAAGGAATGTTATCCATTGCACCGCAGCGATGAGCAAAAGTACCAATCAACGCGCATATTACTGCAGAAACACACGTGGTCGCATACCTGCCCCACGAAGGCAAGCGATGCGACCACGGTTTCGACGACATAATAAAACCTAACGTTCCATTACTAATTGGTATATTGCGATTATCATGCAGCGTTGTTGTTTTGACGACGCTGCTTAGCACGCCACTTATACCATTCGTCACGGCTCAAAATAATCTTGCGCACGCGAATTGCTTCAGGTGTAACTTCCACGCATTCGTCTTCGTTAGCAAAGTCAAGAGACTCTTCCAAGCTCATCTTGATTGGCGGAGTCAAGGTCTCGAGAACATCAGCGGTTGAAGAACGCATGTTAGTCATGTGCTTAGCAAGCGTAATGTTTACATCCAGCTCATCTGGCTTGTTGTTAATACCAACGATTTGTCCTTCGTAAACTGGGCTTTGTGGATCAACGAAGAATACGCCACGAGCTTGCAAACGCTGCATAGCATAAGGAGTTGCAACACCCTTGCGGTCACAAACCATGGAACCATTCTGACGAGTCACAATCTGACCAGCCCATGGAGCATAACCGGCGGAAATAGAGCTTGCAATACCAGTTCCGCGAGTAGCAGAAAGCAAAGCAGTGCGGAAACCGATAAGACCACGCGAAGGAACAGTAAATTGCAAACGAACCCAACCAGAACCGTGGTTGCTCATAGAATCCATGCGACCCTTGCGATCAGCCATAAGCTGAGTGACGGTACCCATGTACTCTTCTGGGACGTCAATTGTAGTGCTTTCCATAGGCTCATTAATTTGACCATCAATAGTCTTGGTAACAACCTGAGGACGACCAACTGTAAGCTCGTAGCCTTCGCGACGCATCTGCTCAGCTAGCACAGCCAAAGCAAGCTCGCCACGACCTTGAACTTCCCAAGCATCTGGACGCTCAGTTGGAATAACCTTAATAGAAACGTTACCAATAAGCTCGCGATCCAAACGATCCTTAATCATACGAGCAGTAAGCTTATGATCTTTGCCTTCAGTACCGGCAAGAGGAGAATCGTTTACTCCGAAAGTCATAGAAATTGCAGGATCGTCGACATGAATTAATGGAAGCGGCTTTGGATCGTTTTGGTCAACGATAGTTTCGCCAATCATAATGTCGTTTACGCCAGCAACAGCAACAATGTCGCCAGGACCTGCAGAAGCTACAGGAGTGCGCTCCAAACCTTGAGTGCGAAGAAGCTCAGAAACACGGAAGTTTTCAATGGAACCGTCGACGCGAGAAAGACCGTAAGTCTTGCCCTTTTCCAAAGTTCCGTTGTAAATTCGCACTAAACCGAGACGACCCAAGAAGTCAGAGGAATCAATGTTTGCAACATGAGCTTGAAGAGGAGCGCCTTCTTCGTATTCAGGAGCTGGAATGTTCGAAATAATAGAATCAAACAATGGCTCCAAATTATCGTTATCTGGCAAACCACCATTTTCAGGCTGATTAACAGAAGCATAACCAGCTTTAGCAGCGCAATAAATTACTGGCAAATCAAGCAAAGCGTCGAGATCGAGGTCAATACCTTCCTCGACAACATCCTGAGCCAAGCCAAGAAGCAAATCTGTAGATTCGCCAACAACTTCTTCAATACGAGCATCTGGACGATCTACCTTATTTACGCACAAAATAACAGGAAGCTTAGCTTCCAAAGCTTTACGAAGCACAAAGCGAGTCTGTGGAAGAGGACCTTCAGAAGCGTCAACCAACAAAACAACGCCGTCAACCATAGAGATACCACGCTCGACCTCACCACCGAAATCAGCGTGACCTGGAGTATCAATAACGTTAATAGTGATACCTTCTGGATGACCATACTTTTCAGCTAATGGACCTGTGTACTGCACAGCAGTGTTCTTAGCAAGAATAGTAATGCCCTTTTCGCGTTCCAAATCATTGGAATCCATAACGCGATCTGGAACTTCTTCACGCTCAGAAAATACGTGCGACTGCTGAAGCATGGCGTTTACCAGAGTGGTCTTACCGTGGTCTACGTGCGCCACAATTGCCACATTTCGAATATCACCGCGAACAGTCATCACAAACCTCTTCCATTCTTCGCGTTTAAGTAATTATTAACATGCAACCGCTTAAGCTATAAATATCGGCTGAAACAGTAGCTATATACATTATTGACAAGCACCCAAATAGGTAAACTGCCAAACCGCACCGATTTTACTAGTGAGCGCAGACAGCTTTTAATCCACACTAACGCAGAACAACAAGAACTTACGCAACAACACCTTTAGCAATAAGCTCACGCGCAACTTCGCGGTACTCTTTTGCAGTCTTGTGTTCAGGAGCAAAAATAGTGATAGGAACTGCAGCAACTGTAGAATCTGGCAGCTTAATAGAACGCGAAATCACAGAGTGCAAAACGCGATCTTGGAAAGCTTCATAAATGCGCTGCAACACTTCCTCACTATGAAGTGTGCGAGTGTACATAGTGACAAGAACTCCAAATACTTTAAGATTTGGATTAATACGAGATTGTACCTTCTCAATTGATTGCATAAGAAGAGCCACGCCTCGAAGAGCAAAAAACTCTGCAGCAAGTGGAATAATCACACCATCAGCTGCCGTTAACGCGTTTACAGTAAGCAAGCCGAGAGAAGGCTGACAATCGACTATAATAACATCGTATTCGTCGCGCACTTTGCGCAATACACCTGCTAATATTTGCTCTCGTCCTACTTCAGTTACTAACTGAACTTCAGCTGCAGATAAATCAATATTTGCAGGAATAATATCAATATTTTCTGTTTCAGTATGACGAATTACGTCGTGAACGTCTACAGACGAATCAAATAATGCCGTATAAACTGTATTATCAAGCGCATTTGCGTTAATTCCAAGTCCAACTGTTGCTGCACCTTGCGGATCGAAATCAACAATCAAAACGCGACGACCATACTGACTTAGTGCGCCAGCAATATTAATGGAGCTTGTAGTTTTACCAACTCCACCTTTCTGGTTGCACATTGCAATAATGCGAGCAGGACCATGTGAAGTTAACGGCTCTGGTGCATGAAAAGTTTCGTATTCGCGTCCAAGTAAATCAGTAGGCATGTTCCCCACTTTATCAACAGGTATACTCACGAAACTCTGAGCATAAAATTATTTAGCTCGAGGATGGCTCATTACGTAAGCTTCAACTAATGCGTCGGGACTAATATGCGTATAAATTTGCGTAGTTGTTACGGAAGCGTGACCAAGAAGCTCTTGAACTGTGCGCACATCAGCACCACCTGCAATAAGATGCGTTGCAAGAGAATGCCGTAGCGTATGCGGATGCAATGGTTTGTCAAGTTTTGCACGCTCGCCAGCTTGCGTTACTATTTCCCATGCTGATTGGCGAGAAAGTGCATTACCTCTTTTATTTAAGAAAATTGTGTGCAATTCATGCTTACCCTTTAACGCTAATTCTGGGCGAGATTTCCCCATATAGTTACGAAGAGCACGAACAGCACACCCACCAATCGGGACTAAACGCTGCTTAGAGCCTTTACCAGTAAGTTTTACAACAGACTCATTTAAATCAATATCTTCGAATTTTACGCCAACTGCTTCCGAAATTCGCGCTCCAGTAGCGTATAAAAACTCAAGAAGCGCAGTATCTCTAATCGAAATAGCATCGGAACTTCCAAAATTTCCTGCAGTTTCAATAACTCTATTTACTTCTTCAATACTTAAAACATCCGGCAAATACTCGGCTTGTTTTGGAGCTTTTACTTGCGCTGAAACGTCAGCTTGTATGTCACCATGAGCAAGCATAAAGCGATGCCACTCGTGAATACTTGCAAGTCGACGCGCAACTGTCCTAGTCCCCAACCCTAATTCATTCAAAGTTCGAATGTATGATTCAATATCTAATTGAGAAATAGTAGCAATATCTTTTATTTTTCGTTCGTTGTAAAGCCAGCATGTGTAATCTTGCAAATCTGAAGCGTATGCAGATACTGTTTTTTTAGAAAGACCACGCTCAATATCAATATGCGCAATAAAGCGTTGAATATGAAGTGCAAACTCTTCAGGAATATTATTTTTCCTATTGTCAGAATCAAGATTTGAACGCATAAAAATAATTATAGCTAATAAGTAAATTTGTTGATTTAAAAGAAAAAGCCCACCTAAATTGGTGGGCTTAAAATAGAACTCTATTAAAGCAAAATCAGGCTTCAACTGGAGCGTTTACATCAGCTGGCAATGCAGCCTTAGCAGCTTCGACAACAGCCTTGAAAGCTTCAATATCGGAAACTGCGAGCTCAGCAAGAGCGCGACGATCCAATTCGATGCCTGCCAAGTGCAAGCCCTGAATGAAGCGATTGTAAGTGATGCCTTCAGCGCGAACTGCTGCGTTAATGCGCTGAATCCACAACTTGCGGAAATCACCCTTGCGAGCCTTGCGGTCGCGGAAGTTATAAGTAAATGAGTGGAGCAGCTGTTCCTTTGCCTTGCGATAAAGACGGGAGCGCTGACCGCGGTAGCCAGAAGCCCTCTCAAGAACAACGCGACGCTTCTTGTGAGCGTTTACTGCGCGCTTTACTCGTGCCATAAGTATTCCTCAGCTTTCTTAAAAATTTTCGATTGCGTATTCGTTTACGAGCAATTCTTACTTGTTACTTACTTAACGAGCAAGCCCTTAAGCTTCTTGCTCTGCGCAGTAGCCAATACTTTATCTTCAGAAAGAGCACGACGCTTACGAGCCGACTTGTGCTCCAAGTTGTGGCGCATGGCGCTACCATCGTGCATCACCTTACCGGTACCGGTAAGACGAACGCGCTTGGACGCTGCGGAATTAGTTTTCATCTTCGGCATTGCTGCCCTCCTTATGATGTTGATCGGATTGCATAGCATTTACTGCAGCTGCAGCTTGTGACTGAACCTCTTGCTTAGCTGCAAGACGAGCAGCCTGACGAGCTTGACGCTCAGCGCGAGATTCAGCGCCACGACGACGCTGCTCAGACTGTGTATGAATTTTCTTGCCTTTTGGAGCAAGAGTCATAATAATATTTCGACCTTCTTGCTTTGGCGCAAACTCTACTGTGCCACTTTCAGAGACCTCATCTGCAAGTCGGCGCAACAATTCAACGCCACCAACCGGACGAGATTGCTCACGGCCACGCAACATAATAGTTACTTTTACCTTGTCTCCGCCATTCAAGAAACGAAGTACATGACCTTTCTTCACATCGAAATCATGATCGTCGATCTTGAGACGGAAACGAATTTCCTTAACCTCTGCGACGGTCTGATTACGACGTGCTTCACGAGCCTTAATCTTTTCGTTGTACTTGTACTTACCGTAGTCAATAAGCTTGGCTACTGGAGGCTTAGCAGTAGGTGCAACTTCGACAAGATCGAGGTTAGCTTCCCTTGCAAGGTTTAACGCGACAGAGGTTGCGATAACTCCCACTTGCTCGCCCTTTGGACCAATAAGGCGCACCTGAGGGACTCGAATTTCCTCGTTAATGCGTGGTTCGTCGCTAATGATGACTCCAATCCTTCTAAATACTTGTAAGATGTAATACACCAAGAAGTCCAAGAGCTTAGGATTCACCACTTCATATCAATAAAACGCTATATAACAGCGCAGCAAGCAGCACAAGAGCTAACTTGCGTGACCGAAGTCATGAACCCGAAACCACAGTAGGCTTCCAGGTGGGGACATCCCACTTTCTTGATTACTCAAGCCGAATATTCATTTTACTAGAAGCCTTGACAAAAAAGCAACCAACACACGAAACGTGTTTTGACTGCCACAAATCAAAGCTAGAACTATGCGATTTCTACGCTAACTGCATTGGCTCAGGCTTCAATCCATCATGATTAAAGTACACATCATACCAAGTCAGGAATGTGTAAACTGTCCAAATCTTACGACGATCGTCATTTCTCTTTGCATAATTATCGTCAATCATACGAAGTAAAGCATCTCTATCGAAGAATTTAGCAGCATCGTCACTTTCAAACGTCTTACGCACAATCTTATAAAAACGTTCCTCGCGCAACCAATCCTTAACTGGCACAGGGAAACCAAGCTTTTCTCTGTCATACCAAGCTTTTGGCAAATGACGGGACGCAGCTTGTCGGAAAGCAAACTTCGTATTTTCGTCAGTAATTAAATATTTAGTAGGAACTTTTTCTGCAACATCCATGAGCACGCGATCAAGCAAAGGCACGCGAAGCTCCAAAGAATGAGCCATAGTCATTTTATCTGCCTTAAGCAAAATATCTCCTGGCATCCATTGATGCATATCAAGATATTGCTTTTTCTTCACTTCAGAAAGTCCCTTACCAGCAATTCTATTGTAAATAGCATCAACAATGCTGCGAACGCTAGGACCCTTGCGATACTCAGGCTTCAAAAGTTTTACAGCATCTTCCTCATTGAAAACCTTTGATTGGCCGATAAAATGCTCCTCAGCTGGAGCCAAATTAGCGTACAAGTGCCACGCTCCATGGAAATGCTTACCCTTTGCAGCTCGACCAATCGCGTAACGTAACTTTTTTGGCAACTTTGCAAGCATGCGAGTCACAACTTTAATAAGTTTAGAACGCGTATGAACACCATAATCAATGTATCCTGCAAATAATTCATCTGCTCCCTCACCGCTTAGCACAACGCGTAAATCTTGCGAAGCTAATTTTGCAAGGAAGAATAATGGGACGCAAGAGAAGTTAGAATCAGGTTCGTCCAAATACCACTGAATTTGTGGGAAATAACGGAATGCGTCAGCGGCGTCAATAATTTCAGATTTATTGTTTAAGCCAATAATTTTTGCCAATTCGCTTGCTTGTTTGGATTCATTGTATCTTCCACCGGCAAAACCAATAGAATATGTGTGTTCAGGGCGTGCAACAGCGGCAACATAACTTGAATCAACTCCAGAAGAAAGGAACGAACCAACTTCAACATCCGCAATTTGGTGAGCTTGAACAGAATCACAAACTGTTTTATCAATAGAATCAACTAATTCATTCAAGCGTTGCTTTGTTTCTTTGAAATTAGGATCATAATATTGCTCAATCTTCATTTCGCCATTCTTATACGTAAAGCAATTACCTTCACGAAGCTTAAAAACGCCTTTGAAGAAAGTTTCGTTAATTGCAGGATATTGGAATGTCATAAACGGCTTAAGCGCATTTTCGTTAAGTTCCTTCTTAAAATCTGGATGGCGCAGTAAAGATTTAATTTCGGATCCGTACATAAAAGTACCGTTCATTTGCGCATAATAAAAAGGCTTAATACCGAAATGGTCGCGAGCGCCAAACAATTCTTGAGTACTCTTGTTCCAAATAACAAATGCAAACATTCCGCGTAAACGATTAAGTAAGCCTTTACCCCACTCTTCGTATCCGTGCACTAATACTTCTGTATCGCAATCAGTGTGGAAAGTGTGACCAGCTTTAATAAGTTCTTCGCGAAGTGGCTTGTAGTTATAAATCTCGCCATTAAAAGTAACTGCAAGATTCCCATCCTCGTTGTACATAGGTTGGGATCCACCGTGAAGATCTATAATGCTAAGTCGACGAAAACCAAGTGCTGCGTGTTCGTCAATCATAGTTCCATACTCGTCAGGACCACGATGCGCAATCACATCTGTCATATCTTTTACAATTTGGCTTTTGACGTTAATTGGGGTGTCATTAATGAACCCTGCAATTCCGCACATTTATTTCTCCTCGTAGAATATACAACACAGCATTACGTTAGTCTACTAGCAAATAATTAACGAAAATCCATAATAACTTGGAAAATCTAACTTGCCATGCAATATTACACCAAGCACTTTATGTTAAGCGAGTATTAGTCTAAAAATTCCTGTATTTGCCGGAATAAAAGCAATAAAATACGCTAAAACCAAATCCAAAAAATGGCATAAAACATAGTCAAATGTTGGTTAACACTACGCTTATAAACTCTTGTTATAAATGTATGTCATCAGTACAAATGCAGCGTTATTATGTTGCTATGGAACCTTTGCAACGCTGCGTAGTATTAGCAGCAGGAGATTATTACGATCATACGCGTGAGCATGTGCCAGATCGCGCTTTAACAATTGCAGCTGATGGAGGCTGGGATCATGCATGTAAATTAGGTTTGCATGTGGATGCGCTCATCGGCGATTTTGACTCTGTTAGATTAAAGCTCCCTACTGATGCAGTTATTACTAGATTGCCTGCAGAAAAAGATGATCCGGACTTACTTTCTGCGTTGAAAGTCGGTTGGGCTAAAGGCTCTCGAGAATTTCATATTTTCGGAGGATTAGGTGGTCGAGTTGACCATACTATTTCTAATATTCAACTTATGGTTCGTTTAGCGCGTCGCGGTGGAATTGGATTCTTGTACGGCGACGGTCAAATTGTTACAGCAATACATGATGGATCTCTTGATTTTCCAGCATCATCTGGAAATGATTTGCGCATAGTTTCCGTTTTTTCTCATACTCCAGTTTCTAATGATGTAAATGAAGTTGGATTAAAGTATCAGCTTAAACACGCAACCATGCATGGAGATGCAGTACAAGGTTTAAGTAACGAATTATTAAATGATACGCCGGCTCATATTGATGTTCATGAAGGAACACTTATTGTAACCTTCCCTATTAACGCTCCATTGCCACAAGTGAGCTGGTTTAGAAGACCAATTGGAGATTTAGGCGAAGTTGATGCTTCTATATCGGAAGCATTAGCAGTTCCTCTTGAAAGTGAGACTACTCCAACATATTCGACTACTGCAGCTGCTGAAGCAATGACGTATAACGAATAGCGCAAACTTTAGTTTGCACAAATGGCTGACGAGGATCTTTTACTTGAAAACTCGTCAGCCTTTTTCTTTTTAAAATTACACGCGTTGTTCAATTGAACAATATTGATTCGTAAAATGTTATACAAAAACGCAACTGGAAACTATCAAAAAATTCACAAAAACACTCATAAAACACAGCATGTTAACGCTCACTGTTCTCACAATGCACAATTGCAATAAAAGTGAGCTATATTACAACTCTTCGTACATACCGCACACTAAAATGAACACCGTTAATTCAAATAACGATGACCTAAATGCGTGAGTTTTCATCGCGAAAATAGCGCGGCTTAAAACGTTGCGCACGAGGTCTCACTCAAGGGAGAACCACATGACAGTCAAGATTGGTATTAATGGTTTCGGTCGTATCGGTCGTCTCGCATTCCGTCGTATTTTTGAGCTTCAAGCTCGCGGCGGTCAAGCAGGTGACATCGAAGTCGCAGCCATCAACGATCTGACCACCCCTTCGATGCTCGCCTACTTGCTCAAGTATGACAGCACCCACGGCACATTCCGCCACGATGACGGCACCCCAGTTGAGGTAACCTCCACCGAAGACGCAATCGTTGTAGATGGCAAGACTTATAAGGTTTACGCCGAAAAAGACGCAAATAACATTCCATGGGTTAAGAACGATGGCGTTGAATTCGTTCTCGAATGCACCGGTTTCTACACTTCTGCAGAAAAGTCCCAGGCTCACTTGAACGCAGGCGCTAAGAAGGTTCTTATTTCTGCTCCTGCTAAGGACGAAACCACTCCAACAGTTGTGTTCGGTGTTAACCACGAAATCTTGAAAGCTTCTGACAACATTGTTTCCGCTGGTTCTTGCACCACCAACTCCATGGCCGCAATGGTGAAGTTGCTTCAAGATAACTGGGGAATCAAGTCCGGCTTCATGACCACAATTCACGCCTACACCGGCACTCAGATGATTCTCGACGGCCCACGCGGCTCCAAGCCACGCAACAACCGTTCCGCAGCTTGCAACACCATTGAGCACTCCACCGGCGCTGCTAAGGCAATCGGCAAGGTTGTGCCAGAAGTTAACGGCAAGCTCCAGGGTCACGCACAGCGCATTCAAGTTCCAGACGGCTCTGTTACCGAGTTGACTACTGTTCTTGAGAAGCCAGCAACCACTGAAGAAATTAACGACGCTTTCAAGAAGGCTTTCGAAAACTGCGAGTACTTCGGTTACAATGCAGACAGCATCGTGTCTTCTGACATCATCGGCGACACCCACGGTGGCGTTTTCGATCCAACTCAGACCGACGTGAACACTGTTGACGGTGTAACTTTGGCTCGTACCGTTACCTTCTACGACAACGAGTACGGCTTCACCTCCAACATGATTCGCACCCTTCTTTACTTCGCTGAAATCTCCGAGTAATTTCGCTAAGCATCAATCAGCAATAGCTGGTTGTGCGAATATTTAATATATCAAAAACCCCTTGTGCTGCTTTCTAAGCTACACAAGGGGTTTATATGTTAAGTCAACAGTCGGTATAGCATATCATGTAACAGAATTTGATGGCTGAGTATAAGGCACGGTAACAAAATGAGTAAAAAACATGCAGAAACCGGAAAAGCAACTCCTGCTATTGCGCAACTCGAAAACGCAGGCATCACCTTCCGCATAGCGCAATACGAGCATGACGCTGATCACATGGACGACGGCTACGGAATTGAGGCTGCTGAGAAGCTAGGCGTAAGCGCAGCTCAAGTTTGCAAAACTCTTATGGTTGACACTGGTGAAAAGCGAGTGGTTGGAATTGTTCCAGTAAACGGACGTCTCAATATGAAAGCAATTGCAGGAGCCGTACACGCAAAGAAAGCAAGTATGACAAGCCCAGAAGTTGCGCAACGAGAAAGCGGCTACGTAGTTGGCGGAATTTCACCATTCGGACAAAAAACGCATCATGAAACAGTACTAGATAGTAGCGTAATGCAATTTGATGAGATTCTTGTTTCTGGAGGAAAACGAGGATTGGACGTAGTTCTTAATCCTCAAGATATCGTAACATTATTAAACGCAACTGTAGCTGATATAGCAGCATAAGCAACATAAGCTTTATCACTGCAAATATTGCTACCAACAAGTGATTGCTCGCACGAGATTAGTACGTTTACAAATATAACGTCTTGGCAACGTGCGATAATCCCTAAGGTTGTTCATTAATCGTTAAGGAGTGCATTATGGGTATGCGTGGCCGCAAGCGCAAGGCGCGTCGTAAAAAAGCAGCGAATCATGGCAAAAGACCAAATGCTTAAGCTATAAATTCGCTTATACATACTGTAAAGCCCACGTCAATCGTGGGCTTTTTCGTTTTAACATACTTTTATTCACTAGAATAATCAGAAAGCTCACGTTTAAGTTGCATGCGAGCGCGGTTAAGTCTGCTCATAACAGTTCCTATTTTTACGCCTTCTTCTTGGGCAATTTGTTTATAAGATTTACCTCGAATAGCGACTTCAATAAAAACTTTTCTACGCTCAGGCGGCAACTTACTAAGCGCAGCAATAATCTCTTGTGGAGCAAACCCTTCTAAATATTCTTGTTCAGCAGAAAGCATCCCTTTTGCGCAATGATTAGAAGCCTCATAGATATCCCAATCATTGTAGTCGCCAGTTTCATCGTTAGCACGTTTAGGGCTTCGTTTTGCTTTCGCGTACTGATTAAAATACAAATTTCGTTCAATCCTGTTAATCCAGGCAGCAAAATTTGTGCCAGGCTGAAAAGTTTCAAAAGATTTAAGAGCACGCTCAAAAGTATCTTGCACTAAATCTTGCGCATCCTGCGCATTTTGCGTAAGACGCATAGCTTGAGTGTACAAAGGATCAACGCAAGTAGATACAAGTTGTTCAAATCTTTTGCGTCGACTTTCCATTGCAGAACTTTGCTTAGTATCTACTAAACGATCACTAAATAAGCGAGCATTACAATTTTTTGCACTTTGTTTTTTAGCTCTTACGCTTTTAGAGCACATAACATTTGTCTTCTCGATTTGCTCACTCATATAGTCAATAATACTTTTACTTTGCACATATAGCTACTAATTTGTCGTGTTGCATAGTGTAGCGCAGCGCGAGATGATAACACATCGCAGCACAATAATGCAGCGCGGCATAGTGTGACATTGCGTGACATTGCGGTAGTATTGTGACTATGCCAACTCATATTCAAGAATTGTTAAATGCTTTAGATTTAGCACCTAAGCAAGCTGAGAATACATTACTTGCTGAATCATGGTTACTTGGTTTCGACACTGAAACTACAGGTGCAAATATTGGTAAAGATGCCATTGTTTCTGCAACTCTAGTATTACGCAATCCTGAACTAGCTCACGATGGAGATGTGGTATCAACTTGGTTAATTAACCCTCATCAGCCTATGAATCCTAAGGCAAGCGAAGTAAATGGTTTCACAGACGAATACCTTCAAGAACACGGCGGAGAGCCTGAAGAAGAACTTGAATTCCTTGCACGCGCAGTAAGCATGGCTCAAGCTAAGAATATTCCACTACTTGCTTATAACGCTCCATTTGATATTGCAATGTTACGTCACGACTTGAAGCGTTGGCATCTTACTGCGCTAGAAGAACGCGCAACTTGTTCAATACATGCACTAAACGCTAATGACATTCTTACTGTTGATCCTCTTGTTATCGATAGAGCTGTTTCTAGAAGATCCGGCAAGCGTACTCTCACTATTACATCTCAATTTTATGGAGTTGAACCAATCGGAGATTTCCACGATGCTACAGCAGACACAGTTGCAGCTCTTGATTTGATTGCTCCAATGAGCAAACTATATGAGTCAGTAAGTTGCATGAGGCTGAATACTATGATGGATTGGCAGCGCGAAGCTTATATTAATTGGCGAGATAGCTTCAATCAATGGCTGCAATCTCACGGACGTGAGCCTATTACTGGAACATGGCTATAAAACATTTGGCGAAAAGAAGTAAATTATGATCATGCATAACACGTTGTCACTAGCAAACGCAAGTGAAATTTTGCAACACTATGGTTTGTTACGCGAAATGATTCAATATTGTAAAGCAGAAGATACTAATAGTGCTAATACTAAAGAAAAAACTGTAGACTCTACTCATTCTCGCAATGAAATATGGTCTTTAAATCCGTATTATTTCCCAAATATTGATGCAGATGAGTGCTTTACTAACGCAACTTACGATACTCGCGATATTACACCTGGGACACTTCTGTTTATTAAAGGCAATTTTCAGTCGGAATATCTTTTAAATGCAGACAACAAAGGACTTGCTGCATATGTTGCTGAACAAAGCTACGCACAATACACAAAAGCTGTTGGTTTAATTGTTACGGATGCTAAAAAAGCAATGAGCGTGCTTGCAGCAGCATTCTTTGGAAATCCACAAGAAAAACTCACTATTGTTGGAATTACTGGAACTAAAGGCAAAACAACTACAGCCTACTTTACTCACGCTATTCTAAACTCCCATTCGCACGGTAAAGCAGCACTGTTTTCTTCAGTAGATAATTGCGTAGACGGAAAAAATTACGTTGAATCTAATTTAACTACTCCTGAAAGTTTTGATGCTTTCAAAATGATGCGCGAAGCTGTAGATAACGGCATGAAGTATCTTGTTATGGAAGTTTCTTCACAAGCTTATAAGGTGAATCGCGTATATGGTCTTAAATTCGATGTTGCAGCATTCTTAAACATTAGCCCAGACCACATTAGCCCTATTGAACACCCAACTTTTGAAGATTACTTGTATTGCAAACGACAAATTATTGCAAATACTAAGCGTTTAGTACTAAATTCTGATACAGATCACGCAGATCTTCTTTTACAAGATGCAGAACGCAACAATGTGCTCGTAACAACTTTTGCTCGCATTAAAAAAGATGAAATAGAAAGCGACGCTTGCGAAAATGACAATTTCGATGATATTGACGACGATCGCATAAATTATTGCGCTCCTGCTAACGATGATGACTACACAGAATTACTTACTCCTGACTACATTGCAATGCCAGTAGAAAATAGTGAATCACATTGCATCGCTATGCGAGACTCAAGCGAAGACGACGACTATGAAGATAACGACTACGAAGAAGACGTGCACTACTGCCCTATTGACGAATTCGCATTGTCTATTGCAGGAGATTTTAACTACGAAAATGCTTTAGCTGCAATCGCTATTGCAGGAGAATTGGGAATTAATCAAGATACTGATTTACACGCATTACACGCTATTGAGAACGTGAAAATTTCTGGACGCATGGAAGTTTTCAAAGACACGCACTCAAATATGATTGCAGTTGTCGACTATGCGCATAACTACATTTCTACAAAATCAGTTCTTGACTTTGTAGAAGAGCGCTACGGCAAATTTAATCCTCGAATTACGCTAATAACTGGTTCCACAGGAGATAAAGCTGTCGACCGTCGTAAAGAAATTGTTGAAGCAGCGCAAAACCGCATAGAACAGTTTATTTTCACTACTGAAGATACTGATACTGAAGACGTAATGCATATTTGCGAGGATATGCAAAGTTATGTTACGGACCCAAATGTTTCTTCACGCATTATTATCGACAGAGCTGAAGCAATAGAATACGCTTACAACGATGCTGCAAACAGCGAACAAAAAAATGGAAGATTAAACATTCTTCTTGCTATTGGTAAGGGCGATGAACGTTGGATTAAAAACAAACGAAAGCATGTGCCGTATGAGGGTGATTCATTCGTAATAAAGCGTCTTTTTGGTCTGTAATACGCTTATGCGAAAGTATGAAAATATACGAATAAAATAAACGCAATTACTACATAAACTAAATAACAAGCTAGCTAACAAACTAAATAACAAACAAGTTAAATAACAAATTAAAACAAATGAAGAAGATACAAATGAATAATCAACAATTCCAACCTGTGTTACTCGGTAGCGATATAAACGCATATGGCATGGCTCGAGCATTCCATGAAGAATATGGCATTACTTCAATTGCTTTTGCGCACTTCCAACTTTCACCTACGAAATTTAGCAAAATTGTCGATGTGAGAATTGTTCCAGGCTTTGGAGAACTTCCTACATTCCGCAATACAATGCTTAATTTTGCTAAATCATGGCATCAAGAGCATCCTAATACCAAGCTTCTGCTTATTCCTTGCGGCGACGTATATGCGAACCTTCTAAGCCAATGCGGTGATGAATTGCACGAATATTTTGCTTTCCACACATTGCCAAATTCACTCAATCGCCAGCTTAGCCTTAAAAGCTCATTCTATAAAACTTGTGAAAAATACAATCTTCCTCATCCAAAAACTAAAGTTGTAAACGCTCAAGAAGTAGCAGCGCACGCTTATGAAGATTTGCCATTCAGCTTCCCTATTGCTATGAAACCAGCAAATAGCACTAAATGGCTTGATATTGATTTTGAGGGACGTAAAAAAGCTTTTATTATCAATACTCCGCAAGAACTTGATACTCTTATTCAACGCTCGTACAAAGCTGGCTACGATGATGAAATGATTTTGCAAGACTTTATTCCTGGAGACGACAGCCGCATGCGTGTGCTAAATGCTTACGTTGATAGCAATCATCATGTGCGCATGATGTTTCTAGGACACCCTCTACTGGAGGATCCAACTCCAGAAGCAATCGGCAATTATGCAGCTATTATTCCAGACTACAATGAGGAAGTTTTCCAAAATATTAAAGCATTTTTGGAAGATATACGTTACGTTGGCGTAGCTAATTTTGATATGAAATACGATGAGAGAGACGGAAAATATAAGCTTTTTGAAATCAATTTACGTCAAGGACGTTCAAGCTATTTCGTCACTTTAAACGGATTTAATATTGCTAAATATTTTGTTGAAGATTTAATTGACCATAAGCCTTTTGACGGGAATACTGTGTTCGGCCGTGGAGAAAAGCTGTGGATGGAGATTCCGCGATCGATATTTTGCAATTATGTAGCAGAAGGCGATGAAAAGAAGCGCGGTCTTAATATGATTCGTCGCGGCGATTGGGGCACTACGCTAGAATATAAAAAAGATATGAATCTGCTACGCTGGTTGATGATTCGTCATATGTTTTCAATTTACACAAGACGTTATGCAGAATTTTTCCGCAATAAAGCGTGAAAATTATTACGTAACTTTGAAGGGAATATGAGACAATGAAACGTCCGTTTTTTGCTGTACTTGGCGGCATGGGCACACTTGCAACAGAAAGCTATATTCGTTTACTTAACAAAGAAACGCATGCGCATAACGATCAAGAGTTTTTAGATTATGTGGTGTTCAATGATGCTTCTGTGCCAGATAGAACAGCATATATTGTTGGCGAATCATCCGAAAACCCATTCCCTACTCTTGCAGACGACATAGCTAAAGCAACTGCGATGGGTGCTTCATTTATTGTGCTCACGTGCAATACTGCGCATTACTTTTACGATAAGTTCCAAGCGCTTACCGACGTGCCAATTATGCATATGCCACGTGGTGCTGTAGCTGAAGTTTCTAAACGTTACCCAAAGTCTAAATGTAACCGTATTGGATTCTTAGGTACTGCAGGGTCGCGTAAAGCTGGAGTGTATCAGCGCGCTATAGAAGAAGCAGGATACACATTCGTAGCACCCGACGACGATTTACAAAAACGTATTACTTCGCTTATTTACGATGACGTAAAAGGTACAGGAGACCTTGATTTTCACCGTTACGAATCTGTTTTAAGCGATATGCTAGACCCTGCAGGAGCATGCCGTTGCGACGCACTTATTTTGGGTTGCACAGAATTAAGCGTACTTAATGAAGCTTTTCCTCTTCCGCAAATACCGTTAGTTGACGCTCAAGCAGTACTTGTAAAAAATACTGTAGAAAAAGCTAAATCTTTGCGAATTAAGTAGCAAAAAATAGCTTAATTTTCAAGACTCGTCAATATTCGGGTGTATTGCTACGCGCTGATCCTTTGGCTTTTTTAGATCCGGATTCACGTGCTCAACAAGCATTGTACGCGCATCTCCTGCAGTGACGAAACTACCGCAGATAAGCACTCCGTGACCATAGCCCACACCAAGCTCATCGTCTTCATCAACTAAATCAACAGCAGTTTGAATAGCATCCGGCAACTCGTCAACACGAATTACGCGATCCTCGCCAAATACGCCTACAGCAATCTTTTCGAGCTCTTCTGGATCCATTACACGGTCACGCCAAGAATTACGCGTAACAATAATCTTCGTCAAAATAGGTTCAAGAACACCCAAGTATTCTTCAACTTGTTTATCTGCCATCATTGCCACAACGCCAATAAGCTGCTCAAAATGATAGTTTTCTTCAATAGTTTCACGAAGAGACTCGGCAGCATTCACGTTATGTCCACCGTCAATAATGATTGTCGGCGAAGTACGAACCTGCTCAATACGCCCAGGAACCTTAACCTGACTTAAAGCCTCTGCAACTAAATCGCCATCCAAAGCACCACTTACAGGCAGCACAACCTCCGCAGCAGCAAGAGCTGCCAAAGCATTATGAGCCTGATGCTTACCAAACTTGTCAACCGGAACATCCTCATAAGTGCCAAGAGGCGTACGCAAAGTAACAACCTGTCCACCAACTGCAGGAGTACGAGACACAACTTCAAGTTCGCCATCGCCATAAGAAGAATCGCGCAATAATGTAGCATGATTGCGCTCCGCAACTTCCTTAATAATTGGCAAAACCTTAGTTTCATGCGGCTGAGGACCCAAAATAACAGTGCAATTTGGCTTAATAATACCAGCCTTCGTGCGAGCAATCTCTTCAACAGTGTTTCCCAGCCATTGCATGTGATCCATATCAACCGGCCCAATAATTGCAGCATCAGCATTCATAACATTAGTGGCATCCCATTCGCCACCCATGCCAACTTCCATAACAGCAACATCAACAGGAGCGTCCGCAAAAGCCCAAATTGCCATGGCTGTAAGCACTTCAAAAAAGCTCATCTTTGGCTTACCGTCAGCTTCCATGCGAGCGTCAACCATGTCGATAATGTCTTTCATTTGATCCCACACATCGACGAACTGATCGTCACTAATTTCCTGTCCATCAATCATAATGCGCTCATTTACGCGCTCCAAATGTGGAGAAGTATATAATCCGGTTCGCAAACCGTATGCTCGACAAATTGACTCAGCCATTCGAGCAGTAGAACCTTTGCCGTTCGTACCAGTTATGTGAATAACACGCATAGACTGCTCTGGATGACCTAAAATATCGAGAATAAGACGCATGCGATCCAAGTCGAGATTAGTTTTATTGTGTTCTGGAGCTCGACTCATAATATTGCGTTCGATATCAACAATTCGCTCATTATTGCGATTTGGATTTTCAATAGACATAACTACTCCCCCTAATTTTTACGCTCGCTTACTCATTTTCCAACTATCTAGATTAGTTGATACCAACAACACACGCATATAAATATGTTGTGACAATATTCACATAGCAAAAGCGTTTTAAACGCACTTTGTAAATTGCGTATAAAATCTTGCTATTTTGCACTAAAAAACTCGCATAAAACACTAAATAAGACTATGTTAGTTTATTGACTGTTTATTTACTATTTGTATAATTTGCGCAAGCAAAAATTAACAAGCAAAAATTAAGGAGTCTCATAATGGCAGAATATACGCCAACTGAGCACGGCGAAGAGCTAAAAGCTGACGGCACACAAAAGGCAGAAGATCGCGTAAATAACCGTTCACTTCGTCCAAACAGTGATTCTTTTAAAGATTTTATGACGAATAACTGGGATAACCAGGAGCCAGAAGTTAAGGCTCTTGAATCTAGCAAGTACATTCCAGCTCGTTTAGAGGCTCTTTCAAAGCGTTTCCCAGGCGAACGTTTAGTTATCCCTGCAGGACAACCAAAGGTGCGTAATAACGACTGCGATTATGCTTTCCGTCCAGACACTACATTTGCTTACTACACTGGCTTAGGTCAAGACTATGAGGCTGGTGCTGTGCTTGTTATGGAACCGGTTGAAAAAGATAGCGAAGAAGCAAAAGCCGGTAAAAATCATACGCCAGAACTTTTTGTAGCTCCACGCGCAGATAACAGCACTTCAGCATTTTACAAGGATCCTCACTACGGAGAATATTGGGTTGGTCCTCGCGCAGGCTTAAAAGAACTTAAAGCAATGACCGGCATTGAAACGCGCGATATTGCAGAACTTGATGCCGCTATTGCAAAGAACGTAAGCGACGATGCTAATGGCGAAGGCATTCGCGTGCGAATTGTTCGAGAAACCGATCCTGAGCTTACTGCAAAAGTTGAAACAATGCGAGAAGCAAGTGGATTTACTGATGAAGATGCAAACACTTGCGCAGACGACAAATTGCACGAATTCGCTGCAGAAGCACGAATGCTTAAGGACGACTACGAAATTCGCGAAATGCGCAAAGCTATTGCCGCCACAAAACTTGGTTTTGACCGCATGCTTACGCGTTTGCCTAATGCTTTGGGTCATGAGCATTCCGAGCGCATGATTGAGGGTGCTTTTAATTCTGTTGCTCGCGAAGAAGGCAACGAAGTTGGCTACGACACGATTGTTGCTTCCGGCAAGCACGCGCCAATCTTGCACTGGATGCGCAATACTGGCGTTGTTTCCAGCGGAGAATTGCTACTTATTGATGCCGGCGTTGAAGTTAACAGCCTCTACACTGCTGACATTACACGAACTTTCCCAACGAACGGCAAATTCACTAACTTGCAAAAGAAGCTTTACCAGTGCGTTCTTGACGCTCAGCAAGCCGGTTTTGAGGCTGCTAAGCCAGGTGCAACCTACTCCGATATTCACCATGCTTGCATGCGCGTTCTAGCTGAACACTTGCACGAATGGGGAATTTTGAAAGTAAGCGTTGAAGAATCACTTTCGCCAGAAGGTCAACAACATCGTCGTTGGCACGCTTGCGGCGTTGCTCATCATCTAGGTTTGGATGTGCACGATTGCGCACAAGCACGCTACGAGTCTTATCAGGGCGCAAAAATTACTCCAGGAATGATATTCACTATTGAGCCAGGATTATACTTTGCAGCTAACGATTTGATGCTACCGGAAGAAATGCGCGGAATTGGAATTCGTATTGAAGATGATGTACTAATGACTGAAAACGGTCCAGAGTGGCTTTCTATTGACATTCCAAAGCAAATCGATGATGTAGAAGCATGGATGGCTGAACAAGCTCACAAAAGTGATATTTTTCAGCATTAAGCAATAAATCAAAATAATAGAAAAATATAATAAAACGAAATAATAATATAGTACGCCAGCATAAGCTAAGTTAAACGTACGCAATATAGCACTTATGGTGCGCTCTATAGAAACGTAACACGCATTGCGCATGTTACTTATCGAAAGGGCGCACCATAATTGTTTATGTAGCATTTTTACAAGCAAAATTTGCATCAAAATGCTTTTGAAGAAGCGAGAAGATATTTAGTAAAAAGTATAGCTCTACAAATTTGCTGCACTGACGCGCGCGAAAGGAATATTTATGACTAAGCCAATTGTTCTTTCACTCGGCGAACTTTTATGGGATTTACTTCCACACGGAAAACGTGTTGGCGGAGCGCCAGCAAATTTTGCATATCATGCACAGTGCCACGGAGCGCAAAGTTGCATGATTAGTGCTGTTGGTCAAGACCAACTCGGCGATGAGCTGATTGATAAAGTAAACAAAGCTGGCATCGCTTCAATTATTCAACGCAACGCTTGGCCAACAAGCACTGTAGAAGTAACACTAAAAAATGGAATACCAGAGTACACTATTCTGCGAAATATAGCATGGGATCATATTCTTTACACTCGAGAACTCATTGATTTAGTAGAACGAGCAGATGCAGTATGCTTTGGCACTCTAAGCTTACGTTCTCAAGAAACTCACGACACAATTTTGCAATTGTTAAAGCATACTAAGCCTGGAGCAATGAAGTTCTTCGATATTAACATTAGAAGCGATCACTACTCTAAGGATCTTATCGACACATTACTTCAAGAAGCAACAGTATTTAAGCTTAACGATTCGGAACTATTCTTATTACGCGATATGTTCAATATTCGCGACACTTCAGACGAGGAAGCTTGCAAGTGGTTCCAAGCTCGTTACGGACTAGATTATGTGATTCTTACAGGCGGCTCTACTTTTAGTACGATTACTACTAGCACTGGAGAAAGCTCTACTATCCCAACTCCACACGTTGAAGTTCTTGACACAGTTGGTGCTGGGGACTCGTTCTCAGGAACATTCACAGCGCATATTCTTAAAGGAGAAAGCTTGCAAGAGGCGCATCGCGCAGCTGTTAATACTGCAGCATTTGTGTGCACTCAAGAAGGAGCATGGCCTAAGTATCCAAAACAAATACCAGATTATTTGTCAATGGCAGAAAATAACAAATAAAACAAAAAATAAAATTTAAATTATAAGATGCAAAAATGCCACTTCATAAATCATAATGAAGTGGCATTATTAATATCTTGTGGGGCCTCAGGGGCTTGAACCCTGGACCGACGGATTATGAGTCCGCTGCTCTAACCGACTGAGCTAAAGCCCCACGCTAACAAAGTCAGCAACGACTAGATTAGCACATACCCATAAACGTCGCCAACTCAGTGAGTCGAATTTTTGACCTTGCTTAGGATTACTGAGCTTGAAATCCCGATGATTTCAAGCTCGGTCAGAACGTCCAGATGCGAAGTTATCAAGAGCACCAGTTTTACGCAAAGCCAAATACACAAACCACACAAGCACTCCAGAAAGCAACAATCCACTAATAAGCTCTGTAATCATATGAATCGTAATATAAGTAGGAGCTTTAGCCTGATACTTAGTGAAGCTTAAGAACACACCATACTCAAAAGCCACAAGCAAACCAGAAAGAGCACTCAAAGTCAAATTAAACTTTCGCAAACGGAAAATTAAGAACGGAATCTCCGCAAACACACCCTGCAAAAGTGCGGAAATAAGCGTATCTCGCATATTAAACGGAGTTCCAAGAAGCACCTGTACAAATGCTGCAACAACATTTACATACACTGCAGAACCTGGCTTACGAATAAGCAAAACTGCAAGAGTTCCAGACAAATACCAAACACCATGCGTGATGCTTGCAAAACCAGGAAGAACAGCTGCATTCAAAGTACGAATCAAAGGAATAAACACCAAGCCATAGCCATACAAGATAACGCCAAAAACAGCAGCAAGAGCAGCACCTAATGCGATATCTGCAACACGCCAACGCATGCTTATAACCCTATTAATACTAGAAGCAGCATTACTATCCACTTGATCCGTTACACAATTAGATGATTCTAACCCATTATTATTTGTATTGAAAATATCGCTCATAGGAAATCCTTTTTTTAAGCTGCTGCGCATTGTAAATTACTTAATTGAATACTTCCTGACCTACGCAGCCTGGGCAGAAGTACCAATGAGAAAGTGTACCATCTCTAAAAAGCAAGACATACCTTTTGTGATATTTAATACATTGTCAGATGTTATATCGATTTATAGAAAAAATATATGAAAAACTAATTGCTGCGCAAAAATACGAAAAATAGGGTAAGCGGCAAAAATAGAAATACGAAAATCAGAAATACAAAAAACGAAAAACGCCGCTGAAAACCCAGCGGCGTTGTAATTTGTACCCCCTAAGAGAGTCGAACTCTTGTTGTCAGATTGAAAGTCTGGTGTCCTAACCGTTAGACGAAGGGGGCTTCGAACCAAACCATATGATATTAACACTCAAAAAAGCAGTACGCAACTCACGGCGTGTTGAAACTAAGTACAACTGCAAAGCTACGAGAACAGCGGCGGCAGAGCATTATTGTGCTATGTAGGTGAAGTCGTGAATCGTGCGACCAGCCTCCAAGCCTTTGCGCTCAAAATTCGTAAGAACTCGACCAGCAAAGCGCTCAGACTCGCTAAAATCTGCGTGCGGAAGAGCTGCTGCAGTATCAGCTGTACCTTTCCCTACATGCTCAATTGGAAGACTTGCGCTTAATTCGCCAATATTTGCAAAATCTTCGCGAGAATCCATAATCTCATGCACATGCAAAGCGTAATCCTCAATATCTGTAGCAATGCGCCACGCACCCCCTCTACGCAACGCCTGGTGTATTGTAGAGGCAAGCTCTGGCTGCACAATACGACGCTTATGGTGGCGCATTTTAGGCCATGGATCCGGGAAGAAAGTCCAAACTTCTTCTAAAACTCCGCAGTCGCACGCAGCGAAGAAATCAGGAGCGTTAATTTGTGCAATACGAAGATTAGTCAAACCTTGCTTTCCAGCAAGAAGCATTGTGTGAGCAACGCCTGGATCATAAACTTCAAGCGCTAAAAAGTTAGTTTCCGGCAAACGTTCAGCTGCGGCAACAATGTTTTCGCCTTGTCCGGAACCAATTTCAACAATAAGCGGATTATCATTCCCCCACTTATCGCTAATCCAATCATGCGTAATGTTCAAATTTTCGCGCAATCTAAATGAGCCAGGTGCTTCAGTAACGTCTAGCAGGTACTGACTTGCATAACGCTCCTGAGCGTGCTGTAAACGCGCATCTAAGCGCCCAGAACGACGCACAAACGACAATACAGTGCGTTGCTTGGCTTGCATAGTGTTTTCATTTTCATTTTCAGTGCTCATGAGATTACTTTCGTTATTTGGGTTACATGCCTTTAGTTTAAATTCGCATGATTTTAGTCATGCTCGCACACATCGCTTTTATGCTACCAAAAAGTATAAAAAAGCAGCGAAAGTTGTTAAACAAACGCTGCTCAATTAATTCTTTAGCAAATACAATTTTTAGGAGAACAAGTCACGCGCGGTATTGTCGTTCGGAGCATCCTCTACTTTGATATTCACTTGTGCTGGGCTTAGCAAAAACACCCTAGGAGTTACACGCTCAATAGAGCCACGAACACCAAACACAACTCCAGCAGAAAAATCAACAATACGATACGCAACTGATTCAGTTACACCAGTAAGGTTTAAAACCACTGGAACACCGTCACGCAAAGCACGACCTACCATTTGCGCATCATCGTAAGACTTAGGATGAATTGTAGTAATACGACTCATACGACTAGCATTCGCACGGGCAGAACCGCCACGCAAATCATTACCATGTTGCGACACAGCAGGAGTTACCGAGCGATCATTATCGAATGACGTTTCTTGAACATCAGATTCAGCATAATCATCATCCTCAGGCACATCTGCCATACCAACGTATGACATCACGTTCTTCATAAAGCCAGCCATGAAGCAACCCTCCTCTCGTTACGCTTAACGCAGAAAATCAGGAATATCTAATTCGTCAGGTTCAGCAGTCTGCTGTACAGGAGCTGCAGAAGGAGAATATTGCTGATTCATTGCAGGCTCAAACATAGAAGGCATAGAAGCAGGTTGTTCTACTTGTGGAGCAGCTTGAGCTTCCTCTTTGAAAGATGACGTAGACTGTGCAGGAGCTACAGGCTTAACATCTGCTTGCATATCAACAAACTGACCAGCTTTAGCTGAGGACTCCTCCGCCTTAGGATGGGCATCAAATCCAGCAGCAATAACCGTAACTCGAACCTCATCGCCGTAAGAATCATCCAAAGAAAGACCCCAAATAATTTGAGCTTCTGGATGAATAGCTTTACGAACAAGTTCAGTTGCAGCAGAAGCTTCCTGAAGCTTCAAATCACTTGGACCTGCGATATTAATCAAAGCACCGTGAGCACCCTCAATGCTTTCTTCCAGCAATGGGGAGCTAATAGCGATTTCAGCTGCCTGAGTTGCACGATCCTCGCCCTTTGCAGCACCAATACCGAACAATGCGGTACCTGCTCCGCGAAGAACAGCTGTAACATCAGAAAAATCAACATGAATGTAAGAATTCATGGTAATTAAATCAGTAATGCCTTGCACACCTGCGAGCAATGCAGTATCTGCAGTCTTAAATGCTTCAATAATTCCAATAGTACGATCAGAAATCTCCAAAAGACGATCATTTGGAATAACAATCAACGCGTCAACTTCTTTGCGAAGATTTTCGATACCAAGTTTTGCAGATGCAGCACGTTGCGGTCCTTCAAAACCGAATGGACGTGTAACAACAGCAATAGTCAAAGCACCTTGCTGATGAGCTGCACGAGCCACAATCGGGCTTGCACCAGTACCCGTACCACCGCCTTCACCGCAGGTAACAAACACCATGTCAGCACCCTTAAGTGCCTCTTCAATGTCTGATTGATGATCCTGCGCAGCCTTAGCACCCTTTTCAGGGTCAGCACCAGCGCCCAAGCCTCGGCTCGAAGCATCAGATAATGAAATCTTTACATCAGCATCAGAACGCAGTAAATCTTTAGCGTCAGTATTAATGGCCACAAACTCTACATTCTGTAGGCCCTCGCTGATCATCCGATTGACGGCGTTACCGCCGGCACCACCGACGCCGACTACCTTGATGATGGTTTTGTCGTTGAAATTGTCAGTCTGGGCAATCTCGCTCACCGTTATCTCCTGTCACTCACGCACGTTTACACAATATTTTAGCGCAAAACGCTCGATACTGACGACGTTTTCACAATAAACTGAAAAAATGTCACTGTTTTGATAATACACCGTGCTATATGCAAATATGAGCACAAGGTGATTTTAATAGAACATTATCGAAATAATCAGTGCAAAAAAATGACGAAAGCCCTAGAAAACACTAGTAACTTGCATCCATTGGATCATCACCAAATAACCCCTCTCGCTCTTCGTGACTAGTTGTACGAGAATCTAACCACCCATACGGCAAATGAACTTTTTTAGCAAATCTAACTCGCCCACGCGGCGTGTCTAACACTTTTTCTGGCAAACGAAGAGAACCGTCAAGCATATCGAGATTATGTTGAACATCCTCAATCGACTCGCACTCCATAAACGCTTTACGAGTGCCACCACCAACAGGAAAGCCCTTTAAATACCAAGCGACATGCTTACGCAAGTCGTGAACAGCCATACGCTCGTCACCATCATAAAACTCAACTAAAAGCTTCAAGTGACGCAAAATAACAGAACCAACTTCTGCCAAAGTAGGATTCACACGATTATCGCTACCTTCGCAAGCATTGCGAATATCAGCAAACAACCATGGGCGACCTTGACATCCTCGACCGATAGCAACGCCAGCGCAACCAGTTTCCTTAAACATTGCGAGCGCATCTTCCGCACCCCAAATATCACCATTGCCAAAAACTGGAATATCGAGTGCTTCTACAAGCTCGCCAATACGCGTCCAGTCTGAATGACCACCATAATATTCTGCAGTTGTACGAGCATGCAAAGTTACAGCAGCGCATCCTTCTTCTTGCGCAATATGACCAGCTTGAATAAAAGTTTCATGATTCTCGTCAATTCCAACGCGGAATTTAGCCGTAACAGGGATTCCTGCAGGTTCGCAAACAGAAACAACGCGATGCAAAATTTCTTGCAACAAATCAGTTTTCCAAGGAAGAGCAGAACCGCCGCCACGTCGCGTCACTTTTGGAACTGGACAGCCGAAGTTTAAGTCAACGTGATCAGCCATGTTTTCGTCGACAACAATTCGAGTAGCTTGTTCTACAATAGAAGGATTTACACCATAAAGCTGCAAAGAGCGCACTTTTTCGCTAGGCGCAAAACGGCAAAGTCTAAGCGCTTTTGGATTTCGTGCAACTAACGCTCTAGCCGTAATCATTTCTGCCACGTAAAGCCCGTCCGGACCAAATTCGCGGCAAATTACGCGAAACGGCCAGTTAGTGATCCCAGCCATTGGAGATAAAACAACAGGAGTTGCAATATGAACTTTCCCTAAATCTACTGGTTTTATAGAAAAATTCATATTGCTTTAACTCCGTTCACTATAATAATAATTTTGCTTATTAGTGCTTAAGCACTACTCGCTTAAGCACTACTCAAACGCGTATTAGTACAATCCGCCAGCAGTAGCGATTTGTACAGGCTTAGACTCGTCTTCGCCAGCTTCTTTAGCAATATCCGTAGCACCGTCGGCTGCACGAGTACCAACGATTTCAACAGGACCTTGCGGATACTTAACGCGCTTTTCGTTAATTCGGCTAGCAACGTAATCTGCAACCTTGTCCAAAGAAACGCGCTCTTGTTGCATGGTGTCGCGCTCGCGAATTGTAACAGCATGATCTTCCAAAGTATCGAAGTCGACTGTTACGCACAAAGGAGTACCAATTTCGTCCTCACGACGATAGCGGCGACCAATAGCACCAGCCTCATCGTAATCGATAACCCAATCATGCTGACGCAAATCTGCAGCCAAATCTTGAGCAACAGCTTGCAATTCTGGCTTCTTGCTCAAAGGCAAAACTGCAGCTTTAACAGGAGCCAAACGAGGATCAAGTCGAAGAACAGTGCGCTTGTCAACTCCGCCTTTAGTGTTTGGAGCTTCGTCAACGTCGTAAGCATCAACCAAGAATGCCATAAGCGAGCGCGTAAGACCAGCCGCAGGCTCAATAACGTAAGGCACATATTTTTCGCCAGTAGCTTGGTTGAAGTAGCTCAAATCCTCGCCGGAATGCTTAGCATGAGCAGACAAATCGTAGTCAGTACGGTTTGCAATACCCTCAAGCTCTCCCCAATCCGAACCTTGGAAGCCAAATTTGTATTCAATATCGACAGTGCGCTTGGAATAGTGGCTGAGCTTCTCCTTAGGATGCTCATACATGCGCAAGTTTTCTGGCTTAACACCCAAATCCACATACCAACGCACACGAGTGTCAATCCAATACTGGTGCCAAGCTTCGTCGGTTCCAGGCTCTACGAAAAATTCCATTTCCATCTGCTCAAACTCGCGAGTGCGGAAGATGAAGTTTCCAGGCGTAATTTCGTTGCGGAAAGACTTACCAATATTCGCAATGCCAAAAGGCGGCTTTTGACGAGCAGAAGTCATGACGTTCTTAAAATCAACGAAAATGCCCTGAGCTGTTTCTGGACGCAAATAATGCAAGCTATTTTCGTCTTCAACCGGTCCTAAATGAGTGCGAAGCATCATGTTGAAGTCACGTGGCTCAGTCCAGTTTCCGCGAGTACCACAATCTGGGCAAGCAATGTCTTTTAATCCATTTTCTGGCATCTTGTCGCCATGCTTTTCAGCATAAGACTCTTCCAACTTATCTGCACGATGACGCTTATGGCAATTCAAGCACTCAATCAAAGGATCGTTAAACACGGAAACGTGACCGGAAGCAACCCACACCTGTGAAGGCAGAATAACGGAAGTATCCACTCCAACAACATCTCCACGCGTGGTCACCATGTAGCGCCACCATTCGCGCTTGATATTATCTTTTAACGCAACACCGAGCGGGCCGTAATCCCACGCAGAACGCGTGCCACCGTAAATTTCGCCGGCTGGGAACACAAATCCTCGACGCTTAGCCAAGGAGACGACTTCATCAAGCTTTGAAACAGCCACAATACACCTTTTCGTAAAACTAGAAAATTCGGGTGAAAACGTTGCTATTATAGAAAAACCCTGTGACGCTTGTAAAATTGTTAAAGTAATGCAAATTTATAAGTTTGTTGACGCATTATTTGGCGTTGTCTTGTTTTGCTAGATTTGCATAAGATTACGATTTTAAAGGGATTGTTACTATGAGTGAAAATAATAACGAGAATACAAACGACCACGCGAACGAGCACAGAACTAACACGGTCGCGGCGTTGTGCATTGCTCCAAGCGGAGTCGGAGACGAGTTGAGCGAGTACGTGGCGGATGCTGTAC
The DNA here is from genome assembly GCF_049244205.1 of Gardnerella sp. DNF01180P. Classification (NCBI taxonomy): domain Bacteria; kingdom Bacillati; phylum Actinomycetota; class Actinomycetes; order Bifidobacteriales; family Bifidobacteriaceae; genus Gardnerella; species Gardnerella sp. DNF01180P. The sequence continues at coordinate 1,327,236 of NZ_CP058386.1, forward strand.
AAGTAATTCGCGATTCTGGATTAAAGAACGAAACTAACGCAATGTTCACGAATATTGAGGGCGAATTTGATGACGTTATGCGCGTTGTGAAAGATGCTACGATGACTTTAGTTAGTAAAGGATACCGTACTGGAGTAATACTAAAATTAGATATTCGCCCTGGTTTTAGCAATCAAATTGACGCAAAAAGTGCGCTTGTAGATAAGATTCTCGACAAACGAAATAAAGAAGAATAAAACTAAAATCAAATAATCTCAAAACTCAAAAAAGTTATAATAAAACAAAAGAAAGCAGGAATTTATGCTGCAACTTACGGCAGTTCAGAAAATATTATCCGATTTAGATGAAACCCAAAGAGAACGAGAAAAACAATACAAATACTTTCATCAACATCCTGAACTGTCAATGAAAGAAGATCATACAGCTCAAACAATTATTGATATTCTTAGCGAAGCTGGGATTGAAACAAAGCGAGTTGGAAAAATAGGCGTTGTGGCAGAGATTAAAAACGGCGAAGGTCCTGTTGTTGCTATGAGAGCGGATATCGATGCGCTTCCAATTAAAGAAAATTCAGGAAAAGATTACACTTCAACAGTTAGTGCGCAAGACGAAAATGGCAAAACGGTTGGAGTTTCACACGCTTGCGGTCACGATTTTCATATTTCCAGCCTACTTGGTGCCTTGAAGGCTTTTAATGAGCATAAAGATGCTTGGAAAGGAACGTATATTGGCGTTTTTCAGCCTGGAGAAGAAACAGCTCAAGGCGCAAAAGACTTGGTGAAAAATGGCATTATGAGCATGATTGCAAAGCCTGACGTTTACCTTGGTCAGCATGTGTTGGGCACTATTCCTGCAGGAACAGTCGGTATTCGTTCGGGCGCGTTCTTAACTACTGCAGCTTCGATTCGCGTGCACATTTTTGGTAAAGGTTCGCATGGTTCTATGCCTGAGTTGAGCGTTGACCCGGTGGTTGTTGCTTCGTCAATTGTGCTTAAATTGCAGACGATTGTTTCTCGCGAACTTGCAGCTAAAGATTACGCAATTGTTACAGTTGGCGCGCTTAATGCAGGAAGTAAGTCGAATATTATTCCTGATGATGCCGAGCTTTTAATTAACACAAGAACTTATAGCGAAGATACTCAAAAATTTGTGCACAATGCTATTGAACGAATTGTGCGTGGAGAGTGCGAGCTTGCAAGATGTCCTAAAGAACCAGAGTTTACGTATTATGATTGCTATCCGCTTACAAATAATGATCAGAATGCATCTTTGCGCGTGCGTAAAGCTTTTGATGAATACTTTGGAGAAGATTCTGTAGATATTTCGCGCGCTTCTGCTTCGGAAGATTTTTCTATAGTCGCGAACGCTTTTAAAACTCCTTACGCTTACTGGGGCTTAGGTGGTTTTGCGGATATGCAGAATGCTCCTGGAAATCACAATCCGGCATTCGCCCCAGATTTGCAGCCCACTCTTAATCGCGGATTAGAAGCTGCAGTTGTGGCAGCTTGCGCTTGGCTCACTAGCGAAAAGTAACAAATCTTAGTGAGATACTAGGCGTTTTTTACGCCACCAAACCTGCGGTCGCGATGCGCATAGCGGTCAATCGACCTCCACAGCACTTCGCGGCCGTAATCCGGGAATAGTTCCGGCACAAAATCAAGTTCCGCGTAGGATGCTTGCCAAGGCAAAAAGTTGCTAGTGCGCTGCTCGCCGGAAGTGCGAATCACCAAATCGCAATCTGGAATATCCGGATTATACAAGTGCTCAGCAATCATTTTTTCACTTACACGATCGCCTTTAATTTTGCCATTTTGAATTTCTTTCGCGATTTGCGCGCAAGCATCCGCAATTTCTGCACGACCGCCGTAATTTATGCAAAAAACAACGTCAATAGTTTTATTATTTTTGGTGATTTCTTGCGCTTTTTCCAACTCGTCAATAACAGACTTCCACAATCTAGGGCGCCTTCCTGCCCAACGAACGCGCACTCCCCACTCGTTCATTTGCGCAACTCTGCGGTGAATAATATCCCTAGAAAATCCCATTAAAAAGCGCACTTCTTGTGGAGATCGCTTCCAATTTTCGGTAGAAAAAGTGTATAAGCTTAAGTAACGAACTCCTGCTTCTATAGCTCCTGCAATAACGTCAAAAACTACCGGTTCTGCAGCTTTGTGACCTTCGGTTCGAATCATTCCGCGCTCTTTTGCCCAGCGTCCGTTTCCGTCCATAATCACACCGACATGACGAGGCACTTTGCCCTTAGGAAAATCTGGTATGCGAGAAGGGTCACTAAAAGGAGCCGCTGGAATATCAAGCGACTTATAATCCACGTTTTCAAAAGCCATACTTACGAATGTAACAACCCCATCGAACGAATAGGTCGCTCAAGATAATATTCAGCCCATTGCTGAACGCATCGCATAGTAGAAGAATCAACCGACACTCCGTCAAGAACAGACCAGTTTCCTTGCGCAAGCGCACACAATTGCAAACGCGTCGAATTAGCACAAACTATTGAATCCGGAGTGTGATCGCTTGCACACATCATTCCACCTGCGCAAGGCGAAAAATAGCATAAATCTTCATTTTTCCCACATACAACACAAGCTTGTAGTCGCGGAGACCACCCAGCTAATGACAATGCTCGCAATATATACGACACGCCAATAGCATCAGGAGAATGCTTATGCTTGGACAATGAAAGTAAAGCCGCAGTAAGTAGACGATACTGCCCTAGCGTATCTTGATATTCACGCCTGTATTCATCTGTATATTCATTAGAAACAAGCAAATCCACAACTTCAAGCATGACGTTTGCATACTCATAGGACGTATAATCTGCACAAATTTCACCAGCATAAGCAGCAATAGAAACAGCCTGCGAGACTACATCCAAAGATTTACCTTGTGCAAGAAGCAAATCAACACGCATAAGCGGCTCAAGACGACCACCAAAACGTGATTTAAGCCTACGAACTCCCTTTGCAACAGCACGAACTTTGCCATGCCGCTTAGTAAGAAGCACAACAATCCTATCCGCTTCACCTAAAGGAAAAGTACGAAGCACAACAGCTTCATCGCGATACAATGGCATAAATCAAACTATATCTTTTTAATAGTTAGATTAATTACGATCGTTATTTTCCGAATCGTCGTCGCCTTGAGAAGAGCTACCGAAATTAGTAGATTCATCAATATGACCAATAATTGGGAATGACAAATCTGGAATATCTAAACTCAATGGCTTACTCGGCTGCAAATTAGAAACATGCAACTCCGGAATATTAAGCGAAGAATGCTGCGAGGAATGCTGTGCAGAATCTTGAGGAGCAAATGATGGAATTGATTCATCAGGAGCAGGAGCCGCAACAGGCTTAGGCGCAGATGAATTATTGCGATTACGAGCTGCAGGAGTGAAAGAAGGAGGTAGCACAGAAGATTCAGAAGAGTTTCGCATTACTGTAGCGCTTTGCAAAAGCTCGTCATTGCTATCAGTATCGTTAAGAACATTAGAAGGCTTACTTGCAGCAGCATGAGGTGTAAATATTGCGCGCTCAGACTTATTTAACGCTTCAAACGAATCATTAGAATCTTGATTAGCATAATCTACAGGAGCAAAAATGCTTTGTTTATCATGATTTGGCACGCTAGGTATTGAGCGAGGTGCAATCTTAGACAATCTATCCGCAGTGTCTTCATCATCCACAGCATCCTCAACAGGTTTGAATATTGAAGAAGCAGAAGGTGCAGTGGCAGAAGCGGAAGAAGCTGCAGAAGCAGCACTGAAATCAGATGCAGGCTTTATTGAAGGAGCAAATGATGGAACAGGCTTTTCAGAATGGTTATAAGATTCCGTAGATTCTGAAGATTTAGCAGGCTCTTCAGCTTTAGTTACAGGAATAACAGAAGGAGGAACAGAAGGAGGAACAGAAGCAGGAGCAGAATAAGATTCAGATGCTGCTCGAGAGTATGAGGAACTACTATTATCCGCATCAACATACTGTTCTACACGCTCAAAAGATTCCAAGCTGCTAAGCAAACGCACACAAGCGTTTAAATAATAATCAACTTGACGCTCATCATAACCGTGCTTACCGTTTTTTTGCGTAAAAATCACATTAGAAACATAAGCAGAATCAATATCTTGTAATGTTTCTTTGTCCGTTTCCCACTCAAGCTCATGACCAAGCATAAGAGCAATCTTATCTAATGCTTGATCGACCATAATATCCACTTGTTTACGCGCATAAGACGGGTGATGCGAAGAACCACGATCAAAACGATCGCGATAATCTCTTTGAGCATGTTGCAAAAGTTTACGATAAAGCGCTTCTACACGAGCTTTCCATGCAACTCGTCCGCATTGCGCCAATTCTTGCTCAGTGCACTTATCTACTACCGCACGTTCCAAACGCGATAACGCAGCATCAACTTGACCAATAATGTAACCATTACGCTCCAAGTCAAAAGAAACCTCTTGAATATCTTTCTGCGTAAGTCGAGCTTCATCGCTTTCGTACAAAGTGTGAGCACGCTCTAGAAAAGCATTCACCTGTGCGACGTTATATCCTAACTTACGCTTACCCACACGCTCCATTGCTGAAGCATTACGAGCGGTATCAGGTTTCTGAGCCATCGAATATCGACCTCCTGAGCACATGTTCTTATTCAGTATACTGTACGCGATTGTTACGACGCGCGCCACACGTTGCATTCGTACACACCATCATGTATGTTTTTAATTTGTTGCAAACGGGCGATTAGCTCAGCTGGCTAGAGCGCCACCTTTACACGGTGGATGTCGGGGGTTCGAGTCCCTCATCGCCCACTTTCTGCTCTTTATTTGGTTTCTGCTTTATTTGGTTTATTGTTTTATTTCACATTGCAGCTTGGCAATTTATTTGCACCACGACCAGAACCAATAGCTTTTAACGCTTTGTAAGCATCATCCAATGTTTTTACACTTACAACGCGCAAACCTTGTGGCACATGCCCAACAACTTCATTGCAATTATCGTAAGGCGCTAAGAACCAAGTAGCTCCATCTCTTTTAGCTGCAATCATCTTTAACCGAATACCACCAATTGCACCAATTTTTTGCGATTTTTCAATAGTTCCAGTTCCGGCTATCGTCTTACCACCAGTTTCTTGTTCAGGAGTAAGCTTGTCAAGAATTCCTAGAGTGTACATCATTCCGGCAGACGGTCCACCAATATCTTCAATATGTAAACGAACTTTTACATCTTCTTTTTTAATTCCAAGATGCTTAGACGCGTACTGTAACGCAACATTTTGAGCAAGGCTTTGCGAATCATTCATCTCGTTTGTGGATTCCTTCTCATACTCGTCAGCACTCTGCCCTACTGGCACAATAGCTTCACGAGGCAACAAACTTTTATGAGGATCCATCCACGAAATCAATGAATAAAATGTTGAAACCTCATATCCAGGAACACCAGAAACATTGACAGTAATCAACAATAATTTACCAGTATCATGATTTTCTTTTACTCGAGAACCAGACATATCAATCACAGGAGTATTTGATAGGGATCCTAAAACATCCTGCGTTGGACCAGGCTCTTCTACGACGTATGCACTTGGAAGCGACAACGCAAAAATCGCAACAATTACTGTAAAGAATCCTGCAAAATATCGCAAAGAATGCGAAGTAATGTACAAAACTAAAGCATGAGACAGCGAGCGCAAGGATCTAAAACACGCACGGAATACACTAGCACCTGTAGAAAAGCGAAACATGCTTGTATCATGACACAAGCCCTATATAGTTTTGCTTTAAAATATATTTGCACGCAAGTTATAGCACATAAAACCATATTATCGAGTAGAATATTTGTATTAAAAAATATTTTTATTAAGAAGATGCGCTAAACTCGCATATAAAGACGTGTAAAATACGTACAAATACGTGCAGATACGAAACGTATAAAAATAAAAACTGTAAATTATGCAACACGTGGCACGAGAAGGATACGCTCATGAATGACGATGCAATTCACCAATGGCTCATTGAATGCTTTGGGCCAATACAAGGAGAAGAAGCATGGAAACAACTTGATCAGCTTCCGTTTGAGCTACGCGAACAACTCTTAAATCAGAATCCAGATAAGCTTCCTAAACCAGACGAAGTTCGCGGAATGATGCAAGCTTTTAGTGCAGGCGGTCTTAATAATCCGTACGAAATGGAAGCAACACTTGAAGAAGGGCCAATTAATCGCAAGTTAGCGCAATCTATTGCTTTACAGCACGCTAATGGCGATCAAGGAAATGTAAATGCAGACGTAGCAGATGCCACACGAAGAGCTTTAAGCCAAGCGAACTTATGGCTAGATATAACGTGCAATTTCAATCCTGCTCCTGGAACGCCAGAAGTATTGTCTAGAGCTGATTGGGTAGAAAAAACGCTTGAAGCTTGGGTTAAATTCGCTAATCCTGTTGCAAAATCAGTAAATGAAGCACTCACTTCTGTTATTGAAGAGCGATTCCGAGATGTGGATGATGCTGAAGTAAAAGGATTATTTGCAGGAGTTGTGCCGATTCCGCTGCCTGAAGGAATGAATAATCCAGCGCAACTCATGAAACTGCTTGGAAACACTTCGTTTGCTATGCAACTGGGTCAAGCAGCTGGAGCACTTTCACACGAAGTACACGGTAGTTTTGATCAAGGTCTTGCGCTGTTGCAAAATCCTGCAGGCGGATTAATTCCATACAACTGCATTGAGTATGCAAAAGTGTGGGAGTTGGATATTACAGAAGTCATGAATTATTTGGCTTTGCGAGAAGCTGCACACGCAAGATTATTTGCATCCGTGCCATGGCTTATGCCACGATTTGAAGCGCTGATTATTAAGTACGCAAACGGAATAAGCATTGATTTAGAGGCTATGGAAGAACAGCTTCGCGACGTGGAAACAATGAATCCGGAAGCAATTTCAGGAGCTGTTAATTTGCAAAATATTGGCAGCAATGATTCTGAAGAGCAGTGTCAAGCTTTGCATAGTTTGGAAACTTTGCTTGCACTTGTTGAAGGTTGGGTTGATTGTGTTACATGGCAGTCTGGAATGGCTCATATTGTGCACATTGAGCAGTTGCGAGAGATGATGCGTCGCGAGCGAGCTGCAGGAGGACCTGCAGAAGTGACGTTTGAATCGTTACTTGGTTTGCATTTGCGCCCTCGCCGTATGCGCGAGGCATCGCAATTGTGGGAAAAGTTGACTCGCGAGCGCGGTATTGAAGAGCGAGATAGCTTGTGGAGTCATCCAGATTTGTTGCCAACTTTGCCGGAAGCTAGCGAAGTTGCGAAAGACGCTGGTAATGAAAGTAAAGCTGGTAACGCAGGTGACGAAGTTACGAAAGAAATCGATGCGGAGGATGCAACGAAAACTGCTGCAAAAAATGCAATAGAAACTCAGTCTAACCAAACTAGCGAAGCAACTGAAAAAACTAGCGAAACTAGCGAAAGTCACGAAAGTGCAGACAGTTACGAAAGTAACAAAAATACTGATAACGCTATCGAAAATGCGCCTATCGAAAAATCTTTTGAAAAATTAACAGAAGACGATTTAGGCACAAATGATTGGGATGCTGAACTTAGCAAGCTTTTGGAAGAGGATGCACGCCAAAAGAAGCAAAACAGCGAAACCGGTAACGAAACCGGTAACGAAACTGACGACGAATCCGGCGACGAATCCGGTAACGAAGCTGGCAACGAATCCGGCAATTCCGACGAAACTGATGCTGACGGCGAATAAAACTCTTGTAAAACTCCTGATTCAATAACAATCCAGCTGAATAATCGACATCAACGCTCAAAACGGCATAAACTGTGCAACTGTGTAAAGAAAAGGTCGGTCTCAACCAAAAACGACCAAAACTTTACACGAGCGTAAAATTTATGCCGCGAGATTAAGCCAGAAAGCGGCTAGGCACGCGATTCATGCCAGTTCCACTGTCTTTTCTAGAAGCGTAAGAAAGATGCAAAGTCTTTTCTGCGCGAGTTATTGCAACGTACATAAGTCTGCGCTCTTCTTCCAAAGCACTGTCATCAGCCGTAGAGCCAAAAGGAATAAGCCCTTCAGAGCAGCCAATTACGTAAACATGCGCAAACTCTAAACCTTTAACAGCATGAATAGTTGAAACAGTAACAGTTGAAATATTAGAAGATGCAAAAATGTCAGAAATACCTTGAGAACCGTAGCTTTGCGCATCCTCTAAAACATTTCGCTGCCACCCCACGTCTTTTCTCACGCGATACGGAAGTTTTGCTGCTTTTAACGCTTTACAAACTACTTGCTGTTGAGCATTGGTTCTCGTTAGTATTGCGCACTCCCCAAGATGTGCAACGCCGCTTTTTACAAGTTTTGCAATTTGCTCAACTACGCCCAAAGCTTCTTCAACATCGGTTGCAAAAACTTGCTGGCTAACACGAACGCCGCCTTTTGTTGCCGCCTTAACTTTTACGTAATCCTTTTTATGCGCAGAAGCCGCAAGCACTCTATTAGCAAGACCTACTATGCGTTCTGTGGAGCGGTAGTCGGTATTCAAACTAATATCTGCTCCAAGAGGAGCAAATTCTTGCGGAAATGAAAGCAAATAGTAACTATTCGCACCTGCAAACGAGTAGATTGTTTGCGCAGGATCGCCCACTACGCAAATATCGCGGTTCTGCCCCATCCATAATCGCAACAATTCGTGCTGTAAAGGAGACACATCCTGATATTCGTCAACTGTGATCCATCCGATTGATTGCTTAATACGGTTTGCAGCTTCCGGAAAATTTCGTAAAATATGGCAGCAAAGTAGAAGAATATCGTTAAAATCGATGCAATTATGCGCATTTTTTTCGGTTTCGTAAGCTTCATATATATCGACAAATTGCTGCGGCTCTAAACCTGCAGGAGGCAAACGGTGCGTAGAAGCGCACACACGCAAGTAATCGTCAGGCGCAATAAGCGAAACTTTCGCCCAATTAATTTCTGCCAAAATATCGCGAGTTTGCAACAAAGTCATATCCGCAAAATCCGGATAACGCTTAAGCGCAGAAGCTATGATTTGCTGAGAATCATTCATAATTGATGGAAATTGTGCTGAACAGACGTCGTTCCACACGCTGCGAATTTGTTGCAAAGCCGCAGAATGAAATGTTGAGACGCATCCAACATTACTTACACCAAGAGCCTCAATACGCGATCTCATTTCCGCAGCTGCTTTTACAGAAAAAGTAACTGCCAAAACTCTTTCAGGATCCCACTTACCAGTAGCGCAAGCATACGCAATTCTGCGCGTAATAGTGCGCGTTTTACCAGCTCCTGCACAAGCTATAATGCGCACTGGCCCTTCTAGTGCGGTAGCAGCTTCGCGTTGCGAATTATCCAACCCGTCTAAAAGTGCTTCTGGAGAAGTCACTTGAGAAGTTTTAGAAGTCACTTGCGAAGGTTCTGGTGAAGAATTCATAATTCTATTGTTGCAGCAATAACAACGCTTACGCAACAAGAATAAAAATATGTGTATAACTTACAAAAAATTGGCAAAATTTCGGTGCTTTGTATTACTGTGGGAGTGTGACACAACTCAGTAGATTCAAGTTGGCAGCACTGGCATCTGCAGCCATGCCCGAAGTACAGTTTGCAGGAACACGCCAAAGTGAGCAAGTTAATGCCACTGATACCGCGGCTGGAATTTCTCACGCCGTTGTGCAAGATATTTCCGGTAAGCTTTACGACGTTTTTATCAGTGCGGATAGTAAAGGTCGCAAGCGTTTGCATGACCGGGCTCGTGCAGCATGGACTCTTGAGCACAGTAAAGATTTGGCAGCTTTGGGATTCGCTTACGACACTATGCTCACGTTTATGCCAGGAAAACGCGAAGATGCTAATAACAACGCTGGAAACGTTGCAAATAATGTAACCGATGAAAATTCTACAGTTGCTGGCACTCAGCAATACGTACAACAGCAATCTACACAACAGCAATCTATACGAATGTCAAGCATTATTGCCAACAACAACGATGAAGACACTGTGCTTATTTGCGAACATCTTGAAGGTAGCGCTCGCGACTTGCGTCTTCTTACTACTGACGATTGCGCAAATGTTGGAACTGCAATCGGCGCTATTCATCGCCTGCGCCCTACTTTCGTAACGCGCGGAAAATACTCTGCTTTTACTACTGGTCAAATTCGCGCACAGTTAACCGGTTGGATTAAAAGACTTCGTCAAGCCGGTCATATTCCAACCGAAATTACTGACAGTTGGTCAAGAGTGTTGGAAACTGAAGGATTGTGGTCATTTGAAACTTGCCCAGTACACGGCGGTTTTATGGATGGCGACATTTTGTTTGCTGGCTCAACAATTACTGCTGTGACAAATTGGCAAAGAATGCAAATTAACGATCCTGCGCGCGATTTGGCTTGGATTTTTGCAAAACTTAACGAGCAGCGCCGAAACGCAGTGCTTTCTGCATACGGTAGAATTATGGGTTCTCGTTTAGATAGTTTGATTATGCTTCGCGCAAACTTGTGGCTGCAAATGGAACAAGTTGGCGATTTTGTTCAAGCTTTGCAACGTGCAGATAACACTAGTATTATGCGTTTTAAGGCTCAAGTTGAGCGTTTAGCGCACGAGCTTAGTCGTATTAGCAATGCACAAACTGCTAAAACTGGTCGTGCTGCAGGAAATCCCGTCTCGACTATTACAGTTGGAACGCTTCTTGAAAATGACAATACGCAAAGTCGCCAAATTTCTAAGAATAATTCTACTGAAAACCAACTAAACACTGGAAATAGCGACGAAACTCATGAGCGAGACATTACTTCAGAAAGAAATACTGAATTAAATAACACTCAAGACGAGACTTACGATAGCAACAAAACTATAAGCGACGATACTCATGAGCGCAAAGTTCAATATGCTGGCACACACGCAGCTAACGCTGAGGAGGCTGAAAAAGCAGCACAACTCGCTGACGACACAGCAACTCAAGTAATTACTCATGTAAAAACTCAAACAGTACACGAAACCGCAGAAACTATTGTGCAAACTGCAATGAGTAAATCTGCCGATAGCAATGCTAGTGCTGAGCATGAAAACGTTAGTAACGCTGGTAGCAATGAGGAAGCTAAGGACGCCAAGAACAACAATGATTCTGAGGTTAAGGATGAAGTTATAGTTGAGCGTGACAGTAAGGTTGATAGCGCAAACGAGACTTCTTCGGACTCAAAACTTTCTGAAGATACAGAAAGAAATACGCAAAAAAATGACGATAAACCAGAAACCGTAATCATCCCTCTGCTAGAGCGTGAAGAACGAGCAATGCGCGACGCACAAGCAGACTTAGACTAAGATAAATAAAATACTAAATACTAATTAAAACGATAAATAGCGTAAAAAGCAAAAGGAGTATGTATGCGAGTTGTTTTAGGAGTAAAAAACGTTTCTGATTCCATCGATTTTGAAACCAACCAAAGCGCAGAAGAAGTGCGCAAAGTGATTAACGATTCCAAAGATATGCTTGAGTTTACGGACGTAAATGGGCGCACTATTATGGTCTCAGCTTCGTCGCTGTCTTACGCACTCATCGGCGATACGCCAAAGCATTCAGTAGGCTTCGGAGCACTCAACTAAAATAACGAAATTCCGCTAAGAGCGGCAGAAACTTTACAGCAACATAAATAAATAAATAGTTTTAGAGCTTATAGCCGCGCAAGAGTATTTCCGATACTACTTCGCGGCTTGTTGTTTCTTCGCCCAAACGATTTGGCTTACCGTAGCCATGCCAATCCGAGCCGCCCGTCACAAGCAAATCGCACTTACTCGCTAAAGAAAGCAGTCTTTCACGCTGTGCTTTAGAATTTCCGCGATGATACACTTCTAAACCGTCAAGACCAGCTTTAGCAAACGATATAATTTGATTATCCGAAAGAAGCACGCGGTTACGCGTAGGGTCGGCAGGATGCGCAATAACAACAACCCCTCCAGCATCTTTAACAGCCTCAATAACTTCACGAACATTTGGAGAAGGAGTTGGTATATAGTACGGGCTGCACGGAGAAATAGGCCCAGCAAAAGCTTCAGAACGCGTTTTATACACGCCAGCTTTTACTAAAGCATCAGCGATATGCGGCCGCCCGATTGTAGTTAAGTCGCCGAGCTTCGCTTGAGCCAAAACGTCATCCCAAGTAATTGGAAAATCGCGCGACATACATTCAACCATACGCTTTGTGCGATCAAAACGACGCTTCCTAGTAAGCTCAAACATGCTCACAATCATGCTATTTTTCGGATTGTACTGGTATGCGAGCATGTGCACAAACACGCCTGAGTCTTGCGCAGTAATCTCCGAACCAAATAATACTGGCACATTCGAAGCTTTAGCTGCCTCTTGAAAATCATGCCATCCTGCAGTTGTGTCGTGGTCAGTAATAGCAACAGCTTGCAAACCAACGATTTTAGCTTGCGTAATTAAATCTTCTGGAGTTGCAGTGCCGTCTGAATAAACAGTATGACAGTGCAAATCCCAGCGTTCGCGCGCAAAATTCATCATGCTGGAGTTGCTATCGCTAGCATGATTTGATGCGTCACGTTGGTTGTTGCTTATTGCGGTCATATAATCATCGTAAACTGTGCCATGTAACGAGAAATGAATATGCACACATAATTATTTGCTATTATTTATTATTATTCACATCATTCGCAATTAGTAACTTTTAGGAGCAGCAATGGAGCAAACTGACGCCGCTAAAGAAAACTATGAAACAACACTTAGCGGATGGAGGCACTCTGCAGCATGGACGTATGGCATTATGCTATTTTTCTCTGCAGTAGCACTCGTAACTTCGCTTATACTTTCTGCTGAAACTCTTGCTTTAGCACGCGAACCTAATAAGCTGCTCAGCTGCGACTTCAACAGCGTAGTATCCTGCTCTAGAGTTGCACAAACTTGGCAGGCAGAAATTGTGAAATTTGGCGAATTAAGCTTCCCAAACGCATTCTTTGGAATTGCTGCAGAAAGCGTATTCGTAACGCTCGCAGTTATTGGAATGATTCGCGTACGCGTGCCGCGATGGTTCGCAATTTGCACTTGGCTTGGTGGGTTATGCGCTCTTGTTTATGCTTACTGGCTGTTTTCGCAATCTATGTTCGTAATTCACGCGTTGTGCCCGTGGTGCATTGTGCTTATGTTCTCCACAACAATGCAATTTATATCGTTGACTCACGCAAGCGTAAGTTCGCAAAAGTTGCTTGTTAAGCGTTTTAGCTTGGTTGAAAGCTATTACCGTTTGCGATACGACTTGCTAATAGATGTGCTTTGGGTTGCGGCATTGCTTACTTTGATTTTGTGCCAATATTCTAAAGTATTTTTTGGCTGAATAAGAGCGATTTTTAACGCAAAATCTTAACGCAAAATCTTAACGCAAAATCTTAACGCAAGTCTTTCAGCACAAGCTCTTCGCAAGTTGCTGCATGCGCAAGCTTGTATCCGAATTAGTAAGAGTTATGCTGCCTTCTTGAGAATCGCTTGCAAGCTCATTATTAAGTTCCAATATTTTGCGCAAATGATTAATAGTTCCTTCGTTGCCGTCAACAATATTCGTGCGCGCAGGCAAAAACTCGCGGAAATAATCCCTATAAAACACAAAATGAGTACAGCCCAGCACAACCGAATCAATACTGTCTAAATCATACTCGTCGAAATACTTGTGAAGAGCAGCAAAAACTACATCACGATTATTAAGCTCCCCACGCTCAACAATACGCACTAAATCAGGACAAGGCTGCGAAAAAATCGTGTTATTTTGCGAAAAACGTTGCAGCAAATCCGCAAACTTATGCTCGCGCAAAGTAAGCTCAGTTGCGGCCACAATTACGCGCTGAGGCTCACCTTTACCTAAATCACAAGCTAATTTAAGCGCCGGCTCCATACCTATGATAGGTATATTGTAATGCGCGCGCAAATCGTTCACAGCTGCGGAAGTGGCAGTATTACAAGCAATTACAACAGCTTTTACATTTAGGCGAACAAAATGCTCGACAATTGCAAAGCTTAACTTTTTAACTTCTTCAGGCGTTTTAATGCCGTACGGCGCGTTTGCAGAGTCGCCGAAATAAATAATTCGCTCATGCGGAAGAGCAGCATGCAACTGACGAGCTACGGAAATGCCTCCAAGCCCAGAATCAAAAACGCCAATTGCTGCCGACGATGCCATAAACTACCTCCTAAAAACGCTTACTATCGTAATGGCGAGTGTCAACATACTAGGAAAACATACTACGAAATATATCGAACGCTGCCATTTCTAATTATGGCAACTTCGCTAGCAACTTCTTGCACAACGCCAACATCATGAGTAATAAACAAGCATGCGTAACGGTATTTTTGTTGCAAATCATGCAATAAGTTAAGTACACAACGTTGCACTGTTACGTCAAGCGCAGAAGTTGGCTCATCCACAATAAGCAGAGAAGGCTGCAAAATCAACGCTCGCGCAATACCTACGCGCTGTCTTTGACCTCCGGAAAGCTCGTGAGGAAAACGGCTTGCGAATTCAACTGGCAGTTGTACTTGATTAAGCATTTCTTCAACGCGCTCTAAACGCTCATTGTCATCAAGATTCGTGTGTAAAAGTAATGGTTCTGCAATACTCCAGCCAATGGTTTTACGCGGATTTAGTGCAGAACCTGAATCTTGAAAAACGTATCCAATTCGCGATAATGCTTGACGGCGAGCTTTATTGTTTAATCTGTTTAAGTTTTCTCCATTAAGTAGCACTAATCCTGAATTTGGTTTGATTTGCCCAGAAATAAGCTTTGCAATAGTGGTTTTCCCAGCTCCAGACTCCCCGACTAAAGCTAGTGTAGAGCCAGAGTTAATGCGCAAGTTTGCATTAGCGAGAGCAAGCTTATTTGAATTTTTGCTAAAACGAGCATGCGAATACTTCACACTTACGCCTTGAACTTCAACTACTGGAGATTCAGATCCTGGAGATTCAGATCCTGGAGATTCAGATCCTGGAGATTCAGAAATATTCTTAGCAATATTCTTAGCAATTGCTTTTGCTACTTCTTCTATACTTTCATAAGAATCACCACTTGAAGCATATTGCATATCAAATTTAGGAACAGAATCTAGCAAAGTGCGCGTATATTCGTGCTTAGGATTCGCAAAAATATGCTGAACTTCGCCAAATTCCACAATATTCCCGCCTTGCATTACATACATTTCATCTGCGAGCGCGCGCACAACACTCATATCGTGCGTAATAATTAATACAGCAAGCTGTAATTTCTCCGACAAATTACGTATAAGACGTAAAATATCTCGTTGCGTGGTGATGTCGAGTGCTGTTGTAGGCTCGTCTGCAATCAAAACTTGTGGACGATTTATTAAAGCCATAGCAATCATCGCACGCTGGAGTTGGCCGCCAGAAAGCTCATGCGGATAAGAACGATACACGCGCTCAGCATCACTCAACTCAACCTCGAGAAGCTGCGAAATCACACGCTTCTTACGCTCTCTTTGGCTAAGCTTTCCTGCTTTTTCAGGATGATATATTAGCGCTTCTTCTATTTGCTTGCCAATTGTTTTCACAGGATTAAACGCACTGGACGGCTCCTGAAAAATCATGCCAATCATGCCACCGCGAATATGCTCATAAGAGGCATCTTCGCTAAGCAAATTTATAAAAGATTCGTTAGCATCCGAAGCGTTAAGAAGCGCCGCATTCCCTTCAACACGCGCATTATTATCGAGCAATCCCATAAGAGCCAACGCAGTAAGTGACTTTCCAGAACCGGACTCGCCTACTAACGCAGAAACCATTCCATCACGCAATCGCATAGAAACATTGCGTGTAATTTGCCTACCGTCAATCGAAACTGACAAATCTTCAACGCTTATAACAATTCTTTTACGCGCATCCAAATCTTTATTATCCAAAGCTTGCGCATCCAAATTCGTCATCTTCAATCACCTATTCAAAGACACAGCTGCATAATTAGGGTAAGCAGGAAAACTTCCGATGTAGAAATTCTCAACACCGCTTCCATGAATAAACGTATTATGCGAGTAAATAAGCGGAACAACAGGAGAATCTTCCATAATAGCGTGATCCGCCTTTTGCCACAGTTTATGAGCCGAATTCTCGTCAACAGTTTGCACAGCTTCGCGAATTAAAGCATCTACTTTAGGATTCGAATAACGAGAAATATTCCAGTTACCGCCGCCAATTTGCGAAGAATCAAAAAGCGGTCCCAAATTCGCAAAAGCAGAAGGAAAATCAGGCTGCCACGAAGCCAAAGCCAAATCGTAATCTCCGGAATTTGACGTAATTGCATCCGTAAAGTTTATTGCATCAACAGTTTTAATCGTCACTTTAATACCAGCTCGCTTTAAACTTGATTGCACAGAAGATGCCACTTGCGTTTGATCCGGACGAGCAATCAGAATCAACTTAATATCGGTTTTACCTGATTTTTTCAACAGTTGTTTAGCTTTCTCAACGTTCCCTCGAGGATCTTCAGAATACAAATTAAACTGCTTTCGACCAGAAATACCAGGCGTAATAAGCGTAGTAGCAAAACCTCCAGCAATTTCGCCACCCTTCGCAGTTCGATACGACTGCTTATCAACAGCATACTGAATCGCTTTTCGAACATTGATATCCGTTATTCTGCGCGTATTAATAGCCAAATATTCAAGAGCACCATCACTACTAGTAGTTAGCAACTTGCGAGATTGAGGATGCGCTTGAGCTTGTGCAAGCTGAGCAGGCGGCACAAAATCAGCCAAAAATGCGGTTTTTGTATCCGTATTTCCTTGAATCATAGACTGAGCTGAAACAGTAGTGTCTGAACCAAGTTTCCACACAATTTCATCTGCAGAAGCTGTGCGAGTACTGTCGAGCTTGGAATCCCAATACTTATTGCGTTGCATTACAACTTGCTTTCCAACTTCGTTCTGCACAATCCTGTATGGTCCTGAAGATTTCGGCCTTTTACTATATGTCTGAGCATCGCCTGAACTAGTTGGAACTGGCACAAATGCAGCCAAAGATGTCACCCACGGCCAATCTGCAAAAGGTGCTTTCAAATGGAAAATAATCGTTTGATTATCTGGAGTTTCAATCGAATCAAGCGACTTTCCGTCGAATGGTCCTCTATAGTTTTCAGCTCCAACAAGAAGAGTTTTGTGATATCCAAAACCACCGCTTAACGAATCTGCAAACGAGCGCTCAATACCAAATTTAATATCGTGCGAAGTGATTTCGGTTCCATCTTCATACTTAACACCCTTTTTAAGAGTGTATTTCCAAGTTTTTCCGCCGTCACTTGTTGTGCCAGTATCCGTTGCCAAATCTGGAACTACGCGCGTTTGCTCGCTTGAATCCGGACTTACTTTCCACGTAGTAAGTGCGCGGAAGATGAAATTATTTGACGTAATTGGCAAACCCTGACTGCGAGCTGGATCGAAATTCATATTCGTATTTGACGTAAATATTGTAAAAGTTCCGCCTTTTTTAGGATTAGAATTTAGCACGGAAGCGTTCGTAATACTGGTTTTCCCAGAGTTGTAATTTGTGCAAGCTGAAAGCGAAAGTAGTGAAATTGTAAGTAGTGAAAAAGCTGCTGTTGAAGCAAGAATTTTCTTTGAAGCCGTATTATTTTTGAAAATGAACATAATAATCCCCTTATTTCTTTAATCTTTTCTATTTAAAATTTAATTCTTTAAAACTCGCGCATAAGCTATTTAACATTTTTGAACTTGAGAAAAAGTGAGCGAGCTGACACGAGCAGCATCAAGCAAACGCAAGCGCTTAGTCCTCGCCCACTAACAATTTCACTCGAAAGGCACTAACAGACTGCGGCACGAGGATCGATGAAACGATAACAGATGTCAACAATAAGATTCGCAACAATCACAAGCGCAGCCGCAAAAAGCGTCACACCAACCAGCACTTGCAAATCAAGATTTTTAACAGAATCAAGAAGTAGCGAACCCAAACCTTGCATAGAGAAAACTCTCTCAGTAATCACAGCACCGCCAAGCAAACCGCCTAGATCCAAGCCAAACATTGTTAGCACAGGAAGCATTACGTTAGGCAGAGCGTGACGAGTTATAACTTTCGTTCGCGGCATACCCTTAGCCAAGGCAGTGCGCATATAATCCTGTTGCAACTCGTCAAGCATATGAGCACGAGTAAGTCGCGTATAATAAGCAGCGTTAAGAAGTGCCAAAACAATCCACGGAAGTAGCAAATGCTGCAGCCAACCTAAAGGATCATCCGAAAAATTCACATAACCGCCTGTAGGGAAAATTGGCAGATATACTGCAAAAGCAAGTATTGCAAGCATACCAATCAGGTAAGCAGGGGACGAAATCCCCACTGAAGAAAGCGCTCTAAATGCACGATCAAAAAGCGATCCTTCTTTAGAAGCAGAAATCACTCCGGTTACTACACCAATAATTACCCAAAGTAATGCAGCGCCAATCGCCAAAGAAGCTGTCACAGCAAAACGGCTCATAATAAGATCTGTGACTGGTTCGTTAAGCGTGAAGGACCAGCCTAAGCATGGAGACGAGCAGATAATTGCGGCACCAGCGGCTGAAATTCCTGAGGATGCAGAATTAGTTCCAAATTCTCGTCCAAAAAATATCCCACGAATATAGTTTCCAAGCTGCTCATACCACGGCGCGTCCGTGCCCATAAATGCGGAAACTCGAGCCAAACGCTCAGGAGTGCACGGCTTTCCGCAAGCTAGTTGCGCAGGATTCGCTGGGAGCATAAAGAAAATAAGGAATAATACAACTGCAATCAGTGTTAAAACAAGTACCGCGCTTGCTGAACGCTTTATTAAAAACGTAAGAAAATCTACGGTTTTGCTAATAATTCGCGAGTTTTTTGCGGATTCATTATTGCTGTTATTACTAATATTTTGTTGCATATTTTTCTTCTGCGTATTATTTACATTCTGCTTATTGCTGATATTTTTCGTACTGCTATTACTATTTTTTGTATCGCTATTACTAATATTTTCCTTATATCTCATGCCGTCGCCGCCTTTTTAGCGCGAGGCTGAAGAGCACTGGCCAAACCGTCACCAACAAGATTAAAACCGAAAGTTAGCAAGAACAGTGCAGTTCCAGGGAAAAGTAAATACCATGGGTCAACTAAAACCCACTGCACAGCTTCCGCAATAGCGCGACCCCACGAAGGCGAAGGCGGATTCATACCAACGCCAAGGAAAGACAACGCAGCTTCAGCTCCAATTCGTCCAGGAATAAGGAACGTTACATTCACAAGCAACAACGGCATCATATTTGGCATTATTTGTTCACGAAGAACATGCCACGTACCGGCTCCCATTACGCGAGATGCAACTGCAAAATTGCGAGATTTAAGCGTAAGAGTTTGAGCGCGAACTAAACGCGCAATACTTGGCCAACCAAAAAATCCTAAAACAAGTATTAGTAGAAGCGGACGCGGAAAATCTTGCGGCACAACAGCAGACAAAGCAATCGCAAAAATCAGGAACGGGAAACCGAAGAACACGTCCATTGTGCGCGAAAGCAAAGCATCTGCAAAACCACTGAAATACCCTGCAATCATGCCGATTACGATGCCAAGAAATAGCGATATTATGGTAGAAGCGACGCCAATTCCAAGAGATACGCGCGCGCCATGAGCCACAATTGCAAAAATATCAAGACCACGAAGTGGCGTAAGACCAAACCAATGCTGGAAATTAATGCCACCAAAACCTGTTGGAACAGAATTAAAATCTAAATATTCTGGATGCTCATCATAAGGATTATTGCCAGTGATTGCAGTAAAAGCATCGGCAAAAATTGCCAAAATCACAAAAATTGCAATAATTATACTTCCGATAATAATGCCAGAATTATTTCCAGTAGGAACGGTGACGCTAGATGAATCACGCTTATAGCGTGAACGAAATACACCGACCCTTCTCATCTTTACTCATTTCGTCACCTGCACTTTCTTTTTGAATATCATGCAATATAAATTAACGCAAAACACAAATCGAGTAAAAATTTGTATTGTTGTCTTATCGACACTATAGGAACCCATAGAAAACGGGGTGTCACATTGACTCGCTTTTCGATTAAGCGTAGCGCGAAAAGAGACCCAATGCGGTAGCACCGACTCAATGCTGAAAGCACAGTGTGCTTTCAGCGTCGGCGCGCACTCGATTACGCTTTCTTTATTCTCTTAAGAAAGCGTAATCTGACGACCAACAATCCAAAAAATGTTAATTAACTGCTCTTGCTTGAAGCTGCATTGTGCGCTTCAAGCAAGCTCAATGCGGTAGCGCTTGCTTCTATAAATAGCCTTTAACCACAATGCGTAAAAAAATCTAGGAAAGCCGACTTAAAGCATTTACGATACTTAATACAAAACAACAATCATTAAAAATAGTTTCAATTGATGCTATTTTACGTTAAAATAGACGATAGAAGGTGAGTATGAATTTTGAGTACGATCCTGCAAAGAGCTTAAAAAATTTAGCTAAACATGGTATCAGTTTCAAAAAAGCTCAAATACTTTGGAATAATGAAATAACTGAAATCAAATCCAAAAATTCAGGCAATGATGACTCTCGCTACTTAGTTTTTGGAAAGATAGACAGCAAACATTGGACTGCAGTAATAACAAAAAGAAATAATCGAATTCGTATTATTTCTGTAAGAAGATCACGAAAGAAGGAGGAACAATATTATGAAAAACACCACAAAAAGTAAAGAGATAAGCGGAAAAGAAATTGATAGAAAATTCGATAACGGCGAAGACGTACTTGAGTACTTTGATTTGGAGCATCCAATTATAGAGAACCACTCGAACGAACAAAAGCACGTCACTTTTATTATGCCTGGATGGATATTGAGAATAATGAAATTCTTTAGAGTAGCTACAACACGGTAGTCAAATAAAACTAGAAGTAAAACAAAACGTGCCGACGTATTGAAATACACCGGCACGTTTTGTTTAGTTAATTAGCTGTTAGTTGTGTTTTACGCACGCTTAAGAGTTACGCTAAGCTCAGTTGCGCTAGAATCAGCCTCAACAACCTCGAAGCTCGTAGCCAAAGTCTCCTCCGCAATCAAATCGCGGAACTGCTCAACTTTAACAACGTCCGAAGCTGGCACGCTCAAAGTCAAAGCGATTCGGTCACTAATATCCAAACCGTTCTCCTTACGGGCATCCTGAACAGCGCGAATAGCGTCGCGAGCGTAACCTTCAGCAAGCAAATCGCTAGTCAAAGCAGTGTCGAGCATAACGAAACCGCCAGTTGGCATTGCAGCAGAAGCAGTATTCGCAGCCGCTTGAGCATCCGAAGACTCAACGCGATTTACAAGCTCATACTCGCCCTCAACAAGCGCAACTTCGCCGTTTGGAGTCTGAACAACAGGAGCGCCAGACTCGTCAACTCGCCAATCGCCACTCTTAGAAGACTTAATAGCAAACTGCACCTGCTTACCCAAACGAGGACCAGCCGCGCGCGCATTCACCTTAAGCTCGTGAACAATCTTCAAACCGTGGTTGCTTGCGTCTTCCAAAGTGCAGAATGTAACATTCTTCACGTTAAGCTCGCGCTCAAGAACCTGCTCGTAAGGCTCAACAGCAGCAGTATTTTCTGCAACAACCGTCAAGTTTGCCAATGGCTGGCGTACGCGCAACTGTTCCGCCTTACGCAACGAAAGCGCAGAAGACACAACCTCGCGAACCTTATCCATAGCAGCAACCAAAGCATCGTCATGAGCAAGAACAGCACCAAGCTCAGTGACTGTTCCAGCCTTAGGGTTCTTCTCACCGTCTGAAAGAGTTTCAGGCTCCACCAAATAAGGCCAATCAGCCAAATGCACGGATTCGCCACCGGTAAGACCGCGCCAAACAGCCTCAGCTTCCATAGGAGCAAGAGGAGCAATCGTGCGCATGAACACTTCCAACACAGTGTAAAGCGTGTTGAAAGCAGTCTCGTCTTCATTCCAGAAGCGGTCACGACTGCCGCGAATATACCAATTCGTAAGCACGTCAATAAAATCGCCAACTGCTGCGCAAGCATCGCTAATCGCAAACGCGTTCAAGCACTTTTCTACGCGCTCAACAAGCAAACGCGTGCGAGCAAGCAAATAACGATCCATGTTGCAAAGTCCTGCAACCTCATCCGCGCGAAGGCGACGAGCGTCATAACCCTTACCACCGTTTGCAGCATTCGCATACAAAGTGAAGAAGTAGTACGAGCTCCAAACTGGAAGCATAACCTGACGAACCGTATCCCTAATGCCGTCTGCAGTCACAATCAAATTGCCACCGCGCAAAATTGGCGAAGACATGAGGAACCAGCGCATTGCGTCCGAGCCGTACTCGTTGAAAACGCCGTTCACATCCGGGTAATTGCGCAAATGCTTACTCATCTTCTGGCCGTCGGAACCAAGCACGATGCCGTGGCAAATCACGTTCTTATAAGCTGGGCGGTCGAATAGAGCCGTAGCCATAATGTGAAGCGTGTAGAACCAGCCACGAGTCTGACCAATATATTCAACGATGTAGTCGCATGGGAAGTGCTCTTCGAAGAATTCCTTATTTTCAAACGGATAATGGAACTGCGCGAAAGGCATGGAACCAGACTCAAACCAGCAGTCGAGAACATCCGTAATACGATGCATTTGCGACTTTCCAGTAGGATCGTCTGGATTTGGACGAGTAAGGCGATCAATATACGGGCGGTGCATATTCACATTGCCGTCGTCATCGCGCGGATAGTCGCCAAAATCAGCCTTAAGCTCTTCCAAAGAACCGTACACGTCTACGCGAGGATACTTTGGATCGTCACTCACCCACACTGGAATTGGCGAACCCCAGAAGCGGTTACGGCTAATCGACCAGTCGCGCGCGTTAGAAAGCCACTTACCAAACTGACCGTCCTTAACGTTTCCAGGAATCCAATTAATCTCCTGATTAAGCTCAAGCAAGCGCTTCTTAATCTTCGTAACAGACACAAACCAGCTAGAAACAGGCTTATAAATAAGCGGAGTTGCACAACGCCAGCAATGAGGATAGCTGTGCACGTAGCTTTTTTCTTGGAATAGCAACGCGCGCTGATCTTCCGGCATTTGAGCAAGCGGACCGTCTCCTGCACGCAAGTTACGCAAAATTGGCAAGTTCGCGTCGAAAACGTACAAGCCTTCGTAATCTGGGCAGTCGCTTGTAAACTTGCAGCCTGCGTCGAGCACGTCAACGCTGCGAATTTCGTGCGCGTTAAGCGTGTTCATATCGTCCTCGCCGTAAGGAGCCTGGTGAACGAGACCAGTACCTTCAGCGGTGTCAACATAATCTGCAGTGAAAATCGTAAAAGCGTTAGGACCAGGAGTGCCACCCTCGGAAAGCGCGGAATCGCTTGCAAAGTATGGGAACACTGGGTAGTAGCGCCAACCAGCCATCTCAGCGCCCTTAAGTTCGCGCACAACTTCGTAATTTTCGCCAAGTTCCTTAGTGTAGGAGCCAAGCAAAGGCTTACCGATGTAGAACTTTTTACCTGCGAACTTGCCTTCAGTTGGGCGAACTTCCACGTAGTCGATGTCTGCGCCAACTACGATTGCGAAATTGGTTGGCACAGTCCAAGGAGTAGTGGTCCAGAATACTGCGTAAGCGTCGGCTTCGTCGCGAAGCTTAACGGCAACGGAAACGGTAGTATCCTGACGATTCTGGTACACATCCGCGTCCATGCGAAGCTCGTGGGCTGAAAGTGGAGTTTGGTCCTTCGGGCAGTACGGAAGCACGCGGTAACCCTTGTAAGCCAAGCCCTTATCGTAAAGCTGCTTAAATGCCCACATAACGGATTCCATGTATGGAATGTTCAGCGTTTTGTAACCGCGCTCGAAATCAACCCAGCGAGCCTGACGATGCACGTAGTTTTGCCACTCGTTCGTGTACTTCAAAACGCTGGCACGGCAAGCATCGTTGAACTTTGCGATGCCCATTTTTTCGATTTGTTCAACCGATTCAATGCCGAGTTCCTTCTGCGCTTCCAACTCTGCAGGAAGACCGTGAGTATCCCAACCAAAAACGCGGTTTACTTTGCGACCGCGCATAGTCTGATAGCGCGGAACGACGTCTTTTGCGTAGCCTGTGAGCAGGTGGCCGTAGTGAGGAAGACCGTTTGCGAATGGAGGGCCGTCGAAGAACACGAACTCGTTTTGGCTACCCTTGCCGGACGGGCGGTATTCGATTGACTTGCGGAAAGTGTTGTTTGCATCCCAGTATTGGAGAACTGATTCTTCAAGCTTTGGGAAGGAAGGATTTGGTGCAACTTGCGCGCCGGAGTTTTCTTGCGTTGATGCTGAAACACTTACCTTTGGGTATACGTGATTTGCGGACGTATTTTCGGACGCGTTTGCTGCTGGATTAGTGGATTCGCTCACTGTGCTCTCCTCGCTCAACAGGGTGAATATTTCCCTGCGAGGACGACAGTTACTGCCGCGGTACCACCTCGCTTGCTATAAGATGATTACGTAACGTGTATCGCAATGCATAACGCAAGTGCGTAACACAAATATGCAACGCAATCGAACTATTCCCATAGCCTCTCGTGTTTGGCTGTGCGGGCCAACCCCGTCGGTTCTAATAAGCTAGAATCTTACGATTCCTCGCCGTTCTTCCGAAAACTCCCCGCCGATAACGGATCATCGCTTAAGTTAGAAACAATCTAACACTATCCCCTAACATTAGGAATAATTTCGCGACTCGCGAATAATTTTCATGACATTTTCATGACATATTATCCAAAAATGCCTTAGCTTCATTAGCATTGCTAAAAGCAATGCCATCGTCAGAAATTTTGCCATTCATAATTTGATTAGCGTGATTCATAGCCTTAAGCGTTGCCTCGTTTGGAACAGACAAGTTACTATTCAAGATAATATTTTCTTTAATTTTATTTTTCCAATCATAAAATTCATCAATACTAGACATTCCAATGCATTCAATAACATTTTTAGAGCAATTTGGAACTTTATCGCAAAGCGCAACAAGTAATTTTTCAATCTTCTCTAAAAACTCTAGATAATAGCTAGTTTCTAATAATATGTCGAAATCTTTAATAAGCTGAAAGACTGTTGCATTATCACTATGCGGTCTAGCACAATACAAACGTTCATCATGCGCACAAATATTTCTGAACTCTTTAATTCTTCTATAAATAGAATCAATTTTTATTGACGTAATATCTTTTTGAGAACAGTGTGAAGAATTATAAAGTTCAGTATATTTTTTAGCAACCAAACCTCTAACGCATTTAGTTTGCGCTTTGTAAAACCAGAACATCTGTCCGAAAGTCAAATCATTAGATAAAACCCATAATGGAACTTGCCCATCGTGATTATTGATACAATGTCGTATGTACTCTTTTCCTATATTTAATTTTTGATTATTTGACTTATTATTTTCTATAATTCGATTAAATGCTTTAATTAAACCACCTGATTCCTTTGGATCTTCATAGTTAGTTTCATTAAGGTAAGCATTAACTTCATTACCGTGCATTTGGCTAAAGCAATATGAACATGATGACCTTAACAATGCTTCTGCTCTAGTTGTAGCTGCAAAGATAACACTGCGAAGTTCACGATCAAATTTAAAAAGATAATAAATGTGTTCAAACTTTGTTCCTTGAACATATTTATTCGAATTTTTTGACTCAAGAAATGGATTTTTATATCCATTTACAACGCTATAGTAACCTTCTCTTTCAAGTATTTCCATAGCTTTAATCTCATCAGGAAACACTACTCCTCTAGACTTAAGTAATTCTATTTGTTGTCTGATAGTAGTAAAAGGTTTATAAATCACCATCATCCCCACCAATCCCCCGCTATTAGATGCACAAAGAGCCAATCAATCGCTTGATTGGCTCTTCGCGAACCAGACACTGCCTGGCTTCACCACTACTTAATTATACGAAAGAAACTAATATTTGTCAACAAAAAATAGGCGAATTATACAGCACACAACACCATTGCACAAATATAAACTGCACAACGTCCACACATAAAAGTGCCCCGGATCAGAATCGAACTGACGACACCCACTTTAGGAGAGTGGTGCTCTATCCACTGAGCTACCGAGGCAACAAATGGCAATTATACACTATGGCGTGTCACTGCGGCGCGCTTAATCCTCAAGATTAGACTGCGTGCCAGCCGTAGCCGCCGTCGCCGACTGCTCCGCCTGCGCCGCGTCCAACTTAGCGCGAACCGTGGCAAGCAAACCCTGCGCGCGCTTTGCCAACGCCTCGCCAATCTCCCACTGACGCATGGACTGATCGAGCGTCAAACCACCAGCTTCCAACGCTTGAACCGCCTGAACCAGCTTTTCGCGAGCTTCTTCGTACGGCATCGCCTCAATCGCAGCGCGCTCTTCTTTCGTAAGTGTGCTTGCAAATTCTGTGTTTTCTGCAGTTTCTACACTTTCATTACTTTCTGCCGCTACTTCTTCCGCTTTTTTCGTTACTTTCTCACTCATATCTAACCTTTCGTTGTATCTAAATAAATATCTAAAATATCTAAAATATCTAAAAAATTACTTACTTGACTTTTTACTTGGCTTTATGAAAGCAGACTTAGTAACAGCTGACTTTGTTCCAGTCACCTTGCCAAGAACCACGCCACTTTTAAGCGTAACTGTCATATCGTCGCCAACTTTCGCTAAAGCCGCGTCGTCAAGCACTCGCCCACCACTGAGCTGCACAACCGCGTATCCGCGATTCAAAGTCGATTGCGGACTTAACGCAGTCAAGCTCGCGTGAGCCTTCTCAACAGTCAAACTCGCGTCGTCAAGAAGTCGCACCAAACCGTGACGCATTCGCTCAACAGCCTGCTCAACCAAACGCTCGTGCGGCTCAAGCATAGTGCTCGGGCGCGTAAGGCTCGGGCGATTCGCGTAACCTTCAACGAGACGAATCTCATTGTCAACGCGCGCAGAAATTCGCATGCGCATAGTTTGCAACGCGTTATCAATAAGCTGCCACTGCTCGCGTACGTCTGGAACCACGCGCTTTGCAGCATCCGTAGGAGTCGAAGCGCGCATGTCTGCAGCCAAATCAATCAGCGTCCAATCGTCCTCGTGACCAATTGCAGACACAATCGGCGTCACGCACGCAGCAGTAGCGCGAACCACACCCTCATCTGAAAAACCAATCAAATCTTCAAAGCTTCCACCGCCGCGAGCAACGATAATAACGTCAACTTCTGGATCCGCGTCGAGCTGCTTAATTGCGGCAATAATATCCGCCGGGCACTGCACGCCCTGCACGTGCGCGTGAATAACTTTGAAGCGCGTAACAGGCCAGCGCAAATTCACGTTCGTAATAACATCGCCTTCAGCGCGCGCTTGAGGAGCGCACACAAGTCCGATGCACTTAGGAAATTCCGGCAGCGGAACCTTATTTTCAGCATCAAATAAGCCCTCGCCCTTAAGCTTTTTTCGCAACTCGTCAATTTGCGCTTTTAAGTCACCGGCACCGACGCGGCGGATTTCGTCTGCAACGAAGCTCAAACGCGTGGCTTTTACCCAAATATCCGCCTTGCCGTGAACGACTACGCGGTCGCCCTGGCGAAGTTCGCGCGCCTGCTGCACGAAATTGCTGAAGCCCATTACTGAAATCGACACTTCTTCATTACTGTCGCGAAGGGTGATGTAACCGGAAGAAGCGCGGCGCATGTTAATTTCGACGATTTGACCCTCAATCCACGCGGCTGGCCAGCGTTCTACTGCACTGTGGAACTTTTGGCTTAAAACGGCAACAGGCCACGGATTTTCGGCAGTCGTGTCGGCGGCTTTTAGAGGGAGCTGTCGCGGCTGAGCTTGCTGCGGCGTAAGTGATTGCAGCTGCGACTGAACTTGTTGCGACTGCGACTGTGCTAAATTTAGCAGCGGTTGTTGCGGCTGTTCAAGCTGGGCATCATCTTGGAATAATTGCGGCATCATATTTGACGAGGTCATGTTTCCAGCTTGACTGCAAAGAAGGACAAACGCGCGCTGCTGCATATGCGTGACGGAGAGATTAGATACGAAAAAACCCAAGCGCGAAGCTTGGGTTTTGCTTGTGCCCCCTCAGGGATTCGAACCCTGGACACGCTGATTAAGAGTCAGCTGCTCTAACCAACTGAGCTAAAGGGGCGTTGGTTATCTTGGCTCGTTTCGCGAACCGAGTAACTACTATACTCAGAATGAGCTTGCGCGCAAGCCGGCGTGTCGCATTGCTGCGCTCAGGCAGGTCGTTTGCGCAACTTACGCAAGATTTTGCGCGAAACCGCCAGCAAATGCCTGCCTTGCACACTACTCACACCATTCTTCTTTCGCAACGACGCAATCAGCATCATCGCCATCAACACCGCAGACATCACCATCGATATCACAAACAACGTCATCCACAACGACCACTGCATATGGCCGCCCGGCACGTTAGCAGGATCCGGCAACACACGATACCCCGTCACGAGCAGCCTGTGCGTGTTAATTCCATACGGGGTACACGTAATCAGCGTCGCCAAGTCGCGCCCCTTTTCGCGCCGCAACAAACGAATATCGTTCGGCTCCACCACATTTATGCGAAACACTCTGTATCGAAGAGTCTTGCCTTGCACGTCAAAGTAGAAGTAATCACCTTTTTTCAGCGTGTTTAAATCGTCGAACATTGTGGCATCCGGCATACCCGTATGCGCCGTCACAACCGTGTGCCTGCTTTTGCCGCCCACCGGCAAATCCGTGCCGTACAAATGCCCCGCTCCCATCGCGAGAGTATCTTGAGTAGTTCCATGGTAAATCGGCAGCCTCACGTCAATTTTCGGTATTTTCACAATGCCCATAATCCCCATCGACATCACTAAGCACTTTTTCGTACTCTTTATATTCGGGAGTGTCCATGTAGTCGTTATTGCCGTTATACGGGTCCGCGCTAATAATCGCCTTGTGGCGAGCGTTGTATTCACGCGCTTTTCACAAAATTTCCGCGCGATTTTCTTTAGGCTTTTCCTTATTTAATTTATCGTACTCGATTGAGAGTTCTTTGGCAGCATGGTTGTTGACCAAAGTAGAAACCACAGGATAGCTGAAACACAAAATGCCAATAGTAACAAGCGCAATCGGCTCAGCCAGCTTGCGAAGTGTGGACATTGGTTTTGGGGAAGATTGCTCTTGTGATGATGAAGATTACGAAGACTGCGTAGACTGCGCAGACTGCGCAGATTCAGTATTTTCGGAAGATGCAGCGATTCCAGAGCTTGCGGAAGATTCCGCACTTTTGGAGGACTTATTAGCGCGCATACGAGCCAGCCGCTTAAATAGCGCGCGAGCAGACTCTGCAAAATCAGCTAGCTTCATAATTCCTCCAATAATAATAAAAAAGGAGCAAAGAGCACTCCCACCTTATTAGAAGATGAAAGTGCTCTTTGTTTATTTATTTTTGTTTATTTACTTATTTTGTTTATTTACTTGCTTGTGTGCGTATGATGGCGGCGAGTTTTAAACGTTACAGCACCGCTTGCAAGCAATACCATAAACGTCACAACCATGCCAATCACACTGCTACCAGTCATCGCCAAATCAGAAGTCATCTTCTTGGCGGCAGACTTAGCGTCAGCCTGCTCCTTTTCAGCAGCCTTCTGCTTTGCAGCAGCGTTGCCAGATGCAGCACCTGCGTTGCCACTTCCACTGGAGGCATTTCCGTCTGTACCAACGTAAGTAGTGCCAGTAAATGTGCCAAATCCAGAATCAGCACCTAATCCGTTATCAAATCCAGTACCAGAATGAAGCTCCGAATACTTCAGGTTAATCTCTGCAGCTGTTTCATCGAACGCTGTAGCATTCTCAGGAACAACCCACACGTTAGCCCAAGCAAGCTGCTCACCTTTGTCGTTAAGCAAAACAATCGTATGCTTACCGAAGTAGCCAGCTGGAATCACAACATTAAACTGAGGTTGACCATTCTTATCCAAAGTTACTTTCACATACTTAGATCCATCTGCGCCCTTCAATAACACAGGCGAAGAATACATGTAAGCATAAGCGTAAGCAACCTTGTTTTTCTTAAGTTCCTTGATGAACTCGCTCGTGACAGAAGAGACCTTAGTCTTGTGAGACTTAGAGCCAGCATCACCCTTAGCAGGAGCATCCATGCCAGCGAAATACAACTTCACAGGATTGCTCTTACCAGCACGAACAACATTATTCATATGTTCACCAGCAACAAGGATTCCCTTAAGCGACTGATCTAGCTTTGCGGTAGATTCAGGAGCTTTAGGTGCTGGAGTTGAGGCGGAAGGAGGATTGACAGTTACAGAGGAGGAACCATGATCGTTCCCATGACCATCATTCGACTTCTTTTCAACGACGAATTCTGCGGAAGTATTCTTCGTTGCAACGTTACCCGCATAATCAACAGCTTCAACTGTGATTAAGTGCTTTCCGGCAGAAAACTCCTTAACTGGAACATTAACAGTCAATTCACTCTTATTTGGAACAGCTGGCTTATTCTTAGCAGCATCCAGTTCATTTTCTGAAAGGATATTAGCAGCTAACGTCTTTTGCAAATTATTCTCTGCAGAAGACACATCCTTACCGTCGATAGACACATGAAGTGACTTAATATTCTTATCTTTTGCGCTCACCTTGATAACATATGAATCACTGACTTTCTGATCATTCAGTAATGTCATATTGACTGTTGGAATTTCATTGTCAAAGACTACAGGAATCATTCCAGCAAATTGATACTTATTCTTGTCACCAAATTGCATGAGAATGTGATCTTTGTCTGCAACATGAATCTTAGTTGTGAAGCTCTTACGATTTACAGCAGCTCCACCACCGTCAAACGACATGAAGTTGGATACCACAGAACCGTTGATATAGAAATCATATCCAAATGCGTCATCACTCAAAGTGCCTTCGAAATCTACAGTGTCTTTGTTGACAAACAAAGTATCGCCGTAAAGTTCTGGCTTAGATAACGTAATCTTTGGAGGCTCATTATCAAAGAAGATAGCAGCCGGACCATCAAAGAGTTTCTTATCTCCAGACTTCACAAGAAGATGGAAATCATTAACACCAGGATGCATAGGCAACTTTATAGAGAAATTACCTTTATCATCAGGCTTAGTCTCAACAGGCTTTGGATCCTCATATTCACCATTATCTTTTACGCGATTTGCCTCAGTAAATGATATGGACGTAATATTCTTGCTCTTATCTACATGACCTCTAAATACGAGAGAATTATTAGTAATGTCCTTTGGATCAGTCTTGTCACTGTGTATCCACATATACTTCTTGTCTATTACATCCAAATTATCAGCGACAATCAAATTCAAAGAGCCATCTTCATCACCAGTATTAGCCTTTGATACAGTAGCACGACCAGCTAATCCAATATCTTGCCTAATACTATTGCCATCATTCACAGCAACTAATGTGATACTTTTTTCGCTTGTAAGAGGTTTTACAGTAACATCAAAAGTTCCATCAGATTTGACTGTGACTTTATCACGAGCATCAACAGTAGTTTTCTTCTCACCAGTCAACCAATCACTTTCATCAGGATCTGAAGCTGTTTTTGCACGCTTATAACGAACTTGAAGCTTATTTGTGTTCGTAACTTTACCCTTGATTTCTACCGAACCATCACTTTTAACAGGCAACATTCCATCACTGTTGGCATTCGTGACACTAACAGTTGGCATATGCGAATTAAAGTAAATTGTAAGGCTATCAGAAGCAACTACTGCTCCATTAGAATCAGAAGCTTCAACTTTAACATCATTTTTACCGTCTTTCAACGATAATGCTGCGTCAAACTTCATGTTTTCAGGCTTAAAATCAAGTGTTTGAACAGTATCGCTACCGTTAGTAACGCTAATCTTCACATGATTTATATCTTTACTTACATAACCTATGAGATCAACCTTACCATTTTTCAAATCCTTCAAACCAAGCTTCTCGCCATCAAGCACGCTTTTACCTGTAAGATACAAAGATTTATTCTTAAAGACCTTACTTTGATCATTCCAGTTGCCACCCATATCTTTTATGCTTGCACTAATATAAGTGTCATCTTTATCTAAGATAACGTCGCATACGTGATAACCTTTGCTATCTGTCTCGCATGGTGTTTTTTCATAATCGTCATCATACATTTTGATAGTTTTATCAACTGATTGGCTTGAAACCATCAAATCACTAAGTTCGCTCTTCATAGCATCTTTGACACTAATGGTGATTTTTTGTGCATCTTTCTTTATTGGATGACCATTATCATCTTCATCATCGACTTTCACATTAACAGGATCAGAAATTATCATTTCTGGCTTATGTGTATCAATCTTGAAACGCATATCGCAATTCTGCCAACTGAATTTATCACCTAATCGAGCAGAGATACGGTACTTATAATAACCGTCAGGAAGAGTTTCAAAGTTTCCCGTTTGAGGATTATATACTTTACCATCAAACTTACTTACAGGAGAAACGTAAGTAGCTTCAGCTTGATCAAGAGAGCCAAAATTACCTAAGCTCATTCTTGAAACATTATGTTCCTCACCTAGTACTCGTAATTCTTTACCTCTATCATTTAGTATCGAATAACGCAAATCAGCAGCATTGCGCAACAAAACCATAGCTGGAACTAATGAATCTAATACACCATCTCCATTAGGAGAAAATTCGTAAGCACTATCCGATTCCTTATTTACTTGCACTGCAGGCATCATGAAGTAAGGCCCTGCAAGTAGTTTAGTTCCAGATTTGCCATATACGTCTTTAGGACCAAGGATTATAGGCTCATGATTCCAATTTCCAGCAAAGCCAAGATATGGAACAGCTAAGTCTTGTTCTCCGCTAGTTTTTGAAGTAAAACGAATCCATCCTTCAATATAATGATCGCGCGAAGAGTTAATATCAAGCTTAAAGGTGACAGATGCAGTTTTATTAGCTAGAACAGTCACAGTCTGACTAAGAGAATTTAACGATTCATCATTACTAATATACGTATGCGTATTCTTATCTTTATCGTTTGATTCATTAATAACATCTTGCTGAGGAATATTATAAGTTACGTCTTTATTGCTGTAATTATGTAAATTGACAGTAATATTACGTCCAGAATCTTTAACTTCTCGTAGAGCAGCATATGAATTGCCATCGACTGTTGCAATCACGTTAGCAGCAACAGCTTTATCGACCTGAGCTAAACCAGCGCCGATCTGACGAGGAGCGTAAGGAACACCGTCTTTATTCTTAAGAATCATTGCGGTATTCATTAAAGCTTGACGTACACGAATCGCAAGATCCTTTGGAGAAAGATTAGGGAAACGCTTCTTATAGCTTTCCATCACTAACGCCGAAAGACCGGAAACGTTTGGAGCAGCCATAGAAGTACCAGACATGCTAGTGTACTTATTTCCATTCTGCGTGGACCACACGTTACCACCGATACCAGCAATCTGAGGCTTAAAATCAAGTTCTGGAGTTGGACCCCAAGAAGTAAATGTTGAAGGCTTCAAATTTTCTGGATTATTATTAACCATGAAAGCATCATTGAATGAAATTTTTACTGTTCCATCTTTGAGAGCTTTAACGATTTGTAAAGCATCATCAC
This sequence comes from Gardnerella sp. DNF01180P, assembly GCF_049244205.1. NCBI lineage: Bacteria > Bacillati > Actinomycetota > Actinomycetes > Bifidobacteriales > Bifidobacteriaceae > Gardnerella > Gardnerella sp. DNF01180P. The sequence continues at coordinate 1,360,922 of NZ_CP058386.1, forward strand.
GACGAATTGATGCTCCAAAGCATGTGAACTTTTCAACTCCGGCCATGCCAAGGAACTGTGCCGAATCGCCAGCTTTGTTATAAACAATTACACCATCAGCACCCTTATCAATAGCATTCTGGAATTTTTCACTAAATGCTATTGCGCCACGTTCAACTAAAGCGTACTTTCCGTGAAGATCCAAATTCTTAACTTCATCTTCTTTGCCAAGACCGATGTTCACAATCTCATGTTCTTTACCGTCAGCTTTACCTGTAGCAGGCGAATAAGGAATTGACGTTTTTTTATTAGTTTTGTCAACCCACTCAGATTTAAGCTGAGTAAGATGCGAGTTTTCAACAGAAGCTACGCTAAATGCTTCAGGGAATGCAGCAGGTGAACCTAAAGTAGCATCATCCCATTTTCCAAGAGCGTCATCTTCACCACCAGATGGAGAGAAGTTCAAACCAGAGTTTCCTGCAGAAATAACTGGAAGCACACCAGCTTCATACGCCTTTTTTAATGCTACACTAGTAGCACTTGACGTTCCGCTAAAACCGTTATCTGAACCAAGAGACATGTTAATAACGTCTGCGCCAAGCTTTACAGAATCTTCGATTGCAGCAACTATATCCGAGTCACGAGCACCATGCGAACCTGGCATATTTGAGAAGACTTTCATTGCAAGCAACTGTGCATTTGGAGCAATTCCGTCTACACGCCAATTCTTGTCTGCTGGCTTACCAGGTTCATCACCATTAGCGGCAACAATACCAGCAACGTGCATACCATGCTGCTCTGCACCACTATCTGTAATAGTGTAATTTTCATCAGCATAATTGTAGCCATTCGGAACTTTATCAGTGAAACCTTTTCTTGGCTGTACTTTCAGATGACTCTTCGCTGAATTATCAAGCTTCATATCTTGATGAGTTGGATCGATACCCGTATCGATAATAGAAACAAGCATTCCGGTTCCATCAAGACCACGTCTTTTAAATTCTTCATTCACACCCTGCAAGCCGCGAGCGTAATTTTCAAGAGGGTAATACAAACGTTCTTTTGCAACAGAGGCTACTTCTGGTTCAGACTGCAAAGCTGCCATTTTATCGATTGGCAACGTAGCTTCAAAGCCGTTCATAAGGTAACCAAATTGGCGACGTACTGTCATGCCATATTTTGAAGACCATTTTTCAATAAGACGATTCTGTTCAGCTTTATTACTGCTTTCAGCTTGTTTCGAAGGAAGTTTTGGCTGTTTCTTCAAAGTAACAATAACAGTTACAGGTTTTTTAGAATTAATAACTGTTCTTGAACCAAATTTTTTGTAAAGATTGTAGCTATCAATATAACTTTTATGAGATTCTTTACTTAATTTTAATAACTGACTTTTTGTGAAAACGCCGTTATTCTGTGTAGCATTTTTAGCATTTGCTGTACCAAGCGGCACCATAAGCGTCGCCGCGGCCACACTTAATGCTGCTAAACGAGTCAGATATGACGTTCGTTTGAACTTCATAAACATACTCTCCTTCAAAATGGTGGTTGTTATCCCGGAAAAATTTCGGTTCTAGCTATCACAAACTCATACCAGCTGCCAAAATCTTTCATACTGGCTGCCAAAATTTTTCATGCGGGTGTAAATATTTTTGTTACGCTGGTTTGAATCATTTCCGCTAAATATCGCATAAGAGATATACCCCCCCCCATGCAAACAGCAAATAATGGTGCATTTTTGCAAGTGCAACAAAATATTTTTCATATACTCTAGCACTTGTTTAAAGAGAAAAAATTTTTTTAACTTGTTAATTTAGCAAATAAAATTTGAAAAATTTGTATTTAGGATAGAAAAAATGGCTAAATTACGCCATTTCCTCGCAAACACTTTTCCACAAGTAACATGTAAAAAATCTGTAGTTAACATATAATTTACAGAATTTTTCAAAAACCTTGCATTTTGACAATGTTTTTTAAAAAAATATTGCTGGTTTACCAACTAATGTTAGTGCGTTGCGCAATATAAACCGTAAATTTTTCAGCCAACCGACGATATGCGCAACTGACCGAAACTTTACACGGTGAGAGCGTTACCTCGATTTGAGCAAAAACCCACCAAAGACCTCCAAACACGGGCGCGACGACTTGCTTGAGCGCAGCATTGCGCGCGCTCAGGCAGGCAGTTCGCGCAACTTACGCATTTGCTTTCATACCGTTTACTTCATCAACACCAATCATCAGTATTAATCATCAACACCAATCATCAGTTCCAAATATTTATTAGCAGCTTTACGTATTTTTGAGGGATCAATCCATCCAGTTGTAAACGACTTATTAACCGCATGAAGTAGCGTAAACAGTGCGTTCGTAAGATTCCTCTTTCCCCTAGCTATGTTATATAAATTATCAAAATGAGCTGCTTTATTCCTAATCTCTTTAATATAAATAAGATTTTTTGCTATTATTCTTCTATCCTCATCGTACTCTTTATTCATTTTTGAACAGTTCACAAATGGAAACGCATTGCCTACAGCATCTTTCCAAAGTTTTTGTTGAATGCGATTGCTATTTTTTGTTTCCGAAGATCCAACAAGCTTTACCCATGTTCCCCACATGAGTTTAGATAAAATGTCATCATGATTTACGCTTCTACCATCATGCGAGTGAACTGCAATTTCTCTCGCTTGCTTGATTTGATTTTCAATCAAATCTTTAACCAAATCTGGCGTATACAGAGGATTGGTCCATTCCTCATTTTGCTTTTCTTTCAACGCAAGTTTACGAAGTTCTAAATCAATTGAATTACGCACGCATATTTCTACGTATCCAATCTGCTCATGCAATATTCCTGCTAATTCATGATTCGATTTGCATATAAGCATAGCTGTACCTAAATCATTATTTGCATCGCGCATATAACGATTAAATCTAGCCACGCCACAAAATTGTTGCGCTTCTTGCAAAGTAAAAAATGTATTAGCAGACATGAAAATATTGTACATTATTGCACATTTAGTTTGACATTCGCCACGAAATATAACATGACAAACGCAAATTCTAAGGGGATGTGGTAGACTCTAATTTACCTGTGTAGGTTGCTCCTACACGTGATTTCATTGAGCTCTTGTTTGTTTAGAACAAGAGCTCAGTTGTTTTGGATGGTGGGTTTACTAAACGTAGGTTTGTGTGGTACTCCAAAAGCGAGGAAAGTTTTTCACATTTGGAGGGTTTTAGGTTGTGTTTTGCTCCAAACACGGGGAACTTGTCTCGCATTTGGAGAGCGAACGAGTATCCACGTGAATGAATGATGAAGCAAATTAATATGTAAAACAAACTATGGATTATTCTCCAAAATATATTACATACAAAAAGAGCACTCCCAATCTTACTAGAAGCTGAAAGTGCTCTTTGTTTATTTATGTTATTTATTTATTTTATTTACTTACTTTCTTGCGTGCACATGACGGCTGCGAGTTTTAAACGTTACAGCACCGCTTGCAAGCAACACCATAAACGTCACAACCATACCAATCACACTGCTACCAGTCATCGCCAAATCAGAAGTCATCTTCTTGGCGGCAGACTTAGCGGCAGCCTGCTCCTTTTCAGCAGCCTTCTGCTTTGCAGCAGCGTTAGCATTCGCAGCACTTGCGTTGCCATTGGCAGCGGCATCGCCGGATGCAGCGGATGCGCCTGCATTAGTAGAATCCGCATCATCCTTTGAGGACGACTCCGAATTATTACTGGAATTACCTCCAGTAGTAAAGGATTTTCCACCATGATTACCGCCGTGGTTAGAGCTGTGGCTACCGCCATGATTACCACCGCGGCTATTATTGTTGGTATCACCGCTGGCATTACCGCTAGTATTACCGCTTGCATTACCGCTAGTGCTGCCACCGTTGTTGCCACTACCGTTACCGTGACCTGTGCTTCCACCTTCGCTATTACCAGTATTACCAGAGTTGCCAGTATTACCAACATTACCGCTACCATTCTGGTTCTGATTATTCTTATTATCAGAACCAGTTTGGCTGCCACTATCAGAAGAAGCAGAGGAAGATACAGATACCTCTCCAGAAGCAATCTGGTTACCATTTGCATCCATAAGTAAGATTGTGTGCTTACCTGAATATCCGTTAGGAATCAAAGCCTTGAAATAGTACTTACCGTTTTCATCAGTATGCACTGTCACATATTCATGACCATCTTCACCCTTAAGATCCTTAGGATCAGAGTAAATGAACGCATACATGCAATCACCGGATTTGGCTTTCTTCACAGCTTCAGGCTGTCCAGAAACATAAATCTTTACTTCCTTTCCAGCTGTGACATTCTTGGTTTCTAATCCAGCAAGAGACTTTTGGATCTTTTTTGCAGAAGCAGGAGGAATTGGTGCAGAATCAGTTTGAGTTGACTCATCCTTGGTTCCTGAATTACTTGGCTTCGTTGGATTCTCACCAGGCTTCACACCATTCTTCACCGTGAATGTATATGCAGTAGCTCCATTTGCATTATTACTTGCGTCACTTGCTGTATTACCAGCAAAATCGGTCGCCTCAATAGTGATAGTGTGAGTACCATCAACCAACTTCTTAGTAGGAATCTTCAACGTTAATGTTGTAGAACTTGGCTTATCTGGAGTTGGATTATCGTTAACCTTAGAAACATCCACTAATGTGTCCTCTACTGCTGTAGTTGGAAGATAATTTTCCGTATACGCTACTGGATGACCATCAACCATAACGCGCAAAGACTTCAAATTATCATCTTCTGCTTTAACAGTAATTTCGTGACCATCAGTGATTTCTTCGCCTTCAACCAAACCTGCTTTAACAGTAGGATCAACTTCATCAAGAACAACTGGAATCACACCAAGTAAATGAGATTCAACCTGATCACTTAAGTGCAGCAGCAACTTATCACCATTGTCTACTTGAATGTCAGTTGAGAATTGGCGACGAGTTGTTTCTTTACCATTCGTGTCCAAAGTGTAGAAATCACCTACAGAATCATTATTAATTCGCAAACTTTGACCGAAAGCATCATCTGATACATTTCCACTGAAAGTCACTGTGTCACGATTAGTGAACAACGTGTGACCATACAGTTTTGGAGTATCGAAATGTGCTGCTGGAGGCGTAATGTCGAAGTAGAATGCTGCAGGAGTATCGATTACATTCGTTTCATCGTCTTCATCAGCATCTTCGTCAGTTGATTTAGTGTTCACCTGCAAGCGGAAATCATTTATACCCGGATGCATTGGAAGCTTTACACTAAACTTTCCGTTCTTAATTTCAGCACGCAATGGGTTTGGAGTTACAAGATTCTTAGTTGTAGCATCAAAACGCGAAGCTGGAGTAAACACCACGCTAGTCACTTTGGAACTCACATCACCTTGAGCAACAAAGTAATCAGTGCCAATAACGTCTGGACCATTATTCTTCTTATGAATTAACCACGCATAAGAACCCATAGAGCCAGCATTAGTAAGCATGAAATCTTTTGTTGCAGCTGCAGGTTTAGGCGTAGGAGTTGAACGACCAGCGAGAGCCAAACCTATAGTTGTAGTGTTTTCAGCAGAATCAGTAGCTACAAGAGTTACCATAACAGCTTTAGCGGCAGGAGTAATAACTGTTTTGAAGCTACCGTCTTTACCAACAGTTACTACTTCTTCAGTTTCTTTACTAGCTGCAGCTATATCTGCTTGCTTCACATTTGCATTAATATTCGCTGCTGAAGTTGTATTAGCACCAGAAACAGCTTTAGTAGTAGATTCAGAGGCAGAACCAGAAGCATGATTGTTCACAGAACCAGCAACTGCATTAGCTGCAGTAGTGTTGTCAGCAGCCTTTTGATAATTAAGCGTTAGCTTTACAGTATCTCCAGGAGTATCAGTTACTTTACCAGCAACAGTTACTTTACCATCTGCAGCTACAGGCAAATTACCCTTGTTGTCAAGACCATCAACAGTAATCTTAGGTGTTTGTGCATTAAACTTTAAAACAAGTTTCTTATTGCCAATACGGTCACCCTTACTATCAAAAGCTTTAAGCATCACAGTATTTTCACCATTTTTCAGTGGCACAAACGCATAGAAAGTATTCTCACCCTTGCGCTTTTTAGCTAATTTGACTTCCTGCTTTTTACCGCCTTCAGGAGTCACATAAGCTTTTATAGAAGCAACATCTTTAGTGAGATATCCCTCAAGATAGAACTTACCATTAATATCTGGGTCGGTCTTACTTTCTTCTAGAGCATTAGCTTTAATTTGTTGAGAAGTAAGTTTTTGTTCATTTGGAATAATAAACTTCTTGTTCTTCTTAGATTCTTCTGAACCATCCGGTTTCTTCACAGCATATGTGTCGAATACCTTTTTAACCTCAGTTGAATTCATAGCATTGTCTCGAACAAGCACATCTATGTATTGAGCTTCATTACCAATGTGAATAGTCTTGCACACTCGCGTACGAGTTGCTTCATTCAACGGGCATTGAGTGTCTTCATCACCATAGTTCAAGGCATCCTTTACACCAGGAAGATGAATAGTTGGTACGCCAGGATCAGGGCTTAACTCATCACTAATAACAATCTTCACATTGCCGTTAGCATCACGATCAGATACTGTGACTTTAGGTCCATGATTATCGATTGCTACCTTCATGTCATAAGTTTGCCAATCAAACTTATCTCCTAAGCGAGCTTGAATACGATACGTGTACCATCCATCAGGAAGAATGTCAAACCTACTTGTTTTTGGATTCCACACAGACCCGTCGAAATTTCCAGCTAAACCATCGGTTGCTCCAACATTAGAAATAGTAGAACGATTCACGTTGTGTTCTGTTCCAAGAACAATCTTAGTTTTATTATGTGAATCCAACACAGAATATTTTACTTCAGATGCACCGCGGAATATAGCCATAGATGGAACAACATAATCCATCCAGCCATCTCTATTTGCAGGTGAAAATTCGCCAAGTACATAAGGCTTCGTTTCATTATTAACCGGAAGTTTACCCATAAAACCAGCTACCGAAAGCAATGATGTCGTAAGATCACTGTGGCTTGCACTATAGCTTTCTCCCGGTTTTACCATTATAGGTTCATCGTTCCAATCGCCAACAAAGCCAAGATATGGCACAGAAACATCTGGCTGAGTATCAGTAAGCGATTCAAATCGCGCCCAACCTTCAATATAATGATTGCCTTTAGAACGATTTGGGCTTAACGTAAACTTAACATCAGCGGTTTTGTCAGGCTTTACCGTAACTTCACGCGTTTTTGATTGCAACGTTTCAGTATCACTAATAGAGGTTACTGTATCTTTATTGGCCTCATTAGACTCATTTACAACATCCTGATCTGGGACAGCAAATTTTACTGGAGTCTTACCATAATTATGCAAAGTAACTGTAAAGTTGCGATTAGAATTCACGTTTTTAAGAGCAACGTACGAATTGCCGTTGACTGTTGCAATCACGTTAGTAGCAACAGCTTTATCGACCTGAGCTAAACCAGCGCCAATTTGACGAGGAGCGTAAGGAATTTTCCTACTATCTGCAGAATCTTTATGTCCAATAATACTTGCTGTATTCATTAATGCTTGGCTTACACGAGTAGCCATTTCAGACTTTTTAAGATCAGGGAAACGCTTCTTATAGCTTTCCATCACTAACGCTGAAAGACCGGAAACGTTTGGAGCAGCCATGGAAGTACCAGACATGCTGGTGTACTTATTTCCATTCTGCGTAGACCAAACATTACCACCGATACCAGCAATTTGAGGTTTAAAATCAAATTCTGGAGTTGGACCCCAAGAAGTAAAGCTAGAAGGCTTCCCATCATCCGGATTGGCGATAGTAACGAATTGTTCAGTGAAAGCAATCTTTACTTTCTCACCATTATCTAATGCTTTTTTAATTTCTAATGCATAAGAACGAGGAATAGACGCACCAAAGCAACCTTTGATTTTGTCCAATCCACCCATTCCTATGAATAAGGATGAATCTTTGTCGTGATTGTAAACAATCACACCTTTAGCACCTTTAGAAATCGTATTATTAAACTTTTCAGTAAAACTGATATCGCCACGTTCTACGAGAGCATATTTACCTGTAAGATCAAGATCTTTAACATCAGCTTTAGTGGCTTTTTTAGCATCCATAAGTTCATGCTGAGATAGTGCATCCGTTAAAGAACCAATAGAATAGCTGTACGGCAAAGTATGTGACTTGCCATCTTTTCCAACCCAATTTGCAGACTGCTGAGTAATATTTGAATTTTCTACAGAAGCAACGCTGAAAGCAGAAGGATAAGAAGATGGTGAACCAAGAGTTGCATCATCCCACTTACCTAGAACATCGTCTATGCCACCACTTTCAGAGAAGTTCAAGCCGGAGTTTCCTGCAGAAATAACTGGAAGCACACCAGCTTCGTGAGCCTTCTTTAAAGCGAGAGATGTAGCATTAGAAGTTCCACCAAAACCGTTATCTGATCCGAGAGACATGTTAATAACATCAGCACCAAGCTTTACAGAATCCTCGATTGCAGCAACAATATCAACATCACGAGCACCATGCGAACCCGGCACGTTTGAGAATACTTTCATAGCAAGCAGCTGAGCGTTTGGAGCTATGCCATCAACACGATTATGTTCAGATGCAGGAGCACCAGTCTCATCGCCGTTAGCAGCCACAATACCGGCAACGTGCATACCGTGCTGTTCCGCACCCGAATCTGTGAAATTAGTATTTTCATCAGCGTAATTGAAACCTGCAGGCACTTTGTCAGTAGTGTTGCCTTTACCTGTTGGCTGTAATCGAAGATGCGTCTTAGCTGAAGCATCAAGCTTCATATCTTGGTGAGTTGGATCTATGCCCGTATCGATGATGGAAACCAACATACCAGTGCCATCAAGATGATATTTTTTAAACGCAGCTTGCACACCTTGCAAATTACGTGCAGTATTTTCCATTGGATGATATAAACGTTCTTTTGCGACAGAAACTACACCTGGCTCACGTTTCAAATCTTGAACGTGTTTTTCAGGGAGAGTAGCTTCAAAAGCACTCATTAAATAACCAACTTGGCGACGAACCGTCATATTGTACTTTGACTTTACGCGGTTAATTAAAACATTCTGCTCATGAATGTTGGCTTTTTCGTCATAATTCGTGAGTTTCGGATGATTATTTTTCAACGTAACAACAACAGTCACTTGAGCATTTGAATTTTTATTAAATTGATCTTTTTTACTGTAATTCTCAAAAGCTTTAGCAAGAGTTGGATTAACATGGCGTAAATCTTCTATAGACTTAATCTCACTATTATCTTTTAAAGATGAATCAAGCATCTTAGAGACAAGTGCATTCTCATCTTTTTTAGTTTCATTATCATTTTTTGCAAATGCCGCAGGAACTGTACCAAGCGGCACCATAAGCGTCGCCGCGGCTACGCTTAATGCTGCTAAACGAGTCAGATATGACGTTCGTTTGAACTTCATAAACATACTCTCCTTCAAAATGGTGGTTGTTATCCCGGAAAAATTTCGGTTCTAGCTATCACAAACTCATGCCAGCTGCCAAAATCTTTCATACTGGCTGCCAAAATTTTTCATGCGGGTGTAAATATTTTTGTTACGCTGGTTTGAATCATTTCCGCTAAATATCGCATAAGAGATATACCCCCCCCCCATGCAAACAGCAAATAATGGTGTATTTTTGCAAGTGCAACAAAATATTTTTCATATACTCTAGCACTTGTTTAAAGAGAAAAAATTTTTTTAACTTGTTAATTTAGCAAATAAAATTTGAAAAATTTGTATTTAGGATAGAAAAAATGGCTAAATTACGCCATTTCCTCGCAAACACTTTTCCACAAGTAACATGTAAAAAATCTGTAGTTAACATATAATTTACAGAATTTTTCAAAAACCTTGCATTTTGACAATGTTTTTTAAAAAAATATTGCTGGTTTACCAACTAATGTTAGTGCGTTGCGCAATATAAACCGTAAATTTTTCAGCCAACCGACGATATGCGCAACTGACCTAAATTTTACGCTCGCGCGAGAGTTATCTCACGTTTGGAGGGTTTGCGCTACTTTAGCACTCCAAACGCAGGCGCGACGACATGCTTGAGCGCAGCACAGCGCGCGCGAAAGCGACTCGGAGCGGAAACTCGCTCAAGTTGGAAGTACAGTGGACTTCCAACGCGAGTTTCGTAAGCGAGCACTTATAGTGCGAGCGTTATCTCACATTTGGAGGGATTAGCGTTGTGCGACGCTCCAAACGCGCGCAGTAACGCGCTCGCTGTATATAGTCGTCACGCTACTCGCCTACTCTTGCGCTACTCGCGACGCAACTTACGCAGCATCTTGCGCGAAAGTACCAGCAAATGCTTGCCGCGAATGTCGAGCTGTCGCCATCGCTTAGACGTTGCCGCGGCAATCATCATGGACAAAATAATCAATGAGAACGCCATTGCAATCACGAATAGCGTCATCCAAAGCGGCCATTGCACGTGGTCACCCGGCACCTTCACAGGGTCCGGCAGCACACGATACCCCGTCACCAAAAGCCTATGCGAATTCACGCCATACGGGGTACACGTTAGCAGAGTCGCCAAGTCGCGCCCCTTTTCGCGCTGTAACAAACTAATATCGTGTGGCTCAACCACGCTGATGCGGAATACTTTGTATCGTAAAGTTTCGCCTTGCACGTCGAGGTAGAAGTAGTCGCCCTTCTTTAAATTCACCAAATCGTCGAACATGGTTGCATCCGCAAGACCCGTGTGCGCGGTAATAACTGTGTGGCGGTTCTTGCCGCCAACCGGCAAATCCGTGCCGTACAAATGACCAGCGCCGTGCGCTAAAACTTCCTGCGAACTGCCGTGATAAATAGGAAGTTTTACGCCAATCTTCGGAATTTTTACGATGCCGATAATGCCCATAGGCTCCTCAAGCGCCTTAAGATAACGCTTGTATTCAGGCGTGTTAGTTATGTCTTTTTGCCCATCCGGACCATACGGATCCGTGGTAAGCATATTTTTGCGAGTTTTATTGTAAAGCTTCGCGGCGCGAATGTGAGCGCGGCGCACGTCACCAGCCTGATCGTGGTTATACTTGTCGTACGCGTTAGAAATCTCCTTCGACACGCGATTATTCCAAAGCGTTGAAACAACAGGGTAACTGAAACACAAAATGCCTGCCAACACGAATGCGATTGGCTCGACGATGCGGCGGAGCTTAGATTTTTGATTGGTTTTTTGCTTAGATTTTTGATTACTTTCGGCGGATTTTGCTTCGGTTGCGTGGGTTTGAGTTGCGTTATTTTCGATTGCGTTATTTTCGGTTGCGTTTGATTCGGTTAAGTTGGTTTCGTTAGTTTGGGTTGCGTTTGTTTGGTTTTTGAGAAGCTTACTTACGATGGGGATATTCAGGGAGATTTTGTTGAGGAAAGCATATACTTTAGCAACAGCATCGTTTAATTTCATGCTTCCTCGTTTCGTGAGTTTTTCGTTGGATTTAGATTTGATTTACGATTTATTTATTTTGCGCTCGCTAGTTAGTTCAATTAAAGCGCACAAATATAGAGCCGGGAGCAACAAGTCGCACCCAGCTCCAATATTTATGCCATGCAAACAGATATTTACATTCATGTAGCAGTGACTGCTGATTTTTTCTCAGCAGTCACCAATTACAATCAGGCGTTCTGCTGCTCTTCATCCTTCTTGCGATTGCGCAAGAAGATGAACATGCCAACAGCAACCAAGCACATGCCAGCCAACGCGAAGATGATCACGCCTGCAGCACCGGTCTTTGGAAGGTTGAACCAGTTGTGATCTCCATCCTTAGTAGGAACGTTAGCAATCTTAACAACTTGAGCCCCATCCTTCGAAGGAGCAGAAGTCAAAGTTACTTCATAAACCTTGGTAGAGCGAGTAAAGTTCTCAGGAGCAGAAGTCTCAACAATGTAGAACTTCTGACCAACCTTAGCAGAGTAATCTTCCGTTACACCATTCTTAGTAGATTTCTCACCAAAACCGCTAAGAGAAGTCTTGCAATTATCTGCATTAGTAGGATCATCAGCACACTTCTGTGCTACTTTCAGAGCATTGGAATCAGTAGTAGAATCACCGTTAGCGCCAGCAAACACCTTGAACTTTGCAGCATCAAGCTTGGTTGTTTCACCTTTTTTAGCATCATACTTAAGAATGTGGAACTTACGGAACTCAGTATCTGTAGTTGTATCAGGCACAACTGGCTCATGGTTTTCACCAGTTTTTCCACCTGGGATGAAGCCATACTTGTTAGAAAGCTTATGATCACTACCCGTAGTTACTGTAGAGGCAATCTTGAAGTTAAAAGTCACATGAATCTGTGGCTGCTGCTGAGCATTAGTAACCGCATTCAACTTTGTGATAATCTTCTCAAGACCAGCATCCTTAAACACGACAGAAATACGAGTTCGAGTATTATCATCAGGAGTTGCAGCTTTCGTTACTTCATAATCAGTGCCTTTTATTAACGCATCAGTCTCACCGTCAAGTTTAACTTCAGCAACTGCATTTTCATTAGCATTCTCATATGCTGTAGTTAACGCATCATCAAAGATTGCATACTGGCTAAGATCTTCTTTAGTAAGATTCTTAGCATTACCGTCTTTATCAAGGTTGGTTGCCTTAGTCTTGTTTGGTGTAGCGTTAATTGTATATGGCAAAACATCACCAACACCAACCATGTTCTTGGTATCAGCCGTCTTAGAAATAGCGTCCTTCACGTTGTGGTTCTTAGGAGTTACGCTTACATCGTAAGTGTACTTGTTGTTAGTAGAGCTCTTATCACGAGTAATCTCTGGAACTGTCATGAAGAATGGAATAACATCAGATGTGTAACCCTTAGGCGGATTCTTTTCTTCAATACGATAGATACCAATGGAAAGATCAGCAAACTTTGCCTCACCATTAGAATTAGTTGTTTGATCTAGCAATGGAGTTTCATATGCAATAGTGTTATCAGCAACAGTAGCACTCTTGTTAAGTTTATCTACTTTTTGTGCTAAGGTCTCCCAGTCATCTCGACTAGTTAAATTAATGGCAGTACCATCAATTGTCTTAACTTTCTTAGCAGAAAATACAGCGCCAGGAACACCTGCCTTAGTAGTATCATCTTGTTTGTGAATGGTAATGGAACCCTTCTTGGTGGTAGCTTCATTACCAAGATCCCATGGAGCTTTTTCAGCTGCTGTAGCACCCGTAGCAAATGCCACGTTGTTTGCCACCACGGCGCCGGCGACGCACAGCGTGCCAGCCATTGCGAGCGAGGCGAATGCTGCCACGCATTGTTTAGTGAATTTATTCACTTTCTTCTCCTTTATATCAGTGCCCTTGTGGGCAGGTTTTGAGGAAAATACGTTTATTGTTTTATTTTGTGTTGCGCACGGTCGGCGGAGTCATCGCAAAGCCGCATGAACTCTGTCGGCGGCTACGATTTGCGCCGCGCGCAGCAAGATTAAATCCGAACCATGCTCCGAAATAAGTACCATCACTACGTAACGCGTAATGCCATTGCCAGCACATGGAACGTTGATACTGCAGTTTTTAAGCTGCAGAAAATTTTCATCAGCATCGCCACCTTTCGCTACGTCGCCTTAAAGCGCGAAGCTTTTTGGCAGTTTTGCAAATAAAATCTTTAAGCAGTGTCTTACGCAGCAACGCCTCGAGCATCGCGCGCCCCCACTTGGTTTGCTCAAGGAAGAACCCAGCCGCCATCACGCCCGTGCCAATCACAGCAAACGCACCAAGCAGCACGTTCCAGTTCATTCCGCCGGTCTTTGGCAGAGCGAATTTAGGCGGATCGATCACGGTCACATTAACAGCAATTCTGTTCCAGTCTTTTCCAACGGTTACGCCGGCAAGCTGAGTTGTTTGCATATTTGTAGACGAATACTTGTTACCTTCAATAAGACTTCCATTAACAGTGTTATTAAACACCGTCAGCGCATTCGGCTTCAACGCAAACACAGCGCACGTGTAATTTCCAGCCTTTTGAGGTACGCCAGCAATATCGTCTTCACTGCGAGACACAGCACTTTCTATGCTGTTCGGATCTTTATCCTTCGTAAAGCCATACAGCAAGTTAGCCATGCAATTCTTACTGTCTTGACTGCAAGACTTTCGCTGATCAGCATTTGCAAAAGCCCACGGCTTTACACTTTCGCCATAATTCTGGTTCAGGTGCATATTGAGCGTATCGTCAAGCCCGCGACTCCACTTTTGCTCGCCTTGCTTAGCACACATCATACGCAATGAAATATTGCTACGATCCTTCAAGCTCCACGCGAGCACATACGGATTCTTAGTAAGGCTCGTGCCGCTCATAACAGTAAGAGAATTACCACTACCAAGCGTGTCATGAACAGGATCAGCGTCTTGGGATCTTAGCAATGTCATCTTAAGATCCTTGTCAGCTCCACTGAGGCCTCCAACTGTAACTTTCGCATACACAGGCTTGCCGTTGTTACCAGAATCCGAGTCGTCCGAAGTGGAGCCATCCGGGTAATGGATGACAATCTCTTTCAAGTACGCTTTAGGAGCAACAGATTGATCTGGGTGGAAGGTCACTTTGCCGTAGCGAGTGCCGTCATCCTTGGAACTGTGCTTGCCATTCTTTTGCTTGGAAGGATTGTCAGGCTTATTGCTTTGCTCACCGGTTTTATCGGCAGCGTTATTAGAAGCCCAATACGACCAGTCTAAAGACACCTTGTTTCCAGCAGTGCCGTCAGCATTTACCTCAAAGCCGTTTGTGGCATCCTTAAACTCAAACCAAGTTCCGTCCGGAAGCGCACCAGCCTTCACAACATCCTGGTATTTATCCGCACCGTTAGCACTCTTAACGCTTTGCGGCACAGCATTCTCAACCTTTTGACCAGCCGTAACGCTCACATCAACATACTTCGGGTTGTAGAAGTGGTTGTCGTTGTGAATGTGGATTGGTATTGAACGATACTCGTAGTCGACACCTTTAACCGCGTTTTTGTTGCCGTTATTACCATCAAGCTTCCACTTGAAGTCTTTCAAAGGATCAGTGTTATTCTTACTTGCATCTTTGTTAAGTGCGCCAACAGCTGCATCGAATCTAGTAAGCAAATCGTTATTGTCTTTACTAAACTGTTTTGCTTTAATCGCGTAAACTACGCACTCGTAGTCGCCGGATTCGTTAGCCTTGCCTTTAATCCACCCACGAGTACGCTCAGTGGTATCTTTTGAGTTACCATTTGCAATGTAATCGTCGTACAGCTGCCTATCAGGGTGGCACTGACTTGCATCCTTCTCGCAAGCTTTCTGCGCTGACGCATCTTCAGTATGATTCCAAATTTTAACGTCTTGCATCGTAATGCCGGCAATACCGCCCGACTGGTAGTGAGACTTAGTGCCGTCTGAATTGATCTTATTGCAAATTGTGCGCAAATTGATTTTTCCAGGCTTATACTTGGACCATGAATCAAGCCAACGGGTCGTCTGTTTAGAAGTACTAAGTTCCTCGCCCTTAGTGAGTTTGATGGTAGTATCATTCCAGTCGCCGCTACCTTCACGATCGCCAACATTCAGCCGTAAATTACCAGCATCCTCATCATGCGATCGCGTAATGTCTACCTTCGCATAAATAGGTTTACCAAGATTACCAGAGTCCTTATCTTCAGAAGTGGAACCGTCCGGATAGTGCACAATAACCTGCACTTTGTCAGAACCAACAGGGAACCACTTGTGCGGTCGGAACGTCACCTTGCCAAACTGACCCGTGCCATTCTTAGCTGAATCACCAGAGTCAGCTTTATTATCTTGATCATCCTCAAAGAATGTGTAGCTTAAAGATTTCTTAAACTTAAACCAAGTTCCGTCCGGTAGATCACCTTCGCGCACATCGTCTTGCAACGTATTAGCATCGTTGGCATTCTTCTTGCTCTTAGGCACCTCAGTGGCTTGTTTGGTACCAGCCTCCATGCTAATAGTCTTATACTCTGGGTTGTAGTAGTGAGCATCACTATGCACATGAATTGGGAAGGTTACCGAATCCCAATCGATATGCCTTTGAGTGGCTTCTTGAGGACTATCTTCACTACCCGGCTTATCTGTTAAGACTGATTTAATAACCTCTTCAAACTTGCGATCAGCAGGTTTCTTTACAAAGTCATTTACAGCTTTATCAAACTTATTTTGTAAATCACCATGCTTACCATCTTTATTTTCAAGGTCTTTAATAGCGTACACAGTGCACACAAAGTCGCCATTTTCCTTAACCTTGCCATGTAACCAACCCCAAGTGCGCTCTACGGTATCATGCTCATCACCGTATAAGTAAAGGTTACGGTTGCAGTTTTTACCATGAACCGTACATTCATACTTATTCTTTTCAGTAGCTCTTGTCCATTGTGATGGTTGTTTATCAATAAATTCACCGCTTGTAGTATTACCTTTTCGACCGGCAAGTGTCAGACCATTAATACCATCAATCTCATAGCTTTCAGGTTTACCAGTTTGTGGATTCTTTTTATAGCAAAGCATGCGCTGATAAATTTTTCCTTGCTTAGCACTTGACCATGAGTCAAAGAACATTGGCTTAGTGTTACCAGTAGCGTCGCCTAACACTTCATCTTTACGGAAACGCATACCATTTTTATCATTGTTTTCAATTCGTCTTCCGCCATATTGCGAATAAACATTGAGCTTTAAATCATTTTTTTGGATCGGTTGACTAGTTACCTCTACAGGCGCATATACAGGCTTGCCAAGATTACCAGAATCCGGATCTTCAGAAGTGGAACCATCTGGATAATGCACAATTACAGGAGCAAAATATTCACCAAGCATTACAGTTTTTTCTGGAGAAAAAGTAACTTTGCCATATCTAGCGTCAGTAGTACTATCTTCAGGCTCATCCTTGCCTGATTTCTTGTTACTTTGCTTATTGACAAATTTATACCATGTAAGAACATGTTCATTATCTTTAGGATAGGTTCTTAGCTCAAACCAAGTGCCTTTTGGCAACCTAGTACCATTCTGCACAAGCTCCTGTTGACTCTTGTCATTACCTTTCACGCCGTTAGCACCAGAATGGCTTACTGGAGCAGCCGATTCTTTAGACTTACCACCAGCCTGCACATATACCTTATCGTATTGAGGGTTATAATAATGCGCGTCGGAGTGAACCTTAATTGGCACAGTCCTAGATGTATAATCAATATCTTCTCTTAAACCCTTGAAGGTATCCGGATTAATGATATTGGTAGGAGAACCGGTTTGCTTTTCAATATCTTTGTTCTTTTTAGCAGCATCCTCAAATTTCTTCAAAGCTTTAGGCTTCAAAGCATACACAGTGCACTGGTAATTGCCAACCTTTAGTGGCTTTCCTGTGATGCTACCACGCGTACGCTCCATGGTTCTGCCTGTGCTATCAAATAATTTGTTTGCTGCACAGCCCTGACCATTTCGGCACTTTTCTTGTTCCTCATCAGTAGCATGAGGCCACGGTTTTTCACCATTTATTGTTATTCCATTAATACCGTTAAGATAAAACTTAAGATTCAGAGGATTTGTAGTATCAGCACACACAGAGCGAATAGTAATATCGCCAGGTTCCTGCACTGACCAAGAATCTATCCATGGTTGTGGCTTAACTTCACGATTCTTGCGGAATACGAATCCATCGTTGTAGTCAATCTCTTGACCATTTTGGTTCTTATGAATATGGAGCTGCAAGTCACCAGTGCCAGGGTTATCTCTTGTTACATACACTGGAGCATTAACTGGATCACCATGATTACCAGAATCTTTATCCTTCGAAGTTGAACCATCAGGATAATGCACAACTACAGGTCTCTTCTCAGGCTGACCAGTTTTAGAAGCAGGAACCCACTTATTTGGGTGGAAAGTGACAACACCAGTGGACTCGTTATTAATCTTTGCCCAAGTTGGTGGATTTTGATACTTATTATAAATTTCTGCCTTAAACTTAGTGCCAGATGGGAATTTCTTCCCTCCCCTGTCTTTTGGATTTGGAGAATTCTTTTCTTCACCAGCTTTTACTGTAGTATCGTCATAGTAAGGGTTATACCGGGACGCCTGCGAAACAACGTGTATATCAACGCCTTTGACCTTCACAATTGAATTGTTCATTTTACAATTGTTAGGTTTAGGATCAGGATAGTTTATTTGAACATCAAAATGTATAGTTTTGTTTCTATCAGAAGCCTTAGGACTATACTTAACCTCGCCTGTTCTTGGATTAATATAGGCTTGACCAGGCTGCATATTATTAGGATTATACGTCTTAGTAACACCGGGCGGAAGTATCTCACTATTTCCAATTTCATTCTTTTTAAACGTAAATTCTATTCCAGCATCAGTTGGAATCATCTCAGACGTAGTTCTGCCCCCATGATTTGGCATGTCCTTATAATATTTAAAATCGCCGTTATAAGAATCACCAACCCACTCACCAGTATTTATATACGGTTTCACGGAAGTAACTTCACCGTAAACAGCGTCCTCTTTAGACCTCTTTGGGAATTGGATGTCATCATCATTTTTAGGATTTAAACCATACTTAAACTCTTCCAAGTCTGGTATGCCGTCGCCATCATGATCATACGGACCAAAAACTGTAAACTTATGCTTATCTCCATAGTAGGAAATCCAACCTGCCATAAAAGGTAACTTATAAGGGTCACTGCCTTCTTCAACTTCTGCAGTAACAATCCAGCGAATAGAATCTACAGCGTTATCTTGTTCCCAAGATTTAAATAACCTACCAAAATTACCAGCTCGACGCCATGTATCTACTTCACATGTTGCATCTGTACCTAAACCACATTTTTCAATAGATGCTTTCCAGAAATTCTCATAATCACTATCACCTGGTAAGCGCGTAGCATTAGTATAACCATTAAAATCGCTTGGTATTTGATCTTTGCCTCGTTCTTCCCAAACAAACTTTTTGTTTCTACCACTGTAGCCAACAAATTTTGTACGATACCTTGTAATTCTTATGCTATTATCCTTGATGTTTTTTGGAAGAATAAGATAAAAATCAGGTCTACCATCATACGCATGTAGAGCAGTATTTTCATCACAATCTACATTTGGGTTTTCTATTTTTTTAATTCTGCATCCATTTGCGTTAAAAAGAACATTCCAAGTGATGGTTGTTTTTTTCTTTCCATTAACGGTTATTGTATTTATATCTGGAGGCTGAACATCGAAATCCCTATATACATCCCAACTCGCAACAGAGTTAGGAGAAATATATCCATTACCAATGTAATCCCAACTAACATTAGCCGCTTTTGCTTCTTTCATCGGCGGCACTATGAGCATGGTTACTATGGTGGCGGCGGCTACGAACATTGCGAAGAGCGCGCGACGAAGAGTGCGAGATGGGCGTGCTGCGCGAGCGATGGTGACGTTGCCGGAATTGGCTGCATTGTCGGAATTGGCTGCATTGTCGGAAATGACTGCTTTGTCGAAAGAAGTGCTGGCAGTGCCGAAAGTATTGGCATTGCTGGAAGAAATAACTGCGGTGCTGGAAGTACGAACAGCGCCATCAGCACTGGTCTTACGCCAGACCAAAGCGCGCGACGCAAGACGACCCACGCGTGATGCGAATCCACGGAACTTTGCTGGTAACATTTTCTCGCCTTCCTAGTCCTCCACTGCTGCACAAGCCGCAGTATATCTCAAATTCCAACTCTCTAATCTTTAAGACTTCACGCACTCAACCTGCATGCGATGCCAATGCTCGGTGCACTAAAATCTTGTGCACTCACTACTGCAAATACCATAGACAGAGCCAACCACAGGTAGTCAGTATAACATACCCTTATGCCCTATATGCAAGCATGGTTGCCAAAAGCCTCTAATATTTATACCCCCCCCATGAAGGATTTCAAGCAAAACACGTATTATAATTGTGCATATAAAAAATTTCTATAATTCGCGAATATCGCTAAAAAATCTACTGTAAAACGCATTTATAACGCATAATTTCCGACGCCAAAACGCAAAAATCGCATCTTCGGCGTGTCTAAAAACCGACCACTTCCCCAACCCAAAGCACTACATGTTGTTATAACGCATGCATCGCACCGCTATATGCTGTGCTGGTATATGCTGTGTGTGTTGTGTGCTGCGCTGCTGTATTCTGTGTGCTTCGTCGCTATATACTGTGTGAGATTCGTCACTATATGCCATGCTATATATACTGTGCAACGCGAAAGCAGGTCGTCGCGTCAGCAAGAAAATCCGACAGAAACTGTGCAGCCGTGTACAGAAAAAGTCGTTTGCGCGCAAAAAAAAATCGGGGCAGATGCACTCTCGCACTTCCGCCCCCCAAAACCCTAAGGTTTTCAAGCATTTTCAATTCTATCTTTCACATATCCAACTGTCAATAACAGTACAAATAAAAGCAAGCAATGAGTTAAATTTACTCGCTTTATCATACTCTTTTGTGTACTCAGATGCCTTTTTTATAAATCCTCCTGCAATGTATCTAATAATGCTTTTTTGATCATTCACGCATTCATCACATTGATAATTCCTAGACAAAAATCTCTTATACATATATGCAGTTATCACTATTTCTTTCATCTTCGCATTACACATATTCGATCGCCTCGCACGCTTATTGAACCCTACAGCTTCAATAGCTTTACTTACTTCTTCAAGCAAAAGCACGTTGTCAAAACTCTTTTCAGTAATTCCATCCAATATTGAATTAGAATGAGCACAAGCATTACGCACGGATTTTACCCTGCACAATAAGTGATGCTCCTTCTGCATCTCTCTACTACCCCATCTTTTTGCGCAAAAACGATAAAATCTTAACAATGTTCCAAATGTAATACCTTCAACAAATACCCAAATTGGCATTCCACCTGTATACTTTGCCGCCGATTCTCTGCTATATTTCCCATCTTTAAGTCGTTCTAATTCAGCAATTAGTATTTTGCGGTCATCGTTATAAAGACTAGACATGTAATCTTCAACAATGGAGTATCCATCTTCTTCAGGATTTTCAGTAAACATTTTCATTAACTTAACTTTTGCCTCATGCTCTATAGCTAAAGTTATTAGAAGCAAAAGTATTTGAAACATCCTATTAAGCTGCTCTATTTTGCATAATTGATCAAAATCCAAGTCAATATACTGGCCATCCCTAGATCCACCAACTCTCTTGCTAAACAATTTTTTATATGAACAAGTCTCAAAATAATATGAGAAGATTGAAAGGTAGGAAATTGCAGAATCTTCAGATTGTTTGTTAAAAGTTATACCTTGCTTCTTAAGATGTTTTATCTGATCTATTGACGAAAGCTTCACAGGCAATTTACTAATTGCACATGTTTTCTTTATATCCGAATCGCATTGATTGTCCATACTATGTATTCCCCTTTTCCAAACTATGGATAAATATCTTTTATTTTTGCGAATACTACCCCAATAGCATTCGATGACTCTTTAAATGCACCAGCGCATATGCAAATATTCTACAAAACACTACACGAAAAGCAACGAATAGACAGGCACGACCAAAAGTAGAAAATCAAAAGTGGGCCTAATGGGATTCGAACCCACGACCTTCTGCTCCGGAGGCAGACGCTCTATCCACTGAGCTACAGGCCCGCAACTCGAGAAAGTATACACGCTAGTGAGGATGCGCGACGACCTGCTTGAGCGCAGCACAGGGCGCGCGAAAGCAACTCAGAGCGCCGAGCTTGCTTAGGGTTGAAAGCACAGTGTACTTTCAACGCAAGCGAGGTCTGCCTGCGGCTCGATTGACGAAGGCAGGACAGACTCACATGTGGGCACATTGGGAATTTGGTTGTGGTTGTGTGCGCTGACGACCTGCTTGAGCGCAGCACAGGGCGCGCGAAAGCAACTCAGAGCGCCGAGCTTGCTTAGGGTTGAAAGCACAGTGTGCTTTCAACGCAAGCGAGGTCTGCCTGCGGCTTTATTGACGCAGGCAGGGCAGGTTAGTGTGGTTGTGCTTTAGAAACTAGATTGTGACTGGGGATGCGAAGCAAAAAGCGACAGAAACTTTACAGCGGCGTAAAGGAAATAACGCGCCGCTAGCAAAAACCGCTATCAAAAGCAGCCATCGCGCGCATAGAAAAACTCACGCGCCGCCAAGGAAGGCGAAGGTGCCGAAGTAAAGCGCAGCCACAACAGCAACCGACGGCACAATCGCGCACACAGCAAAAATCCACCAGTCGCGCGCACGCACACGACTCACGCGAGCGTGCGAACGCGCACCAATTCCCCCAAAACCGCGCGCTTCCATAGCCGTGGCGAGCGTCGTCGAGCGTCGAATCGAAAGCACAAGCAGCGCAAACGACTGCGGGAAGAACGCCCTCACGCGATGCTCATCACCCAAACCGCGCGAACGCCTCGACGCAGTCAGCGCCGCCCAATCATCCTGTAGCACGCCAAACAGCCTAATTCCAGCCAAACCGCCGTACACGAATCGATCCGGCAAATGTAGCACCTGACTGAAAGCATCTGCCAAATCCGTAGCATCAAGCCCAATCACCATCACAATCGACGGCACGCCAATCGCCAAAATCCTAAGCGAAGTTGCAACAGCCAACATAGCCGAACGATCCGTAGCATGCATCAGCCACCACTGGAACCAAGTATTTCCGCCACTTTTGCCGTATAGCAACACAGTGAGCGCGGAAGTCGGCGCACCCACCCACACAGGCCACGAAAGGCGAATCACACGCCATGGCGGAAGCTTAATGCACGCAAAAATCACAAATTCCAACAGCAACGCGACCGAAGCAGAAACGCAATCAAGCGTAAAAAATAGCGGAATCGAAGCCGCGAACGCTCCAAAAATGCGAAATACTGGATTAATTGACGCGAGAAGCGGCGATTTGCTTGAAAGTTTCGCTTCCTCGTCGCGATTGTTTACAGCGCTCACTTTGATACGCGAAATGTCTGTTGCGCCGGTAGTTGCGGAAAGCGCTTCGGAAGATTTCACTTCGGAAGCACTCACTTCAGCAGCACTCATTTCAGCAGCTTCAGCTTTCGCATCCGGCACAAGCTCAACCAAGCGCGCACCCAACGCCTCAACCAGCTCACGGTCGTGCGTCACCACAATAATGCTCACACCCTCGCTACGAAGGCTTGCAATCAAGCGAATAATTTGCAACCAAGTTTTGCGATCCTGCCCAAAAGTCGGCTCGTCCAAAATCAGCACACGCGGAGCCGCAGCAAGCGACGCCGCCACAGTCAGACGACGCTTTTCACCTCCCGAAAGCGTGTACGGATTCGCCTTCGCGTAACGAGCCAGACGGAATCGCTTCAGCAACTCCTGAGCCTTCGCGCGCGCCTCATCCGCCGAAACACCCGTGCGAAGCGGCCCCAACATAACCTCATCCAACACCGAACCACACGCAAACTGATGCTCCGGATTCTGAAAAACGTACGAAATGCGCTTCGCCAAATCAGGCGACTTCCACTTCATTGGATCCGTACCATTCGCGCCTTGAGCAAGAGCATCACTCGCCACAACCTCGCCGCTTACTGCCGGCAAAAGACCAGCCAAAGTGAGCGAAAGCGTTGATTTTCCAGCACCGTTCGCGCCGACCAAAGCCGTAATCTGTCCGGCTTTAAACTCAAGATTGATGTGACGCGCAATCGGCTCGCTATTATGGCTGATTGCGAGGTCCTTCGTGAAAAGTAGCACTTCTCCGTAGCCTTCTGCTGGATCGCAGTTTTCGTAATATTTTTCAGAAGATTCTGCATTTGCGGAAGAATTACTTACGGAAGATTCATTTGCAGAAGATTTTACGTTTTTCTTGTAGCGTTCCGGAAGCCAAATACCCAGATCCTCAAAGTCCAAATCGGTGCGATTAAACACCTCGTCTGGCGTGCCGTCCGCCACAATCACTGTGCGCGAAGAAGCCACGCGCGCAATATCGTCATCGTGAACGGTTTCGTTGTTCGCAGCTTTTCCGTTCGCAGCTTCATCATTCTCAAGCCCAAGCACAACCACGCGGTCAATCATGTCAATCCACGGCTCCGCGTGATGCTCCACAAGCACCATCGTGGCGTGCGTCAAATCCAAAACCGCGCGCACAGCACCAACAATCTGCTGCGTGCCATCCGGATCCAAATTCGCAGTCGGCTCGTCCAAAAGCAGCACACTCGGCTGCATAGCGAGCGCGCCAGCAAGCGCCAAACGCTGCATCTGACCGCCGCTTAAATGCGAAGTTGAGCGATGCAATTGCAAGCCATCCAACCCAACTTCTTTAAGACTTTTGCGCACGCGATCCCAAATTTCGTTGCGCGGAACGTTCATATTTTCCGGACCAAACGCAACGTTATCCCCCAAACGCTGGAAAATCGCCTGTGCATCCGGATCTTGCAAAACCAAACCAACGCGACCGCGCGCACGTCGAACCGGCACGCCGTCAACCAAAACACAACCCTCGCTCACACCACCATCGGCATCTTCGACGAGAGTGGTTTGCTGGGATTTTGCGCTATTTTTCGCCACAAAATCATTGCCAATAAGACCTGCCGCGCCGCTTAAAATCGTGGATTTACCGATGCCTGATGCACCAAGCAGCAACACGCGCTGCCCCGCCTTAATCGTGAGGTCCAACCCGCGCACAGCAAAAGCGCGACGGGAAGCATGACGATAACCCCAATTCTCAAAACGAAGTTCAGCGTTACTTGCGTTAGAAGCGTTATCACTAGCTCTACTTGCGTCACTAGCGTTGCTGATACTCTTGCGATCACTTAAATCTGTTGGAAGGAAAGTTTCAGATTCTTGCGATTGAGTAGCATCAGGCATAGTAAATCCTTTATGGCAATGATAGATTTTAGTTATTTCTTAATACGTTATTCGCTATTTTTCGCGTATTTCGCGACCGGACGCAAACTGATCCAACGCGCCGGTCTTAGCGATTCCCACATACAAGAACCACATTAAAACACCAGCAAACACAATTCCGGAAACCACTGTGCTGGCGAAGTATGGAAGACCATACTTGCCGAATACGCTAACAGCCTGTAACTTACCGAGGAAGGTGTAACCCCAGCAACCAATGCCAGTCAATGCGCCGGAAAGAATCATTGTGTTCAAATTCCACTTCTTGTAAGCGAAAATAATGAACGCAATTTCAGCAAACAGACCCTGAACCACTGCAATAGCGAAGGTTTCAGCACCACCCCACTGATTGCCCATCAAAGCTTCGAGCACGCCAGCTACGACTTCAGCGTAAATAGC
Source organism: Gardnerella sp. DNF01180P (assembly GCF_049244205.1). Classification (NCBI taxonomy): domain Bacteria; kingdom Bacillati; phylum Actinomycetota; class Actinomycetes; order Bifidobacteriales; family Bifidobacteriaceae; genus Gardnerella; species Gardnerella sp. DNF01180P. The sequence continues at coordinate 1,386,194 of NZ_CP058386.1, forward strand.
AGCACCCGGCTTACGCACGATTACTGCGGCCAAAGGAGCAGCGAAGAGCCAAAGACCGTTAATAAGACCTGCAAAACCTGGAAGAATGCTGTTTAGCGCAGTCCATGGAACCTCACTAAAAATGGCAACAACCCAATAAATAAAAGCAGAAACAACGCCAATTACGGAAGCAACTGCGATGTCTGCAACACGCCACTGCATGTTGGACTGATAATTTTCTTCTGACATAAAAATGTGCCTTTCTTGTTACGTGTTGCAATGCGTTACATTGTGCGCAATGCAATATTTTGCGTTACATGTGTACACTACGATGTTGTGCGTCAAACGCGTTACATCGTGATGCGTTACATGCAATACTTTGCGTTACAAAGAAACCTTGCAACACCTCTCCAGGCACGGGAAAAACAGACCTCCGTGCGCCGGTATTACCCGGATTCACGTTCAAGCGGTTTTCTCTCAGCTCTGAATGTTCACGCTTGCATAAGCGAGATAACACAGAGCACCCGTGTCGATTGACGATTGTACGGCACTGCGTCGACGCCAACCCTCCAAACGCGCGCGCTGTGCTGCGCTCAAGCAGGTCGTCGCATCAATAAAAATGTGCGCAAGCGACGAACAAACGCCACTTACGCACGCAACAATAAGGCTAAAACACTAAAATTTACTTAATTTACTTACCGCGCATTGCACGACGGCTGATGCGCTGAGGACGCGTTGGATCGATGCCCTTCGGAATGCCAAATCCACTCTTGCTTTGCAACGTGCGCAAACGCTCATTCAAAATCGCAAGCTCTGTCTTAGTAAGGAAGAATCGGCGGTTCGGATGAATTTTATCGAACAACGCAAACTTGTGCTTCACAGGCTGTAGCGTCTTCGAGCGCAACACCTTTCCGCGCAATTCTTTAAGCTTCACCTGATTTTCGCCATTACCAACAGCAATACGGTATACAGGTATATTAGATCCGGCAGTAACGCTTTTAATAGCGTGCTCCTGTCGATCCATAGCATGCATTAAACGCTCGTAATTACCCTCACCAACGAGGAAAATTCCGTTAAAACCAGTGCCTCGCCAAAGCGCATCCTTCGTGCGCGCGTCCACCCACACAGGCTGCTGCGGAAAAGTAAAACCGCCCTTATTAATCGCAGAAATAATGCCAGCAGCCGCACCCGGGCGACCTTCCAACTTTGCGTAACCAACTTTATCTGCGCGCTTCGTAAGTACAACAGTAAACAGCAGCAAACCAAGCATCGCCGCTGTAATAAGCATCATAATCCACATCAAAATGGACCAACGAGATACAATTCCAAGAATTACAGCAACCAAAATCGGTGCAGCAAACGCGCAAGACAACCACAAAGGCAGCTGCTTATCGTCAGAATGCGTGTACTTATAAATACGTATAATCTGCGAGAACATGCCCTGCTTTTTCTTAGGCTTCTTCATACCTTGCGTCGCGCCCTGAGACGCGCCTTGCGATTTGCTTTGTGCTTTATCTTGTGCCATGCGTTTACCCCATGATATTCGCGTTATTTTGAGTATCTCAAATAATAATAGTAGCTTGTGCAAATATTAATAAATTTGCACTTACTTGTGCACTTACTTTTACACTTACTTCGGCCAGTTACCACGCTTTGCGCTACTCGGCTTAGGCAAACGCCAGCGACGAAGCTGCATAGCGCGGCTGAATGCATACATGCCGGAACGCGATTTGCGCGACACAGCCACATCACCAAAACGACGAATCAGCTCCTTACGCAACTTACGCCACATAACAAACATGTCAATTACAGATGCAAACAAATACGCGTACAAGAACACTGCAAAAACAAAATAAACAATCACAAATTTAGATAGCGCAAACAAGCAAATCATAATCAGCACTGCAACTGGTATGAAAAACTCGCCAATATTAATTCGAGCATCCACGTAATCGCGAATATACACACGCCACGGAAGCTGCTCAATTTTTGGCATATGCGCCAAATCGCCAGTGCGCATTGCGTTGTATTGCAAATTCTCAGATTCGCGAAGACGAGCGCGTGCGCGTTTTGCACTTTCCTTGCGATCTGCCGGCACTAGTGGACGAAGCTTTTGCGCCTGAGCAGCGTTGCGCTTAGGAGTTGGCGCGTTTTTTTCGCGAGATTTCGTCGCTACGGACGATTCTGCATCCGCTACTTTCTTTTGCAACGAAGGAGTAGACGCGCCCTCATTATTGGCAGTTTTCTTTGCAAATGGATTCCATGTCATGTTTGCAGATTACTCAACAGACTAGACGCATGCAGACGCGGCGGAAACGGCAGAAAATTTACAGTAACGTAAAATTTCGGTCGAGAATCGCCACAAAAACGGCAGAAACTTTACGCGCATGTAAAGAAAAAGGGGTACATATCAAAAAACGGCAGAAACTTTACAGCGTTGCAAAGTTTATGCCGCCTTCGCGCAAAATTAGCCAGAATTACTCGCCCAATCGATCCAAAAGCAGCGCTTCCGTCACAATATTTCCGCGCAAACCAGAAAGCGAAATCGACTCGTTCGGGCTGTGTGCATTAGACTTAGGGTCTTCCGGACCCGTCACCAGCACCTGCGCCTTCGGGAAGATGCGCTGAAGCTCAGGAATAAACGGAATCGAGCCGCCCTCGCCCTTGTTTACCGGCTCCACGCCGAAAGCATCGCGCATAGAAGCGAGCGCATCCTTCGTTGCAACAGCATCCGGATCCATTGCCCAACCCATGCCGTTATCAATCGGCTCTGCAGTAACTTCCGCACCAAAAGGCGCGTGAGATACCAAGAAGTCACACAACGCTTTTTGCGCTTCTTCCGGACGCTGCGAAGGCGCGGTACGAAGCGAAAGACGCAACTTAGTTTCGTGCGCAATCACATTAAAACTGCCCTCAACAGGATGTGCGTCCATGCCGATTACCGTCAGGCTTGGCTTAGTCCACATGCGCGCGGCGAGAGAACCGGTGCCTGCAAGCTTATAAGAATCGACCACGGAAGCGTCGGCGCGCACTTGTGCTTCGTCCAAATCGCGCTGCAAACCGCCAACCGGTTCCTGTGCTTCAATTCCAGGAACTGCCAAGTCGCCAGCTTCGTTGTAAAGCGAGGCAATAAGCATGGAAGCGAGCGTGTAAGCGTCCAAAATCGGACCGCCAAACTGTCCAGAATGCACTTGATGACCAAGTACTTTAACCCTTACATCCACGTCGGTATTTCCACGCAAACTCGTTGTAAGACTTGGGATTTCGGCGGACCAATTGCCGGAGTCGGCAACGATAATTACGTCGGATTCGAACTCGTCTTTATGCGATTCAATGAACGGGATGAAGCTTGGCGAGCCCATTTCTTCTTCGCCTTCGATGAAAACCTTAATATTTACGCGCAAATCGTCGCTTAGTGCGCGCAAAGCTCCGTAGTGAATTGCGATTCCGCCGCCGTCGTCAGCTGAGCCGCGTCCGTAGAGGCGACCGTCGCGCTCTGTGCCTTCAAATGGGTTTGTGTTCCACTCGGATGGGTCCGGAACAGGCTGCACATCGTGATGCGCGTACAGCAAAACCGTTGGCGCACTTGGGTTTACGATACGAGAGCCGACCACTTCAAAAGCCCCCGGAGTGCCGTCCGGATTCGTGGACTGCTCAACGCGCGCGTCAATACCAACCTCACGCAATACCCCAGCCACGTATTGCGCGGACTTTTGCATATGCTCGCCGGCAATACCCTTAGCAGAAACCGCAGCCAGCGAAATCTTCTTATTCAACACGGAAACTACATCATTCCAGGCGTTTTGCACGCGAGCGCGCACGTCTTCGACAGCCAAACCTGCCATAAATCCTCCCAACTAAAAGTAACAGAGCGGTAATTGATACCTGTAAAACTATACCTACAAATTTAAACTATGTCCGCAAACACGAGGAAACGCTCGCACTATAAGTGCTCGCTTATAGCGCGAACGTTACCTCACATTTGGAGCGCTTACTTTAGTTAACCCTCTCAATGCGAGCAGCAACCCAATCAACTATGTAAGGCGCGCACTGCTCAACCTGATCCATCGCAACTTCGAACTCGCGAGGACCTCCGTACCACGGATCAGCCAAGTCAAGCAACATCTCGCGACCAGGCTGCGGTTTAGGGAGCGACGGATCAAACGCGCGATACATATGCACAAGTTCGCGCTTTTGCGGCGGCAACAAACGCAAAAGCGAGCGCATATGCGAAGCCGTCATAGGCAAAAACAGGTTCGTTTCCGCAATCTCATCCGCTTCAATTCGATGCGCAAAATGCGAAGCAGGAAGCCCATATCCGCGCTTAGTTAATTCCCTTTGCGCGCGACGGTCAATCGGATTTCCGTACTCTTCGTCGCTTACACCACTGGAACGCACGGCAACAACGTCACCCAATCCCCTCAATTGAAACTCGTTGCGCAACACAATTTCCGCCATTGGCGAGCGACAAATATTACCTGTGCAAACCGTCATAACAGTGTATGGGCGACGCGCGTCGACCTTGATTTTGCTTGATTCTTCAGTCATATTTCCTCGTTTATTTTGCTGTCTCGTTTACTTTGCGATTTCTCGTTTACTGAGCAGGCTCATATACCATAAACCGGTATCGTGCAGGATTGCTTTCGCTACCAACTTTCAGCGGCGCTTCCTCAAACTCGCCTTCGCGCGCAACATGCCATTTTCCTGCATCAACTAATGCATGAATATTCGGAGCAAATGTGTCCGCTGCAACTTTCGCTTCAATTTGCGTTACGTAAGCTGCGTCTGCGTGATAATTCGCAAGCATTTCGCGCAAAATCGCAGCTCCGCCAATAACCCAGATTGCTCGTCCGTCTAAAGGCGAGTCTTGAGATACGCTTTCCTGACTTTCCAGCACTTCCCTATTTTCCAGCCATTCGCGCGCATAATCTAAAGCCGCATCAATGCTAGTAAAACTACGCGCTCTATCCGCCACAAAATCAGGATTATGCGTAACAACAATATTTTCGCGCCCCGGAAGCGGACGGAATTTCGGCGGCGTCGCATCCCATGTACCGCGACCCATAATCACAGGGCAACCGATAGTCATCGCCTTAAAATAGCGCAAATCCGGCGAAAGTCGCCACGGCATGCCTCCGTTTACGCCCATCGCGCCGGGCCTGCCGTCCAAACCAAAAGCCTCGCCCCAAATCAGTCGCACAGGGAAATTATGTGACACGCTGTTTGCCATATACGCACCTCACACGCTAAATCAAGCAAAATAATTCGCAATTATCACACAGCAACCGGCGCTTTAATCGTCGGATGATGCTTGTAATCAATCACCTTAAAATCGCTGTAATCGTAGTCAAAAATCGAATCCGCCTTACGAATTTCAAGCTGCGGATACGGGTATGGCTCGCGCGAAAGCTGCTCAAGCACCTGCTCAACGTGATTGTCGTAAATATGGCAGTCGCCGCCCGTCCACACGAACTCACCCGGCTCCAAACCTGCCTGCTGAGCCATCATCATCGTCAAAAGCGAGTAGGACGCAATGTTAAACGGCACGCCGAGGAACATATCGCAAGAACGCTGGTAAAGCTGGCACGAAAGCTTGCCGTCGGCAACGTAGAACTGGAAAAGCGAGTGGCATGGTGGCAACGCCATATGCTCAACTTCCGCAGGATTCCAAGCGCTAACAATCATGCGGCGAGAATCTGGGTGATTCTTCATAAGATCCAGAACGTTTGCGATTTGGTCGATTGTGCGGTTTGGATTTTCCGCTGTCGGAGCCGGCCAACTCCTCCACTGCACGCCGTAAACAGGGCCCAAATCGCCGTTTTCGTCCGCCCACTCGTCCCAAATATGAACGCCGTTTTCTTGCAACCAACGCACATTACTCGAGCCTTTAAGGAACCAAAGCAGCTCGTACGCAAGTCCTTTGAAAAACACGGTTTTCGTGGTAATCAGCGGGAAGTATTTGCTAATATCGAAGCGAATTTGCTGACCAAAAAGTGAGATTGTGCCAGTGCCGGTGCGATCTGATTTTAAAGTGCCTTCCGTAAGGATTTTTCGCACTAAATCCTCGTAAGGAGTTGGGATGCTGGAAAGCGGTTTTTGTGGTACGCGCGCGCGAATTGCGGCAAGTTCTTCTTCTGTTAAAGCCATGCTGCCATGTTAACAAAGTGCTAATAAATTTAAAGAATCGCGCTCGTAAAACCATATGCCTACCGCGCAAAACGCTAACTTCTGCAATTGAACGCAAAGTTACAATCCTTACGATAACATGAACAAATACGACTACAGCAAAGGAGCAAAAATGTCTAGAAGATTATGGGTAGAGCGCAACGAGGACGGCACTTGGGAAGCACACAGCGACGACGGTGTGAGCTTGAAGTTTGGTCACGGCGAAGGCATGTTCAACCCGGTTGAATTAATGCAAATCGCTTTAGCCGGCTGCACCGCGCTTAGCAGCCAGTACGCGGCTGAGCAGGCGGTTGGCGAAGGTGCCGGCGCGCGAGTTGTGGTAAACGGCACGTACGACGCGGAAGAAGGCACGTACTTGCGTTTTCAAGAAGACGTCACTCTTGACGCAACTTGCGCAAAACCTGCACTCAGCCAGGAAGATGCGGCCGCGCTTAAAGAGCGCATGGAACGTCATATTTCCAGGGGTTGCACGGTTAAGCATACGCTCGAAAATGGGGCGAAAGTAAGCGTAAACGTTACGGTTCGACGCTAGGATAAGCCAAAAGTCGCGAAAAATCACACTAAACTTGCACTAAACTTGCACTAAAATTCACCACGTGTGGCACAATTGAGTACACAAGATATTTGCGCAATAATGACGCTACGCATGCATGTATGCAACCGGAGGAAACTTTGAAAATCGCTATTTTTACAGAAACGTATCCACCGTACATAAATGGCGTCGCAACACAGTCTTACATGCTCAAAAAGATGTATGAAGAGCTCGGGCATGAAGTGCTAGTAGTCACGGTCGGCTCCGAAAAACAGCGCAAAACCAAGCTTGAAGATGGAGTTGTTTACGTTCCAGGCATATTGCTTAAAAAGCTTTACAAATACCGCGTTGCCCTTCCGATTGGTCACATGCGAAAGCAGCTGCCGCTTAAATTTAAGCCGGACGTTATTCATATTCAAAACGAATTTGGTATTGGCGAAATCGGCTTGGAAGTAGCAAAAAAAGAGCATATTCCCGTTATTTATACGCTTCACACGGAATACGATAAATTCCTGTTTTACATTGGCTTAAAGCATTTTACTGAGTTCTCTCGCAATATTTCGGCGAAATATTTTATGCGATTCTCGAAAAATGCCACAATTATTACGAGCATGTCTCCTAAAGCACAGGCATATATTGACCGTCAGAAGGTTGATAAAAAAGTGATTGTGCTGAATAACGCTGTGGAATATAAAAAGTTCCTACCAACACCTGAACGACTTGCATTCCGCAAAGCTTTCCGCGAAAAATATGGCGTTTCTGACTCTACTAAGCTGTTTGTTTTCGTTGGTAGAATCGGTGCTGAAAAAAATATTTCAGAATTAATTGACAACTTTATGTATTGCGATTTTCCTCGCGAAAAAGCGCGCTTATTTGTTATTGGCGGCGGTCCTGATTTGGAATCGTTGCGCAAGCGCGTGGCAGATAATGGTTTTGACGACAGAATTTGCTTGCTTGGGCCTATTGCTCACACGGAAATTCCAAAGTATTTGCACGCAATGGACTACTACACAACCGCATCACTTTCCGAAATGCACTCACTTTCGATGTTAGAAGCAATGGCTTCCGGTCTGTTTGCGCTTGTAAAGCATGATGTACCGAATGAGAAGCAGATTATCAGCGGTCAAAACGGGTATCAGTGGGATACTAAGGAAGATTTTAAAACTGTTTTTAGTAAAGTTTTGAATATGAGCGAGACTGAGCAGGCTCAGCTTAAGGCGAACGTGCTCGAGTATTCGAAAAATAACGATTTTAAGAGCCAAGCACTTGAGCTGCTTAAGATTTACAAGCGCGCAATCGAGATGAACAAAGAGAAGCTCGCTGAAAAGAAAGCTAAGCGAGATGCCAGACGCGCGCGTTTTATGCTGAAAAAGCGCGAGAATACTGAAGCGGAGTCGCAAGAGCCGCAAAAGCCGCAAGACTAGATGACCTGCGCGCTCCAAATGTGGGATAAAATCCCCGGCAAATGTGGTCAGCTTCGGCAAAACCAACAACAAACGCCAGTAAAAACTCCGGCAAATGTTTCACTACGCCGGTCTTCAGACACGCGCGCAGCGCGACGACCTGCTTTCGCGCTGCGATTTTAGCGCGCGAAGGCAATTCGGAGCGGAAACTCGCTTAAGTTGGAAGTCCAGTGGACTTCCAACGCGAGTTTCGCGCGCGAGCGTAATCAGCGCGAGCGCAATCTGCACGAATGTCTCAAAACAAGCAAAATGAGACCCTAACGCAGTACGCAATCTGCACTAATGTCCGAAAACAACCAAACAGAGACAATAACGCAGTAACTCATCTGCACCAGTGTCTCAAAATGGGCAAAATGAGACACGCGCGCAGAAAGCAAGTCAACGCTAGTAATTCAGTGCTCAAGCAGGTCGTCAGCGCACACAAAACACAACCTAGTTTCTAAAGCATAACCACACAAATCTGTCCTGCCTTCGTCAATCGAGACGAAGGCAGACCTCGCTTGCGTTGAAAGCACACCGTGCTTTCAACCCTAAGCAAGCTCGGCGCTCCGAGTTGCTTTCGCGCGCGCTGTGCTGCGCTCAAGCAGGTCGTCGCAGCAACGCGAGCGTTATCCCAAGCAGTCGTTGCATTATCGCAGCGGATCGATTGTTTGTTCAATCTCCTTAGCAGCTTCTTTACCAGCCTTCGGCACATCAACCTCATGCACTCCGGAAATATCGTCAATAGACGCTTCAGAATGCTGCTTTTGCGCTGCCGCAACCTGAGCTGCACTAAATTCCACATACTTGCGCGGCACAACGTACACAGGCCTCGAAGAATGCTGCAACAATCCCTGGCTAATCGAGCCAAGCAGCAAACCGGTAAAGCCACCGCGACCGCGAGAACCAACAACCACAAGATCATGATTCAAACTAGCTTGAGTCAAAGCTTCAACAGCAGAACCAGGCACAACAGTTCGATGAATTTGCAAATCCGGCAAACGCTGCAAAATTGGCTTCACGCGCTCCTCAAGATCCTCCATGTACGAGCCCATAACAGCGGTATCGCCCTCAGCACCTTGCACTCTTGGCACTGCAGAAATAACATCAAGCTCAGCATGCCAGCTATCCGCCAAATCAGCCGCAATTTCAAGAGCTTTAAGCCCCCACTTCGACTCGTCAGAGCCAACAGCCACACGCGTAATCGTATTATTCAAATGAATACGCTGACCGTCATCGTCAGTGTAAGGCACAACCACAATTGGGCAATACGCATAAGCTGGAAGCGAAGAACTAGTTGTGCCGAGCAAACGCTCTGCCAAGCCACCTTTGCCGCGATTGCCAATCACAATAAGCTGATAGTTACGAGAAAGCTCCACGAAAACCGAAGAAGGATCGCCCGTAACAATTAGCGTAGTCGCGTCAACACCCTGCTCAAGAGCAACAGCTTTTGCTTTAGATAGAATTTCTTGTGCATCGTGATGAGCTGCATTATCGTCACCAATCGCAGTGTAAGTGGCATCAAAAGAAACAGCAGCATAACTCGGCAACGAATAAGCGCAAACAATTTGCAATTGCAACCCAGCATGCTTTGCGTAATTTGCAGCCCACCAAACCGCTTTATAGCTCGCGTGCGAGCCGTCAACTCCAACCAATACAGCTTTTTCTGGGATCATTGCCAACCTCCTCATACTTGCACTTGCGACAGCAGCGTCACTCGCGCACAACTTGTAAATACTATTGTAGCGTAATTTTAGATTGAGTGTTGGCCAGTTTTGCGATATATGACTACAGAAACTCTACAGAAGCTATAGAAACTACAGAACGCGACGAATAGAGTATCCGCCTGGGAACACGCAGCGGATAGGATCGTACTTAGTGCCAGCAAGCTGCGAATTAATTACCATGCCGTTACCAACATAAATAGAAGCATGCTGCGCATTCGCGATAATATCTCCAGGCTGCGCTTGAGCCAAACTTGGGATTGGGGTTCCAACAGTTGCCTGCGCTCCAGAAGTACGAGGCAAAGAAACACCAACACTAGCAAAAACATACTGCACAAAACCGGAGCAATCCCATCCAGCAGGAGTATTGCCACCACTACGATACGGAACTTTGCCTAAGAATTGAGTAGCAAAATTCAAAAGAGAGACAACAGACTTACCGTCAGGAGGAACTACAGAAGCAAGAGGAACCTGCTCAGCACCACTGCGGAAACCAGAACGGCTTGCAGCGGCATTTCCAGCAAAAGCACGGCGTGCCGTTTCAGCAGCTTGTTCGCTAGGAGTCTTAGTTTGAGGTACATTCAAGCTTTCTATACCACCCCAATGGGAATTTGCGTCGACATCAGTAGAAGTAGATTCAGTTAAAATATCGCGACGCACATTCGTCACCTTTGGAAATGCGCGCGTAGAAGTGACAGCTGAGTCGGAAAGCTCATGCGAAGATTCTGCCATGGCGAATGGCACCATAACAGTAAGCATTGAAGCTGCAGCGGCAGCTGATACAAAAACTGAGAAAATTCTACTTTGTTTTAGCATACTTTCCGTAGTGTATCATCTGGGTATTACATACGAGAAAAATAGCAACGCCAGTAATAAGCAAACTAATTTTAGCAAACCAGCTCTAGTAACGAAACTTCAGTAATGCAGCTTTAGTAATGAATAAACTGATATTGAGAAACTTCCTTAGCGTCAAACTTGCGCGAGAAAGTTCGTCCTTGGTAAGAAGCGCCACATTCAGAAGTTTCAATAGAACCGTCTGAATTAATTTTTTCAACAACTGCAACGTGCCCATAGAATGGATCAGAACCAGCCTGACCCGAGCGGAACACCATGATATCGCCAACATGACGAGCGGAATTATCTACCCAATAGCCAAGACTGCGCGCAGAATCAGCCCACATATTTCCGTTGCCAAAATGCGAGCCAACAGGCAAACCTAACTGATGGCGGCGAATATACACCCACCACGTGCACTGGCTGAACTCATACGCGTTACCGGTATCCCCAGTTGCGTGATTTGGATTAAAGCCCTTCGGCAAAACGTCAAAGTCTTTATCTATCAACAAAGCAACCTTAGGATTATTCGCAGCAGAACGCGACATTTCCGCAATATTAAAGCCTGAATCAGAACCTAAATTCCACGAATCAGACTTCGAAGATATAGTAGAAAAAGTGCCAGGTTGTACTGAATTAGCAACCTTACTGGCTAAGTTTTTATGCTTCGAATCCGAGCGGGCAGAACTATTTTCATTCGCGCTATTTGCAGCATCAGCAGAATCCGCATTATGCAATTTCTTAGCAGCATTCTCAATAGAGTCAACAGTGTTATTAATAGTCGCCATAGGATCAAGAGACTCACGCTGGCTAGAACGCGAAACTGTTGAAGATGCGTCGCCAACTGCAGTCATAGACGGCTCAAATTCGGAAGCGCGAGAAGCAAAACTATTAACCTTAGTTAAAGCCATAGTAGCTGCAACAGTACCAACCATTGCAACAAGAGAAGCCGAAAGTATTACATTGCGACGACGTTCATTAGCAAGCTTAGACAACCTAAGCGCGCGCCTGCTTTGAGGAACAAGCTCCTGTAAACGCTCAGAAACAGCTTCTGGAAGCTCTACAACAGCACCATTGCTAGTAGCAACCGCAGCCAAACGCTCACTAACACGATTAGTCTGAACAGAACGCATACCGCGCACACTATGCGCACCATGCGCACCATGCTGAGCTACAAACAGCGAAAGCGGCGAATCACCACGCCTCTTTGCTTTTGTGGCACCATGTGCAGCATGTCTCATACTAATCACTTTCTTATGTTAAACGTGGAACGCAGCGCACAAACGCTACACCCCCAACTGACTTTCCTTCAATCTTCTATGTGAAAGGTTACAACGTGGTTAGGATGTAAGAAACGCACACAACCTAAATCCGCCAATTTTCGCGCTTAAGCTGCACTTGTCACACTTAGACTTCGGTAAGTTGTATGGTTGGAAGTATGAAATTCGCACCTATAGTTAATCCTGATGCACGAAAAGCAGCGCCGAAACCGCTGCAAGTTGATTTGCGAAAGGTTTTTTCTATAGGAACGATCGCGTGGTTAGTCGCAACAATAATTGCGCTTATTGTTGCATTATTGCATATTACAACTTGGTTTCCTGTGTTGTTTTGCGCATCGGGAACAATTATTGGCGTTCTGCTATTAATTTGGGAACATTTTGACCGCTGGGATTATAGGCGTTTAGGAAAATAGTTTATTGCTGATTTGCTAACTTACCGCTAACTTTCCTACTTGCTGAATTATTTACTACTTATTTATTTACAATTGGTAGCGCAAAACTTACGGTAGTACCCTGCCCTGGCATGCTCCAAAGAGTAATATTTCCGTGGTGTGTAAGTGCCACATGCTTAGCAATTGCAAGCCCTAAACCTACGCCATCCTGGCTTTGACTATTTTGATTATTCGCACGATAGAATCGTTCAAAAATTCGCGACTGATCTTGCAAATCAATGCCAACTCCGCGATCTACAACACGAATCACAGCGTATTGACCATCTGTTGAAAGTGACACAGATAGCGAAACTGTAGAATTTTTTGGAGAATACGTAATTGCATTCTCAACTAATTTCCGCACTGCAGCTTGAATTTGCGAAATTTCACCGCGCACGCATAGGTGCGAATCGACTTTTGACACGACGCGTACGCAACAATCCTTAGCAAACGCAGCAACTTGATTTTGCACATACGACAAAACATCATTCAAAGAAAATACTTGCGCAGAATCTAAATCAATAGGATTTTGAGCGCGAACCAGCCATAACAAATCTTCAAGCATGTGCTCAAGTTTCTTGGAAGATTTACCGGCAATTTGCGCAATATCTTTAATTTTTTGCGCAGATACCTGTTCGTTTTGCAAAACTTTCGTAAGCTGAGTTAAGTTGCGAGTAGATCGCATTAACTGCTCAGAAACGTTGGAAATAAAGTCGTCGCGAGTTTGCGCAAAACGGTGAGCTGCACTCGTATCCTCAATAATTACAACTACAATACCGCCTCCAATGCTTCCAGCCGTAACAGTAAGCCAATTAGGGCGCGAAACAGTGGTTGACTCTTGAGGATTTGCGGTTATTGACACATAACGCTCAGGGGTCGAAGTAACCAAAGAGAAGCGCTCGAATCCGCCAGAAGCGCGTACGGAATTAACAGCTTGAAGAACGCGAGGCTGACATAGCGAATCATCGCTAACAACACCTAGCAAATAAGCTTCAGAACTTGCGCGAATTACGTCATTGTTGGCATCAATGACAACAGTTGGCATGTCGAGCATTGCCAAAACTTGGGACGCGTCGTCGCTGATGTCGTCGCTTGCGTTGTCGCTGATGTCGTCGGTTATGTCGTCGCTTTCGTCATACTTTGCGCCATACCTTGCGCCACGAATATAATTAAACGCTCGCTTAAAAAGACGCAAAACTGTAGAAAACCAATCAGACATCAACACACACAACGAAAGCACAACGCACAACGCAAGCACGCCGAAAGCAACAAATACAACGATCACAACCGCAGAAGAACCTTGAGGCATACTCCTATAATCTCATATTTTGCGCGCTTTTGTAACTATGCAACTAAAAAGCGGCAGAAACTTTACACGGCTGTAAAGTTTCGGTCGCTTCGTTACCAGCGTCGTCTATAATTACATAGGATGCCTGACTTATAGCGACGTGCAAACTAGGCGTTCAAATAAACTCACAGCACTGAGAAAGGACGCACCATGCGAGTAATTTTCAACGAAGAAATGAAGGCGATTGCTTCAAACATCGAACGCATGGCAGAACTTGTAGCAAAAGCTATGAACGATGCTGGAAGCGCGCTTTTAAACGCGGATTTGGAAGCTGCTCAAACTGTTATCGATAAAGACGCAAACTTAGACGCTTTAGAAGCAAACACTATTGACCAATGCTTGACTTTGCTTGCTCGTCAAAACCCTGTGGCAACGGACTTGCGCGAAGTTGTAGCTACAATGCGATTAGCTGCAACGTTTGAACGCATGGGCGATTTAACAAGTCATATCGCTCAAATTACTAGACGAACCTGGCCTGAATCTGCTATTGCACAAGAAGGACGCGAAACTATTGTTGCAATGGTTGATTTCTTGCGCGAACTGTCAGGTCACTTAACGACCATGGTTGCAAATCGCGATGTGCAAATGGCGGAAACTATTATTGCTGGCGACGATGCACTCGACAAATTGCACGAGAAGATTTTTGAGCTGGTAGAAGGCGAAAATTGGAAGGGTACACGCAGGCAGTTAATTGATGTCGTTCTACTTAGCCGCTTTATTGAGCGAATTGGAGACCATTGCGTTGCCGTCGCAAGGCAAATTGTGTTTATTGTTTCCGGATTCGATCCGTCCAAGAAACCAGAGCCAGATAAAGACACTGTTGTAGCGTAACGCGGTTACAGCAAAACACGCTACGCAATTTCAAGTTGCCCAAAGTGCGCATGAAAATAAAAGTAAACAAAAAGTAGGTTTGCAAATTAATTGCAAACCTACTTTTATTTTAAAAGCTAACTTAAGCGCTTCAAAAAGCCAGCTTAATCAGAATCTCACTTCTGACCCTGAGCAGCCACGGCAGCAGCACCAGCAGCAGCAGCTTCTGGATCCAAATACTCACCGCGAGGCTTGATTGGCTTGAAGTTTTCATCCAACTCGTAAAGCAGAGGAATAGCGGTTGGAATGTTCACCTTGGAAATCTCTTCCTCGCTCAAGTTATCGAGCATCTTAACGATTGCGCGCAAGCTATTGCCGTGAGCAGCAATCATTACAGTCTTGCCGGACTTAAGCTCTGGAATAATATCCGACTCCCAGTAAGGAGTTACGCGAGTCACGACGTTTGCCAAAGCTTCAGTTTCTGGAACTGGATCGCCTGCGTAACGAGGATCATTCGTCTGAGAATACTCATCGTTCGGATCAATCTCAGGAGGTGGAGTTGCGTAAGAACGACGCCAAATCATGAACTTCTCATCGCCATATTCCTGACGAATCTCAGACTTGTTCTTACCTTGCAAAGCACCATAATGACGCTCGTTTAAACGCCAGCTACGACGAACTGGAATCCAAAGGCGGTCGGCTGCATCAAGCGCGTAATTCGCGGTATTGATAGCACGACGAAGCAAAGAAGTGAACACGATGTCTGGAAGAACATTCTTCTCTTTAAGAAGCTCGCCACCATGCTTAGCTTCCTCAACACCCTGCTCAGTCAGCGGTACATCAACCCAACCAGTGAACTGATTGGTCTTATTCCATGCGCTCTGACCATGTCGGAGCAATACTAATTTATATGTCATAGTTACCTAGTCTATTCGTTTCGTACGACTACTTACAAAAAGTAAACAAACACGAAAAATTTAATCAAAAAAGTCGCCGAACACTAAAATAGCATTCAACGACTTTTAAGATTAATTCAACTGATTATAACTAATACAACTAGCGATAATCACAACTAGCGAAGAGGCTTCACGAGTGGGAAGGTAATCGTCTCGCGAATAGTTGCGCCCGTAAGAGCGATCAGCAAGCGATCAATACCCATTCCCATGCCGCCAGCAGGAGGCATACCGACGCCGAGAGCCTCAATGAAGTCCTCGTCAATATCCATTGCCTCAACGTCTCCAGCCAAAGCATCCTTAGCTTGAGCAACAAAACGCTCGCGCTGCACAACAGGATCGTTAAGCTCGGAGTAGCCGGTTGCAAGCTCAAATCCACGCACATACAAATCCCACTTTTCAACCATTCCTGGCTTTGTGCGGTGACCCTTAACAAGAGGGCTGGTCTCCACTGGGAAGTCGCGCACAAACGTTGGCTCGTAAAGCTTATCCTCGTAGAAGTGCTCCCACAAGTGCTCAACCAACTTGCCGTGATTTTCCACGTCATCGCGCTCAACGCCAAGCTTGTCTGCAATCGCACCCAAATGCTCAACAGAAGTTTCCGGAGTAATCTCCTCGCCCAAAGCCTCAGAAAGCGAGCCGTACATGGTAATCTGCTTCCATTCGCCACCAAAATCGTATTCTTCGCCGTTGAGCAAAGTCACCTTAGTAGATCCGAATGCGTCTAGTGCAGCCTTCTGAATCAGCTCTTTAGTAAGAGCAGCAATCGTATCGTAAGTGCCGTAAGCCTGGTAAGCCTCAAGCATCGTAAACTCTGGAGCGTGAGTTGCGTCCACGCCTTCGTTTCTAAAATCGCGGTTGATTTCAAACACGCGCTCAATGCCACCAACCAAGCAGCGCTTCAAGAAAAGCTCCGGAGCAATGCGCAAATAAAGATCAATGTCGAAAGCGTTCATGTGAGTTGTGAATGGACGAGCAGCAGCACCGCCGTGAACCGTTTGCAACATTGGAGTTTCGACTTCCAAGAAGTCATGACTGTCGAAAGTACGGCGAAGAGAAGCCACAGCGCGCGAACGCCTGCGAACCATATCGCGAATCTTCTCGTCCGCAATCATGCCAATATAAGGCTTGCGCGTACGAGTGTCGTCGCTTAATTCCTTATGCAAAGCCGGAAGCGGCTGCAAAGCCTTAGCCGCAATCGCCCACTCGGTTGCAAATACAGAAAGCTCGCCAGTCTTAGAAGAAATCACGCGACCACGAACGTACAAGTGGTCACCCAAATCCACCATCTGCTTAAAACTTTTAATGGACTCCTCACCAATTTCCTTCTTGGAAACCATCGCCTGAATCGTAGTACCGTCACCGGCAGAAAGCTTAACAAAGCACAAGCCGCCAGCGTTACGCAAGAAAAGCACGCGACCTGCAATACCAACCTCGGTATCGGTTTCTTCGCCAGCGTCAAGCTTGCCATCGAAATCAGCACGCACCTTTTCGATTGTGTCAGTAACGTTAAGATGCACAGGATAAGGCTGCACACCCTCCTTAAGCATCATTGCACGCTTAGCAACGCGCATCTGTACCTGCTCAGGATGAGCTTGTGGCCCAAATTCTTTATTGCTTGGGTCGATTGCTTCATCCAAGGTTGCGCCTTCGTTTACGCGCTTGGCGATTGCCTCGTCTTGAGCGAGTAACATTTCGGCATGTTCAACAGTGTCAATTTCATTGACGGTATCTGTTGCTTCGTTTTCTGCTGCATTTTTAGCGGCAGATTCTGCGGCACTTTGCGCGGCAGACATTGCAGTATTGGTGTCAGTCATAAACGCTAATTGTAGCCAGTAGGTAATACAGGTTTTATACGCGACTTGCAGTGATAATTTGCGATATGTTTACAAAGAAATTCCGCAGCCTGTAGCAATATGCTTACGCGGGACTTACTTTGCGTGACTTGCTTTGCGCGACTTGCACACGCTTTACAATAATTTGTATTAGCCAACCTGTAACATTACGGACGTTGTTGGAACTTTTATGCGCATATGCTTTCGCTAGTTTCAGCATCGGGCTGTAGCGCAGTTTGGTAGCGCGCTTCGTTCGGGACGAAGAGGCCGCGGGTTCAAATCCCGCCAGCCCGACTTTTGATTTCTAGAATCACCCTCCACCCACGCACACGCAATTCCGACATTTCCTATACGCGGCTGTAAAATTTCTGCCGAATTAAGGCGCGTAGGCGATATTTCCTTTACACGTGCGTAAAGTTTCTGCCGCAATTTGGCGTGAAAGCGGCAGTTTCTTTACATGGCTGTAAAATTGAAGTCGATTGATTGTGAACAAGCGCAATAGCAAGGGGGCTTTGATGGAGGACGCTGCGCAATTTTATAACGAGCTTGACGAAATGTTCGCGAATCACGCGAGCGCAGACGCGATTGAAACGTATCTTTTGCGAAAACTTACCGAAGCCAATCCCCTGCAACTGTCTATTCTCAACGAACTCATGGGCTTTTACCGTTCGCGCGGAGAGCACACAAAAAATCAGCCAATCATCAATCGCGCTCTAAATCTTGCAAACAAAATGCAGCTAGCTGGCACGGAAGCTGGCACAACTACGCTAATTAACGCCGCCACAAGCCTTCGCGCGGCAGGCAGCTACGATCGCGCCGAAAAAATTTACACTCAAGCTCTTAACGAATCCACCGAAACGCTCGGCACTAAAAACCGCAAGCTTGCCGCGCTTCACAACAATCTTTCGATGCTTTACAGCGAAACCGGTCGCACGCATGATGCAATTGAGGAGCTTAATCAGGCGCTTGAAATTTTGCAAAATACGAGCACGGATCCTGAGCGCGACATCGATATTGCCGCCACGCACACGAATCTTGCGCTTGCGATGCTGCAGGAGTGTACGAAGGAGCATACGAAGGAGTGCTCGAAGGAGTGCTCGCATCCCAACACCAGCACAAACAGCAAATCCGCAACTCTTGAATCCGCTTTTGAACACGCTTCGACCAGCGTTCGCATGTATATTGTGGGGAATAACGAAAATCAGCCGCACTACGCTTCTGCATTGGCAGGTTTTGCGCAAGTACAGTGCGCGCGCGGCGAGTACGCTCAAGCGGAGGAGAGTTACAGTAAGGCACTTGATTTGATTGCGAGATGCTACGGAAAAGATAGCGAATCTTACGCGATTACGGCAGAAAATTTGCGGCAGACGCGCGAGTTGGCAGAAAAAGTTACGAAAATATCCGAAAAAGTATCTGCAAAATTATCTACAAAAATTCAAGAATCATCAAGCCAACAAACAGAAAACCAACACGCAGCAACCCAGAACGAAGCAAACCATAACATAAAAACCGGCATGCAATTAGCGCAATCATATTGGCAAACTTACGGAA
Source organism: Gardnerella sp. DNF01180P (assembly GCF_049244205.1). Taxonomy (NCBI): domain Bacteria; kingdom Bacillati; phylum Actinomycetota; class Actinomycetes; order Bifidobacteriales; family Bifidobacteriaceae; genus Gardnerella; species Gardnerella sp. DNF01180P. Next base: position 1,405,099 of record NZ_CP058386.1, read on the forward strand.
AAGCCCTACTAGCCGATCCAAAATTTGCAAAATACAAAAATCGAATTGCAGCCGGATTAGTTGGTCACGGATCGGAATGTTACGGTTTTGACGACGAGATTTCGCGAGACCACGATTTTGGACCAGGATTCTGCTTATGGCTTACCGACAAAGATTACGCGGAAATCGGCGCGGATTTGCAGACTGCTTACGACGCACTTCCGCGAAAATACGCCGGTTTTGGCTCTCGCAACGAAACACCGCGAGCAAAATCATGCGAAAGCAGCAAGCGAGTCGGAGTGTTCAGCATAAGCGAATTTTTTGAAAATATAACCGGCTTCCCCACTGCTCCAAGCCAAAACGAGCCGCACTTATGGCTATCGCTAAGCGAGTCAACGCTTGCAGCAGCGACGAATGGCAAAATTTTCGCGGACCCTCTTGGAGAGTTCTCAAAGGCGCACCAAAGTTTCAAACTCATACCGGACGACGTGCGAATCTCACTAATCTCGCGCAGACTTGGCATGATTTCACAAGCCGGCCAATACAATTTCCCACGCATGATTGCGCGCAAAGACGCATCCGCAGCATGGCTTTCTATCAACGAATTCGTGCGCGCAACTGCTTCCCTCGTTTTTCTGCTCAACAATCCCGTAACCGCAGGCTACTTGCCTTACTACAAGTGGCAGTTTGCGGCATTGCGCAAGCTCAGCAATCGCATGGCTTCTAGGCTTCCGGAAGTGTGCGGAAAACTTGAGTCAGTAATGCGACTTTCTTCCGTTGCTTGCTTTGGCGGCGACGGCTCCGGCGGCGACGGTTTTGGCGAAGGCGGCAAAGGAGCGGGAATTGCGCAAAAGCAAGTTACGCAAATAATTGACAATATTTGCGAAGATATTGTGCGAGAGTTGCAATACGAGGGCTTAAGCGATTGCGGCGAAACTTTTTTGGAATGGCAGCGGCCGTACGTTGAAGCGCATATTAATTCGCGCGCTGCGTGCTTAAGGAGCTTATGATGTGCGATTTATTAGCAAATACGGAAGTGCAAAATCAGAAAGCGCAAAATCAGAAATCAGAAAAACTTGCGGAAGAAATCACCAAACTCGAGTGGGATCAGTTCCAGCTTACAGAAAACGAAGGCGGACGCGCGAATTGCCAAGGAAACTGGCCAACTTTTCACATTATGCGCATGAGTCAGTTTTTGGCGTGGCCGCTTGATTTGCAGGAGTCTTATAAACAGGATCTTGAGCGCGTGAATAGCGATGGACGCAATTTGATTACGGAAAAGTATGCGCGAATGATGGAATCGACTGCGCCGGAAATTTTTGAGCGCACGATTAAGCCTTATATTAAGCCGATTTTGGAGCCTAGAAAAAGCGCGCAGGAGCAGATTATTTTAACTCAAGTTGAGTGGGCTGCAGATTTTCGCAATCGCTACCCGCATTTAGGTCTTGCGATGCGCGTGCTTAAAACTAGCGAAGATACGGCAGAGAATACGTCTTTTGAAACGTATTTGCGAGGCGAATTAAGCACGTATTCTGACGCAACTTTCGCTAAATACCAGCGTTTTGTACATAACTTGCGTGCGGAAAATCTCAATCTTACGCAAATGATTATTGCGAATACCGTGCACATGTATGGCTACGATTCGCTCGAAGCGGCCGAGCGCGCGCAGATTAGAAATGCAGCTTAAGAATAAAGCAGCGACACTGCAGAAGCTGCGCGAGAGTCACTTTCAAGAAAAAGCGCGGAAGCAGCGGAAAGACCGGTTTGTTGCAAAAACGTGCGGTAAAGCATTACGTCAGGTTTGCGCAAATGCGTTTCGTAAGATGCACAAACGCCGTTAAGCTCGCTGAGTATTGGGCAAGTTTTGCGCGCGAAGTTTAACCAATCGCAAGAAGCGTTACCAAGTGCCCACACGCGCACTCCGCTCGCAATCAACTCACGCGCCACAGCCGAAGCATCCGCGCGCTCGCCAGCAAAACCGAGCTCGAAACGCTCAAAATACAAGCGATATAGCCACGTAACTGCCGGACCGTGATGCTCATCAAACGAATCCAACGCGCGACTCCGACTCCACCCAGCCTCGCGCAATGACTCGTGAAACTCAAATCCCCACTCAGGCTCGAAACTAAAGAGCACTTCCCCAATAAAATCCGGATAATCTGCATCCAGAGTGCGGCGCGCATCCCAATCCACAAGCAATTGCAAGTCGAAAACAACGTCAGTTATTCTGCACAAAGCATACTCGCGGATACTATTTTCGCGCACATCACTTATTTCGCGAATATCACAGATACCGCTTGCACTAACTGCCTTTATTTCAGCGCCCATAATTCCCACTTGTGCAATACGTTGCTCTCAAAACAAAACAGCAAAACAGAAACAACACACAAACCAAATACTCACACAGTTGGCGGAATACCAGTACTCATTGACGCATCGCCAACTACGCCAGAACCGTACATTCCTGCAGCAAAATTCGCTTGCAAACTGTTGAGATTGTAGCCAAGCGCCTCAAGCTGCGCGCGACCGTCCTCATTAATGTTTTCAACGCTCCAACGCGGCTTCCACGTCCAATCAATACGAAACTCTTCCACCAAGCCTGCGAGCGCATTCGCACACTCATCCTCAATCAATTCAGTTAACGGACATGCAGGCGTAGTAAGCGTCATAGTAATAATTGCGCGCCCAAGCTCATCAATTTCAATACCATAAACCAAGCCTAAATCAACCACGTCAATGCCAAGCTCAGGATCCACAACATCGTGTAAAGCGTCTAAAATATCATCTTCTGTAACTCGGCCAATGTCATTCGCGCTTAAATTCGCAGGATGCGTTTCATACATCACCTCAGATGCCGATTGATTTTCTGCCATAATATTCCTTGCTTTTACGTTACATAAAGATTTTATAGTTCTTTCATAGCCTTTGCAATGCTGTCTTTTAAGCCTTCCCACGCCAAAAGCGCGCACTTAATTCGCATTGGGTAGCGCGATACGCCTTGCAAAACCATTGCATCTTCCAGCGCATCTTCGTCCTCTTCGCTTTGCAAACCTTCTCCGCGAGATTCCATAAGTTTGTGGAAAAGCGCGTCTAATTGTAAGGCTTCGTCAACTGATTTTCCTTCGACTAGATCAACCATCATTGAAAGGCTTGCTTGCGAAATCGAGCAGCCGTGACCATCCCACTTAATACTTGATACTATTGGTGTTTCGTCATTATTTGCGCTGCGCGAAAGCTCCACGCGCATGGTAACTTCGTCGCCGCAAGTTGGATTGAATTGGTGCGATTGACCTAAAGCAGAGTTTTCATCAGATGCAACAGCGCAACTTTCGTGAGTATTATTTAGGGTGATTTCGGCAGATTTTGTATTTTTTGCAGATTCAGTAGATTCTTGAGTTTCTTCCTGCAATTCCGCTTGTGCAAGCGCGTCCGTAGTTTCGAAATGAGTTTTGCCATGCGGATTTCGCGCAGCATCCAAAATTACTTCTTGGTACATGCTTTCTAAGCCGTCACCAGCCGCATCACCTGTACCAAAACCCATATCAAACATACGCTCTCCTTACCTACTCGCTAATTCGCTAACTCGCCAATTCGCTTTGCTAACACGCTAACTCTCCAACTCGCTCGCTAACAATATTATGCGCCAAAGTAGGCGCGAACGTGTGAGACTGCTTCAACAAACGCGCGAGCCTCGTCAACTGTGTTGTAAACGCCAACAGAAGCGCGATTCGAAGCATACACGCCAAAATGACGGTGAATCGGCTGAGCACAATGGTGTCCGACGCGAATCGCAATGCCCTGCGCGTCCAAAAACTGTCCAACATCGTGCGGATGCACACCTTCAACTTCAAAAGCAACCGTGCCAATTCGATTCTCTAAATCAGCCGGCCCCAAAATGCGAACTCCCGGAACGTCTTGCAATTTTAGCAATTCTGCAGCAATTTCCCGCTCATGCTCTGCAACTTTATTCATGCCCACCGCGCGCAACCAATCCGCTGCAACGCCAGCCGCAACCATTTGCGCAACCGGCTGAGTTCCAGCCTCAAAACGGTAAGGCGCATCCATGTATTGCGCCGGCTTGTTAAGCCACGCAAGCTCTACCATTGAGCCGCCAAAATTGGCAGGTGGAAGCGCGTTCAAAAGCTCGCGGCGACCATACAAGAATCCAACTCCTGTAGGACCATACATTTTATGCGCACTAAATGCCGCAAAATCAACGTTTAAAGTGTGAAAATCAACCGGAATATGAGGCACTGACTGGCATGCGTCGAGCACAAAAATCGCACCAACTTCGTGAGCGCGCTTGCAAATCGACGAAACATCCGTAATCGCGCCAGTAACGTTGCTAATATGCGTAACTGCAACGATTTTCGTGCGCTCGTCAATAATTGTTCGCAAATAATCCGCGTCCGTGCGCACGCGGCCGTCCTCTGTTACGTCAATCCAACGAAGCTCCGCTCCAGTGCGAAGAGCCAGCTCTTGAAATGGTAGCAAAACAGAGTGATGATCTGCGCGAGATACGACTATTACATCGCCTTCTCGAAGCACAAAATTTTGGCGGAAATCAGCAGAATCATCGCTGTCTTTTTTGCAAATTCTCGCCTTCGCACTAGCGTTACCGATAGCAGTTGCGAGAAGATTAAGCGCGCCGGTCGCGCCCGGAGTAACAATAATTTCCTCGCTGCCAGCGTCTGCGCACGCTCCAACAAGCCGCGCAACTTTCGCACGCGCTTGTTCAAACGCAACCGTCGAAAGTGCCGCCAACTCGTGTGCTCCCCTGTGCACACCAGCGTTAATTGTTTCGTAAAACTCTTTTTCGGCGTCGATTACAACTTGCGGCTTTTGCGAAGTTGCTGCAGAATCCAAGTAAATCAAGGGTTTTCCGTGCACAGTGTCGTAAAGCGAAGTGCCGTGAACCGTGCGACTTAAAATCGGAAACTGCGAGCGCAAATCGCTAAATTCTCGCATAATATTTTCTTCAGTCACTGTAGTCATATTCTAAGCCGTTAGTTAAAACTTTTATTTTATAAACCGCGCTTAAGCCAGCGCCGACTCTGTTGCACCTTCCGGCAAATACTTGTCGTAGCCTTCTTCTTCCAGCTCGTCCGCAAGTTCCGGTCCTGCCGTCTTTACAAAGTGACCTTGCGCAAAAACGTGCACAATATCCGGCTTAATATACTTGAGGATTCGCGTGTAATGCGTGACCATCATAATGCCCAAACCGGTGTTCTCTTTGGCGCGATTCACGCCTTCAGACACAATTCGAAGCGCGTCAACGTCTAGACCAGAATCAGTTTCATCCAAAATTGCAAACTTTGGTTTCAAAAGCTCTAATTGCAAAACTTCCGCACGCTTCTTTTCGCCGCCGGAGAAGCCTTCGTTTACAGAACGCGACGCAAATTTTGGATCCATTCGAAGCTTTTTCATAGCCTCGCTAAGTTCTTTCACCCAGCTTCTTAAAGATGGAGCTTTGCCTTCGACTTCAGTTTTTGCAGTACGAAGGAAGTTCGTCATAGATACGCCCGGTACCTCTACTGGATATTGCATTGCGAGGAATAATCCAGCTTTTGCGCGCTCATCAGGAGTCATTTTCAAAATATCTTCGCCGTCGAGAAGAACTTGACCCGAATCGACTTCATACTTTGGGTGTCCTGCCAAAGTGTAGGCAAGAGTAGACTTTCCAGATCCGTTAGGACCCATGATTGCGTGAGTTTCGCCAGAATTAACTGTAAGATTTACGCCTTTTAAGATTTGCTTGCGACCTTCTTTTGTTTCTACAGAAGCGTACAAATCCTTAATTTCCAAAGTTGACATGTTTTTCTCCTATTCTTCCGTTCTTGCAAGACGGCGCTCAATCGCCTTCATTAAGTGATCAACAATTTCCGGAACGCCAATTTCTTCAATAAGCTCGTTAAAGAATCCACGCACAACAAGCTTTCTGGCTTCAACCTCACTAACTCCGCGAGACTGCAGGTAGAAAAGCTCTTCGTCGTCAAATCGTCCAACTGAACTTGCATGACCCGCGCCAATAATATTGCCGTTTTCAATTTCCAAATTTGGCTCAGAATCGGCGATTGCGCCAGGAGTGAGCACCAAATTACGGTTCAACTCGTACGAATCTGTGCCAGGAGCTTCCGGCTTAATAAGCGCGTTTCCAACCCAAGTTGAATGCGCTCCCTTCCCTTCCAAGGCACCCTTGTACACTACTCTGGACTTGCATTCCGGATAATTGTGCACAACCATCGTGCGGTGCTCAACATGCTCGCCTGGATCCACAAAATACATGCCGAGCATGTTCAAATCACCCTGTTCGCCGCCAAAATCCTGATCCATGCGAATGCGCACAACATCTCCGCCAAGAGTGACCATCGTGTGGCGAAGCGAAGCTCCCTCACCAACGTGAATACGCTGATTTCCAACGTGTTTACTGCCCGAATCCCACTCTTGAATAAAGGTAGTAGAAACGTGCGCGTGCTTTCCGAGGATGATTTCCACACCTTCAGCAAGTTTTGCGCAGCCGGTATGTTCGATAATAATGTCAGCATTCGAGCGAGAATCCGCTTCGATTACTAAGTGCAATGCGTCAAGCGTATTAACATTATCACCCTGAATTTTCAGTACGATTGGCTTTTTGATTTCGCCAGATACGTGAAGCACGTATGCAGATTTCGCTGTATTCCACGCGACTGCAGCTACGCGATCAGACGGCTTCATATCGGTATGAGGAGCCTCGTTTTTCGGCTTTACTTGCAAACTTACGGAACCGTCGCTACCAACGTAAGAATCATCCAATGCAGCTCCACCAACGCCTTCAAGAGTTACTTGAATACTATTAGATGATTCAAAACGCTCGAAAAACTCGGAAATTCGCTCAACTGGAGTATATCGCCAATCTTCCTGCTTTCTAGTTGGAATCGCAAAATCTTCCACATTAAACGAGCGCACGGATTTATCTGCGCTAGAAGGCATTGCTGCAGGAACCGCATACGGATCATTAGGGTCTGCTATAGGAATATTAATTTCTTTTTCCGTCATTTTATTGCCTAAATTCTCTTTTAAATCTTCGCTCATCAGCCCACGGATCCTTCCATTTGCAACTCAACTAAGCGATTCAACTCAAGCGCGTACTCCATTGGCAGCTCGCGGCTAATCGGCTCCACGAAGCCGCGAACAATCATGCCCATAGCCTCTTTTTCTTCAAGCCCTCGACTCATCAAATAGAAAAGTTGATCCTCCGAAACCTTGGAAACAGTGGCCTCGTGAGCCATTGAAACGTCATCTTCGCGCACGTCAACATGCGGATAAGTATCGGACCTGGAAAAATCGTCAACAAGCAAAGCATCGCACACAACAGACGAACTAGAGCCCTTCGCACCCTTAATAATCTTCACAAGACCGCGGTAAGCTGAACGTCCGCCGCCGCGCGAAATCGACTTAGCAACAATCGTAGAACTCGTGTGAGGAGCTAAATGAATCATCTTCGCACCAGTATCTTGATATTGTCCGCGGCCAGCAAAGCTCAAAGACATAGTCTCTGCTTTTGCGTAAGGCTCGGCAAGAATACAAGCAGGATACTTCATAGTAGCTTTGGAGCCGATGTTTCCGTCAACCCACTCCATTGTGCCGCCCTCGCGCACGTAAGCTCGCTGAGTTACCAAGTTATACACGTTATTTGACCAGTTTTGCACTGTTGTGTAACGCACACGCGCATGCTTTTCCACAACAATTTCAACGTTTGCAGCGTGAAGCGAATCCGTGGAATAAATTGGAGCCGTGCAACCTTCAACGTAATGCACATAAGAGCCTTCGTCCGCAATAATAAGCGTTCGCTCAAACTGACCCATGTTCGGCGTATTAATTCTAAAGTAAGCTTGAAGCGGAATATCCACGTGCACGCCTTTTGGAACATACACGAACGAGCCGCCACTCCAAGCCGCGGTGTTAAGAGCTGCAAACTTGTTGTCGTCAACAGGGATCACGGTTGCGAAATACTTTTTTACAAGCTCCGGATACTTTTGCACTGCCGTATCCGTGTCAACAAAAATCACGCCTTGAGCTGCCAAGTCTTCGCGAATCGAATTGTAAATAACTTCCGACTCGTACTGTGCTGCAACGCCTGAAACTAAGCGCTTTTTCTCCGCTTCCGGAATGCCTAAGCGATCGTAAGTTTTGCGAATATCTTCCGGCAAATCGTCCCAAGTTTTTGCTTGATCGTGAACCGGGCGCACGTAGTATTTAAAATCGTCAGCGTCAAAACCGCTTAAATCCACGCCCCAATCCGGCATTGGCTTTTGCAAAAACGCGCGGTAGCCTTGCAAGCGAAGATCTAGCATCCACTCCGGCTCGTTTTTATCGGCAGAAATTGCGCGAACAACCGACTCGTCAATACCTTTTTTTGCAGCCTCGCCTGCAGCGTCCGAATCGTGCCAGCCGTAATTGTAATCACCAAATTCAGCAACAATTTGCTCGTCTTGGCGGATTTTCTCTTCGTTTACGCGAGCGCGATCTGCCACATACTGGCTCATTTCAACGTCTGCAGCTTTATTTTTTGCTAGATTACCATCGCTTGCTGCAACGCTTGTATCGCCAGTAACGCCAGTATCATTCATATTGCCAGTATCGTTCATAAAGCCTGTAACACCTCCATACTTAACGCACACCTGCGCGCGGTACGTATCAATTGGCAAAAGCTGCTCCCCAAGCGCTACTTTTGCACTCTCCCCACTCAATTATCACCTATCTAAGGTTACCTCGTAATGCGATTTCTTGGTATAGCCGTGTTACGCGCAAAACGTAATGTTTATCACAATCTAATAAAACAAAAACGGCAGAAACTTTACGCGCGTGTAAAGAAAAGATCGGTTGCGAATGAAAAAGCGGCAAAACTTAGGAAAACCCAGTCTTACCGCTTATTTCTATTTACTTAATTCTTACTTAATTCTTACTTAAGCCTTACTTATCAGCTTTACTACTAGCAACAGCTTCCTGATGTTCCAGTGCTGCCGCAACCAATCCAGCAAACAGTGGATGAGGCTTAGTTGGACGAGACTTAAACTCTGGATGAGCTTGAGTTGCTACGTAGAATGGGTGAACTTCCTTTGGAAGCTCCACAAACTCAGTCAAGTTACCATCTGGGCTTTGGCCGCTAATACGCAAGCCAGCTTCGCGCAAACGATCCTTATATGCCACGTTCACTTCGTAACGGTGACGGTGACGCTCAGTAACATGCGTAGTGCCGTAAAGCTCAGCAACAATAGAGCCTTCTTCAAGCGTTGCAGGGTAAGAGCCAAGTCGCATTGTGTGACCCATATCTCCCTTACCAGCCACGATATCCTTCTGCTCTTCCATAGTCGCAATTACTGGATCGCCACAATCCTTCTCGAACTCAGTGGAATTAGCATCCTCAAGCCCAAGCACGTGACGAGCGTACTCAATAACCATAGATTGCAAGCCAAGGCAAAGACCAAGCGTTGGCAAACCATGCTCGCGAGCGTAACGAAGTGCGCCAATCTTACCTTCAATACCGCGAATGCCGAAGCCGCCTGGAATAACCATGCCGTCCATTTGGTCAAGAGCCGCAGCTGCACCTTCTTGAGTTTCGCACTTGTCGGCAGCAACCCAGCGCACGTTAACTTTAGCCCAGTTTGCAAAACCGCCAGCTTTAATAGCCTCGGTAACAGAAAGGTAAGCATCCGGCAAATCAATATACTTTCCAACGATTGCAATGTTTAGCTCATGCTTTGGATGATGCACGCGCTCAAGCAAATCTTCCCACTCGTTCCAATCAACATCGTGGAATGGAAGCTCAAGCTCGCGAACAACGTAAGCGTCCAAGCCCTCGTTGAACAAAATCTTCGGCACATCGTAAATGCTTGGAGCGTCAACGCAGTTCACAACGCCTTCAGCATCGACATCGCACATAAGCGAAATCTTGTCTTTAATAGCCTGATTAAGCGGACGATCGGAGCGCAAAACAAGCGCGTCTGGAGAAATACCAAGCTGACGCAGCATCATCACAGAATGCTGAGTTGGCTTAGTCTTCAACTCGTGCGCTGCAGCAATATAAGGTACCAAAGAAACGTGCACAAACATGCAGTTTTCAGGACCTAAATCGCGACGAACTTCGCGAGCAGCCTCCAAGAATGGCTGGGATTCAATATCGCCAACTGTGCCGCCGATTTCCGTAATAATCACGTCTACATCGTCGGAAGCTTGCGCGCGCATACGCGACTTAATCTCGCCAGTAATATGCGGAATAACTTGCACGCACTGACCCAAATATTCGCCAGCGCGCTCCTTACGAAGCACAGATTGATAAATCTGACCTGTAGTTACATTCGCTTTCTGGCTTAAGAAAACATCGAGGAATCGCTCGTAATGACCAATATCGAGATCTGTTTCTGCACCATCTTCCGTAACATAGACTTCGCCATGCTGGAATGGGTTCATTGTACCCGGGTCAACATTGATATAAGGGTCGAGTTTTTGTTGTAATACATGCAATCCGCGACTGCGTAAAAGTCGGCCTAAAGATGATGCTGTAAGGCCTTTTCCGAGGGACGAAACTACGCCACCAGTGACAAAAATATGCTTTGTAATATGCTCCTGAGAGTTACCATGTTGTCTTCTAACCATGGAACTCCATGGTATCTTCGAGCCTCGACGCTGGGTGTTGATTCGCAAAAAATCGAACAAAATCAAACAAGATGCGCAACGGCTTCTAAAGCGAGCTTATAGCCGTACAATCCCATGCCTGTAATAGTGCCGGTTGCAACAGGACTAATTATGCTAATTTTACGAAAAGCATCGCGCGCAGCAGGATTAGAAATATGCACTTCCATGAGCGGAACTCCAGCATCCAAAACCATGTGAGCAGCGTCCGCGAGCGCGTAACTGTAGTGTGTAAAAGCGGCAGGATTCATAACAACAGGCGTATGAGTATCGGCAGCTTCGTGCATCCAGTGAACCATTTGAGCTTCGTCGTCACTTTGGCGCACTTCTACTTCAAACCCAAGTTCCGCACCCCACTTTTCGCATTTCTCGCGTAAAGTTTCAAAGTTCTCACTACCGTACACGTCCGGCTGACGCACACCTAAACGACCTAAATTCGGTCCGTTTACAACAAGCACTTTTTTTGTATGCTGATTTTCCATTTTTACCTCGCAAGATTAATTATTTTTGCTTATAAACGCACTCAAAAGCTTCACGAACAGCTTCAATAGGCGGATTGTCTAAATGCATAGGATTAGAAATACCATCCAAAATTACGAAACGTAGCATGTTACCGCGCGCTTTTTTGTCGCGATGCATAAGGTTAAGCACGCACTCAAAAGCAGCATCCGCATCTTTTGCACACTGCCACGAAGTTGGCAATCCAAGCGAATCCAAAAGCGAACGATGATACGCAACGTCTCCCGCATCCAAATATCCTAAAATTTGCGCAAGCTCCGCCGCAAAAACCATACCAACAGCTACAGCGTTTCCATGACGCCAGCGGAAATGCTCAATCTGCTCAATCGAGTGGCCAAGCGTATGCCCGTAGTTCAAAAACTCGCGCAAACCCTGCTCTTTTAAATCGCTCGATACGTGATACGCCTTTACTTTAACTGTGCGTTCAATAAGCTCCACGAGCAGTTCATGAAGTTCGTTATTATTTTCTAAATCATCCCCATTAAATTCACGCAAAAGCCTTGCGTTATTGGCATCGCTAAGAATCTTCAAAATTTCGCCATCGCGAATAAAACCAGATTTTGCAACCTCGCCCAAGCCTTCAATAAGAATATCGTTTGGAAGAGTTGCAAGCGTAGAAGTATCTGCTAAAACGCCAGCTGGAGTGTAAAAGCTGCCGACTAGATTCTTTCCAGCATCCGTATTAATACCAGTTTTACCGCCCGTAGACGCGTCAACCATCGCAAGAAGCGAAGTAGGGCAGTTTACATAGCGAATTCCACGCATCCAAGTTGCAGCAACAAAGCCAGCGACATCCGTTGCTGCTCCTCCGCCTAAACCAACAATTGCATCCGAACGAGTAAAACCAGCTTCTGCCAGGTTAGCCCACAATCCACTTGCAACTTTAATAGTTTTTCCAGCTTCTGCATCCGGAATTAACATGTCGAAAACTTCGTAACCAGATTGGCGCAAAATAGTTCGAGCTTTGTCGCTATGACGCTGAACAGGTTGCGTGTGAACTAACGCCACTTTAACTGGCTTAGTTCCAAGCATTTGCGGCAGAAGTTGCATTGCACCGTCACCAATTCGCACATCGTATGGTTCAATTCCTTCACCTGTTACGTGCACAATACGTTGCATAATCATGCTCCTTAATTTTTCTGCAGCCATATACGGAGTCGAACCTTTTGTTTGCATGTGGATATTCGATACCGCTCTAAAAACAGGGTCTCTCTGCTCAAATAATTCCATCCAACGCTTTTGCGCATCTTCTCCAGAAAACATAGGACGATTATTATTCCAGCTTGCGCGCTCAATAGCCTCTTTAGCATTGGCTTGCAAATACACAACGCGACCGCCACTACGCATATACTCACGCAAAACTTTTTGAGTTTCTTCACGCATAGGCGCACCGCCACCAAGCGAAACTATTCCCTTTGTAGAATCTTCTATAGGTGTATCTCCCAAAATTGCCTCTCGCACTATGCGAGCTTCTATTTTACGAAAAGCATCCTGGCCATATTCCTCGAAATATTGCGGTATTGACATATCAATATCGCACTCGATCATGTCATCTGTATCATAAAAGGGCAGATTCATAAGATGCGCAACTTCGCGGCCAACGCGCGTTTTTCCAGCAGCAGGCATGCCAATAATAACAGCTAGCGGAAGTTTAGTGTTGCTCATTTCATATTCTCCGGCCAGGAAGCTACGTAAGACTCCACATTTCGGCGCGTTTCTTGCAAAGAATCTCCGCCGAATTTTTCCAAAGCATACTTTGCTAAAGTAAGCCTTACCATCGCTTCTGCAACTACAGAAGCAGCTGGCACAGCAGTGAAATCGGAGCGCTGATTAATAGCTTGAGCAGCTTCGCCAGTAAGCACATCCACTGTGTGCAAAGCGCGTGGAATAGACGGAATTGGCTTCATCGCAGCGCGCACGCGAATAATTTCGCCGTTCGACATTCCGCCTTCAATTCCTCCAGCTCGATTAGTAAGACGCTTAATTTTCCCGTTTTCGTCTGTTACCATTTCGTCGTGCGCGGCCGATCCGGGGCGATCTGCTTCTGCAAAACCGTCGCCAATTTCCACGCCTTTAATAGCCTGAATTCCCATAATCGCGCTCGCGAGAGCCGCATCCAAGCGACGATCCGACTCAACGTATGTACCAACTCCTGCAGGCATGCCATAAGCAAGCACTTCCACTACTCCACCGAGCGTATCTGCATTTGCTTTTGCTTCGTCGATGCGAGCCATCATTCGCGCTTGCGCATCTTTGTCGAGAGTACGAACTGGAGAAGCATCCAAAGCAGCAACATCATCTGGTGTTGGTAAAGCTAAACTTTTGTTAGTGTATTCGCCGCCGATGCCGATAACATGCGCAACAGTGCGCACACCCAAAGCCTGCTGTAAAAACGCATCAGCAATAGCACCCAAAGCAACGCGCGAAGCCGTTTCCCTAGCGCTCGAACGCTCTAAAACTTCGCGAGCATCATTAAAACCATACTTGCGCATACCAGTTAAATCCGCATGCCCTGGACGAGGGCGGCTCAAAGGAGCATTTCTGCCAACTTGCTCAACCTCGTGATCCAAAGGATCTGCACTCATTACTTCGGTCCACTTTGGCCACTCTGTATTCGCGATTTCTACAGCAATCGGAGAACCAAGCGTTACTCCGTGACGAACTCCAGTTAAAAGACGCACTTTGTCTTGCTCAAACTTCATACGCGCGCCACGACCATAACCAAGGCGACGGCGAGCAAGTGCAGAAACTACATCATTGCTAGTAATGTGCACGCCAGCCGGCAAACCTTCAATCATGGCTACTAATGCTTCACCGTGCGACTCCCCTGCCGTTTGCCATCTAAGCATGCCATTTCTCCATTCTCAAGTAATTTACGCGTCTAAATACTTTACTCTACTAACTACCAAGTATTGAGCAGGTTGTTATTGACAGCAATGCTGCGAGTATTGCAGATATTGCTTCTACTGGTACGAATGGTATTGATACGTTAGTTGGCGAACAGATTTTGCAGTAAATTTTCCATAGCAAAAGCCAAAGTAAGCCAACTGCTCCAATTAAAGCGAACCAATAAATTAAGCAGTCAAAGCCGAATAATATCAAGGCTTGCGCAATCATCGACGCGCTCGTAACATCTCCGAAACCAATAGCATTTTTTGCGGAAATTTTTCGCATACCCCAGTAAATTACAAAAATAATTACGCAAGAAATCCAGCCGAAAATAAGCACGCTAATATTTCTAAATAAAATAATCGAATATATGAGATTCGCAAAAGATTGAAAAATTCCTGCAATAACAACCCAAAGTCTTGGCACTACGCGACTTTTTATGTCAGTTGCGCAAACTGAAATTAAACATGTGAGCGTTGGCAGCACCGATAGTATCGTAATAATTAATTGCTTCATTAAAGCAGATTACGAAAACTTGCGAAACTGTTACAACCTCAAAACATATATGTGGTTAAAAGCTATATTTTTATTTAACAGTTTAGTTGCCTTCGGGATTGTTGCGCTTGTACTCGTCGCGGAACTTCAAAAAGTCGTCTTTATTATCCGCAAACTTCGTTTCGCCAGTTTTCAAATTCGTGGTGACAAAGTAAAGCCACGGACCGTCTTGAGGCTTAATAGTGGCAAGAAGAGCGTTGTCTCCAGCAATACCAATAGGCGTAGGAGTCAAACCCTTGTGAATGCGAGTATTGTAAGGATTATTTGGATTATCTAGCATTGATTGTGTAAGCTTTATAGGTTTTACTCCTGCGCCGTAACCAACAGTAGAATCCATTCCTAACGACATATCTTTTGCCAAACGGTTCAGTATTACGCGAATAACTTTGCCATAATATTCGCGATTATTCACTTCAGCTTCGGCAATAGACGCCATAATTAAGGCTTTTTCTCTATCTTTACCTTTAGGAATTCCAAGAGAATCAAGTTTTTCAATACGCTTTTTTACCATTGCGGAAAGAATAGCATCCGCACTTTTCATAGCTTTTACGTTATAAACTCCAGGCTCTAGCCAGCCTTCAACGCTACCGTTTGCTTCAGCAGGCAGAATTCCTGCGGTGCCATCAGCTAACGCAGCCTTGAATTTATCTAAACTTATTCCAGATAATGTTGAAGCTTTTTGCAAAACGTCTGCTGCGTGATCCCCTGCACGAACTTCAAGGAATCCGCCTGCTTTTGTTTGATCTGAAAGAATATCAACTACATCAATAGCAGCCATATGTTTTTTCAGTGAGTAAACGCCAGGATACAAAATTTTATTATTTGCAGAAACAGCTGAAGTAAAAGCTGATTGAGATTTAACAACATTTGCCTTAACTAATTTGTTGGCAACGCTAATAGCACCCTCGCCGGTGTCAATAGTAAACTCAACCGTTCCAAAGCCTGGGCCTGGCCAATCTGCAACAGACTCGCTATTTTGAGATAATTTCCACGCGCGAACCGCACTGTATCCAAAATATCCAACAACAGCTAATACGAATACGAGCAGAATAGATAAAACGACTTTTGCTCTACGCCTGCGTTTTTTTGCTTCAAGACGAGCTTTAGCACGTTTTCTGAAGCTAACAGTCGAAGACTTGTATTTAGAAGAATTAGATGATTCTGACGACGGCTCGCCATCATGCTCAGTCCACTTTGCATGTTTGTCAAAAAATTCATCAAAATTGTCAGACACGCTATTCTCCTCTTCGCTATTTCTGCTTTTACTCGATTTTCAAAACTACTCTGCATTATTTGCGTCAAGCGCAGACTGCAAAATCAACACTGCCGACTGCTGATCTACCATTGGACGATGCTTTTTAGTAGAAAGATCCGCTTGCAAAAGCTGACGATGAGCACTTACTGTTGTCAAACGCTCATCTTTCCAAACTACTTCTGGCATATAATCCAACGCCCAATCTTTTTCGTCATGCAATATTTGCATGCGTTTTATTAGATTCTTCCCCCAGCGCAGAGCTTTTTTAGCAGATTTTCCTTCAGTGCCATCGAGTTGCAAAGGCAAGCCTATAACAACTTTTTCCACATTGTTATCTTCAATAACTTCAAGCACTTCATCTATAGCACGGAAGGAATCTCCAAACACTTGCACATTACCAATAGGATGTGCAAAGGTGAGACCAGGGTCGGAAAGTGCAAGTCCGACCCTTGCGTCACCTAAATCAATACCTAACCACACCATATTTCGTGTTGCTTTTGGTATAGATTCGTAAATTTTTTTAAGCTGTAAGACACGCACTAGGCGAGCTTAGCTACTTCTGATTTCGCAGCTTCGAGAGCTTCATCAATCTTAGAAGCGTCTGTACCGCCGCCCTGAGCGAAGTCTGGCTTGCCGCCACCGCCACCACCAAGCACCTTGGAAGCAGTACGAACCAAGTCGCCAGCCTTAGCACCAAGACCGCGAGCAGCTTCGTTTGTAGCAACTGCGATCATTGGTCGATCGTCTTCATTAACACCAGCAAGTGCAACAACCACTGGAGCATCTTCACCTAAACGAGCACGAATATCTAGGACTGTCTTGCGCAAAGCATCGAATGAGCCAAAGTTGCCAACATTCTTAAGAGCCAACTTAACTTTTTCGTTACTATTCTTTGCTTCATCAACTAATGTTGGTACAGCTTCATTTAATTGAGCTTCGTAAACAGATGCAAGCTTACGATCAGAATCCTTCATCTTGTTAAGCAAAGATTCCAAACGTTCAGCTAACTCGTCTGGACGCGCGTTAACCATATCTGCTAATTGCGCAACCAAAGTGTGTTCACGAGCGCCATACTCGTACGCAGCTTCACCACAAAGAGCGTCAATACGGCGAACGCCAGAGCCAATAGAAGACTCGGAAAGGATTGTAACCATACCAATCTTTCCGGTGCTCTTAGCGTGAGTGCCACCGCAAAGCTCGCGGCTCCAACCGTCGCCGATTTCAACAACGCGCACAACATCGCCGTACTTTTCGCCGAACAAGTGCATTGCTCCAAGCTTAAAAGCGTCGTCGATTGGCATTTCCTTAGGAACAACCTGCAAATCGTCGCGAATACGCTCGTTTACGCGAGCTTCAACGCGAGAAAGCGCATCCTTATCAACAGCCTTTGGCCACTGGAAGTCGAAGCGCAAGCGGTCTGGATCAACCACGGAACCGCGCTGAGTTGCCTGTGGACCAAGCTCTTCGCGCAAAGCCTTGTGAAGGGTATGCGTAGCAGTGTGGCTTCGAGCCAAAGCAGCTCTACGAACCTGGTCAATATTGGTGTTTACAGGAGCACCAACGCTAAGAGTTCCTTCGGTAAGTCGGCAGCTGTGAACAATCAAATCCTTGATTGGTCGCTGAACATCGTCAACTTCCAAAATCGCGCCGTCATCGGAAATAATCTCGCCCTGGTCAGCAATCTGGCCGCCGCGCTCAGCGTAGAATGGCGTGCGGTCGAGAATAATCTCAACGTTTGCAGGAGCAGTAACGCTTTTAACAGAGCCCTTACCTGCTTCAACAATTGCCAAAACGTTAGAACGGCTGGAGAAGTCAGTGTAGCCAAGGAAGTCAATTGGCTTTTCAAGAGCCTTCTTAATATCGTCGTAAACGCTAACATCCACGTTGTGGCGCTTCTTCAAAGCATCAGCGCGAGCGCGACCCTTCTGCTCGCTCATAAGCTCGCGGAACTTAGCTTCATCAACCTTAACACCCTGCTCAGCTGCCATCTCAAGAGTAAGCTCAATTGGGAAGCCGTAAGTATCGTGCAAAGTAAATGCGTCGGAGCCGCCAACTATAGGGTCATCCTTATGCTCTTTCTTAGCTTTTTCAACAGCAAAATCGAGAATAGTCGTGCCCTTTTCAAGAGTGCGACGGAAAGCATCCTCTTCACCGTAAGCAGCTTCGCTAACCTCGTGGAAAGTATCGTTAAGCTCCGGATAGCTTGGCTCCATAGCAGACTTAGAAACTGGGAACAAGGTTGGCAAAACTGGATCTTGAACGCCGAGCATACGCATTGCGCGAACAGTTCTGCGAAGAAGACGACGAAGCACGTAGCCGCGGCCAACATTGCTTGGACGCACGCCATCGCTCATAATCATCAAAGCGGAACGCACATGATCTGCTACAACGCGGAAACGAACATCCGCATCAGCGTTGCTGCCATACTTTACGCCACTAAGCTTTTCTGCAGCTTCAATAACTGGGTAAACTTCGTCAGTTTCGTAAATATTTTCCTTACCTTGCATAAGGTAAGCCAAGCGCTCCAAACCAGCGCCAGTATCAATATTCTTTTGATCGAGTTCGCCAGCAATATGCAAATCAGTCTTAGATTTGACGTTATCTACCTGGTAATTTTCGAAAACCAAATCCCAAATCTCAATAAAGCGAGATTCGTCAGCAGCCGGACCTCCATCGCGACCATATTTAGAACCGCGATCCACGTAGATTTCGGAG
This sequence comes from Gardnerella sp. DNF01180P, assembly GCF_049244205.1. NCBI lineage: Bacteria > Bacillati > Actinomycetota > Actinomycetes > Bifidobacteriales > Bifidobacteriaceae > Gardnerella > Gardnerella sp. DNF01180P. The sequence continues at coordinate 1,423,682 of NZ_CP058386.1, forward strand.
CATGGGCCGCCAGGACCAGGGCCGCCTGTAGTCCAGAAGTTATCTTCCATACCGAAAACTTGCATATGCTCTGGGTCGAAGCCTTCGTTCTTCCAAATTGCGCGAGCTTCATCGTCATCAGTATAAGTAGTAACCCAAAGCTTTTCAGGGTCAAAACCGTAGCCGCCCTTATCTTGAGGACTAGTTAAAAGCTCCCAAGCATAGTGAATAGCTTCCTCTTTAAAATAATCGCCGAACGAGAAGTTACCAACCATCTGGAAGAAGGTGCCGTGACGAGTAGTCTTACCAACTTCGTCAATATCTAGAGTGCGAACGCACTTCTGATTCGAAGCCATACGACGCGAAGGAGGCGTCTGCTCACCAAGCAAGTAAGGAATAAACGGCACCATGCCGGCAATAGTAAACAATGTTGTTGGGTTCGGCGAAATAAGAGAAGCCGAAGGAACAACCATATGACCATTCTTAGCAAAATAGTCAAGATAACGCTTTGCAATTTCTGCTGTGCGCATACGTACGAACTCCTTGTGTAATTTTTAGCAAGACCCACGCAAACCGTCACAAATAACCGTCACAAACAAAAGCCACATGCAACGCTCACACGAAATCGTGCCGCATGACGCACGACGCAATCATGCAAACATTCAATATAGTACTTCAATACTTAACTTAACTAAACTTAGCAAAGTAACGAAATTATGAAAAACTCGTTTTTTATTTAAAATTCCCTATTCTTACGATTAGCATAACGAGAATTAAGCTCAGCTTCATGCTCTTTACGGCTAGTATTGAAATCTTTAAACAATCCCATTACTGTGCGCAATGTGATATTTTTCGGTTCCTTATCAAATATAAAATGACTAGCAGAAGACGGCATTTTTGCTTTAACATATGCACGAGCCTTCGTAACTGTAAGAACACCAATTACAATGCCAACAAACATCCAAAATAAACGCTTGAACATTACTCCCCCCTGCTTGCATTCTTAGTTGCATTCTTATCAGAGGATTCTTTTGAAGCGTTACTATTGGCACTATTCTTGTCTGTTGGCACAGTCGGCTTATTGAAGAAAGAAGAAACAGTATCTTTTAGAGCGTAACCGGCAGCTGCAATTTTTACGAGCGGTTTTCCAAGGAAAGCACCATACAAATCAGTAAGAGCACCAATATTCGTAACAGTTGTGCGCGTAGCTCCTGAAACAGCGTTTACATCGTCAAGAGTCTTATTAACTTGCTTAATCGTCGTCACAGACTCGTCAATTGCAGGCATCGCATGCTCACCCGACTCTTTGACAGTTTTCGCAATCTGATCGAACAACTTGCCCAATCTAATTAGCGGATAAATCAAAAAACCCGAAAGCACAGTAAACGCAATCGCGGCAATAAGAGCAGCTATGTCTCCAACGCTCATCGTAACCTCTTTCTGTACCATTTTTGCTTAAGACTTCACCGCGCTGAAAGCTAATACAACAGCAAATCAGACTACAGTTAAAACCATTCGCAATGACTTAAGACTAACGAACGGTAACGACGCATATAACAAAGTTAAAAAGTAGAATCTACTCGTTATAGCCTCGAATAGTAATGGCATTATCAATAGGTTTGGTAGTATCAAAATCAAGTCTGGTTACGCTTCCGTTTTGAGGGCGTTCGCTTAAATCGTAGCCTGCAGGCGCAAAACGGTGCATAAGACTTAGCAAAGTGTTGCCATGCGAAATTTGCAAAACATTATCTCCATCGTTAAGCAAAGAATTTGAAGCGATTAACGCAAAACCTTCTTCTACGCGAGTCCAATATTCGATATCTGACTCGGCATCGTGGAAAGGATCCGCTTCTTTAAGCATGTCACGAGTGGCTGCAAGCCCAAATTTTTCAACGATTTCGTTATAAGTGTGCGCTCCGTGAGGCGCTCCTGCAGCCCACCAAGCCATTTGCATATCTTGACCTTCAAAATAGCCGTAGCATTGCTCGCGAAAATGCATATCGCTTATAAGCGTCGGGCGCACGTTACCGGCAGCTTCATTTACGTCGAGAATACACTGAGCCGTGATTTGCGCACGAGTAGTATCCGAACAGTAAGCTGCAGCAAAAGCAATATTTTCTAGCTTTTTTGCAGCCGTGTCCGCATCTTTCAACCCCTTTTCAGTAAGCGGAGAATTTGACCAGCCTTGCAGTCGATTATAGCGATTAAATAGCGTCTGTCCGTGACGCACTAAATAAAGATGCAGCAACATAGCTCCATTATTGCACTAAGCGGTACATAACTGTCAAAAACACCAAACAAACCGATGAAATCGACAAAAACGCATTGACCCCTGCCACGCAATCGCATAGCAGGGGTCAAGCGGTATGTCCTTAAGAATTAAATCGGCGAATTAACGAGCGTAGTATTCGACGACGTACTGAATGTTGACTTCAACTGGAATCTGATCGACTTCCGGCTTACGAGTCAAAGTAGCCTTCAAAGAGGCAAGATTCACATCGAGGTAACCAGGAACTGCTGGCAAAACGTCGCGATGAACGCCTTCTGCAGCCATCTGGAATGGAACCATGGTCTGGCTCTTGGCACGAACCTGAATGGTCTGACCTGGCTTCACACGGTAAGATGGGCGATCGACAAGATTGCCATCAACCAAAATATGACGATGTACAACAAACTGACGAGCCTGGGCGGTGGTGCGAGCAAAGCCTGCACGCAAAACCAAAGCATCAAGACGAGTTTCCAAATCGGTGAGCATTGCGTCACCGGTCTGGCCTGCAGTGTGCGTACCCTTCTCGTAAGCAGCACGAAGCTGCTTCTCGGAGATGCCGTACTGAGCGCGAAGACGCTGCTTCTCGCGAAGACGTACTGCGTAATCGGACTCGGTGCGACGACGAGTGCGACCGTGCTCACCTGGAGCATATGGACGCTTCTCGAAGATACGCTGAGCCTTTGGGGTTAAAGCGATGCCGAGGGCGCGAGAAAGACGCACCTGACGGCGAGAACGCTGAATATTAGTCATAGCTAATCCTTTAATTCTGTCGTTATCTGAACGGAACGTGAACCAAGTTTTTAATCGATCGCAAAATCGCTTAAAATTATTCACGCTGAGCCGGCCTCTCCAGTGCTTCTTCGTGCTAACACACGAACGCGCAAGTATTAAAACGTTGAAATAACGCCATAACTACCGCGCGCCGACCCACTGATGGGCTAAGGCTCCAGATGATGCTTACACAAAATAGGCATCGTTTCTGATTCTACACACCCGTAAGAATAATTGTTGATATTTTTCGTACTGAGCGCGAAACTCACGTTGTAAGTTCCCCGGCAAATGTTCCACAAACCAGCCAAAACGCTCGCGCGAGTAACGCGCTCACTACGAAACTCGCGTTGGAAGTCCACTGGACTTCCAACTTAAGCGAGTTTCCGGATTGAAGTGCCTACGCGCGCTACGCTTCAAGCGCTCCGGCAAATCAATCCGCAATCCATTGTGTATGTGCGATCCGCACAACGAGCAGCCTCAACATCGTGAGTTACCATGAGCACTGCCACACCATTTTTTGCAGCCTCGCGCAATATTTTCACCACTATGCGAGTATGCTCTACATCCAAATCGCCAGTAGGCTCGTCAAGAATAAGAAGCTTTGGATTGTTTATTAGCGCGCGCACAATCATTACGCGACGCATTTCACCACCCGAAAGCTCACTTGGGTAGCACCACAGTAAATCTTCAATATGCAATTGCTTGCAAAGTTCTAACGCGCGAGTCTCGTTTAAATCTTCGCTTATTTCAGACTTACTTTCAGCAGACTTACTTACCTTAGACTTACTTTCAACAGACTTGCTTACTTCACAAGTACTAGCTGCAATTTGCACAGGTAAAAGTATGTTGTCATGCACAGTAAGATTTTGTAAAAGCGTCTGCGATTGCGTCACAAAACCTATATCACATGCGCGCAAACGAGACATTTTTGCATCACTAAAAGTGCGTTCAGAAATCTCTTCGCCGCAAACTTTTACACTTCCATGCGTTGGCTTCAATAACCCAGCAATCAAATTTAGTAAAGTAGATTTTCCGTTACCTGACTTTCCAACGATTGCCACAAAATCGCCGCTATTTAGCGCAAAACTCACGTTATTTACTGCAAAAAATTTGTGTTTTCTGCGCATAAATTCGCGAGTTACACGAGTAAGCTCAACAACAGGTAAAATATCAAACTCATTACTTGGCAGTTTTTGACTCTTATCTTCCATACTTACTCACCTGACCTAAGTGTCAAATACGTTTCGCGCATAGCAATACGCAATGTGGTAAGTGCTGAAGCTACAACAACTGCAACAAGCGCAAGTAGCACAGACGCTAACATAAGCACTGCTACTGATAGCGCAGTCACTTCCAAATACGGAAGCTGCAATTGTTCAGAAATAAGAGAACTGTAAGGGAACAATATAAGACTTGCAGACGCAACCCCCAATACTCCACCAACTAAGCCAAGTATCGTAGATTCTCTAACTACAACACCTAAAAGCATATTTCTTGTTGTGCCAAGTATGCGAAGAGAAGCAAACTCTTTTTTGCGCTCGTTTACAGATGTTGAAAACACTGCAACTAAAACTAGCAATCCAACTAGCCAGCACGCAGCAATTATAAAAGTCAACGTGCGAGTAAAAACACCAAGATTAGCTTGCGTAGTTGCTGTAATTCCGCCCGGAAAAACTATGCCAATGCTTGAAAGACCAGTTGTTTTGCGAATATTTTTTGCAACTTCTTGCGCGCTGTAACCCTTTTGTACTTTTACGAGAACTGCAGAAACTGCTTTTTTAGCATATTCCTTTGGAATAGCGGTATGCCCTACTTTCGTTGAATACTCAACTACTTGCGGCACACTTTCGCGTCGCACAAACACTGAATTATCAATGCTTGTGCCGGTTTTTGCAAGCTGCGCAGCTACAGGCCATTGGTGTCCAAAAAGACGAACAGTATTCATATAAGACACGATTACATTTGCGCCAGCAATCATCTCACCTTTTTGTAACTTCTGCTTATGTTGAGAATAAATCCAAGGACCTATAACAAAATCAGAATCGGGATCAAAACCAATAATTTGCAATTTTTCAGCGCAACATCCTGCAGAAAGCGAAGAAATATACGTTTGTGCACTCGCCTTTTGCACACCCGGAGAGCGTCTTACTAAATTCTCAATATCGTTAGTGAAATAAAAAGTGCTTGAACCACTGTTTGTAAGCAACGCTTCTGCCTTAGTGTGCGTACCTTGAGGGATAACCATAATATCGGCTCCCATGCGTTCTCGCATACTGTTCAAGCCGCGTTCAAGATTCATAGAAATCAGCGAGCCGCCGAAAAATATTGCAGACAAGCACGCAGATACAACAATAAGTGCAGCAGTGCGCAATGGCTTGCGTTTAAGATTTTCCAGCGGCAATCGCTTTAGCGTAATAGTGCGCATAATCTTGCTTTAGTAAGCTTTTCGAACTATTTGAACTATTAATCTTCTTTATTATCCAAATACACGGAAACAGCTGCGAACACCAATGCGAGCACAGACAGAACAATCAACGTTGGGCGCATAACGGATGCACAATGCATCATTGGGCTCTTGCACACGCCAATAAGGAATGTTGTAACAGCAAGCATAAGCAAAGCATTCACAACTACAGCAATATTTAAACCAATGCGAACATTTTCTTTAACAAATAACGCAATAATTCCAAGTACTGCAATAACTAAGCCAATTCCAACAGCTGCACGACCTGTGTAGTAGCATGCCATAGGTTGCATCATCATATGCATTTTGTGCATGCCTCCGGTTGAGCATGGCTTTGCAAACGTCAATGGTGCAATGGCAATAAGCAAGCCGAAAATAATTGCAGGAATTGATGCGAATAATTTGTTTTTCATAATTTATACCTCATTAAATGTATGTTTTTATTTTTTAGTGTCACATTTTCGTTAATGCAACACGCTTCTCGGCACCCACACCCGCGAATGCCACGTCCTTGTTAAAAATTTATCTTACATTAAAGTGCATAAATAGAAGATTTTACAATTTCTCGATTGGTGCAACTCTAAGCATTAGTCGCTTTACTCCATCGGAGCCGAAATCGACTGTAATAATTGAGTTTCTGCCCTTATCTTGCGTTGCTAGCACAGTTCCTAAGCCGTAAGTATCGTGAGTAATTTTGTCGCCAACTTGGAAGTCTTGAATATTTAGATGATTGTCTTTATTCATAACTGCGGAAGTTGAACCAACTTTTGTTGCGCTTGTTGAAGCCACAGTTTTTGCGGTAACTTTGCGCGTTTTTACTGCACTTGACTTAGACCAATTCGATTTAGAATAAGAAGAGCCGTAAGACGAGCCGTAAGAAGAGCCATAAGACTTGCTATAAGACTTTCCGTAAGAAGATCCGTAAGAACTCGAGCCATACGATTTATTTCTTCCGTAAGAACTCGAGCCATACGATTTATTTCTTCCGTAAGACTTAGAGCCATGCGATTTTTCAGAACTGTAACTGCTTCCACCATAAGTTGTTTTTTCACTAAACGCATCGCTATAATCGTCATCCCAGCCGCCGAAGTCGCTATCAAAATCGCCGCCAAAATCACTATCAAAATCGCTATCGAAATCATCGCCGCGTCTAGACGAAGCACCCCAACGCTCAACATCAGACTCTCTGCGCTTCCAATCAATCAAATTATCTGGAATCTCATCCAAAAACTGGCTTGGAAGCATATCTTGAGCCTGCCCCCATTGCGCACGAACAGCAGCACGCGTAACATACAAACGCTGCTTAGCTCGCGTAATACCAACATAAGCAAGACGACGCTCCTCGCAAAGCTCGCCATCGTCTTCCAAAGCGCGAGAATGCGGAAAAGTTCCCTGCTCCATGCCAGTTAGGAACACAACCGGATACTCCAAACCCTTAGCCGTGTGAAGCGTCATCAACGTAACTTTACCAGTGTCCTCATTTTCATCCGGCAATTGATCCGAATCAGCCACAAGCGCCGTCGTTTCAAGGAAACCAGCAACACTAGCATCCGGCGTATTCTGCTCATACTCAGCTGCAACCGACTGCAATTGTGACAAATTATCCACGCGAGCGGCATCTTGAGGATCTTCAGAACGTTGCAAATCCTCCAGCAAACCACTGTCGTTCAGTATGCTGTCAATAACTTTAGAAGGTTTCGAGTCATTGTTTTGCATACACGTAATTAAGTTGTGCATAAGCTCGCGGAACTCTTTAAGCTTGGTTGCAGTGCGAGTTGGCATGCCTTCGATTGACTCCAAATGCTCCAAGGCTTGCCAGAAGCTAACTCCTTGTGTTTGAGCATAAAGCGTCAGCAAAGCCTCCGCACGCGCCCCAAGCCCACGCTTAGGCACATTCAAAATTCGGCGCATATTCACATCGTCATCCGGGTTTGCCATAGATTGCAAGTATGCGAGCGCATCTTTTACTTCGCGACGCTCGTAAAACTTCGTGCCACCAACAAGCTGATACGGAAGACCTGCTTTAACGAGCGCATCTTCTAGCGAACGAGACTGTGCATTAGCGCGATACATAATCGCCATATCCGAATAAGCAACGCCCTCTTCACCTGCTAATCGCGCTATTTCTTGCGCAACCCAAGCTGCTTCCTGTTGAGCACTGTCTGCTGCATAACCAGTAATTGGAGCGCCCTTACCTAATGCCGTCCACAATTTTTTAGGCTTTCGTCCTTGATTATGCGAAACAACTGCATTTGCAGCATCCAAAATAGTTTGCGTAGAGCGATAATTTTGCTCAAGCATAATAGTTGTAGCGTTTGGAAAATCTTTTTCAAAGTCTTGAATATTGCGAATATCTGCTCCGCGAAAAGCGTAAATCGACTGGTCGGAGTCACCTACAACTGTGATTGATGCAGGAGTGTTATTTTGCTGAGATGGATTTGCACTATTTTGCTTTACATCCACTCCAGCAAGCTCGCGAATAAGCTCGTATTGAGCGTGATTCGTATCCTGGTACTCGTCTACAAGAATATAGCGGAACTTATGGCGGTAATATTGCGCAGCTTCTGGTACTTCGCGCATGAGTTGCACAGTTCGCATAATTAAATCGTCAAAATCAACCGCATTTGCTTGAGATAAACGATGCTGATATTCCGCATAAATAGTTGCGTAAACAGCTTCAGAATTGCCAGCGTGCGCAATTTGTTGACCTGCAACACCAGGCTTGTAATCGTTAGCATACATGTCTAGTTGCTCACGCCAAGTGATTAAACTATTTTTGCAATCCGAAATCTTGCCCAAAATGCTGCGTGGCGTAAAACGCTTAATATCAACGTTAAGCTCTGTTGCAATAATTTTTACTAATCGCTCGCAATCGGAAGTATCGTAAATAGAAAAGCCTGATTTTAAGCCAATATACTGTCCTGATCTGCGAAGTATTTTCACACATGCAGAGTGGAACGTCGAAACCCACATAGTATTTGCTTCGCTACCAATAAGTTTGCTTAAACGTTCACGCATTTCGGCAGCTGCTTTGTTTGTAAAAGTGATGGCAAGAATTTGGCTTGGCCAGGCACCTTTTTGGCTTAATATCCAAGCTATTCTTCGCGTAAGAACTCGCGTTTTGCCGCTTCCAGCTCCTGCTCCAATAAGCAGTGCCGGTCCGTCGTACTGGACTGCTTGAGATTGTTGCGGATTTAAGCCGTCGAGTAGTTTTTGCGCGTCAACTGCAACTCTAGAATGTGCGAAATTTTGGGAATATTCTTGAGATTCTTGAGGAAGCAGTTCTTGTTGGGCAAGAGCTTCTTGTTGGGAAGGCACTGATTCTTGATCAGACGCATATTCTTGCTGCGTAAAATCAGGCTCTTTAGCGTAAGCGTCAGCATACTCGTCGTAACTGTAGTTGGCATAATCATTCGCATCCGCAACATTCTCGTAAAAACGATCGTCAGAATCGAACGAATCAACTGGATTCCCCAACAAATCACTTACATATCCGTAATCGCTATCCTTTGCACTCATATTTGCATTCATACTTGCGCCCATACTTACGCTCATACTTGTACTCCATTAATGCTGCCAATTACCTACGTTTTAGCTTCAGCAATAAAACGCCCCCACGTTTTAATTGCGCACGTATTTAATCAGGTTTACCACATGCTGCAGTCGTTTTTACTCGTATTGTGTCACGAACTTGGGTATGCTTGAGCGTACTGCAATGTAATTGTTCGTAAGAAGGGGCGCATCGTGCAAGAACTGGAAGAACGCATTCTCCAAGATGGTATCGTAAAACCAGGCAATGTATTAAAAGTAGACGCTTTTTTGAACCACCAGTGCGATGTGAATTTATTTGATCATATGGGAGCCGCTTGGGCTGAGCATTTCCGCGACGCAAATATTACTAAGATTCTTACGATTGAAGCTTCTGGTATTGGAATTGCATGTGTTGCAGCACGTCATTTTGGCGGAGTTCCTGTAGTTTTTGCAAAGAAAGCTCAGTCAATTAATCTCGATGGCGACCAATACGTATCTACGGTATTTTCTTTTACAAAGCAGCGCGAGTTTCCGGTGATTGTGTCACGTAAGTATTTAAGTGCGGAAGATCGCGTGCTTATTTTGGATGATTTTTTGGCGAACGGCAAAGCTTTGCAAGGATTAATCGACATTTGCAATCATGCTGGAGCTAGCGTTGCCGGCATTGGAATCGCTATCGAAAAGGGCTTCCAAGGTGGTGGAGATGCGCTTCGTGAAGCCGGATATGACTTGGATTCGCTGGCGATTGTTGACGCGATGGATCCTGTTGACGGCTCGATTTCGTTCCGTAAGTAGCGCTCCGACCTGCTTTCGCGCTTAGAGCGTAGCGCGCGAAAGTAACTCGGAGCGGAAACTCGCGTTGGAAGTCCAGTGGACTTCCAACGCGAGTTTCGTAGCGAGCTTATTCCTCACGGCTATTGGTAGCCGTTCGGCTGATTTGGCTCAATTGTGAAGTACACCGTGCTTCACAATTGAGCCAAATCACGCTTTGAAGGAGCTTGAAATCCCAATGATTTCAAGCTCGGTCAAAGCGCTGCGCGAGCGTCCTTCGCTCAGTGCGAAAAATCTCAAATCTCTACCACACTGGTATTCGTGCAACTAAAGTCACGAAATTAAGCTGCGGTGGGGTGTGTGGTATTTGTGCCCGGTGTGACGTGTGCAGCAGCACGGATGTTAGCGTTCTTTGGACAGTAATAAATCAACGTTTGCAGAGCATTACTGCAAAGCTTCAGAAGGTTTGGGAGAAATACGACTCTTAATTTACGCGGCTGTAAAGTTTATGCCGGATTCAGGAGCGCAAACTCACTGAAGTAAGTCTAATTGTGAAGGAAACGAGAAAAATTTTTCGCAAATGGTAATTTTGTCGAAAAATACGATAAAGTAGTCCGGTTGGTATACTTCAACACGTATTGCAACAAACAATTGATTAGGTGGCTAAACATATGACTGAAGTGGTGATTGCAAGCGCTGTACGTACGCCTATTGGCAAATTCGGCGGCAGCTTATCTTCGCTTTCCTCAGTTGATTTAGGAACAATCGCAGCAAAAGCAGCAATAGAACGCGCTAGAATTAGCTCACACGACGTGGATCAAGCTATTTTTGGAAACGTATTACAAGCAGGCAGCGGACAAAACGTTGCTCGCCAAATTGCGTTAAAAGCAGGATTAGATACTTCTAGCAGCGCAATGACAATTAACGAAGTATGCGGATCCGGCTTAAAAGCAGTGCGCTTAGCACAATCCGCAATCGTTATGGGAGATGCGCAAGTTGTTGTTGCAGGCGGCACTGAAAGCATGAGCAACGTACCGTTTTACGCAACTAATTCGCGATTTAGCGGACACAAATACGGGAATTTTGCCCTTATTGACGGTTTGCAACGAGACGGCTTAAACGACGCTTTTACTGGCGACGCAATGGGCGTTACTGCAGAAAATGTTGCAGCAAAATTTGGTATTACTCGCGAAGCACAAGATATTTTTGCACTCAAATCTCACCAAAAAGCTGTTGCCGCTATTAAAAGAGGCGATTTTGCTTCTGAAATTGTGCCAGTAACGCTTGCAAACGGAACTGTTATAACTCGCGACGAGCATCCTCGCGAAGATACGTCTTTAGAGCAGTTGTCGAAATTGCGCACGCTTTTTAAAGCATCGGAAGAAACTGCGGACGCAACTTGCGAAGTTGGCGAGAACGAAGTTTGCAAGCACGAATCGACTGTAACTGCAGGAAACGCAAGCGGAATTAACGACGGAGCTGTAGCTCTAGTGCTTATGAGCAAAGATTACGCGCAAGCGCACGGAATTGAATATCTTGCGCAAATTGTAGGATTCGCAGAAGGCGGAATCGACCCAGATTTAATGGGATACGCTCCAAAACATGTAATGGAACGCATGCTAAATGCGACCGGCAGCAACGTTGATAACATTGACTTATTTGAAATAAACGAAGCGTTTGCAGCGCAAAGCATTGCCGTTTCGGAGCAACTTCATATTGACGAGTCAAAACTCAACGTACGCGGTGGAGCAATTGCACTCGGACATCCGCTTGGCGCTAGCGGAGCGAGGATTTTGACGACGCTTATATACGCTTTGCGAGATAGCAATAAGTTAAATGGAGTTGCTGCGCTGTGCGTCGGCGGCGGAATCGGCGTTTCTATGCAAATTAAAATGCGAAATAATCAAGCCAAAATGTAAAACAATAAAGTCAGAATGCAAAACAACTAAGTCAGAATGCGAAGCAACTAAGTCAGAATGCGAAGCGATCAGAAGCATTCGTAGTCTACAAATCATGAGGTGATTTCGATGACCGCTTTTCGTGAATTAAGCGTGGAAAATCGCATAAAAACCTTGCAAAATGAGGGCGCAATTAACGAGGCTGAGGCAGCATTTTTGCTTAAACAGTTTGCAGAAAGTTCTGATACTACAATTTCTGCAGACGTTGCAAATCATATGATTGAGCATCAAATTGGAAAGTATACGCTGCCGGTTGGCGTTGTGCGTGGGCTGATTGTGAACGGCGAAGTGCGTGACGTGCTGGTTGCAACTGAGGAGCCATCCGTGATTGCAGCTGCGTGCAATGGGGCGCGAATTGCTGCAGCGACTGACGTTGGATACGGAATTATTGCGCGCTCCCCACAATACGTGACTACAGCACAAATAGCTTTTGAGGACGCTGACGGGAGCGTGGCGGCGCGCTTGAGCAGAATCGTTGGAAATAAAGAAAAGGTTGCAGAACTGTTGCGCATTGCAAACGAGTCACACCCATCAATGAGTAAAAGGGGTGGCGGCGCGCGAAAATGCCGCGCTTCAGCTTTGCACGGCTTCGCAAAGCTCGAGATTGACGTAGACACATGCGACGCAATGGGCGCAAACACAGTGAACACTATGGGCGAAGCCGTCAAAGCCCAGCTGGAAAGCTGGCTCGGCGTGCAGGCGCTAGTTGCAATACTCACGAACACCAGCCGCGTTGCCACCACAGCAGAAGTGCATATACCGGTTGAAGCACTAGCATCCAGGCGGCTGGAAGACTCTGAACGAGAGCGCGAGGGAAAGCGCCTTGCGCGCCGAATCGCGGCATTGAGCGCGCTTGCCGCCAGCGACCCTGCACGCGCCGCCACGCACAACAAAGGAATCCTAAACGGAATCGCAGGAGCCGCGCTCGCGTCCGGGAATGATACGCGAGCGCTAGAATCGGCAGCACACGCGTGGGCGGCGCGCTCCGGTCGCTACCTACCACTGTCAAAGTGGAACACCGAAACTTTAAACGGAAAAACCATACTCCACGGCAGTATTGAAATTCCGCTACAGATCGGCATTGTCGGCGGCTCAATCTCATCGCTTCCAATGGCAAAACTCGCGATCAAAATCGGCAAATACAAAAACGCAAACGACTTTAGAAATACGCTTGCCGCGCTCGGTTTGGTGCAAAATCTTGCGGCTCTTCGCGCACTAGCAGGCCCTGGAATTCAAGCAGGTCACATGGCATTGCAGTCTTCAAACCTGGCAATTGCAGCAGGTGCCAAAGGTGCGGAAATCGCAGAAATCACGCATAATATTTTGCAATTTAGCCCTGCAGAAAGAACTACAGAAAAAGTTACGCAATTACTTCAAAAGTTACGAGAATCAAGTAAAAATTAAGAAAATTTAGGGGTTTTAGGACAAATGAGCACACAAAATATCAAAATATCAGCAACCGCAGCAGCCAACACAACCACAACCTCCGCAACCACTCCCCTTGCCGTCGGCATTGACCGCATCTCCTTCGCAACGCCGCACTATTACCTAAACCTCGAAGAATTGGCGGAACACCGCGGAATCGACCCTAACAAATTCACAATCGGAATCGGTCAAAGCGAACAATCCGTGCCACCAAATCACCAAGACATCGTCACTCTCGCTGCGCAAGCCGCACTCCCACTGCTACCATACATCGATAGCAATCGCCTCAAAATGCTCATCGTCGGCACAGAAAGCGGAGTCGACGCAAGTAAATCCAGCGCGCTATACGTTCAAAATCTGCTAAAACTCACGCCGTGGGTGCGCTCTATTGAAGTAAAAGAGGCTTGCTACGGCGGAACGGCAGCTTTGATGATGGCATGCGATTATGTGCGCGCGCACGCAGAAAAAAATCCGCAAGTGCTTGTTATTGCAGCCGATATTGCGCGCTACGGGCTTGCTACCCCTGGCGAAGTTACGCAAGGCGCTGGGGCTGTGGCAATGCTTGTGAGCGCGAATCCGCACGTGCTTAAAATTAACGACGACAGCGTTGTAAAATCCGCGGATATTCAGGACTTTTGGCGACCTGTTTACCAAGACACCGCTCTTGCTCACGGCAAGTTTTCAACCGAGCAATACATACAATTTTTCTGCGAAGTTTGGCAAAAGTATTGCGCGCAAAACGATTGCAATTTCAACGATTTCGCCGGATTGTGCTTCCATTTGCCATATACGAAAATGGGTTTGAAAGCACTTAAGGCTGCGATGGATTCTTGCGCAAATTCTTGCTCTGATTCTTGCGATAATAGCAACCTAAGCGAGTCGTCGCGCAATCGCTTACTTTCGCGCTACGAAACCAGCACGAAGTACAGCCGTCGTGTAGGCAACATCTATACAGGTTCCCTGTATTTGGGATTGCTGTCTTTACTTGAGTTAGACGAATTTACTTGCGAAAATAGTGATCTTACTGCACTTAAAAGCGGCGATAAGATTGGACTATTTTCTTATGGTTCCGGCGCTGTTGGTGAATTTTTCAGCGGCACGATTGCGCCAGGATTTAGAGATGCGCTGTTTGCGCGCGAGCATGCGGATATGCTTGATTCGCGCGTGCATTTAAGCGTTGCTGATTACGAGGAGATGTTTGAAAGCGTTGCGCCTTACGCTCCGGAAGATTTCGAAAGCAGCACGTCTTGCCGCGAAGGTGCAAGCTTCTTCCTGGACGACATCACATCGCAAGAGCGTCACTACTCCGCGCGCTAAAATCGAGCGAGCGCACGTTTCAATCGGATTCTCGCGCGTAGCCGACTTTCCCTTTACACGCACGTAAAGTTTCTGCCTCCATCCAGTCATTTCGCGACCCTTCCTTTACACCGCAGTAAACTTTCTGCCGTTATTTCGTGCGCAACCGACCCTTCCTTTACACGACTGCAAACTTTCTGCTGCCTTCACGCCCTTTCCCGTCAATCGAGACGAAGACAGACCGAGCTTTCACTGAAAGTGCAGTGCACTTTCAGTCCTGAGAAAGCTCGGCAGAATAAAAAAGCTTCAAGCGCGAAATGCAGCAACACAAACCTGACACACTGCGTTAAACACACTAGCCCACACTTTCTGCGTCTTTATTGACGCAGAAAGACCTCGCTTGCGTTGGAAGCACACTGTGCTTCCAACCTGAACAAGCTCAGCGAATTAAAAAAGCCTAAAGCAATTTCACATGCTTTAGGCTTAGTTAATTCGCGGATGAGGCGAGATTCGAACTCGCGGTAGGTTTCCCTACAACGGTTTTCAAGACCGTCTCCTTAGACCGCTCGGACACCCATCCATTTGCGCACGAAAGCAATCAAATTGCCGCTTTCAACGCACAAGTGGTAAGCATATCATCACGTATAGAACACAACACACAACACCCAGATTCAAAAAGCTTATCAACTAAAAAATAAAGCCCAGGCAATTTCCCGGGCTTTGTAGCTAATTAAACGGTTTTTTGAAACAAACGCCGTGTTTGTGCACGAGTAAACTCACGCTTCCCACTTCGTCGGCTCAATCACTTCCTTGCCACCCATATAAGCCTGCATTGCCTTTGGAATATCAATCGAACCATCTTCATGCTGATGATTTTCCAAAATAGCCACAAGCCAGCGAGTAGTAGCCAAAGTGCCGTTAAGCGTACTAACTGGGCGAGTTCCGCCATCTTCCATACGTTCGCGCACATTCAATCGGCGAGCCTGATACTCAGTGCAGTTAGAAGTAGAAGTAAGCTCACGGTAACGTCCTTGCGTTGGAACCCAAGCTTCACAATCAAACTTACGAGCGGCAGAAGAACCAAGGTCACCTGCAGCAGTATCAATAATGCGGTAAGGCACTTCCACCTTAGCAAGCATTTCCTGCTCCATACCGAGCAACTTTTGATGCTCAGCGCGAGAATCTTCCTGCTTGCAATAAACGAACATCTCAACCTTATCGAACTGATGCACACGAATAATACCAGAAGTATCCTTTCCAGCAGCACCAGCTTCACGACGGTAGCAGCTCGACCAACCGCAATAACGCAAAGCACCATTGCTTAAGTCAAGAATCTCATCCTCATGCATGCCAGCCAAAGCAACCTCGGAAGTACCGACCAAATACTGATCATCTGGTTCGCGCAAACGGTAAATCTCGTCCGCATGAGAATTCAAAAAGCCAGTTCCGCGCATTACTTCTGGGCGAACAAGCGTTGGCGTAATCGCAAGCGTAAAACCGTGCTCTTCGGCTTGATCAACAGCCATAGTAAGCATTGCGATTTGCAAGCGAGCCACAGCACCGCGCAAGAAGTAGAAGCGAGAGCCTGCAACCTTCACGCCACGACGCATATCAATTCCAGCAACACCAGTTCCAAGAGTCAAATGATCCTTTGGCTCAAAACCTTCAGCTGCAAAATCGCGAGGCGTACCAACCTTCTTAACTACAACATAGTCGTCTTCTCCGCCTTCTGGAGCTTCATCTTCAACGATGTTAGAAAGCTTCCACATTGCCGTAGTGTAGTCGGCAGTAGCTTTTTCGGATTCAGCTTTGTATTCCGCAACTTTCGAAGCTAATTCTTTAGTTTCGGCAATAAGCGCAGCCTTTTCCTCCGCGCTAACTGTTGCAACCTTCTTACCAATAGCTTTTTGCTCGGCGCGAGCTTCTTCAAAAGCCTTAAGAGCAGTTCGGCGCAAATCATCGCTGCGCAATACTTCATCGACGAGCTCAACGGATTCACCGCGCTTGCGCTGCGATTCCTTAACTACGTCGGCATGTTCACGAATAAATTGGATATCAAGCATGACTCCTAGCCTAGTGCCGCAAGACGACAGATAAGCGCACTATCGGCAACTTTATGCAAGGCGGCACGTACAATAAAGCAAATACGCAAAATATTGAGGGGGTAATATGGCAGCAATACATGCTACTACAGAAAATTTTGAGAAGATTGCTTCGACAAATGAAATAGTTGTTGTTGATTTTTGGGCAACATGGTGCGGTCCATGCAGATCTTTTGGTCCTATTTTTGAGAAGGTCAGTGAAAAATATCCCGAAATTCCTTTCGTAAAAGTTGATATTGACAAAAGCAACGAGATTGCTGCAGCTGCTCAAATCCAAGCTGTTCCAACAGTAATGGTTATTAAGCGCGGCGAAGTTATTTATAGACAAGCGGGAGCATTACTAGCTTCTGATTTGGAAGATTTGGTTGAACAAGCTAAATCTTACGAATCTAATGATTCTGAATCCTGATTTATAGACTATGCCATGAGATATAATACGTGAGGTTTTGCATATACGTTTTGCACATACACTTTAACGCATGTTTCTCATGTTTTATTAGTCTACGTTGCGAGCGTTTGCAAGTATCAATAGAGTAATTGCAGAAATAAGGAGGGTTATGACCAGTCACCGTAAGCATACTGTTACGCTTGGTTCACTCAGTTTACGACAGTGGGCTAGAGTTAGTGCGGTTATTTTGGGCTTCGTTGCTTTGGTGATACTTGGTTTTGCCTCGCGAGATTTTTACGCTTCGTCTAAAGGTCACGCTGTTCAGGTTACTTCTTATTCAGCAACCGATTCTTCGCAAGTTTCTCGTAGTGCTAGCCGTAGTATGTTGCATAATGGCGCGACTTCATATATTAACGTTGTTATAAATGGTCATCATCGTACTATTTTGGGCACTGATTTCACTGATGTAAAATCCGTTCTTGATGCTGGAGATATCACTCTTGAGCCACACGATGTTGTTACTCCATCTCTTACAACTAAAGTTAGCGAATCAACTGTTATTACTATTAATCGTGCAGGCGCAAAATTAGAGAATTCCGACGACCCAATCGCGTTTAACGTCGTTAAAAAGGAAACTGCTGCACTTCCAAAAGGTACTGAGAAGGTGCAAAGTGAAGGCGCTAACGGCGTAATGGAAACAGCAAAAATAGTTACTCGAGCTAAGGGAAAAATAGTTTCCTCTAATATTTTTGCTTCTTATGTTAAAAAAGCTCCAAAAGATAAGGTTATTCTTGTTGGAACTGGCGGCTCTTCTGCCGGAATTGGCTTAACTGCTTCTATCGGTACGACTGTTCCTGCTGGCGAGATGCAACAATGGGCTCACGACTGGCTTATCTCTAACGGTTATAGTGAAGCTGATTTTACTGCAACAGTATTTATTATTTCTCATGAGTCCGGTTGGCGCGTAAACGCAATGAATCCTTCTGGGGCCTACGGTTTACCTCAAGCTTTGCCAGGCGGAAAAATGGCTTCTGCTGGCGCTGATTGGGCAACTAACTATCAAACGCAGCTCCGCTGGTTCTGGAATTATTGCAATGGTCGTTATGGCTCCATTCAAGGCGCTTACAATCATTGGCTTTCCTACCACAGCTACTGATTAGAATCAGTCTAAATATCATTGTTTTGCGCAAAATAAATTTTTAAATAACTTTTGTTTTGCGTAAATTAAGTTTTGCAATTTTTGTTGTAATAGATAAGAGAATAGACTTAAGTCGATTGACTTTTGCCACCTATGCTTAAAAATACGCTTAAGAAAAACTATGTTTAAGAACAAAAAAGGATGTTTTATTTTGACGCACTCAACATGGCTGTCTAATAAAAGCCAAGATCTCAGTCATGCATTAACAGGCGAAGAAGCATACAATAACAATCGTCTTACACGTCCTGCTTTAATTTCTCTCGCTATTCTTACGTTTATTACATTTATCGGCAATTTCGCACAATTACAACTTACTGCAGCATTGCCAACAATAGTTCAAGAATTTGGTATAAGCGTCACAACTGGTCAGTGGCTTACTTCTATTTTCCAGCTGATTATGGCAATTATGGTTCCACTTACAGCATTTTTAACAAGACGCTTTTCTACTCGCCAAATTGTTATTACTTCCATGTCGCTTTTTACTTTTGGATCCGTACTTGCATGGCTTAGTAACGACTTTATGATGGCACTGGTTGGTCGAACTCTTGAAGCTATTGGCACTGGCGTAATGTGGCCTGTTTTACAAATTACCGTATTCTCCGTCTACCCTGTTACTCGCAGAGGTATGGCAATGGGAAGCGTTGGCATGGCTATGAGTATTGCTCCAGCAATCGGTCCTACTATTGGCGGTTTGCAAACTGATATTAATGGATGGCGTTCTATTTTCTGCTCTCTTACTATTATCGGAGCAATATCCGTCGTTTTGGCAGTATTTTTCTTGCATAATTTTGGAGAACACGATCTTAACGCGCATGCTGATTTCTTCTCGGTTGGCCTTTCGGTTATTGGCTTCGGCGGGCTCATGTTTGGATTCACTAATATTGAAGGATGCGGAATTTCACACCCATTATCTTGGGCTCCTATGATTATTGGCACTTTTGGAATTGCTTGGTTTGTTATAAGGCAGTTGCGAGCGCAAAAACGCGGTCACACTCCTCTTCTTGGTCTTAATGTGCTTAAAAACCGCTACTTTATGGTAGGTACTATTTGCGCTTGCCTTACATTTTTTGCTTTCAGCTCAATTATGGTGCTTATTCCGCTTTATATTCAGTCTGATCGTGGTTTTTCAGCAACTATGAGCGGCTTAATTCTGCTTCCTGGAGCGTTCGGCATGGCTATTTCGCAGTATTTTGGTGGTCGTATGCTAGATCGCTTTGGAGTGCGCCCAGTTGCTATGGCAGGCTCTATTATTCTGTTTTTTGGCACTGTAATGATGAGTCTTATTGACATGGATACGTGGATTTGGTGGATTTCCATTTGGCAGTTTACTCGCCAAATTGGCATGGGATTCTTGCTTATGCCAATAACTACGTGGTCGCTTAATTGTTTGCATAAGGAAGAACTTGGCGATGGTTCGGCTGTAACTAATACTATGCGTCAGCTTTGGGGAGCTATTGGAGCACCTGTTTTAGTAGTTACAATGACAGTATTGACAACTCTTCACCATTCTGGCACAGGTCACGCTGCCGATGTTGCTGCTAGTATTTTCGGAGTTCAATGGACTTTGCGCATTAGTGCTATTATTACAGGAATTATGGCTCTTATCGTTATTTTTGGAGTCAAGGGCGAAGGCACGGGTTCTGCTCACAATCTTGCGCGTAGAGCTATTGATCGCATGCGCGTGTTGCATATTCCTCATTCAGCAGAGCATCACGACGTAATGCACGATCACACTCATAATCATTACTAAACGCTTATTAAACGCTCACTAAGTCGCTTTACGAATACCAAACTGAGAAATCCTTACTTTGGTAATTTTTGTGCAGAACAGTTATGCAATACGCTTTCCATACTCTGCTTTTCTTCGCGAGTTACAGTTAAACCATATTTATACTTAACAGCTATTTGCCTAGCAACATATTCGCACCTGAAGGTTTTGTTTGAAGGAAGCCAGTAAGCTGCGGACGCGGAACCTTTTTCTTGATTAGCAGCTCCCTCAACCGCGAGTAGGTTCATCATATCGTTGCCAAATTTTAATCGTTTTGCACGATTCCATTTCCACGCTCCAGATTCCCACGCATTTTGTAATGCAACAACATGATCTATTTGAACTAATGCACTGGTTTTTCGCCCACGCACGAAGTGAATATCTTTGCCAGTATACGGATCATGCAACAAGCCGAAACGCACTTGGCAGGATCCTGCGTACTTATATTTCACATTTTGTAAATCACGCGCTAAAACGTCTTCCCTAACGTCACATCCGTTACCGTCATCGTCAGTAGTACGATATCCAAATACTTGACGCTCGTACCCGTAACGATAAGGCTTAGATATACGCAATTTTCCCAATGCTTGTGCAGCTTCTCCGCTTGCTTCATATTCTCCTGTAATCTTCCCAACGCTACTGTTTATTTTAGGAAGCAACAAGCCAATAACAATCCCACATAAAACAGCAAACAGCAGCATCCAGAACAGCGCAAGAAACTGCCTCTTGTTACAACGATTACGCATGCTCAGTCCCCCAACTCAACTTATGCATATTCAATATTTTTTAAATTAAAGTTAGTTACTGCTCTTAACTCTCATAACAGACGGTATTCTTTGTAAAACAACATCTACAACTTGCTGAATCATAATTACAAGCAAAACCATTGCCATAACAGCATAAACCGTACTCCATGCTGGAATATTAGCTGGCACCGGATGAATGGTGTGAGAAACCACTAGTGCGGCTACAGAAATGCTAATTAACGATATAGCAAGAACAAGTGCCGACATGCCTCCACTTTTACGAGCCAGACGCATTCTTTGTTGAGAAACTTTATGCATTGAAGTAACCATTCGATTAACGCAATGCTCACCTTGCCTAAATGCAAGTACTTCATCGATACCAAGCTCAATATCACTTACTTCATTCTCAACTTCATGTTGTTCAATGCGCACTTTATTTGCAATATGCTTGGAGCGTATAAGTAAGTATCGAGGAACAATAAACATAATAAACACGCATGAAACAATAGCTACATAAGACAAATTCGCATCGAAATAGTACAAAACAACCATAAGAGGTACAACTGCAAATATCATTCCAACATTCATGCTGATATGAGCTTTATGCCAATGTTCGTGATGCATATCTACACCTGCAAATGTTGTAACAAGAGTTAATGCACGAACTGCCATACAAGCAACAGCAACAAGCACGCACTGTTGCATTACAAAACCAAATATTGGACGTCCTGCAACAGCAAACATCGCTGAAACAATAGCAACAGGAATACATACTGCAGAAACAAGATTGAGAGCAGTACTAAACATTGATATAAAAGCAAAAATAGCACGTTTGAACTTTGAGATTGTTCTCACTTCATAAGTATAAGCAATACTTGCAATAGAAGAAATATGCTTGTTTTTATTAGGATCTTGCTGAGCTTGCTCAACATTATGCGAGTTTTGCGAGTTTTGAGATTCGTTTAATTGATTTAGTTGCGTAATATTTTTAGAACTATCATTAGCAACATGACGATACGATTCTACAGTTGCTATTTCGTCCGTTGAGCTAATGCCATCATCATTTGGCATTAATACTATTACATTTGCATAACGCGCTATGCGACGCAATATTTTAACAATTTCTTCAGCCTCATGATTGCTAATATCACATTGGGAATAATCAAAAACGTACACTTTAGTGTGTCTTAAAATTGCTCTAGCAAGAATAACGCGACGCTTTAAATCTTCAGAATTATAGGATGCTTCAGGATTATTAAAAAGTCTATCTATTGGCATATCTAGACCGTCGTAATCGGCATAAACAACACCATCTATTCGCACAGCTCGCAATGCATCCCACATCGCAGTAGTCGTAGCTGTTGGAGCAGCCAAAAGTAAGTTTTCTCGCAATGTTGTGGAAAATAGATGACTTCGCTCGCTAACTATAGTAACAATATCTGCTAAAGCTGCAGAACTTGCATCGTTCAACGACAAGTAAGATGCACTATCGTTTGCGTCAAATACTTCAGAAACTACAAATGGAGAAACGTCGTCTTCATGAATATCATAACGGTCGCTATAAGAAAGCAATATGTCAGCAGATTTATTAAAACCTGTTCCAGAAAGTATTTTCTCACGCATAACATGATGATATTTACTTGGAATAACTTGCAATTCACCAGATTTTGCAATTATCGATAAACGTTGAGCTTCATTAGTATTCGCATTATTTTCCGAAATATTGCATCGCATACGCAAAGCAATATTGGTTGAGCCATCAGGCAAAGATAATGTTGAACCGTCGTCACTAAATGCTATTGGAGCAGGAGAATCAGTAACCATTTGCAACAATGCTTCAACATGATTCAAACCATTAACAGCATGTTTAACTACATGCATATTCTTACCAACAATTCTCAGTGGCTGGACGCTTAACATTAACAAAGGCATTGTCAACAGAGCTGCAGCAAGACCTACACCTTTAACGGAAGATAACCAAACAGTTGCAACAATTGCGAGTCCAGCAATAACATAGGCAAATAATGCACTTACACAACGCCACGATACTGGGCTTAGTGCCAACGAGAATATAAGAGAAGCAACATTAAACAACGCAGCTAATGCGCAAATCCCAGCTATAGCAGGGTTAACTGTAAATAGTGCTGCAGAAACGACTACAGGAACAGGAATAGATGCAATAATTTGTGGAACTAAAGAAGCAACAAAACTTTGTATTGCAAAAATATCTTCATTTACGCGCAAAGAAGTAATGTCATGAGAATCTTCAATATCTACAGAGCGTAGAGATAACATTGCGCGCAACATTTTAGGGCGCAAACGCATAGCTATTCGCGACTCAATTTCTGCACAAACAGTACACGACCAGTAAAAAACTGCATATTTCAGCAAAATAATAGCAGCTAAAACAATAATGTAAGACGTAAATTCAACAGAACTCATTAAAGAAGTTCCAGTAGAACGAACAGGTCTTAATACTGGAGACAACATCCCAACGCAAACGTAGACAAAAGCTATGTTTACAAGATAAGAAATCGCAAGACACGCCGACCTTAAAACAACTAGATGCTTAATTCCTGGCACGAACGCAAAGCAGCGATTTATCATCTCCTGATCCTTTTCTTTATTCCATATTTATTCAAAAACCACACACTCCCAACAGATGTTAAGATTACGCTTCACACACACCATCAACACGCCGACAGCCGCGTAATTATGCTGATTTTAAGCCATTTTGCCAGATATTAGCATTAAGAAAATAAAGTTGTTTCACAACTGTTTCACGCAATATTTAAATAATCAAAAAAATAATTAAAAATACCATTCTTAATTCTATTCTCAATAATTTTTTCATACAATTTTTCACGATCGCAAAATTATCTCAATACTGCACCAATAGAAGAACGCAATTTTAAGCTAGCAGGTATTTGTCCAACTCCATGAGACATATCTGGGAATGCTGGTTCAGGCCCATGATTCATTAATCTCAAAGCTTCACGCACTGCCAACGATCCTAATTGCTGCATATCGAGACTCACAGTTGTAAGAGGTGGGAAAAAATCACTTATTGCCGGAATATCGCCGAAACCAACAACACTAATATCACTCGGAATTTTCAAACCGTGCTCATACAAGGAACGCACAACTCCTACTGCCTGCTCATCGCTTGAAGCAACAATAACAGTCGGCAATGCAATGCCATCTATACCAAATTTCTCAATCATATGATTCATTCGCGCGTAACTTTCAGAAGACTTCCACGAAGTACATTGCACAATATGCGAATGAATACCTTGAGCAGTTGAAAGTGAACGCCATGCAATGAGTCGCGTTGCAGCACCTCTCCATTGTGAAGGACCTGCTATATAAATGGCATTTCGATGTCCATAATGCGCAATAAGTGACACAATATCGTTCATTGCGCGAGATTGATTAATCCCAATCATTGAATACTCAACGTTGCTACGAGAACGCAACATATTCATGCCTTCATGCGCGCTTATTGCACCATGAGTAGCAGTAACACATACGCACGGCTTAAGAATACGCGTACGACACAGTGACGTAAATATTGCGTCTGTTGGAGCGTCAATTATTAATCCGTCGACATTTTGCTCTTCAAAACTCTCGCATAAATCTTGAATATCACTTTGTTCACATAATGTTTCGTTGACCATGCTAATAGAAAGAAAAAGACCACGAGATTTTGCTTGCGCTTCTATAGGAGCAATAATGTTTCGAGATGTTCTATTTTCTGCACCAACGATAAGCCCTAAAGTACGCGACCTCTTAGTCGCTAATGCGCGCGCTGAATTACTTGGATAATACCCAAGTTGCTCAATAACTCGCAGAACTTTAATTCGCGTGTTAGCAGAAACATCAGGAGAATTATTAATAACGCGAGAAACAGTTTGATGACTTACGCCAGCAGCATGCGCAACATCGATCATTGACACGCGTTTTGCTTCATTTTCTGCCATATATACCCCTCGCTTATAGATGCCAAGACAGTCTATGCAAATCGCTAGGTCCTACTTTTTTAATGGCATTGCGATGAGCTAAAGAGCCGTAACCCTTATTACTTGCCCAATCGTAGGCTGCATATTTCGGATTTTTAGCAAGAGATACCATAAGATTATCCCTAGTAACTTTTGCCAAAACTGCAGCTGCAGCTACGCTCGCACACTGTCTGTCTGCTTTTACTAAAGTATGGACTTTTACAGGCTCAGGAATGTAAGGAGCGTCAAAAGTATTTGCGACTTTGTCAATATAATCGCAAGGTCCATCCAATATTGCTGCAATACGAAAGTTTGAATTCTCACGCGTATTCTCACGCGTATTCGCATTTACGCTAAAACTTAGCTTTTTAATATCTTCCTCAACTTTAGAAATTGCTTTTAATGCAGCAACACCAAGAGCATAGCTAATACCCCACTCATCAATTTCTGTGTTAGTGCAAGACCCGACTGCCCAAGTTGTACACCATTTTTGCAACGGTTCATAAAGCTCTTCTCGACGCTTTTCACTCAGCAATTTAGAATCAGCTAAGCCTTCAGGCATATAGTTTTCTTTTACTTGTTTAATTCCAATAACTGCAGCTCCTACCATCACAGGACCTGCAAGAGAGCCTCTTCCTACTTCATCAAGACCAATAACCCAATCATAGCCTTCGCAAAGCAGATCTTGCTCATATTTAAATGATGGAACAAGCGGTATATTGGATGATTTATTTGACATAATTAAAATCAGTAGATACAAGTCGCGCTAACACAATTTCGTTAATACTCATTGCGTTAATACTTTTTATTTTGCAGGACGATCAGGCACATCTTTAAAATCATCATGGTGTTCGTCTAAAAGACCAATTCGATCAAGCGGCCACGATCTAAACACAGCAACGCCCTCGATTTTGGAAATCGGAACTAAGCCATCATCGCCATCATTGCGATGATATCGTGAATCCGCAGAATTAGAACGATTATCGCCCAAAACAAACACGTGACCAGCTTTAACTTTTACTTTAAACGGAAAAGCACTCGGGTCAACACCAGGACGAATATAGGAAGATTCTCGTATTGGAACACCGTTTACAACAATAGGCTGCCCAGCGCCTTTACACTCAACAGTATCCCCAGGCAAACCAATAAGACGCTTAATTAAATCCTTGCCAACAACACCGGAAGAATTTTCACCACTCAACCAATGTGCAGGATCCTCAAAAACAACAATATCTCCACGCTTTAATGGGAATAAGCGCGGAGTTAGCTTAGTCGTAATAACATAATCGCCAATATGAATAGTATCTAGCATAGAGCCAGAAGGAATTGTGTAAGCTCCAAATAGGAACACACGAATAAGTATCACTACTAATACTGGAATACCGAACCATGTTATAGCATCGCGCAAAGTTAGGCGGTCATTTTTAGCACGCTTAGAATGTGCAAAATGCTTACCTTTTCTATTTTTGCGCTTAAACATGCGAGAGCCGGAAGGTAAATCTCCTTCCGGCTCTGGTGGAACCGGTGAAGGATCTATACCATGACCCGCTACTGAAACGATATGAGTATCGCTAATTTGCGTGTCATCAGTCATAACAAATACCCTTCACATAAGTTCTATTTTACTTAGCAGAGTTATCGCGACGCTCAGCAATACGAGCAGCCTTACCACGCAAAGCGCGCAAGTAGTACAGCTTAGCGCGACGAACGCGACCGCTACGAACCAGCTTAATCGAATCGATAGCTGGAGAATGAAGTGGGAAACGACGCTCAACACCAGTGCCGAAGCTCACCTTACGAACAACGAAAGTTTCACGCACGCCAGCACCCTTACGAGCAATCACAACGCCGGTGAAAGTCTGAATACGAGTGTTGTTGCCTTCCTGAATCTTAACGTTGACGTCAACGGTATCGCCAGGACGGAAAGCTGGAATTTCTTCAGCAGCCTTAAGATGCTTAGCATCAAATGCTTCTACAGCATTTACCATAATATTCCTCCATCGCCGCCGCATATCGACGCATAGTAAGCGTTAGCAACAAATGTGCTACGCAAATCTTTCCCCAAAAAGTTCGCTTTTTAGGGGACTTCCGATCCGCGCAATCTTAAATAAGAAGCGACTAGACCTAAAAGATAAAAGAACTATGCGGCATCCCTTTATCGAAAGCATACAAGTACCAAATTTATGCTCAATAATGGACATTATTGAGCATAATTCCGCACTATTCCGCACTATTTCAGCGCACAACTCCATCGAGAGGAGCAGTTTCAACTGTACGAGTCAACTCGTCATCATCAGCGTCATAATCAAACAACTCGCCGTAACGACCCCAGCTAATTGCAATATCAAACTGCTGACGCGCCAAAGCATCCGTGTGCTTACTGCGCAACAAATCCAAAATCAGCTCGCCACGAAGCTTTCCGTTACGATTCCTACTCAAAGCTTGATCAATTGCGTGCACAAGAGGCGCATGTTCAATCGCAAGACGAGCAAAAACTTGCTTACTGTGCAAAATATCGGCATTATGCCACTCTTCACCCTCAGAAGTGATAGTAATATGACCATTTTCTGCAGTAAGCAAATTAAGCATCGTGCCAGCATCAACAAGTGGGAACAAATCATCAATCTCAAACGACAAATCAGCTGCCAAATCAGCCAAATCAATGCCATCTGGGCTTTCAGAAATCACGTCAAGCAAACCAGCCATACCACCTGGTGTAGCGTTTGGAAGCAAACGAACAGCCACAGGCTCTGCCTTTGTCTCACCTGCTTCAGCTTCATCCTCACTTTGCTTATCTTCATCTTCATCGTCATGGTGGCGCTGAATAAGCATATCTGCAATTGCTGCAGCTTCGTTATCTTCAGCATCTTCATTAGTTGCATTATTTGCTTGATCTTGAGAATCAGCATCTTCGGAAGCGTCTTGCTCTGCAGTGCTTTCTGGAGCAGAACCAGTCAAAATAGCATACAAATTATCAACCATCGCTTCAAATTCAGCACTGTGCTTATCTCGAGGACGAGGCAAATCAACATTCACATCAGCAATTAAGTGACCTGGATGAGATCCAAGAACCACAACGCGATCAGCCATCTGCACAGCTTCTTCAATATTGTGCGTCACAATAAGCACAGACTTAATATCTCGCTCCTCGCTAGACCACAACTTAAGAACTTCCTGTCGCAAGTTTTCAGCAGTAAGCACATCGAGAGCAGAGAACGGCTCGTCCATAAACAATGCATCCGGTCTCAGCACCAACGCGCGCGCAATACCAACTCGCTGACGCATACCGCCGGAAAGTTCCTTAGGATACGCTGTTTCAAAGCCGTCCAAACCGATTGCGTCAATTGCAGCTAAAGCAAGCTCAGTACGCTTTTCTTTACTAACACCTCTAGCACGCAAGCCAAGTTCCACATTGTCTTGTACTGTAAGCCACGGCATAAGAGCGAAGGTTTGAAATACGATTGCAACCCCTGGGTTTGGACCTGTCAGCTCGCGTCCGCGATACGTTACTGTGCCTTCTGTTGGCTGCACAAGACCAGCCATTGTGCGTAGGAAAGTTGATTTTCCAGCACCAGAGCGTCCCAATATTGCCACGATTTCACCTTCGCGAAGAGTGAAAGAAATATCGTGCAAAACGTGCTGAGTAGTGCCACTGTCAGAAGTGAAGCTTTGACTGATGTGCTTTGCATCGATAATATCGCTTGTAATTGAGGATTGCACTTTTTTTGCATTGCTCTTTAAAGTATTCATAATTTTGCCAATCTTTTTCATAAAATTTTGTTATTTTAAGCGATTTATTAGTAAATTTATTAGTCGATTTGTTAGTCGATCTAATTCAATACGTAACGTTTTTCGGAAATACGTTGCATTGGCGACCAGAATAATCGGTTGCTTAAAACGACAATCAAGCTCATAACAGTTACGCCAACTAAAGTGCGCGCAGAATCTCCTAAAGTGGTTGCATTAGTAATATATGCGCCCAAACCCTGAGTTTCCATGTGGTTCTTTCCATATTCCACAATCTCAGACACAATCGAAGCATTCCAAGCACCGCCTGCAGCTGTAATACCGCCAGTGCACCATGAACCGAAAATAGACGGCAAAATAAGCGTCTTCCATCGCAAAGTACGATCCAAGCGGAAGCTGCGCGTCATTTCACGCAAATCATCAGGAATAGCACTAGCACCTGCAATAACATTGAACAAAATGTACCATTGCGTACCAAGAGCCATCAAAATAATACTTCCCCAACCAAGATCAATATGCCAGGCCATAAACCAAGCCATAGCAAACGGGAAGATGAAGTTTGCTGGGAAGCTAGCAAGAATTTGCACTATAGGCTGCATAATACGCGAAATCTTAGGATTCATGCCGATTACAACACCAACAGGAACCCAAATAAGCGAGCTTATTAAAATCAACGCAGCAACGCGCATAAAAGTGATGCCACCAAGCATGCCTGCAGTAATAAACTCATGCAAACCCGCAGTTGTATACACAAAGTAAAGCATATGGGCGGCGCCAGCAGCCACAATAATTATCATAATAACGTTAAATACCCAATCACCAAGCTTATGCTGAGCAGCCTTATGAGGCCACTTGGAGCCTGTGCGACCGAATGGGCGCGTTATTTTTTCAAGCCACTCGCGAATTGGCAAAAACAGTTTACTAATAACTTCATCTGCATGAGAGTGACGAATAAGAGTCAAAATAGCACTGTGACGCTCATTATCAGATGCGCTTTGCGTAATGCGGAAACGCTCAGCCCAAGCTGTAAGCGGTTTCCACAAGAAGAAGTCAAGTGCCAAAACAACAATCACCATCGACAAAATAGCCCACCAAATAAGACCAAGCTTATTTTCAGCAGCAGCTTGTGCCACAAAACTACCGATGCCAGGAAGAGCATAAGTGTGATTATTTACGGAAATCATTTCCGAAGCTGTAAGGAAGAACCATCCGCCTCCAACAGACATCATACAATTCCAAAGCAGCGGAATCATTGCGTTAGGCATGTCTAGCACCCAGAAACGTTGCCAATGCGTGAGTTGCAAACTACGAACTGCCTCATCCAGTTCCTTTGGCTCGCTGAGCAGCGAACGGTGGAACGAAAAAGTCATATTCCATGCTTGACTCGTAAAAATAGCAAAAATCGAAGCGGCTTCAACACCAAGCATTGATCCAGGGAAAATTACCAACCAAATAGTGACAGTTGCCGAAAGGAAGCCAAGAATTGGAACTGATTGCAAAATATCTAGAAGAGGAATAAGCACCTTGCCAAGCCTACGACTGCGAGCTGCAAGAGAGCCATAAACAATAGTAAATATAAGAGATGCAACTAATGCGATCAGCATGCGAAATACTGAGCGCAAAGTGTAGTAAGGCAGATTGATTAAGTCCGTGGATACCTTAGATGGTATGCCACTTGGACCAATCGGCTGATTTATGCGCTGAATAAGGAAGGCAGTTACGCCAAAAACGGCAATAATGCCAACGCACACAATAATATCCGACCAGAAACGAGTGTTCTCGTCGACTTGCGCACCTGCGCTTTCTTTGCGCGAAGTTGTAAATACGGTCATAATAAAGTCCTCGAATAGGCAATAAGTGGGTTCACCTTCGTGTATTTTTTATTTCTATTCATTTATTACGCAGATATCTATTGAGATTTCTATGCGGATTTCTATTTAGATTTTCGTAAATTCTTGCGTAAAGATCTGCGTAACTTTTCTTGTGTAAATTCTTGCGTAGCCGTATCACCATTGATTACGTTACAGGCGCAAATAACTAGAACTCACGTTTTAACTTCGTAAATTATATTTCGCAAGTTGTATTCGTAAGTTATATATTTCGCAAGTTTTGCAACCTAAATTCGGTGATTGCCGGCTTCATATATTCAGGAGGAACATCCGAACTACTACTGCCAATAGTGTCGGAGCCTTCATCAGTACGAGTACTAGAATTATGGCTTTTACTGTCATGTTTCACGGCAAATCACCTCCTTAAGTTAGTGCGCTGCCGGCGCAAATCTTCATCATTGAATCGGAGGTTTACAAGAGAACAGAGACGCACCAAAACACACAAATGCATGTTAAGCGTGCCACGTCGTTCAAGCTTCAGCTTCGCAGGGCGGTGGCGTTGCATTAGTCGAAGCCTTAAATTCGACAACGACTGTTAACCAGCGTGCAGTGTCTCCACTGTGTTGCGGCAGCAACCCTTATCCCCGTGGTAGCCTTACCTACCGACCGTGCTCATTATAAATTATTGTTGCAGTTGTGTCAACATGCAGCAAAACACATTGCAATGCACTTGAGACCTATAAAACTCAGCGACAGATGCTAAACAAAAAGTCTCTTGACGAATTAACGCCAAGAGACTTATAAACCAACAATCACTAAAAACGATTGCCTATATGACTACTATCTTACTTGCGATGAGCGCGATAGAAGCGAATCAAGCTCTGCGTAGAAGCATCCTGAGCTGCCAAAGCTTCATCATCCTTAGAAATTGCAGGAGTAATCTGCTTTGCAAGCTGCTTTCCAAGCTCCACACCCCACTGATCGTAGGAATCCAAGCCCCACACGGTACCTTCAACGAAGGTGATGTGCTCGTAGAGAGCAATCAACTCACCCAAGCTAAATGGAGTCAAAGCATCGCCGAAAATGGACGTGGTTGGACGGTTGCCCTTGAACACGCGAGCTGGCACAATCTCCTCTGAAGTGCCTTCAGCGCGAACTTCATCAGCAGTCTTGCCGAAAGCAAGAGCCTTAGTCTGCGCAAGATAGTTGCCCAAGAAGAGCTCGTGCACATCCTGATCGCCATCCTTAGTAGGATTTGGCGTGTTCACGAAAGCAATGAAATCAGCTGGAATAAGCTGAGTGCCCTGGTGAATCAACTGGTAGAAAGCGTGCTGACCGTTGGTGCCTGGCTCGCCCCAGAAGATTTCGCCGGTTTCGCTTGTTACAGGAGTGCCGTCCCAGCGCACAGACTTACCGTTAGATTCCATGGTGAGCTGCTGCAAATAAGCTGGGAAGCGGTGCAAGTACTGATCGTATGGAAGCACAGCGTGAGAAGCAACCTTGTAGAAATTGCGGTACCAAACGTTGAGCATACCAAGAAGCACAACAACGTTCTTCTCGAATGGAGTCTCAGCGAAGTAGGTATCGATTGCGTGGAAGCCCTTCAAGAACTCTTCGAAACGCTCTGGACCGAGGACAACAGCCAAAGAAGTGCCGACAGCGGAATCCACAGAGTAGCGGCCGCCAACCCAGCTCCAGAAGCCAAAAGCGTTGGTTGGGTTGATGCCGAACTCTTCAACCTTCTCAAGGTTGGTGGAAACAGCCACGAAGTGCTTAGCAACAGCTTCAGCCTTCTTTGCGTCGCTTCCGTCAATAGCACCGCACTCCTGAAGCTTGTTCAGCAACCAAGTGCGAGCGGTACGAGCATTGGTCAAAGTCTCCAAAGTGGTGAAGGTCTTGGAAACAATGATGAACAAAGTGGTTTCTGGATCCAAATCCTTGGTCTTTTCTGCCATATCGTTTGGATCAATGTTAGAAACGTAGCGAGCGCTGATGCCGGCGTCAGCGTATGGCTTCAAGGCTTCGTAAACCATGACTGGACCCAAATCGGAACCGCCAATACCAATGTTTACAACAGTCTTGATGTTCTTGCCGGTAACGCCCTTCCAAGCGCCAGAACGAACTTCGTTAGCAAAATCGTAAATGCGACCCAACACTTCACGCACGTCTGCAACGGTATCTTGACCGTCAACAATGAACTTGCCAGCATCCTCTGCAGGACGACGCAAAGCAGTGTGCAAAACTGCACGATCTTCAGTATTGTTAATGTGCACGCCGGTGTACATTGCCTTAGTGCGCTCGTCAAGCTTGACTGCCTTTGCAAGGTTTGCGAAAAGCTTAAGAGTTTCAGGCTTAATTAAATTCTTAGAAAGATCGAAGTGGAGATCTCCAGCTTCGAAGCTCAACTTATCCACGCGATTTGCGTCCTCGGCAAACCACTTCTTCAGGCAAACGCCTTCTGATTGCAACTCGTCGTAATGCTTCTGCAATGCAGCCCACTCTGGGGTTTTTACGGCGTCAACTGGCGGATTGATGGCCATTGTAAGGTCCTTTCATTTCTTCAACTGACGTGACAGCAACCGTCACTATAGTCCAATTCACAAGATACTCACAAAAGCAGACAGAAACACGCGAAGCTTAACACAAAAATGAACACAATCACACTGATAATTTACACATAAAAATTTGTAGTTTGAGGATGTGCAGTGCCCCAAACGCGCGCAACCTACCCTGCATTTGGAGGGTTATCTGTGGTTTATCACTCCAAACGCGAGGAAATTATCTCACATTTGGAGCATTATCTATTGCACGACGCGCCAAATTGGACAAATTCAAAAATATGATATATAGTGTTTGATTTGTGCGCGAGTCGCGAATGCGTCTCGGGCAACATGCCACTTTAGCTCAGTCGGTAGAGCGTCTCCCTCGTAATGAGAAGGTCGACAGTTCGATTCTGTCAAGTGGCTCTCTGACTCACTCGAGTGTATTAATACTTTTGATTTGTTTTTATTCGCTCGATTGTTTATATGAGTCTATGCGCGAGTGGCGGAATGGTAGACGCGCAGGATTTAGGTTCCTGTGTCTTACGACGTGTGGGTTCAAGTCCCATCTCGCGCACGAAATTTTTCGCTTATTCAGTAATAAATAATGCCTGCAACTCCGGTAAAAGTGCGCGCAAAGCATTACCTCTGTGCGAAATAGCATTCTTTTCTTCTTGAGTCAGCTCTGCACTAGTCAAACCTTTCATTTGCACACCATCGCGAATAGGCTGAAGATCTGGCACAAACAGCGGATCGTAGCCGAAACCATTAATTCCGCGCGCCTCGCGCAACAAGTGACCAACCATTTCTCCGACTCGAACAGTCTCAAAGCCGTGAGAATGCGACATAACACTGCCTTCAGGAACCTCACTGCACCCATCCGGAATAGCAAGAGCTGCAGCACAACGAAAACGAGCAGTACGACATTGATCTGGGATATCAGAAAGTTGGCGCAAAAGAAGCTCATTATTAGCTTTATCATCTCCATGCACACCACTCCACCTAGCAGAAAGAATACCAGGGGCAGCACCAAGCACATCAACGATAAGACCCGAATCGTCTGCAATAGCGGGATAACCTGTTCTTGCAGCAACATCACGCGCTTTGAGCAAAGCATTCTGTTCAAAAGTCACGCCAGTTTCCACAGGATCAGGCAAGCCAAGAGAACCTGCAGTTACTAACTCGAAACTGTCTGCAAGTTTCGACAATTGCTCCTCTAAAATTTGCTTGATTTCAACGAGTTTTCCCTCATTATGTGTTGCCACAATAAGCTTCACGCCCGTTCTCCTTCAATCTCTTCTATTTTGCTAAAGCGGCTTTTTGAGCAGCTTGCAATTCGCGATTACCTTTAGTTGCCAAATCAAGTAACGTATTTAATTCGTCGCGATTAAATGGACGATGTTCTGCAGTGCCCTGAATTTCAATGAAAGTACCGGAACCTGTCATAGCTACATTCATATCTGTCATAGCTTGACTGTCCTCAACATAAGGCAAATCCAGCATAGGAGTGCCGTTAATAACGCCTACAGAAACAGCGGAAATAGAATCCTTAATAACATTTGCAGCAGAGCGAATATGACCATTCTTTTCTGCCCAATGAAGCGCATCTACCAAAGCTACATAAGCTCCAGTTACGGAAGCAGTACGAGTTCCACCATCCGCTTGCAACACGTCGCAATCAATTTGAATCTGGCACTCACCCATCGCTTTCATATCGACTACACCGCGCAAGCAGCGACCAATAAGACGACTAATTTCGTGAGTGCGACCACCAATTTTTCCACGCACAGATTCGCGATCAGTTCGCTCAGCTGTTGCTCTAGGAAGCATAGAATATTCGGCAGTTACCCAACCCAAACCGGAATCTCTACGCCAACGAGGCACACCAACCGTAAAAGTTGCGGTGCACATTACGCGCGTATTGCCACACTCAATAAGCACAGAGCCTTCAGGAACATCAGTAAATTTACGTGTTATGTGCACAGGTCGGAGCTCGTCAACATCACGACCGTCAACGCGAATTGGTTTTACAGATTCCAACATATCCTTGATTTGAGTCATACCTCACAAATTTAGCACGTGGCTGTTATCTTCTATTTCATCTTCTTAGCACGCAGCAATTTTGTACTAAAGCTGCTCAGAAAGCTCCATCCACTCATCCTCAAGAGCACTTGCTTCTTGCTCGTTTTTTTGGAGATCTTCGTTAAGAGATTGAAGTCCAACAAAGTCACTTGGGTTATGCGCAGCCATTTGCGCTTCAATTTGCGACTTTTCTTCTTCAAGCTTTGTAAGTTTTCGCTCGATTGCTGAAACTCGCCTTGCAGCATCGTGATAGGCTTTGCCGGTAAGTTTGGGCTCAATTACTGTACTTTCTGAACTTTCTTTAGTTGTAGAATTTGCAGCACTCGAAGCATTCGCAGTACTTGAAGCGCCAACAGTACCAGTAGTACCACTACTATTTTCGTGATCGCGTTGCAGCTTTTCTACAATTTGCAAATACTCATCTACACCGCCTGGAAGGTGACGAATTTTGCCGTCAATAAGCGCAAATTGCTGATCTGTTACGCGCTCAAGCAAGTAGCGATCGTGCGAAACAACAATCAAAGTGCCAGGCCAAGTATCGAGCAAATCTTCCATAACTGCAAGCATGTCAGTATCGAGATCGTTTCCAGGCTCATCCATAATCAGCACGTTTGGTTCGTTTAGCAAAATCAGCAGCAGCTGCATACGTCGCTTTTGACCGCCCGAAAGATCCGCAATTGGTGTCATAAGCTGCTCGGGCTTAAAACCAAGTCTTTCCATAAGCTGACCTGGGGTCACTTCTTTGCCATCAATAATATAGCTAGGCTTATAGCGACTTAAAACTTCTTTTACTTTATATTTTCCAAGCTTTTCAAGCTCTTCTAGCCGCTGCGAAAGCACGGCAAATTTTACAGTCTTGCCAATATTTACGTGTCCAAGCGTAGGCTTTAGAGATCCGTCAATAATGTTTAATAATGTTGATTTTCCTGCTCCATTCGCACCCACAATTCCAAAACGATCGCCTGGACCTATAAGCCAAGTTGCATCGTCTAAAATCATGCGTCCAGTAATAGTTTTGCGCGATGCAGCTGAAGTTTCTGCAATGTTTTCTACGCTCGTAGCAGTATTTTCCGAAGTATTTTCCGCAGAATTTTCAAGAGAATTTTCTTGATTTTCGTCAACGGCAATAGTAACGCTTCCCACGTGAGTTGGTTGCGCAAAAGCAGATTCTACGATATCGACTTTATTTGATTTTTCTGCATTATCTTCACCTAAAGATGCGTTTTCTGCAATATCCGGATCGATATTTTTTAACTGCTGAGCGTTATCGAAAATTTGCGTAACGTCAATTAAATCAACAACTTGCTTACCAAGACGCGAAGTTGCCATTTTCTTCAATTCAAGAGTGTCTCTTAGCGGCGGCACATCTGCAATAAGCTCGCGCGCTTGCTTTACGTGGAACTTTTGCTTAGTAGAACGCGCACGAGCACCCCTGGAAAGCCAAGCTAACTCTTTTCTCGCCAAATTCCTGCGACGCTCTTCGCGCACATCCGCTTGGCGTTCGCGCTCCACACGTTGCATCATATAAGCGCTGTAACCACCCTCGAAAGGATCAATTACGCCGTCGTGCACTTCCCACATCGAAGTGCAAACCTCGTCCAAGAACCAGCGGTCGTGCGTCACAATCAAAAGCGCACCTTGACCGTCCTGCCAACGGTGAAGAAGATGCTCTGCAAGCCAATGAATCGTCACAACGTCCAAATGATTCGTAGGCTCATCCAAAGCCAAAATATCCCAGTCGTGCAACAATAATCTTGCTAAATCTGCGCGCCTGCGCTGACCTCCAGAAAGCGTTCCAACTTTCGCTTCCAAATTTATGCCGCCAAGAAGCGCTTCTACAATTTCGCGCGAACGCTGATCTGCAGCCCACTCGTAATCTTCGCGATTTTCAAGAGCAGCCTCGCGCACAGTTGCGTTATCGTCCAATGGATCGCGCTGGTCCAACATGCCAAAAGTAAGCCCTCCGCGCTTCGTAACGCGACCAGAATCAGGCTGCATTTTACCGGCAAGTAGTCGAAGTAGCGTTGACTTTCCGTCGCCATTTTTTCCAACAATACCGATTCTGTCACCTTCAAAAACTCCAATAGTAACGTCTTTAAAAATCGTTTTTGTAGCAAATTCTAGCGAAACTCGTTCTAATCCCAAATCATACGTAGGCATAATCCACAAATATAGCTGAACACTTATACGAAAGGATATAGAAGGAATATGGAAAAATGCGATCGCAAATGCGAACGCGAAGCTTAAAAGCGCTTGTGTTGGTAGTAGGACTATAATAATACGTGCTATGAAAACTCAGAACAATCAACAGAATCAACAGAATATGCAGAGCAAACACAATCAAAATAATCAAAACAACTCGCATGTACAACACAACGAAGATGGAGTTTTGAGATTAGATGGCGGTGAAACACGTCCTGGAGACCCAACACAGGAACTTTTAAACGCTTTAGGCACAACTATTTCGCCGGATCTTTTGGTAGAAGCACTCACCCACCGCTCGTTCTCGCACGAGCATCCTGGCACACGAAATTATGAGCGACTTGAGTTTTTGGGCGATGCTGTGCTTGAGTTAGTTTCTACAGAAACGCTGTTTTCTGCACACCCAGACATGACTGAAGGTCAGCTTGCGAAGATGCGAGCGAAAGCTGTGTCTGAATGGGCGCTTTCTGCTGTTGCGCGCGAAAAGCTGCATGTTGGCGCGTATATTCTTCTCGGTCGCGGAGAAATGGAGCAGGGCGGAAATAATAAAGATTCAATTTTGTGCGATATTGTTGAAGCACTTATTGGTGCAACTTTTGTTGAACATGGAATTGATGAAGCTCGCAGAGTTGTGCATCGTTTGATTGACGACACTTTGGCGGAAGTGCTAACTGAAGGACCAGCTCTCGATTGGAAGACTTCGCTTACTGTCAAAGCTCACGATATGGGTTTGGAAGATCCAGAGTATCGAATGGCTGTTTCTGGGCCAGAATACGCTCCAGTATTTGAAGCTCGCGCGGTTTTGGCACATAAGGATGGCGACGAAGTGTTGGGAGTCGGAAGTGGCTCTAGCAAACGAAAAGCGCAACTCGCAGCCGCCGAAATCGCTTGGCACGCACTCGACGCGCGTAAATAAAAAGAAAAACCCTGCCACCCGTCGATGGCAGGGTTTCTATTAATAAAACCTACTTGGTGTGCTCGGAGCGAATAGCTTCACGATAAACACGACCACGGAAGGTTCCGCAAGATGGGCAAGCCATGTGTGGGAATGCCTGAGAACCGCAGTTCGGGCAAGTCACAGTCTGCACGGCAGACGCCTTCCAATTAGCGCGACGCGAATGCGTATTAGCACGCGAGGTCTTATACTTAGGCAGTGCCATAATTCTTTCCTCTATTTCGTTCAATCGATTGAGCTTAAGCGTTCTGTATATTACAGCAAGCGCCGTACAAATTGCTAATTTACGTGAACTTGAGTGAGATTTAAGCGAAATCTGTTTTGCGCAAAAGCTCGCGCTCTAAGCGCTCGCTACGAAACTCGCGTTGGAAGTCCACTGGACTTCCAACCTAAGCGAGTTTCCGCTCCGAGTTGCTTTCGCGCGCTAAATCGCAGCGCTCAGGCAGGTCGTCGCGCTTTTCATTCTGCTCAAGCTGAGCTTTCAAATCCTCTAAAGCAGCAAAACGAATATCCGTAACGTCATGATGATGATCTGGATGCTCGTTTAAGTTTTCGCCACACTGAGAGCAAAGTCCGCGACAATCCGGCTCGCACAACGGTTGCAACGGCAGCTCACTTACCATCGTGTCGCGAATAAGAGCCTCAATATCCGCAAAATCACCACCCGCAACTAGCGGATACACATTGCCCGACTCGTCATTTTCATCCCAAATTTGCGATTCAGCTTCATCCGCATCGCCACGAGTATTGCGATTATCCGAACGATTAGAACGCGAGTCAGCATATGGAAAGAATACGCACACATCCACTTTCCAATCGCGACGAAGCGGCATCAAGCATCGAGTACATTCTGCATGCACCGGAGCAGTAATACTGCCCTGAAACATTAAGCCGTCAACCACAGCATCAAAATCGCCATCAACCATAACATCACTGCCTGGCTTTACGCCAATAACGTAATCTCCAATACCTTCCGGCGCCGGAAATACGCGATGCAACGACATGCTACTACCAGCGCGCGCAGCCATTTGCGCTACTGGAACAGCCCATGCTGATTGGGATGGATGCGAAGCCATTACTAATTCCTTTCCTCTTCATCATCGTCATACAATGATGAGCTAATGTCATTTTGTACGTGCGCTGCAGCTCGACGACGATCTTCCAACACTCGCTGACCCGCTTGCACATCTTGTTCTAATTTATCTAGCTGCTGCTTTAAGCCTTCCATAACAGTCGCGCAA
Source organism: Gardnerella sp. DNF01180P (assembly GCF_049244205.1). Taxonomy (NCBI): domain Bacteria; kingdom Bacillati; phylum Actinomycetota; class Actinomycetes; order Bifidobacteriales; family Bifidobacteriaceae; genus Gardnerella; species Gardnerella sp. DNF01180P. Next base: position 1,462,942 of record NZ_CP058386.1, read on the forward strand.
TACTGATCCGCACCTTGCGTAAGCTTGTCTGATTTTGCTTGCGCAGTAGCGAGAATATCGCGAGCTTTCTGTTTTGCTAAAGCCGTTACGTTTTCTTGACCTGCTAAAAATTGAGCACGCTCTTGCGCTTCTTCAATTATTTCTGCAGATTGAGATTGCGCTGAAGAAACAATAGAGCTTGCTTGTGCTTGCGCTGTACGCAAACGTCGCTCTGCTTCTCGCATTAACGCAGAAGCTCGCTCCAATTGCACAGGAAGCATATCTTTCAAACGCGCTAACTGGTCAACGAACTCATCGCGATCAATTTTTACCATTCCTGCAGCAAACAAAACATTCTTGGCTTCCGAAAGAGTTGCTTCCATTGCGTCAATAATGTCGTAAACTGTAGTAAATTCAGCGCGGCTCTTTGAACGCGCTTCATCGCTTATTGTTTCTGCAGCTACTTTTGAAGTTTCAGATTCATTTTCCTCAAAGTCGATAACGCCACCATCTTCTCGCTCTCGTAAATCTGGAAGAGGGAAAGGAGAAAATGATGCTGGCGAAGAAGCTGCTTTGCTATTTTTCTTGTTCTTATTTGTACTATCAGCACCATTATCCTGCACATCTTCCGCAGCAGAAACACTTCCAACTGCCGCAACAGATGACGTTTCTGTGTTGTCAGCATCTGTATCAACTAATAGGTCGCCTTCATGCGCACTTCGTACGTCGGATTGCGTTTTATTTACAACGCCATCTTGAGCATCTTCTTCATCTGCGAGAACCGGATGCAATGGCAGCTTTTGATTGCGATCAACTTGCACTTCGCGCTCCATCGTGTCGTCTCCTTCACTAGATAATCCAGAAGTTGCGTCAGTAAGTTCATTTTTATTTGTCATCTTCTACTCTCCTGTTCAATTGTTCAGCATAGATGAATTATTATCTACGCCTAATGATTGCTCACTAAAAAGCTTTTTTAATAAGGGTATTACGTTATCTGGAACCATGCCAGTAACATTTCCCCCATGACGAGCAACATCTTTAACCACAGAGCTTGAAACATGCTCAAGCACAGGATCAGCAGGCAGGAAAAGCGTTTCGATACCTGCTAATTTGCGGTTCACTAGTGCCATTCCAAGTTCTGCCTCATAATCACCGTTTTGACGTAAGCCTTTTACGATTACTGTAGCACCAACTTTTGTACAGTAGTCAGTAATCAAACCAGCTGTTGAAGTTACTACTATTTTGCAATCGCGATTGAAGCTATTTTGAGATTGCGGCAAATTATTTATTGCTTCTTGAATAATTTTTACGCGCTCAGATTCAGAAAATAACGGAGTCTTTGCAGCATTTACCGCAACTAGCACATGTACTTCATCAAATAGATGCGTACAACGTTGTATTACGTCTAAATGGCCGGCAGTGACTGGATCATACGAGCCGGGGCACACAGCTATAGTCATGCTTTTAGATTATCACCCATTGCGCTCAGAACAAAAATATATTAAAAAATAGCGTTACTTTTATCGTTAAAGATAGAAGTAACGCTAATACGCAATATAAACTACTTAAATACGCAACATACTTACTTAAAAATTAAACTTTCCTAATTCCTCGTATATGCGCTTACATTCAGGGCAAACTGGGTAGTCATTTGCTTCGTGTCGAGGAATCCACACTTTACCGCATAAAGCTACTACTGGTCGACCAGTTAAGCGCGACTCATCAATTTTGTCTTTTGACACATAGTGCGCAAAACGATCTGCATTACCACCATCATCTAGACGAGCATCTTCGTCAACTTCTGGACGTTCTAGAACAGAAGTGCTTGTGCCGGAACCAGAATCTGGATTTGCGGATTGCGAACCAGATTCCATAACAGCATCTAACGCATTATCTGCTTCTAAAGATGAAAACATATCGCATCCTTTCGTAACGCATTGTGTAACGAATTTCGTAGCGCACTAAAATTTAATTGAATTTTATTAGCAAAATCAAGCATAAAGCATTATCGCAACAAACGCTCAAAAAAGCTGTCAGAAACGCTAGTCTTTACGCATGAATTATTCGCTAATTATTCGCGAAAATTATTTGCGAATCTTATTTAGTTATTTAGTAAAGTTTAGTTTTAAAAAGATTAATTTATAGTACTTTTATAGTACTTGAATTTCTGTTGGTATTGCAGGGTCTCCGCGCATCAAACTTTGCGCAGCCAAAGGCAGTCGACGCAAAGCAGAAGCGCAATAATCCTGGGCACGTATAATCGCATCGTGACCCATAAACTGTTCGTCAGCTTCACCATCGACCATGTAATCAACTAGCAGATTTTCCCACGAATCCTTAGGCTTAAACTGAGCGAGCGCAACTTCCGAACCGGAAATCACGCGTTCGCAATCAGCTACACCGCAAGAATCGTTGCTGTAATCGTATGAACGATACGCCAACTTACGTCCAGGCACAGTCGCTTTATTCTTAGAACGCTTAGCAACAGGCTGCATTACACCATCTGCACCCTCACGCTCAGTAAGCTTATAAACCATTGCACAAGTTGGAGCACCGGAGCCGGTTACAAGCATTGTGCCGATGCCGTAAGAATCCACAGGCGCATTTTGTAAGGAAGCAAGAGCATACTCGTCCAAATCGTTAGTAACTGTAATCTTTGTGTTTTTAGCACCCAACTCGTCGAGCTGATTCCTAACGCGACGAGCCAGAGCGCACAAATCTCCAGAATCAATACGAATTCCGCCAAGATCTGGACCTGCAACTTCCACGGCTGTCTTTACAGCTTCCTCAATATTATAAGTGTCAACAAGAAGCGTAGTGCCTTTGCCAAGAGCTGCAATTTGAGAAGTGAAAGCGTCACGCTCGGTGTCGTGAACAAGAGTGAAGCAGTGAGCTGCGGTTCCGATTGCCTTCAATCCGTAAAGTTTTGCAGCCAACAGATTTGCAGTACCTTTAAAACCGCCAATAACCGCTGCGCGAGATGCAGCAACTGCAGAATATTCGTTTGTGCGACGGCCGCCCATATCCATGCAAGGACGACCTGCGGAGGCTGAAACCATACGTGCTGCGGCAGAGGCAACCGCGCAATCGTAATTAAGCACAGAAAGAAGCACAGTTTCAAGCAAAGTGCACTCACCAAAAGTGCCTTCTACCTGCAAAATTGGCGAATTCGGGAAGAACATCTCCCCCTCGCGATAACCGGAAATTTTACCGTGGAATCGGAAATTTTCCAGCCATTCAATGGTTTCTGCGCTAACAATTTTACGATCACTTAAGAAACACAAATCATCTTCCGAAAGATGGAATTTTTGCAGCTCTTCCAAAATGCGGCCCATGCCAGCAACAACTCCGTAACGACGACCTTGAGGCAAGTGGCGCGTAAAAATTTCAAAAACGCACTTGCGATTTGCAGTGCCGTCTTTAAGAGCAGCGTCGAGCATAGTGTATTCATACATGTCCGTCATAAGAGCAGATGAAATCTCAGCCATGATATTCCTTTCGTAACGAACAAAATAAAAACTAGTTACTAATTACCAATTCTTTGGGAGTGGCGTAGTACGCGCGAGTAGTTAATAAGTATTCACAACGTAACACTGGAATCATATTAGCTCTATCTACTGAGCTTGTTACTTGGCTGATACTTGGGCTGTGTGGGAAACAGCGAGCGCGACGATATACCTGAGCACTGCGCAACGGATAACGCTCCAAACGCGAGATAAGTTCCCCACATTTGGAGCGTATAACGACGATAAACGCTCCAAATGCGAGATAAGTTCCCCACATTTGGAGTGCCAAACCACAAGCTCGCACTATAAGCGCTCGCTTACGAAACTCGCGTTGGAAGTCCACTGGACTTCCAACCTAAGCGAGTTTCCGCTCCGAGTTGCTTTCGCGCGCGCTGTGCTACGCTCAAGCAGGCCGTCGCGCCAACGCGAGAAAAGTTGCGCACGTTTGGAGTAATAGACAAAGCAATGCCAAATCGCAGTATAAAGAAGCATTTATAATAGCAATTATGCTTAATAAGAGTTTGAACGAAGAGACTGCAAAAGTTACTAAAGCCGCAGAAAACCTGCACTTATACAACACGGCTTCACATTCAACGAACACTTTCGTACCTAAAAAGCATGGTCAAGTAGGCATGTACGTGTGCGGCGCAACAGTGCAAAGTTCTCCGCATATTGGTCATATTCGCGCAGCAATCGCATTCGATATAATCCGTCGCTGGATGCTGCGTTTAGGATACAAAGTCACGTTTGTTAGAAACGTCACAGATATTGACGACAAAATTATGAAAAAAGCCAACGAATCAGGGCAAAATTGGTGGGAACGAGCATATATTTACGAGCGCGAATTTACAAAATCCTACAATACTTTAGGAGTGCTTGCGCCAACAGTTGAGCCGCGCGCAACAGGTCATATTACAGACATGGTTGAGCTGATTGAACGCTTAATCGAACGCGGTCACGCATATGTTATTAAAGACAATGACGGAAATCCTACTGGAAATGTTTATTTTGACGTGCCAAGTTGGGAGCATTACGGCGAATTAACTCACCAAAATCAGAACCAAAATGAAACTTGCGCAGACGAAGCAGCAGCTATTGCAGACGCAAAGGGTCCAAGCGTAGACGCTGCTGAAAACGATATTTACAATCCAACAGATCCTGCAGACACTTCACCAGACAAACACGATCCTAGGGATTTCGCACTTTGGAAAGCACCTTGCGATTTCGATCAGCCGGATGCACGCTGGAAAACTCCTTTTGGCGAGGGACGCCCTGGTTGGCATATTGAATGCTCTGCTATGAGCCATCGTTATCTTGGAAATGATTTCGATATTCACGGAGGCGGCCTGGATTTGCGTTTCCCTCACCACGAAAACGAAATGGCACAAACGCGTGCTGCTGGATGGGAAAGCGCCAATGTGTGGATGCATTCAGCATGGGTTACCGCCAAAGGTGAAAAAATGTCAAAATCGTTGGGAAATGGTCTTTCCGTACCAGTAGTTTTGGCAAATAATTCGGCTTGGGTTGTGCGATATGCTTTGGGAGCAGTGCAATATCGCGCAATGTTGGAGTGGTCTGACCAAGCTTTGGTGGAGTCAAAATCGGCTTATGATCGCATTATGAACTTCCTCGAGAGAGCTGACAGATTGCTTGACAAGAAGCCAACTTGCGAAGAAGTGCGCTCTGTTAACGCAGACGAGCTTCCGGAAGATTTCACTCGCGCTATGAATGATGACATTAACGTTTCTGGCGCAATCGCAGAAATATTTACTACAATTCGTCAAGGAAATACTCTTATTGACGACTGCAGCAAAGATTCTTCACAAGCACAAAGCGAAAGCGTACAAAAGCTCATATATTTCGCTGTTTTGCAAGTGCGAGCTATGTTAGATACTTTGGGCTTGGATCCTTACGCAAAAACGTGGGCTTCGAACGATAATCAATCGCCTGCAGAAGGCTCAAACGGCAAGGAAAGCAAAGAACACTCAGCTTTGGACTCTTTAATTACTTTGCAACTTAAAGCTAGAGCAGATGCTAGAAAAGCAAAGGATTTTGCTACTGCAGATGCTATTCGCGACGCGTTAAATAACGCAGGAATTGTAATTGTCGATACTTCGCAAGAATCATCTTGGCATTTGCAATAAACGAAAGTAACGCAAAAGCAAAAGAAAACGCGAAAGTATTAATTAGCAAATCAAGTTAGCAATTGCACTAAAGTTACGTTAGCAACAACAGGTAGAATGGAAAACTATGGCAGCATTTAGTTCGTTAACAGACCGCCTTTCCAATGCTTTTAAGCATTTGCGCAGCAAAGGCAAGCTATCAGAATCCGATATTGACGGCACAATTCGCGAGATTCGCCGCGCACTTCTCGACGCAGACGTTGCGTTGGAAGTAGTCCGCTCATTCACTGCTCGAATTCGCGAGCGCGCTCTTGGTGAGGAAGTTTCGCACGCTTTAAACCCAGCTCAGCAAGTTGTGAAAATTGTAAACGACGAGCTTACGCAAGTATTGGGCGCAGGTGTAGATAGGCAGCTTAATTTTGCAAAGTATCCTCCAACTGTAATTATGCTTGCAGGTTTGCAAGGTGCGGGTAAAACTACGCTTGCTGGAAAGCTAGGCTACTGGCTGAAGGATGCAGGCCATACTCCTTTGCTTGTAGCAGCAGATTTGCAACGACCTAATGCAGTCACGCAGCTGCAAGTTGTTGGCGAGCGCGCAGGAGTTCCTGTATTTGCTCCAGAAAAGGGCGTACAAACAGGCGGAAGTGCGATTTCTTTGCCATGGTTCACTAAAGGCGACCCGGTTAAGGTTGCGCGCGATTCTATTAATTATGCGCGCGAAAAAATGTATGACACTGTGATTATTGATACCGCAGGTCGTTTGGGTGTCGACGAAGAGCTCATGAAGCAGGCACGCAATATTCGCGATGCCGTGCAACCGCAAGAAGTGCTGTTTGTTATTGACGCAATGATTGGTCAAGATGCTGTTCGCACTGCTCAAGCTTTTAACGATGGCGTGAACTTTACTGGCGTTGTGCTTTCTAAGCTTGATGGCGACGCTCGAGGCGGTGCTGCACTTTCGGTTGCAAGCGTTACTGGAAAACCGATTTTGTTTGCCTCTACAGGTGAAGGTTTGAAGGATTTTGAAATCTTCCATCCTGATCGAATGGCTTCACGCATACTCGATATGGGCGATATTTTGACGCTTATTGAGCACGCACAGAAGCAGTTCGACGAAGAAGAATCACGCAAGGCTGCTGCAAAAATAGCTGAAGGCAGCTTTGGTTTGGATGATTTTTTGGAGCAGCTTCAGCAAGTTCGTAAGCTTGGCTCAATGAAGAAGCTTTTGGGTATGATGCCTGGAATGGCTGCCCACCGTCAAGAGCTTGAGCAGTTTGACGATAAGGAAATTGACCGCACTGAGGCGATTATTCGCTCTATGACTCCTCAAGAGCGTAGAAATACAAAGATTATTGACGGATCTCGCCGCGCGAGAATTGCTGCCGGATCAGGTGTGAGCGTTTCGCAAGTTAATGCACTTTTGCAACGTTTCGAACAGGCTGCAAAAATGATGAAGCGAATGAGCGGTGGAGCTGGAATGCCTGGCATGGGCGGCATTCCTGGATTCGGTGGAGCCGGCAGTAAGTCGAAGCGCAAAGACAAGAAAGGCAAGAAGAAGGTCGGAAAGTCCGGAAATCCAATGCGCAGGGAAGCTGAAGAGCGCGCGTTGCGTGAGCGTCTTTCTGGCGAATCTACTAGCGACGATGTTGCAGGTTCTGCTTTTGCAAAGCCACAGCAACCAAATCTTCAGAATCTTCCTGAAGGACTTAAGGAACTCATGAATTCCGAAGATGCAAATCAAGATAATCAACTGCCACCTAACTTTGGCGGCGGATTAGCTGGCTTATTCGGTCGATGATTTTAGTATTGGCGTTTTTGTGGGTCATATTTGTGCCGCTTCTTTTGTGGCAGCTGATGCGTTGGCTGCCAGCAGGTGCGGATAAATATAACCCACTTCCGTATGTTATTGCGTTGCTTCCACTTGCAACTTACGTTGTGGGAGCACTGTTTTTGTGTAATTTTGGCGCTTTTTTGCTGTATACATGCTGCGCAGAGAAAGTAACGAAATCGCTTAATTTAGCACAATCTTACGCGAAATCTTACGGATATTTATGCGTTGCTTACGCTGCGCTATTTTTGATTTCGCTTAAGTCGCATACGCCGTACTGGTTTGAAAGATTGCGTAGGTTGCACGAAAGCAAATCGTCGCGCAAAAGCTGCAAGGAACGGCATCAAGAAATACGCGTGATGACTCTTAACTGCAGATACGGAAAAGCGAGTGCATCCGAAATAATAGAAATAACGAAAAAATATCACGTAAATACGTTACTTTTACAAGAATTACGCGAGTCTTTAGTAAAAAATCTTGAAAAACTTAGAATATACGAAATTTTTCCAACTTCGTGCGTAGGTGCGCAAAATGAGCATAATAACGGCGGATTCAACGCTATTTTTACGCAATATTCCGCGATTTCTACTTGCACTAATTCCGTAAAAATTGAAGCTGCAAGCGTACCAAGCGTTACAACTTGCTTAGATTTTGGTGCAAATGAAAAAGTTTTGGTGAAATTTGCTTCTGCACATCCAAAGTCACCGATGCGTGGGTGTGCTGCTTGGAGTAATGGAATTCGCGCACTTGCGACTATTGATTCTACTACTGATTCTTTCGCCGATTGCACTAACGAATGCGCTGACGAATCTACTTCGAAAACTTGCGATTTAGCAACTCTTACTATTGTTACTGGCGATCTTAATTCCACAGTCGACCACCCAAGCTTTCGCTCGCTTTTGAAATACGGATTTACAGACGTTGCGCTTTCGCTTGGAAAGCGTCTACGCACATGGCCTACATGGCTTAAGTGGCCAAATCTTACACTTGACCATGTGCTATTTTGCGCAAAAAACTGTAAATCTAACGCACTATGGCAAAAGAATATAGTTGTCGACGGCACTGATCACTTAGCATACATCGCAGCAATCGACCTACAATCACTAGATAAAAACGTCCAAGCGCGCAGGCATAATAGATAAGTTATTCGCGTGAATCGGCGCCCTCTTCCCGACCACGTGAGGAACATGTGGAAGCTCGCAAGGAGTGCCCCACACCCGAACGAAATTCCACGACTCTAGTTATAAGGAGAGCCATTTTGGCAACCAAGATTCGTCTTAAGCGATTGGGCAAGAAGTTCTATGCCTTCTACCGTGTAGTCATTTCTGATTCACGCAACAAGCGCAACGGTCAGTCCATCGAAGAGATCGGCGTTTACGATCCAAACAAGCAGCCATCTATGATTCAGATTGATTCTGAGCGCGCACAGTACTGGCTTGGCGTTGGCGCACAGCCAACCGAACCAGTGTTGAAACTCTTGAAGATCACTGGTGACTGGCAGAAGTTCAAGGGTCTCGACGGTGCCGAAGGCACGTTGAAGACTTCTGAAGCTGGTCCAGACGCACAGGCTCGCGTTGAAGCTGTTGAAGCTGAAGCTCAGAAGCTGAAGGCCGCTAAGTCTGAAGCCGCTGCTAAGGCTCAGGCTGCAGCTGAAGCCGCTGCAAACGAAGCCGAAGAAGCCCCAGCTGAAGCTGCGGAAGCTGCTGAAGCCGAGGAAAAGGCTGAGTAATCATGCTGGCTCAAGCTGTTGAACATCTCATTAAGAACATCGTGGATTTTCCAGATGACGTGTCGGTACGTTCTCACGAAAATGCTCGCGGCGAATTGCTTCGAGTACGCGTGAATCCTGAAGATATTGGTCGCGTTATTGGACGCAACGGTCGTACCGCTAATGCAATTCGCATTGTTGTGCAAGCTTTGAGCAACCACAATGTGCGCGTTGACATTATGGACGTACGTAAGTGAGATGAACGTGGCATTAGACCAACAATCTTTTGACAACCCTCAGCAAAGTCATAATGACCTGCTGAGGGTTTGTCGTATCGGTAAAGCCCAAGGTTTAAAAGGTGAAGTTACTGTACAAATTTTTACAGATGAGCCTTATGAACGTTTTGAGCCAGGAAATGTATTGTGCACTGCAGACGGCGAGCGCGAGTTCGTTATTGAGAACGCAAGAACATTCAAAAATCGTTGGATTTTACTATTCAAAGAATCACAAAATCGCAACGATGCGGAAGCACTTAATGGCACTGAATTGTATGTGCATGCGGAAGATGCGCAAGAACTTGCTGCTGAAAATGCTTGGTATATTAAGGATTTGGTCGGTTTACAAGCCCGCTTGTGCGAAGAAAATCAGCTTGGGCTGCCGGCTTGCACTATTGGAAAAGTTGTGGATGTGCTCGACGGTGCGCAATCTTTGCTAAAAATCCGCTTGAATAATCCGATTGACGACGATAATAAGACTGCGCTTGTGCCATTTGTTGAGGCACTTGTGCCGGAAGTTGACGTTGCAAACGGGTATTTGACTATTGATCCTCCGGGCGGTCTAATTCCGGGGCTTTCGTAGTTTTCATAGTTTTATCAGTTTTCGTAGTAGAGTGCCTTATGATGAACATCGATATTATTTCCGTATTCCCAGAATATTTTCGCATGCTAGACCTAAGTTTGTTAGGCAAAGCGCAAAATAATGGTTTATTGCAAATTCGCGCATACAATTTACGCAAATGGACTCACGATGTGCATCAATCTGTTGATGACACGCCGGTTGGCGGTGGTGCTGGCATGGTTATGAAGCCTGAGGTTTGGGCGGAATGCTTAGACGAGCTGCTTAGCTTGCCAAAATCTGAAGTAAAAAATACGTGCGATACGTGCGATAGTTGCGAAGAAGCAAAAATCGTGACTAATAAAATAGACTCAACTAAACCAATTCTTATATTCCCGAACCCTTCTGCCCCACTATTTACGCAAAAAGACGCAACGGAATTAAGCAACGCAAATCATTTGGTATTTGGATGCGGCAGATACGAAGGCTACGACGCTAGGATTCCAGAATATTACCGCGCGCAAGGAATTGACGTACGCGAGTATTCAATTGGCGATTACGTGCTAAATGGCGGAGAAGTTGCAGTAAGCGTTATGCTTGAGGCAATTACACGCTTAATCCCTGGGTTTATGGGAAATCCTGAGTCGATTGTTGAAGAGTCGTACACAGGATCGGACGCACTCTTGGAACACCATCAATACACGCGTCCAACTACTTGGCGAGGTATAAGCGTTCCGGAAATACTCACTTCCGGAAATCACGCCAAAGTTGATCGTTTTCGTCGAGATGAAGCTATATCTCGCACAAGCGAAATTCGACCTGATTTGATTGAAAAATTGGACTGCCACAAGATAGATAAAGCGGATCGAAAAACGCTTATGTCGCTCAGATGGGAAGTTTCTGGCGATCATCCGCGCAAAAACTCGCGCTAGCAGCAAAAGCCGGAAATACTCCGGCAACAGTATTGCTATGCTAGCGTTAATTACTTGTTGATTAGAGAACACTAACATTATTGCTGCCGCACGCACAACACAAAATCTCTCCACCATAACACCACCACCTGTTTAGTACGCTAACTTCAATGTACTAATATTCGTGTGGTAGAGATTTGAGATTTTTCGCACTGAGCGCGGCGAACGTCAGAGCCGCAGGCTGCTGATTCGCCAAGCGAAGAAGAAAAATCGAAAAATCTCTGCGATAGACACGGTTATTAACGATTAAACACGCAAAGTTTGGGGGATTTCTTTACGAGCACTAAAAGAGGACTGGGCGCATTGACTTGCCGGAGCGCTTAAAGCGTAGCGCGCGGAGGCACTTCAATGCGGAAACTCGCTAAAGTTGGAAGTCCAGTGGACTTCCAACGCGAGTTTCATAAGCGAGCGTAATAAAACGCGAGCTTATCGTTAAAAAAGTTTAAGAATAGAGCGACGAAGGAACGCTCACGCGCAAAGCGCGCTCGCTACTGAGCTTGCGTTGAAAGCACACCGTGCTTTCAACTTGAGCAAGCTCACGCTCCGAGTTGCTTTCACGCGCGCAATGCTGTGTGAAAGCAGGTCGTCGCGCATGCGAGGAAAGAAATCCCCCGAAACTCGCGCCACATCCTGAGTACAAAAACAGATTGTAACGAAGCCGAATCAGATCAATCGCGCTTAGGCTGAATGAACAGCACGGAAGTTTCTCCGTAATTACGCGTATCAAACAGCTCCCAGCCCTCAGGCATAGTTGGCAAAACACTTCGCGCGCTACGCTCCAACACAATCAACGTATCCGCAGAAACGCTCGCAACTCCGCTCGCAATCATCGAAGTCAATAAACTTTCGCAATCCGCAGTTTCGTAAGCATAAGGCGGATCAATAAAAATCAAGTCAAACGCTTCCCCACTATAATCCGCAACGAACTGCTCCGCGCGCTTTCGAAGAACCCTCATAGAAAGCGCAGAATCCCAAACCTTTGAACTCTGCAACGCTTTCGACGTACGAAGTATCAGCGCAGCCGCTTGCGAATTTGCTTCAACAGAAACAAGCTCACGCGCGCCACGAGATAGCGCCTCAACTCCTAACGCACCTGTGCCGGCGAATAAATCAAGAACGCGAGCATTGTGCATAACATCCCACGAATCGAGCCTAGAAAATATCGCTTCTTTCGTGCGATCTGTAGTAGGTCTTGTACACGACTGCGCTGAAGTAAGCGGCAAAGATTTAAAACGTCCAGCAATAATGTGCATTCTTCTAGCTTATCCTCCCCCTCCCGACAGTCATTGTTACTCAATGCGATTTTGTGATTATTTAGTATTGTCTATGAGTTTTAAACACATTTGTTGGAGAATTTACTGGCATTTGTTTTCGGTTTCGATACTCGCTTTACAGCTGTGTAAAGCGAGTGTCGCACGCAGAAAGCAAAAAGCGGCAAAGCATAGGAAATCCTAGCTTTACCGCTTAATTTTATTCACTTAAGATTACGCAAACTCACGCGTCAATCTTACTTATTTACTTCTTCAGGATTCGGGATTAAGAAGGAGCAAGCAAACGCAAGCGCAAGCAACACAATGCCCGCAACCATCGAAGCCATGTATCCGCCTGTTGCACCATTAGTTCCTGCAACATTCGTCATCACAGCGTACAGGATTGCGAAGCTTAAGCCAGCACCCAAGTTAAAAGCACCAGCGTTCATGCCTGGCAAGTATCCTGGATTATCCTTTGGAGAAAGCACAATACCAAGTCCGTTAAGCATAATGTTTGCAACACCTGCGTAGCTTACGCCCAAAGCCAGCGAAAGCGCAACCAAAGACCACACCGATGGATTATTAGCAACATACATACCAAACACAACGCCAATCACACTGACAATAATGCCAGCACGAAGTACCAAACGGTAACCAAACTTGGCAGCCAGCATACCAGCCACAGGCCCAAACAAGAAGCCAATAATTGCGTAAGGCGTCAACGTTGCAAAGCTCACCACGTCAGCACCCAAGCCAGCACCAAACTTAGCATCCTGAGCAAGCTGCGGCACTACACCATTCATCAAAGCAAAAACGCCAGTCATGGTAAGCAGCGTGCAAGAAAGCAAGCCCCACGTGCGACGCTGCTTCATGTAATGCGTCGAAACCAAAGGAGCAGCAATCTTTCCTTCAATTCTCCAGAAAATCGCGAAGAAGATTACAGCCACTACCACAAGGCCTGCAACCATAGTCAAGTTAGCATTTGCAAGCTTATCAATTTCATTAATAGCAAGATATGCTGCAAGGAACGCAATACCAAGCGTCACAACGCCCAACCAATCCATCTTTGAAGTTTCCTCCGCATAAGATTCTTCAGCAGCAACAATCACCATAATCACTGCCGCTACAGCAATACCTGCCATAGTCCAGAACACCGAACGGAAACCAAACTTTCCAGCAAGCCAACCGCCAAGCAACGCATCAACGCCAGCAATACCACCGTTTACAGATGTCAAAATTGCCATTAGCTTTGCGTAACGCTTTTCTTCAGTTACGCGCACGCGAAGCATAATCAAGCACATCGGCACTACAGGACCAGAAGCACCCTGCAAAATACGTCCAAGCATCAAAATATTCACATCTGGAGCAAGCGCAGACACTACGCAGCCCGCAATCGTTGAAATCAAAATGCCAATAAGCACCTTCTTACGACCGACTAAATCAGATAAACGCGGCAAAAACAGTGAGAATAAAGCAGCAGCAGTAAAGAACACTGTTTGAGTTAAGCCGATTTGCGTATCGGTTGCGTGAAGCTCTTTTGTCATTGTTGCTAATGCTGGAGAAAGCATTGAAGCGTTGAGCTGGAAAGCAAAAATAGCAACGAGTAGCGCCGTCATTAGCGCAACAATTGATCGCCCACCCTTGTCTAGCATGGAAGGCGTTGGAGATGAAACTTCAGTCATAATAGCCTCATATCAAATTTCGTATAAATTTTATTTTTGCGCAACTTTACCGCTTTATTTTCTTTCGGTAAATTTGCAGTATTGTTGCGCAAAATATCGTGAATAATTCTAGTACAAATCAGCCGATACGCTTCAGCGCGTCAATAATCAAATCCCAGAATTTATCGAAATCAAGTTTGGTTGCAACTTGCGTATGGCATTCTTCTGCGGATGGTTCTGGTCCGCGCAAATCTGCAACGGTCATACCAACTGTTAATTCGCCCTTAATTTCAACGTCTACAGGGCAGCGACGAGTAGCCACCACACTGTGGTCAATCAAATAAGCAATCGTGCAAGGATCATGAACTGGCGGATCAATAAAGTCTTGATTATCCTTATACGCTTTACGGAAGAAGTCCATCAAACCGCTAGCAAACGCAGAAAGAGGCGTGCCAATAGCATTAATCTTTGCTTGCACTTCAGGAGTGCAAAGTGCCTGATGCGTCAAATCAAGGCCGACCATAGTAATAGGCCAATCCTCATTAAACACAACATGCGCAGATTCTGGATCAACCTTAATATTAAACTCAGCAACCGCGCTCCAATTACCAACGTGATATCCGCCGCCCATGAGCACAACTTCCTTCACACGTCTCACGATTCGTGGCTCAAGGCGCACTGCCATAGCAATATTGGTGAGCGGACCAGTTGGTACAAGCGTAATCGTGCCAGGTTCGTTGCTCATAATCGTATCAATAATCCAATTTACAGCGTGGCCTTCGTCCAATGGTCGCGTTGGTTCTGGAAGCGTTACGCCGTCTAAGCCACTTTCGCCGTGCACGGAAGCCGCAACTTCCAGAGGGCGGACCATTGGTCGGTCGCAGCCTGCGTGAACTGGAATGTGAGTTGCACGAGCCATTTCGAGAGTTGCACGCGCATTATACGTGACTTTTTCGAGACTTTGGTTGCCGCCAACTGTAGTTACGCCGAGCAACTCAATATTTGGGTTACCAAGTGCCAACAGAATAGCCATGGCGTCATCATGGCCAGGATCGCAATCTAGGATGATTGAAGTCATCATTACTCCTTCGTAGATAACTAACTTCTTGTTAATAACTTACGTAAATAGTTTTCAGTTATTTTTGCTATCACGTTTGCTACTAACTGCTGTTAATTTATGCGTAAATTGCTCTATGATCCATGCTCGTACGCCACTACGCATTTCGCTGCACATACGCTCCATTGCATCATACAACACTAATTACCTAACATTTGTTTATATAACTAAACAAATGACTAATAACAAGTATAGCAGACCTACTATTGTATGCAAGAAAAATTTACAAGATTAATTCGTAAATTAAATAAAAGAAATAAAATCAGCGCAAAAAGCACTAATTAAATGCGCTCATGAATATTCGTCATGCGTTGAGAAATAAGTTCTGGATTAAACAACTCATGTACAGGCTGCATAGATTCAGTATTCAAAGCTGCAGCAGCAACCGCAAATCTGCCAGTTTTTGAAGAATCAAATTCGTTATATCGCGCGTAAATAAGCGCCGCAGTAGCAGCATCGCTAGAGCCGTTGTCGTTGCCGACTGCTTCAACACCAACATTGCTATTTCCGCGAGTTAGCATCATTCTCTGGACGCGCTTAACTGGGACAGGATAGAACGACACTCCCTCATCTGCAACACCATAAGCAACTCCTGCGCGACCGGCATTTACAAATACACGTTTTACTCCACGCTTGAGAAGCACATTCGCACAGCGAATTGCAGAACGCTCGTCAACAGCATTAACGCCAGTTAAAGCCTGCGATTCAGCAGTATCTAAAATAAGAGTGTCAATACGAGACAATCTAGAAAGCACTCGAGGAGCTTTTGCATCCGTAATTGCACGAACAACAATAGGACGGCGATAACGGTCACATAGCCACTCAATTGACTTTTGCGGAATATTAGTATCCAACACCAAAATATCAGCATTTTCAATAATGGACATGCGCTCACGCAAAAAATCAGGAGTCATATGGTCGTAAATACTCATATCGTCTAAAGCAAGCAAACGCTGACCAGAAGCGTCACCAACATACATATACGAAGCAGTCATCGACTCAGGAAGTTGCTTCGCATAACCAATATCTAAGCCGTTTGCAGCAGCATCAATGCGGAAAAGCTCTCCGTTGTGATCGCCACCGTAGACAGAAACCATGCTTGTGCGAATATTAAGACGTTCCAACGCGACTGCAATATTCCTTCCAACACCGCCTAGCATATAGCGCACACGGGAAGCATTAGACGTGTAATCCATCAAATCTCCGCAAGCAATGCCAAGAACATCCATGCTAATTCCGCCAACAACAGTCACATAACTTGGAGGAGTAACAATATATCCCTTACCTCGTAAATATCCTTTGCGAATTAAATTGGAAATATGAGCAGCCACACCTGAACGAGTAATTCCTGCGAGATTTGCAAGTTCCTGTTGGCTAATCATCGGGTTTTGTTGAATCCAAGTCAAGATTTGTTGTTCGCGTTCGGTCATTGTCGCCTCATCTCTATTGTGATTACAAATGATGCCTACTATCTAGGATATTCACAATTCTCATAATATGCACGTAAATTTATGTAATTTTGTTGTTTTTTTATATTATATCCAACAAAAGTTGATATTAATTATCAATTAAAAATAGTTTCTTACCGTATTTTTTACTAAATTAAGTGCATAAATATGCAATAATTTTTTCTTTATACTTTTTTTATAGGATAATTTATTCATACAATATTGTAATCTTTATAAGATATTTTGCGCGCAAATTCAGAACTTTAGAATTTTAATTGCTTACGATTTGCGCACTTCCACCTCTCGTAAAATCAAGCACTGCACCTGCAAGATACGGCAACGAAACAAGATGAGTGTCTTTTTGCAAAGTCTCCAACGCATCTTCACGAGCCATAGCGATAATCTTTGCATCCTTAACAACTCGCAAAATCTTCAAACTCGAGCGACCACCCGACTGCTTATCGCCAAGAACATCGCCAACATTGCGCAATTCCAAATCTTTCTTAGCAATTACGGCACCATCTAGCGAATTTTCAACAACTTGCAAACGTTCTTGAGCAAGACTTCCATCCTCAGTTTGCGCAACCAAAAATGCCCAAGAATTCGTGCCACCACGCCCAACACGTCCACGCAACTGATGCAATTGCGCAAGACCAAAACGATCCGCGTCAAAAATCACAATGCAACTCGCTTGAGGCACATCAACACCGACCTCAATAACCGTTGTAGCTACGAGAACTTGCACATCTCCGCGCGCAAAACGTTCCATCGTTTCGCGTTTCGTAGCATCATCGTCGCGACCAGTAAGCTTAGCAAAAGTAACGCCTTTAAATTGCGGCAAAGCTGAAAGCCGCTTCAAAATGCCGTTAACTGTATGAAGTTTGCGCAAAGAATCTGCGTTATTTTCTTCAGATTGATTAGATTGCACAGATTGCGAAACATCTTCAAAACCTTCAGATTCATCGCTATCAAAATCCCTACCAAAATTACTAACAGAAGCACTACCAGAATCCCTACCAGAATCCTCATTAAAATCATCATCAATATGCGCGCAAACAACATACGCACGCTCACCTGCATCAATGCGAGCACGAATATGCGCAAACATTCTCGCCATAGTATTCGCATCCGATTCTTGCACAACAAAAGTGCGAATAGGTTTTCTACCTCCAGGCAGTTCAGTTAAATACGAAGCATCCAAATCACCGAACCACGTCATAGCAGCAGAGCGCGGAATAGGCGTTGCAGTCATTACTAAAAGATGCGGTGTAAAAGACTTTTCAGCACTATTATGCGAATCTACGCTCATTTTGCGCAACAAAACATCGCGCTGCTCAACACCAAAACGATGTTGCTCGTCAATAATTACCAAAGCTAAATTAGTCGGCTTAAAAGTCGACGAGAACGCTGCATGAGTTGCAACAATAAGCGAAGGCTCTCCACTTGCCACACTCGCTAGCGCACGTCTGCGATCCGCAAGTCTCATGCCTCCAGTTACGACGATTACAGGCACTTTTAGATTCGCGCGCGCAATCATTTGGCGCAAATTTTCGGCATGTTGAGACGCCAGAACTTGAGTAGGAGCCACAAGCACAGCCTGATAGCCTGATCCAACTGCCTCGAGCATTGCAGCGAGCGCAACAACTGTTTTTCCGGAACCAACTTCACCTTGAAGCAAGCGACGCATCGGATGGTGCTCACGCATGTCACGTACAATCTCATCAATTACATCTTTTTGACCTGCAGTAAGCTCAAACGGCAAACTTTCCACAAATTCATTTCTTATAAGAGAATTATTACAAGATTTTGCTTGATTATCTTTAGAATCTTCACGAGATCGCAATACAGCTACTTGGGAAATAAAAGCTTCTTCATAGCGCAACGAGTCAACAGCTTTATAAAATTCGTCAACTGATTGCGGATTATGAATTGAGTATATTGCTGACGCTCTAGTCATGAGGTTACGTTTTTTTAGCACTGATTCAGGCGTAATATCTGGGATTTGCAGGAATTCACTAGTGCAAGCTGCGGAATTTTTAGAAGCTGCGGAATCTTCAGAATCTTTAGAAAGTGCAGAAAGTATAGAAAGTATAGTTTCGTGAATATGCTCGCTGGAAATCCTAGAATTTGCATGATACACGGGCATAGGCGCGCTCATACGCGCCAAACCATCTTCCACACTTCTTACAGTATCGCGAGATTGATGCAAGCTATCGCTTTCTTCTACAGCAGATACAGTAAGAATTTGAGGATGCGTAAATTGCAATTTACCATTAAAAGCGCTAGACGTACCGCCAACAACAACCATTTCACCAACATGCATCTTTGCGGAAAGCCACTGAGCGTATTGACGATTTTTAGAAAAATAAATAAGTTGAGCTACCGCTTGCATATCTTGCAAAACGTTAATTTCGATTCTAAAACCGCGACGAGCGTTCATAGGCACAACGTTAATTGACTGAACTTGCGCATAGAAAGCCACTTCTTCGCCAATTTTTATATCTTTTAAGTTCGCAATTCTCAATGGACTTGTGACTCTAAACGGGTAGTAAGTCAATGCGTCTTCGACTGTGACTATGCCCAAAGATTTTAATGCAGAAACGCGTCGCTTATTGCTGATTATTGCACAAAGCGAAGTATGCATTTTGGCTGAGTTCGTGGGCGTATTTAGCATATTTCGATTATAAATCATTCGCAATCAGGAATATAACGTGCGCACGAAAAAATACGCAAATACAAAAAAGCCCCGAGCAACACTCAGGGCCTTACAATTTAAACGCAATACAATGCGCGAATCACGCCTCAACGCGCTGAACCTTGCCAGCCTTAATGCATTTCACGCACACACGAAGGCGAACGTTCTCGCCATCAATGGTGGTGCGAACCGGCTGAAGGTTCGGGCGGAAGGTGCGCTTATTGCGGATATGCGAATGTGAAACAGTGAAACCAGTCTGAGGTCCCTTGCCACATACTGCGCAACGAGCTGCCATAATTGGACTCCTATTTTCTTTGACTTGCAAGTCTTGCGTCATTCAAACACACGAACTACTTACGCAAATTACTTACGCACATTGCATAAACAAATAAGCACGCTTGAACGCACAACTACACAAGTATATCACTTACCAAGACAATCCGCGCGCACAAACTCAGTCTTTTCTTGTAAATCCTTGACTGTCTTGCATCCAAGAAGAGCCATAATCACCCTAATTTGCTTCTTCCAGTTATCAATTTGCAAAGAAAGCGCATCCTCACCTTCATGCATAAGCGTATGCAAAAACTCGCCAGCGACACCAACTGCAGAAGCACCCAAAGCCAACGCACGCACAACATCCAAAGGCGTGCGAACTCCTCCACTTGCGAAAACTTCCATATTTTTTAACGAATCACACTTGCGTATGTCAACCAGCGACTCAACAGTAGTAAGACCCCAATCAGCCAAATAATCACAGTCGCCTAAGTTCCTGCGAGCATTCTCTATTGTTACAAAATTAGTTCCGCCACGACCAGAAACATCTACAGTGCGCACTCCAACATCTTTAAGACGATGAACATCTTTAGCAGAAATTCCGCATCCAGTTTCCTTCACAATCACAGGCACGCTTAGTGCTTCGCACGCACTGACAATAGACTCAATATTGCACAACCAATTTCGAAAATCGCGATCGCCTTCTTGCATAACCAACTCTTGTGCAGCATTTAAATGCACTTGTAACGCATTCGCATGAATCATGTTTACAGCACGCAATGCATCAGACACACTAGTTCCAGCGCTAACATTTGCCATCACAAATCCATGTGGATTTTCGCTTCTTATGACACTGAAAGTGCTGAGTAAAGTTTCGTCTCGAAGAGCAGCACTCAAAGATCCACTCGCCATAGCAACAGAATTTTTTGCAGCAACTCTAGCAAGACTTGCATTCACTTTTTTAGCAGCATCACTTCCGCCGGTCATTGCGTTAATATATATCGGCGAGCACCAATGCACAGAATCACATACTTCGCTTCCTAGCACGTTCACGCTAGCGTCAATTTCTTCAAGCGCAACTTGCGGCAAAGCATTCGGCACAAAACGCACTTTGTCAAAATCTGAATCTGCACGAGTTTTATACTGCTTGTCCGCAAGCGCAATATGCGCGTCTTTGCGGTTTTGTATTGTGCAAGATTGAGCAG
This sequence comes from Gardnerella sp. DNF01180P, assembly GCF_049244205.1. Lineage (NCBI taxonomy): Bacteria > Bacillati > Actinomycetota > Actinomycetes > Bifidobacteriales > Bifidobacteriaceae > Gardnerella > Gardnerella sp. DNF01180P. Next base: position 1,483,540 of record NZ_CP058386.1, read on the forward strand.
ATTGTGCATTAGGTTCGCAACTCTTAGCAAACGTGTCTAATACAATATTTTCAGAAGGCTTACCAGTTCCAAAAATTTCCGTAACATCAATATTCAATGGCTTTATTCCATTGGCTTCCCAAGTAGATTTCATAGTTTCAATTACATTATTGTCATAAATTGTCGACAGCGCAATTGCACAATCTCCCCCGCCTGCGCCGCTAGTTTTTGCAGGAATACCGGCACAAGTCGCAATTTCAATAAATTTTGTAAGTTCATGCGTTTCGATAACAGTTCCAGTAAGAGCACTTAATTTTTGTAACAACGCACGATTTTGAGCAAAACCGCTAGAAATTTCGCTTATTTCAAACTTTTCAATTGCGCGCGCAAGTTTTTGCACGCAAATCTCACTTTGTTTGCAAAAATCTTCGTAAGTAAAAAGTTGATTTTTATTGTCAAAAGCACTAGTTTCGACGCTACTTTCCGTACTACCTTCAGCACTAGTTTTAACGCTACTTTCTACGCTACTTACTAGCTTTGCGCTAGACGCAGGAGAACCAGTCCACCCGACTAAAAGTTTTAGCGACTTATCTACATTTAAACGCTTAACTTCCAGTCGTGGCCACTTTTTGTACAACAACTCACCGAAATCAGAGCATCCGGATTTTACTAGCGTCAGCTCAGCTTCAAGCCACTCTCGGTTATACGCGCGATACATAATCCAACCGCCATAAGAGCTGGCAGCAACATCTCCACCGCTTCCGGATTTTTTAACACTCGACGACGCAATCAACGCTAGCTTGCAAATTTCTGGAGTCGAAAGATTCAAACCATACCATTTGCACAACGCGCGAATAACTGCAACAGTTACTGCAGCAGAAGATCCAAGACCGTATTTTCTACCAGTTTTTGCATCATCAAGTTCGCTAGAAATATGCACATTGTAACTTTTGCGGTTAATATTTGGCGCACATTTCTCACTAGCATAAGCGTCGACTACGCACATTGCAGCGAGCACATAAGCATATTTTCCGTCGTTTTGTATTTCAATACTTCCGTCGGATGTACGCGCCCAAAGAAGCGGTTCATATTTTTCACCATCTGAGGTAATTACACCACAATAATTTCTGTTGCTAGGCGCATTTTTCTGCAAATTTTCGCGTAACTCTTCGTTTAAGGTTTCATCACTTATGCTAACTGTTACATAACGATTAACAGCAGCAACAATTGCAGCACAGCCGTCAACAACAGCATACTCGCCAGCAATATAAAGCTTTCCTGGGGCACTAGAGCGCACTTGAGTCATATTATCCGCCTATTTTAAACTCGTACTCACCGTCACAGCGTCACCTGGCAGCGCAATCGCAAATTTCGGCTCGCAATATTCTGTATTACAAAAAACGCTAGAATTACGTAAACCATCCTCAACTCGCGAGCGCAACTGACACATCGCACGATAAGCATCATCTCCAGAAGTAAGCACCTTCACATTTGGACCAGCATCCATCGTAGACCACACCAGCCAACCATCTTTTCGCATATTTTTAACCGCTTCAAGCACAATATGCGTGCTGCTAGTTAAATAATTCACCGACGGAACAGCATTATGCATAGTTTCGTGCATTCCAAAAGCATTGCGTTCAACAACCTCACCCAATTGCTCAATATCTGCTTGCTTAATTGCGTTTTTAGCAATTTCAAGATCGTCTTTCGACTGCTCAACCCATTGCATATACGTTGGCGAAGTTTCAACCGTTCTGCGCATCGCTTCTCGGCTAGAAATCGGCTTTTTACTATCGTCCAAAGTAACAACAATCATAGCAAGGTTTAAATTTTTAAGCGTAACTTGTGCGTTTTCAATAGGCTCTGCGTAAGACGTTTCGTCGTCGCAGCCTGCATGCCAAATTGAAAGTCCTCCAAAAATCGAACGACAAGCTGAACCAGAACCACGTCTTGCAAGTCTAGAAAGTTCTCGTGGAGTTAGGTTTAATCCAGCAGCGTACGAGGCAGCAGACGCAAGAGCTGCAAAACCAGACGCGCTCGATGCAAGACCGGCAGCAGTTGGCACAATATTATGCGAAATAACGCTTGCTTTCGTTGAAATTCCTGCAATTTCACGCACCAAATCGAGCATAGCGACTACGCGACGAAAAGTTTTTGCAGACGGCGAAATCTTTTCATTATCTAAAGTAAAAGTATCTTGTTCAAGATTATTCGCAAAACTTACGCTTGTAGTTGTAAACAAATCAGAAAGGGTGAGCGAAAGCGAGGAAGTATAAGGCAAAATCAGCTTTTCATCGCGCTTACCCCAATACTTAATCAGCGCAATATTCGCGTTTGCTTTAGCAAAAGCTGAGTTGGGTGAAAGACTAGCGTCAAACGTTATTTTTGGCTGAATTTCAACATTTTGCATACTGTTCCTTTTGCGGCAGATACGTAATTCTCGTTTGTTAATGTGCTAGTCAATGTTTTAGCAAAACAGTGCGCACAAGCTTCTTTTCTTTAAATAACTGTAAAGTTTATGCTACATTTCAAGTAAAAATAAGATTCAATTTATTGCAGAATCACCTATATTCACAATCCAAGTATCGCAAGCTCCTGCATTTTTAAAAGCTTCACTCACTCGCTTAGCAGCATCCTCACTATCAGCCAGCGCAATGACACATCCTCCACCACCTCCGCCAGTAAGTTTTGCACCCAACGCGCCATGTTTGCAAGCAGCATCTACCAAAGTGTCAAGTTTCGCAGTACTTACGCCCAAATCCGCCAAAATACGGTGTGCGAAAGTCATTTGCTTACCCATATTTTCAATACGACCAAACGCCAAATCATCTTCTGCAACAGCCGCAATCTCCCCCAATTTATTGAGCTGCGCTCCAACTTCAACAGGATTCGATTCTAAACGAGAACGCAAAGCTTCAACTGTTTCGCGAGTCATTCCTTTGCATCCAGAATCCGCCAAAACAAGCCACGCACGCATGTTAATTTCCATGCGATCAAAACAGCCACGACTAAAACGCACAGGCCAGGAAGCAGCGGTTGCAGTGGCATCCAAGCCTGAAGAACGTCCGTGAGCCACGCACTCAGCAGTCTGCGTCAACTTAAAAATCTCATCATCGCTAGCTGAAACGCCATAATAGTCAAGAATCGCACGAATTATAGCACCAGCAGCCGCCGCAGACGAGCCAAGACCTCGTTCTGCTGGAAAATCAGACTCGGTAAAAATGTGCAAATTCTCACCGCTCCACCCTGCAAACTCCAGCGACGCGCGAATTGCTGTTCGTATGCTATTAAAGCGCGTAGGAATTTCGGAAAGTTTGCCAGTAAAGTCAAGGCACGAAAGAGTTATATGTGAATCGAGATTCGTCGTAGATGCTAAAGATTCGCATGATGCAGATGCTAAAGATTCACACGAAGCAGAAGATAAAGATTTACACGATACAGGTACTAAAGATTCATTGCAATTAGTTACGACAGCGCGCATACGCAAGTTTTTAAGCGGCAAAGCTATTGCAGAATGACCATAAACCACGGAATGTTCGCCAAAAAGAATAACCTTCGCGCAAGTTTCGCCGTATCCTTTGTGATTGCTGTATTTTATTGCGTTTTCAAGATTTGCGCTTACGGAAGGTACGCTTGCAAGATTTTCGTTTTCAAGATTTGCGCTTACGGAATTTTTACAAGCATACTCTTCGTCATTGCGAATAGCAGATATGCTGGCATCTTGCGCTTTTGCGTTCATACTAAACTCGTCAGCCAGTTCATATTTGCCTTTCAGCACAGTTTGCATCTCCTTTATAATTTCGCAATTTTCCAACTGTTCTAATTTAGTCGAGTAAAACTTAAAAAACTACGTTATGCACGTGACACTTACAACACATTCACATTTTCAAAATATTGCAGCATAAAAAAACTCTGCGCAGCATCGCAATGAGAAAACTCAATGCAACACAAACGCAGAGCTAATGCTTAAGTTCAATCCACATGTATTACAAGCAGAAAACCACTAAAAGAAAAAACCACTAAAAGCAAGAATCTGCTCGCTGCAACATGTTTTGTAAAATTCACAAAGCTACTTACTCAGCCACAACCTTAACAGTGAAGGAAGCGGTGATTTCCGGATGCAACGTTACTGTTGCTGGGAACTCACCAGTGGTCTTAATAGTAGCAACCTTAATTGCGCGAGCCTCAACTTGAGCCTTGGAAGCCAAAGCGGCAGCAATCTTCTCAGCAGAAACGCCACCGAAAAGCTTGCCGGATTCGGAAACCTTAGCAGAAAGCTCCACAACGGTGCCTTCAATCTGAGCCTTAGCGGCAACTGCCTCTTCACGAGTGGCAACAGCCTTGGCAAGACGAGCGCGACGCATTGCTTCAATCTGGGAAGCAGCACCCTTGTTCCATGCAAAAGCAAGACCCTGAGGAATCAGGTAGTTGCGAGCATAGCCAGCCTTAACTTCAACAACGTCACCAGAGTGACCGAGGTTGGCAACAGTCTTGGTAAGAATAACCTTGGTTTCAGCCATATTCCTATCCTCTCAATCAGCGACCGGTAGTGGCGTAAGGAAGCAAAGCCATTTCGCGAGCATTCTTCACTGCCTTCGCGATCTTGCGCTGTTCCTGCACGGTTACGCCGGTGATACGACGGGAACGAATCTTGCCGCGGTCAGAAACAAACTTGCGCAGCAAAGCAACGTCTTTATAATCAATTTCAGTAATCTTGGCAGCCTTCAAAGGATTTGGCTTCTTTTTGAAAGGCTTGACCGGTGGTTGCGGCCTTTTGCGTGACATAAGATGTCCTCTCTCAAATCCGTTATGCTTTTTGTTCGCATAACATATAACTGATGATGTATTTATAAGGATTAAGTAAGCGCGTAAATAAACAAATAAATACGCTATCTATAGCTCAACTAAAACGCTAGAACTCAGGTTCTTCAGAATCGCCACCAAAATCAGAATTGGCGCCGAAAGTTGAAAAACTATCGTTTGTTGGCGCAGCAGCACTCCACGGATCAGCCGCTGAAGAACTTGCAGCATGCTGAGAAGCAGCCTGGCTAGCAGCATAATTTGCTCCGCCAGCATAACCTGCACCAGCAGCATTTGATGCGCGCGAGCCACCAGCAAAACCTGTTGAAGAGCTTTGGCGGTTAACTTGCGCAGTTGCATAACGCAAAGATGGACCAATTTCGTCAACCGTAAGTTCAACAACTGTGCGATTCGAGCCGTCTTGCGCTTGATACGAACGCTGCGACAACCTGCCTTGAGCAATCACGCGCGTGCCTTTAGAAAGGCTGTTTGCACAATGTTCTGCCAAGTCTCTCCACGCTGAGCAACGCATAAATAATGCAGGCCCATCCTCGAACTGATTCGTATTACGATTAAACGTTCTAGGTGTGGATGCAATGGTAAAGCTCGCAACAGAAGCACCGTTGGAAAGTGCCCTTAATTCAGGATCCGAAGTGAGATTTCCCACGACGGTAATAATTGTTTCACCTGCCATATCGTGCCTTTTCTTTCTCGCTTTACTCGTAATCACATATCAGTGATTACTGGCAATTTTGTGCGCAACTTATGCGCGGTTGTTTACGTATTTATTTAGCTTAACTAGTTTTTATTTAATTCACTAGAGCTTACTTAGTTTTGCTAGTTTTTACTTAGCGTCCTTGCGAAGAATCTTCGTGCGGATTACAGATTCATTAAGGTTCAAAACACGGTCAAGTTCGTCACTTACAGATGGCTCGGCAGTGTAGTTCACCACAACGTAGTTACCTTCGGTTTTGCCTTCAATTTCGTAGGCAAACTTGCGGCGACCCCAGTAATCGGTGCCGTCAACGGAACCGCCCTCGTTGGTGACAAGCTCAAGATACTGCTCGGTCAACTTCTTAAGACCGTGCTCATCCAGCTCAGGATTTGCAATGAACATCAGTTCATACTTATGTGCAGACATCACCCACCTCCTTCGGACTATCGGCTGTGGACCTTCCACAGCAGGAGTGTGTTTGCAAAATATGCGCGATATGTTTGATGATAAGCACCAAAACCGCACACAACTTTGCTATTTTACAGCACGCTCGTGACGACGAGAGTTACGCGCTTAAACGATGGTGTCAGGCGGCAGAAACTTTACAGCAGCGTAAAGAAAAAGCCGCGAAACCAGCAAATAACGACAGAAACTTTACAGTTGCGTAAAAAGAGGACGAAGACGTGAACACGAGCGTACAGAGCACAAAATTGTCATAAAAAAACTTAGTCTAGCGCACCTTTCAGCACACTAGACTAAGTAATTCACAGAAAAACCGACTCAACAATCAACCAATAAGCTAAAGCCCAAATGATTCATCACTGAATCAGATTTCAGCTTAGTGACGGATCTTGCGAAGAGCAGCACCCATGCCAGCAAGCACAGAAGCAGCAACAGCAGCCAAAGCTACAGCAGCACCGGTCTTAGCCAATGGAGCAGCCTTCTTATCAGACTTCTTGTCAGACTTCTTGTCGTTAGCCTTGTCATCAACCTTCTGACCATGACGCTTGAGGTAGTCAGCGACAGCTTTGCACTCGAGAGAATCTTCACCGTAAAGCTTCACACACTTCTTGTAATCCGTGTCCATATTGCCAAATGGAGTATGCTCAGACTTATCTTTCTCATCCTCAGCCTTAGCCTTAGCTTCCTTATCAGCCTTCTCCTTATTCAAACGATCAGCAAGAGCTTGAGAATCCTCAGTCTTATAGAGCCAATTATCATCCTTCTCATCCTGAGCAGCAGGCTTATTCTCTGCAGGAGGGTTCTGTACACCAGCACCTGGTTCTTCTGCCATTGCTGGGGCGGCGAAAGCCAAGCCGGAAACGAGGGTGGCGCCAGCAGCGAGTGCGGCGATAGCCTTCTTATTCAACATAATATTTTCCTTTCTTCTTCTCCTTCGCACTAGGGTATGCGAAGAAAAATTTGCCATTTGCGGTTTCCCGCTCGTACCAGTGAACTAGGGATTCAACCGGTAACTGAGTTAAAACTTACCGCAAGCTCTCAGAAAACTCAACACTAAAATTCAGGTTTCTCAGCATCAAAAATACAAAAAATCTTGATAAATATTCGTTATATTCATTAAAAAGCAGAAATATTTACGGCATTTTTCTGTATTTTTTGATAAAAATTACGCGACACGCCATATACTGGATTTTTTTAACATTTTTTCAGCTTTCTTTAAGGTTTGAGTTTTGTGATTTCTCTAACTGCCTTATAAAACAACAAAAAACGCAATATTTAACCATCGGCACGCTTTATTTAAACATAGCAAAATTTGTTTAAACATCGACACACTTGAAGCAAAACCAAACAGAAAAAACCAAAAATGCCCGCGTAAACAACTCACTCGGGCATTAAAATCATCAGCGCGCAAAATTAAACTTTGCAAAAATATTTGCAAAAATACTAATCAAGCAAATCGTCAGAATCTCCAGAACTCACTAAATCGTCAGCATTAGACGCATCAAGAACATCTCGCTCATCAATAACAGGTGCCAAAACCAAATCCTTTACAAGCTCACGAGTGCGAAGCTGAGAATCAGCATCCAAACCATCGTCGGTAATAACAGTATCAACCTGATCAAAACGAGCAAATAGCGAAAGCGACGTACAACTCCATTTAGTATGATCCGTCAAAATAATCGTGCGATCCGCAATATCCATTAACGCCATATCAGTAGCAGCTTCCAAAGAATTTGGCATAAGGAATCCGCGAGGAAGAGACACAGAATGCGTGCCAAGAAAAACGGTATTCACACGAAGAGAAGCAACAACTTTATCTGCAATAGGCCCAACAAGCGAATTGGAACGCGTAATCACGCCGCCGGTAACAATAACCTCGACATCCTTCGACTCTAAAGCTTGCACAAGCTCCGCAACAGGAATCGAATTAGTCAAAATCGTAATGCCAGAAGCCCTGCGAGACTCGAGCAAATGCTGCGCAAACACATAAGCAGTGGTACCGCCGCCAATAGCAATCACATCCCCAGGAGAAACATAGTCCACAGCCAAACGCGCAATCGCATCCTTCAAACCAATGTCCATTTGCGACTTTACAGAAAACAGCGGCTCCGAAAGCAGAGTATTAGTCGTTACAGCACCGCCGTGAACGCGCTTTAAAAGCCCACGATCCGAAAGCTCTGCGATATCCCTGCGAACCGTCATAGCAGAAACGTTCAGTTCTTTAGAAAGCGCAGTAATGCGAACAGCACCGCGCGTACGGAGACGACTTAAAATCAAATGTTGACGCTGTGAAGAAATCATACGAACATTATCGCACACGTAAACGCAAAAAACAAACGTAATTGAGCGTTTCAGGGCATTAAAACGAAAAGAACGCACATTTTGTTGTCAAGTAAAGCAGGTTTTGTGAAAAATCGCACAAAAACGAACGCGTACTAAGGAAGAAAACGCACAAAATACACTAAGGAATGGCATATATAACAATAATGCCCTACTATATAAATATGTATTACGTTTCTGAACACTCATTGCACAATGTCGTCAATAAAACAACGACAGACCTTTTTACATTCTCATACAAACACATTATTAAACCGCATTTCGTTTTTAACATTCCTCCAGACGAAGCGCATGATCGCATGATTAATTTTTGCAAATTTAGCGAGCGCACTCCTGGGTTAATGTGGCTTCTTCGCGAAATGCTTAACTACACAGACCCGGTGCTAGAAACTAACGTTATGGGTGTGAATTTTGCAAACCCGTTTGGCTTAAGTGCAGGACTAGATAAAAATTGCCAAATGGCAACCGTGCTAGACAACGCCGGCTTTGGATTTGAAACAGTTGGCTCTACCACAAGCCGACCATGCGAAGGAAATCAAAAACCTTGGTATCATCGCCTTCCAGAATATGACTCTATTCTTGTACACGCAGGACTAGCAAACGATGGCAGCGAAGCCGTTGTTGCACGAGCCGAGAAAGCTTGGACGCACGCAAAATCTATGAATATGTCTATTTCTATTGCGCGCACAAACGACGACTTAGTTGGCGACTTGGAAGAAGGAATTGAAGACTACCATATTTCTATGGAACGTGCAGCCGGAAAAAGCTCAATAATTGAAGTAAATATTTCATGCCCGAACACGCGTGTGGGTGAACCATTTAGTCAGCCGGAAGCACTTGACAAATTATTCACTGATCTTGACACTATTAAGCGACCTCAGCCAACGTTAGTTAAGATGCCGCTTAATTTACACGGCGGTTGGGAACAGTTCAAGTCTTTGCTTGACGTTCTTGCAGAACATAAAGTTGACGGAGTAAGTATTGCGAACTTGCAAAAGAATCGCGCAGGACTTGATGTTCCGGAAGATTGGCAAGGAGCACTTTCTGGAGGTCCTACCTACAGCGCAAGCAACGAGCTTATTCGACGCACGCGCAAAGCTTTTGGTGAACGTTTTGCTATTGCAGGCATTGGCGGAGTATTTACGCCAGAGCAAGCATATGAGAAGATTCGCTCAGGTGCTGACTTGGTTATGTTTATTACGTCACTTATGTACAGAGGACCGCAACAAATTACGACGCTGAAACGCGGGCTTGCGGATCTTTTGAAACGCGACGGCTTTGAGCATGTTGCAGACGCAGTTGGTGCGGATTTGAACTAGCACAGTGCGTATTTGCGCTAAAAATGACCCTTACTTTGCTCACAATCAAGTAGCATAAGTAAGGGTTTATTTGTATTATAAGGAACAGCACAAAACAACTTAGTATTTAGTAAGTTAACTAGCAATTACGAGTTAACAAATACCATTTAGTAATTATCAGTTTCTGAATCACCATAGTCGTCGCGGCGAGCAGTGCCGTACTGATCTTGCGTGTTCTTTTGCGTCTTAGCTTCTTCCTGCTGTTCTTGTGCTGCCTGCTTTCTGGCGTCTTCATCTCGCTTCTGCTGATCAGTTTTAACAGTATTTTTAGGCGTGCCGGGCAGAGTTCCACCGGCAGTATACTTTGGATCAGGCTTGCCATAATCGTTGTCAACAGGAATGTTAGCAGCTTTCAAATAGTCGTTCATAAACTGTTTCCACGCTGGGGTTGCAATATACATACCGTACCAAGCTGCCATTGTGCGACCGTTAATAGTCATGCCATTAAAGCTTTTCTGTGATTCAGCGTTACCAACTGCCACAAACGAAGCAACTTGATACGGCACAAAACCAGCTGTAGTCATGTAGTACTGCTCGTTAGTACCAGTTTTTGCGAAAGTCTTGCGACCGCCATCAAGTTGTGTAGTTGAAGCCTCGCCGCCAGGTTGCACAACACCCTGATTCAGCGCATAAGCAGCAGTTTGAGCGATTCCCTTTGGAATTGCTTGATGGCAATGCGCACTAGGAACTTTCAAACGCTTACCGTTTTTGTCAACAACTCGCTTAATAGCAATAGGATCACACGCCACGCCATCAGCACCAATAGTTGCATACACATTCGCCACAGTTAAAGGCGAAGCTTGCACAGAACCAATCGTCATAGGCGGATTAAGCGAGTTAGCAGAATACACGCTTTCCTGACCAAGAGGCGAATTGTGGTAGCCAAGTATGCGAGCAGCATCCGCGATTGAACACAGCTTAATTTGCTGAGCCATAGAAGCCTGAGTGGTGTTATGCGAGCGCACAAGACCTTGCAAAGGAGTTTCCGGATTAGTTGTGCCACCACCAGAGTTTTGAACTGACCAACTACCAACTCCGCGGAATTTGCTGCAATTAAAATCAGCATTATTATAAAGCATAGAAGTGCGAAGAGGCTGATTAATTGACTTTCCAGCAAGCATCCACGCAACCATATTAATTGGCTTCCAAGTAGAACCAATTTGCCAACCGAGACCGCCACCATCTCGTTCATCGACAGCGTAGTTCAAAGCCGTATGCGTAGGATCTGATTTTGCAGCATCCGTAGCATCATAAATACGATTGCTACCAAACGCCAAAACTTCACCAGTTCCAGGCTTAATTGCCGCAATTGAAACCTCAAAACCGCTCTTATCATTTACAGGAATCGTATCCCTAGCAGCTTTCATAGCAGCCTTACTAGCACGCAAATCCATAGTTGTGTAAATATCAAGACCACCCTCAGTAAGCAACTTTTCGCGCATGGCAGCAGTTTTACCAAACTCGCGAGAGTGCAAAATTTTCTTCGTCACATAATCGCAGAAGAATGCTGCGTCGCCTGCAGCTTGACATCCAATTTTAGAAACTTCCCTCTGTATGTTAAGAGTGCTTTTAAGAGGAATAGCAACAGCGGAATCATGCTCGCTCTTAGTAATAAAACCTTGACGAAGCATTAAATCAAGTACAATATTGCGCTGCTTTTGCGCTTCAGGCTGATTTGTTTCAATAGAAGGATCATAACGCGAAGGATTCTTTGTAATTGCAGCAATAGTTGCTGATTGCACAAGATTAAGTTTTGCAGCGCTCGTATTGAAGTAGCGATGAGCTGCAGTTTCTACGCCGTAAATATTATTGCTACCGAACTGCGCAATATTTAAATATCCCTGCAAAATCTCAAGTTTAGAGTATTTTTTCTCCATTTGAATTGCAATAAGCATTTCGCGTAATTTACGTGCAATAGTGCCTTCAGAAGCGTGATACTCAGCTAAAGAATCGTTATTTTCGCGAGCCTTAATCATAAGCACATTTTTTACATATTGCTGAGTTAGGGAAGAGCCACCTTGCATATCTCCCTTTTTAACGAATGTTTGCACGAATGCGCGAATAACACCTTGCATATCTACGCCGGAATGCTCAAAGAATCGACGGTCTTCACGAGCAACCATTGCTCGCTGCATATATTGCGATATGCGTCGAAGCGGCACTACAGTGCGATTTTGAGCATAAAAAGTTGCAATAATAGTTTTGCCATCAGAAGCGTAAAGTCGCGATTTTTGCGGCAACGCGGTAACATCAAAATCGATGCCGTCAACGCGAAGTGAAGGCACTACTGTTTTCACTACACTATTCACGCTCATTACGCCAGGAACAAACATAATACTTGCTGCAATACCTCCTGCAACACACAAAGTGATGTAGGTAAGGAACAGCGCTAACACACGGCGAACAGTCAGTGAATTCTTTTTCGGCATGCGTACTATTTTAAAGGTTTGCCTCTACTTGAAAACTAGCATCATAAACATTCGCATTTTAACGTTCAGCTCGACGAATAAGCATGCCAGGCTTATAGATAATAATTGACCTGCCTTGGCGCATAATCCAACCCCTGTTTGCAAAATCCATAAGCGCTTTGTTAACTGTTTCGCGTGACGAGCCAACAAGTTGCGCAAGCTCTTCTTGCGTTAAATCATGCGGCACAAGCAAGCCATCGCTCATAGGCTCACCAAATCTTGAAGCTAAATTCAGCAAAGTCTTTGCTAAACGAGCAGGAACATCCATAAAAACTAAATCGGAAATTCGCTCATTATTTGCTCGCATGCGCGCTGCAAGCACTTGAAGCATATCTACTGCAACACTAGGGTGATTGTTTAACCAATGGAATAACACGTCATTTTCTAGCCATAAAACTCTAGTATTGTTGGTAATAGATATTGCTGAAGCTGTACGAGGACCGCCGCTAGGGTCAAAAACGGGAATTTCGCCTAGAATTTCGCCAGGAGTGTGAATACTTAACAATTGCACACGATTGTCGTTTGAATGACGAACTAATTTTACTCTTCCACGCTCAAGCAAGTACATTCGATGGTCAGTATCGCCTTCATTAAAAATTGCAGAACCTTTTTTAAATGTTGATTCTTGTAAATACTGCATCAATTCTTTTACTTGATCAGCTGGAACTTGCTTAAACAATGCGGTATGTTGCAGTGAAAATTCATCGCTGTCAACGTTGAGTGTTGCCATTGCTGCTCTACCCCTTCATTAAGCAATAAGTAGATATCTCCATTGAACTACCTGTATGTAAATGAGCGCAAACGCAAGCGAAAAACGCACATCACTTGACCCATGATATCACGAAAGGCGTGGAAACGACATTTACTTTACAACGCAGTAAAGTTTCTGCCGCTTCCAACTAACTGTTTATACCCATAACATGCAGGCACCATGCGTTTTCATAAGCTAACTCCTGCCATTGCCTGTACCTGCCAGAAGTGCCACCGTGACCACCGTCAGTTTCAATACGAGCAATTGCGTCAACTCCAGAAGCTTGCAATTTAGCGAGCCATTTTAAAGGTTCCGTAACAAGCACGCGCGTGTCGTGAATAGAGGACGTGATTAAGATTTTCGGAAAATCAGCTAACTTTTTGCGACCATCTTCCATTTTTACGCAAGGCACATTTTCGTAAGGAGTATACGATTTCATATAAGCATAAGCTTCAGGATCATCGAGTGGATTGCCCCACTCATCCCACTCTGTTACAGTAAGCGGCAAAGAAGAGTCGAGCATAGACGTAAGGGCATCTACAAAAGGCACGTCTGCTTCAATTCCTGCATAACATTCCGGAGCCATATTTGCTATAGCACCCATAAGCAAGCCTCCTGCTGAACCACCGTTTGCAACAGTATGACAAGCGGAAGCAAAACCAGCATTTTGCAAAGCACGCGTGGCATCAGCAAAATCTTCAAAAGTATGCTTTTTATTGACGCGCCTACCCTGTTCATACCACGCACGACCCATTTCGCCGCCGCCTCGCACATGCACTTGCGCATATAACACGCCGCGATCCAGCAAACTCAAGCGACCGACAGAAAAAGTAGGGTCTGAACTAACTTCATACGCTCCATAACCAGTAATAAACATTGAGTCAGTTTGAGAAATTTTATCCGGACGCCACACAAGAGACACTGGCACACGCTCACCATCTCGAGCAGTAATCCAAACGCGCTTTTCAGCATAATTGCGCTCATTAAATTCACCTAAAATTTTACCTTGCTTGAGCAACACATCTTCGCCTGTTAAAGGATCCAACTCGCGAAGTTGACCTAAAGTCGCATAACTACCAAAAGCGTAACGCATACGCGGAGCTTCGTACGAAGGATTTCCAGTCATAGAAATACTCAATAGGCGATTATTGTTGATTTCTTCTTGTGAAATATTTGCGAGCGCAGCACGTGATTCGGCTTGCGCTTGATCCACAAGTTGAGAAGAAAGTTGATCCGTAAATTGATTCGCAAGCTGGGAAGAAAGCGGTCGCACTTCGCAAAAACGCCACGGTTTTGCTTGCAAAAAATCTTCAACAGCGCGCTTCTTGCTCATTACAGCCAAATGCGGCAAACCTTGAGAACGATAAGCTAGTGCCACATAATTTTTGTACATTGACAATCCGCTTATGCTCAATCCAACTGCATTTTGCAATATTTCAGGATTTTGAGGCGAATTATAAGGCTTTGTAATAGGCTCACTTCCAGCACCTTGTTGCCAAGCATCTCCCTGCTCGCAACCATAAGGAGAACCCGACGCAACACATACTCCATCCGAAAGCTTATACGTTATATGCTCATCAAACTTGCCGGAATTTCCTCTCATATCAATAATGTCAATTTCAAAATTAGGATTTTTAGCGTTATGGCACACAATCGCAATTGGAATATCTTCACCATTTTCGCCAGCATTCTCAAAGCAAGCGAAAGAAATATCGTATTCCACCCCCTCAACCGGCTCAATAACCATACGGAATTCGCCTTCAGGATTGCTCAAAGGAAGCATAAGCACGCGCGACGTAGTCTTTGAACTACTGCTGATCATCATGTATCGTTCGTCAAAACTTTCATACACGTCAACAAAAAATCGCTCGTCAGTTTCTTCAAAAACTTTTACATCATTAGAAACGCTAGTGCCAACCTTATGCCTCCAAACTTGATAAGGACGCCAAGCATCATCAAGCTTTACATAAAACACCCATTTTCCATCTGGAGAAAGTGAAGCAGAAGCAAGATTTTCCCACGATTCTTCTAACTGCAACCAAGAACATGTTTTTGTAGAAAAGTCACGAATAAAATAGTTAAAGCGTTCATCGCCTTGAGTGTCGACACCGTACAGCATTCTCAAACCGTCGGTACTCAAATCCATTCCACCGACTCTAAAGAACTTGCCACCAGAGTGCTCAGATTCAAGGTTTGCATCAAATAAAATTTCTTCACCATCAGTTGTGCCAGGTTTTGCAGAATTGTCGATAGTTGGCGGATTCCAATCGTCACTATTTTTGACTTTCATACGGCATTGCACAGCGTATTGTTTGCCTTTTTCAGTGCGCACGTAATACCAGTAATTATTCATGCGCACAGGAACAGACATGTCTGTTTCTTGAACTCTTGAGCGCAACTCGTCAAATAATGTAGAACGCAAGTTTTCTAAGTGCTTTACACGCTGTTCAGTATAAGCATTTTGACTATTGATGTATTCCATAAGCTTAGGATTATTGCGATCTTTCATCCAAGCATATTCGTCTATATAAGTGTCGCCATGGAATTCACGCGTCGACGGTATGCGTTCTGCCGCTTTTGGCTTTGCAAAATCTTGATTATTCATAGCTACACCTCTTTTAATTTTCATTAAGTATTTTCTTCAGCTTTTATATATTAGTAACGAAATATTTTCTGCAATTCTTTAATATTACAAAATTATTTTGCAATTATTTTATACTATTTCGCAATCGCTTCCTCTATAAACGGAAGCATTGCTTTAGCTAAATCTTTGCCTTGAGGAGCTGCAAAAAATGGCACGCCTTGCAAAGTACCAACAGCACCTTCTGCTTCAATTATGCGCATTTGAGCATCATCAAAATCATCAATATCACCAGAAAACTCGTTAGCATTATGTAATTTTTCGATCGCCATAGTAGGAATTTCTTGCGCAGCTTCACACGTAGTATCAAGAGCATCCGAAAAAACATATGCACGCTTAGACGCACTTAAAGCAACCGCAAAATCACGAGATAATTTACGACGAAAATCCTCAACAGTAGCATGCTTACGCAATTGCCTAATACCTACTGCAAGCACACGACCTGGATGCTTACGAATAATATTCGCATACGTTAAAGGATCCTTTTGACCATCATCGCCAATAAGCACAAAACGCATACCCGGAAAATCATCCATAAGCTGAGTTGCAAATTCTAATTTATGCTGCGGTCCGTTTGGGATAAAAGTTTTAGGACGTGGATCCAAATCACGAAGAAGAAGAGGACCCTCAGGAAACTTTTCGCGATCAATAAAGTGACGAATTGAAGCCTCAACATTCCACGGAGAAGTAGAAAGATAGAAAAATGGAATATCGTCACGTAAACGCTCTAAAGACTGGAAAAACTCAGACATTCCAGTAACTGGCGAACGATGAGCAGGATTCATAATAAGCAAGTTATAAGCAGCACGAATTGGCGAAGGCGCTTGAGTTACCATAATAGTGTCGTCAACGTCCGAAATAACACCAACAGGAACATTTGCGTCAATAGCAAACAAGCTCGCTTTTACAGGCTCACGGTCACTAACAGAATACGAAACAACGTGACGACCAGGCTCTAAAGCGCGCTCAGTAATTAAATCTAAATACCCTGCACGGTCAGAAATACAATACTCTGCACTACCATCGCGCGAACCTTCAGGCTTATCGTATATTTCAGAATCGCCAATTTGAGCTGTTTCTACAGGAATACCGTCAATAGACAAAGCCACGCGCACACGCACAGCAGGAACAACAAGCATCGCGTAAATTCCGCGTTTTAGAGCAGAATGATGACCAAGCTTTGGAGCATACACAGTTCTGCAAATCAAGCGAGCATATCTATGCGTTCCATACCCAATATATGGCTCAACACTTGGAAACCAGCCAAGACGACGAGCAACACGACCAGCAAGACGCATCCACATGCCGACAATAGACGTAACGAGCCTGCGACCAAAACGCACAAGCAATGGCTTATTGTCAATACACTCAGCTTTAGACGGAGTGTCAAACAATGTTGCAGTAACATGCACAGGAATTGGCGCGCTGCTAATTCGTCTAGACGCAGCTAACTTCGGAGTAGATTGTGGACTTTGCACACACTCAAGATTAGAACGCGCAGAAAGCAAAAGTTCTTCGGCGCGTTCATCTTTGTTAAGTGAGTTACCCACAGATTCGCTCATTCGCGTACCGGACCATCTGGAGTCGTGCCAACAATTTGTACAATAGTGCCACGTGGGCAATTTTCAAAAATCCAACGAGCATCCTGCTCATACATGTTTATGCAACCATGAGAGCCGTGATTTGCAGCATCGCCAGTTGCAATACCCTTATAATTCCAAGAAGCAGTGTGGAAGCCTTCTCCACCATGGTAATAGCTAACCCAACGCACTCCAGGAGAGAAGTAAGGAGAGCCATCGCCGTTCCTACCGCGCATATCTTGTGAAGCATAACGCAAGTAAATAAAGAATGTGCCGGAAGCTGAATCATCAGCACCGCGCTTACCTGTGCAAACAGGGAATGTTTTTACAAGTTCATCATTCTTATAAACAGAAGCCGTTTGGGTTGTTTTGTCAACAACAATGCGCATTTCAACAAGCTTCTTTTCAACGGTAAACTTAGTGATTTTCGCAGGAACAGCCATCTTGAAATCATTGCCATTGCGCAAAGATTCTACAGCCTTTTTCGCAACACTATTGGAATAGTTAATTTCAACACCATTAGAACCTTTAAGCGTTGTGAAAATAAACCTACCTTCTTTATCAATTGCATCTTCTTGATTAATTTTTTGCTGATTAAGTTCTTTTGGAAGAACTTGAGACAAATAATAATCTGCTTTATCTGCATCAATTGTGTAAGAAAGCTTACGGCGAGTCGTATCTGCTTTTATACTGATCCAAGACGCAATCGCTTCTTTTGGAACCGTAAAATCTTTACCGTCACCGTTATTAAACGTGATTTTTTTCTCAAGAAGTTTATTTAAATCATTTACAAGTTTCTGCGCTGCATCAAGCTTAATAGGAGCGTCAGTGCGTCGAGATGTAACAGAAACTTTTACTGTTTTACCAGGGTAAGCAATTAACTT
This sequence comes from Gardnerella sp. DNF01180P, assembly GCF_049244205.1. Lineage (NCBI taxonomy): Bacteria > Bacillati > Actinomycetota > Actinomycetes > Bifidobacteriales > Bifidobacteriaceae > Gardnerella > Gardnerella sp. DNF01180P. The sequence continues at coordinate 1,501,521 of NZ_CP058386.1, forward strand.
TTTTACTGCTTCACGAACAGACATAGTTTCTATAGTGCGACCAGGTATGCCATCCTCTACCTTGTAAGATTCAGAATCCTTGTCGAAAACTGCACTATAAGGTACAGCACGATCCTTCTCACGAATAAACTTATGCAATAAGTACGAATCCAAAGCAGAATCATCACGTACAGCTTTCAAGCTCACAGTTTGATGAACCCAAGGCATAATACGAGTAAATAAATTATCTCGCTTAGCATTCATAATAGCTTTTACAGTTGCGTTCTTATCAATCTTGACACCAAGCTGACTCAAATCTGCATCAATACTATTTCCTTGATCGTCACTAATTTCTAATTCGCTATGATCCACAGCATTCTGAACAGTCTTGCTTACAGAATCTTCCTGATAGCCAGTGAGATTGCGCGTAATAGAAGCATCACCAAAATCAACACCTGGAGCAACTCGATTGTTGAAATACAAATGAAGTGCAAAAAATGCTGCTGCTAACAAAATAACAAAAATAAGAAGCGAATACATCAACGCCATTGCGGAACGATTCGTACGATGTTTCTTTGCTTTCGGCTCTACTACTCTAAATGAATCGGTTGCAGTTGAATCGGCAGGAGTTGCATTTGCATACATGCCATAAGATGCAGCATTATTACCAAACACATTCTTCTTATTACCGGCAATATCTTCAACGATATCGTCAACAATGTCTCCAGAAGTATCTTCTTCATCGGCGACTTCGTCTAAATTATCAGCAAGAGTTCCCTCATAATTAACAGAATTATCAGCTATTTGATCTTCTACATGACTTTGAGGAACCTGCATAAAAGCAACAGTATCGTCACTAGCATCATCAGGCATATTACTAGGTGTAATATTGAGGGATTCATCTCCCTCAAAATTTTGCTGTAATTCAGCCATATTCAAAACCTCTGCTCAATAGTTGTATGCGACAGATACGCTTGCACAGTTTACCACTAGCGACGCACGAAATTAGTATTAGCGAAGCAGGAGAGCATAACTGGTTACATAACTAGCTATATAACTAACTAAATATTTAGTACAGAATTAATGCGAATAATACACGTGAAAAACGAGCAAAGAACAAGCAAAAGCAGCAAAATGCACAATTAACTAGCAACTAGCCGACACCTGATGAGTAACTAATAAACATCTAATACAAGCAATAAACGGTATTTATAAAAACAATACATACTATACAAATGTGTAAAAAACGTAAATATTCGCAATATGCCGCAAAATTTAGTATTGTAGAAAAAATAATGTGCAAGAATAGGAGGTATGCCAACTATGCCTATTCAAGCGACTATTGCTCTTATGATGATTGTATTCGCGCTTGTACTCGCTCCATTCGTCATCATGATTGTTTCGCGCGCTTTAAAACGTCATCATTTGGCAGAAAAACTTGCTCAACGACATGGCGACTCAGTGCATTACGCATTCATACTTAATCCTTCAAAACCACAAGCGAAATCGTATCGCGAAAGTATTAAAAATTATTGCAAAGAACGCAATTTAACCTACGAAATTATTGATACACAGTTAGATAAAGATGGACGCGAATGCGCTTTAGAAGCACTTTCAAACGGAGCTAACGTAGTAGTAGCAGTAGGCGGAGATGGCACGGTTCGTACTGTTGCGAGCGCAGTAAGCGGTAAAGGTCACGCGATGGGAATTATTCCTATTGGAACTGGCAATCTTTTTGCTAGAAATATGGGAATTCCAGTAAACGACGTGGATGCTGCGTTGCGTGTTGCAACTTCTCACGGCTCTAGGCAGGTTGACGTTGGGCGCGTAACGATTCTCGACAATCCAGAAGAAGATCATGGACACGCATTCTTAATTATTGCAGGCATTGGTTTTGACGCGTTAATGATTGACGACACTGATCCAAACTTAAAAAAGAATATTAGTTGGCTTGCTTATTTTGTCTCTGGCGTAAAGCATTTGTTTATGCCAAAATATCGCGCAACCGTTACCTTACAGCGTTCGAATGGCGACGAAAGCGTGCTAAAAGGATTGACTTTCCGCACACTTATGGCTGGAAATTGCGGTCAGATTCCTATGTTTTCGCTTATGCCAGAAGCAGCATATGACGATGGTGTGCTTGATTTTGAGATTATTGACACTTCGGGCGGTTTAATTGGTTGGGCTAATTTGTTCCGAGGAGTAATACACCAAACGCTAACAGGGCGCGCGCTCCAGCAGGATTCGCTTTCTGCAGGCTCAAGAATTGACCAAACGCAAGGTTTTAGCGCAGAAGTGCAATTAGAAAAATCTGCTCCAGTGCAAGTAGACGGCGACATTTTGGGCTATACGAAACATTTGCGCTTCACTGTTGACAAGCAAGCATTGTGCGTAAGAGTGCCAAAAAATAAATAAAATACAAGCACCGTGGCAAAATAAAAAATTATGGTAGCAAAAAATGCGGGAATGCCCGCCACCCCAGAAGATCTAGTCGACGTCGACGCTTTGGTTGGCGCTTACTATGATGAAGTTCCAAATTCCAACATTCCAGAACAGCGCGTGATTTTCGGCACGTCCGGTCACCGTGGTTCTGCTTTGAAAACTTCGTTTAACGAAGCTCATATTGTGGCTATTACGCAAGCTATTGCTGAATATCGCAAGAAAGCTGGCGTAACTGGCCCTCTTTATATTGGTCGCGATACGCACGCTCTTTCTGAGCCTGCTCAAAAAACCGCTATTGAGGTTTTGGTTGCTAACGGAGTTCACGTTCGCGTGGATTCTCGCGGCGATTTCGTGCCAACTCCTGTTGTTTCTCAAGCTATTTTGACGCATAATCGCGCAGCCGACGGCACTCAGCGTTTTAGCGGCGACGGCTTGGCTGACGGCATTGTCGTCACTCCTTCACACAACCCACCAACCGACGGTGGTTTTAAGTACGATCCTGTAACAGGCGGTCCTGCCCCTGCAGATGTAACTAACGCAATTGCAGCTCGAGCAAATGAATTGCTCGACAACTACAAGTCTGTAAAGCGCGTACCTTTCGAGGAAGCAATCAAGTCTGATTTGGTTGAAGGATTCGATTACCGCGAACACTACGTTAGCGATTTGGCTAATGTAATCGATTTTGATGTGATTCGCTCTAGCGGCGTACGTTTGGGAATTGACCCACTCGGCGGCGCAAGTGTAAACTACTGGCCACTTATGAACGAAAAGTATGGCTTGAACATCGGCGTTGTGCGTCCAGAAGTTGATCCAACTTGGCGATTCATGACTATTGACCACGATGGCAAGATTCGTATGGATCCAAGCTCCCCTTACGCAATGAAGGGCTTAGTTGATCAGCTTAACGCTGGCGCTTGGGATAAGTACGATTTGGTTGGCGGCACCGATCCAGATGCTGACCGTCACGGTATTGTGTGCCCGAACTGGGGCGTTATGAACCCGAACCATTACATCGCGGTGTGCGTGGAGTACTTGTTCGGCGGTGCTCGCCCGGATTGGCCAAAGAATACTGCTATCGGCAAGACGCTTGTGTCTTCTTCCTTGATTGACCGCGTAGCTGCTTCTATTAACGCAAAGCTTGTGGAAGTTCCAGTTGGATTCAAGTGGTTCGTTGACCCACTCTTTAGCGGCGAAGTTGCTTTCGGCGGCGAGGAAAGCTCCGGCATGAGCTTCTTGCGCAAAGATGGTCGCGTGTGGACCACCGATAAGGATGGCTTGATTCCTGATTTGCTCGCTGCGGAAATTACTGCAAAGACTGGCAAGAACCCAGCTCAGCTTCACCAGGATCAGGTTGCTCGCTTTGGCGAAAGCTGGTATAAGCGCGTCGATACCCCAACAACACTTGAGCAAAAGCAGAAGTTTGCAGCTTTGAGCGGCAACGACGTTGAAGCAACTAAGCTTGCTGGTGAGGATATTACCGCAAAGCTTACGGAAGCTCCTGGAAACGGCGCAAAGATTGGTGGCTTGAAGGTGACGACGAAGAACAACTGGTTCGCTGCTCGCCCATCTGGTACCGAGAATATTTACAAGGTTTACGCAGAATCCTTCGTTTCTCCAGAAGCACTTGACAAGGTGCTTGAGGAAGCTACTGCTGTAGTCGACAAGGCTTTAGCGTAACGTAATAATCTTGCGTAAATAAAGAAATCTACTAATTGCGCTGGTTGCAATCTGCAGCCGGCGCATTTTTGAAAGGTTTTGTCATGATTGTTGTTTCAACAGACGGTTCCGCGCTCGGAAACCCGAATGGTTCAATGGGTTGGGCGTGGGCAGATCACATTGACGAGTCTGGTAGCTCTAACGAACATCATCACACAGGCAATGCAGATGCTGGAGGCGCAACTAATGGCACAAATCAAATTGGCGAATTATGCGCGGTTTTAGAAGCTTTACGAGCACATCCTGGAAGAGAGCCGCTCACAATCGAAAGTGATTCACAATACGCTATTAACTGCGCAACTACGTGGATTCACGGATGGAAAAAGAACGGTTGGAAAAACTCTAAAAATGAACCTGTTAAAAATGCCGAGCTGATTCGAGCAATCGACGCGGAAATTACTAAGCGCGAAGGCGCCGTAAAATTCGTGTGGGTTAAGGGTCACGCAGGAAACGAAGGAAACGAAAAAGTTGATACATTAGCGCGCGGATATGCGGAAGATTGCCGAAATGGTTTGAAGGACGGATACTTGCCTTTAGAAGGCTGGAAGTCGCTTCTTGCTTCTGAATATGCAAAAGGTACGAATGTGCCAAGTGATGCGAAAATGCTTTTAGACGGCAAAATTTCTCATGCAAAATACCATCTTGAACGCACAGTTGGCGAAGATATTAATCCTGATTTTTCTGCACAAAATAGTAAAAACACTAGTGATCTAACTGAATCTGCAAATGAATCAGCGCGCGAACAAGCGCGTGAAACAAAGCGTGAAACGTTAGAAAATAGCGAAAAAGATGCACTATCAATAGAAAATGAACAAGATGCACACCAGCAAGATGCACACCAGCAAGATGCACACCAGCAAGACGCTATAACTATTGTTCAAGAAGTTCCAAAAACAAAGCAAAATGTTACGCAAACTGCATCTAAACCAGTTCAAGGATTAAGTGTTTCTGGCGTGCTGCAATTTACTCCACCACCAAACACAAGCCCAAGTTTTAACGGCGAGGCGCGCTTTATTTCCGGCACAATCAACGTAAACGGCTACGTAGAACCAGACGGCACCTTGCATTTATCTCCAACCGCCTTCTACCTTTCATAGGTTACTTTGGAATTTGCTCGGCGTTGAGCTCCAAACGTAGTAGATCGCTCGCGCGGTCTAGGCGCGCTCGCTACTGAGCTTGCGTTGAAAGCACACCGTGCTTTCAACTTGAGCAAGCTCACGCTCCGAGTTGCTTTCGCGCGTTACACTTTGAGCGCGAAAGCAGGTCGTCACGCCCGCGTTTGGAGGGTGCGAGCGCCCAGCTCCGTTCAAAAAATCTGCACGCAGACTAATATGGAAATGTACGAAAACGAGGCACGCATAAAAGCATAAGCGCCTCTCCCGCAAATGCGATGGAAGTTCATCGACGAACTCGGGAATAACAAAACATAAGAAAGCAGGAATAATGGATAAAGCACAACAAGACGCGCTTAAAAAAGCAGCCGGCATTGAAGCCGCAAAGATTGTAAAGAATGGAATGATGGTTGGTCTTGGCACCGGCTCTACAGTGCGCTTCTTGGTTGACGAGCTTGGTCGCAGAGTTAAGGAAGAAGGCTTGAGCTTCACAGGAGTCACCACTTCTCGTCGCACACAAGAGCAAGCAGAAGGCTACGGCATTAAGATTCTCGACATTAACGAAGTGGATCACATTGACGTTACAATCGACGGCTCCGACGAAGTTGACAAGAATTTCAACGGAATTAAAGGCGGCGGCGCAGCTCTTCTTTGGGAAAAGATTGTGGCTATTAATTCCGATAGCATTGTGTGGATTGTTGACGCAAGCAAGGTAGTCGACACGATTGGCAAGTTCCCACTTCCTGTTGAGGTGATTCCATTCGGCTCCGCGCAAGTGATTCGTAAGTTCGAAAAGCGCGGATATAAGCCAGTTTTGCGTCTTGATGCAGACGGCAAAGAAGTTCGCACCGACGAGAACAACTTCGTGGTTGATTTGCATATGGAGCGCATTGAGCATCCACAGGAGTTGGCGAAGGATTTGATTGAAACTGTTGGCGTTGTGGAACACGGCTTGTTCTTGAACATGGTTGACACCGTGATCGTCGGCGATCCTAACGGCCCTCGCACGCTTACCAACCCAAATAAGTAGCGAAACTAAGCGAAAAGTAGAGTCCGTAAACACGGGCTCTATTTTTTTGTATATAAAAAAGCGCCGGGAAAACCGACGCTTCAAAAAAGTCTTACGTGCCTAAACGTTCAGACACGCATCAACGCATAGCAAGAAAATTACTTGCGCTGGTGACGAGTCTTACGCAGCAGTTTGCGGTGCTTCTTCTTGCTCATCCGCTTGCGGCGCTTCTTGATGACAGAACCCATCTGAAGCCTCCATTCCTATGTAAAGTGTGCAACTTGCCTAATGTTACACCGTTTTAACGACTTTGTGGAGTGATATTACAAAGAACATCATTTTTTACAACAATTTACATTGGGAATCTGTGATAAAAACGCTCTACTGCTTGCTTTGCGCCGTTCACTTCAAAAACAGCGGTATCGTTCTGCCACAATGCACTAGCCTGTGATTTATCATTTTCATCATTTCGCAACACATAGCTACCGGAAGTCTTGCCAGAAACTTGAATTTTTCCACTTGCGATATCAGAACCCTTAAGTCCATCAACTAACGCCTCATACTGTTTGTTTGCAGAATCGCGATTCGACCATTGAGCAACAGTTACAGACACTTCCCCATCTGGCTGACCAGTTGAGTACTTAACAGAATATTCCTCCAAAGGCGACGATTCAGTCCAAGTTGCACTAGGTATAGCGTCAACACGAGCGAAATCAAGTACGCTATCTGGCATAGCCTTAAGCAATGCCGTAGAAGATGCTGGCAAAGGTTTCGATGGTATAGAAGGCGTTTTAGGCATTACCATATGATTTTTGCTCGCAACGTTTTCGTGATTTAATGCCCAACCTGGCCACATAAATGCTGAAATTAGAGCCAAAACCACAATTACTGCAGCTGAAGTCAACACAACTAATAACTTGCTGTGTGATGAATTATTGACACTTGAGGAATTCATATTCAACGCACCCATCTTTGAAGCATTCATACTTGAAGCATTCGATTTCGACATACTTGCATTATGTCACATCGCGATGACGCTTTTAGTACGCAAAAGCGCTTTACAATCAAAAACAAATACAAAATATGATTGTCTAATAAAGCGTATAGCGTCGAGATATGGCTAGTAAATCTACTCTTCACTATTTATGCTCTGAATGCGGTTGGAGCGGCTCAAAATGGTACGGTCGCTGCCCTGAATGTGGCGAATGGGGCACAGTGAACGAGTTTAGAGAGGCGCGAGTTAGCGGATTATCTCGTACAACACGTACACCGCGCGCAACAACAGCATCACGCGCATATTCACCAGATAACATAACTACTTCTAATCGCAATATCGCACATTCAACTCTCGATTCAGCAACATCCGCGCAACCAATTAGCGAAATTCAAGCAGACGACGCAATGCGCATCCACACTGGTTTTAGCGAATTCGATCGAGTATTAGGCGGAGGACTTGTGCCAGGCTCCGTAACTCTTATAGCAGGAGAGCCAGGTATCGGAAAATCAACACTACTTCTAAAAACTGCAGCTTACGTATCTAAACAATCAAAAGAAAGCAACACTCCCCCTGTATTGTATATTTCCGGCGAGGAATCAGCAGCACAAGTTAAATTGCGCGCGTCTAGAATTAACGCTGTAAACGATTATTTATTACTTGCAACAACAGGCGATCTTGACACTGTACTAGATCTTATTGAAACGCATCACCCTACGCTTGCTATTGTCGATTCTGCACAAACGATTTCCGCACAAGAAGTAGATGGCATTACAGGCGGTTCTACACAAGTTAGAGAAGTTGCGAGCGCACTTATAGACGTTGCTAAAACTAACAATATTCCGATACTTTTAGTTGGGCACGTTACAAAAGATGGTTCAATAGCAGGACCGCGGACGCTTGAGCATTTAGTTGACACAGTATGTCAATTTGAGGGCGACACACAAACAGCACTACGCATGCTAAGAGCCGTAAAGAATCGCTTTGGACCTACAGACGAAGTTGGCTGCTTCGACATGAGCGGTGAAGGAATTGAGGAAGTGCCAGATCCTTCCGGACTGTTTTTGTCTTCTACAGAAAACGATAATCAAGGTAAAAATGCGCAAGATGGCACAAACGACGGAACTTGCGTCACTTTTACACTTGAAGGACACAGAAGCCTGCCGATTGAAATACAAGCACTTGTAACGCAATCAGCCCTGCCCACTCCTCGCCGTGCAGTTTCTGGTGTTGATTCTAACCGTCTTGCAATGCTTACAGCAGTTTTGTATCGTCACGGACGCGTTAATTTACTTGCAAAAGATTTGTACGTATCTACTATTGCAGGAGCGTTGGCAAAAGAGCCGTCTTGCGACTTGGCAATCGTAGCAGCTTTAGCTAGCGCTGCTGCCGGGAAAGCAGTAACTCCTAAAACTTGCGCAATTGGTGAAATGAGCTTAACTGGTCAAGTTCGCCCAGTGCCAAGAATAGAGCCGCGATTGCGTGAGGCTGCACGAATAGGATACAAGCGCGCAATAGTTTGCCATATGCGGAAAAACGTTAATATTCCAGGATTAGAAATCATTGAAGTTAACACAGTGCGAGAAGCGTTAAAAGCACTTGGGCTATAAGCTAAGCAAATGCCCAAGTGCTACTACTTTAAAGAATTTCGCTTGTGCTGCACACTGTTATAAGCGGCGTAAAAAGCTCCATAGTTTTAAGAGCTAGCTTATGATTTTCTGGCGTGCTTCCTGCACAAGCATCTTCTGCGATACGCACAGCAACGCCATTATCTGCTGCAGCTAAAGCGGTTGTTAGTACGCAACAATCTGTTGCGACTCCGCAAATTGTTATTTTGTGACATTCGCCTAATGCAGCTTTAAGCTTCGTACCCCACTTTCCAAAAGTTTCGCAAGTAACTACAGTGTGACCTTCCGCAAGTTCTGCTGTTTCTGGAGTGAAGTCATACATTGGGTCGTCAGGTTTTACGAGGAATTGTGGCCAATCTTTAAAATAGTCAACCCAAGCGTTTTCTGGCTTAAGCGGTGCTACATAGCGCGTGTAAATTACTCGATTACCGTAGGCTTTTGCAAGTTTTGTAAAAGCTTCGGTTGTTGAATCGTAAGTGTGATCTGCGCACGCCCAAGTCGACCACTCACTTTCGCAAAAAACGCGCTGCCTGTCGATTACCACTAACCATTCGTCTTCTTTAATCATTTGAATATCCTTTCATACGAATATCCTTTTTTATTTTTATTTTTATTCTGCAATTTCGCTTGTTGACAAATCTACTTCACTTGTTGGCAAATCCGCTTCCTGCTTAGCAATATCTTTGCGCTGGAAAATTAAAGAGCCGATTAAGCCGATTAGTAACGCAACTATTACGCCCAGGTTTGCACCAGCCCAGCTACTTGATTTTCCGCCAACAAGCCAAAGCAAATAACCTTGCCATGTAAGCCATTTCGCTGCAGAGTTTACGACCAAACCCCATCCAACAATCGTTCCAACGCAAAGAATCGCAAAAGCTTTAACATTCCAAGCACCGTAGCGACCTTCCGGCTTATACAAGTCCTCAGTGCAATAATCTTTTTTGCGAACAAGCACATCCGTAGTAAACATTCCAGCCCAAACAGCCATCGGCACTCCCAAAGTCGTTAAGAAGCCTTGGAATGGTCCAATAAATGTGTCGGAGAAGAACGTGACATAAACAACGCCAAGAGTAGTTAGAATTGCAGTAATAATTGCTGCAACAGTTCGAGGAATACGTATTCCAAAAGATAGCAGCGCGAGACCATTTGAATAATTGTCCATAATTGCTCCAGACATAAGTCCTAGAACCGCTACAATCGTATACGGAATCAAATACCACGCTGGCAAGATTGCAGCAATTGCTCCAATCGGGTCGTTTCCAACGTTTTGAGCTAATTTCATATTAGAAGCTGCGAGTAGAAGACCGTAGAAAATTAGGAACACGTTTGCAATTGACGCTCCAAAAGTAGTCCAAAAAACGATTCCGCTATTTGAAGATTTTCTAGGCAAGTATCTAGAGTAATCAGCCGCAACATTAACCCAGCCTATGCCGAAGCCAGTCATAACGAAGAAGCAGCAACCGAGCATTGCAGGAAGAGATCCGTTTGGAATTTGACCAATCGCAGCAAAGTTTATGTGTCCCCAACCTAGTACGAAGAATCCAAGAGTGATTATTCCCGTTACAATTGTTATAACTTGCTGGCACTTCATAATTAAGTCGTAGCCGTAAATTCCAACAATTACAATTAATCCAACTACGATGATTGTGCTCACGATTTTAACACTCGTGCCACTACCCCAGCCGATCTTTTCTGCGGCTGTTGCCATTGCAAGAACGGCAGTTATTGCTAGCGAAATCTCCCATCCGAGCGTTGCAATCCAACTTAGTGCTGCTGGAATGTTTGCTCCACGTACGCCGAACGTTGCGCGAGTCAATACCATTGTTGGAGCGTTTCCGCGTTTGCCGGCTATTGAGATTACCCCAACCAGCAAGAATGATACGATTACGCCGATTATTGTCATTAATGTTGCTTGCCAGAAGGATATTGCAAAACCTAATGCCCACGCTCCGTACGACATGGCAAATACTGAAATATTTGCTGCAAACCACGGCCAGAATAAGCTTGCCGGCGTTCCTTTACGCTCGCTTTCACTGATTGTGTCTATGCCTTGTTCCTCAATGCTTAAGGAACTTTGGGTTTGTTGAGCTTTAGCTTCATCTACTTTAACTTTACTCATTGTTTCACCTAGTTTCTTTTTTAGGTTGATTTGCTTGTCTTTGCACAACGTAAGAAAAGTTAACAAATGTTGGTGTTAATAAACATTTGTTTTAATAAAATCTTCTATCTCCTTTTTCGTAGGGCACGTTGCAGGCCCGTATTTGGTAACAGCAATGGCTGCCGCAGCGTTCGCATACAAAACTGCTTGCTTAAGCGTCATTTTGTAGCCTATGCAAGCCGCAAGTACGCCAGTATGCGCATCTCCAGCTCCATTTGTATCTACTGCTTTTACTTGAAAACCTTTAATATGCTCGGCTTCTTTGCCTAAATCACACACCCAAGCTCCGCAAGATCCTGCATGAACGATGAGCGGAGCTTTTAACACACGCTGTAAACGCTCGATTTTGTATTTTGTAAGTTGATTATTAGTTGCGCAAATAGCATCTTCACTAGCACCTTCGCTAGCTACTTCGCTAACACCGTCACTAGCACATTCGTTGCATTTAGCATCATTCCAAGCGTTAAGCCTTTTTGCTAAAATCTCAGCTTCTCTAGCATTACACAACCAAATTGGCGCGTAGTCAATCAAGGCTTTTAAATCTTCATCTGAAATATTTGCAATCATTGGAGACGCATCAAAAATCGCTGTAAACCGGCGCTTGTGTTTATCAAAAGAACTCTCTAAAGCACTACTACCTAAACCGCACAAACCGCTTGTTCTTAGCATAAACCGCAAAAGCGCGCGCTTTATAGGACTTACAAACGTGTATCCGCTAATGTACACAACATCTTGCGGATTTGGGTTTACTAAGTCAAAAGCATGCTCGTCACCACTAGTTTCCGCACCTTTAGTAGATATAAAAGTTCGCTCTGCGCTTTTATCCGTAAGAGCTATGCAAAATCCTGAATCAAGCATGGAATTTTTTGTGCCAATATGCGAAATATGTGCTTCGTTTAAAGCTTTAGAAATAATATTTGCAAAATATCCTTCACCCAAAACGCCAGCCCATTGCGCTTTAGCTCCCATTTGACTTGCAGCAAATAGCATGTTGTAACTTGCACCAGCGCTCATACTATACGAGTTTGCAAATATGTCTTCACCTGGTTTAGGAACGGAATTAACTTTCATAGTTACATCTACGATAATTTGACCAAGTGAGATTACTTGCGGCACGACCAAACTTGCTTTTTCATTCAAGCTTATGTTTGATTTGTACATTGCAATCGCCTCTAAAAGCTACTATGCAGCATATTCTCTACTTTTCTCAATCTTCTAATTTTTTCTCATTAAGCACAAAGCATACACCATCTTTTCTACGTCGTAGCAGTGTTCAATTCGCAAATTCTCTAAAACGCGTTCTCGTATTTTTTCATCGAACACTTGCAACCCATACTGTGAGCCCAACATCGCAGAACACATTGCAGCAATCGTATCGGTATCTCCGCCAATCGATGCTGCAAAACACGCAGCTTTGGTTGGTTCATTTGCAAAGCGAGTTGCAATTGCGAAAGCTGCAGCTACGGATTCATTAGCTTCAACACTTGTACCACAATCATTTTGCAACATTTCAGCAAAATCATCGTCACTTGCAGATAAGCAACTCAACTCCTCAGCTTTTTTAGTGAAAAATTCGACCCTACTTATAACGCTTGCTTTTGCGCTCCAATTACCATATTTTGGAAGCGATTTTACGAATTTTATTGCTTCTTTAAGCGGATTTTCACAACCTTCAATACCTAAACTTACTGCCACAGCAACGAGTGTTGTAGATTCAATTCCTTGAGTCGTATTGTGAGTAATTAAGCATGATTTTCTGGCTGCCTTAGCAAGCGATTCACCTGGTTTGAAAGCAATGCCAATTGGTGTCGCGCGCATTGCACCACCATTAGTTGTGCCAAATTTGCCTGTTTCTTCAGGACTTACTCCATTTACAAGCGCTTTTAAAGCTGACTTAGTTGACGGTCCTAACAAATCCAAAGAACCTTTTTCGCGCATTACATCTTCCCAATCTAGAAGATTTTGCGCATACTTGTTGTTGTCAATATTGCCATTATCTGCGATTATGCGTTCAGCAAGTAAAAAAGCTTGCTCCGTATCATCTGTTACAGAACCTGCTTTCATATTTGGCGCGATTGGCTGCTGACTTACAGCATCCATTAACCTTGTAATTGGACCGCCATAAAAACGGCGTATGCTTTGAGCACTCATACTCTGAGTTGGCATTCCAAGCGCATCGCCTATAGCAAGACCAACAATAGCTCCAAACGCGCGATTATATGTTTCACTTTGCTCAAGATTGATTGATGCGTTTATCATAAGTATATTTTATGCTTTAGCAAACACAATTTTAAAAGCATTTGGACTATAAGCTAAACGCAGCTAGCAAAAATAATCGCAACTAAAAACCACTAAGCGCAAATATCAAAATCAGACTTCAGCTTCAGCATCTGTAATCTCGCGCACTTGCTCAACATTAGCTTTGAGCATATCTTTTAGCGCGTCAACTGAGTCAAAAGCCTGTTGCGGACGCAAGAAACTAGCAAACTCAATGCAAACGCGATGCCCGTACAAGTCTTTCCAATCGTCGAACAATCCGTAAGCTTCAACAGTGCGCTCTGCATCTTCTTCGCCATCTTTATTAAATGTTGGCTTAGTTCCAATAGAAATCGCAGCAGGCCAACGCCACGGAGAATGAACGCCTAAATGAAGCTCATCACGACGCAAAACACTCACATCTGGAACAGCATTTTTCGATGGTCTGACATCGTTCTTATTGTCAGCATCTAAATCAACAACCCAGCCTGCATACACGCCATCAACTGGCACATAGCCTTCAATTTTTTCGCCAAGATTTACTGTTGGGAATCCAATCTCGCGCCCACGCTCGTCTCCATGAACTACTGTTCCTTCAACGCGATGCGGCTGATCCAAAATTTCACGCGCTTCTTTGACTCGACCAGTAGCCAACATCCAGCGCACATTTGTAGAACTCCAAGCACGCACTTTCTTATTTGGCATGCTCTTACTCCAAGCACGATATTCAGCTTTATTCATGCCCTCAGAAGGATCTTTAGGGTCTCCAGGCTCCTGTGGAACCTCACGAACAATAGGATCAGGCACGCGAACGTCGTCTGGACCCAAATCCTCTACTTCAATAAGCTCAAAAACTCCAGTTGCCTGAGACAACTCGCGAATTGCTTTAATATCACCAGCACAACGAGCACCAAGTGCAGCATCAGAGCCAAGAACTAATGCTCGCATACCAAGCTTTCCAACGAGCTGACCTAAGAAGAAACGGTACGATTTTGCAGCAAAAGCAAGGCTGTAGCGCACAATCACAACATGATCAACATCCAACTGTGACATCACACGCAAACGTTGACGCACGCTTGTAAGAGCATCCGGATCGTCCGGAAGTTTAGAATTAACGTCGCCAAAATCATCGTATAAATCAGGATTAGCATGCACTACGCTTGGACGCGGGTCAAACATGATCACTACTGAAAACGCTCCATGACGATGCGCAAGATCCACAGTACGACGAATAACCTCGCGATGCCCTTTGTGCATACCGTCGAATACGCCAATGGTAACAACCGCTTTACGCTCCGCACTTAACGTTGGCCAATTAATCATGCCGTTGGCATCTGGTCGAATGTCGATGACCTTCATGATATCCTTACTATCCGCGTTCAAGCATTACTCAAGCAAACTACGCAAATTACGCAATTCGTTATTTTAAATACTTATCTAGTTTACCAGTCTTCTCGCTTGCCGGAAATACCACAATTGGTTTGATTTGATTACTTTTTATATTTTTTGTCAATTCAACTACTGCAACAACGTCACATTCCGCAGTATTTGCGTTTGGAACGTACGCTATTGCAGGATAATTTTCGTAATTTATGGCAGATTTAAGCTCAATCCAGCGTCCAAAACGCAAGTCTTTAGCTTGATTTTCATCAATGCTTAAAGTTGGAAGCGAATGCGAAGCTGCATCCATCATATTTAAGCAAATTTTAGGAAGCATATTATTTGCGTCAAAATCGTCACCAGGAACTGCTTTTGAGCGATGCTGCAATACTCCATTGCGATCAGTAAATTCTCGCATTTGAGCGCGGAGTTTAAGAACACGCGAATCAGTAACTGAAAAATCACCAACGCTCGTGCGACGAAGCTGAGTAAGATGCCCACCAACTCCCAGTAAGCGACCTAAATCGCGAGCTAAAGCGCGAATATATGTTCCACTACTGCAAGAAACTTTTGCGGATATATCGCATACGAGTTTCCCACTCACTCCCCTAGTAATTCGAGGATTACTTACTGAAAAATCACTAACAAATATCTCTCGAGGAGCAATCTCTACTGATTTTCCTTCGCGCGCTAAATCATAAGCTCGTTGACCATTAATTTTAATAGCAGAAAAAGCAGTAGGAGCTTGCATAATTTTGCCTACTAAATTTTCGCTAACAACTTGCTTAATTCGCTCAAAAGACAGTGACTTTTCAAAAGACGTGTCGTCATTATCGACATGAACCCCCGGACCTATATTTAATGCATTATCCGGAAGAATCTCACCTTCTGCGTCATCAGTAGTAGTTGCTTCTCCTAAGCGGATTACTGCTTCATAGGTTTTATTGTGCCCCAACATGTAATTTAAAAGTCGCGTTGCATTGCCAAAACCTATGATTAGCAATCCTGTTGCCATAGGATCAAGCGTTCCTGCGTGCCCAACTCGCTTTGTATGCAACAAATGACGAGCGCATGCAACAATATCGTGACTTGTAACACCTTGCGGCTTATCTACAAGCAGTAATCCCGAATCTGGTATGCACATAAGTTAAATCTAACTACTATACGATTCACATTGAGTTTGCTTTGAGATCTAATTGTTGTCAGACGATTCAGACATGTCTTCAAAGTCGCCCTCTTCAAAGTCGTCGCCCTCTTCGAAATCATCGTCAGATTCTTCAACTTCGCGTGGCTTCTTATACGGATCGACATCACCAGCATACTTAGCATTTTCACGCAACTTAGCTAATTCTTCATCACGATGACGAGCTGCAACAAGAATATCCTCAATTTCGTGCGCTTCAGACGGCACTTCGTCATAAATGAATTGCAATTGAGGAGTCAAACGCAATCCAGCTTTTGCACCGACCAAAGAGCGCAGTCGACCGTGAGCCTGCTGCAAAGCTTGTGCTGCACGCTGACGCTCGCCCTGCTCTTTGCCTTCGTGACCAAGTTGAGTCCAGTAAACCTTTGCAATTTGCAAATCGTTCGTAACACGCACTTCCGTAATAGTCACACTTGCCAAACGCTTATCATGCAAATGCGATTCCATATTAGAAGCGATTACGCGCTGAATTAATGCTGCAATACGTGCAGCTCTAGGATTCGTTCCTGCCATAATTACTTGCGCTCAATCTGCTTCATTTCAAAGGTTTCGATTATATCGCCAAGCTCAATGTCATTAAAGCTGCCGAGATTAATACCAGCTTCGTAACCTTCGCTAACGGATTGCACGTCATCCTTAAACCTACGCAAGCTGGAAATCTCCAAGTCGTTGACTGTAGCAACGCCGTCGCGCAAAATACGGCACTTCGTACCGCGCTTGACTTCGCCATCTTGAACCATAACACCAGCAATATTGCCGAACTTGGAAGAACGGAAGATTTCGCGAATCTCAGAGTGAGAAGTGACAACCTCTTCAAATTCTGGCTTAAGCATACCCTTCAAAGCAGCTTCGATATCTTCGATTGCCTTGTAAATAACCGAGTAGTACTTAACCTCCACACCTTCGCGTTCAGCCAAATCAGCAACCTGACGGTTTGGACGCACGTTGAAGCCAATAATCACAGCCTTATCGACAGTTGCCAAGTTCACATCATTCTGAGTAATTGCACCAACACCGCGGTGAATAACCTGGATGCCAACTTCCTCAGAGACCTCAATCTTCATCAAGGAATCTTCCAAAGCTTCAACAGAACCAGAAGAATCGCCCTTAATAACGATGTTCAGCATGTCAACTTCAGACTTAGCGAACTGTTCCTTAAGGCTTTCAAGAGACACAACCTTGCGGCGCTTAGCAAGCTGAGCTGCACGCTCTGTAGCTGCACGCTTTTCAGCAATTTGACGAGCAGAACGGTCGTCCGAAGTAACCAAGAACAAGTCGCCAGCGGTTGGAACAGAAGTCAAACCAAGCACCTGAACAGGAGTGGAAGGAGCCGCATCCTGCAAATGCTTGCCGTTCTCGTCAAGCATAGCGCGCACACGACCATAAGAAGTGCCAGCAACGATAGAATCACCAACGTGAAGAGTACCTTGCTGCACAAGAACAGTAGCAACAGCACCACGACCCTTATCGAGTCGAGCTTCGATAGTTGCACCGCGAGCATCCATATTTGGATTTGCTTTAGGATCAAGCTCAGCGTCAGCAGTCAACAACACAGCTTCAAGAAGCTTATCGACGTTCGTGCCCTGCTTTGCAGAAATATCCACAAACATGGTGTCTCCACCGTAATCTTCAGCAACTAAACCGTATTCTGTAAGCTGACCGCGAACCTTATCTGGGTTGGCACCTTCAACATCAATCTTGTTCACAGCCACAACAATTGGCACATGAGCAGCTTGAGCGTGGTTAATAGCTTCAACAGTCTGAGGCATTACGCCGTCGTCTGCTGCAACAACAAGAATTGCAACGTCTGTAAGCTCAGCACCGCGAGCACGCATAGCAGTAAACGCTTCGTGGCCTGGAGTATCGAGGAACGTAATCTTACGAGGCTTTCCTTCAAGATTTACAGTTACTTGATAAGCACCGATACGCTGAGTAATGCCACCTGCTTCGCGATCGATAACATTCGACTTACGGATGGTATCAAGCAAGCGAGTTTTACCGTGATCGACGTGACCCATAACAGTAACAACAGGCGGACGAGATTGCAAATCGTCATCTTCTTGCAGCTCTTCTTCGTCCAAATCGATGTCAAACTGCTGCAAAAGCTCTTTATCTTCTTCTTCAGCAGAAACAATGCTGATATTCCAGCCGATTTCTTCACCCAAAATTTGGAATGTTGATTCATCCAAAGATTGTGTAGATGTTGCCATTTCTCCCAAGTGGAAGAGCACAGTTACCAAAGCTGCTGGATTTACATCAATCTTTTCCGCCAAATCAGAAAGAGTTGCGCCTTGACGCAAGCGAATCGTAGCGCCGTTACCAGAAGGAATACGCACGCCGCCAATCACTGGTGCTTTAAGCTCTTCGTATTCACGACGTTTCGCTAAACGATTCTTACGAGCCTTAGAAGATTTACCACCTTGACGACCGAATGCGCCTGCAGCTCCTGCACGACCGCGACCGCCGCCACGCGATGGACCACCATTAGGTGCGCCTGCTGCAGCAGCCTGGAAGCTAGCTCCTTGAGATGCAAAACGAGATTCTGCAGATGGGCGAGAAGATGCACCAGAGCCAGCACCTGCGCCACCTTGACCACGACGCTGACCCGACCACTGCGATGAGCGTGCGCCACCTTGACCAGAGCGGCCACCACGCGAGCGGCCACCGCGTTCTGCACGTTCACCACGCGAACCTTGAGGTCCAGAGCCAGCTTGACCTGGACGACCACCGCGGCCATTTTCAGCACCAGGACGAGACATCGGATGAGGACGTGGAATATCTCCAGGTGTAGGAGCACGCATACCCTGCTTACGGCTAAACGGATTATTACCAGGACGTGGAGCAGATGCGCCTGCACCTTGTGCATTCTGGTGCGGACGAGGGCGAGGAGGCATCTGTGAACGATCTGAGTGAGATTGACCTTGAGCTTGCTGTCGCGATTCGCCGCGATTATCATTGCGACGATCATTTTTTCTATTTTCGCCGGCAGCAGCATTAGAACGCGAAGGATTGTTTGAACGAGTATGATTTGCACCCGGCTTTGGAACAAAATGAGAAGCTGTGTTGTGCACAGGCTGGTTAGCAGAAGAGCCAGCTACAGAATCACTGTGTGACGAATCTTTAGCTTGAGGTTTAGTCTGCGGCTTAGCTTGAGGCTTAGCTTTTGGCGCAGCAGGCTTACTTGCACTAGATGCCTTTTCGGACTTATTTCCGTCAGATGCTAACGCTGTTTGCAAACGACGAACTACTGGAGCCTCAACTGTTGAAGAAGCAGACTTAACAAATTCGCCCATGCTCTTCAAACGCTCCAACACGGTTTTACTGTCTACACCAAATTCTTTGGCCAGTTCATACACGCGCTTTTTAACCACTCAGTGTTCTCCTCTGTCTGTGGCAGCGCTAGTACACGCGACCACTTTACATTATTGCGAGCTTATTATTTATTATCGTGCGATATATCATCGTGCGACCATGATCTTATACCTCGTCTCCCGCCGGACGATGGCGATTGCCTTTCGCCCAGATTCCAGCTTTTAGCATACTCGAAACGTTGGATTGACTCGAGTGTCGCTAAATGCCACGCGAGAGACTACTTTATTTGCACACCACTAGCAAAATAAACAATCAAGAAGTGCTAAACATTGCGAAAATATCAATCTAAAAATATTTAGCACTTCTCAATTAACAATCTATTCAGCAGCAGATGCGTTATTATTCAAATCAGCTGAAGCAGGCTGAGCATTTTGTGCTTGAGCTGCAGCAACCTTCTTAGCATGCTCTTCCGCAGACTCAATACCAATCTTCCAACCAGTCAACTTTGCAGCCAAACGAGCGTTCTGACCTTCTTTACCAATAGCAAGAGAAAGCTGAGCATCATGAATAAAAGCAACTGCAGTTTGATTCTTTTCACTCACTACTTGCACTTGTGTAGCAGTAGCAGGCGAAAGAGCAGCAGCAACAAACTTTGCTGGATCAGACGACCAATCGACAATATCAATCTTCTCTTGACCCAAGTTTTCCATTACAGCACGCACGCGTGAACCGCCAGGACCAATTAAAGCACCCTTTGGATTCACACCTTCAGTATTAGCTCTAACAGCAATCTTTGTGCGAGCTCCGGCTTCACGTGCAATCGACATAATAGAAACTGCTCCAGAAACAAGTTCCGGCACTTCTCGCTCAAAAAGACGACGAACTAATTCAGGATGTGAACGTGAAACAACAATTTCCGGACCACGCAGACCACGAGCAACATTTACAACATATACGCGAATACGCTCACCATGGCGGTAACGTTCACCTGGAACCTGCTCGCGACGCGGCAAAATAGCTTCAACATCTCCAACAGCAACGTGGATATTAGTGTTATCTTTTGCGTCTTGTTGAATAATGCCGTTAATAAGCTTTCCTTTTTGACCAGAAAACGCACCAAACACGCGATCATCTTCAGCTTTACGGAAAATTTGACTAATAACTTGACGAGCCGTTGCAGCAGCTAAACGACCAAAATCATGAGGAGTATCGTCATACTCCTCTCCCAGCGTTGGAGCTGGATACGGGTTATCTTCAGTAGGTTTACCAGGAATTTCATCCCTAGCCCACACAGTGAACGAACCTGCACGTTCGTCCAATTCAACTCGCACATGCTTTGCAGGATGAGCGGTTTTCATATACGCAAGACGCAAGGCCTCGGCGAGCGCCTCGTCCAGCTCCTCGGCATTAATCCCCTGCTGTGCCGCAAGCTGATGCATTCCCGCCAAATCCAATTCCATCGCGCACGTCCTCTCGTTATAACGCATTAATTTATGATTATTAATTGTAACTATTAAAGCACACTTATTTTTTCTTCTAACGACAGTTAGCTTTAATTGTTGCAGACTTAGAACAAATACCAAATTAATAAATCGATATTGGTCACAGTCAGTGGCTATTTTAGTAGATTATGCAGACACTTTATGTTTTGTTAAATGACATGCGCAAACAAGTAAAACGCAGTATTGCCAGAGCACTCGTGCTTCTTATATGCGTTTTAATATCTCCACTGCTAACAGCCTGTGGAACATTACAAAACATTCACGTCGAGCATACAGTTCACACAGCAGCTCCAGAAAATGCATGTGCTAAAGCATACAGACTTGCGCAAAAAAAGCAGCGTGAAATCAAAAAGAACCAAAACAACACATCCATTAAGAATTTTGAAACCGCAGCAAAATATTGGAAAACTGTCGCTCAGCAATGCCCAGGAAGATTAAGTGAAAGCATTATATACAGCACGCAAGCTCAATGGGAAATGCTTTCGAAGAAAAATAGTAACGAAAATTCAAATAATGTAAGCAATAAAAGCGGAAACGAAAGCTCAGAAAATACAAAAACTACAACAGCGCAACAAATGGAGCACGATTCATACGCGAATCTTATAGAAGTAATAAATCATTACAAAAACTTCAAATGGACACATCAACCCTTAGCTCAAGCTGCAGAAGCTGAAGACAAACTTGCTTTTATTTTACAAACACTAGCAGCGAGAAAAGAGCAAAATATAACATTGGAATACAGCGATATGGCGTCGACAAACGCTCAAACTCTTATGCGAGTTGCAGGAGAAGGAACAGACTTGCGCAAAAAAGTTTACGATATTCCTCAAGAGGCGTTAGAAAGCGGAAAAACACATGATTCAGCAAGCGGAAAAGATCTGTCGATTACCGCTATAGCTTATATGGATTGCGCTAGAGAAGAGCTAGCTGCTTTTAATCAAATAATAACTATTACGTCAAAAAATAATAATGCATCCGAGAATAACGTTACTACAAAAAGCGATGATAACGATTCTGTAATACGCGCTCAACAAACTCTTAAAAATGCAACTGTGCAATTAATCACATCTAGACTGCTAAGAGCTTATGAACTTGGGTATCCTACTGATACGAAGCTTATTTTGAAGTAAAACTTAACCTTGGGGCTTTTAGCCTATAGGGCATTCCCCTTTACACACAAAATAGGACTTAACCACAAACGCGAGATAAGTTGCGCACATTTGGAGCAATTTCCAAAACAAAACACTCCAAACGCGAGGAGACTCTCTCACAAATGGAGTGTCACACAACCTCAAACACTCCAAACGCGAGAGAAAGTTCGCACGGATTACGATCGCTTACGAAGTTCGGCGAATTAAAAAGCCTAAAGCAAAAACAACCACACTAATCTGCCCTGCCTGCGTCAATCGAGACGCAGGCAGACCTCGCTTTCACTGAAAGTGCACTGCACTTTCAGTTTTGAGAAAGCTCGGCAGAATAAAAAAGCTTCAAGCGCGAAATACGGCAACACAAACCTAACACACTACGTTAAACACACTAGCCCACACTTTCTGCGTCTTTATTGACGCAGAAAGACCTCGCTTGCGTTGGAAGCACACTGTGCTTCCAACCTGAGCAAGCTCGGCGAATTAAAAAGCCTAAAGCAATTTTACATGCTTTAGGCTTGGTTAATTCGCGGATGAAGCGAGATTCCGACATAACACCTTATTAGCCTTACTAAACATTGGGTTTGCGACTTTATGAAAGTGCTTCACCCTGCTAAACACCCCGTTTATAATATTTTTTAATGCTTCAAAACGCTAAATAATACCATTCGTAACACCTGCTATAAGCGCTTGTAATGGCCATTATACAGCCTTACCACGCTAATTTATATGCTCATATGTTAAGGCTCTTAAGTATCAAGTATCAGCACACGAGATAAAGCCACTACATGACGCACCCTCGTACTGTTTGCGAGCGCAAAACGTGCGGTTGTGGTTGTGTGTGTTTTCTTTTTTGTGTACCCCAACGCCACCAACGCAACAACGTGTTGGAAATATTAGGGTTTGTGCTTCCCCACACGTGAACCCCACTGTCCCCAACGTTTTTTATTTTTGTATTGTTGCGCTCGCAATGTTGTGTGTGTTGTGTTTATATGAGTGCAGCCAAACACTTTGGCTTTGTGCGTTCGTGTTTGGCTGCTATTTCCTGTTACCTTTTTATTTTGTTAGGTAATATCTTTTTTCTTTTAATCGTACACGCTTAGCTTTTATTAAATCTGCGAGCGCATCATCGAGCGCCGGTCTTACTGGTTGGTCTAGGCATCTTGTTAATCCGCCTTTTGTTTCGCCTTGACCGTTGCTCTTTTCTAGTTTTCTTATTATTGACCTTTCAACATTGTTGATTATGCCTTCCTTGTTTTCGTCGCCTTTGGCTTCATATTCTTGCTTGTATGTTTCAGCGTTTTTAGTTTGCACGTAGGTATTTAACCCATTTTGCAATGTTGTAATACTTTGGCGAACGAGCCATTCAGCTTGCTGAATGTTTTTAGCTGTCACATTCAATAGGTTTGATTTATCCTCTTGCAAGAATAAGGCTATAAGGCCTGCTAGCTTCAGCACAAGTAATTGAGTATGCGAAACATTCTCACCCTTAAGCCTTTGCTTTGCATTTTCATCTACAGCCACATAAACGCCTTCAGGATAGTTAAGCTCATGCAGCTTATAACTGTATTGCCCGCTTTCCATTACTAGCGTTGTTTCAGGCTTCCCCGACCTTAGTAGACTATTTAAGTCCATCTCCGAGGCGGCATATTGCTTGAATAATGTGTGGTCAAAAGATAACCATTGTTCAGGCGCTATTTTCTCAGGCCTTCTATCAGGCGCATTAGAGTCTAGCACATCAGTCCATAAGCACCGTTGTGGCAAACCCGTGCCACCGTGACTGGTAATATCACGTATATTGGCCGGCTGCACACCAATGACGATTACGGCACGATACCCGTACTCTGGCACTTGTAACGTGTTACTCTCGCTCTTGGTAGTACAACCTATCTTAGACGTGCCATCAAGCAAGTTAACAAGCACTGGCACAATAGTAGAGCCAACACGGCTTGCATTGCCTGCAAACTCTCGAACCTCTCTAATATCAAAAAACGCGTTTTGAGTTTTATACTTGAGACGCGGTTTTTTGCGCTCGCATTTTTCTTTATCGTCACCATTGCGAGTATATGTCTCATCTTCTTCGTAGTGAACATACACGCTCGGTATAGCTTCCCCCGACGCTGTTTGGCCAACCCAAACAGTATCAGGTAATGGAACGAGCGTTTTAGCCACGGTCATAGCCAAACCCTTACCGCCACCAGATTGCGCTATCGTAATAGCAGCAAAATTCAGGCTAGCTGGACTATCACCCGTAAACGAAGGCACAACAATGTTAGGCGGTATTTCTGCGCAAACACTAGCTAAAGTACAAACCAATGCGGCGTGCGGCGACGTTCTGCACGCTCTAGCGTACTGATAAAGATTTTTAATAGTACTACTAGAGTCTAAAAACTCTTGCTCGCTTTCAAAAGGCTTCACGCCTAATGGCCTAAGGTCAAAAACAGGGGTAATCATTTAGTCACCTCCATGCCTTGAGGCTTCATTAGATTACGCCAACAGTCTTTCTCACATTCTGCAAGTATTTGCTCTGGTGAACTTTCATTATGTAATGGCGCGATTTCATACAAGTGTTCACGTAGTTTAGCAGCGTGCTGGCGTGGACTGTTTTCAAGAAACCATGCTCTTGACATTGGCAAACAGACGATTTCGCCAAACCTAGACATGCTATCAGGCGTATTAAGTCTTATAGCACCATTTTGTATTTTGCCGCTAAAATCTATAGTAACTATCGCGCTAGGGCACGCCATGGCAAGAATAATAATGCCTGCGAGCGCGTCAACGTCCGAGCCTTTAGCAGATATTACAGGTTTTCTACAGCCTTCCGTAACCGATGATATGGCTGCGAGCGCAAACATTCTACAGCGTCTTTCCACGTCGGAGCCTATAGCTAAATTGAATGGCTCATAAATTGCGCGCGCGATGCCATCAGTAAAGCAGTCTAGTTGCTGTTCTGTAGTCATTTTTGCAAAGTTGTATTCGCATGGTGAAGGGGTATAATTGGAACTGTTGTCCCGACCCCCTTCGATATTGTTTGCGATGAAGGGGGTCTCTTTCATTTTTCTTCCCCCTTTACCAACTTAACGAGGCTGTCATAGTCGATTAAGATTTTTCGTCCCGTTGGCCTAGAGGCTTTTAACTTCCCTTGGTAGACTAATTTGAGCACGCTTCTACGGTCTTTGTAGCCTAGCATTTCCATTGCGGTTACTACAGACACGCTCAATGGGGTCGTAGATGTAGTGTGACCTACATATAATTTACTTACGGTGCCCATGTTGGCACCCCCTTTCTACCCCACCATTTGGGGGTGGAATTATGAAACCCAAAAGTGAAACGCCTTGATTTTGCAATGTTTAAGACGCTTCACATCAGGTTTCAATTGTTATGTTTCATGACACCCATTTGGGCGTCAAGGTGGTATGGAAGAGCTGCACCCTATAGTGTGGTTGCCGCCACGCTATGTAGTAGGGTGTGGCTCTTTTTGCCACTAAATGTAGATTATAGTACAAGCGTTCTACTCTATGAAGAGACTTTTCAGAACGAACAATTTCTATTCGATTTAATTCGCGATAATTGCCAATAACTATAGTAATTAAGTGTGTCGTTTCACAAAAAAGACGTTACAACACACCGACAAAACGGCTTAAAATAGCCATTTCTTGAAAAATTAAGTTCGAACCTAAATAGTTATCCACAAATTAGCGATTTTTTATATAAAACTGCGCTCGCAAACATGGTGACAACCGTAAATAATGCCTTGAATATGCAGCCTATAATGGCCATACACGCGCTAACATATCACACAGCATCAAACCCACACGCCACCATTACAAGACGGGGGGAAAGGGTATTGCTGTGGCGCTCGCAAAAAGCGCTGCCTAACTCTCTCAAATGCGCGCCATGTTCAAAAGATTTGGCACACACTAGATTATTGAACATTATTAAGCATGTGCCACAACATAAAATGCGACTACTATCATGCCCAAACCCTAGTAAAATCAGCCCATACGCACGCAAACAATAGCTAGTAGTATGCAAAGTAGTAAGCCATTGAATAAACGTCGAATATGGCACGAAAACAATGCATATAGGGGGTATACCCCCACCCCCTCATGGAAAGCCACCCCGGCGATAGGTCTAATATCTCCCTTCGTCCTCTATTCGTAACACCCTTATCGTAACAAAAAGCTATTCGTAACAATACGCCAATAAAAGCCACTACCCTCGTACCGTTTGCGAGCGCAAAACGTGCGGTTTATGAGATTGTTGGGGGTAGTGGGGAAAGTGTGGGGTGTAATGAAACCCTAATGTTTCCAACGGTTGGGGTGTTGGGGGTGTTGGTGTGAGTATTAGAGTGTTAGGTTATTCGATTGAGTTTATGAAAGCGTCTTTTGTTTCCTCTTTTATGCCGTCTGATAGTGAGTCTAATGCTTGTTTTCTTTGCTCTTTGCTCATGCCTCTTAATGCTTGAATGCGAGCGCTCATCTCCATGCTTACGAGGAACACATATAAGCCATTAGCAGCCTCATTATCATTACTGTTAGGCTTCGTGCTTTCCACGCTCTCCATGCTCTTTACGCTCTTGCTAGAAGCTGTTTTTATAGGCTCTGAGTTTAATCCTTCACTTAATTGTTCGCTTATTTTCTCGCTTGCTTTTTCGAGTGCGCCTCTTGTTGTTGAGTCTGCATAAAAACGTGCTGTTGTACGAGCATCAGAATGGCGTACTTGTTTAGCAACAACATTCAATGATTCACCACTTTCGAGCATGGTAATAACACGAGCGTGGCGGCCATCATGAGGCCAATACTCTTCCAAGCCTGCTACTTGCTTACGAGCCGGGTTGTGGTATCTACAACGAAAATTAGACGGCCTTATAAAATTATTGTTGTTCTCCGTAGTAAATATGAACGCGTCCGCCTCTTTACTCGTATACTCTTTTAATTGCTTTTCAAACAATGGTTTTAATGATTCAGGAATGATAACACTAGCTTCACTGCTCTTAGTCTTGGTACTACCCATTACTACTACTGTTTTGCCGCGCTCATCTTTCTCATCTTTCAACGAATGGCGCACATGAATAACAGACGCACCCACTTCATCATTCAATTCAATATCACGCCTCTGTAATGCCAATATCTCACCTATACGAAACCCCAAACCAAAAGCAACCCACTCAATCAACCCAAGACGCTCAGGCATGTAAGAAACAAGCTCTCTAATCTGCTCAACTGTAGGAACTACCGTTTCATGCCTCTTTTTAGGACGTGCAACATCCTTCAAACGGCACGGGCTTTTATCAATAAGCGTATTACCCTCATCATCAAGCGCATCATTAGCAGCCGAACCCATAATCTCAGATAACAGTTTATAAGCGTTCACACGAGCCGTATTATCAGGCTCACCATCAAACCAATTCTTAACATTTATGTAAGTAATAGCCCTTACTTGAATACCACCAAAGAAAGGCAATAAATGATTATCCAATAATTCAAAATACTTGTTCTTAGTAGACTTACCAAGCCTCTCATTACCCTCAACAAAACTAGTCGCATACTCACTAAACAGAATACTATTGCGCTCGCGTCTTACCTCACGCTCTTTTACCGGCAACCATTCGCCACTATGAACCAACTTTTCCTCTGAAGAAAGCCAATCTTGTGCCTCTTGCAATGTCCTAGCACCATTCGGCTTATACTGTCGCTTTGCAGAATTAGGCCATTTGTCGAGTTCTTCGATAGGTGTTAAATACGAAACCTCATAATAATGCTCACTAGGCTTATGCTTTTTCTTCCACCATGAAGGGGTTTTAATCTGACCAAAGGCGCTTTTTCTAGCCATGAGTGTTGTCCCTTGCTTCGTCCCATGATAAATAAAACTACCTTCAATATAATTCTTGCATCAGATATTCACCCCTTTATACACCCTGCTTATAATCAAAAATAATGGTACTTAATGATACAAAATGCAAAACAGAAAAACACTGAGAACAAGCCAAAAACGTTGATATATCAAGGGTTTTCGGCATGAAAAAAGGGCTTCTAGCGATTTGCTAGAAACCCTATTCGCGGATGAAGCGAGATTCGAACTCGCGGAGGATTTTACCCTCACACGCTTTCGAGGCGTGCTCCTTAGACCGCTCGGACATTCATCCACTTACGATTCGCGCAACAAAATCGCGCGCAAACGCAACTTTTCAATTGTAAACCATGGCGCGAATATAAATTTATGGCGAGTTGAAACGCTATAACTCAGCAGAATCACGGCGAGCGCGAATTTTTTCAGCGCGAGAAGCAAGCTCCTCATCAGGAGGATAAGCTACATATTCCAATGTCAATCCATGAGGATCAATTGGACCCGTCGAGCCTTCACGAAGAGGAACATTGATCTTTTCCTCAAACCAATCAAAAGAACGCTTCCCACAACCAATTTGCACACAAGCTTGCACAAGAGAACGCACCATATTGTGCGCAAAAGCATCAGCGACAATAGTAAATTCAAGCAAACCCTGCTCAACAGGCGGCACGCATCCAGTTTTAAGCTTAACGCGCACGTCATTAGCACGCGTTCCCACGCGTTCCCAACAGACACTTTTTACATCGCGAATAGTAGTGCCTCCAGGATTAGGGCGCGCAAAAGATCCAAAATCGTGAAGGCCAATCATAAGCCTCGCAGCCTGGTTCATTGCATCAACATCCAAAACATCATCAAGTTTCAAAACAAAACCGCGCATACGAGGGTCATAATCACAATAATCAGAAGCGTCGCAAATACGATACACATACGTGCGCTCTAACGCAGAAAAGCGTGCATCAAAACCAATGGGCGCAACGCTAACCTTATGCAACGAAATATCTTGTGGCAAAACATGCTTAAGCCTGTACTCGAGCGCGCAAACACCGTCCAATCCGGTATGACCTACGCATCGCAATAAAGTTTCTTCACAAACATCAAGATGACAAACCTGATGCGATGCATGCACGCCCGTATCCGTACGACCAGCAACAGTAAGACGCAACGATTCAGTAGGATCATTTTTCGGAACGCGCAAAACCATATGCAATGCTGCTTCAATATCACCTTGAACAGTGCGCAAAACCGGCTGCTTAGCCCAACCATAAAATCCGCCGCCGTCATAAGCCAAATCCAAGCGAAGTCGCATTTAAAAAAACCTTCCATTCGTCGTAACTAAATAATTCCGCAATTAAATTCCGTTTACAGTTGCTTCCGCTTAGTATTACTTTCCATCTACAGTTACTCATAAAGCTTGCTTCACCACAGTTACTTCACGCCTACGCCAGCAACAGCAGCAATAATTCCGCGTATAAGCTCATAAGACTTCGCATCCAAGTGCGTTGCCATTCCAAGTAATTTTGGCACAAGCTCAGACCAATGAGAACCCAATAAATCAAAAGTAGGATAACCTAAACTCGACAAAACGTTATACACACTATCAATCCTGCGTTTTCGTTCCTCAACAGGCAAATCAAACATCCAAGAATTCATAGCTTTTGCGATTGCAGCAGCGCGAGCAGTAACTTCATCTCGATAGTCAAAATCACCATCCTCAACATGCCAATACATGCCAAAATGTTGCATTAAACCAACAGAATCAGCCCTAGCTACTTTATATGGCAATCCATTATCCATAAGAAGCCCAATAATCGAAGATTGCGGCACAACTTTCTCTATTCGACTTGCCACGCACGAAAAAACGCTAGTATCTACTACATCATTTGCAAAACCCGGCCCATCCATTGAATAAATTTTAGATACAAGATTGCCAAGTTTTTCATTTTCCGCATCCAATCGCATAGTAGCATAGGACGCCATATTCCCACCTTTTGAATGACCTGTGACAATAATATTCGGGCTGTTATTGCGCTTGTTATTATTATCGCGCTTATTATTGTTATCGCAATTGTCACGCTTCGAATTAGTTGATTTTGCGAAAAACGAGGAAATTTTTTGTAATAAACTAGCTTTTTTTGCAATATATTTACTATATCTTTGTGTTACAGAAATTAAATATTCTGCTGCTGACTCCTGAGCTGGAATTGGGCAGCGAAAGGCCATATTAAAATCTTCTTTCCACCCAACAAGCGTATTATCAGTTCCTCTAAAAGCAACAACAATAGTATTCGGATTATCAATTCCTTCACAAGAACTAAGGTCAAAAGTAACACCAGCAAACTGCTGTTCACAAGATTCATGAGCATTCGATTTATCAAATCGTTCAAGAATTTCCCCTACTTTAATACCTCTGTAGCGCGGATTAGCTGCAACTGCAAAAAGTAACTCTTGACGAAACTTATCAACCTTAGCTACTCCAGAAGAAAACATCGACGAA
Source organism: Gardnerella sp. DNF01180P (assembly GCF_049244205.1). NCBI lineage: Bacteria > Bacillati > Actinomycetota > Actinomycetes > Bifidobacteriales > Bifidobacteriaceae > Gardnerella > Gardnerella sp. DNF01180P. The sequence goes on from NZ_CP058386.1 coordinate 1,531,702, forward strand.
AAATCTTCAAAACGTAGCAGATCGTAAATAGGCGTAGTCGAAATAACTTTTGACTCACTGTTATATAGCGGAATAGATTTTGGCATATTTATGTATGAAAGCTCACACAAAATCAAAGCATCAACAGAATTAAAACTTCTTTGAGCAAAAGTACGAAAATCGCTTCTTACTTGATCCAAAATATTCGGCATAACTTAATAATAATACAAACAAAAAACGAGCCGAGGAAATCCTCGACTCGTTTTAGCAATTCTTCAAGAAGCGATTAAACGCTTGCTTTAAGATTCACTTTACCGATGCGTAAAGCTGGAATGCAAACTACTCGGCAGCTTCTTCTTTAGCTGCAACCTTGGTAGCTGCTTCAGCTTCCTTCACAACAGCCTTCTTTGGGCTTACTGGCTCAGTTACGAGCTCAATAATTGCCTGAGGAGCGGTATCACCACGACGTGGAGCAATCTTCACGATACGTGTGTAACCACCTTCACGCTGCTTCATCTGCTCAGCAATCTGAGTGAAAAGCACGTGAACCACGGACTTGTTGCGAATTACACGCAACACACGACGACGCGAATGCAAATCGCCACGCTTAGCGAACGAAATCAAACGCTCAGCAAGCGGACGAAGACGCTTTGCCTTTGGCAACGTCGTTACGATACGACCGTGCTGGAAGAGGCTGGTCGCCATATTGGCCAGCATCAGGCGCTCATGAGCCGGGCTAGAAGCCAGACGAGGGCCTTGTTTCGGTGTAGGCATTATTACTCCTTATTGTCGCATCGTTCAGGTGGGCATCAACCCGAACATCCAAACGTTACGACGATTGCAGGCGGAACTTACTCGTCTTCAGGCGAGAAGAAAGTGCCACCTTCGAGATTATTGGCGTCGAAGCCAATCGGTGAAGCCTTCAAAGACAGACCCATTGCCTGCAACTTCTCTTTAACTTCATCGATGGATTTCATGCCGAAATTACGAATATCGAGCAAATCCTGCTCAGTGTGAACTACCAGTTCGCCGACTGTATGAATACCCTCACGTTTCAAGCAATTATAGCTACGCTGAGTAAAATTCATATCTTCAATCGGTATAGCCAACTGAGAATCAGCTTCATCATGAGTTGGCGCTGGACCAACTTCAACACCTTCAGCATCAACGTTAAGCTCACGGCAAAGACCGAAAAGCTCAACTAAAGTCGAGCCTGCAGATGCAACTGCATCACGCGGTGTAATAGCTGGCTTGGTTTCCACATCCAGGATGAGCTTATCGAAGTCCGTGCGCTGTTCCACGCGGGTAGCTTCGACCTTATAGCTCACCTTCAAAACTGGTGAGTAGATCGAATCCACAGGAATGCGGCCGATTTCGCTGTTCTCCTGCTTGTTCATCTGAGCTGGCACGTAGCCGCGACCGCGTTCAACAGTAAACTCAATTTCAAGTTCACCATCTTCTGCGAGTGTAGCAATATGCAAGTCAGGATTAGCAATAGTAACACCGGCTGGAGGAGTAATATCTCCAGCAGTGGCCTCACCTTTACCATTCTTGCGCAAATACATCACTACAGGCTCGTCGTACTCACTCGTGAGCACGATGCCCTTGATGTTCAGCAGAATTTCAGTGACATCTTCTTCAACACCTGGCAGAGTCGTAAACTCATGCAAAGCTCCAGAGATGCGAACCGAAGTAACGGCAGCACCTGGAATAGAGCTTAACAAGGTACGACGCAGCGAATTGCCGAGAGTGTAGCCAAAACCTGGTTCCAGCGGCTCAATAGTAAAGCGAGAACGCTGGGGATTCAGTGATTCCTCGGTAAGTGTCGGACGCTGTGCGATAAGCACTTTGGTATCCTTTCAGCTTCTGGTCGGTGGTGCACTCGCCGCCCATAAGCGGGTTGGATGGATGGATTCGTAAGAGTGCTCAGACGCGGCGACGCTTTGGTGGGCGTACGCCGTTATGCGCTTGTGGGGTAACGTCGGTAATAGAACCAACTTCGAGACCCGCGGACTGGAGGGAACGGATAGCGGTTTCACGACCGGAACCTGGACCCTTAACAAACACGTCGACCTTCTTGAGGCCATGCTCCATTGCCTTGCGTGCAGCAGACTCAGCAGCCATACCTGCAGCGTAAGGAGTCGACTTACGGGAACCCTTAAAGCCGACATCACCGCCGGAAGCCCAAGAAAGGACTGCACCGGATGGATCGGTAATGGAGATAATCGTGTTATTGAATGTTGATTTAATATGCGCCTGCCCAACCGGCACCGACTTGCGGTCCCGGCGACGCGGCTTGCGCGAGGCTTGCTTTGCAGCTGCCATTGACCCTCGTTTCCTAATGACGAATGAGTTGGTATGTCTAGACGATGGAAATATATCCGTGGCCTAGAGCCGACCACCGACTACTATCGGGTGGCCTTCTTCTTCCCGGCGACAGTACGCTTCGGACCCTTGCGAGTACGAGCATTAGTCTTAGTACGCTGACCACGCACAGGAAGACCCTTGCGATGACGCTGGCCTTGATAGCAGTTGATCTGAATCTTACGACGGATGTCAGCGTCAATCTCACGACGCAAATCGCCTTCAATCTTGTAATTGGCCTCAAGATAATCACGCAAGGTGATCAGCTGTTCATCCGTAAGATCCTTGACGCGAGTGTCCGGATTAACACCGGTCGCGGCAAGCGTTTCCTTAGCGCGAGTACGACCAACACCAAAAATGTAGGTGAGGGCAATCTCAATGCGCTTCTCATTGGGAATATCTACTCCGGCAAGACGTGCCATTGTAATTCCTTTACTGTTACGCAGGTCGTGCACCAAGTCTTCCGCACTAATAGAAATTAAGTGCGGCCTGGGCCTGCGCACCCAGGGTTCAGCTTAGGCTGTGACTTAGCGCCTTATTCTTTGTATTCCGCGATGGAAATCTGCTCAGCCCTGACGCTGCTTATGACGTGGGTTAATGCAGATCACCATGACGCGGCCGTGACGGCGGATCACGCGGCAGTTTTCGCAGATCCTCTTCACGCTAGGGCTGACCTTCATGGTTTTCCTTTGCTTGTACCTTACTTATAACGGTACGTAATACGCCCACGATTTAGATCGTAAGGGCTCATTTCTAGCACTACACGATCTTGAGGAAGAATGCGAATATAATTTTTACGCATCTTACCAGAAATCGTAGCTAAAACAATGTGCTCATTCTCAAGCTGAACGCGAAACATCGCATTTGGTAGTGCTTCTACTACCGTGCCTTCGACTTCAATCACACCGTCTTTTGCCATGAGCCTCGTTCCGTTCCTTGGGCATACTACTTTGCGCATCCGAAGACACGCCAATCTTTTATAATACAGTAAATGCGTCCCATTCAACACTCGGCGTGTCGAACAGAACGCATTTTACTTTTTAAATTTAAAAACGCACTACTTAATTAAGTGATTCAACAATGCGATTATTGATTTCCTTAATATCTCCAACGCCATCTACTTCAACCAACTGACCGCGGCTATCATAGATATCAAGCAATGGAGCTGTTTCCTTCTCATACGTTTCTAAACGCTTAGCAATTACTTCTGGAGTATCGTCAGAACGACCTTGCTCCACTGCACGCTTTTGCATGCGTTCGAGCAAAACATCGCGCTCAGCCTCGAGAGCCACAACGTGATCGAGAGGAGTGCCAAGCTCTTCCAACATACGATCCAAAGCTTGAACCTGAGAAGCGTTGCGAGGATAACCGTCGAGAATCCAGCCGCTCTTTGCATCGTCCTGAGCAAGACGATCCTTAACAATGCTGTTAGTCAGCTCATCTGGAACCAACTCGCCCTTGTCAAGATATCCCTGAACCTGTTTTCCAAGCTCAGTATGATTCTTAAGGTTATAGCGGAAAATATCACCAGTAGAAATCGCTGGAATGCCATAATGCTCACTTAACAAAGCGGCCTGAGTGCCTTTTCCAACGCCCTGTGGACCCATAATTAGTAATCGCATATTCATCTCCTTAGCTCACTAACTGTAGTTACTTAGATACTTGCTTTTGCTCATCATGCTTGAACAAGAAACCAGCATACTGGAATTGTTCAGTCTGAGCCTTTGCTTGACGCAACGTATCCAAACCAACGCCAGCAATAATCAAAATTGTTGTACCACCAAATGGCAATTTTGTATTCAAATGCAAAGCCATAATCAAAACGGTAGGAATCAATGCAACAAAGAGCAAATAAATAGCACCGACAGTATTCAACCTATTCATAACATAGCTAAGATAATGACTTGTAGCACTACCAGCGCGAATGCCTGGTATGAAGCCACCATACTCTTTCATGTTATCTGCAGTCTCATCAGGATTAAAAGTAATCTCTGTGTAGAAGAAGCAGAAGAACACAATCATTACTGTGTAAAACGCAATATACCAAGCAGAAGTGGAATTAGCCAAATTAGCTTCAATCCAATTCACCCAAGCCTTGCTCTTATCTCCAAACTGAGCAATAAGGGTAGGAACAGCAAGAATTGACGAAGCAAAGATTGGTGGAATAACACCACTCATATTTACCTTTAATGGCAAATAAGTCGAAGAGCCGCCATACATTTTTCGGCCAATCATGCGACGCGTATACTGCACAGGAATACGACGCTGAGCAAGCTCAACAAAGTCAACAAATATGAGGATAACAATCAAAACGCCACCAACAATAGCGAACTTATTCCAATCGCCATTAGAACCGTTGGTTCCCCAACCAATCTCCCAAAGCTTTGGTAAGAAGCCAGAGCAAATAGACATAAAGATTAAGACAGACATGCCTTGACCGATACCCTTATCGGTAATGAGTTCTGCCATCCACATAATAAGACCAGTGCCGCCAGTCATGATCAAAACCATGACAATAAGGCTCCACATGCTTCCGTCTGGAATAATATTATTTCCGCACTGATAATTAAACAAAGCACCCGTACGTGCTGTTACCAAAATCGTAGTAGATTGCAAAATTGCCAATCCAATAGTTAGGTAACGCGTGTACTGCGTAAGCTTTGTTTCTCCAGACTGACCTTCCTTATGAAGAGCTTCGAAGCGAGGAATAACCACGCGCAAAAGCTGAATCACAATGGAAGCAGTGATGTAAGGCATAACACCCAAAGCAAAAATAGAAAGCTGCAACAGCGAGCCACCTGAGAACAAGTTAACTAACCCAATAAAGTTCTCGCTCGATGAAGCTAATTTAACAGTGCAAGCGTGCACAACTTTATAGTCCACACCCGGAATCGGAATAAATGAACCAATACGATAAATAATTATCATAGCGAAGACGAAGAGGATCTTGTTCCTCAACTCCTTCGTCCTGAAGGCCTGGATTAACGTTTTCACCTGGGTCTTCCTCCCTTTTTTCGCGCACTCCTAGGCGCAACAGTGCAAAAAACAAACTCTGAGACGATAGTTTAACCCACGGTACCTACTGAAATAGGTTATTGTGAGTTTTGGTGATAAAAATAGTCCCTCTAGACAATGCTAGAGGGACTATCACAGATTTATAACTGCATCAAGCTTTAAGTAGCCTTTAACTACTCTTCGCTGATGGAGCCGCCGGCAGCCTCAACCTTTGCCTTAGCAGAAGCAGAAGCCTTCATACCCTTAAGAGTCAAAGCAACAGTCAATTCACCATCGCCAAGAACCTTTACAGGATAGCCATCACGTACAGCGCCCTTAGTAATAAGGTCAGCTACAGTAACCTCGCCACCCTTTGGGAAAAGGTCAGCAAGATCTGCAACGTTGACGACTTGGAATTCCTTCTTGAAAGGACTCTTGAAGCCACGCAACTTAGGCAAGCGCATGTACAGTGGGAGCTGACCACCTTCGAAGCCAGGACGAACCTGATAACGCTTCTTTGTGCCCTTATCACCACGACCTGAGGTCTTACCCTTAGAGCCTTCACCACGACCTACACGGATGCGATCCTTCTTAGCTCCTGGAGCTGGACGCAACGTGTGCATATGCAGCATTGGTTCTTCGTTAGCCATAATCAGTCGACCTCCTCGACGCTCACCAAGTGACGAACGGCCATAACCAAGCCACGATTGACGGGGGTGTCCTCGCGAACTACGCTGTGACCAATCTTATGAAGGCCGAGCGTATGAACATTCGCGCGCTGGCGCTCAGTTGTATGAACTAAACCATGCACCAGAGTGATCTTCAAATTTGACATCACTCACCATCCTTTGCTTCAGATGCCTTGGCGGCCTGAGCTTCTTCGCGAGCCTTGCGAGCTTCGGCAATGCCAGCAGCACGCTCACGGAGCAAAGCATCAGGAGCGACTTCCTCAAGAGAAAGACCACGACGAGCAGAAATCTCTTCTGGCTCTTCGAGCTTCTTCAAAGCGTCCACAGTAGCACGCACTACGTTTACAGCAGTTGCAGAGCCCATGGACTTGGTGAGGATGTCCGTGATGCCGGCGCATTCCATAACAGCGCGTACAGCACCACCAGCAATTACACCAGTACCTGGAGCAGCTGGACGGAGCAACACAGTACCAGCAGCATCGTGACCGAGCACTGGATGAGTGACGGTGCCACGAATGCGTGGAACAGTGAACATATGCTTCTTAGCGTCAAGCTGACCCTTAGCAATAGCAGCTGGAACTTCGCGAGACTTGCCGTAACCAACACCAACAGTGCCCTTACCGTCGCCAACAACAACAAGTGCTGCAAAGCTAAAGGTACGACCACCCTTGTGGGTCTTGGAAACACGGTTAATAGTAACTACGCGATCCAGAAGCTCTTCGCCACGGTTTTCTTCACGACGATTACGACGTTCGCCGCGTTTACCCTCGCCCTTGTTACGGCGAGAACGACGATCATCGTTACGCTCCTCAGCGGATGCCTGAGTGTTCTGAGTTTCTTCAGCCACTTGGGTTTCCTTTTCGTTGTCGCTCACAGTGCCAGACCTCCCTGACGGGCGCCTTCAGCCACTGCTGCGACGCGACCATGATATTTGTTACCGCCACGGTCGAAGACTACAGCGGTGATACCCGCTTCCTTCGCCTTAGCCGCTACTAATTCGCCAACCTTGGTTGCAGCTTCAGTCTTCGTGCCAGTGAAACCAGCGAAGTCAGCAGTCAAAGTGGAAGCACTTACCAAAGTAATTCCCTTGGTATCATCCACAATCTGAGCAACCATATGACGGTTAGAACGGGAAACAACTAAACGAGGACGTTCAGATGTGCCGGCAATGTGCTTACGAAGACGGGCGTGACGACGCAAACGTGCGACTTTGGTACCCTTACCGAAAATCTTAACGCTCATATCACTTACCAGCCTTTCCAGCCTTGCGCAGGATACGTTCATCGGTGTACTTAATACCCTTACCCTTGTAAGGTTCTGGAGCACGAAGCTTACGAATGTTAGCAGCAACCTGACCAACAGTCTGCTTATCGGTGCCCTTTACGATTACCTGGTTAGGATTTGGCAACTCGAACTCAATACCTGCCGGTGGTTGAACGGTAATAGTGTGAGAATAACCGAGCGAGAACTCAATGCCCTTGCCCTTCATCACTGCACGATAACCGGTACCGACAATATCCAAAGTCTTGGTGTAGCCTTCATGTACACCCTTCACCATAGAAGCAACAATTGCGCGAGCCAAACCATGCTTTGCACGAGTTGGACGCAAATCGTCAACTGGAGTCAGAACAATCTGATTGTCAGCGACTGCTGCGGTGATTCCCTCTGGAATTTCATAAGAATCAGAACCCTTAGCGCCTTTGACGCTGAAGGACTGACCTTCAATCTTTACTTCCACGCCTGCAGGAATGTCGACGGGGAGCTTACCAATATGCGATGCCATCTTCAGCTCTCCTTTCTCACCATACGTAGGCGACGATTTCGCCGCCAATGCCTCGATCGAGGCATTCCTTCTGAGTCAACAATCCCGAGCTGGTCGAGATAATAGCAATACCGAGGCCACCAAGAGGCATTGGCAAAGCATCAGACTTTGCGTAACGACGCAAGCCTGGCTTAGAAATGCGCTTGATGCCTTGGATAGAACGCTGGCCATTGGAGCCATACTTCAACGTAATTTCCAACGTCTGTCCAACCTTAGCTTCCTTAGCAGCGAAGTCCTTAATATAGCCTTCGTGCTTCAGAATCTCGGCGATATTCGCCTTGAATTTGGAGTACGGCATTTCCACGGTATCGTGCTTTGCCGCGCTCGCATTACGCAGACGTGTCAACATGTCTGCGATTGGATCTGTCATTGTCATGTGGGCTAACGCCCTTTCTCGCCGTGGTTTCCACCGCCTCTATATGAGAACTTTGTCTTCAAGCAGTGGACCTTCAGCGTCGATATTTACCAACTGGACTTCGTAACACCCGGCAACTCACCGCGATGAGCCTTCTCACGAAGGCAGATGCGGCACAGACCGAACTTGCGATACACGGAGTGAGGACGACCACAAACCTGGCAACGCGTATAAGCGCGTACCTTGAACTTCGGCTTGGCGGCCGCCTTGTTTTTCAGAGCGGTTTTTGCCATTTCAGTTCTCCTTGAATGGGAAACCGAGGTGCTTAAGCAAAGACTTGGCCTCCACATCGTCCTTGGTGGTAGTCACCACGGTGATGTCCATACCACGCTGATGATCAATCGAGTCAGGATCAATCTCATGGAACATAGACTGTTCCGTAAGACCAAAGTTGTAATTACCCTGACCGTCAAACTGGTTGCCATTGATACCACGGAAATCGCGGATACGAGGCAAAGCCAGAGTGAGCAAACGATCCAAGAATTCCCACATACGATCGCCACGAAGAGTTACGTAAGCACCGATAGCCTGACCTTCGCGCAAATGGAACTGAGCGACAGACTTCTTTGCCTTAGTTACCTTTGGCTTCTGGCCGGCAATCAAAGTGAGATCCTTAATCGCACCTTCAATGAGCTTAGAATCACGAGCTGCAGCGCCGACACCCATAGAGACGACAACCTTCTGCACGCGAGCCACCTGCATAGGATTAGTGTGGCCGAATTCTTTCTCCAAGGCTGGTACGATTTCATCCTTGTATTGTTGCTTTAAGCGCGGAGTTGCCGGCAACTCAACTGTAGTATCGGTCATGCCAGCTCCTTTCCGGACTTCTTGGCGACACGCACGCGCACGGTCTTAACCTTGCCGTCACGAGCCTCTTGCTTAACAATCACGCCAACGCGTGTAGGCTGCTTGGTCTCTGGATCAATAACCATCACATTAGAGCGATGGATTGGAGCCTCAACCGAAACAATGCCCGCCTGCTGACCCTGCTGGGTGGCGCGAACGTGCTTCTTAACGATCTGAACGCCTTCTACAATCAAACGGTCATCGGCTAGTACACGAACTACTTTGCCTTCCTTACCGCGATCCTTGCCGCGAATGACCTTCACCTGGTCGCCGGACTTAATCTTGGCTACCATATCAGATCACCTCCGGAGCAAGGGACACAATCTTCATGAAGCGCTGATCACGCAATTCACGACCGACTGGTCCGAAGATACGAGTGCCTTTTGGTTCACGACCGGAGCCGAGAATTACGGCGGCGTTCTCATCGAACTTAATATAGGAACCATCGACACGGCGATGCTCCTTGACAGTACGGACGACGACAGCCTTAACTACGTCGCCTTTCTTGACCGACCCGCCAGGGATCGCGTCCTTGACGGAGGCGACGATGATGTCGCCGATGCCGGCATAGCGTCGCTTCGATCCACCGAGCACGCGGATGGCAAGTAACTCCTTAGCACCCGTGTTGTCGGCGACATGAAGCCGCGTTTCCTGCTGAATCATTGATTCTCCTTAGCCGAGCTGGTTCTCCCCACTCACCTGTGTCTACACATTAGCAGACACAGGTGAAGCGCGGAGCCTTGCCGAACTTGTTTACTTGGCGCGCTCGATAATCGAGTCGAGACGCCAACGCTTGGTCTTGCTCAGTGGCCGAGTTTCCATAATACTCACGAGGTCGCCAATATGTGCCTCATTGTGTTCATCATGGGCTTTGACCTTGCGGGTGGAGCGAACGACTTTACCGTAAAGCGGGTGTGTCGAACGCTGCTCCAGCTCAACGGCGATTGTCTTGTCCATGGCCTCGGACACGACGTAGCCGCGACGAACCTTGCGGAAGTTGCGCTCTTGGTTCTCAGCCATGCTTACTTCTCCTTGACCTCAGTGGCGCCAGGCTCTTGGCTGATGCCGAGTTCACGCTCACGCAGGATAGTATACATCCTGGCAATGTCGTGCTTGACCGCCTTGAGGCGAGCGCTGTTTTCGAGTTGACCAGTTGCTGCCTGGAAGCGCAAGTTAAATAGCTCTTCCTTAGACTTCTTCAAGAAGCCTTCAATCTCAGCATTTGTCTTCTCGTTCAAATTCTTGATGGTGTAGTCTGCAGTTCCGACTGGCATCAGATGTCACCGCCTTCACGCGCAATAACACGGCATTTCATTGGGAGCTTATCGATAGCGCGGCGCAAAGCCTCGCGAGCGATGTCCTCAGAAACACCACCGATCTCGAACATTACGCGTCCTGGGTGGATGTTGGCAATCCAGAATTCTGGAGCACCCTTACCGGAACCCATTCGCGCACCAAGCGGGTGCTTGGTTAATGGACGATCTGGGAAGATCGTAATCCACACACGACCGCCACGCTTAATGTAGCGAGTCATTGCGATACGAGCTGCCTCGATCTGTCGGTTAGTGATGTAAGCCGGAGCCAGCGCCTGAATACCAAAATCGCCGAAAGCGATCTCGGTGCCACCCTTAGACATGCCGCTACGGGTAGGACGGTGCTGCTTACGATATTTAGTCCTCTTTGGGATAAGCATCTGCTCACTCCTTCGTTTCCGTTGCGGCAGGAGCTTCAGCAGCTGCAGCTTCAGCTGGCTTTTCAGCCTGTGCTTCAGCAGCCTTCTGCTGGTTAGCAGGACGTGCGCCACGACGTGGACGACGATCGCCACCACGACGACCTTCACGCTTACCCTGCTGAGCCTGCTGCTCTTCGAACTCACGCTCGGTCATATCACCCTTGTAGATCCAGACCTTTACGCCGATACGACCGTATGTGGTCTTAGCTTCAAAGAAGCCGTAATCAATCAAGGCACGAAGGGTCTGCAGTGGAACGCGACCCTCGCGATAGAACTCAGAGCGGCTCATTTCGGCACCACCAAGGCGACCGGAGAGCTTGATACGGATACCCTTGGCACCTGCACGCATTGCATCTTGCTGTGCCTTACGCATAGCACGACGGAATGTAACACGGTTTGTCAACTGCTCCGCAATTCCCTGAGCAACCAACTGAGCGTCAAGTGCAGCGTTCTTCACTTCGAAGATGTTGAGCTGTACTTGCTTGCCTGTGAGCTTCTCGAGCTTTGCGCGAACACGCTCAGCTTCAGCGCCACGACGACCGATGATAATACCCGGACGAGCAGTGTGAATATCTACACGAACGCGATCACGAGTGCGCTCGATAACGATACGAGATACGCCAGCACGCTCGAGGTCATGGCTCATTTCCTTGCGAATCTTGTCATCCTCAAGGACGAAGTCACGATAACGCTCGCCAGCTTTGTTGGAGTCAGAGAACCACTTAGAGCGATGATTCTCGGTGATGCCCAGGCGATAGCCGAAAGGATTGATCTTCTGACCCATCTTTAGCGGGCTCCTTCCTTAAGCGAGACGATAACAGTGATATGGCTTGTGCGCTTGTTAATGCGCGCAGCGCGACCCTGTGCACGAGCACGGAAACGCTTAAGCGTTACACCCTCGTCCACATAGGTTTCCTTGATGACCAAGTCCTGCTCACGGAATGGTTCACCGGCTTTTTCAGCCTTAACGCGAGCGTTAGCAATCGCGCTTTCAAGAACCTTGCGCACCGGCAATGATGCGTCCTGAGGAGCAAACTTCAAAATGGTAATAGCTTCGCTTGCACGCTTGCCTCGGATGAGGTCGACCATGCGGCGAGCCTTGCGCGGCGTCACGCGAACGTGACGAGCGATTGCTTTAGCTTCCATGTGTCCTAACTCTCCTTTAGCGGCGTGCCTTTTTGTCGTCCTTCACATGACCCTTAAAGGTCTTGGTCGGGGCGAACTCACCGAGCTTATGACCAACCATGGCTTCGGTAACGAATACCGGCACATGCTTGCGGCCATCATGTACGGCAAAGGTGTGTCCAATGAAATCAGGAGTGATCATCGAACGACGCGACCAAGTCTTAATGACATTGTGCGTACCCTTGTCGTTTTGCTCGTCGACTTTCTTCTGCAAGTGGGCGTCGACGAAAGGGCCCTTCTTGATGCTACGAGTCATCTATTCGACACTCCCTTACTTGCGGTTCTTACCATTCGGGCGACGACGAACAATCATCTTGTTCGAAGCCTTCTTTGGACGACGTGTACGAACCTCGCCCTTGCCCCATGGAGAAACTGGTGGCTTACCACCACGGGTGCGACCACCATGTGGATGGTCCACAGGGTTCATGGATTCGCCTCGGGTGATTGGTCTACGACCAAGCCAACGTGCGCGACCTGCCTTACCAAGCTCGATATTGGCGTGATCGGAATTACCTACTTCGCCAACAGTAGCGCGGCAACGAGCGTCCACGTTACGAATTTCGCCAGATGGCATACGCAACTGCGCATAAGCACCATCCTTAGCGACGAGCTGAACAGCAGCACCAGCGGAACGAGCAATCTTCGCACCACCAAGTGGACGAAGCTCAATTGCGTGAACCACGGTACCAGTTGGGATATTCTTCAGAGGCAGGTTGTTGCCTGGCTTAATATCAGCCTGAGCGCCGGTCTCAATAACATCACCCTGGGCAACGCCTTCAGGAGCGATAATGTAACGCTTCTCACCGTCTGCGTAATGCAACAAAGCGATGCGAGCGGAACGGTTAGGGTCATACTCAATATGAGCGACCTTTGCTGGCACGCCATCCTTGTCCCAACGCTTGAAGTCGATGAGACGATACTGACGCTTGTGACCACCGCCGCGATGGCGAGAAGTCATGCGGCCGTAAGAGTTACGACCACCAGTCTTGCTGAGTTTGCGTACCAGCGACTTTTCAGGCGTAGAACGCGTGATCTCGGCAAAATCCGAAACCGAAGCGTTGCGACGGCCTGCAGTCGTCGGCTTATAAACGCGGATAGCCATAATATAGTATTCCTTTACTTTTCTCGGCTAGCCTTCAGTTACCAAAGATGTCAATCGTTTGACCTTCAGCCACGGTGACAATAGCACGCTTCTGGTTCACACGACGGCCGAAACCGGTGCGAGAGCGCTTCAACTTGCCAGCGCGGTTCAAAGTGTTAACGTTTGTCACCTTGACCTTGAAGATTTCTTCGATAGCCTGCTTGATCTGAACCTTGTTAGCATCTGGAGCCACTACGAAAGTGTACTGACCACGATCAGAAGCTGCGTAACTTTTTTCAGAAACAACTGGCTTAAGAATTACGTCATGTGCTGGGTTATGGACTGCGACCATTTAAATCAGGCCTCCTTAACGACAGGCTCGGTCTTAGCAGCAACGAAGGCTTCGAAGCCTTCCTTGGAGAAGACGACGTACTGAGCTGTAACAACATCGTAAGTGTTGAGCTGATCAGCGAAGATCACGTGAACAGTTGGAATGTTGCGTACAGACATCCACTCATTGATGTTCTCACGAGAAAGAACAACAGTAGTGAATTGGTTATTGGTCACAGGAGTAAGTGCTGCAACAGCTGTCTTGGTGGATGGAACATCCTTAATACCAAAGTCAACTACAGCAATACGTCCAGCATTTGCACGATCCGAAAGAACGTAGCGAAGAGCAGCTGCCTTCATCTTCTTCGGGGTACGCTGATCGTACTTACGAGGAACTGGACCGTGAACAACGCCACCATGTACCCACTGAGGAGCACGAATGGAACCCTGGCGAGCACGACCGGTGCCCTTCTGCTTCCATGGCTTCTTACCGCCGCCGGAAACATTAGCACGATTCTTCACAGCATGGGTGCCCTGACGAGCAGCAGCAAGCTGAGCGATTACGACCTGATGAACCAGTGGACCGTGAGCTAAAACGTCTTCGTTGGAGATGCCGAAAATTTCAGCAGGAGCTTCAACGGTTCCGTTTGCATTGCCCTTAGTATCAGTGACGTTCAGAGTTACGTTTGCCATAATTATCAGGCTCCCTTCACTGCCGAACGGACGAGAACGATTGCGCCCTTAGGACCTGGAACAGCGCCCTTAATAGCGAGAATGCCGTTCTCGACATCCGAAGAAACGATGGTGAGGTTAAGCGCGGTGGAAGTCACATGACCCATGCGACCAGCCATACGCTTGCCCTTCAAAATGCGGCTTGGAGTTGCGCAAGCGCCCACAGAACCTGGGCGACGTTCGTTCTTGTGCGAGCCGTGAGTACGACGATAGGACTTGAAGCCCCAACGCTTGATAGTGCCAGCAAAACCCTTACCCTTGGTAGTGCCAGTGACATCTACTTCAGAACCCTCAGCGAACAATTCAGCAGTCAATTCCTGACCTGGCTGATAATCTGCCGCGTTCTCGGTGCGCACCTCAGCGAGGTGACGACGAGGAGTTACACCAGCCTTTGCAAAATGACCAGCCAATGGCTTAGTCACCTTGGTAGGATCAATCTGGCCGTAACCGAGCTGTACTGCGCAATAACCGTCAGACTCTACAGTCTTTACAGCGGTAACTACGTTAGTAGCAACTTCAACCAGAGTTACGGGGACGAAGAAGCCGTTTTCATCCCAAACCTGCGACATACCCAGCTTGCGGCCGAGCAATGCAGTGCGATTCTTATTCTGCGACATTACTTTCTCCCCCTTCCTACAGCTTGATCTCGATGTTTACATCCGCAGGCAGGTCAATGTGCATCAAAGAATCCACAGCCTTTGGCGTTGGATCTACGATGTCAATGAGACGCTTATGAGTGCGCATCTCGAAATGCTCGCGAGAATCCTTGTATTTATGAGGAGAACGGATAACAACAAACACGTTCTTCTCGGTCGGCAGAGGAACCGGACCCACCACTGTGGCGCCCGCGTTCGTCACCGTCTCGACGATTTTCTTCGCCGATTGGTCGATGACCTCATGGTCATAGGACTTAAGCCTGATGCGGATTTTCTGTCCCGCCATTGCCGTCCGCCCTTTCTAGCGATTCGTTTACTGTTTACCAACCTGAATTCAAGGGCACCGGCGAGAATAAACCCCTAGGGTAATTCCACATCAGTGCGCGGCATCAGAAACCTATTCATACAAAAAAAATTTCGATTCAAAGTTTTTGCTTCCGCGCTCGCTTTTTTTAATTACAATATGCGAGCCTTAAAACAGGCAACTAAGTAATTAAACCATCAACCTTCGATTATTAAAAACCGGGCGTGTCGGCTATTTTCCAACAAAAAATGGCAGAAACTACAATTATAGTTGAGCTTCTGCCATTATTAACTAGATATGCAAATAATTACGCCGCTTCACGCTCCAAGCGCATGCGATGGCCTTCTTCTTGAGAAACACCATAATATGCAGCAATAGCAATATCCTTCATATCTTCAATTTGTGGAATGCGAGGATTTGCAGGCGCACACTGATCTTCGTAAGCACGCATGCCAATATTGTCAAGTATCGACCAGTAGTACTCTTCGTCTACGCCACAAGCCTTAAACGAAGCGTCCATGCCAAGCTTTTCATTTCGATACTCTTCAACAGCACGAGCAAGATTTTCAACGCCTTCTTCAGGAGTTTTACCAGGATCTACACCAAGATTCTTAGCGATCTCCTGATACCTCTCAAGAGCAATATAGCGGTTGTACTTTGGCCAGCTAGTTGGCTCTTGCGGAATTTGACCGTTATAACGAATAACGTAAGGCAGCAAAATTGCGTTCGTATGACCGTGTACAACGTGGCACAAAGCACCAATAGTATGAGCCATAGCGTGGCACATTCCTAAGAATGCAGAACCAAACGCCATTCCAGCCATAGTAGCTGCATTATGCATTTTTTCTTTTGCTTCAATCTTGCGCTGAGAATCTTCACAATTCACAGAATCGTTGAGATTTTCCCAAATAAGTTTCGAAGCGTGCAAAGCCATAGCATCCGTAAAATCATTTGCGTAAACAGAAACATAAGCTTCCATAGCATGAGTTAAAGCATCAAAACCAGAATCGCACGCCAATCGACGCGGCTGAGTACGAGCCAAAACAGGATCGACTATTGCGACCGTTGGAGTCAAAGCGTAATCCGTAATAGGATACTTGTATCCAGTCTTGTGATCTGTAATAACAGCGTAAGGCGTAACTTCAGAACCAGTTCCGGAAGAAGTTGGTATGCAAATAAGCTTAGCTTTGCTACCAAGAGACGGAATCTTAAATGCGCGCTTTCGAATATCGAAGAACTTTTCTCGCAAATCAGCGAAAGAAATCTCCGGATGCTCATACATAAGCCACATAATCTTAGAAGCATCCATTGGAGAACCGCCACCAACAGCAATAATTGTGTCTGGCTGGAATTCGTCACGCATCATTGCTGCGCCACGCTCAACTGTTTCAACGCTTGGCTCAGGCTCAACGTAATCAATAATACGGAAGCTAACGCGATTATCTCGAGCACGAAGCTGATCAACAATCTTATCGACTACGCCAAGTTGCTCCATAACTTTATCGCACACAATAACTGCGCGCTCAACGCCATACATATCCCTCAAATAACGAATAGCATTCGGCTCAAAATAAGTTTTAGCCGGAATCTTGAACCATTGCATATTATTATTCCTTCGTGCAATACGCTTAATATTAAGAAGATTTATAGCTTGTACGTTGCCAGAAACGGAATTTCCACCATAAGATCCGCATCCAAGAGTAAGCGAAGGAGCAATCGCGTTGTAAATGTCTCCAACGCCACCAAGAGATCCAGGAGAATTCCAAACAATTCTGCAAGCATGCATACGAACACCATATTCGCGCACAAGATCTTGATTATTTGTGTGAATTACAGCAGTGTGACCAGCTCCATGCACAAGCATCTGTTCACACATCTTGAAGCCTTGTTCCTTATTTTCTGCGCGAAGCATTGCGTGTACAGGAGCGAGCTTTTCCATAGTAAGCGGCTCCATTTCGCCAACTTCTTTGCACTCTGCAACCAAAATCACAGCATCTTCTGGAATTTCAAATCCAGCTTCGTGCGCAATATATTGCGGAGACTTACCAGGAACAACAGAATTAAGTTTTGGCGTATTTCCAGAATATGCAGTGCATCCAAACATATATTGTTCAAGCTTAGCTTTTTCGTCAGCGTTAACAAAATATGCTTTCCTGCGCTTCAATTCGCGAAGCAATGGCTCATATACATCCTTATGCGCAATAATTGCTTGCTCTGTTGCACAAATCATTCCGTAATCAAAATGCTTTGAAAGAATCAAATCATTTGCAGCACGCACAATATCAACATCACTATCGACATATGCAGGAGCATTTCCAGCACCAACACCAAGAGCAGGTTTTCCTGAAGAATACGCCGCCTTAACCATTCCAGGACCGCCTGTTGCAAGAATAGTTGCGATCTTTGGATGTTTCATCAATGCACCAGTAGCTTCAATTGAAGGATGCTCAATCCACTGAATGCAATCTTTTGGCGCGCCTGCAGCCACAGCAGCATCGCGAACAATTCGAGCTGCTTCAGAAGAGCACTTTTGCGCGAAAGGATGGAATCCAAAAATAATTGGGCAACGAGTCTTAAGTGCAATAAGCGACTTAAAAATAGCTGTAGAAGTTGGGTTTGTAACTGGAGTGACGCCTGCAACAATACCAACCGGTTCAGCTATTTCGTCAATTCCGAGAACATCGTCCTCGCGAATAATACCAACTGTTTTTTGACCTGCTAGATAATGCGTAATATGTTCGCATGCAAAGATATTTTTTGTAGCTTTATCTTCTACTAAACCACGACCTGTTTCATCAACAGCCATCTTTGCAAGAACCAAATGTTTATTCAACGCTGCCACTGAAGCTTTAGCAACAATATGATCAATTTGCTGCTGATTAAGCTTCTCAAACTCATTCAAAGCGACAGTTGCTTTTTCAACAAGTTTATCAACTTCATTTTGAGCAGCTAACGCAATGTCATCAGCACTAGCAGTTTTGCCAGTTTCGGCTTGGTGTTGTGCCTCAACCATGAGTATCCTCCTCGATAGTTCCACCAGCGGTATCAATAGACTTATGAACAAACTAATTTAGTATTCACCGCTAAATATGTGATACAAGTCACAATTTAGTCTCTTTGCTGTACTTTCGCATCTTTGAAGCGAGTTGCGCTATTTATGAGCGAGCTTTATCCTCTATTGTTCGTTATTTGTTCTTTTTTGTAATGATTTATGTTCGATTAATAGATAAATTTTTCTAGAATGTCAATTTTGACAGATAATTACACACTATTTATAACATTT
Organism: Gardnerella sp. DNF01180P; assembly: GCF_049244205.1. Taxonomy (NCBI): domain Bacteria; kingdom Bacillati; phylum Actinomycetota; class Actinomycetes; order Bifidobacteriales; family Bifidobacteriaceae; genus Gardnerella; species Gardnerella sp. DNF01180P. The sequence continues at coordinate 1,550,114 of NZ_CP058386.1, forward strand.
ACTCAACAAATTTAATAAATAATAAAAAATACAAAAATGGCTCCCAGCAAAACCAGGAGCCATTTGTAAATATAAATTCGCGAAACTTAACGCTTCGAGAACTGAGGTGCACGACGTGCCTTGTGCAAACCAGCCTTCTTGCGTTCCACAACGCGAGCGTCACGAGTCAAGAAGCCAGCCTTCTTCAAAGCAACACGGTTTGCATCGCGATCGATAGTATTCAATGCACGAGCAACACCCAAACGAATAGCACCAGCTTGACCAGTGGTACCACCACCGTCAACGAGGACTACAACATCAAACTTGCCTTCAAGCTTGAGCAACACGATTGGTGAATTCACTTCGCGTTGCAACAAACGAGATGGGAAGTACTCCTCCAAAGTGCGACCATTAATAGTCCACTTACCGGAGCCAGGAACCAAACGCACGCGAGCAACAGCTTCCTTACGACGACCAGTGCCGTAGCCTGGCTCGATGGCGGAAGTACCAGTGCCTGCACCAGCATTGGTTTCAGTGGTGTAGCTAGTCAGTTCTTCTTCGTTCTCAAGAACCGCGGAGTTGTTATTTTCTGCCATATCTATTCTCCTTGATCTCACTTAGCCTGCTGAGAGACCTGAGCGATCTCGAAGACCTGTGGCTTCTGCGAAGTGTGCGGATGCTCAGCTCCGGTGAACACACGAAGACGGTCAAGCTGCACCTTAGCAAGACGATTCTTTGGAAGCATACCCTTAACGGCAGCCATGATAATACGCTTTGGATTCCTTTCCAAAAGCTCTGCATAGCTATCACGACGAAGGCCGCCCGGACGACCAGAGTGGGAATACAGTTCCTTGCTCAACTTATTGCCAGTCAAAGCAATCTTTTCAGCGTTAATAATAATAACGTGATTGCCAGAATCAGCATGAGGAGCAAACGTTGGCTTATTCTTACCACGCAGCAAGATTGCTACCTGAGAGGCCAAACGACCAAGTACCACGTCAGTGGCATCGATGATGTACCAGTCATGAGTTAAATCTGCTGGTTTCGGTGTGAAAGTCTTCACAATCGTACCTTTTCTCTATTGTGTTTCGAGCGTATATCTTCTTGGTTTATAGAAAATATTTTACTCATAATCCGTGGGCTCCCTGAAAGTCCTCGATGGCGAGTGGGAAAAGCGCTTTGAAGGACCCCTTAGGGAAACACAACAATCTGCAAGTATATCGCCAAGTGGCGACTACTTGCAAGTGTCTATTTTATATAAGGCTGAGACGAATACAAAACAAATTGCTAAACAAATTGTCAAACAAAATAAATCACAAAATGTTATGCATTCATAATCGCAGAAAGCGACTGCACTCGAGGCAAATCAAACATATTATCCAAGGACACAGGATTGCCTTCACCATCAGCTAATGGAATACGCCAATTCGGATACTCGTCATTCGTTCCAGGCTGATTTTGCACACGACACTCTCCAACTGCATCGACCAAAGAAGCAGCCAACAATCTGGAAGGAGCAGCCTTCAAAGCGCGGTACAATGCTTCAACAATCTCCTGAGTATGAGCATCCTCATCCTCAAGCAACTGAGCATCCAAATAACCACCTTTGACCAACATTCGCATCATAGCGCGATGCTCTGCCTCAGCTCCAGCGCGGAATTCTTCAACAGAACCAGTAAGCAAGTGCAAGCGCTCACGAATATTAACTTGCTCATAGCGCAAATAGCCGGCAGCAGGAGGCAAATCATGCGTATTTACAGATGCAAGCGTCATTTCGCGCCACTTGTCTGGAGTACGGAATTCGCCGTCACGCTCTTCGAACCATTCAACCGTGCAACCAAGCACAGCCTTCTTGCGCAACACTTCCAAAGCATTTGCGGGCAAAACACCCAAATCTTCGCCAACAACTACACCGTGAGCACGAGCGGCTTCAATTGCCAAAATGCCAAGCATAATATCAGCATCGTAGTAAACATAAGCACCGCCACTTGGAGCTGAACCTTCTGGAATCCACCATAAGCGGAAAAGTCCAAGAATATGGTCAATGCGAACAGCACCTGCTGAAGCAAACATTCCATGAACCATATCTCGGTATGTTTTAAAACCAGTCCGCTCAAGCTCAAATGGGTGCAAAGGTGGCTGAGACCAATCTTGACCTTGCTGATTGAAGTAATCAGGTGGAGCGCCAACAGTAGCTCCGTTAGCAAATCTCTCCGGATTCCACCAAACTTCAGATCCTGCAGGATGCACGCCAACAGCCATATCAGACATAATGCCGATTTTCATACCAGCTTTACGTGCAGCAACTTGAGCATCATGCAATTGCGTAAAAGCAACCCACTCAAGCCAACGATAAAACTCAAGAGTATCTGGGAAACGATTAGCTAATTCGCGAACTTGATCAGAATCCTTAGTAAGAGTTTTCTCCCAGCAATCGTCACCCTTTGGAGCACCCCACTTGTCGTAGCACAAGCACCAAGTGGCATAAGATTCAAGCCTGTCACCCATCTCATGCTTAAACTCATTAAAAATGCGAGCGCGATCTTCAGACATACCAGCCTTGAAAATCAGCCACAATGCACGCATTTTTACACGCCACATGGAATCACGGTCTATTATTTGCGCGTCATTGTTAAGCGGCTCAACCTGTCCATGAAGCTTTTCAATTTCTTTGCGAGTTTTATCGTTTAACGTTTCGTACTCAGGAATACTTTCTGGGCTAATATACGTTACGTTTACCATTCCTCGAGCAACCGGCAGGTATGGGGATGGAGTAAGCGGAGTTATAGGCTCACCTGCATGCATTGGGTTTATTAACACAAAGTCAGCGCCAGTTTTTTGCTTAGCTTCAGTAAGAAGAGTCGCCAAATCAGCAAAATCACCAACACCCCAAGACTTTGAAGAACGGATTGAGTAAAGTTGTGCCATCCATCCCCAAAGCTGTTCTCCATTGGGCTCTAAGGAATTCAGCGTATCAATGCTTTCTGGAGCACTAATAAGTGTTGCTTCTTCTTGTCTCTCACCAACTGTCACACGCAATGTGTGATAACCCATTGGCACATCTTCAGGAATTTTTATAAGAGATGTTGCAACAAATTTTCCATTTACAGGGTATGCAACATCATTTTCGTTAGGAACAATAGTTAAATCGCCTTTATATTGTTCACCATTTTCCAATGTCAATGTTGCAACTGGGTATTCTAATATTCCCGTATTAACTGTAACTTCATCACATTTGCCAACAGTGTGCAAAACTGTTGGAGCAACAATACGACCGTGTCGATACGCTAAAACGTCGTTTGTAGATCTTTCTATTGTCTCATTTGTGGAAGCGTCTACGCCTAATGCGCTTAAGACAGAAACTAATACGTTATCTTGAATCTCGTGTTTTTGATTATCCGAACCAATAAAACTCACGCCAACGCCCATTAATTCAGCAAGACGGTGTAATGGCTTCATTGCTACTTCTTCATCTGTTGTATTATCCATACGCTCCATTATTCGCGTTAGCAACGACTGCGCGCCGCTGATGATACATCTTCAGATTTATCGTTGCATAGTTCTTGCAGCACATTTTGTGGAACACCAGGATTTAGCGCAACAGCTCTTCGTACCATGGAAGCTAATACAATTGGAGCGTTTTCTTCTGCACTAACACCAAGGGAGGCGAGATATTTCAATGTTTCAGCACTTATGCCATCCGATTGCGCACCCTCTAAACGCATTTTCCAAGAAGCTTTTGGATTGCATAATGCAGCATTTCGAACTGCGTTACATGAATCTTTAGTAAGTCTTCCAACTAACCAATTTTTAGCATTTTTATTTTCAGCAACAGCCAAACGTACTTTATCAGCAGAATCTTCAGAAAGTTTCACTAATATGTTTGGGAAAGGCATTTCTGTAGCTAAATAAATACGGTCTTCTTCTGGAGTATTGATATTACCTGCAACTGCTTCAAGCAAGGAGGTGGCTCTAGAAAATGCCGCTTGGTCTGATCGATCCGGTAATTCTCTCCTAGCAAATTCATGAAGCTCAGCTGAATCTTCGCTATGTCGTAAATGCTCATATACAGCAGTTAAAGGTTCATAAGATGAATCGTCAATAGTGTTTGTTTTTTCATTAGTCTTTTCCATGAAATCACCTTTAACGCTTAGTATCTATCAGCTTATTACTTAGAGTACCATCTGCTTTCGGCACAACGTTTCCAGAAAAAGCATTCTGAACCATATCAAGAAATTCTTGTGATTTTAAAGTTGGAATAGCAATATTAAGGGAAATTTCAGCACCATAAATTTCGTTGTCAATTATGCCTTCCATTTGGCTTACAATATGCTGCAACATTCGCAATTGTTGATATTGCAACTTGCAAGTAAAACGAGTGCACGTAATAATATCAACTATTTGCGCAGATTCTACTGCCATACTTGCTGCACGCGCATAAGCTCTGGTTAGGCCACCAGCTCCAAGCAAAATACCACCAAAATATCGCGTTACTGTTACTACACAATCTGTTAAATTTGACGATCTAAGTACATCTAATATTGGTTTTCCTGCTGTTCCAGTTGGCTCACCATCGTCACTCATGCGCTCATGCAATTGAGCTTTCGACGAGCCACAAATTGCAGCATACGCAACATGGCGAGCTTTAGGATTCTTAAAACGCACTGATTGCATAAATTCCGCAGCATCGTCAAGATTATCAATATGACAAATGCATCCAATAAACTCTGATTTTTTCTCTACGAAAGAAGCCTCGAAAGGCTGCGATTGCAATTGACGAACAGTGTGCAGAATATTATGCGAATTAGTCACTAGATACTACCCAATACTACGCTTTTTCGTAACGCAATAACCTGTCAATGATACCAGAAATATCTTCCATTGCTGCATCGGCACCTTCTTCGGTACCAATTTTTACAGATTCATGTATTTCTTTATTGACATGTTCCCTTGCCACTATCACTGCTAAAGAATGTAAAGCAGCAGTTGCAGCGGAAAGCTGCATAAGAACATCTTGACACTTCGCATCGTTTTCAATCATAGTATTGACTGCTGCAAGCTGACCTTGTACTCGATGCATGCGTACTATCAGTTTTTCTTTATCAATATCATAATTTTTCATCGTTACTCCGATTTATCAATTACACAACCACATAAAGGTTATAACATCATATATAAATTAATACAATAAATCGTTGTATCTATATTATGCATCATCGTATTATTTATTGCAAAATGACGCGTTAATCTACTTCAAAAAATCTCAATAGACTAACGCGCCAAATATTCTACATTAAAAATGCGCTATTTCACTAACCGACGCCTCATTGGAGGAATCCCGCCATGTCGAGCTCCACCAGACATTCTCCCATGCTTAGGAACTATAGATGAAAAACGACCTAACGATAAACCTGAAGCAAAGGTTAACGTAATAACAGCCAGAAGTATCACAGTTACTGAAGAAGCACCAGTAACAGCAAGCGATGTTGGAATTGTATTACTTCGATTAACATAATTCTTATTAGCATTTTCGTTGCTATTTGTGCTGTCGTGTTGATTGGAAGCATTATCATTCACATCATTTTTCGAATCAGTTGAATCATCACTGCCAGCCGTTTCATCACTGCCAGTTTTACTATGATTTTCTTCTACATTTTCTTTGTTTTCTTTATTATTCTCCTCATTTTCATCATTCTTAGAACGATCCTCGCCGCCGGAAACTTGCACAGTCTCTCCTTCTACACCCAATGCGTGAGTTGCTAAAGGATTACCCTGAGCATCGTAAACTTCAGCTTTCCAATAAACAGTTCCTTCATGATCTAATGTAATATCTGCAGAACTTACAGAAATAGAAGACTTTTTACTTTCTTCAGCTTGTTTATTTGTAATATTTACGCGAGATTGAGGCATTTTTTTCTCAATTTCAGCAGATATTACAGTTTCCTTAGTCTCTTTAGTTTCCTTAGCTTCCTTAGCTTTCTTAATCTCCTTAGTTTCAGAATCACTGCCATTCTTAGCATCGCCATTCTTAGCGTCACCATTCTTAGCATCGCTACATTTAGCTCCACTAGAATCACTCTTATTCCCCTTACCATCTTCATACTCGTATGCACTAAACACTACGTAACTTCCTTTTGGCAACGTGCCAGTAATACGAGCATTATCGTGGAACTTTTCACCAGCCTTAACTTTTTCATCGCTTACTCTAGTTGTAACAGATACAGGGGTAGTTAAAACATCCGGTTCAACTAAGGCACGACTCCACAATCCGTCATACGCGGATTTATGAGCTAAAGCGCGTGAAGAACCAGGAAAATCATAAACAAACACATACCATCCTGACTCACTATTTTTATTAGCGCGAATATGCACATTATTTTCCAAAACTTTCGGCTCAGTAGTAGACCTATCAGTTCCAGCAATAGGTCTAAGCGTAATATTTCCGTTGCCAATCTTGTACACGCCATTAACTGCAGGAACATCCCACTTAGCAATCAAACGATGATGACTATCTTCTTTTGGCTCTTGATAAGACGGCTCGCCTTTAGATCCCGGCATATAATTTTCGTTGTCTTTTTTAGTAGGATTTTCGCTACCTGCACCAGCCCACCAAACGCGAATATGCGCTTTTTTATCTTCATTAAAGCCGTAACTGTTATTTCCCTTAAAAGATCCGTAAGTTTCAGGAAGACCTCTTACAGTAATCTCATTAACAATTTCCGTATTAAGCCCAACAGTTTGCTGCTTAGCAACAATATCTGAGCTCACAGTTGCTTGATGAACAGCCGTAGTGTCTGTAGAACCAAATAGCTGCACAACATCATCTTTCAGAAACTCTCGGTCAGATTTATTCTGAGAATCGCGAGAAATAATCCAAACCCATGTGCCAAACAAACCTGCTTCTAAATCATTTACTTTATAAGCTTCTGCTTTATCAAGATCAGATGCTGTAATATCGCCATTAGCGCGTTTTGCTACTGCAGTTATAGTTTCGCCAGAATTAGAGAAATTAGCTTTAGCCGCAGCAACTTGGCGCAAATTAGGCATAGAACGCATGCGATTCAAGTACTCTTTAGCAGATTCACCACTATTTCGCTGTTGAATATGCAAAATATCTTCAGCTGAACCTACAAAATAGTAGCCTTGCGCGCGAAGACGAACATTTTCTGGCCAAGAATCATTTCCTGCAACACTGCTAGTTACAGTACTATCTACCTGCTCTCCTGCACGCAGCTCATGCTTTGATATTTTCGACTTAAGTAACGGCTGGAAAGTTTTTTCTACACCAAAAGAAAAATCTTGCGGATACCATGTATTTTCAAAAGATCTAATCACATCTTGACCATCTGGAGAGAATAAACGTTCAGCTTTTGGAGCGTTAAAAGAAACTTCAATTCGAGCGTTTCCAGCATCAAGTGCGTTCCAAGTAATATCTAAACCTTCTTTTTTAGATTTTCCTTCAAAAGACTCAGATCCGTTAGCAAATTTAATAAGATTATTTGAGGATTTTACTTTAATAGGTACTCCTCCTAAAGAATCTCCATTAGAATTTTGCAGACTAATATGCATTACGCCAATGCGCTTGCCCTTAGTGTAATCATTTTTTAGCACAGCCTTAACCGGAGTTTCTTTAACACCCTGCTGCCACAACTTATCTGCCTTATTCCTTAAAGTTTCTGTTTCAACGTCTACAAATCCGTTTTCAACAGCCTCCTTCCATCTATCTTGATTAATATCAAAATGATTATGAATCATAAACGCCAAAGCAGCCTGAGTTAAATCATCGTCATTGTTGTTGTGCGTTTTAATAATATTTGCAGCAATACGATAATCTTCACCATTCATCTGCTTAATATTGCCTTTGTAATCTATAAACACGGAAGATTCCATGCAAAAAATAGAATTCTTTCTACCCTCCCACTTATCCGTAACAGGACCGAGCCTTAGCCTTGCAATCTTTTCGCTTAGCCATTCAACAGTATTCGACTTTTTGTAATAATAACCCGTTAATTTATCGACAGATCCCATAGCAATTTGCGAACAAAGCACCGAAGGAACTAGTACTGCGGAAGTAAACAATGCCAACATTTTGCGAATATTTTTTTGTTTCATGAGGTTTCGCAATTTATTCGCACAACTAAAATTAGTATGCTTCCCCAAATATGTTTCCATAAAAATCTCCTTTAACCCAACCCTTAATGCAATAGCGAATTATGAGAATAATTTTCTATTTGCATTGAACACTAGAGTAAGCGCTCATGACATCAACTATGACTTTAGAAAAGATTTGCGTAAATATTTTTTTAGTATTGTGGTTAAAAGGTAGTATTTGGATAAAAGTTATGCACAAATCCACAATTTTGCTTAAATCTCTTGCCTAAATTTTTGCCGTTTACCCGCCGCTTACCCGCCGCTTACCCAATTTTTTCATGTGGAGATTTTTAAAAAACAAAAACTCCGGACTGCAAAAAGCAATCCGGAGTAATCCGCGGAGTCAGAGAGATTCGAACTCTCGAGCCGCTTACACGACTAACACCTTAGCAGGGTGCCCCTATCGGCCACTCAGGCATGACTCCACTTGTTTACTGTACATAACAGCAACAGATTGACACTATAGCACCTCTTAAGGACTGTAAACAAGCTTGACGACACACTTTAAGATAACATTTAATATAACAATATCCAGTGCTACACAGGATTGTGATCTCCAGAAAACGTTACAACTACAGCAAACATAACAAGAATTATTCCTGCAATATCAGTCAATGTTGGAATTTCACCAAATCCCATTCCAATAATAACTGCGATTGCAGGATACAACGCTTGTATAACAGAGTATTTTGCAGAAGTAACACGTTTCAATAAAACCTGATCAAGCAAAGTTGGGAAGAAAGAAGCACATATTGCAATAACCAACATTAACGCAAGTAAAGCAAAAGAACCACCAGGGCGAGCAGCCCAAGTAGCTTCTGGTTTAGGCGAAATAACATGCTGCACTGCAGGAACAGCAAGAACAACAGATTGCAACAGCCAACCAATAAGAGCTGCAACACTTACACGATCAATAGCGTGTGAACTTTTTGCCAACATGCGACCTGAAACAATATATAGGCCCCACATTGAACCGCCAACAAGAATGGCGAATAACCCAATTAGAAAATGCGGGCTTACTGAACTATGTATAGAAGCGCTAGCCAACAGCATAATGCCACAAACAGCAATCACAATTCCCACACGCTCTCGCCATTCATGACCTGCAATAACAGCCACAAGCAAAGGACCTATGAATTCTATAGTCACTGCAACACCAACAGCCATGCAACTAATAGCAACATAGAACATAGTGTTCATAGCAACTAACGACACGCCAACGGCTGCAACAATTCCCCATTCTCGTAGCGTTTTTGGCAAAAAACTACGTTTGCTGCGAGAAAATGGTCTTCTCCAAGCCAAAAGCAACAATGTCATAAATCCTACGCGATACCACACTGCATACAGAGGATCCAATTGGCTAAAAGCTACTTTTGCAACAGAAGTTGCTGTATACACCATTGAAGCCTCAATGACGATAATAAGCAGCACAGGCATGCGATGTAAAAGATTGACGACAAATTGCTTCATAGCAACAACCCTACATGAATATTGATCCGACATACGCTTTTTTACAAAAACATTAGTTTAATCCACAAATTTTTTCCATAAAATCGAACGTTTGTTCTATTATAAACTTATGAGTACAGCACCGAGAGTACAAGCAGCGAAACGTGATTGGGGGCACGACACCTCAGGTTGTAACATACTTCATGTCGACATGGATGCATTTTATGCTTCTTTAGAAGTTGCAAGACACCCGGAGCTTAAAGGAAAGCCGCTTATTATCGGCACAGGCAATCGCGCTGTTGTTTCTGCAGCAAGCTACGAAGCGCGCGCTTACGGCGTTAATTCCGCTATGCCCGTTGTTAAAGCTAGAAATCTTTGTCCACAAGGAGTTTTCTTGCCAGTTGACATTCCTTACTATTCAAGCGTTTCCAAAAGTATTTTTGAAAATATTTTTTTGCATATTACTAATCAAGTTGAAAAAGTTTCTGTTGACGAATGCTATATGAATGTTAAATCGGCTTTATTACAGTGGAAATCGCCTGTAAATATTGGAACTTGGGTACGAAAAGAAGTATTTGAAAAGTATCATATTACATGCTCGGTTGGCATTGCCAGCAATAAACTTATTGCAAAGATGGCTTCAACTAACGCAAAACCTAACGGAATGCTTCTTATTCCGCAAAAATGTAATGAAGATTTTGTGTCAATAATGCCATTGCGCGCAATACCAGGAATTGGCTCATCTTTAATACATAAGCTTGAGGATTGGGGCTTATCTACTGTTGCGTCGCTTAAAAATGTTGACGAAGCAACGCTTACTCGCATAACGGGTTCGCAAATCTTAGCAAGAATGATATATCAATCAGTTAGGGGCATAGACGAGCGCACTGTGACTGCACATGCCCCTGAAAAATCCATTGGAACTGAGCGAACTCTTGATACAGATACCACGAACGAGAATGCTGTTAAACAATTACTACAGCAATGCTGCAGCGAAGTAACTCAACAGTTGCGAAACAGAAAACTTATGGCACGCACTATAACGTTAAAACTACGCTTTGGCGACTTGCATTATGTTACTAGATCTTCTACTTTGCAAAACGCAACTGATTCAACACACGAGTTTTACGAGCATGTCGTTGTTTTGCTTTCTAAAGCTAATCCAACTGTGCATAATTACATTCTTGGAGGCAATAACACAAAGCTTTTAAGCCCAGTTCGTTTAGCTGGTGTTACAGCGAATAATCTTGTGCCAGCAAACAAAGTTTCACTTCAGCCTTCTCTAAACGATATTCTGGAGGAAAATACTCGCGAATCTAAAAATCCTACACAAAACATCATGTCCACAATGAATAAAAATACTAGATTGCGTCACGCAGAACACGCTTTAGATGCCGTTCGCAAAAAATACGGCAACAACGCTGCCCACATTGGATTGTAAACTCGCGCCACATTAAATAATACTTTGCAAATAATTAATTACTTGCTTTATCTGAACGCGGAGGCAAGGCTGCAACGCGAGCTTCATCCCATCCGGAAGCTCCAGCATCTGTAGCTCCTCCCAAATCTCCGAGCTTGTCGAAATAATCAACCGCAGCATCGCGATACCACTCCCAGTCTTCTGGCAAATCATCTTCATAAAAAATAGCTTCTACTGGGCAAGCCGGTTCACAAGCTCCACAATCCACACACTCGTTTGGGTTAATATAAAGCGTTCGATCGCCTTCATAAATGCAGTCTACAGGGCATTCATCTACACACGCTTTATCTTTTACATCAACGCAAGGCTCTGCGATTACATATGGCATAACGCCCTCCTTTCTGCTTTTATGCAACTTTTCTATTATAGAACATTTTTGAAAAGTCTATGACACAAAAAGTCGGCATGCGATATAACCGTATGCCGACTTCTTGCTAAATAAATAATTTATTAATTTTGACTATCTTGCGAGGCCGCAGCAGTCGCCTCAGCTTGAGCTTCTGCACGAGCCTGCTCCTCTGTTTCTCCTTCAGCTACCTTCTCTGCAGCAGCAGCATCTTGAGCAAACAAAGTTTCAACCGGAACACCGAGCTGCTTAGCTTTACGCAACTGCCTGCCAAGCAAAGAATTGCGGTAAGAGTAGCCGAAGTATACCGCAAAGCCTATTGCCAGCCACACTGCAAAACGAATCCAAGTCAATACAGACAAGTTAAGCATGAGCCAGAATGTAGAAAGCGCTGCAAACAGCGGAAGCCATGGATTGCCAGGAACGCTAAATGAACGGTGCAAATCTGGTCTGCGCATACGCATAATCGGCACACCAGCAGAAACAAGCAGGAATGCAGAAAGCGTACCAATGTTCACCATGTCGGAAAGAATGCCAATATCGAGAGTGGAAGCAACGACTGCCACAACAATACCAGCAACAATCTGAAGTCTTGCAGGAATACCACGCTTGCTTACCTTAGAGAAGCTACGTGGAAGCAAGCCATCGCGGCTCACAGCGAAGATAATGCGCGTAAGACCGAGCAAAAGCACCATCACAACGGTTGTTAAACCAATAACAATACCGAGGGAAATAATCTTTGCAGCCCAAGTAGCACCCACAAGTTCGAAACTTGTAGAAAGCGAAGGAGCGGCTTGCTTTGCCAAATCCTTGTAGGAAACCATACCAGTTGTTACAACTGCGACGAGGATGTAAAGAACAGTAACAATAAACAATCCAAGACCAATACCTCGTGGAATGTTCTTGTGCGGATCCTTAGTTTCTTCTGCTGTTGTTGCAACAACATCAAAACCGATGAATGCGAAGAACACGAGAGCCGCGCCGGAAAGAATACCTGGAACGCCATAAACAGCTGGCTGCATGCCTGTTACCCACTGCCACAAAGGCTGTGCCATAACCCCAGAGACTTCTATTCCCTTTACACTTGCAGCGTCGGTTGCAGGTGGCACAAATGGCGTAAAGTTGGAAGCTTTAATGTAGAAGAAGCCCACAACAACCACGAATAGAACGATACCAATCTTCAAGATTGTTAAAGCGCCGTCGAAGCGTGCAGAAAGCTTAGTTCCAAGGACAAGCATAGTTGTAAAGAATGCAACGATTATAATCGGAGCAACATCAATAGTGAAACCACCTAAGTTAAAACTTGTGGTCATATTCAAACCGAAAAGCTTCATTAAATCGTTAAGATAAACGCCCCAATACTTTGAAATTACTGAGCCAGCCATCAGCATTTCTAGGATCATATCCCAGCCAATAATCCAAGCAATAAGCTCACCAACTGTAGTATATGTAAACGTATAAGCAGATCCAGCAACTGGAATCATAGAAGCAAATTCTGCGTAACACATTGCAGCAGAACCGCATACAATGCCTGCAATAATAAAGCTAATAATTACAGCAGGACCAGCATGAAATGCTGCAGCCTGAGCGCCAACAGAGAAAATACCGGCACCAACAGCGACAGCAACACCCATAACTGCCAAATCCCAAGCATTTAATGTACGTTTAAGATGGCGTTCACCATCCATAGTCTCAGCGATAGTCTGTTCAACAGACTTTTTTCTCCATATTTGCATAATAAACGCACTTTCGTTGAGGTATAGGTATAAAGGTATGCCGCAATCAGAAGCGCATCGACAAATTTGCGAAACAGTTGCGACTTCACCTATATAAAATTTCTACTTAATTTTCTTTATTTATTCCTGTAAATGTAATTAAATAAAAAATTTATATAGATAATGTAGGTAAATATTACACAAAACATTGCTTACACGGTAGTTTTACCGTGTGTTCCTTTATTATTTGTGAAAATTTAAATAATAAACTTATATATTACTGCATAAAACGCATCATATTCGTAAAATTTTCAGTTTATAGAAATATTTATTACAACAGGTTCAGGAATAAGCGTTACACCAAACTTACTTTGCACACCACGGATAATAGTTTTTGCCAAATTTGCAATATCGTCACAAGAAGCATTATTACGATTGGTAAGTGCCAAAGTATGCAATGAAGAAAGCCCCGCAGGCGAAGGTTTCCCATTTTCTATAAGCCTAAAACCCTTATGGAATCCAGCATGGTCAATAAGCCAAGCTGCAGAAGTCTTTATACCATGCGATCCATCTTGCATAATTGCATCAAATTTAGGAGCATCTTCTGGCAAAGTATCGGCTTCACTAGTACTAAGTATTGGATTCATAAAGAAACTACCGCAACTATGACGATCACTGTAAATATTATCGCTCTCTAAAAATTCGCCAGTAACATAGTCTTCACTTTGCAATCGCAAAGCAAATTCAACACCTTCAGCACACTTTGTACCACGCATCCACAGCTTATCGTAACGAGAAGCATCCTCAAGCATGCCTTTAGAGGCACGAACGCGCAAAACTTCACGACGTATTGCTGCTGTTTGCATGCGCTCACCCAATTCTACGTGCAAAGCATTAGCTAATTGCGAATGAGAAACAACGCCGGTTGAATTATGCTTCAAACAAAAAGTAACAGACAGTACAACGTAACGAGGAGTAGGAAAATACGAATCCGCAGGGACTCCTACTGAAGAGTACATACTTTTTTTAAGCAATGAAGTGCGATACCCAAAATTTAAAGCATCCTTTTGCAACTCCATAGTTGATTTTGTTTCGCGATCCCAAACTTCTACGGAAGTAACACTTTGAGATACTTCTTGACCATAAGCGCCAATATTTTGTACAACAGAAGCCCCAACAGTGCCAGGTATGCCAGAAAGACCTTCTACACCCTCTAAGCCAAGAGAAATCGTATGTGAAACAAAATCATCCCAATTACAACCAGCTTCAGCATTGATATGCACTAAATGAGCACCACTTTGCAAATCAATGCCATCTTCTGAAGGTGCTGCTTCATCAAGCACATGAATATCACGTCTAGCATCTCGCACAACAACGCCGTTGAAATCCTCATCGCTAACAAGCATATTAGAGCCGCCACCGATAACACATAAAGGCAAACCAGCTTCATCAGCATCTTCTACCGCTTCAATAACAGCAACGCGACTTTTTGGCTCTATAAAACGCGCAATTTTGCCACCTACGCCAACAGTTGTTATATCTGCAAAGGATGGATTATTTACTAAAGATGCTTGCATACTCATGGTTTAAATATTAACAGCAATAAATAACAAAAACCCCGCATTAAGCGGGGTAATAAGCATAAAATCTGCGCAACTAGCAATAAGCTTAAACAAGCCAAAATCGTGAGCGCAGTAAGCTGAAGATTCAGCGAGTCTCGCGATGAAGCGTATGCTTGCCACAGCGTGGGCAGAACTTGTTCAACTCAAGACGATCAGGCGTATTGCGACGATTCTTCGTCGTGATGTAATTACGCTCTTTGCACTCCGTGCATGCCATCGTAATGCCCGGACGGATGTCGGCGCTCTTGCTTGCCATTTCGTTCACCTCTACAATTCATTATTGGCCAGCCAGTCTCCTACTGGCCGTTGTAGCGAGGAAGAGACTCGAACTCTTGACCTTACGATTATGAGTCGTACGCTCTAGCCAGCTGAGCTACCCCGCCAGAGAGCCTCGAGTGAGAATCGGACTCACGACCTCTTCCTTACCAAGGAAGTGCTCTACCACTGAGCTATCGAGGCGTGGCGGGTAGTGGATTCGAACCACTGAAGCACGAAGCGGCTGATTTACAGTCAGCTCCCTTTGACCACTTGGGAAACCCGCCAGCAGTCTCCGTAAGAAGTGAACTTCAAACGGCAACTTTGTTATTTTGCCACGAAATCGCGACTAATGCAAGATTAAGACACGCCGAAAGCAAAACTTTTATGCAAAAAGCTAGTTATTTAGCGAAAAACCTTCTTTTTTTAAATTTTCGCAAACTGTCAAAACCCTGTCATTAGCCTCGCGCTCGCCGATACTAATGCGAATACCTTCACCAGCAAAAGCGCGAACAGACAATCCTGCAGCAATAAAATGTTCTGTTGCCCGCTCGGTATCTGCCCCAAATGGCATCCAGAAGAAGTTTGCATACGCATCTTCAATATTCCAACCTTGCTCGCGCAAAGCTTCAAGAATGCGCTCACGCTCAGCAACAAGAGATGCAACACGAGTACTCATCTCCTTGCTTGCGTCATCTTCCAGAGAAGCCAAAGCTGCGACCTGCGCTATTTGAGACACTCCAAATGGCACAGCAACTTTACGCATACCGTCTACGACTTCAGCCGGAGCAATACCATAACCAATGCGCAAACCTGCCAATCCATAAGCCTTGGAGAACGTTTGAGCAACAACTACATTTGGATACTCATGGTACAGTTTTATGCCATTTGCAGTGCCTTTTGCTGTGTTAAACTGCACATAAGCTTCGTCAATAAGTACAAGAACGTCGCTTGGCACAGCATCTAATACCTTGCGAGCTTCCTCCTCGCTAAGTGAAGCAGAAGTTGGATTATTAGGATTATTCAAAATAACCAAACGCGTGCGATCGCTAATAGCTGCAATCATAGCGTCAACATCATGGGAACCATCAGCACGGTTAGGAATCTGAACGCTTGTAGCACCAGCTCCAGTCACAATAATCGGATAAGCTTCAAAGCTTCTCCAAGGATATATGACCTCATCTCCCGGACCTGCAACCAAGTCAACAAGCTGCGTAATAACTTCCGTAGAGCCGCAACCAAGCACGACTTCGTCTGCAGTCACACCAAAACGCTTAGCAAGTTCTTCAACAACTTCTGTGCCACGCATATTAGGATAACGGTTTATTACATTAAGAGCGCGATTTGAGATCGCTTCTTTTACGCTTTGCAAAGGCTCATAAGGATTTTCGTTACTAGAAATCTTATACGCACGAATGCCGTCTAATTTAGGAGCTGGCTTACCCTGCTTGTAGCTAGGAATTGTATCTACAATATTGCGGTGTTTGTATGTCATACTTCTCCATCATACTCCACACATGCCTTAACTGTGCAATAGCAAAAATCCGACCAAAACCTTACAACCGCGTAAAGTTTCTGCCGCCTATCTAAATATTCCACAGACATTCTTACGTACCGCAATAAAAAACGCTGGGAACAACGTTTCCGTCATTTCCAGCGTAAGTTTTATTGTTTCAACCGGCTAAATACTAGCCAAGAATTGCAAGCACATCGCGAGAAGACACGATTAAGTAGTCCTCACCTTCATAATGCACTTCAGTTCCGCCGTACTTGGAATAAAGAACCTTGTCTCCAACCTTAACATCCATAGGAATGCGCTCGCCCTTATCGTCGCGACGACCAGGACCTACGGCAAGAACTTCACCCTGCTGTGGCTTTTCCTTGGCATTATCTGGAATATACAAGCCAGAAGCAGTCTGAGTTTCCGCTTGAGCTTGCTTAACAATAATCTTATCCTCCAACGGTGTGAGCTTAATCGACACTGTTGCCACCCCTTTCATAAGAGATACTATTTCGTACGCAAGAAACAATCCGACGAGGCTGACGATCACGTCCGCAACCGCACTTACGTTCTATGCCTCATAATACCGCGAATTTAGCACTCTAACAACTCGAGTGCTAATCTTTTAAGAAAATTTTTAGAAAACTCTTAAATCATGCATTTCGACGAGCAAGAACATCATGCAAATTTGCCACGCCGAGTGAGTCTTCAGAACTCTCTGGAGCATCCACTTCGCTTACTTTTTCTTTTTCGTGGAACTGAGAAGAGTTTGTAGCAGCAAAATTAGCAGCGTCATCGGCATTATCAACATTAGCAACTGGTACAGCTTTAACTACTTGCTTAGTTGACTTAATTTCCAAACTTTCTGGAGTACGAGATGCTAAATTAGCATTACCTGAATCAGACTTAGTTTGTGAATCAAGCGAGAACGAAATTAAATCTTGATTAGACTGATAGTTTTGCTCCGAAGCCACAAAAGCGTTAGAAGAATCGTATGCGTCTTTCTTTTCCACCTCAACGATATTAGACTCTTTAGATTCAGATTCTTCTTTATACAAACGCTCACGCAACGCTGCATTGCGCTCTTGCTCCGCACGATGTAACGCAACACGAATTTCGCTCTGCTCCATAACCGAAGTTTCAGTATTGTCACGAGACGCATCATTTCGAACAGGCACTACAGTCTGAGATACAGAATATTCAGCACTGTCGTTTTGAGAAATCGCATCACTACTGTTGATTTCTCCATTAAAATCAGAATCAGATGCAGAAGAATAATCTTTCAACTGGCGTATAACAGCACTATTATGGCGTTCGCACAGCTCATCCTCAGCTTTGCATTTCGAAGCAGCGCGCATTGTTGCAATACGCACCTCCCAAGCACGAGCATGCTTAGAAGCACGAGCTCCAAAATAAAGCACTACTGCCAACATAGCTCCAGGAATAAGAGCAAAAACTGGAGAAAATATACCAGAGCATCCTGCTAAGAATACGACAAAAGTCAAGGCAGCAAGCGCAACTACCAACACACAACGACGGCGTATTGCAGCACGCCTAGCAGCGCGAATGCGCGCAATATATTCAGGAGTTAATGTTCGTTTTTGTTGTGTCGGTTGCATACAAGCCCCTTTTGCCAACATACTAGTACCGTCGCAAATGCGCGCAGTACTCCACTCACCTACAAGATGAAGTGTTGGTGAAAACCTATCCTCGCGATGTTCAAGCATAGACTTCATGCCGTTAACCGTGCGTTTAGGCAACCACCCGAACCATAAGGCTACGAGGATGACTAATACGAGTACCGCACTCACCGATTCATAACCCATAAGTATTAATATAAAGAAGTCATAGGATGTGTAGCAACATAAACATTTCGGCGTGTCGCCAAAATGTGGGATTATTGCGCGCGACATCACACAATATGCTGTGCCGCAATCATTCACTAAGCAAATTTAACACCTATAATAACTGTCATAGTATGTACTAGGATATGTGAAGGAACAGTAAGTTTCTACTTACGTGCTCGTGTAACTTCGGAGGGACTTTTGCCTACTTATCATTATCGTTGCAAGCAATGCGGATACGATTTTTCAGAACATCAATCATTTTCAGATGACCCTATTACCATTTGCCCTCAGTGCGGAAAAGATGCAGTGCACAAAGTGTACTCTGCTCCTCCAATCAACTTTAAAGGCAAAGGCTTTTATCGAACCGATAAATGATTTTGTAAAATTATAAATATTAATTATTGTTTAAATATTGCGCGCTAATAGGTTTTATCCACAGCGCGCAATTTTTCTTGCTCTTGCATTTTTTATATTTCAAAATACAGGTATGAGCATAAATTTTTCTTTATTTAAATCTCAAAATAACGCAAAAAATAGTGCGTTATTGCAGCGAAGGCAACGCGCTTTCATGCGGAAAATCATTATTGTGCTATGTGCTGGAATGATGGCTTTACTCGTTGTGTCAACTATTATTGACTCACAAGAAACTCAAGTTATAGCAGTAGCTAAACACAATATTCAGCAAGGTTCACGCGTTAGCGTAAACGATATTGCATATGTTCGAGTGCCTAAACATAAAGTATTTAATCAAGCGCTATCTAATAATATAAGCGCGAATGCTTCTATTATTGCAACATGCGAAATACGTAAAGGCATGCCAATTTTGCAAACACTATTGAGTAAAATTCCGCGCATTCCAGAAGGATTCACTTCTATTACCATTCATTTAGCTAGTGCAGATCACACACTGCTTCCTGGCGAAAAAATTGATCTAGCTTTTAGCAAGCCGGTACAAGATGAAGAAATTTCTAACTCTAAAAATGCAGAAAGTCACAACAACGAAAAATCTAAAAGCAGCACTATAGAAAATAACGATAAAAACAAAAACCAGGATATTGAAGAAAACAATATTGCAGAAATTGACGAACGCTATGTTAGCGTAGTTCATAATGTTACGGTAATGCAAATAACTCAAAGCACCCAAGTTTCACAAAATCAGCAAAATACTACCACTCTTGCTATGCCTGCCGCAGATGCGTTGCGATTATTACAAGCTCAGTCTGCAAACCCCTCTTTGGCAATTGTTGCCATGAAATTGTCACAATGAGATTGCCGTCATGGAATACGTACACGATTAGTAGAAATCAGCGGTAATTATTAGCAATTAGCGATAATGACCAGTCAGCAACAAGCAGCAACAAGAATAAATCATTCTGCTACTTCTCGCGTATTTCAAGCTCAACTAACACGCTCGGAAAACACCGCCCAGTGAGGCGGCAATTCGCTTAAAATACGATTATCGTCGTCTTGATTACGCTGTTGCAAAGTAAGCTCGTCAGAAGGCTCGAGTTTAACGCCATCTGCATCAAAAAGCTCCGAGCCTTCACGAACAACCCTAACTGACCTGCGGGGAGATCTTCTATTGGGATCGTATTTACTCATTCGTTGTCACCATACAATTCCCCGAGACGAGAAACAACACGGTCAACCTCTTTTTCAGGATTGACAAAAGCTCCAACGCTCCACACTGTCATAACTGACCAGCCCAAGGATTCCAAATCCTGAATAATCATGCGATGACGTTCACGAGTTGATTGCACGCTCATAAATTGCGCATCATCCGTAAGCACAGCAACAGCAAATGACTTGTCCGCAAGTCCAACTACTAGAGGAATTCTAACGCCATTATCGAAGCCATAGTTGACTGCAACTTTTAATCCACGCGAGCGAATACGCTCAGCTAAATCAGTAAATAGCACATTTCTTTGTGCAGCTTCTGCAGCAATTTGCGCTTCAACATCGTTGGCATCTTCTGGACGAAGCGGCTTATCACTTAACTTCTCAGCCCATTGCAAAAGGTTCTTCAAAAGCTTTGGACCATCTTGGTGCAAACGCTCATCTTCCATATCTTTAGATGTAAACGCACTAACAATATCTAGATGACGACGAGCTAGAGCCAAAGCGTCAAGAAGCATACTGCTTCCACCTTCTTCTTCAAGCAATCCAAACTGCTGAAGAAGTCTGCCATGAGATGTTTTTGCATAGCAAAGCGACATAATTACATCTGTTGCTATTGCTCCAGAAGCTTCATTAACGCCCAAAAGTCTCACATGTCGCAAGAATCTAGCCATGTTTTCGTCTTTAATAGACAAAGACTTCAACTCTGCTCCTAAACGACTGCGGAACACGTTTGTCAACGTAACTACGACAAGCACATAGCTTGAAGGAACAACCGTAAACGTATTCGCACGCTGACGAATAAGCTCAACTACTTCATCAATTTCACGCTGGCTGCTTTCAATAAGCCCAGAAGACATTACTGGAACTCCAGTTGCTTCAATTTGATGCAAACGAACTTTACCTTGCAAACGTTCAACAGGAACGTCATGACGCAACTTTCCGTAACCATGTTCTTCCAAGAATCGCGCTAAACGAAGCGAGCGCCTTGTTGCTCTAGAAACTACTGTTACAGATGGTAGTAATGAAATAAGCGAACGCAAACTTTCAGAACTTACTGTTTGCTTATGCGCTAAAACTACTACTTGACGAGCACGAGACAAAATAGATAGCAACTCAATATTTGATATATGAGATGCCGAATCAATTATTACAGTATCTGCAATAGGTCTCAACGGAGTCATCATAGTAAGAGTAGATGGCATAGCTACAAGTATTGGTTTCGCAGCCAACACAAGTTCCGCATAATTGCGCAATAATTTATTAAAAGTAATTCCAGAACGGTTTCCTGCAAGCATAGTATGTAACTGATTAGCTTCTTGCGTGTGCGAGAACAATAAATCGCACAAATGCCTCATAGCTTCTTGCTGAACCATTGGACCGATTGAACGCACATGTTCTGTATCAACTTGCACGAACCGATCAGAGACATCTTGCATTGCGGAGCCATCTTGGTGAGAAATAATTGCAGAAGAATTAACGATATCTTCAAAAACAGTAGTCCACCAAGCCAATTGCAACTCACCGTCAATTGCATTACCTGTAACGTTGCGACGACGCAAATCGCTAACTAAATCAGATAAGCCCGCTTTGCTGAACTCACGCTCCAAATTGCAACGACCAGGGAGAGTATCTAGAGATGCTCTGTCGTCATGCAAATCTTGCAAACGAGCTTCAAGCTGCGCAAATTCAATATTTTCAAGATCTGCGCCCTTAAGAGTTGTTGCTAACACTGCATCAAGAGCAACTAAATGCCTTGCTAATAATTCTTGAGTATTTACAATATCATCCAATTTTGGCGGCAAAACAGGCCATCCGCCGTGAGGCACGAAAGTACGCCACTGAGCTGCTTGCTGCGCAACAATCTTTAATGCCTCATGCAAATCATCGACTTTAGCTCCAACTCTTAGCAAGCTGCGCGCTTCTCGAACATGATGTCTACGTTCCCAGAAGCCCATAATTGTGCCTTCGGCTTTACGCTGAACTTTCGGCTTACTCGCTTCAATCATTGCATCTAAATCGCGCTCAAAAATTTCAGGCTGGAATACGTCAAGTACACGTCGCAAATTTTTGAGAACTGTAACTTGACGACTCCACTCACGAGCTGTTGTTGGCACAGGGAAACCACAGCTTTGCACAGTGCTTTTAACTTGTTCTCGAGTTGCTGGAAGAAGCTTAAGAAGCACGTCTACAACACGCTGATATACAGATATAGCTTCATTTTCGTCAAATATCGACGCGCCAAACCAAGGAGTATCTTCAGGATTTATCCTAAACTCTCCAAGCTCATCGGCTTGGTGGAATTTTTTCGACCACTCTTCAATATGACCGGTCATGGCGTGCGCTGCAGAAACATCTAAACGCACATGCGTAGACGGATGGGTTGGAAACATTGCAATTGCTGCAAGATTCTGGATTGTTTGATATGCAGATACTCCCCAAGTTTCGTTGATACCATGAAGATCGCCTAAATAACGAGTAAGGCGAGAACGCACTCCAACCAACTCATCTGCAACCTGCTCAAATCGTGAAGTCGCAATACTATGTCTAGCACCAACTGCTGCAATCAACTGCGCATCGACATGCTTAGCAATATGACCATCCGCAACGTCTAATGCTAATGAGGAAATTTCATGCGTATTCAACGTGTAACGGAAACGCCTCTGCTGCTCAACAACATTAGGCACATACAACACAGAATGTCCTGCAATCACAGAACGAGAAGCAATCGCAGCAGCAATCGCAGCTGAATCTGAGCCCGAATCAATATCCACGAACAGAGAATTTCCAGAAGCAACAAGCTCCGCTGCATAACGCACAACGTTATCTACTTCACCAACTTCGCATTCGCTATGAGGATCTGCGTCGAAAGGACTATATTCTAGCTTATTTGCAGACTGAAGCTTATGAATAGCTCGATCATCGCCAGCCATAGCGTCAATCATCGCATTTCCAACATTGCCAGATTGCAAAGCGTTAATAATTTGTTCACTTTCTGCTACAAAACGCGAACCAGCATCTGTAAAGCAGCCAAGTATAATATCGCGCTCAATATCAAAATCTGTAAAAGCTGAGCGAGCTTGCTTACAAATAGCATCAAACACTACAGAAGTTTCTGGCGTTCCACTTTCATATTGAGATCCGTCGAATAAAACATCTTCCCTAAGTTGAACACCACGCTCACTTAAACGCGACACAAGCGAATTGTTCAGCCCAACACTTCCAGAGAAATAAATAGTGGCGGAGGTCTCATCTTGATTAGTGTCACGAACAACTTTCACAGGATACGTAAGAACAGGCACATGGTTGCCATTCCACGATGCAACACCAACTATTAAAGAAAGTTCGGAAACGCCACTTTCATGTGCTTTTGCGTCTCTATCTTCAAAAACTCGATCTAGCCTTCGCCCAGCAGCTCGCAACATTCCAGCGTCTCGGAATAAAGATTTTAATGTTACTTTTCCGCTTGCAAAAAGTTGCGCAATTCCGGAAGGATGAGCATGCGTCAACTCTAATTGTGCAGCAAGTTGCGTTATATCTTCTAGTGGAGAAGGAGATAGCTGAGCCTGATATTGCTGCTTCCACCCAACTATATGTTGTAAAGCGTTAGTACGAGCGCTGTTGGTATTGTTAGAGCCAGATTTTTCTAAAGAATCATCTTCTGACGTAGTATTTTCAACTACTGTATCAGTAAAAACTTGCTCTGCCGAATCCTGCTCCACATTGTTTGTATCACTCATATTCCCACCCTACTTGCTTACTGTTCAATAGCTTTGCGATATGCACTATAACCGCTGTTTCTAGCTAGTGCAGCATCTACTTCAGAATTACCTTGAGCTGCGAGCCACGCGTATAAGTCATCATATAACCCAGTGTTTGCAGCCAAAAACGGAAGCAACTGCGAATATTGCGCCATCTCAAATTGCTTTGAAAAATCACTACTTTCTTCAGCTTCTTTTGACGTAAATCCGCCGGCTTCCACTACATTTTCTTGAGAGTCAAATTCGCCTTTTGATACTTTTTCAAATACGGAGCCTGGCTCAAATGCAGGTGTGTACTCCGCATCAGAATTGTTAATATCGAGATTATTAGAGTCGAGATTTGTAGTACCGAGATTCGTAGAGCCAAAACTGTTAATATCGAGATTATTAGAACCTGTATTTGCACCATTAAAAGCTGAAGTATTGGCAATATTTTCAGCAAAAGTTTCAGTTGAATTTAATGGAGATACTAGAAATTCTTGAGAACTTTCGTTTTGCAATACATTTGTTTCCGGATTAACTGGCGTAACCGGAGAAACCTGAGCAACTGAATCAGCTTGATCAACTGCAGAAACCGAAGAAATCACAGAATCTTGTTGCGAAGGTTCTTCTTTAGTTGAACTTTCTTGCTGAATCGCTTGCGCATCTGCAAATAAATTACGCGGCTCTACAGGAGCCTCCTGCTGTTCTCGCATAACAGGCAAAGTTACATCATGATTGATTGGAGCAACATCTGTTTGCGAATCATCATTGAGCTGAGTATGATTCTGCATGCCTTGTTTCCAAGACAATCCAGGATGCGAAACTGATTGAGCATGGAAAACACCTGTTGGCTCACCAGCGCGCAAATCAAGAATTTGATCTACTGATAAATCTGAAGCTGCAGGCTCATCATGCGATTCATCTGTAGCATAAGAGAACAGATTACGCACTGCGTTATCTTTTTCAACTTCAGCAGATTCTTCTTCTACACGCACAAAATCAACAGGAACATCACCGAATTGCATGCGCATTAAGTTATCTGGAAGCTGAAAATCAACATCAGGCTCTAGACGCAGCAAATCACCATTTGCGCTGACTAAATATGTACCGTTAGTTGAATGCAAATCTCGTATTGTTGCCACGCCTCGCATGTCTACAATTAGCAGCGCATGCCTCTTTGACATAGAACGTTTATTATCCACTATGTCGACGCGCGCGAAACCATCTTCACGCAACGGGCGTATAGGCTTTCGACCAATCTCTACAGACTGACCTGCACCCACACGTGCCTGCTCGACACCACCAACTGTAATCATCCAGCGCTGCACGGTTTGTCGCTCACTCACGTGATCTGCTCCCTTCAAAAAACACACTACTTACTATTGTGTCATGCTTTGTGTATATTGCGCTAGTATTTGTTGATTTTAAGCATAAAAATATCACATATTCATATTTGAAGATTTTACAAGAAAATTTATAAGGAATTTTACTAGAACTTTTGCAAAGAATTTTATTTGCAATAATTTTTAAAATCTTTATGCAAATGGAAATAACAAAAGGCTCGGAAGAAACTTCCGAGCCTCGAAACTTGCGATATTACCAACCGTCCCTAGCGGAAAGCAACAACGCAAAGTGCTCAGCATTAATCGGTTAACGAAGCCTGAATCAATAGTAAAAAAGGAAATTTGGCAAACCATATCAACAAGCAAACGCAAACCAATTAATTGCTGTATAAAACTAAAAGATCTACACAGCGTGCAGAGCACAAAATTTTTTACAAAAGCACTTAGTCTAGCGCACCTTTCAGCACACTAGACTAAGTAATTCACAGTAAAACCGACTCAACGATCAACCAATAAGCTAAAGCCCAAATGATTCATCACTGAATCAGATTTCAGCTTAGTGACGGATCTTGCGAAGAGCAGCACCCATGCCAGCAAGCACAGAAGCAGCAACAGCAGCCAAAGCTACAGCAGCACCGGTCTTAGCCAATGGAGCAGCCTTCTTCTCGGAAGACTTCTTAGCTTCAGAC
Organism: Gardnerella sp. DNF01180P; assembly: GCF_049244205.1. Taxonomy (NCBI): domain Bacteria; kingdom Bacillati; phylum Actinomycetota; class Actinomycetes; order Bifidobacteriales; family Bifidobacteriaceae; genus Gardnerella; species Gardnerella sp. DNF01180P. Next base: position 1,575,851 of record NZ_CP058386.1, read on the forward strand.
TTCTTATCAGACTTCTTTGCGGCAGCCTTGTCATCAACCTTCGCATAACACGCGCGGCAGAAACTTTACGCGCAAGTAAAGAAAAGGTCGCAGCGCAACAAAAAAGGCGGCAGGAATAATCCTACCGCCTAATTTTCACTATGCACGCACGCATAAAACTGCGTTATGCGCAAAGCAACAAAAAGTTAGAACTACTTAAGTTCAACGGAAGCGCCAGCCTCTTCGAGGGCAGCCTTAGCCTTCTCAGCGTCTTCCTTCTTAGCCTTCTCGAGAACAGCCTTTGGAGCGCCGTCCACGAGAGCCTTAGCTTCAGCCAAGCCGAGGCTGGTCAAAGCACGCACAGCCTTGATGACTGCAATCTTCTTATCGCCAGCAGCGGTGAGAACGACGTCAAACTCGTCCTTCTCTTCCTCAGCAGCACCAGCAGCAGCTGGAGCAGCGGCAACAGCGGCTACAGGAGCAGCAGCTTCGACATCAAACTTATCTTCGAATGCCTTGACGAACTCAGAGAGCTCAACGAGGGTCATTTCACCGAAAGCTTCAAGAAGCTCTTCGTTAGTGAGCTTAGCCATAATTGGCTTCCTTTCTTACTTGGCCGGGCATACCTTATGCCTTACGACCATAACATTTTTATATTTGGTTGGTCTCATGCAGCAAGCTGCAAGGGAATCAAGCGGCCTTTTCCTGCTTCTCGCGCAAAGCGTCGATTGTACGAACTGCCTTGGTTGGCAATGCGTTGAACAGGTAAGCGGCCTTGGACATGGTGCCCTTGAGCGCGCCGGCCATTTCGGAAAGCAACTGTGGGCGCGACTTCAAGTCGGCGAGCTGCTTTGCACCTTCGGCATCGTAAACGGTTCCATCTGCGAAACCGCCCTTAATGACGAGGGCTTTATTCTCTTTGGCAAAATCACGCAAGGTCTTAGCAGCCTCAATGAAATCACCCTTAACGAAGGTGACTGCAGTTGGACCGGCGAGAAGCTCGTCGAGACCTTCAATGCCCGCTTCCTTAGCAGCAATACGAGCAAGCGTGTTCTTAGCCACAGAGTAGGAAGTATCGCGGCCTAGCTTTTCGCGCAGAGTAGAAATCTGCGGAACGGTAAGCCCGCGGTACTCGGTGAGGTAGATAGCGTCTGCATTACGGAAAAGTTTCGTAAGCTCGGCAACTACCGCTTCCTTTTCGGGCCTCTTCATGGCGTTCCTTCCTAAATTGGCCGTAGGTGAAAGAAATGCATCAAGCGTAATAAACAGGGCAATAAAAAAAGCCCTGCGCACTGGCAGAGCAACATAAGAAACACTAAAATGTGCTTAAATTTTCGACTCATAACGAAATTCGCTATAAATCATCGCTCAACCTGTGCTGGCCTGACACATCAATTTCAGGAATTTTTAATTCCGCCAACGGTCTGTGGTTTACGTTGGGTAAGTCTAATACGCCGTTAGGACAATGTCAAGAGAAATACTATAGAAATAAAAAAGAGGGCATGTAATTTACATACCCTCGAATTTTTTAATTTTTACTTTTATATTTTATGTTTCACAAGTTCACTACTTGCAAAATGCGCCTTACATTAAATGCACATTTTACAGCACTGCATTAGCAACGAAATCAAGCAAGAACAGCAAGGAAACAATCCAAAGCATTGGATGAACTTCCTTAGCACGCTTCTTGCAAGTCATAACTAAGCAGTACATGATGAAGCCTGCAGCGATGCCGTAAGAAATGGAGTAAGAGAACGCCATAAATACGGCAGCAAAGAATGCAGGAATTGCTTCGGAAATATCGTCCCAAGCAATTTCCTTCAAGGAGCTTGCCATCATGCAACCAACAACAACAAGCACGCCTGCAGTTGCTGCAGCAGGAACTGCAGAAGCAAAAGGCGCAAGAACAATAGAAAGCGCGAAGCAAATAGATACAACTACGGAAGTCAAACCAGTGCGACCACCGGCACCAATACCAGCAGCAGATTCTACATAAGTAGTGGTGTTAGAAGTACCGCAAATTGCGCCAACAGAAGTAGCAATAGAATCAGCAAACAATGCGCGATCCATCTTGGAGCTAAATCCGGAGCCGTTTTCAAGAGCCTTTTCGTCAGCCTCAGAGAAGATACCTGTACGACGGCCAGTACCAATAAAGGTGCCGAGAGTGTCAAAAGTATCCGACATTGAGAATGCGAAAATAGTTACCAACACAAGCGGCAAACGAGCAGGATCAGCAAACAAAGATGCAAAACCCTTATCGCTAAAAATAGCACCGAAAGTAGTTGGAAGCTGAGCAAAAGCATCAGTAACAGACACTGCATTGTTCAAAGAAGTCAATCCCAAAGGAATACCAATTAAAGAAGTTGCAATAATTGTAATAAGCAAGCTTGCGCGAACTTTAAGAACTGTAAGAACAATAGCAAAAAGAAGTCCAATAAGGAATAACCAAAGCACAGGGTTATTCATAACAGCAAGACCTGGAATAGCAGCAGTTGGTTTACTCTTTGCAGCGGCGGCAGGATCCTTGGAAGTAAAAGTAATCAAGCCAACACTCATCATGCCCACATAGGCCACAAATAAACCAATGCCACCGCCGATTGCTTGTTGAAGCGAAGTCGGGATGGCACGAATAATCATTTTACGAATTTTAGTAACGGTAATAATAATGTTAATTAAACCGCACAAGAACACCATGCACATGGCCTCTTGCCAAGTAAAATGCAGGCCGAAGCAAACTGTGTAAGTAAAGAATGCGTTAAGACCCATGCCAGCAGCCTGTGCGTAAGGTACGTTAGCAAACAAGCCCATAACAAGGGTACCAATGATTGCTGCGATGATTGTAGCGAGGAAAACGCCACCTTTAGGCATGCCAGTTTGGCTTAAAATCATTGGATTTACGACGATAATATACGACATTGCGAAGAATGTAGTGAGACCTGCAGTGATCTCCGTTGATACATTCGTGCCGTTTTCTTTGAGATGGAAGAACTTTTCCATATACTCTCTGTTCCTTGGTTTACAAGCGCAAAAGACCAGAAAAGCGCGGCGAAAGCACTTGAGCAATCGCGTACGCAATTACATTTGGGCATTCACGCAGAGGTTACTGCGACTCGTCGAATGAACGAAAGCATCACAAAATCTCACATAAAATTATGAAAATTGCGAAACCTTTGAACAACCGAACAGCTCTGACCTTACGCGCACGTGCTGACCAAGGAAATACACCGAAATCAAAGAAGTATATAACAACTCAGCCAAAACGACCGGAAATATAACGCTCAGCTTCAGCGTTGCGCGGATTGTTGAACATAGTAGTTGTGTCTGCAAAGTATTCCAAATGCCCCGGCTGACCTACAGCTTTCAAATTAAAGAATGCCGTGTAATCCGCAACACGCGCAGCCTGCTGCATGTTGTGAGTCACAATCACAATCGTGTAGTCACGCTTAAGCTCATTAATCAAATCTTCTACAGCCAATGTAGAAATAGGGTCAAGAGCTGAGCAAGGCTCATCCATAAGTAAAACTTGCGGATGCACAGCCACAGCCCTAGCAATGCAAAGTCGCTGCTGCTGACCGCCAGAAAGACCAATACCCGGCTTATCTAAGCGATCCTTAACTTCATTCCACAAGTTCGCGCCTCGTAAAGCCCACTCAACTAAATCGTCAGCATCACTCTTAGCAATTTTGCGATTATTCAAACGAACTCCAGCGAGCACGTTTTCTCGAATAGACATTGTTGGGAAAGGATTTGGACGCTGGAAAACCATGCCAACATCGCGGCGGACAGCCACAGGATCCACGTCTTTACCGTATAAATCGCGGCCTTCAAGAAGCACTTGACCTTCTACTCGCGCGCCAGGAGTGATTTCGTGCATGCGGTCTAAAGTGCGCAAAACTGTTGATTTTCCACATCCGGAAGGTCCGATAAAAGCCGTCACTTTATTTGGCTCAATATTAATATTCACATCTTCTACAGCAAGAAAATCACCATAGTAAATATTAAGATGCTTCACATCAATTCGTTGACCCATTTTATGCTCACTTTCTAAAAATTTAATTCGCTTTGCTTTGCTTTATTTTGCTTTGCTTTAACTCACTTTATTTAAGATTTACTTCGCTTTATTTCGCCTTTACAGAAAACACTCGAGCTACAACTCGCCCCAAAATATTTAGCAACAACACCAACACAATAAGCGTTAAAGCTGCAGCCCACGAGCGCTCCATTGGAATTGACGTTACGCAAGAAGCCGGCGCATTAGCTGGACAATTCGCAGAAAGTTTGGAATATTCTTGGTAAACATACACCGGCAAAGTCGTCATTTGCCCATCAAATAAATTGAGATTCGTGGAAGCAATAAAGCCTGAAGCCATAAGAAGTGGTGCAGTTTCGCCAATAACGCGCGCAACCGCAAGAATACAGCCAGACACAATTCCCGGAAGAGCAGTGCGCAAAACGATTTTTGTAATTGTGCGCTGCTGAGTAACTCCCAAAGCAAGAGACGCTTCGCGCAAATCGTTAGGCACGATTTTTAGCATTTCTTGAGAAGACTTCACAACTGTTGGAATCATAAGAAGAGAAAGAGCCACAGATCCTTCAAAACCATTGATTGTGCCAGGACCAGCAAGAAGAGCAAACATAGAAAATGCAAACAATCCAGCAACAATAGACGGAATACCACTCATAACGTCAACAAGCAGATTAATTATGCGCGAAATTTTGTTTCCGCGAGCATACTCAACCAAATAAACAGCACACATTAAACCAATCGGAATTGAAATAACCATAGCTCCTAGCGTTATTTCAAGAGTTCCAATAATCGCGTGCAAAATTCCGCCGTAACCGCCAGTTCCAGTAGCATTTCCGCCCACAACGTAAGTCATGTTATGAGTGAGAAAATCAAAATTTAAACGCTTAATACCATTGATAATGGTTGTTAAAAGCAAAGAAATAAGCGGAATAAGTGCCACAACAAAAGACAAGAAAATCAGCACGCGCATAAGCATGTCTTTACGTTTGCGCGCAGCTATGTGTGAGCGAGTTGGGCGGAATTTGTTGAAGTCAATAACCGGAGCCGCAGAATTTTCTGCGCGATTTTCTACGCAATTTTCTGCGAAGACTTCAGCACCTTCGTTAGATTTATTAATTTGATGCTCCATTTATGCGCCCGCCTTTCCGGTAATTTTGCGAGCAATAAAGTTGACTGCAAAAGAAATAACGAACAAAACTAAGCCGGTTGCAATAAGCGCACTTACGCCAAGTCCGTTCGCTTCCGGATACTGCGCTGCAATATTTGCGGCAATAGTTTGATTTTGAGAAGCCTTGAAAATATTGATACCAAAAGTAAATCCAGGAGACAAAATCATCAAAACTGCCATCGTTTCACCCAAAGCACGGCCCAGCCCAAGCATAGAAGCCGACACAATACCAGACTTTGCAAACGGCAAAACAGCTAACTTAATCATCTCCCACTTCGTAGCGCCGAGCGCAAGCGCACCTTCCTGCTGCAAGCGAGGAGCCTGCTGGAAAATATCGCGAGCCATAGAAGTAATAATCGGCAAAATCATCACAGCCAAAACTAATGCAACCGTAGCAGCAGAACGAGAAGGATTAGCCGCCGGACCAGAAAATAGCGGAATCCAGCCAAAAAGTTTAGAAACCCAATCCCAGAAAGGATACATAGCTGGAACCAAAACCAATCCGCCCCACAAACCATAGATTACGGACGGAATCGCAGCAAGCAAATCAATTACTCCACTCAAAAGCGGAACAATTTTTTTAGGCGCATAATACGAAATAAACAGAGCAATACCAATTGCCACAAAAAATGCGAACAGCAGTGCGAGCGCAGACATAAGCACTGTGCCAAAAATAAGCGGAGCCACATAGCTTATAAAATCATGCGCTTTACCACCAGTAAAATCAGCAAACACATGACTTACTTGATCGTGATTTCCACTTAATAACGGCAAAGCACGAAACAGCAGAAATACTGCAACTGCTGTAAGAACAAGCAAAATTAGCATGCCACAGCCTGCAGCCACGCCTTTAAAAAGACGGTCCGCAAGATGAGTGCCAACATAATTTTTGCTATTGCTCTCAGAAATTTGAGCAGTTTCGTTTGCACTATTCGCGACTGCTTTCGCATTTTTCGTAGAACTCAATCATTCTCCTTTATAACCGATACGTTCATAATATCAGTTTGTAAAGTTTTTACTTTCCTGTTTTAACAGACTTAATCGATGCGTTAATTTTGCTTACCAAATTTTGTGGAAGTGGAGCCGTTCCAGCAGCAGAAGAAGCAGCATTCTGCCCTTCCGCGCTAGTTACGTAGCTAAGCCAAGACTTCACAAATCGAGCAGTTCCAGCATCTTTATAAACCGGGCAAGCAATATCGTAAGAAACTAACACAATTGGATAAGCACCCTTAGATTGCGTATTGTGATTAATTTTCATAACAACGCGATTAGGATATTTTGCAGAAGCGTCTGCGTCAATTTCAGAATCAGCTAAAGTTTTAGAAGCAGCTTCCGGAGAAATCTCATTGTAAGTATCCCCCACCTTCACTGCAACAGTACCGAGCTTACCGACCTGTGAAAAATCAGCGTAACCAATCGCACCATTTGCCATGCGAATAGTAGATACAACGCCCGAAGTGCCCTTTGCACCTTGACCGACACTATTTGGCCAGTTTTCAGAAAGATCATATTTCCAATCGTCCGGAGCAGCGTCTTTCACATAGCTTAAGAAATTCTGCGTTGTACCGGACTTATCGGAGCGGTGAACAACAGTAATCGGGGTGTCTGGAAGCTTTAGCTTAGGATTCTGCTTCTTGATATCGTCATCATTCCAGCGCGTAATTTTTCCGTCGAAAATTTTAGCAATCGTCGAAGCGTCCAAATTAATATGCTTGCCAGCATCCGAAACACCTTTAAGGTTGAAAATAATCGCAATTGGTGAAACATACACGGGCACATCGAAAGCCGTAGTTCCATGAGCACAAATCGACTTAGACTTTTCAACTTCGTCGTTACTCAACGCTTTGTCTGAACCAGCCCAAGCCGTGGCACCAGTCATAAAAGTGGTAACGCCAGCACCAGAACCAGTAGGATTGTAAGCAATTTTTGCACCCGGATTTTTAGATTGGAATCCTGCAATCCACGCTTCCATTGCAACCTGCTGGGAAGAAGCACCCGAGCCTTGGAAATTGCCGGAGATCTTAGTGTTTTGCGAACCTGACGCATTGGAATTATCAGCAGGAACATTGTCTCCGCAAGCAGAGCAGGTTGCACACAAGCCGAAAGTTAGCGCCGCCGCAGCAATACTGCGGAACTTAAGTGCGCTTTTAGTCGTATTAAATTTATTCATATTTGACTTATTCATATCGTTACGCATATTCTTCTTTCCTTTCGCGAAGAATTGCCTTGCGCCCCACCACATTTTCGCGTTCCTATAGCCGTATTGCGAATTGGGCGCATTTTCTTAATTAATCCCTATCTTTTTTTATTAACGCAACCATCGTAAACAGGTGGGTAAAACCTCACCGGCAAAAATAAAGTGGGTACCAAAAATGGCGGTATTTGGTGCTATATTTAACGCGACTTAAGCAAAATGAAGGTCGGCGACCACATCAGCGTGTCGAAATGCTACAAATTGCGAAGAATATTTACCGTAATTTTTGCAGCAGTGTCCGCATACTCGGAAATATCAAAAGTGTGAAAATCCTCGTATTTTGTATCCGCATTATCGCTCATTGCGCGCACAACAAGTGCAGGAACGTCGTTACGAGCAGCCACATGCAAGACTGCTGCGCCTTCCATTTCCACAGCATCCGCTTGAGTAGCTGCAATTACCTCCGCTACTTTTTCTGGCGAATCAACAAAATATCCGCCGGATGCAATAGTGCCAGCGATATGCGTGATTTTCATATCGGTAAGCACTTTACTAGCTACTTTAAGAAGATAATCATCCGAATTAAATTCGCTTGCAAATGGCTTCCATTGACCGATTAAGCGCATATCGGTATCGAGATATTTTACAGTTTTTCCAAGAACAACATCGTTCGTATGCAAATTTTTATTAAGATTTCCTGCAATACCAGAAAAAATTACGACTTGAGGGTTATATGCGTCAATAAGATATTGCACAGTTGCAGCAGCATTAACCAGACCCATTCCGCCAACAGTAGCCGCGACTTCGATTTTACTGCCATTCGCCGAGTCAAGAGTGCCGCAAGATACATCAAGACTTGCAGAGTGATCGTGAGTCACGTTTTCAAGCGCACTGGCAATATGCGCAACTTCTTCCTCTAAAGCACCAACAACAGCGACTTTCGTAATTTTCTCAGTACTAGGCATTAGCAGAATCATCCTTTTTTACTTCGCTACTTACGCATTTATCGTTATTCTTAACCAAAAACACGCATACTAAAGTCATAATAACAAAAGTCAAAGTCGCAATTTTCAGCAATGCTCCGCACGTAAAATCAAACCAAGGATTCACAACAGGAACATTGAAAAACGCAATAATTTGATTCTGCAGGGCAAGAAAAGCGAAAAATCCGGCTATAAGCAATACACAAACTAAAGTGCCAACAATGCGACGCCATCCGTTAGCAAAAACAAGCAAAGCAATTCCAGTTACAAACGGCATAAAAACGCTAAACCACAATGCAGAAAACGTAACAAGCGTATAACCAGCACTATGCGTGCCACGATACCATGCAAAAGCCAACAAAATAACACCAGTTGCAATCAAAGCTAACAATATATAACGCACCACCGGTAGTGCTTTACACATAAAACCTTTATTCGCATTATTCCCATTATTCGCTTTATTCAAGTCTTCGTTATACATTTCAACACACTCCCTTGTACGCAAAATATAATGCAAAAATAGGCGGCAAATACAGTAAGGAACATAAGCCAAGTAGAAATTAATTGAGATTATCTTACTACAATCTCTAAGCTCTAAGCTCTACGGCGAGTTGCTACAGATTTATCTAAAATTCTTAGCAAATTGGCAGTATCTTCCCAAGAAATACAACGATCCGTAATAGACTTCCCATATTCAAGTTCGCTAAGAGGAGCAGGATCCTGATTACCACCCTGTAAGAAGCTCTCCATCATCACGCCCTTAATACCCTGCTCACCCGCAGCCAAACGATCCGCAATCTCACGCACAACCTCAATCTGGCGACGCTCATCCTTGCCAGAATTACCATGCGAGCAATCCACAACAACACCATGCGAAGCCATGCAACCAGTACCCAAACGCAAACGAATTGAAGCCACAGCAGAAGCAACCGACGCAGCATCATAATTCGGCCCCTTACTAGATCCGCGCAAAACCACGTGACAATCAGGGTTGCCAAGAGTCTGCACAGCACAAGCGCGACCAAGATGATCAATACCAAAGAACGTATGATGCTGGCTCGCAGCTAAGCAGCCATTTACAGCCGCAGAAACAGAACCATCCGTAGCATTCTTAAAACCAACCGGCATAGAAAGACCACTAGCAAGCTGACGATGAATCTGAGACTCAGTATTACGCGCACCAATCGCACCCCAGCTCACAGCATCCGCAATAAACTGAGGGCTGGTCGGCTCCAAAAATTCAGTAGCAGCAGCCAAACCAGCATCCAACACGCCGAGCAAAGTCTTACGCGCAAGCAACAAACCCTTATGAATATCATGCGTTCCGTCAATATCCGGGTCGTTAATCAAACCCTTCCAGCCAAGAGCTGTGCGCGGCTTTTCAAAATACACGCGCATAACAATAAGAAGCTCATCTTCAAGCTCCGAACGCAACTTAGCTAAACGACTCGCATAATCAAGAGCAGCCTTAGGATCATGCACAGAACACGGGCCAACAATAACCAACAAGCGATCATCTTCGCCATTCAAACAGCTACGAATCTCATCGCGCGACTCAGCAACAATATCCTGCGCATACGGCGACAATGGCAACTCACCAAGCACCTGAGCAGGAGTTGGCAAAGGCTCCAGCTCAAGCACGCGGCGGTTTATTATGCGATCCACACCAACCTGGTCTTCCCAGCGCTGAAACTTCGCGGAATTAAGAGGGTTACGCCCCTCCTCAACTTCCTTCTTTACCGCGCGAGAAGTACGCTGCTCAGCTGTAGAAGCCATTTGTCACCATCCTATAAAAACTGTGCTTGGTGCGATCGGTGGGTGCGAGGAGAGAATCAACCTAACTTGGTGGGGTCGGTGTACGCATCTTGAAATAAAGATGCGTGCACCGCCGAGCTTGCGTTGAAAGCACAACCACATTTGATGTGGTCGGTGCTTGCATCTTGAATAAAGATGCAAGCACCGCCGAGCTCACGCGAAAAGCACACTGTGCTTTTCGCAATAGTGAGCGCGGCGCTTTGGAGTAGCTTAAGCGCCCAATGCGCTTAAGCTAAGCCAAAGCGCCCATTGGATCCCACGCCGGTAATACGATTGCTGGTTCTTCTAGGGCTTTGCGATATTCTTCCGGAAGCAGATTCTTCGGCACTGCAACTTCGTACACATACTCGGTAAACCAGTCGTCACTCATCGTAAAGTAACCCTTATCTGCAATATCAGTGCCCCAAGAGTTCTCTACGCGCCAACGGCGAGTAGTCGTACCATCATCAGCAACATCCACACCAGCAAAAGCCATAGCGTGATTCATCGCAGAATCAGCAAAACGCACACGCGCTTCCTTATCCAAATCAAAATCAACGCCATAAACGCGACCATACTCGAACAAATCAGTAGCCCAAGCGCCATTCTCGCGATCCATCATAGGATGGCAATCGGCACCAAACCACACTGGAATGCCCTTCTCAACCAAAATCTTACGCACGCAATCCTTCATAAACTGGTTTGGCACGTTCAAATATTCGGTTGCGTCTCCGCCAGCAACATTACCCAAATGCTCAATAGCAATCTTCTTGCCCTTAGGATGTTCAGCTCGAGGATCGTCAACCAAGCACACATAATCCTCAAGACCAGCATTCACGTACTTCTTCCAAAACTCAACTGGCGTAATCTCACCATCGCGATGGAACTTGCCGTCGCTATCAGTCCACTCCCAATCGAAGCTCTTAGGTGGCTCACCCAAGTGAATTGTCAAAATCCTGTGACCTGCAGCAGTAGCATCCGCAATAATCGCATCAATTTCAGTGGCATTCGCATACATATGAGCAACAGCAGTATGCAAAAGCGCACGCAACTGCGTATTCATAGCACCAGTATTCTTAGAAGAAGCAGTTTCTGGGAACAAATCCTTAGGAACAGCACCATACTTCTTGTAAACATTCATAGCCATGGTCCACTGGCCGCCATCGCCCATAACGTCATGCAACAAATGCTGAATCAAACGAGAATCTGAAGGCTCACCTGCACGCACCAAAGCAGCAACATCCTTCAAGAAGTAGTTAATTCGCTCAAGCTTGTCGTAGTACATCGCATAGTTTTGAGAAAACTCAAATTCCTTCAATCCAAGGGATTTCTTCGCAATGAAACGAGCCACGTTCAACGAACTAAACAGCCAGCAACGGCCAGAACGATCCTGATGTGTTGCATCTCCGTTATCAACAATGGTAGAAAAACGACGCTGCAATAAGCGCGCACGATCATAATTACGCGCGACTTTATCAATACCAGCAGCAGTCACACCATTCATAGCTAAACGGTTTAAAGGATTTGCGTCAAAATCCTCACGCAAACCTTGTAATTTTTCATCAGTTAGAGCAGTGATTTCAGTCACAATGCTACCTTTCCTGTTAATTATCAATATTTATTTCAAATATTTATTCAAATACCAGCACATTCTAGCGTACGATGTTTAAGCCAATCTACAAATTTTACAATATTTTCTTTATTGATTATCTGTGTCTTGATCTTCTTGAGACTCGTTAGCTTCTTCAGATTCAGCCAACGCAGCTTGAACATCTCGCTGAGCCTGCTTCGCATCTGCAGAAGATTGAGCATCCGACGAATCCTCATTATCGTCAGAAGCTTGCGCAACTTGTTGGTTTTGTTGAGCATCCCCAAAATCAAATCCAGAGAAAGCATTCGCAAACAGCGAACGCAATTCCGTAACGCGCTGCGTAATAGTTGCCTCACGATGCTGCAATTGGGTTAATCGAGTCGTCATGCCATCAAGCTCTTGCTGCGCTGCAGCTCTACGCTCTTCAACCTGAGCAGTTGCTTCCTGCATAGCTTTGCGCACAATATCAGCAGCCTGACTATCCGCAGCCTGATGCGTTTGCGCTGCATATTCGTCAGCTTCTTGATGAACAGTTTTTGCGCGAGCAACCAAAGCATCTGCTTCTTCCTGAGCTGCTCTTTCTTTCTCTTTCAAACCAGAAAGCAAGGCATTGACTTTCTTTGTAGCTTCCTCCTGTTGAGCAGCAATATCTGCTCGAATCTGCTCAACTTCTGCACTAACTTGGCTTAACGTACGCGTGCGTTCAACTTGAGCATCATCTGCAATTTCTTGAGCTTTAGCAGCAGCAGCATCCGTAATTTCGCCAGCTTTGCGCTGTGCGTCAGCCATCATCTTCGAAGCGTGTTCGCGCATATCAGCAAGCTTTTTATTTGCTTCTGCAAGAGCAGATTCAATCTGATCGTTTGTTTCAGCTTTAGCACGTGCAATCTCTTCGTTTGCAGCCGCACGCTGCTCAGCAATTTTTTGCGCAGCTTCCGACTTAAGTTGCGAAATGCTGCTTTCTTGCTGAGCGCGCTCAGAAGCCATGCGCTTCGTATGTTCTTCTTGAGTGTTTTGTAAAGCTAATTCTGCAGCGTCTTTTTGAGCTTGCACATCTTTAGCAGTAGTATCGCGCAAACGTGCAGAATCTTCTTGTGCAGCTTGCATAAGTTGTGTCGACTTTTGCGTGGCATTGGAAAGCATTGTGTCTGCTTTAGTTTGTGCTTCTTGCATTAAATGTGCAGCATCCAGTTTTGCATTGTTCAGCAAAGTTCCAGCTTGTGCTTGTGCATTCTTTTTAATTGATGCAGCATCTTGCTTAGCGCGCTCAAGCAATTGAGAACTAGTCTGCTCTGCAGATGCCAGCAATTGTTGCGCATTTGCACCTAAGGATGCAAAAGTATTTCCGCTTTTTGCACGTTTTACATTATTTTTTTCTTCTTGCAATTGCGCTTGTAATTGCAAAATTGATTCATCGCTTGAACGCACTTGTTCACGCAGACGAGAAATAGTACGCTCATAGTTTGCAAATGCTTCATTTACCTTGTCTTTATCGTACCCACGCAACGCGGTTGGAAATAAATCAGCCACCATAATATTCCTTTCACAAGCCCCCACACAGCTGCACAAAACGCTGTGCTACACCATCAGAATCAACGCTATCACTTACAAGCAAAAAACACTCGTGTGTTGCGCACGTTTTTGCTAAGCTCACACAACTGCACTTACTACCTAGCTCAAATACAGTAATGTTTATATAGCATATGCGATTATTTGTCGCGAATTACTAAAGCAAGAAGTCTACCTTCATGCGATTTTCCAGCTAAACTAGCACGTCGATGAGAATACCATAGCGGATTTTCCAAAGTGCACATTGGGTTTTGCAAATTTTGCAAACGTTCCGGCAAAGACTCGCCTTCCCCATCTACTTCGCAAATCGCGCGCAATTCCTCATCTTCCTGCAAATATTGCGTAGCTGCAGTAACTCTTGGCAAAGCGTCAACAATATTCGCAACTCCTGCGAGCGCTAAATCAATGCGTGCAGCTTCAGCAATATCAATACCAATTCCACCGAAACGCGTTTTTGTTACAGTTTGCGGATAACGTTTTTCAAAATCGCGCGCAATACTCTCACCAACTTCGTAGCAATCTCCACAAATACACGGACCGAGCACTGCTTCTATACGAGAACGCTCAGCTCCCTTTTCGCACATTGCTTCGATGACAGCATCAAGCACTCCAGCCATCAATCCTTTTCGTCCACAATGCGCTGCAGCGATTACTCCAGCTTCGTCGTCCGCAAGTAAAACTGGCAAACAATCTGCAGCAAACATTCCTAATGCAAGCGAGCACGCAGTTGAAACTTGCGCATCTGCTTCAATTCTCAATTGCGAATCCGCAAAACCTGTTGCATCAAAGCCGTAAGAAGTATTCCATGAATCTACTACACTATCTGCGTCAAATACTTCTCTGCTATGAACTTGAGCAACAAGCGACAAGTCAGCTTGCAAAGCTTTTTGTAAAGCTGCGCGATTGCTTGCTACAGCCTCCTCACTATCTCCTGCGCGTCCGCCTAAATTAAGTGAAGCAAATAAGCCTTCAGAAATTCCACCCAATCTAGTAGTAAAAACTGCATGAGTGCGAGACCCTAACGGCACTGGAATGGTTACAGGAATTGGCGTACCGTCCTCATCTTCGTGCGGCAATGGCATACCAGTTACGCTTGTTTCTTGCATTTTATTGTTTTCTTTCAGCCTAAATAAGCCAATTCTTCATTGCTTAATTGCAAATCAGAAGCTTTCAAACTATCTAAAATTGTAGCTGGTCTGTGAGCTCCAGGAATGACAAATATGTGATCGCCTTTAGCGAGCTCCCAAGCCAAAACTACTTGCTGATAACTTACGTTATGATCTTCAGCAACTTTGCGGAATGGATCGAAAAGATGCTCGTCATAAGGATGACGGAATCCACCTAATGGACTCCAGCAAACAAAAGCAATTCCAAGCTTTTCGCAATATTGCAACGTATCTTCATTCTCTAAATGAACTGGAGAATATTGATTTTGTACTGCTACTAGCTTTTCTCCTAAAATGTTGCGCGCAATATCGATTTGCTCCACAGAAGCGTTAGAAATACCGATTTCTCGAGCCACACCTTCATCAAGCAACTCTTGCATTGCTTCAATAGACTCATTGTATGGAACTTCTGGATCTGGCCTGTGGAAGTAAAGCAAGTCAATAGTGTCAACGCCTAGAGCCATTGCAGACTCTTTGGCATGCGCAATCAAATGCTCTGGCTTACCATCCTTACCCCACGTTGGTCGCCCGTCAGTAAAGTTACGGAAGTGACCGACTTTAGTAGCAACCAAAATAGAAGATTTGTCGCCTTTCCAGCTTTCTAAAGCCTCACGAACAAGCTTTTCGCCAGTTTGTTCTTCACCACCAGAGCAGTAATATGCCCAAGCTGTGTCAATATGCGTACAACCTGCATCAAGAGCTGCGTGAATTGTTTCAATTCCCATATCGTGACCAAGATTGTTTTCTATTGTCAATGGCATTTCGCCAAAACCAATAGCGGTTGTATCAAACGAACCTAATGCGCGATGCATAACCATATTTCACCCCTATTTTGTAAGTTTTATATTTTTCGTAAGTATTTATTATTGCATTACGCTACTTTACGCAGTCACAATATTTTACTACTTTTTATATTTTATTTTATTGCACAGATTGCATAAAACATTTAAATAGCTATCTAAAAGAAATGCCTCCAAACGCAAACGCAGCTTGAAGGCATTTCTACGAATATTTATTTTTATTTAGTATCTAGCAATAATTTTGCTTTAATACTATTTGCGCAATTAATCTTCCTCAAATGGATCAAAATCGCGACGCACGCGGCGACGAGGACGCTCTGCGCGCTCTTCACGAGCCGAACGATACTCGTCATAGTGATCGTCATCAGCTGCATAACGCGGCTTTCTATCAGATACGCGACGATTTTCTGAATCTCGACGATTTGAGCGATCTTCACGGTCGTCACGATCTGCACGATCTTCACGGTCGTCACGATTTTCGTAACGATCGTCACGATCATCGCGCACGCGGCGACGAGGACGTTCATCAAAATCGTTATCGCTGTAACGGTTATCGCGATCCGCACGATCTGCACGACGGTCGTCTCGACGAGTGTTGCGGTCATCATAACGGTTATCGCGATCCATGTATCGGTCATTTCGATCCATGCGATCTCGATCGTCACGGTCATCGCGCATGCGGCGACGAGGACGCTCATCGCGATCTGCACGATCCGCACGGTCATGATTATCGCGATCGTCACGGCGAGAACGACGGTAATCGCCACGAGAGTCACGAGAATCGCGATCGTCGCGAGAACTGCGGGAACGATTTTCACGCGCTGCTGGAGCAGAAGATTCTTGATCTTCAAAACCTGGAATAGCCAAAGAAATTTTGCCACGCTCATCTACGCTTTGTACGATAACTTCAACATTATCGCCTTCCTTCAGCACATCTTCAACAGTGTCAATGCGCTCACCATTTGCTAAATTGCGAATCTGTGAAATGTGAAGCAAACCGTCAGTTCCAGGAGTCAAATTCACAAAAGCTCCAAAGCTTGTGGTCTTAACAACCTTGCCTGTGAAAGTTTCACCAGCTTTTGGCACACGAGGATTTGCAATAGAATCGATGATTCCCTTAGCTTTCTCAGCAGCTTCTCCGCCTTCAGAAGAAATGTAAACAGTACCGTCATCTTCAATAGCGATTTCAGCACCAGTTTCTTCCTGAATTTGGTTAATCATCTTGCCCTTAGGCCCAATTACCTCACCAATCTTGTCTACAGGAATTGTGGTTGTAATAATGCGTGGAGCGAATGGACTCATCTCAGCTGGGCAATCAATGCATTCGTTAATAACTTCAAGAATCGTTGCACGAGCTTCATGTGCCTGCTGCAAAGCGGCAGCTAAAATATCAGCTGGAATACCATCAAGCTTCGTATCGAGCTGCAAAGCAGTGATGAATTCAGAAGTACCAGCAACCTTGAAGTCCATATCACCAAATGCATCTTCTGCACCGAGAATATCAGTCAAAGTCTTGAAGATATGCTTTCCATCAACATCACCAGAAACTAAGCCCATAGCAATACCAGCAACTGGAGCCTTCAAAGGCACGCCAGCAGCAAGCAAAGAAAGCGTAGAAGCACAAACGGAACCCATAGAAGTAGAACCGTTAGAACCAATAGCTTCAGACACCTGACGAATAGCGTATGGGAACTCTTCGCGACCTGGCAAAACTGGAACCAAAGCCTTCTCAGCTAAAGCACCGTGACCAATTTCACGACGCTTTGGAGAACCAACGCGACCAGTTTCACCAGTGGAGTATGGAGGCATTTCGTAATTGTGCATATAACGCTTAGTCTGTGGACCAGAAAGCGCATCAACCTGCTGCTCCATCTTAAGCATATTCAAAGTAGTCACACCCAAAATCTGAGTTTCACCACGCTGGAAAAGTGCAGAACCGTGTACGCGAGGCACAACATCAACTTCTGCAGAAAGCGTACGAATATCGCGCAAACCACGACCATCAATACGATAATCTTCAGTCAAAATACGACGACGAACAATTTGACGCTGCAATTCTTTAAACGCATTGCCGAGTTCCTTTTCCTTTTCGGCTTCGTCCATATCAGTGAATTCTTCAGCGATTGCAGCACGCACGCCTTCCTTAATTTCAGCGATGCGATCTTGACGAGGAAGCTTTTCAGCAATAGAAAGAGCTTCATTCAAATCAGCATGAGCAATCTCGTCAATACGAGCATAAAGTTCGTCAGTATATTCTGGGAAGAGTTGGAATTCCTTAGTTTCCTTAGCTGCAATACGCTTCAACTCATTTTGAGCATCGCAAATAACCTTAATAAATGGCTTTGCAGCTTCCAAACCTCCGGCTACGACTTGCTCATCTGGCTTGGTTTGACCATCATTGTAAATCAAATTCCAAGCATTCTTACCAGCACCAGCCTCAATCATTGCAATAGCAACATCGCCGTTTTCAATCACACGACCAGCCACAACAATCTCAAATACTGCACGCTCGCGCTCACTCCAACGTGGGAAAGCAACCCACTGGCCATCAATCAAAGCCAAACGAACGCCAGAAACTGGGCCCTCAAATGGCAAACCAGAAATCATAGTAGATGCAGACGCCGCATTCAAAGCAATAACATCGTAAGCATCATCTGGATTAATTGCCAAAATTGTTTCAACAACTTGCACTTCGTTACGTAAAGTGTGTGGGAACAACGGACGCAACGGGCGATCAATAATACGGCATGCCAACGTTGCTTCGTTAGAAGGACGACCTTCACGGCGGAAGAACGAACCTGGAATCTTTCCAGCAGCATACATTTTTTCTTCCACATCAACAGTTAATGGGAAGAAGTCGTAATTTTCCTTCGGACTAGATCCTGCAGTCGTCGTCGACAAAATCATGGAATCGTCATCCAAATATGCGGCAACAGCACCATCTGCTTGCTGAGCAAGTCGACCAGTTTCAAAGCGTAGCGTACGCTTACCAAATGAACCATTATCAATAACGGCTTCTACAGCCTTAATTTCGGGACCCTCCACGGGTTCCTCCTTTTCTTAACTTACCTAATCAACCAACATGCGTAATAACATTGACGACTTCGCATTATTACTTATATGCGAATATTTGCACTCTTTGCAACACTTGCGTTACGTCAATATTTCGTAGTGTTTTTTGTTTCGGTTACTTCAATCATCCGTATTCAGTTATACATCAATCTTTAATTATTTTTTGAATTATTCGTTAATTCTTTTTAGTTATAAATTTTAAATATTGTTCACAACACTTACCCCAAATCTGTGAATATGTGAACAATTTTTATGCGTACACGTACCTGCGTACAGCACAAAGAATACAAAAGCCCGAGCTAAGCCCGGGCTACAAGACTATCGACGCAAGCCAAGTCGTTCAATCAAAGAACGATAACGGTTGATGTCAACACGCTTCAAGTAATCGAGAAGACGACGACGATCACCAACCATGAGCAACAAGCCACGACGAGAATGATGATCGTGCTTGTGCTCCTTCAAGTGCTCAGTAAGGTCAGCAATGCGCTTGCTAAGCAAAGCGACCTGCACTTCTGGGGAACCCGTGTCACCCTCGTGCGTCGCGTATTCGTTGATAATATTCTTCTTATCTTCAGCCGTTAATGCCACGGCGTCCTCCTTAATATCACTGCGCGGTGCCACAACCTTCTGCTGTAGCGCTCTCAATCCGCGGGCGTTACACGCCAAGTCTCTATCATACAACCACTTGCAAACAACTTATTTTCGCAAAATCCAAATATTACATTGCGGTCATAAAGCCACCAAATAACACAACTAGAATTGCCAAAACCTCAATTGCATAAAACATTATGAACGACGCCCAACTACGCGTAAGAACATTCAAAGCCGAGGTTTTAGGAACAATGACAAGCAAACCAACAAAAATGACAGCAAATACAGCTACTCCAATACCTGCAGAAATAATGCCAAGATTTGCCGCATTCGCTAAACCTGAAGCATGACCATAGACCACATACGTCGAATACCAGAAGCTCATGTTTAGCATGCATAATCCGGCAATAAGTTGTTCTAAAGCCAGAAAAACAGCAAACATTATCCGCCAAATCCAACGATGAGTGTCAATCAACGCCATAGCAAGACTTGTAAAAGCAGACACTGTGATTACCCACGAAATAAAAACAACACCTTGCGAAGATAATCCAGAGCAATGCGAAATAACCCACGAAGTATGACGAGCTGCCATAGTGCGACCAATCCAATACGGAATAACAATAGCGACAAGCAGAACGCCAAAATAAATCCACCAATTCTTTGGATTAGAATGCTTACGAGAAAAATCAGCAATCGACAAGTCTGTTTCCGGCAAACCAATGTTTACATATTCGTCAGGAATTTTGCTTTTCGAATCATCATTCTTTTTTAAAACTTCATTAGCATTGATTACACGAGCAGAACGTTTCCTAGGCTTTAGCGGAGCAAAACTTTGTGGATATTCACCATCATGCTCATCATTTAACTTCATACGTTACTTCTCCTGCCAATCTTTAATTGCCAAGCAATTTCTCAAGTTTTAACCATGCAACATTACATTACTAACTATTATTGTATGTTATAACGCAATTAACTGATAGCGTGTGCACAAAAAGTGTCAACCGTTTATGGCGACTGCTAGGCTCAAAATAACAGTTGTTTCGCTTGATTTTTAATTAACAAGCGTCACTAAATACGCAAAATTTATGACAGGACATTATGGGATTTATTCATTTTATTGTTAACCTACTCAAGGATCCACGCTCAGCTATTGCAAGTTGGATTGCAATGGGCACAGCTCCAGCATTAGGCCTTATTTTTCTCATTGTTTTTATTGAAACAGGCGTAGTATTCTTCCCATTCCTTCCAGGAGATTCACTTCTTTTCGCAGCAGGGTTTTTTGCAGCTCCTGACGCTCAAACAGGTCATAGCGCGCTTCCACTTCCACTATTACTTGCCGTAGTGTGGCTAGCCCCAATTATTGGCGATCAGTGCAATTACTTTATTGGTCATTTCTTCGGACGAAAGATTGTAGAATCCGGGAAAGTAAAAGCGCTCACTCCAGAACGAGTTGCAAAAACCGAAAAAATGATTGATAAATGGGGTCCGCTGGCAGTATTCTTGGGTAGATTCTTCCCATTCATACGCACTTTTATGCCGTTCATCTCCGGAATTTCTGGAATGCGTTGGATACGCTTCACACCATTTTCTGTACTAGGCGGTCTCGTTTGGTCGTCGCTTTTCACATTTCTTGGATATTTCTTCGGCAAGATTGATTTCGTACAGAAGAATTTTGAATTAGTAATTGTTGCAATTTTGCTTATCTCGCTTGTGCCAACTTTTATTGGTTTATACAAAGCGCACAAAGCAAAGAAAGCAGCAAAACTTAATAAAGAAAACAAATAAACTAGTATTTTAACTTACGACACTCAAGCACGCTGCACTACAAGAAATGTTGTTTTTATACAAGCTTTGTAGTACAGTGTGCAGAGTTGTCGTAAGATGATTTGTCTTAGACATTGGGGCTATAGCTCAGTTGGTAGAGCGCTTCGTTCGCATCGAAGAGGTCGTGGTTTCGATTACCATTAGCTCCACTGAGCCCACTGCATTCATTCCACCGCAGTGGGCTTTTTATTTTTCTCGCACAATGCCTGTCAAATCTAGCAAAACTAATTAGAATAGTTTACTGATTGCTAATTTTCTTTTTAAAAATAATGCTAATTCCTAATGCAGCACAAAGAATTGCTATAATTCCAGTGCCAATATAAGCCACAATTTCTATATAATTTACCGATTTTCGCTTAAAGGAATCAGCATTTTCAAAAGATTTTTCCGATTTTTTCACTTGCGAACGAGCTATCCAATCATCGTTATCGGAGCTATTGTCGGAATCATCATCTAAACCATCATCAGAACTATCAGCATCTTTACTCTCGCTATTTTTAGATTTTTTATCTGCTTCAGATTTTTTTACAAGCTTATTTGCAATAGAAACAATTTTTACATTTTTATATTGCAAAGTTGTTATATTTCCCGCATAATCTGCAGCTTTTACTAATACGTCGTGAGTAAAACCGTCTGGTTTTAGTTTTATAGATAAAACTGATTTATTCACATCTTTACCGCTCCAAATACGATTTGTTTTACCATCAACATCGATTGTTACATATTGCAATGCTATGTTATCTTTTGCACTAATACGTAAAATTTTTCCTTCTTTATTAGTGCGATAAGTAGAATTATTTTGCATATCAAACACTGTTGTGATTGGAGCAAGATTATCTACTGTAAATTGCACGGAAGCTGGTGCAAATTGCAACATTCCTTCCTTTTTGCTAACTGCACTTTCGCTACAAGAATGATTGCCTGCCTTGTCTACTGACATAATGCGCACCCGATAATGAGCGTTATCGGCAAAATTCCGTTTAAAAATAGTGTAAGTCAATCGTCGCCAGCCACGATCTGTGCGACTGTTTACAGAAAAATCCTGTTTTGATAAAATCTTCTCTACACCGTCTTGCATAACACTAATTTTTGCAGGACTTGCCAGTCCGCTAGGATTGAGTTCTTCAATATGAATATCTTTAGCATTTTGCAATTGTTTACGATTCATTGCTTTAGTGGAACTATCTATACTAAATGAGGAACCGCTTCTATTTATAGAAAATTGCAACTTACCAGAAATAACATGATCTACTAAATCTTTAGCACTCCACTGAAGCTGATATACGTCATCGTCTTGAATTCCATTATAAAAACCTGCGTATTGCACACTTACGCTTTGCGAATCAGCTTTTCTAGACACAAAAGAACGCAATTCCTTAGCATATCGCATTCTTCTCAGCGAATACGTTACGCTTGCAGGTTTTAGCCAACGATCTTTTATAACTAATGTTGGAACTACAGCATGAGAATACGCTCCGCCTTGTTGCACTCCAGTAATAGAAACAGTTGGCGAAAGCGTATCAATAATGAATTTATTACTGATAGAAGAACTCGCATTACCCGATAAATCTTCAACACAATAGCGAACATCCCAAGAAGCATCCCCCGAAAAAGAAACATCAGCATACCACACGTTTGTATGCACACCATCGTTTTTAAAGCTTTTAGCTGTAAGTACCATAACCTGCTTACCATCAGCAAAAACTTTCGCAATAGGATAAGAATCGTGAAGCAAATACGAGAAAACGAACGAATCATCCTGTATTAATATTCTTGAAGCTCGATTATTACGAAAATATTTGCCTTCATACGATGCGTTGTTGTCATAACTAACACTCAAGCGAGGAACAGTTTTGTCAATAACAATATATCTTGGACGCTTGCTATAAGAATTATCTTTTGTTAAATCTGAAGCATTCAAAACTGAATCAGGAATACTTAATATTGGCTTACGAGAGCGCAATTTGTTGCCAGAAAGTTTACTTTCATTAGAAATATAGTTAGTTTGCTTTGAAACATGAGAATTAGAGTCAACTCCTCCCCATATGCGTTTAGGATGCATTGTTACAGCAGCAAGTCTTATAGAGATATCTTGCAAATCGTATATTCCTTCTTTTTGCAATTCAACTCTTACTATTCCTAATACTCGAGGTCGGATCTTATAACGAATATTAACTAGCGACGACACCGCCTCAATCTTAGCTAAATCAACTTTGGCACTCACTATTTGATATCTTCCAACGCTAACAGTAGCTTTATGCGCGTTCCTAATTTCCGAAGCGTCCAATCCATCAAAAGTTATAAGTAGCGAAGCAGCACGTTTAGTAAACATGTACTCGCCTTGAGTGCGAACAGTTTTCTGTTTTGTCATAACAGAAACATTTGCTATATGCAATCCTTTGGCTGCGTTATAGCTGTTTTTTGCATACGCAATAGAATTAAGTGGCAATAATGCAACAACTATAGCAGCACTAATAAATACAATAATCCCAATATAAACGCCAATGCGAGCGCAGCCGCATTGAAATCGCTTGAAAAACCACATATCCCCCAAATTTCTTTGTTTACACATTTATTCCCTCCCTTTTATTATTCCTTTTATTTCTTTTATTTCTTTTGCAAAAAAGCTAGATTAATTTCGTCTTGAACTTTTTTGACACTGTCGATTGCGTTTTTCTTTCTACTTACAGCTTCATCATTTGACACATGCGCTTGTTTAAGAAGATATTCTGCCTTGTCGCACATTTGCTGAATTTCTTGTTTACTGGATCCACTTTCTAGAAACATCGGCAACCACGAATGAATTGATTGCAAAACTAGTTCTCCAGTATCCACAAATAAAATGTCTCCGTGATCTTTCTCAACAATTTGCATTAGCTGCTGTAATTGATTCACATAATTTTTATACGTTTCTACGCTTGCACAATCTTTAGAAACATCAACAAGTTGCGCATAAGCGTCAGAAATAGCGATGTACGCGCTTAACATTTTTTGATTTGAAACAGTATGCGATATGCCATCAGAATTAGTTTCTACAGCTTGCAAAGACGCTTTATTCGCATCTATCTCATATTTTTGAGCCTCTTGGAACCATACTTTTGCTACTCGCATACGAGATAATCGTTCTGTTTGCGAAACTTTTCCAGAAAATCCTGCAAAATAGTACCAATACGCTTTGCCTATTTCTATAGAAATATTCAACCAATCTTTATTTACAGGACGCAAGTTTTGCTCGTATTTATTAATCAAACCAACAAAACATTGCTCTTCGTTGGCACTCCATTGCTGATCTGCAAGTTGAATTTGCAATAAAATTTGGAGAGGTTTAAATGATATTTTGCTTATATATTTCTTCTTGATCATACTATTTTGCACTTGCATTGCATGAGAAATATAGCGACACGCAATATCCGAATTGCTTTCACGCTCAGCTAATTGCATGTAAGAATCGTAGCTTTTATTATTTTTGCGTATTTCCTCAATTCTTTTACTACTTGGCTCACCATCAAAAGATTGCTTATTTCGATTTACAAAAGCATTCCCAACAAATAAACCTAAGCAGTTGAATAAAATTACTATAAAAACTAGTACTACAACAATTAATGCCGTAATTGCATAGCGCTTTTTTCTAGGCTTAGAACTATTTCTGCATTGTTTGCGTCGCAATACATCCGTAGAAGTGTCGCATTGTTGCGAATGTTTTTCTGTATGCTCACACGCTTCCAGTGCAGAAAACATTTCGTCGCAATCTTTATGTCTATGAGATGGTTTAGTAGCTGTAGCTATTGCGAGCACAGACACTAATTGTTCTACTACTTCACGATTCTCATGAGACAATAGTACAGCAGATTGCACGTTTGTTTTAGGCACTTCAGTTGGTAATAATGCGTAACGCAATGTCATTCCAATCGAATACACATCGCTTGAAGTAGTTGCTGCAGAGTTTTCGTTCAAAATTTCAGGAGCGGTAAAAATATTAGTAGCAAATCGCGCGTCGCACTGGTCTATTGTGCGCAAATCAAGCACTCCCCCGTTTGCATATAATTGCGTTGCAGCACCAAAATCAATCAAACGGACTGTGCCATCTTCTGAAATCATAACCTGAGAAGGCTTAAGATCACCGTATATAATTGGCGGATAATGCGAATGTAAATAAGAAAGTATTGAGCAAAGTTGCATACCTAAATCAAGAACAGTTTCAACATTTTGCAATCCAGATTCTTCTACAATAGATTTTAAAGAACGTCCCTTTACATAATCGCGAACAGCATAAGCTCTACCATTTTCTTCAAAAAAATCAACAATTCGCGGAATAGCTGGATGATCGCATTCCTTTAAAACATTCGCTTCAGCACGTAAGGATTGAATAATACGCCGTTGATACTCTTCGTCTCCTTGCAGAAGCGTTTCTTTAACAGCCCATTGCTTGTGCAAAACGGTGTCAACAGCAAGAAACACTGTTGAAGTGCCACCACGCCCCAGCTCACCAAGCAGCTGATAGCGTCCGCCTACACAAACCATCGTTACGCCTCCGCAATATTGAAAACTCCAACTACTCATCAAATATTTCAGTTAATTTTTTGAGTAATTGAATTACAGTTGCGACTACTGTACCGATAAATTTATGCGTAAAAAAGCTTTTTATAGCATTGTGGATAAAAGCTTATAAACCTACAAAACTCACGTTTTGTAGAAGAAGTAGAAGAATATATCAGTCGATATTAGCACCCAATGCTAAAAGTTTGCCTCTAAAATCTGCATATCCTCGATCAATTAGCGAAATTCCACGCACATTCGACGGACCTTGAGCAGTAAGAGCTGCAATCAAATGGCTAAAGCCTCCGCGCAAATCAGGTACATCAATATCTTGACCTGTCAACGGAGTAGGTCCGAAAATCACTGCAGAATGCTTGTAATTGCGCTGCTGGAATCTGCAAGGAAGCGAACCTAAGCATTCACGATAAAGCTGAATCATAGCTCCCATTTGCACAAGTGGCTTCGTGAAACCAAAACGATTTTCATAAACAGTTTCATGCACAATACTCAAGCCCTTCGCTTGAGTAAGCGCAACGACAAGAGGTTGCTGCCAATCAGTCATAAAACCAGGATGTACATCGGTTTCAATAGCAACCGGATGCAAATCCCCACCCGGATGCCAGAAACGAATTCCTTTATCTGTAACATCAAATTGTCCGCCAACTTTACGGAACACATTTAAGAAAGTCATCATTTCTGGCTGAGTTGCGCCCTTAATAAACACATCTCCGTGTGTTGCAAGAGCAGCAGAAGCCCAAGAAGCTGCTTCGATGCGATCAGTTAATGACGTATGAGTGTATCCTTGAAGCTCTTTTACTCCCTCAATACGGAAAGTACGGTCAACATCTACAGAAATAATCGCACCCATCTTTTGCAAAACGGCTACCAAATCCATAATTTCTGGCTCAATTGCAGCTCCGGAAAGCTCTGTACGACCTTCTGCAAGAACCGCTGCAAGCAAAGTCTGTTCGGTTGCGCCGACAGAAGGATAAGGCAAATGAATTTTAGTGCCATGTAAGCCATTAGGTGCAGTAATATGAATACCATCCTCGTGATCTTTATCTACATTTGCACCAAGTTTACGCAACGTCTCAAGATGAAAATCAATTGGACGGCCGCCAATATTGCATCCTCCAAGCGCAGGAATAAACGCTTCTCCAAGACGATGAAGAAGAGGACCAGAGAAAAGAATTGGAATACGAGACGAACCAGAAAGAGTGTCGACGTCAGCTACATCTGCGAGCTGCACTTTTGTGGCATCAATTGTTACAATGCCTTCAGGTCCATTAACTTCAACGTCAACACCATGCAAACGCAACAAATCAGAAACTACATGAACATCGCGAATTTCAGGAACGTTTTTTAGAACAGACTTGCCAGGTGCCAACAAAGCTGCAACCATAGCCTTGCTAACAAAGTTTTTTGCACCACGCACTTTAATAGTGCCATTAAGCGGCTTACCACCTTCTACATGCAACACATCTGCAGCGTCAATGCCACTATTGTTGTTCTGCTCAGCCGTATTGTGTGCGGACACATTTACCTCTTTCGTTCGCGCTAAAACACTATTCACTATAATACCGGCATATTTGCCAACGCGCTCATGCAATCTATTAAAACTGATTAAATTAGCGCGTAGATCGTTGACGCCATCGACGAATCAATCTAGTAAGTAATGATGGTTTACGTAATAAATCCACTTCTGGCAATTCATGCTCAGACTCAGCTGTAAGAGCATAAGTATAGGCTTTTTTGGAAGAAGGTTTGCCAACAAGATTCCCAAATTCAAGCATTTGCGTACGCGGTTCAAACGGGTGACGAATATCAAATTCAAGCAAGCGCACGCCTCTTTTAGCAGGTTCAGGACCGTAAGATCCAAAACCACATGTAGGAGTGGCAACAAATAGCATATTACTCTCGGGATCTTTAGCTGCGAAAGAATTGCGGTGATCGTGACCGGCAATTAGCGCAAAAGCTCCTGCATCAAGCAAAGCAGCGTATTCACCACTATCGACGTCAGGGCAGCTGATTCCTTCACCTAAATACCCATCGGGCAGAACATGTTTTTCGTCAAGAGCATAATAGCGACCAGCAAAAGTACGATACCCTTCAATAGCATGTTCGCGCGCAGCAAGTTCTTGCGGAACTTCACGAAGAACACGATAATATTGCGGCAATGGAAAATGCTGAAAAACACAAATATGCTCAGGCAAATAAGAAGAAAGACCAGAAATAAACTCGATAGTTTTTTTAGAAGGGCTACCATATCCGCCGGATTTAGCATAATCTCCAGAATCAACTAAAACTATTGAAAAAACAACCTTTTCATGCTTTTCATCCATAACAGGCAAGGCAAAAGTACCAGGCTCACATGTAAAAATAATCTGCTTTGGCAACACACATTTTGTCGATTGCATAGCACTTGCAGAAGATACATTAGAAGCACTGCGATTCATGCAACATGGAAAATCTTGATATATCTTATCAAGCTCTTCATTACTCAGACCGCACTGGAAATCATGATTCCCATAAGTAACAACCCACGGAATACTGCGATCTTCTAGTGGCTTCATTAACTTAGCAACAAATTCGTGCACCTTATCAACCAATTGCTTCTTATCAGAAGCTGAAATATTGGAAGATTCCTGCCAGAGTCTACGCTGAAAAGTTTTTGCAAATACTCTTTCATAACCTGCAATCTGGTTTCCAGTAAAAACTACAAGATCTGGTCGCACAGCATCGCAAGCAGAAGCAATAAGTCGAATAGTATCTTGTGAAATACGTAACCCATCTTGAACATCTGCACACTGAAGCACCCGGAATTTACCAGAAAGATGGAACTGCAAACGTCCTAAACGAGCCGAAATAGATAAAGGAAGTGCCGCAGATGCATGAGCTTCAGATTGTGCAGAATCAGTCATACTTTAAGCATACGGCAGATATGCCGCGACTCACTCAATTTTGTGCGCAAGTTTACATAAATTATTTACATTCAAAAATACTAAATTAAGCAAATACTGATAATAAATAACCTAAAAGCGATAAAAACGTGCAATTTCAGTAAAATAGTTACAAATTCACAGACAATTCACAGGTAATCGCATTACTGCACTCAGCATAAGGTGGTTATTATATATACATCAAAGGGAAATAAACTACAAGCAAGTAGTTGAATTTGACTTTAATAACTTAAACCTCTCTTCTTCTCTTCTTTCTCTAACCCCGGTCACGCACCGGGGTTTTTGATTTTAAGGCTACATAAGAAGCGTGCGGCAAGCGTGGTAAACGGGAGTAAACGGCAAAAACTGAGCATGTATGTAAAGAAACTGCCGCTTTCACGCCAACAAGCGGCAGAAACTTTACAGCCGTGTAAAGAAAAGGTCGCGCGCTGAGACAAATCGCAGTAATACAGATAGATAACAAAAAAGCCCTCGTTCTACGAGAGCTATTCGCTGGGGTACCTGGACTCGAACCAAGAATGGATGAACCAGAATCACCTGTGTTGCCAATTACACCATACCCCAATTGACAAGCTTCGCGGCTCTTGGAACCGTTCCGTCTTCGTACCCCCGACCGGATTTGAACCGGTGTTGGCGCCGTGAGAGGGCGTAGTCCTAGACCGCTAGACGACGGGGGCTTTCATTTATCAGCTACGCCTCTTGACGCAACAAATAGCGACTTTACAACATAAAGCAAATACTTGCAACCGCGGCGTGTCGAAAATATATTAAGCATAAAACAAATAAAAAGGCGGAAATGCAGCAATAGTGCCACACTTCCGCCTTATTCAAATTTTATTTGCGCTTATAAATTATTGGTGATTTACAAATGCTCGCGTAAACCAGCCAAACGCGCCAAAGTCACGTCTTTGCCCACGATTTCCATGGACTCAAACAGTGGAGGCGAAACGCGACGACCAGAAAGTGCAACTCGCACAGGGCCAAACGCCAAGCGCGGCTTGTAGCCAGCTTCCTCAACAAGCTTCTTGTTCAAAAGCTCGTGCAAGGAATCAGTATGCCAATCAGCAGCATCAACGTCCTTCAAGGCAGCGAGCGCAGCGTCAAGAACCTCTCCTGCAGATTCCTTCAACTGCTTACGAGCGTCGTCATCTGGAGCAATGTAGCCATCTTCACTTAACAGGCTGCCAACCATTCCAGCGACCTCGCCAAGCAAACGCACGCGAGGCTGTACAAGAGGTGCAGCAGCGGTGAGTACTTCACGCTCGCGGTCAGTTAACGCATCCCAATTATCCGCACTAACTACGCCATCCTTATGCAAGTAAGGCACAGAACGGTTCAAGAAATCTTGAGGCTCAAGCATGCGAATATGCTCAGCGTTAATCGAAATTGCTTTATCCAAGTCAAAGTGTGCAGGATTTGCCTTAACGTCGCGCACATCGAACTTTTCAACCATCTCGTCCATAGTGAACACGTCACGATCAGGCGCAATAGACCATCCAAGCAAAGCCAAGTAATTCAGCAAGCCTTCTGGAATAAATCCGTTATCCCTATGCAAGAACAAGTTGGACTCAGGGTCTCTCTTAGAAAGCTTCTTCTTACCTTCGCCCATAACGTAAGGCATATGTCCGTAAAGCGGAGTTTCCTTAGCAATACCCATCTCCATAAGATAACGGTACAGCACAATCTGACGAGGTGTGGAGCTCAAAATATCCTCACCGCGCAAAACCACATTCACATCCATTAACGCATCGTCAACAGGGTTCGTAAGCGTATAAAGTGGATCGCCATTCGGACGCACAATCACATAATCTGGAACAGATCCGGCTTTAAAAGTAATTTCACCACGAATTAAATCGTTAAAAGTAATGTCTTCATTTGGCATCTTCAAGCGAAGTGCAGGTTTGCGACCTTCGTCGCGGAAAGCTTGCTTCTGTTCTTCCGTAAGATTGCGATCGTAGCCATCGTAACCAAATTCAGCAGGACGGCCAGCAGCAATATTACGCTCCTTAATTTCTTCAGGAGTAGAGAAGGATTCATAAGCGTATCCTGCTTCAAAAAGCTTTTGTGCTACGTCTTTATAAATTTCCATGCGCTGGGACTGGCGATACGGTCCGTTATCTCCGCCAACATCAATGCCCTCGTCCCAATCAATATTGAGCCAACGAAGAGCCTCAATAATCTGCTGGTAGCTTTCCTCACTATCGCGCTCATTATCGGTATCTTCAATACGGAAAAGCAATTTGCCGTGAGTATGGCGAGCCTCCGCCCAGTTAAATAGCGCGGTACGAACCATACCTACGTGAGGTGTACCGGTTGGCGAAGGGCAAAAACGCACGCGAACATTCTTTGGAAGTTCAGGCTTTGCGGATTTTGTTGCATTATTAGCAACTTCTTGAGTTTCCTCGATATCAGTCATAGGTTCCATTGTGCCGCGCGTTACGGACGTGCAGCATTCGCATCAAACATAAGTCAACCTAAAAACTAATCAAGTGCCTGCGTAGATTCTTTATTACCCTCAACGTGCGCAAACTTCGCAGCAAGAGCCTCGCGGGACTTTCTATCATCCTCTTCTTTTGCGAG
Organism: Gardnerella sp. DNF01180P; assembly: GCF_049244205.1. Taxonomy (NCBI): domain Bacteria; kingdom Bacillati; phylum Actinomycetota; class Actinomycetes; order Bifidobacteriales; family Bifidobacteriaceae; genus Gardnerella; species Gardnerella sp. DNF01180P. The sequence goes on from NZ_CP058386.1 coordinate 1,606,685, forward strand.
CTTCTTCGCAACTTCAGGATCCCACAGCACGTCTTCACGATGCTTTCCCCACTCTGAAATAAGCAGCGGCGAAATAAAATTGACCAACGCACTTATATCGCCACTTATATCACAATTACACTTATCGCTAGAATTGCGCACACAATCAACAATCTCACGCCATTGAGCATCCTTGAACATCATTCGCGGCAAACCAGCACACTCACATATTTCGTTAATATATAAGAAGATTGGTAAAGTTTCGCAAATCTCGTTAGTTTTTTTAATTAGATTTGTTAATAAGCTTAAAACTACAATAATTTTTTGCATTTCCAATGATTTATTTTCATAACAAGAAACCATTTGTTTCGCATAATTAATTGCAAAGTCAATATCGCTAATACTCCAATTACCTTCAACATTTAACGTATCGGCTGCTGCATTTATTGCATTAGAATCTTCGGCAGAATGAGATGCAATCTTACTAAAAATGGAATTTATATTATTACTATTTTCTAGTATTGCTTCTTCTGCTTCATCATAGTTAGGCTCATAGCATGAATCCATATTGTCGTAAGCATCGGCGGCAGCAAGTAGCGCGTCTACTATTTCTTGCGGACGTCCAGGAATTTCATCCGCACCTTCATACACAAATTCAGCATCCGGCACAGTAACATCAAGATTCGTGAGTATTCGTGCTATTGCTCGCATTGAGCGCACCTCAAGATTTTCCGCATATTTTGCGTCGTTATCTAAGTGTCGCGCTTCCGTCAATGGCCATAATTCCGTTAGTTTTGCGGCAGATTGCGCTGCATCATTCAGCATTAGCATACTTTTTTCATTATTTTTAATATCTTCAGAATCTTTGACAGAATCAACAGAACTAACCATTTCAATGCTCCTTCGCATTATATGTTACTTACTTCACTCGCCCAGCAGGATCAACATACGTAATTGAAAGCACACGCAAAGTCTCGCAATCGTAAGTAATAGAAGTAATCGAAGCTAAAGCCGTGTGACGAAGAAGCATATTATGTTCAGCGTGGCCGGTTTCCAGTAGGTGTCTATAAGACCAGATTGGCGACTCATGAGTAACTGCAACGATTTGCTCACCCGGATGCTTACGAACCTGCTCGCGCACAAAATCGCCAACTCTAGTGGCAATACTTCTGTAGCTTTCTCCCCAACTTGGCTTCCACAAATTCGCAACAAGCTTCCAATTGTTGTTTTTCCACAGTGCGCCTTCACCGTAACCTATGCGTTTCCCGCGGAAATTATTTCCAGCTTCAATTAAGCGTTTATCTAAAATAATGTCGCTTTCTTGAGATTGCGCAGAATCTTCGTCACAGTGCGCTTTTACATAGGCAGAATCTGCAATATTGCGCAAAGCATTTTCGATTTCACGCGCTGTTTCACGTGTTCGCTCAAGAGGAGACGAATAAATTGCAGTAATTCCGCGCATTTGCGGAACAGTGGCAATATATTTTGCTGTAGCTTGCGCCATTCTCACTCCGCGAGCAGAAAGATGAAATCCAGAAAGACGCTCATACAACACGTGATTTGGATTATCAACTTCTCCATGACGCACAAAATGAATTGTCGTAGCTGGCATTGCGTTCTACTTTCTGTTTAAAAGATTAAATCAATTACTTGCGATTTTTTGTATGATTAAGCGACCACATTCCCAAACGGTGAGCAAAACTCGTATCTTCTTGCGCAACATACCCAGGCTGTTGAGATTTAGTATCATCGAGCAGCCACTTTCGTATAACAAAATTCCACACAGCAACAACAACAGTAGCTACAAGTTTTCCTATATTTGTGCGCAAAACGTATACTGCAGATCCGCGTAAGCTTTCAACCATTCCTAACGTACTAGCCCAAATAATCAAATCGTTTATAAGCAAACCTATAACTGCGGAAATAACAAAAATCAGAAGCTCCATCCACTTTGCCATATCTTCACGATGTTTAAAGACGTATTTCATACTGGCAATATAGTTGAAGATAAGTGAGATTACGAAAGAAATCGTACCCGCAACCACATTATTTAAGTGCGCAAGCATTAATAAATTGAGTAACGCAACGTCAATAATAAGGGCAATAATGCCAACAATTCCAAACTTTACAACCTGTTCAATAAGCTTTTTCATAATATCCATTAAACACGCGGCTGCTAACAAATAACATATAATTGTTACGTAATAAAGCTTACCAAATTTAGCAAAGGAGCGATTATGCCAGTTATTCATACTCATGTTTCTGTAAGCACAACACCTGCCCAGCGCGACGCATTAAAAGCTGCTTATGGCAAAGCAATTAGCGCAGTTCCAGGAAAAAGCGAGCATTGGCTCATGTGCCCATTCGAGGACAATATGCCGATTTATTTTGCAGGAGACAATACTAAGCCTGCAGCTTACGTTGAGGTGAACGTGTTTGGTTCCAGCGTGCCAGGGTCTGCTTGGGAAAAGTTAACTGAGCAGATTATGGCAGCTTTAGAGCGAGAGCTTGGGATTCCACAGGATCGCACTTATATTCGTTACACTGCAACTACTGACTGGGGTTGGAACGGCGGCAACTTCTAGGCGCAAGTCGCAAGCCTCAATTAGCAAGTCGCATAAAATCGCCATATCTTGTTACGTAAAATACGCATCAAAATATGGCGATTATTATGACGTCTACGCGACGCTACAAAACTTTAGGATTGCTCACTAAAATTAGGTTCGTCAACAGTAGATTTAGCGGATACAGCGAAGTCAGCAGGCTCGTTAAACTCAGCATCGCTTGAAGAATAATAATCGTCGCTAGCAACACTGCCTTCAAGATCTGGACCAGCAGCTAGACGAGCCACCTCTTCCATGTCCTTGTTTTCAAATAAAACCATGCGGACATAACCAACAACAAATCCAACAACAGCAGGGCAAACCCACGCCATGCCAAATTCTGAGAACGGTAGCCAGTTTTGAACAACCACCAACATATCGTTCATATGCAATGCATTGCGTAAAGCTTGTGGCAAACTATTCAAAAAATCATATACCGCTGCAACACCAGTAAAACCAAGCGTCCAAGCGTACACGACTTTGGAATTTCCAAAAAGTCGACCGCACAAAGCCAAAAGAATCAATACGATTGACAGTGGATACAAGAACATCAATACTGGAACTGCATATTCGATGATTGTGCTCAAACCAAAGTTTGCAAGGCCAAACGAAACAAGCGTAATCAACACAGACCAAACGCGATAGCTAGGACCCTTAGGGAATAACTTAGAGAAGGTTTCCGAGCAGCTTACAATTAAACCAACTGCCGTCTTTAAGCATGCAAGAGTAACAGTTGCAGCAAGAACAAGCAAACCAACGTTTCCAAGATGGTAGCGTGCAACTTGCGCCAAAGTTACGCCACCGTTTTCAGCAGGCTTAAACAGTGCACGGCTACGCACACCGACAACAACAATTGCGACGTAAATCAACGCCATAAGCAAGCAGCTAAAGAATCCAGATCGCACAGTATTCACTGCCACATCTTTAGGGTCTTTTACGCCAAAGGATCGAATAGTACTAACAACTATAATGCCAAAAGCCAAGCTAGCTAAAGCATCCATTGTATTGTAGCCATCTAAGAATCCTGTAAAGAATGATTCATTAACATACTTCCCTATAGGAGCAGCATCCGCAGAAGCACCGCTTATAGGGGAAAATAGTGCAGTAAATACCAAAACCGCTAGGAACACAAGGAAGATTGGCGTAAGAACTTTACCAACCCACGTAAGTATGCCGCTTGGTTTCATAGCAAAGAAGAACGCGAGCGCAAAGAACACTACAGAGAACAAGAACAAGTACAATTGCCCATTTCCGTCTTGCGGAATAATTCGCTCCAAGCCAACCGTGTACGAAGTTGTTGCGCATCGCGGAATTGCAAAGAACGGGCCGATTGTTAAATAAAGAACGCATGTAAAGAACATGCCGTATTTTTTACTAGCTTTGCTTGAAAGTTCAAAAAGACCGTTTGCGCGACTCATTGCAAGAGCCGTAACGCCTAACAATGGCAAGCCAACGCCAGTAACAATAAAGCCTAATGCTGCAGGAGCAGAATTGTTTCCCGCGTTAGCACCAAGGAATACTGGGAAAATAAGGTTTCCAGCGCCAAAGAACATGCCAAACAACATGACCGCCACGTATGCGGACTCAATAATGGTCAAGTTCCTTTTTTTCGGGGCACTGTCTGTGCTGACACTTTGTGTTGTGACGCTCATGCTTACACCTCCTATATGGTGAAAATTGTTTAAGCATATTATTTAACGCATTGAATAACAAAACTGAAACCGAAAAATAATATTAGGGGGTATATTAATAAATCGCATGTACTTAATAGACAAAAATTTGCAATTTCGCGCGTGTCTCCTAATCAAAATAAAAGGACGCCAACATAAAAGCTAGCGTCCTAAATAAAAAGCAAATGCGCAATAATAGCAAATGCGCTAAATCACATCTTGTCTGGAGCAGAAACACCAAGCAAATCAAGGCCAGAGGCGATTACTGTGCGCACAGCAGCGTTAAGCTTAAGTCGAGCTGCAGCACGTGCTGGCTCTGGGCACTTTGCAATGCGAATAGCCTCACGCTCTGCCTCTGGCAAGCGATTTTCTGGGTCGCTCAACTCCATTGGCACTACGCGCTCAAGGTTGTACCACTTGTGGTAGCTTGCAGCCAAATCCTCAAGGTAATGCGCAACGCGGTGAGGAGCGCGCAAATCGCCAGCTTGTGCAAGAGCCGCAGGCCATTGAGCCAAAGCAGCCAACACTTCGCCGTCTGCCTCAGTATTAAGCAAGCTTAAATCAGCTCCGTCTACACTAATTCCAGCGTCTGCCGCGTTACGAGCCACATTGCAACTGCGCGCGTGAGCATATTGCACATAATACACAGGATTATCGTTGCTGTGAGAAGCAAGCAAATCCAAATCAATATCAACACTTGTGTTGTAGTCGGTGCGAGCAAGCGAGTAGCGCGAAGCATCAACGCCAATTGCATCAACTAAATCGTCAATCGTAATAACGTTTCCAGCGCGCTTGCTCATGCGCACAGGCTTGCCATCCTTCATAACGTTTACCATCTGACCAATAAGAATCTGCATGTTTTCGCCTGGCTTATCTCCAAAAGCCGCGCACATTGCCATCATTCTGCCAATATAGCCGTGATGATCCGCGCCAAGCATGTAGATTGCTACGTCTGCAGGATTCTGTTCGCGATGACGTTTGTTACGATAGTACGCAATATCTGCAGCAAAGTAAGCGTAATTGCCGTCGGACTTAATAATTACGCGATCTTTATCGTCGCCATGCTTGGTGGATTCAAACCAAGTTGCGCCGTCTTTTTCAAAAATGTCTCCACGCTCACGCAAGTCCGAAATAGCGCGCTCAACTTCGCCGTCCTCGTACAAGCTGTTTTCGTGGAACCACACGTCAAAACCAACACGAAAATCACGCATTGACTTGCGAATTTCCGCAAACATCATTGGCACTGCGCGCTTGCGGAACTCTTCTCGCTGCTCGGAATCGCCTTCGCCAAGTGGCAAACCTTCTTCATCTTTTCCAAGATCAATTCGTGGCAAAGAAAGAACGTCAACGCCGTCTGCTTGCGCTTCTTTTATAACCGCATCCGCAATTTCGTTAATATACGCGCCTTTATAGCCGTCTGCAGGCGTTTCTTCGCCGTGAGCTGCAGCAACTAAAGACTTTGCAAAACGGTTGATTTGCTCACCGTGATCGTTGAAGTAGTATTCGCGCACAACTTTTGCGCCGTTCGCTTCCAAAACTCGAGCCATAGAATCGCCAACTGCTGCCCAGCGTGTGCCACCAATGTGAATTGGGCCAGTTGGATTTGCGGAAACAAACTCAAGATTCAAAGTTTTGCCGCTCAAATGCGTATTCTTGCCAAAATCAGCACCCTGATTTAAGACCTCATCTACAACTGCCGCTGCAGAAGCAGAATCAAGCGTTATGTTAATAAAGCCAGGGCCTGCAACTTCTACGAGCGAAATACCTTCTGCTTCTTGCAAACGCTCGGCAAAAAGTTCAGCTAAATCGTGAGGCTTCATACCAGCTTTTTTAGCGAGCTGCATAGCAACGTTCGTTGCCCAATCGCCGTGCGCGCGATCTTTTGGCCTCATAACTGCAAGTTTTTCGGCAGCAGGAATCAAATCTTCTGTTAGATTGCCAGCTTTACCACTTGCTACTAAATCTTTAGCAATTTTTTCGATTAATTCACTTAAGCTTTCTGGATTCATGGTTTACAGTCTAGCGTTACCGCGCGATGCTTCGCGATTATAACGTATTGGATTGCGTTATTCTGCATATAAGGTAATATATGTTTTACATGTTTTACAATGGAGATTAGAAATGGCTGCAACAATTACAGGATTAAGAGTACCGTCTAACGTTTTAGATCGTTATGATCAGCTCGCTAAAACCACTCACCGCACTCGTTCATTTTACATGAATCAAGCACTAGAAGCTCAAATCGATGAACTTGAACATGAATATGGACTAATGGCAGATATTGAAGCATACAAACGTGGAGAATTAGAAACATCTCCACTCGACGACGTGGTGAAGCGCCTTGACTTGGAAGATTAATTTATCTAAAAGGGCTGAAAAACAGCTAGGGAAAATTGACAAAACAATTGCTAAGCAAATCGTTAAGGAGCTTCGCGAAATTAGCAATCTCGACAATCCTCGAATCAGAGGCAAAGCGCTAACTGGCAACTATTCGGGGTTTTGGAGATATAGAGTAAGGGATTACAGAATAATTTGTGCAATTGAAAATAATGTACTGACCGTTTTTGTTGTGGATATTGACCATCGCAGCAGGATTTATAATAAGTGATTATGCTTAGTTTTTAAATACACAAAAAGCGCTGGAGTCGAAGATTGACTTCCAGCGCTTTTGTTTTGCGATTCATTATTTTCGATTACTTGCAACTACTTCTTTTTTGCAGGAGCTTCGCCGAGTTCGCTTTGAGCAACTGAAACGTTTACGTTAGCTGCATCAGATTCTGCAGAATCAGAAGCAGATTCAGATTCAGAAGCAGAAGAATCTCCAGCAACTGCAGCCTTAACAGCGTTAAGCTTTACTTCTCCAGTAACGCGACCAGCTTCAGCAACGTCATCCAAAGTCTCCTCAACAGCCTTGTAAGCGTTTTCTGCAACGTTCAAAGTTACTTGCAAAATAGGAGTCTTCATAGAAACTTTTGCTTCAGACTTAATCTTGCGCAAAGCAGCCAAAGCTTCACCCGCGTAAGCCAAAGTGTCTGCAGAAACTCCGTTTGCAGCAGCCTCATACGCCTTAGCGCATGGCCAGCTAGCACGATGCACGGATCCTTCGCCGTCATGCATCCAGCTCCACACTTCTTCAGTAGCGTAAGGCAAGTAAGGAGCAAGCAAGCGAGCCAAAGCGTCGAGTGCAAGACCAAGAGTTGTACGAGCAGACTTCACAGCAGCTTCACTTGGAGTGCGTCCAGTTGATTCTGCAGTACCATAAGCACGATTCTTTGCAAGCTCAATGTAATCGTCGCAGAACTCCCAGAAGAATGTTTCGATTGCTTCCAAAGCCTTGGAATGCTCGTAAGATTCAAGCGCATCAGTTGCGGTACGAATAACGGATGCGAGCTTTGCCATAACAGAGCGATCCAAAACTTCCGTAACGTCTGCAAAATCCCAATCCGCACTAGCAGGCTCAAGAACCTGATGTTCATCATCTTCGCGACCAATTGCGAGCGCAAACTTCGTAGCATTCAAAAGCTTAATCGCTAAACGTCGACCAATCTTCATTTGACCTTCGTCGTAAGTTGCATCCAAGCCAAGTTTTGCAGAAGTTGCCCAGTAGCGCACAGCATCCGCGCCAAACTCTTCGATTGGTTTATTTGGCACAACCACATTGCCCTTAGATTTAGACATCTTCTTATGGTCAGGATCAAGAATCCAACCAGAAAGCGCAGCATGCTTCCAAGGCAAGCAGCCATTTTCAAGATGCGCACGATCAACCGTACTAAACAGCCAAGTACGAATAATATCTTGACCTTGTGGACGCAAATCCATTGGGAAAGTAGCCTTAAACAAAGCTTGATTTTCCTCACCTGGCTCTTCCCAACGGGTCACAATTTGCGGAGTTAAGGAAGATGTTGCCCAAGTGTCCATAATGTCTTGCTCAGCAGTAAAGCCGTTTGGCTGGTCGCGCTGAGATTCGTCGAATCCTTCTGGAACATCGATAGTTGGGTCGATTGGCAAACGGTCTTCGCTAGGAGTCAAAGGATGCTCGTAATCCACTTCCCCATTTTCGTTTACTGGATACCAAAGTGGGAATGGCACGCCGAAGAAGCGCTGGCGAGAAATAAGCCAGTCACCATTCAATCCATGAACCCAATTCTCGTAGCGCACGCGCATAAAGTCTGGGTGGAAATTAAGCTCCTTGCCGCGCTCAATAAGCTCAGCATTCAACTTTTCGTCCGTGCCACCGTTCTTTAAGTACCACTGACGAGAAGTGACGATTTCCAAAGGCTTATCACCCTTTTCGTAGAAGTTCGTCATACGCTTTGTTGGCTTTGGTTCGCCTTCCATATCTCCAGCTGCTTGCAAAGCTTCAACAATTTCCTTACGAGCAGAGAAAGTGGTTTTACCAGCAATTTTCTCGAACATTTCGCGGCCGGACTCGTCCGTAATCCAATCAGGAGTGGTCATTACAATGCGGCCGTTGCGCTGAATGATTGGTCGAGTTGGAAGATTCAAGTCACGCCACCACTCAACGTCGGTTACATCACCGAAAGTGCAGCACATTGCAATGCCTGCACCCTTGTCCATTTGAGCAGCAGAATGCGCCAAAATTGGAACTTTCACCTTAAACAGTGGAGAATAAACTTCCTGACCAAAGTACTTCTTATAACGCTCATCTTCTGGATTTGCAATCAAAGAGGTGCATGCAGCAAGCAATTCTGGGCGCGTAGTTTCAATATAAATTGGCGTACCATCTTCAAAACGGAACGCAATCTTATGGTAGAAACCAGGATATTCGCGCGATTCAAGCTCAGCCTGAGCAACAGCAGTCTGGAATGTAACATCCCACAAACCTGGAGCATCTTTCTGATACGCTTCTCCGCGAGCAAGATTGCGCAAGAATGCTTTTTGTGCAACTCGGCGAGGCTGCTCACCAATAGTGTGGTAAGTTTGCGACCAGTCCACAGAAAGACCAAGCCTACGCCACAAAGCTTCAAAAAGCTTCTCGTCCTGAGAAGTTAAGCGTTCGCAAAGTTCAATAAAGTTCTGTCGGCTTACAGGAACCTGATCTTTTGCCTCAATCTTCTTACCTTCAGTACCTTCAAAAGGCGGCTTAAAATCAGGGTCATACTTCAACGAAGTATCCACTCTAACGCCGTAATAATTTTGTACTCGGCGCTCTGTTGGCAAGCCGTTATCGTCCCAACCCATTGGGTAGAACACGTCAAAGCCTTGCATGCGCTTATATCGCGCAATGACATCCGTATGCGTGTAAGAGAATACGTGACCTACGTGCAAGTGACCACTAACGGTTGGAGGTGGAGTATCGATAGAATATACGGCCTTACGGTCGCGAGAATTATGGAATGCGTAAGTCTTAGCTTCGTCCCAATTACTACGCCACTTGTCTTCAAGACCATCAACACCAACCTTGTTAGGCAATGGTGTTAAATGTGCGTGTTTTACTGCGTTATTATCCTGTTCACTCATGAACTGAATATTAGAAACTCAGCGCGACAACGCAAATCTTACGCTTTTCTATTTCACCACTATGCTCTGCAATGGCAGAAGCTGATCCGTCATATTTTTCGTATAGCCGCTTACATTAGACTTTACAGCCATAATGCTCTTTCGAGCATATAACCAGTGAGCTGCAGCATTATTGCTTACTTCGCGCGCATATGCACGAGCATTTGTCTCATATTCGTTTGCATTCTTAGAATGAACCGCATCGGTCCAAGCTTGTTGAGCACGCGCGTCTTGCAAAACGAACGGAGAACCGCTTTCTGCAAACATGCCTTCATCTAAAGTACGATTGCTCGTAGTAAGCGCAAGATCATACTTACCTTCACTAATACGCTTACGCATAGTTTGTTGATCAACTTCTTCAAGATTGACCTTAAAACCGCTCACGGAACTAATCTGTTTTGAAAGCTCGCCCCCAACTCCACCTTCGCCCTGTGGAACAAGAAAATTAATAGTTCCTAAATAGCTTGCGCTAAAGTAATGGAACAAAGGAGCAGCTTTGCCTGGATTATAAGGATACAATCCATTTAAATCTTCATAACCAGTTGAAAGAGGATCAATAGGTCCTCCTACTGGAACACCACCATTGCCATCAGCTGCAAGTACAGTTTGCGCATTCAAAGCGTATCTCGCAGCTTTACGAGCCTGCTCATCGCAGAAAATCGACGAAACTGTTGTATTTATTGCAATAAATCGCACTCTTGTGCTCTGACCCTCTACCATTTGCGTATTAGCAACAGCAGCAAGGCGCTTATTTTCGTTACCTTCAAGCGGAACTGCCATTTGAATATTGCCCTTTTCCATTGCCTCAGCTAGAGCAGTATCGCTATTGAAATATTGCAAAGTAATACTTGCACAAGAAGCAGGGGTTCCCCAATATTTATCGTTGCGAAGTAATACTAAAGAATTGCCTTTATTGTAGTCACTTACAGTGAAAGGACCTGTGCCAAGAGCAGCACTTGCATAGTCGATCATCGATTTTGTGTCATAGACAATGCCAACACGTCCAGCAAGACGACGTAGAAGTAAAGCATCTGGATTATTAAGTGTAATTACTAAAGTGTAATCATCCGGATTATTAACAGTTTTAATATTTGTAAGTGCACTATAACCAGGATAATTATTTGTGATGCCTTGTTTCAAAGATTGTAATACGGAATTTGAAGTCATCTCACTACCGTTAGAGAAATGCACACCTTGACGCAAATTAAAACGATATGTTAAGCCGTCTTTCGAAATATCCCATGACTTCGCGAGACCTGGTTGCAAACTATTATCATCGCCACGTTTAACAAGAGTTTCGTAAACATTACCAATTAAAGCTTGCTGTAAAGCGTCACTGTCGTCGTTTCTAATATCAAGAGATTCAGGAGCAGTACGTAGACCAACTTTTAGCACTGAGTTACTAGCTGGATGCATTATTGCAGCAAAAGGCGAATGACCCTGGTACATTTGCCATCCACACCACAAAATGCCGCTCATTATTACAGACACAACCACAAACACAACCCATGGTATCCAGTCTGCACTAGTACGAGTATGATATGACCTGGAAGCGTGACACGCATATTTGCCTGTTCTTGACATAACCTACAGTCTATATCAATATCTGAATTGGGAACAACACGCTTTAAATAATTGCCGACGGACATGTTGTATTTAAAGGGCATGAAACACATTTTGGGTTCCGAGCAGTGCAAATTTTTCTGCCATGCAAAATAAGTCTATGAGAGAGATTAGTCCACTCTTTAGGAGCAAAATAAGCAGTTATTTCGCGCTCAATAGCAACAGGATTTGGACGATTCTGAACCTTACGCCAACCAAGACGACCTGTAACACGTATTACGTGAGTATCTACAGGAAACCCCGGTAATCCAAATGCGTTGCCAAGAACGACATTGGCAGTTTTACGACCAACACCTGGCAACGATATTAAAGCTTCCATATTTGATGGCACTATACCAGAAAAATTATTAAGCAAACATGCAGATAATGAAATAATGTTCTGTGCTTTTACTCTATAAAATCCGAGAGGGTAAATAATTGACTCAACTTGAGATACAGGAGCAGCAGCTAAAGAACTCGCGTTGGGGAAAATAGAAAAGAGTTCAGGCGTCACGATATTCACACGCTTATCTGTAGTTTGCGCGCTTAATACAGTAGCAATTAGTAGCTCAAATGGATTTTTGAAATTTAATGCACACTTAGGTTCCGGTATTTCTTTGCACAATAAATCGTACTCTGCATAAATACGAGCTAATTTCGCTTGTTTTGATTCTCGCATATTAGAACTTTGATAAATCATTATTGCGCAGACTGCTTATCTGCATCATTTTCAGAATCATCTTCAATGCTGCTTTCGGAAATCTCGCTATTCTCATCTGATTCCGAAGGATCGAAGCGATAGCCAACATTACGCACTGTGCCAATCAAATGTTCATATTCAACACCAAGTTTTGCACGGAGCCTACGAATATGGACATCTACAGTACGAGTGCCACCGTAGTAGTCGTAGCCCCATACTTCTTGCAACAAATGAGTGCGAGTAAACACCCTGCGCGGATGCTGCACAAAGTATTTCAGCAATTCAAATTCTTTATAAGCTAAATCAACAGGATGACCATGCAAACTCACTGTGTAGCTACGCATATCTACAACGAGATCTCCAGAACGCATAGTTCCATTGTCTGAATTGAAAGAATCATCAATTTCAGAGCCTTGCGAATGCACAAATAAATCATCAGAAGATCCGTGTTGCAAAGAAGCCAAACGCAAACGACCTTCTACTTCTGCAGGAGAAGCATTAGTCAGCACAACATCAGAAATGTTCCACGAAGGATTTACTACAGTAAAACCACCCTCAGTTATAACTAATATGACAGGAACCGTAATATTTGCAACACGCAGAGAAGAACACATTGATTTAGCGAGAGCTAAATCCTCACGCGCATCAAGCAAAAGAATGGTTTGTGCGGGCAGTTTTGCCAAACTTGACGTATCCAAAGAAAGTAAACGCACTTTATGAGATAACAAAGTAAGTGAAGGTAAAACTGAAGAGGGAGAAGCACACGAAGTCATCAATGTGATATCAGTCATATGATGCCTCCAACAAACAATTGATGTAGTAGCAAATTCAGCCTTTACAGGAATTGTAAACCATACTGCGAAAAATAGCGATAAGCGCAACACTTGCATTTTCCAAAGATAAAAAATATCAACACAATAAAGCGCAGTGCAGGTTATAGGCTACATTAGTAAATAAACAAAGTAATTTGTTAATGTTTTACGGACATATTACGCTTTATAAATATAAAATTACGGCACTAGGGAGTGTGTATGAGCAATGAAACACGTATCTGCAATGACAAGATGCAGAAAAATGATAATTCTTGCGTAAATGTTCAAAAACATACCCGTATACCTAGCATGAACGCATTAGCGATGTTTGTAAGCCAAATTTTTGTTGTAGTACTTCTCGCAATTGCAGCAATATTGCCAATCGCAACAGCAAAAATAACACTTATATTATGCCTTATCATAATGCTTACATTTATAGCGTTGTGGCCACTGCACGGAAATGTAATTGACCGAGCTATTGCATTATGCGCAGGAATTGCTTCTACATGGTTTGCAACCGGAGTATTAAAGGGATGGCTACCAAAAAGCGTCATTATTGATAACGAAACTGTGTCAATGAGTAAGTTCATTGCTGCAATTCACCCTTACGAACGCTGGGCTGTATCTTTTGCTCTAATTCTTGTAGCAGCAACATTTGTAACATTCTTGAGGCAAATGCTGCGCGAGAATCGCACAAATTTAGTACGAAATCTTTCGCACACGCTTACTGCAAGTATTGCTTGTGCAGCACTTCCGGGTTGGCTATTTTTGCCGTCAATTATTAGCTTTATGCCATCGCTTCGCAATTTAGACGGTGGAATACTCGTTATAGTACTGTGCATATTTATGCTAATCGCGCTATCAGGACTTTCATATTTATGGGTTCGCAACAATTATGAAGAATACGAAACTGGAATAGTTTCACACGATATCGCTATTTCTATATTGCCAATAATGCTTTCAGGGATACTCGTGTATATTGCAGGCCTTGGAATGCTAGTAGCTGCTTAAAATTATTAAAAGCGTATGCAACGTTACGTTTTAATTTACTTCTGAAAGCAGCACGCACTTACATAAAAACGTCGAAAACACAGTATGTGTCTTCGACGTTTTATTTATTAACTTTTAATTTTTATTGTTTTACTCATTAAAAGCGAAACTTATTTTTCGCTTTCTTCCAAGCGCTTGCGAGCTGCAACGATCTCCTTCTCAGCCTGCTCAACGCCAGCCCAGAAGTCACCAGGAAGAACTTCCTTACCTGGTTCCAAAGCCTTGTACTGCTCGAAGAAGTGCTTGATTTCAGCCTTGTGATACTCGTTCACGTCATCGATATCCTTGATGTCGTCGAAACGAACGTCCGCTGGAACACACAAAACCTTGTCGTCTCCACCGGCTTCGTCAACCATGTGATACAAGCCAACAGCGCGGCACTCAACAACGCATCCTGGGAACACAGAATTTGGAATCATAACAAGAGCGTCGAGTGGATCGCCATCTTCGCCCAAAGTGCCATCAATATAACCGTAATCATCTGGATAGCCCATAGCTGTGAAAAGGGTGCGATCCAAGAATACGCGACCAGTTTCGTGATCCACTTCATACTTGTTCTTAGAACCGCGTGGAATCTCTACCACAACGTTAAAAGTTTCTGCCATATTGGCTCCTTTGATAACTTTAATAACAATTCATATAACTGTTCTATCTCACTTTAGCGCGCACCGACGAACGACAGCAATAGAGCATATAAAACAAAATTTTGTTAACAAATTTCGTTAAATAATAAACGTTTTGTATCACTTACAGAAGTAGCATAAAATCACATATTTCTAACACATCCTAGGCATAGCAACAAGACACGCTTTAAGCTATAAAAGTGTCTCAATACACAGTTACTATTGCTACGTTTTACACACGATATGTTGCATACATTACCAGTATGGTTACCGAAGCGTAGGCAAGATGACAAAAAAAAGATGCGTGAACACTTCCACTGCTTCACAAGCAGGTCAATCCTTCAAAACAAAGAAGGTTCCTGCAGAAAAAAATGCTAGTAAAACGACCTCAACTAATCTTTCAGCAAACGCAAATAATACCGTAGAAAAAACTATTAATAGCGCAAAAGCTGAAAATAAACAATCATCTACTTTACCTACAAATACTGTTTCGAAGCGAAATAAAGCAATAGACGGTTTAAGAGCTCTAGCAATTATTGGTATTGTATGCTTTCATATGCGTCCAAGCCTTCTTATGGGAGGATTCCTTGGAGTAACACTGTTTTTGGTATTGGCAGGATATTTTTGCACGAGATCAGTTCTGCGCTATTTAAACGCAGATGAAAACGCAAAAAATGCAAAAAATATCGAAGATAATAATAAAAATACTCAAGGAATCAGGCATTACTGGGAGTATTTACTAAAGCGCGTAAAAAGAATTTGGCCGCCAACACTTGGAATTATCGCTATAACAGCACCAATTATGTGGCTTTTTTCGCCAAGTCTACTACCAAAGTTACAAGCGGATGCTCTTTCAGGCTCCGGATTCTTTAGCAATATAATGTATGTTGCTCGTAAGCTTTCATATTTTGAACAGTCCGGACTACCTTCTCCTATCAAACATCTTTGGTATCTCGGACTTTTAATGCAGGCTTTTGTTATATGGCCTATTATCCTTGCTGCACTTATTAAATTCGTGCGTAGCAAGCTAATACGCATGTATATCACAGCAGGCTTAGCCATACTTTCTTCTATTCTTACTTTTACTTTTGCCTACTTATTTAACAATTACACAACTCCAGCTCGCGTCTACTATTCTCTAGATACGAGAGCATCAGAATTCTTAATGGGTGCAATGCTAGCAATGTACGGTGCTTGGTTTGCCAAACATTCATTCCACGCGTGGCTTATTCATGCATTACATTTGCTGATGGGCAAAAAGAACATATCGGTCAGCTTAGCTTCATCAGTTAAGTTAGATAGTAATGCAGATAGTAGTGTAGATAATTCAGCACTAACGAAAAAATCAGATAAAGCCTACGCAAATAACGAAAAAGTATTTGCTGAAGATGGAATACCTGCTGACTTGCGCGAAGGATTACAAATTGATTTATCAGATAATAGCGTAGCTCCAGATATACAAGAACTTCCAAATAACGCATTCAATAAGCCAAAAACTGTTTTTTATAATCCACTTCATGCATGGCAGAGATCTTGCATTGGACTGTTGGCAACAATTGTGTTGTGCTGCTGCTTCGTGTATGCAGAAGGCACATCTTCAGTATTTGTTTTTGGCGGATACACAATAACAGCAGCCGCTTGCACACTAATACTGTGGTCTTGCACGCAAACTGATAATATTTGCTCAAGAATATTTGCATGGGCTCCGCTCGCTTATATCGGCAGACGCTCTTTTGCAATTTATTTAGTTCACTTCCCTGTTCTTGAATTATTCAACCCAGCAAATAGAACAACTGCTGTATCTACAGGAGAGCAAGTCTTGCAAGCACTAGTAATAGTTGTACTTGCAGAATGCTTGTATCAATTATTTGAAAAGCCAATACAAGATCAACAATTATTTAAGCTTATTCGCTCTGTCTCACTAACTTTGTGCTGCATAATTATTGTGTCGTTAATTATCTTGCCAGTAAATTGGCAAGATATAGCTAAGCATAGGTCAATGCAGCTTCGCCCAGAATTGACAGCACAAGTAGAGCAATCTTCATCGTCAAATAAAAAACCTACTGCTTTTGACAAAACTAATTCTAAGCAAGAAACAAAAGAAAAAGCAGTTCCAAAAGGTGTGCAAAAGAATGTAGTAAAACAGTCTCTTCCACCTACACCATCGAAGTATCGCATTCTCTTCCCTATTGCGGAAAAAGTTCCACGAAATCTTGTTACTACTCATACGCGGATCGACAAACGACGCAATACTTGTTCCGTAAACTTAACTATGGTTGGAGATTCTATTACTGAAGGCGCTAAACCATATTTGATGCAAGTTATGCCTAACGCTTATATAGATGGAAAAGTGAGTAGACAAATTTTCCACGGAGCTGATGAATACGAGAAAGATATTTCGGTAAAACACGCTGGAGATGTGGTGATTTTCGCTCTTGGAACCAACGGTCCTCCTCATGACGATAGCGTGCTTCAACACATGGTTGATGTCGCAAAAGGTAGACCTGTTTATTTCGTTACCACACGAGTTCCGCAACCTTGGCAGGATGCAACGAACGATAGCTTACGCAAGTTCGCAGCAACTCATCATAATGTTGGCATTATAGACTGGCATGGTTTGAGTAATGGTCACTCGGAATATTTGACTGACGATGGAGTTCACTTAACTCCAATCGGCGGTCCACAATACGCGAAGATGATTCGTTTAGCTGTATGCGGCGGCTGAAAATTAGAGTTATAACGCGCTAAAACTTTTTAATACTGTTATTAAGCATAATAAATTGCGTTTTGCGTGGTGAAAATAGCTACGAAATATTACGATAGTATCTATGACTGAGTTGAGGACACTACGTGATTCGCAAGACGCTGGGGAAAGCGTATCTACTTGGACGAATCCTCTGCGCGATCCGCGTGATTTGCGTTTAGCTCGCATTGCGGGTCCGTGCAGCCTAGTAATTTTTGGCATTACTGGCGATTTAGCACGCAAAAAACTTATGCCAGCAGTATATGATTTAGCTAATCGCGGGCTTTTGCCTCCAGGATTTGGTTTAACTGGTTTTGCGAGACGCGATTGGACGGATGAACATTTCGTAAACTTTGTGCGCGAAAATATTGAGCAGCATTGCAGAACGCCATTTCGTGAGTCAACTTGGATTAATCTCGCTAAAGGCATACGTTTCGTACGCGGCACCTTTGACGATGCGTCCGCGTTTGAGCGTTTAAGCAAAACAGTGAACGAACTTGATCGAGACAGAGGTACTCGCGGAAATCACGCTTTTTACATGTCTATTCCGCCTTCCAGCTTCCCAGTTGTTGCCCAACAGCTTGCAGCATCAGGTCTTTCGCACTCTTCTGAGCATGCTTGGCGACGCGTAATTATTGAAAAACCTTTTGGCCACAATTTAGCAAGCGCACGAGAATTGGATCGCGTCGTTTCTGAAGTTTTTGATCCTAATTCTGTATTCCGAATTGACCATTATTTAGGCAAGGAAACTGTGCAAAACTTGCTGGCTTTCCGCTTTGCTAACGCAATGTATGAGCCGATCTGGAACGCAAATTACGTCGATCACGTGCAAATTACGATGGCTGAAGATATTGGCATTGGCGGAAGAGCCGGATACTACGACGGAATCGGTGCTGCTCGTGACGTGATTCAGAACCATTTGCTTCAACTTATGGCTCTTACTGCTATGGAAGAGCCTGTAAGCTTCCGCGCTAGCGATTTGACTGCTGAAAAAACAAAAGTATTATCTGCAATCCGACTACCTCAAGACTTGGCTGCCAACACTGCTCGAGGACAGTATGCAGCAGGATGGCAGGGCTCTTACAAAGCTGTTGGATACTTGGAAGAACAAGGCATTGATCCTCAAAGCACTACTGAAACGTACGCTGCAGTGCGACTTGACGTTGATACTCGCCGTTGGGCTGGAGTTCCGTTCTACTTGCGAACCGGAAAACGTTTAGGCAAGCGCGTTACGGAAATTGCTGTTATTTTTAAGCGCGCTCCGCATTTGCCGTTTGAGTCTACTGCTGTGCGCGAACTTGGCAGTAACGCTATTGTGATTCGAGTTCAGCCGGATGAGGGCGTTACTATGCGTTTCGGCGCAAAAGTTCCTGGCGGCACAGCTATGGAAGTTCGAGACGTTTCTATGGACTTTAGTTACGGACGCTCTTTTACTGAAAGTTCCCCTGAAGCTTACGAGCGATTAATTCTTGACGTACTTCTTGGCGAACCACCGCTATTCCCAACTACGCAAGAAGTAGATTTAAGTTGGAAAATTCTTGACCCTATTGAGGAATTCTGGAGTTCGCTTGGCACACAACCGCAACCGTATCGCGCTGGAACGTGGGGTCCAGCAGAAGCTGATGCTATGCTTGCTCGAGATAATCGCCATTGGAGATTGCCATGATTATCAACCTTCCTGATACCAATACAAGCAAAATTGCAGCAAAAATCGACGAATTGCACGAAGAGCGCGGCGAATCCGCTACTGGTCGAGTGCTCACTTTGCTTATTGATACAACTCTTAAAGAATTAGAGCATGCACTTGATGCAGCAAACGCAGCTAGTCGCGAGCATCCTTGCCGAGTTATTGCAATGGTTCGAGATTGGTCTAGCGAACACGCTGCTGAGCGCGGTGAAGTTGTGCCAAATCTTGATGCTCAAGTGCGTTTTGGCGCAGATGCTGGAGCTGGTGAAATTATTATTTTGTATCCGCACAACGGTTTAGTTCGTCATCCGGATACGCTTGTTATTCCACTACTCGTGCCAGATGCGCCGATTGTTGCATGGTGGCCAACAAACGCTCCTGAAGATCCTGCTCACGATTTGCTTGGAGCTATGGCAAGTAGCAGAATTACTGACGCACAGCGAGCAGACGATACTCTTAAAACTGTGCAAAACTTGCGCAAAAACTGGTCTCCGCAAGATGCAGATTTGTCTTGGACGCGTTTAACTCCTTGGCGCGCGTTACTTGCTTCTATGCTCGATCAACCTCCACATTTGCCTATTCTTAGCGCGAAGATTGTGGGGCCTACTCATTACGTATCTTTGCACTTACTGGCAGCTTGGCTTAAGAGTAGCTTGCATGTTCCTGTAGAAATAGTTGAAAATCCTGAAGCTCAAGCTATTACTTCCGTAACTTTAGAACGCGAGGATGGCACGTTGTCACTCACTCGCCCTGCTGGCGGAGATCAAGCTTTGATTAGTCTGCCTGGACAGGCTGCACAACCTATTGCGCTTCCTATTCGCACTCTGGATGATTGCTTAAGTGAAGAATTGCGGCGCATTGATCCGGACGAAATTTATGCGCAGCTGGTTAGAGATAATCCTGCAGGAAATGCGTGAATCATTACGTGAAACAATTCGTGAAACATTTTCAATGGCATAAAAGGAACAACTATGACAAATAATGAAGTTACTTTTGCGCATAACGCAAGTATTTACGGATACGATAATCGCGATGTGCTTGCAGCTGTTGCAGCACAACGCCTAGTAACGCTTATTATGGAATCACAAAATAATGTGCAAAATCTCAATAAACCATTCCATTTACTTCTTACTGGTGGTACAGATTCAATACGCATGTTCCAAATGCTTGTTAGCAATCCACTTTTACCAGCAATTAATTGGAATTTAGTGCATATTTGGTGGGCAGATGAGCGTTTCGTAGCTTATGATAGCGAGGATCGCAATGCACGCAAGGCTCGCGAAATGTTTCTTAACTTACTTACTTCTAACAAAGCTTTGGCAGAATCTCATATTCACGAAATGCCTGCAGATGAGCGTAATGCAGAGGAAATTGCAGCAGCCAGCGACGCTGAAAATGACGCTATTTTAGATGCTGCAGCGCGCGACTATGAGGAAGAAATTGTGAGCATACTTGGCAAAGAGCCAGTGTTTGATTTAGCAATTCTCGGTATGGGGCCGGATGCGCATATGGCTTCACTTTTCCCAGGATTACCGCAGGTTAATAATCGCGATCGCATTGTTGTTGGAGTAAATCACTCCCCTAAGTTGCCGCCTATGCGCTTAACTCTTACTGTTCCTGTATTAGCTCACAGTCACTGCACTTGGTTTTTGACTGCCGGAGCAGAAAAGGGCGCTGCTTTAATGAATTCACTTTCGGGAGCTAATAATCCTGAATATCCTGCGTCTTTTGCAAACGGAACAGACGAAATCTCTTGGCTAACCACCGCAGAAACTTTGCAAGCTGCTATTGAATAACTGCATAGTTTTCTAGCAACATGCATAATACTCAGAACAATAAATAACAGACCCCTGCATAATAATGCAAAGGTCTGTTATCTCTAAATATTATTTTTTAATCTTGCTTTACTTCTGGGCGATTAGGATCTGCCCACAAAGTGTGGAATACGCCTGGCTCGTCAATACGACCGTAAGTATGAGCACCGAAGAAATCACGCTGAGCCTGAATAAGCGAAGCCGGCAAACGCTTAGAACGCAAACCATCGTAGTATGCAAGCAAGCTAGAGAATGCTGGCACAGGCACACCATGCTCAACTGCACGCGCAATAACACGACGCCAAGCAGCCTGAGACTTCTCAATAGCAGCCTTAAAGTACGGTGCAAAAAGCAAAGAAACGCTTGCTTCACCGGACTCAAAAGCCTCGGAAACGCGGTTCAAGAACTGAGCGCGAATAATGCAGCCGCCTCGCCAAATGCGAGCAACTGCAGCCTGATCAATCTTCCAATCATGCTCAATTGCAGCAGCCGCAATCTCATCGAAGCCCTGAGCATAAGAAACAATCTTAGAAGCGTACAAAGCTTGACGAATATCCTCAATAAACGCCTTACGCTCAGCATCATTCAAATCAAAATGCACATCCGGACCAGTCAAACCTTGACTTTCGGCAGCTTCTCGCAAAGCAACCTGACTGGAAAGTCCGCGAGCAAACACGGCTTCAGCGATACCCGTAACTGGTATGCCAAGCGAAAGCGCAGATTGTACAGTCCAAGTACCAGTGCCCTTCATGCCAGCATGATCCACCATCATCTCAACCAAAGGCTTACCAGTCTTAGCATCCTTCTGGCGAAGCACATCCGCAGTAATCTCAATCAAATAAGAATCAAGCTCGCCCTTATTCCACTCGCTAAACACATCCGCGATTTCGTCGGACTTCATGCCCAAACCGCGAAGCATTAAATCGTAGCTTTCGGCAATAAGCTGCATATCCGAGTACTCGATGCCATTGTGAACCATCTTCACAAAGTGACCAGCACCATCGGTACCAATATGCGTTACGCAAGGCTCACCTTCAGCAACAGCAGCAATAGACTTCAAAATAGGACCAAGAGTCTTCCAAGATTCCTCAGTGCCACCAGGCATCATCGAAGGACCACGCAAAGCACCTTCTTCGCCACCAGAAACACCGCAACCAACGTAATGAAGACCACGCGCGCGAATGTCACGCTCTCTGCGAATCGTATCTTCAAAATAAGAGTTTCCGCCGTCGACGATAATATCTCCAGGCTCCATAGCATTTGCAAGTTCTTCAATAACAGCATCCGTAGGAGCACCAGCTTTTACCATAATGATTGCGGTGCGCGGACGCTTGAGAGAAGCCACAAATTCTTCAACAGTTTTTGAAGGCACAAAAGCACCTTCACTGCCATGCTCATTCATTAAAGTTTCAGTGCGCGAATAATGACGATTGTAAACAGCTACTGTATTTCCATGATGCGCAAGATTACGCGCTAAATTCGAACCCATGGCAGCCAAACCAACAACACCAATATTTGCCTGAGCTTGAGCCATAATGACACCTCTTATCTTGTACTTGTTTTGTTATTTGCACGCATGCTTTGCGCACCCAAGCAATCTGCATTATCTACAAAATACACAATTTTTTATTTTGCGTTACGCCCCTTCAAGAAACGCACTTAATAATTTTATAGGCGGATATGCACAAGGCTTAACAATGTGCAAGTTAAGTAGTTTTAAATATAAATTTTGTGAAATAAATTACATTTTTAATCGTTAAAACTAAGCTCATATTTACTTCATAAAACACGACACGCTTACAAACACGCTATTTTTAGCTATTTTAATAATAACTATATATAGTGTTTACACAGTCGACACACCACTATAAATAGTGCTTATTCAGAGTAAGCTAACTACTTGGCTTTTGTCGATACAACACGGAATTGCAAAATTCCCCATCACCAGAGGAGATTGAAATGACTATCACAGTGTTTACTAAACCTCATTGCCCACAGTGTGATGCAACTAAGCGACAGTTCACAAAACTTGGCGTGAACTTCGAAACTGTAGACTTGTCAAAAAGCCCCGAATCACTCGAACAGTTAAAAAATGCAGGATACCGTCAAGCTCCAGTAGTCATTGCTCCCGACGCATCCTGGAGTGGGTACCGTCCAGATTTAATTGCGCAAATTGCGGATAAACTTGGAACTTCCGCAGAGGCAGCAAAAGAAGCATAAGAAATGTGTGAGCAAGAAAATATAACACAACAAAGCGAACCAGAATCTAGCGCACAAGGTGAATCAATCGGAGCTGTAGTCTACTTTTCCTCAGTTTCCGAAAATACGTTAAGATTTGTGCAAAATTGCGATTTTCCAAGCAATAACGTGAACGTATATCGCATACCGCTTCGTCCTAAAGAACCGGAATTAAACGTGCGCGAACCGTATGTTTTGATTGTTCCAACTTACGGCGGTGGAAATATTGCGAAAGCAATACCGATGCAAGTTCGCAAATTCTTAAATAATCGCGAAAATCGTTCGTTTATTCGCGGAGTAATTTCTTCCGGAAATACGAATTTTGGAGAAGCATATTGCGCTGCAGGTGATCAAATTGCAGGAAAGTGTGGAATCCCAAATATGTACTCGTTTGAACTTACGGGAACTGCAGAAGATATAGAAAAAGTAGCGCAGGGCATACCGAGATTTTTAAAACAACTCAAAGAAACAGAAGAAACAAAATAAACAAAACAAACGAAATAAGTAAAAGAAACAAAACAAAAAGCGTTTAAAAAAGCAAAAATAACGCATGAAGAAAGGAACAAACCCCATGAATAGCACGGATCCGATGAGCGAATCTACTTCGCTTAATCTTGATCACACTGATTCTGCAAGCGCAACTGCCAGTACAACAGCAGAGCGCATCCGCAACAGCCGCGACTACCACGTTCTTAACGCTATGCTCGGTCTTTTTGACCCAGAAAAAGGCATTCAGTTTGATAAAGATCAAGAAGCAGAAAAGCTTTACGTTTCGGGTTACGTGCAAGAACATAGCATGAAGTTTGCTTCAACTCGCGAGCGCTTGAACTATTTGATTGACAACTATTACTACAACGGTAACGTATTCAACAAATACAGCGATGAATTTCTCGATAAATTCTACGAGCATGCGGAAGCCGCACACCACACTTTTGGCACATTCTTGGGTGCTTTTAAGTTCTACACTTCTTACGCTTTGAAGACTTTCGACGGCAAGCAGTATTTGGAAAACTTCGCTCAGCGCGCAGCTGCTGTTGCATTGGAACTTGCAGATGGTGACGAAAAAGCAGCGACCAACTACTTAGACGAAATGCTTGCAGGCCGCTTCCAGCCAGCCACCCCAACGTTCTTGAATCTTGGTAAAGCTCAGCGCGGCGAAGCTGTGAGCTGCTTCCTCGTGCGTTTGGAAGATAACATGGAGTCTATTGCGCGCGGAATTAATTCTGCTTTGCAGCTTTCTAAGCGCGGCGGCGGCGTTGCTCTGCTTCTTACGAATTTGCGCGAGCTTGGCGCTCCAATTAAGCGAATCGAGAATCAGTCGAGTGGCGTTGTGCCTGTTATGAAGCTTTTGGAAGATTCATTCTCTTACGCTAATCAGCTTGGCGCTCGACAGGGTGCAGGTGCAGTGTATATTAGCGCGCATCACCCAGATATTATGCGTTTCCTCGATACTAAGCGCGAGAACGCAGACGAGAAGATTCGTATTAAGTCGCTTTCTTTGGGCGTTGTGATTCCAGATATTACTTTTGAGCTTGCTAAGCGTAAGGAAAAGATGGCTTTGTTTAGTCCTTACGATGTTGAGCGCGAATATGGCAAGCCTTTTGCAGATATTTCTGTTACAGAGCATTACGATGAGATGGTTGCAAATCCTCGTATTCACAAGAAGTACATCGACGCTCGCGAATTCTTTATGACGATTGCAGAAATTCAGTTCGAGTCTGGCTATCCTTACATTTTGTTTGAGGACACTGTGAATCGCACGAATCCTATTGAGGGTCGCATTACTATGAGCAACTTGTGCTCTGAGATTTTGCAAACTCAGGAAGCAAGCACTTATAACGCAGACTTGTCTTATAGCCACGTTGGTCGCGATATTTCTTGCAATCTTGGCTCTCTTAATATCGCTAAGGCAATGGATGGCGACTTGGGCACAAGCGTTGAGCTTGCTGTTCGTGCGCTCACTTCTGTTTCGGAGCATACTTCTATTGATTCTGTGCCTTCGATTCGTCGCGGTAACGCGGAAGGTCACGCTATTGGCTTGGGTCAAATGAATTTGCACGGTTTCCTTGCGCGTGAACACATGCAGTACGGAAGCGAGGAAGCTCTTGACTTTACAGACATGTACTTTATGACGGTTGCTTACCACGCTTATAAGGCTTCTCACGCTTTGGCTGTAGAGCGCGGCCACGCTTTTGCAAACTTTAAGACGAGCGCTTACGCTAAGCCTGCAGGAAAAGGCAACTACTTCGATAAGTACACAGATGACAGCCGCTCGCTTGAGCCTAAAACTCAAAAAGTTCGCGATTTGTTTGCCCGTTTTAACGTTGCGATTCCAACCGTCAGCGATTGGGAGCAGTTGCGCGACGAGATTTTGAGCGATGGCATTTACAACGAGTATTTGCAAGCTGTTCCTCCAACTGGCTCAATCTCGTACATCAACCATTCCACAAGTTCAATCCACCCGATTGCTTCTCGCATTGAGATTCGCAAAGAAGGCAAGGTTGGACGCGTCTACTACCCTGCTGCATACATGACGAACGACAATATGCAGTACTTTAAGGACGCCTATGAGATTGGCTGGAAGGCAATTATTGACACTTATGCCGAAGCAACTCAGCATGTGGATCAAGGATTGTCGCTTACTTTGTTCTTCCCAGACACTACGACTACTCGCGATTTGAACAAGGCTCAGATTTACGCATGGCGTAAGGGCATTAAGACTCTTTACTACATTCGTATTCGCCAGAAGGCTTTGGAAGGTACGGAAATCGAAGGTTGCGTAAGCTGCACGCTGTAAGTCGTAACGCTGTGAATTTTTCGCACGCCAAATCAAAAACTTAAAAATTTTATAAAACGTAAACACAGAATCAGGAGTAATAATGACAGAACTCAGCCCAACCGAGCTTAGAAGTAGCCTCGATAAGCCTTTCGGCACAAATCGCGTAATCGCAGATGACGCTATGATGGCAGCTTCTATCACACCATCTCAGTACCGCTACCATCACGGATCGCGCGTACGCCCAGTTAATTGGAATAATATTGTTGACGACAAGGATTTGGACGTTTGGAATCGCCTTATTGCTAACTTCTGGCTTCCAGAAAAGGTTCCGCTGAGCAACGATATTCCTTCTTGGCGTTCCCTCACCGATCTTGAGCGCAAGACCACTACTCGCGTTTTTACAGGCTTGACTTTGCTTGATACCAGCCAGGCAACTATTGGCGAGCTTTGCCAGATTGAGCACGCTCGCACGGAGCACGAGCAGGCTATTTACACGAATATTGCTTTTATGCAGTCGATTCACGCTCGCTCCTACTCCTCTATTTTCTCTACTCTTTGCTCTAGCGAAGAGATTGACGAAGCTTATCGTTGGGCTGTTGGCAACGACGTTTTGCAGCAGCGCGTCACCACTGTGCTTTGCGAGTATGAGAGCGAAGATCCACTTAAGCGCAAGATTGCTGCAACTATGCTTTCTTCGTTGCTTCTTTACGCGGGATTCTATCTTCCGCTTTACTTTGCTTCTCGCGGCAAGATGATGAACACTGCCGATATGATTCGCTTGATTTTGCGCGATAAGGCAATTCACGGCTATTATTCGGGCTACAAGTTCCAGCGCGGTTTGGAGCTTAGAAGCGAGAACGATAAGAAGAATCTTGAAAAGTTCACTATGAACTTGCTCGACACTTTGTATGATCTGGAAGTTGAGTATTCTGGTCAGATTTATGAAGGATTTGACTTCCACGATGACGTTTTTGACTTCGTGCGTTACAACGCTAACAAAGCTTTAATGAACCTTGGCTACCCTGCTAAGTACAGCGAAGAAGAAACTCACGTAAGCCCAGAAATTCTCGCTGCTCTTTCTCCTGCAGCCGACGAAAATCACGACTTCTTCTCCGGCTCTGGTTCCAGCTACATTATGGGCAAGTCAGTTGAAACCGACGACGATGATTGGGATTTCTAATCAAATAGTTGATTTACTAACTGATTTGCTGAATAACTGAATAACTAACTGATTGGTTAACTAATTAATTTAATTAGTTAACCAATTTTAATTTAGTTAGGTTAATTATTGCAGCTAAATAGAGTCTATATAAAAAGCTAAAAAGTCAGAAAGCAACACAGGTCACTCAGCCTTTATGGTACACTATGTGAAAAGGAACTGGTCTTGTTGATTCGTTTATGCAAAAATCGGCAGCGATTATCACTTCCTACTCATGCTCAAACCAAGATTTTTGAACTGAACTGAGCAGGCACTAAAGTTGGAGTTCAAATTTATAAAGATGACTAACATCCGTTAGACGCATCTACAAGAAGAAAGAAAGAAATCCATTTATGGGGAAAATGACTTATAAAAAATTACTTTGTGTTGTAGTGCTCTTCAGCTCGCTAGTGGGGCTAGCAGCCTGCGGTAACTCCGAAGCAAACAAACCAGTACCAACAAAAATAAGCCGTCATTCTACCAAAAAACATTCAAAACCAATCAAAAAAGCCTCAAAAAAGAAAATCGCCGAAGCTTTTGTAAAGGGACAAGAAGGGACTTTGGAAGCCCTAGGTGAAACTAAACGCGTTATTTGGGACGCTTATCCTGATCAGTTGGCTTACGTTAAAGATGCTTTCTATCACTGGACTCTTCAAGACGACTGGTTCCAGGTTAACACTGGCCATTATATGGTTGTAGACCGTTTGAACAGTTCAGGCATCTTATTAAAGAAACTCCAAAAAGGCATGCCAGTTAAATTAAACGGCAAAGATTACAAAGTGGCGGATTATAAAGACTTTGAGGGTGGCGGAAGCTCGGATAAGTTGCTAAAAGTATTCAAAGAGTACGTTGAGCAATTCCCTAAATCTGCTTACTTTATTCAAACTTGTCTCGATGCCAGAACTTATGGCGGACAACGTTTAGTAGTTCTTGATGTAGCAAAATAGTAAACGATTTAGCAATATAACTTAGATTAGTTTCCAAATTTTGTTGTCTTGAAAATATTGCCTGTGTATCGACGAGGTTGATGAACAGGCAATATTTTTTAACTAATTACGCGATTATATCGCGCAACTTTAATTGCATAGTCGCTATGGTATACGAGTTATCGTGGCAAAAATTGCAAAATTAGCAAAAACTGTCACGATAACTTGGTATGTCACGCATTTGCTGGTTCTATTGCAATGCGTCCACCTAACGCTTGAACAACTTTCGCAATAGTTTGAAAGCTAGGATTGCCATCTCGTCTTAGGCTTTTGTAAAGGCTTTCCCTTCCGACCTCAGCTTTTTGAGCAATCTCTTTCATGCCTCGAGCTTTTGCAATATCGCCTATAGCAGCTTGCAACAAGCGAGGATCGTTAAGTTCTGCTGCAGCATTGAGATACGCAATAACATCATCATCGTCCTCAAGATACTCACTCGCATCCCATTTACTTATATTTACCATTTTTTCTCCTCAATTAATTGTGCGAGAAGTATCTTCGCTTGCTTAATATCTTTACTTTGACTACTTTTATCTCCACCAGCAAGTAATAGCATTAGTTTTAAGCCTTTTTGTGCAAAATACACACGATACCCTGGTCCAAAAGTGAAACGCAGTTCACTAATACCATTGCAAACTGGATGTAAATCACCTACTGGCTTACCTGCAATTTCACATAATCTCAGTCTCGCGTTAATTCGAGCTTTAGATTGAGTATCGCGAAGTTTTTCATCCAATTGCGATACTCATCTGTTTTAAGTATCTCCATAAAAGTATTTTATCCTGTAGGATACAGTTTTGCAATATAAGTAAACAATCATATCAGTTATCGTGACAGTTTTTGCTAATTTTGCAATTTCTGCCACTATAACGTATGTGTTTGGGTTGATTTTTGCAGCATAAAATTTCTACTGAGCCAAAAATAACAATTACAAGTATTGCCAATTTTACTGTGTCGCTAAAAATAGTTACAGCTGATTACATGACAGTATTTTTTTATTACACTGAGACCCATTGCACAATTTATTTGTGCAGCAAAATAGCGTTTTAAGTAAAGGAGTTATGCGGTGAAGTGCTTAGCAAAGACAGTAGCTGCAGTAGTTACAACAGTGACAATGTGTCGCAACCAGTGGTAGGTAAATCATTACGAAAAAGCAAATCTTGGCTTATTTTAAGCGACTTATCAAACGAGAAGCTACTTATATGCCGTTAACATTTATTGGCTTGCTTGGAATTTTTGCAATATTTAGTGGCAATACAATTGCTTACCTTTCATCTCCAAATAGGTGGATTGAAACATTTGTTTTTACACTTATTGTTGCTTTTGCACGTGCCTTTATACCTGATGATCGTTATTGAACAATTTATTTCATGAAGATTAGCGAAATGCACACAGCACTTCGCTAATCTTCTATTTCATATTTTCTAAGTTATATTACGGTAGATTTTAATCCTATTTGGTTGTTTTTATTTATCAGTAACTTTTCGGTTGCTGTCTAAGATGCTAATATGCAATATTCATAGATTACATTAAGAAGAAGGAATGTCATGAGTCAAGATTTTGGAGTAAAAAATTGGAATCCATCTGCTGCAGCAAATATTAGTAACGATGACGATAATCTTTCTGAAGAAGATTTTGATAAATTGGCTGCAGAGCTTGAGCAATTCTTTACCAAGTATGTAGTGTTAGAAAATAATAAGTTTGTAGTTCATGACGATGCGATTATTGCCGATGGTTATGAAGAATATTTAGAAGGCTTTCACATCTTAGCAGAAAAATTCACTGCTGGTCTTGAAGAGGACAGGTAGCGTAAATTAACCACGATAAAGCGAGAGTCTGATTGATACTAGTTTAGCGGAATAACAACATTGACCAACCATGCATCATCATCTTTTTGCGCGTTTAAAGATCCACCTAAACGTTCCACGGATTTTTTGTGGAATAGTAGTCCTTTGCCAAAAACAAGTCTTCCACCAAACTTATTCGACAACGAATTCATACACATTATTTTGCATTCTCGCTCATCAACAGTAACGTTCATAGAAAAGTCAACGCTAGTACTGCAATGCTTACGAATATTAGTAAGCAACTCACTGCACATGCGAATAGCACATTGAGCTTTTTCAGTACTAACAGTTGCAGATGCAGCAAAATCACCACTCCCCGAACTTTTATCAACCACTGTTAGAGAGCCATAGTACCCAAGCTGCTCACAAATTTGCCGTTCAGCCTGTAAACGCGCACGAATATTGCATAAGAAATCAGCCAAATTCATGCAATCATTGCTATTAGAACTATAAACAAACTGCGTACTAGCAATATTTGAATCTAAAGAATCATCATACTTTTGTTCAGTTTGCTCAAGTAGGCTGATAACAAGTCTCGCTTTGGAAAGTGCATTACGCGAATGTTCAATAATCTGCTCTAACGATTCTTTTGTATGTTCATTGTTCTCAGCATATAAAGCATCCGTTGCAAGCAGTGTAATATCCGTAATCTCATTGTTCACATCGTCATGCAATTGCAACGCAACCGACGCAATATAAGACTGGAACTTACTCCGTACAATATCCATTTTTGCGCGATTATTTTCTTCCAACATGTTCAAATATTTGCGCAAAACGTAACCACAAATCATGGAAATAAGAATAAAACAAGGAAAAGTAAACGGAATGTACGCCATTTTTGCAAAGTACATAATATTCAGCGAAACTATGTACGCACAAAGCAAATACTTCCACGAATCATAAAAGCCTGCAACAAACATGCTAGCAATCAGCGCAAAAAGCACGCAAGTTGCATTTACACCTGGTACTGTTAACGTTACGCAATACAAAATCGGAGTTACGAGTGATACTTGACGCGGAAAAGCAATCAAAAGAAATATTGCAAACATCCAAACGTATTGACACGCAGATTGCTGCGGGTTATGCCACAGCCCAGCTGTATTGCACGATTGCACATCCATTGACACTACAAGAATCGCCAATATTATGAATAAAGTTCGCTGAATTTTCCAGCTTTTAACCAACTCAATAACGCGCGAAAATGTTTTCATTAACATGCGTTATCCGTTTCTTGAGAAGGATTCGGATGACTCTGCGGCGAATTATTAAAATATTGCAGATTGCTAGTTTGCTCACGATTTTGCATTGCAGCAAACGCGGATATTGCTTGCACTCGGTTAGAAACATGCAATTTTTTGTAAATCCTATGAATATGCGTGTTAATAGTGTTTGGCATAAGACCAAGTTGAGCCGCAACCTGATTTGTTGTGCAACCTTTAGAGAGCAGATCCATGATTTTTAGTTCTTGAGGCGGCAAAACGCTACGCGACCTTGATTTAGAAAGCCTAATAAAAGATTCTTGCGGAGTAGCAAAATCGTAAGCAACATCTTTAACACATCGGCAGCCATACACCTTCTGATTATCGCAATATTGCAAAGCTTCTGCTAACCCTTTGAAATTGTCTTTAGCAACCATTGCCTGCCCACCAACTTGCGCAACCATCGAAGCGTAGGATCTACAATCGTACGAAGTCATGCCAATTAAAACAATATTGCTGTTTTGTTCACGAATTGCGCGTATTACCTCTACTCCAGACATGTCTTTCATTGACATATCTATCAGAATATAATCCGGAGTAGTTTTTGTTACTTGGCAATATTTCAAAGCTTGCACGCCTGATTTTACGCACCATTTGCACACGTACTCGCTTGGCAAAAGCTTGCTGAGCACGTTTCGCATAACCGCTAAAACTAGCGGGTCGTTATCTACTATTGCATACGTTTTTTGCATAATGGCTTTCTTGCAATCTTATGCTACTTTCCTTATATTCTACTTTATAAGCATGCGCAAAGTAGGGCAAATCGTGTAGTAAAAAATGATTACAAGTACTGCGCGTAAATCATATGTGCTTATAATAAGTAACAATATGTGACTTTTAGTTGCGTTTGAAAATGCAGTTTCAATAATGATTGCAGCAGGATTATATGACAAAACGATTAGTAGTATTGCACTCCGCAGAAGTAGCTGCGATGGCACTTGCCTCAACAGCTGCTTTTATGCGTAGCTTTGGCTTTTTCGTTTTGTGGCTTGTTTTAGGACTTCTTTCTGTTGCATTGTATTCTTATGCATATTTTTTCTTGCGCAAAAGCGTTATTAAAGCAAAAAATGCGTATATAGAAAATAATATATCTAATCTTAACGGCGCAGGCGCTAACAGCATAAGTAGTGATGTTGAGAATATAGGAAACAACAAAGATTACATAACAACTCTTGAGCAAAAACGCAAAAAAGTCGAATCACAAAATAAGCAAATACTTAGCAATTATCTAAATAATTTAACAAATATTATTTCATGCTTTATTTGTGGGCTTATTCACGTTCCTTGGATTTATTACTACGGAATTGCAAATGGCGTCTTAACATTGGTGATTTTGTGGCGAGTAATAAAGCGTCCACAAGGTCACCCTATTGATGAAAGCGATTTGTAAAGATTTAAGACTTATTGGCAATCTACCATTACGTTGAGTATTAAGTTTTGAGTACATCATATTGCTGCAAAGAATTGCAATATTTATACTAGAAATACAAAATACATACGAACGAGAAGCAATGTACATGAATTAGCTACAATGCTCACAAACAAAACAGCAAATTGGAAAGAAGGCAACTCATGAGCAAGAACTCTATAAAAGTTATTAAAAAAACGCTTATTTGGATTCTTAAGTGGGCATTATTTACAGCAGTTGAGTTCCTTCTTTTGTATGTTGCAATTATTTCTTGGAATCATGATTTTGCACAGTTCATGGACGAATACAGTGATGCTATTATTCCATTTATGGCAGCAACCGGAGCCATGGCAGCAACAATGATTCGCGACGAAGGCACTATTCTTGAAGTCAAAGATTAAGGTGGTTGTAGATTATTTTGCGGATGCGATTGAAGCCTCTTGGCGAGCAACGTCAAGTGCTTTGTTGAAGGCATCGCTAGTCCAACTTGCTCCAGCAACAACTGAAATATGCAAATCTTTCAACGGCTTTCCAACGATTTTTCCTGGAATAGCCTTTGAGAATGCATCCATATGGCCTCTTGAAATCGGCGTAAACGGATGAGGCGTCATTTGCACATCGCTAACATTCCCATTTGCAACGCTTAAGCGCACATCGAAACTGTCTTCTGCAACCGGACCATACGTAGCTTTGACTTTATAGTCGCCATCTTTGTAATTGCCAGTGTCTGTTTTAGGCTGATTCTGCTGGTTCTGAGAATCCTCACTTTGCGCAGAAGATTTAGATTGCTGAGCACCAGCATCGTACTTTCCAGAAGGATTACCGCCATCATCCGCGCTTTGACCAGAATTACCAGCGAACTCATCGTTCATTGGTACAGCACTCGGCTCACCGCAAGCAGACAACATAGCAGACGATGCAGCTACAATTGCAAGCGTAGCAACAGTTTTTGCAACTTTTTTGGATTTCAAATCGTCGCGTGAAACATCGTGAAACATATTATCTGAAACCATAAAATCATCGCCTTCAAATCTTGTATATTTTAAAACCCACGCAACTAATCATCTAAATTCGCTAATTTAGGCGACTTAGTAGGCTCATGGTCTTGCAAAGCTTCCACAACACTTTCATCAAGGTGAGCACTCGTAAACGCAGGCTTGCCACCAATCGCCTCATACGCTTTGCGAGCATCCTCGTTATTCCAACGCTCACCAACAAGCACACCGTGGTTGAGCATAATTTCTCGATCTGCACATTGAGCAACCAAAGAATCGTGAGTTACAACAATAATCGTCGTACCTTGATTGTGCAGCTGCTTAAACAAGTCGAGCACAATCTGCTCATTTTTTTCATCCAAATTACCAGTCGGCTCATCCGCAAGAAGCAACTTAGGGCAGTTGATAAGTGCACGAGCAACGCAAACACGCTGCTGCTCGCCGCCAGAAAGCTGGCTTGGCAGATGGTGAGCGCGATCCTTCAAGCCCACGCGATCCAAAGCGTCCATTGCTTGAGCTTCGTCAACAACAGAATGATAGTATTGCGCAACCATCACATTTTCAACAGCTGTTAAATGCGGAACAAGATAAAACTTTTGAAAAACTAAACCGATTACGTTTTTACGAACGTCAGCGAGTTGACCGGCATTCAAATCCTCAAGTTTGCGACCTTGCAAAGACACGGAACCTTTAGATGGTGAATCCATGCAGCCAATAATGTTCATTAACGTTGTTTTGCCAGAACCACTGGAGCCAACAATAGAAAGCCACTCGCCTTCTGGCACAGTGAGCGACAAATCGTCAACAGCTCGAAGAGATCCGTAAATCTTGGAAATATGATCCAACGTCAACAGCATTTTTGGCTTAGACTCCGCGCTATCTAACTTATTTTCTATATTCTCTGTCATATTAAATCCTTAACTAATCACTCTAAAATCACTCTAAAAGCTATTCTTCTCGAAGCACAATCGCAGGGTCGATCTTTGAAGCACGCAAAACAGGCGGCAATGCAGCAACGCAAGACGCAGCAACGCTAAATACAATAGAGAACACGACTAGCCACCAATTCACGCCCAAATCTCTCGAGAACACCATTGCAGCAAGCAAGCGCGCAAACACATACCCTACCGCAGTACCAGCAATACCGCCAACGAAGCCATATACTCCAGCTTCAGCAGTAAACTCCACGCCAATACTCCGTGCGCTCGCACCCAAAGCTTTGCGCAAACCAATTTCATTTCGACGCTGCTGCACAATCGAAGAAATCGTAGTGCTCACGCCAACCATCATCAATACTAGAACAACTAGCGATACAATGCAGAACAGGCTGCGAAGCATAGTGATAATACCAGTGTCAGCAGCAGTAACTTTAGTAACTTGCTGAGCGCGCACGCGCATAGAAGTCATGTCGTTAATACTTCTAACAACCGCATCGACGCTAGGCGCAGAAGACGAGTAAGCAATCACGTCTGCTCCGCGCTTAACTCCCGTAAGAGTATTCACATCCGCATTAAGAGCGTAAAGCATAGAATCTTCAGCACCGCCCGTATCCAAAATGCCGCAAACGCGGAAAGTTGTGCCGTGAGTATCCATAATATCCGTTGAGACTCTGCCTTCAACAAGCTTTTGTTGAGAAGATTTTTGCGCAGACTGATCTGAAGAATTTGCAGCAGAATTTTGCGCTTGATTCTCTGCTGGCTTCTCTACAGACTGATTTGTAGACTTATTTGCAGATTCACTTGCAGACTTATTTGCAGACTTATTTGCAGACTTCTCTGCTGGCTTATGCGAGCCGGCAGTATTATCCGAAGATCTATACGCAATCGCAATTCGAGAACCTATTTTTAAGCCCATCGCAAGAGCTACATCTCGCCCAACCATAACATTTCCACTGCTAGGCCAAGAGCCGTCTACATTCCAATGCTTATTAAGCGACTTTACTGAACGAACGTCTATTCCTGCTAAAACATACGGAGCTGCGTTAATACGCACGTTTTCGTAACGATATGTAGCAGATCGCATAGCACCTTTTGCAAGAACCATATCGTTTGTGTGCAAAACCATCGCGCGATCAATACCGTTTTTCCACTCGCCCTCAATTGGAGTTACGATAATATTCGCTCCATAAGCACGCATTTCATCGCTCATTTGCTGAGGCACAACCAGGCAGATTGCAGCTAAACAAAACAGCGTAGCAGCACCAACAAGCGTTGCAATAACAGCCATCAAAGCACGCGATTTTCTACGAAATACCGCGCTAAATAGCATGGTAATAAACATAGAATTGTTGGAAGTCATATAAGATTTACCTGCCATGAAGCACCTCCGCAGGACGCACACTCAAAATCGAACGAATCGAAGAGCCTGCAGCCGCAAGCACAGTCAACGCAAGCAGCACGAACACCAGAACAAATACCATTGGTCGGAACAAAATCGAAGAGCCAAACACTGTGAAACCAATAATCTGCGCCACCGCAAATCCCAAAGCCATGCCGAGTAACGCTCCACCAAACGCAATAACCGCAGTTTCCATAAGCATAAGACGAGCAACAGCACCATCACGTGCACCCAAAGCCTTAAGCAATGCAAGCTCGCCAGAACGCTCAGAAATTGAAGCAGCCATAAGATTCGCCACAGCAACAGCAGCAGCAATTAAACTCAACGCAGTCATCAAAACCATAACAGCACGCGTCTTATTTAATACGTTACCCTGCAACGCCGCAACTTGACGAACCTGCTTTGCAACAGCTCCAGGAATTACCTCCTCAATTTGGTAAGTAATCGAACTCGGGTAAGCCGTGCAATACCAAGTTTCCCACTCTTCCTGGCTTAGCGCTGCCGGATTTTTAGCAGCCTTTCGCGCTAAATCATTTTCAGGAGTAGTAAGCGCCTTTACTTCAATCGAATCAACCTTATTCGGCTTATTTGCAAGGCCTTGAGCATCGCTAGAACCTGCGTAGATTGCGTTATTGTCGTCGTCGCCAGAATCGTATACGCCAACCAAGCGCAACGAAACCTCGCGTCCGTCACGAATCAAACGCAAACGCTGGCCAAGTTTTAAGTGCAAACGCTCAGCTAGCTGCGCACCTACCATTGCTTCAGATTTATTATCTTTTGCCCAACGACCTGCATTAATCTTCCACCAAGAGCGCAAACCTCTAACACCAACAACTGTTGTTTCCCCGGAAGCGAGCGCAAGCTTACGATTAAACCAAGTTCCAATAATAGGCACTACCAAATCGCCAGAAGATTTCGCTTCAAGATTTGCATGAACAATTATTTTCGGCGCAAAATTAGTGATATTAAACGCCCAGAAAATCATTTTTATTTTTGCAGCATCAGATTCTTTTAGCGAAGCAGTAGACTCGTGGCTTTCCGCAGCCTTTAAACTCTCAGAACCATTAGTATCAATCTGCTCTCGAGAAGCATACAAATCATTTACAACAGCGCTAGATTTTGGCTGAACCACAATATTTGAACCATATGAACTCAGCTCTGCGTTAATTTTGTCTCCAACGTCATACACAACGCTAAGCATTGACACGCTAACGCACGCGCTTAAGCACACTACGAGCGCAATTAACACACGCTTTTTCAATTGCCGCACAAGAGATCGAGCAACCATGCGCATCATAAACATAGCAACTCTCCCTTACTTAAAATGCGAACTGAGCACGTCTAAATCAGCAGTATGAATTGTGATTTTGCCATGTCCAGCCTTATACGGGAACGGAATCGGATTGCAACCACCTTTAAAACCGATAGTTGCCAAATTAATTGCTACGTCGCACTTACGGCAAATAATCTTACCGTCTTTTTCATAGTAGCCTGCATCTCCACAGTTTTCGCAAGCATCCAAGCCAACGCCATACGCTCCACCATTCTTTTTAATGATTATAAAGCGCATAACAGTGCCGTCTTTTGCTTTGTATTGGAAGCGATGCAAATGACCATCTGAAACTTGAACGTAATTAATAGTTGCAACACCATCGTGCAATTCATACGGTTCTGGAGGCGTAAGAGTTGGTTTAATATTCATAATAGATACGCCTACAGTAAGCGTAAGTATTACTGTGATAGCAGCCAAAAGAGCTGCGAGCGCAGACTTTCGAGATTTCCTTTTAAACGCTCGCTTCGTGCGAATTTCTGCTGCATTTTCACCAACTACAGCCGTTTTAAAGCCGATTATTACAGACGCAGCAGCAGGAATCATGAACACGCTAATTTGCGCCATAATCATTAATGGAGCGTTATTAATTAGCCAAACAAGCACGCTGAAAGAAAAGTCATCCATATAAAGCAGAATGCTTCCTTGCATAATCTGCAAAAGTGAAGTTATGTGCTGCACTAGCAAAATAATCATGCTTAAAACTACAGCAATTTTGAAGCAAATAGCGTTAGACGTAGTGCGCAAAGAACGCACCATAAGACTTAAGCAGATAGCAGCAATAACGCCAAGCACAAAACCAAGCGCGCGAAGTAACATGTCTGATGTAAAAGGCGGAGTGCTTGAATCTACGAAAATAGTAAGTTGCAAAATAACATCTGGTAAAGCATAAAACACAGTAAACGCTAAGCAACATGCACCAATCGCGTTACTTATGTGCATTAAAAGCGGGCAATTACGCCAATTTTTTATTATTTTGTGTGAAAAAATAACCACAATAATTGCAGCAATATCAAGCGGAACCGCAATACACAACGCCGGCATATTAATAAAGTTTCGCTGATTAATTACCACAGATGCGCGGAGTATAGCAAAAATAAGAGCTGCGACTGTGCCTGCAGACAGCCCATACAATCTCCAACGTGCACTCAGAGGCTTATCTCGCCCCTCGCCAACAGTAAGCGATGTGCTTAATCCCATTGTGAGTAGCGCAAGAGGGAGCAGCCCAGGCATAACTGCCACAAACAGTCTGAGCATAACTCCCTCCTTTGCTATTACTTATTATTTACTAAAATTATTAATTAATCGCTAATTATTAACTAGCTATCACTACCACTGACGAGGAGTGTACTTCCAATCGTCGAAGGTTGCCTTAATTGGCTCAGTCCAGAAGCGACCGGTTACGCCGGTAGCAGGATCGACGTGAAGCATCCAACCCTTCTTTTCTGGGGATTCAATAGAAAGCACGAGCTTGTAATTTCCAGCTTTGTCAAGCTTAACGTTTGCACCGTAGTGAGGACCATCGGAAGCGTTCATCTGCATAAACGTGCCCTTACCAACGGATTCGCCGCTTGCCTTATCGACAATCTCATAATTCACAGTCAAATCTGGAATGAACTCACCCTTACCGTAGCCAAGCTTTGTACCTTTTTGGTTAGCGTGGATATCGGCTTCAAGGTGGAAGCTTGCTTCGCTTGCCTTCAAGCCCATACCAGCTGGAACCATGTCCACTGGCTGGAAGTACACAGCGCCAATGGTAAGAGGTCCAATGTTCTGATCTTGGTGAGGACCAACTGGAACCTCCTCAAAGCCCTTATCGCCGCCCTTGTCATCAGCCTTGTCGTCAGCCTTCTGCTCGGTTGCTTGTGACTTAGCACCAGTTTTAGCGGAATTGCCATTAGAACCGCAGCCAGCGAGCGCAAGCAGTCCAGCAAGAGCCAAAGCTGCAATTGCCATCATTTTATTATTCTTCATATCTAACCTTCTGTGTTTGTTGTTAGTTATTTTTATTTAATTATTGTTATTGGTTGTTTATTAATTATTTATTAGTTGGTTATTTGTTGTTTTGCTTATTTATTTTCTACCGCGCGTTTCACACGACTTCGCGCAATAGATACGCAAAGCAGTGAAATCACAACAATTGCTGCCACAATTTGAGCAACAATCGTCTCAACATACGGATAGAACCCAAGCCAATCGTTAGTTGGCAAGCCTTGAATATACATTCCTTCGAGAGCATCGCCCTCGATTAACGCGTGCACACCACCGCCTGCAAAAATCACTACGAGAACAGACATAAGAGCACTTGTTCCAGTAAAGAATGGGCGAATTGGTATGTGCACAGATGCGAAACGAATCAGCAAGAATATCACTACAAGAACTGCAGCAGCGGAAATGAAGCCTCCCCAAATCATAGAGTCAGCTCCGTTTGAAACTGCAAAGATTGCTTGATAGAAGATTACAGTTTCAGCGCCTTCGCGGAACACAGCAAGGAAACTCAATAACGCTAAAGAAACCAAGCTTCCCTTAGAAACTGCTGCCGTTGTTTGCTCACTAATATACTTATTCCATGCTTGCACTGAAGATCTAGAAATCATCCAGTTACTCGTGTACAGCAGCATAAGCATTGCGAACAATGCAACAACGCCTTCTGTAATCTCCTGCTGCGGACCAGAGCCATTAAATAGCAAGCCGAATAGTGCAGCTACAGCAAGAGATGCCACAATTCCAGCCGCAATACCTAGGTAAATATACTTCACCATATTCTTGTGACCGGATTTAACAAGGTAAGCAATAATTGCTGCAACAACTAGCAACGCTTCCAAACCTTCACGAAGCAAAATTACGAAAGCCTGACCGAATGAGCTAGTTATGAATTGCATAAATGGATTTGCGCTTGAAGATGCGCCTTTGTCTAATTTTGCTGCGTCTTCAATAAGCATAGATTTAAGATCCGTCACGAATTTTTTAGCTTGCTCAATAGTTCCGCCGTTGTTCATTGTTTGGCGGCACTCTTTGAATTGATACTCGACAGTCGAAACGCGACTTCCGCTTATTGCATTCATCACGTTCTTCTCGAAACCAAGCTTTTCGTAATACTGGTAATAGGCTTCGTTAATTAAATCAACTGCAGATGCTACTTGAGTTTTATTACCTTTTGCAAACTTGTAGGTTGCAACCGATTTGTCGAGAATAACGTTCATTTCTCGAGCAACTTGACCCCACGTACGACCATTGCGCCCAAGGTTTTTCTTTTTTGCAGCATCTAGCTTTTTGCGCTCTGCTTTAATTTGCGCACGCAACTTTTGTGCATAAACATTTGGCTTATCCACTTTTAAGTTGGCATCGAGACTAGATGCAGTTTGTGCAACATCCGCTGCAAGAGCCGTTGAAATAGCACTTATTTGTGAACCTTGATTTTGCTGGTACACAAGCGTTTGCAGCTGCTGGAATTGATCAGTTTGTGCCTGAACTTTATTCTGCCCGATTGCATCTCGCACAACCGTAATCATGTTAGAAGCAACGTAAACGGAATTGTATGCTGCTTCAAATCGAGTTGCAGCTCCAGAATTATTGCCACTATTGTATTCTGATTGACCTTGTAGCAATTCTTTGTTAATTGCTTTAGAAACTTCTGTCCAGCTAGTATATGAACGATCTGCATCTGTTGCAAAAGCTGGAATAGTTGTAGCAAACGAGCTCACTATGCAACCTACCAACATGCACACAGCCAGAATCAGTGCAGCCGAGTCACGAATAATTCGGCGCACTTTTACACACGCGCGCATAACATCTCCTCGCGTTCTTCCGCGTCTTCTTGCGATTCCGCACTTCTCACGCGTTTTACGCCTTTTGCGTTAACGCATTTCCTGCATATCTACGCGCCCTACCCCAAATTGAGCGCACCCAACTAAAACTTGCCATTACAAAGGCCCCACAGGTACATAATATCGACATATCATGTAGATTGATATAGTTCAGAGCAAAAAATACGAAAATATTACAAAATGATATTGATAACGATAATTATCAATCTTTTTGCGAATCGTATTGAGAAAAGCCAATAAGACCAGCAAACTCATCAAACATGTTTCTCATACTCTCTACAATGCGACTTTTCTTCTCAGCGCGCACCTTAGCCACAGCGCCAAATCTGCTCATTCTAGGCATTAAATCATTAATGTCTGTACCAAGCTCACTTACTTCGCCAGCGCTAAAAGATTTCTCCATAAACTTGCGAGTCAAAGCATCGTTTAATCCTTCGCTTTGCACGAGTTGCGCCAAATCATGATTATACTTTTGCTCAACATACTCGCTCCAGCAATCAACAATACTCACCTTGTTGCCGTTCGAATCGTAAACAGTAATGTTACCTCCAGAATCCGCAAGCTTATCAAGCTCATTTTCGTTAAGCTGCGCAATAAACCCTTCAATAAGCTTCTTTTTACTACGCAACTGCGGGCTAGAGTCAACCGCCACCCTAATAGAAGCAAGAACATTTTTATCTTTACAATGCTTGCTATGGTACTGTTCTACTAACATCAAAATGTAGTCAATATTTACTTCTACTTGGCGCACAAGCTCCATCTCAAACACAACATCGTCCGTAATGTCGGCAATCTCGCCTTTTTGCTCTTTGCGCTTCCACTCTTCATGCAAATCTTGGTAATGCCCCAAGTAATCTTGCATATCGCGCTCTTTGATTATTTCGTTGCCTTCAAATTGATCGAAAGCTTTCAGCATGTTACGCAAGCGCAAAATATTGCTAAAAAGCGATATAAACTTTTTCTGATTCTCTTCTCCAACAATGTTGAAGCCTTGCAGCGGATACTTTTCCATAAGCTCATTTACTAAATCGCTGTATCCACAGCGCTCAATTCCTTTAGCATCAATATAACCGTTGTAAATCTGCTCAAACGTAGGGCAAAGCACAATACCTTGCGCATCTTTATCTCCAAAAAGAGCTACCGCTTCGTCAACTCTATAACTCAAATCCCTAAAGCACACAATGTTTCCGAATGTTTTAACGGAATTTAAGATTCGATTTGTGCGCGAAAACGCTTGAATAAGCCCATGCATGCGAAGATTTTTATCTACCCAAAGCGTGTTCAAAGTTGTTGCATCAAAACCAGTTAGAAACATGTTGACTACAATCAAAACGTCAATTTCCTTATTTTTCATGCGAAGCGAAACATCTTTGTAATAGTTTTGGAATTTGTTATTTGACGCATCATACGCAGTATTAAACATTTCGTTATAGTCTTTTATTGCACTTTCCA
Organism: Gardnerella sp. DNF01180P; assembly: GCF_049244205.1. Lineage (NCBI taxonomy): Bacteria > Bacillati > Actinomycetota > Actinomycetes > Bifidobacteriales > Bifidobacteriaceae > Gardnerella > Gardnerella sp. DNF01180P. Next base: position 1,649,141 of record NZ_CP058386.1, read on the forward strand.
AGAATTCTTGCGAATTTGCGTCTAGATTTGCCGTGCTTTCGGAATTTTCTTCTCCAAGAGAACCCATGCCGTTGGCGTACGCCGAAGAATCTGACTCACCCTCGTTTACTGCATAGCTAAAAATAGTTGCTACTTTTAAGCGTTCGCTTGGAGGCAGATTTTGCTGCTGCTTTTTGAACTCGTTGTAATACGCTTTTGCAAGAGGAATGTCTGCAACAGCAAAGATTGAATTAAATCCGTTTACGTCAACTGCTTCAGAAGATTTTTTAGTCTCTAAAGTATTATGCTTATCTGCAGCAAGTTCTTTAACGTTAATAATGCGCTTGTATTTGTAAGTTTTCTCATTTCTATACGTTTTTTGACTAAAATGCTCAATAATGTATTGAACAACATTATGCACGCGCTCCGGGTGCTTAATTACATCTGATCGATTAATATCTTTAACCAATTCGTCGGTTGCTTTTTCCAGCTCGCTCGACGTTTTTACAGTAGCAACGTATTCTACGCGGAATGGCAACACGTTTTTATCGTTAATCGCGTTAATGATTGTGTACGTGTGCAAGCACGGTCCAAAGGTTTGCTCGGTTGTAGAAATATGCGCAGCGTCGGAGCCAGCAGCGTTAGCTTCAAAAATTGGCGTGCCAGTAAACCCAAAAAGCAGAGCATTTTTAAAGTGTTTTACAATATCCGCGTGCATGCCTCCAAACTGGCTTCTGTGACATTCGTCAAAAATAAACACTATGCGCTTTTTGTAAATTTCATGACTCGGGTTGCTGCTTATAAATCTACTAAGCTTTTGAATAGTGGTTATAATAAGCCTGCATTCTTCCGTATTGTCTTCTAGCTGTTTTGTAAGCACAGATGTTGAAGTGTTACTATTTGCGGCTCCTTTTTCAAACCTGTCGTATTCTCTCATTGTTTGATAGTCAAGATCTTTACGGTCTACAACAAACAAAACTTTGTCAACAAGATTATTGCCTTCTGCGTCTTTCAAAGCTTTTACTAGCTGCGATGTTTTGAAGCTAGTTAGCGTTTTACCAGATCCAGTAGTATGCCAAACATAACCACCCTTTTGTCGCTCTGATGCTGGCATTTTGCTCGCATTAGCAAACATGTATTTTACGCGATTCACTATGTTTTCTGCTGCAGTAATCTGGTATGGTCGCATTACCATCAAGCAATCTTCTGCATTAAAAACGCAATATTTTGTAAGAATGTTAAGAATTACGTGCTTTGCAAAGAAGGTTCTAGCAAAATCGCATAAGTCAGAGATTATAGTGTTTTGAGCATCGGACCAATAGTTTGTAAATTCAAAACTGTTACTTGTTGTGCTTTTGCTAGATCCTTTACTTTTCTGCTCTCTGTAAGCATTATTGCGAGTTGAGTTGGAGTAATACTTTGTCTCAGTGCCGTTTGAGATTACAAAAATTTGCACGTATCCAAATAGTCCGCTTCCAGCCCAAAATGAGTCGCGAGCATAACGGTTAATTTGATTGAACGCTTCTCTAATAGGCACACCTCTGCGCTTTAACTCAATGTGGACCATTGGCAAGCCGTTTACTAGAACAGTCACATCGTAACGATTACTACGCGCAGGGCCATTTGCATCATTATTGTTTGCGCTATCGCTTGCATTATCGTTTGCGTTAACAGCATACTGGTTGATTACTTGCACAATATTCTTGTGAATATTTTCTTTGTCAATAATAGTAATGTTCTTATCTGTGCCGTTATCTTTTTTGAGTATTTTAACGTTATCTCGCTGAATAGTGTCTGTTTTATCAACTATATCGTCAGTGCTGTTTGCAATATTTTCTTTGAAAAATCTTTCCCACTCGCCATCTGAAAAATGATAGTCGTTGAGCTTTTCGATTTGCACTCGAAGATTTGCTATAAGATCTTTCTCGTTGTGAATGTGAGCATACTCGTAGCCTTGGGATTGCAAAATGTTAATGAACTCTTCTTCGAGTTGCGCTTCGCTTTGATAGTTGCCATCGTTGCGCGCGCTTGGCGTAAACGTAGACATTACAGTGCTATCTTGATTCTCTAACACGATTTTCATTTTGCTTCCTTCTTATCTACTCACACTCGAATTTTTAATTACGCACGCTTGAAGGTTAGAAGTTGATTTCGGTAGTACTCGTATTGCTTGCGTCGAGCTTCGATTTCTGCAGGCAATCCTTGAGTTAAATCATTACAAAGTGCGTCAAAACGATCCAGAATTTGTACGATTTGGCGCTGCACTTCAAGAGGCGGAACGGGGATTGTTACTTTACTCATAACATTACTCATGAGTTTTGCATTACCCATGCCCGAACTTACATAGTTCTTCGCATGAATTGTCAACGCATAATACACATACTTAGTGTCAACTTGACAATCTGATATATCAATAACGCCACAAACATTTGTCACACTGAATTTACCGTCACGATAGAACACTGTTCCAGCATTAGCACCATCAGTTGTCCATGTCACATACTTACCGTCAAACATGTAAGTAGAAATCGCACCAAATTGACCATTATTTTCTGTTTGAGACGAGTAAACAGGATACTCACCTGAATTATCATTTATAAAGCTTTTCGACATTACTTTACCACGAGAAAGCGTAGCAATATCGCCAATCTTCTTATACTCCACACCATTCGGGCAGTATCGTGATATAAGCGAGTGTAGAGGATTATTGTCGTCAAATGTAAGCAGTGTATCTCGATAGTACTCGTATTGCTTTTTACGAGCTGTAAGCTCTGCTGTAAGCTCTGCTGTAAGCTCTGTAAACGTATCTAAAATCCGCACAATCTCCGCTTGCACGTCAAGCGGCGGGACTGGGATTTCAAAATCTTTTATGCTTGAAATATGCACATGCGGTACTCCGCCGCCTTTTTTCGTAGCATAAATAACTTCCTGCTTACTAAGCAAAACATAATACAAAAACTTAGTTAATGTTAAATCATTTACACCATTAACAGAAAAAGCATCGCAAACAAAAATAGGTTTATCCCAGTATTGTACAAATCCCGCACCTGCACCGCTGCCAGCAACAGTAATAGTTTCGCCACTACGATTAGAAGTATCGCAATAATAAGCAGGTTCACGACCACCAGAAATCACAGGAATATCGCCAGGATTAACGCTCTTCTTCGTAACAGTCGTACCACGCTTCATATCAGACACATCACTTAGTGCCTTATACTCCACACCATTCGGGCAAAGCTCAGCGATTAAATCTTCAAGTTTGCTAGTCATTTAGCCACCTCGCTATTATCAGAGTTAACACCGCCAGCTTCAATCTCGCTTATAATCTTCTCGATTTGCTCGCGTAACTCTTGCTCGCGAGCGCAAATCGTTTTCAATTGCGAGTTAAGCTCCGTAATATCAATCTTTTCGCGAGTATCTTCCGCTTCAACGTATGTAGAAACGGAAAGATTGTATTTATTTGACTCAACTTCTTCCAAAGATGCCACGTGTGCAATATGCTCCACATCTTGCCTAGAAGTGTACCACTTAACAATTTGCTCAATATTCTCGTCCGAAAGCTTGTTGCTATTCGTTGACTTTACAAACTCTCGGCTCGCATCAACAAACAGTACAGAAGTATCATTCCGCTTGTTTTTACGCAAAACCATAATGCACGTAGCAATCGAAGTGCCAAAGAACAAGTTACTTGGAAGCTGAATCACGCAATCAACAGCATTATGCTCAACTAAATATTGGCGAATTTTTTGCTCGGCTCCTCCACGGTACATAATTCCTGGGAAGCAAACAATTGCAGCAGCACCGTTTTCTGCCAGATGTGCCAAGCAGTGCAACACAAACGCCATGTCTGCCTTGCTTTTTGGAGCAAGAACTCCAGCTGGAGCAAAACGAGGATCGTTAATCATAAGCGGATTAGAATCCCCCTCCCAACTCGTGGAATAAGGCGGATTAGAAACCACTAGCTCAAACTTTTTATTAGCATCAATTTGCGGATTTATAAGAGTATCACCACACGTAATCTCAAACTTGTTAAAATTCACATCGTGCAAAAACATGTTCATGCGGCACAAGTTGTAGCTAGTAACATTCTTTTCTTGACCATAAAAACCGCCATTAATGTTTTCAATGCCTAGCACTTTTTTCGCTTTTAGCAGAAGTGACCCGGATCCGCACGCTGGGTCGTATACGTCTGAAATGCTTGATTTTCCAACTGTTCCAAGGCGCGTTAGCAGCATTGAGACTTCTGCAGGCGTAAAGTATTCGCCGCCAGACTTGCCAGCGTTCGACGCATACAAGCCCATCAAATATTCGTAAGCGTCACCAAAAGCCTCAATCACATTGTTGTTTACACTGCCAAGCTTCATCTCACTAATCACTTGTAATAACTTAACAAAACGCTTATTGCGGCCTTCAACAGTATCTGCAAGCTTAATGTTATTCACATCGTAATCGGAGAATAATCCCTTAAAATCGCCAGACGAATCAGTGCCTTGAGAAGAAGCTTCAATATTGCGGAACACGCGGCTTAATGTTTCGTTTAGATTGCTATCTTGAGGAGCGTTCTTAAGCACATTGCAAAACAGCTCGCTAGGAAGTATAAAGAAGCCTTTTTCACTAATCATGTCACCGCGAAGAGGCTCGGCATCTTCATCGCTTATTTTTGCGTAATCAAAGTTTGGATCGCCGCCTTCAGATTCATGCTCATCTTTATTAATATAATCGCATAAATTCTCGGAAATATAGCGATAAAACATTGTGCACAATACGTATGCTTTGAAGTCCCAACCATCAACTGAACCTCGCAAATCGTCGGCAATCTTCCAAATCGTGCGATGCAATTCCGCGCGTTCTTCTTCTTTGCGAGTGTCCATTTGCTGCTCCCTATTTGTGCAATTTGTGCAATTTGTGCACGCGTATGCGCCATAATTAAATAAACGCAATAATTACGCAATATTACGCGATAATTAAATAAGCGTTCTTTAATATTCTACTGTAAGCGTACACAATCAGCAGTGATAGTATTCGCATCGCTTTTTTACGAGCTTCGATTTCTGCGCGCAAGCTTTGAGTTACACAAGGCATAACGCAACAATGCATTAAACAATAAGGCGATTATTCGGCAAAAAAGTGCGCAGGGAATGTACACGTTTTGCGGAGCGCACAATTTGGCAGCATTACAGCAAACTCAGCGCCGACAGTTTGCACGATTTTTTGCAAATCGTTTTCTTGCGAAACAAACAACGCAGTTGCGAGTGCATCCGCGTAAGCAGTTGGAAAAGCGCAAGTTTTGCTAGGCACATACGCCCAACTTGCGCATAAATCGCAAGCAGGAATGCCGTCAAGCGCATTAATCAAGTGAGTCGCAATTAAATTAGACTCAAAGCCACTTGCATCTTTTACTTTCCAGCGCCTTCTTGCAGCAGACGAAGCACACAACGCTCCGCTTGCGATTGATGCCACACCTACCGCTTGCGTTGTGTCAAAAGGATTTTCTAGCGCAACTTTTATTTGACTATTCTTTTTGCTAAAGCAAGCGCGCATATCTCCGCCTGCGTTTACCAAAAAATCAAAATCCGAAGGAAAATAATTATTCGCAGTCGAATCGTCACTAAACTCCTCTTTAATAATCTGCATTACAAGATCTACAAAATAGCCCTTACCGGCTGCACCAAAATCAAGCTGCACTGGCTTATTTGTGTGAAGCGTTGCGCCGCCGTCATCTCGCGAAATATCTGCCCACTTAACTGGCAGAGCGCGGCGATAGTTAGAGCAACTGTAGCTGCTGCTATTATCGTTCTTGCCTGCGCTAGCTGCCGACTCCGGAACGAATTGCACAGAATTGTTGTAGCCAAGCGCAAGCAGATCCGCACCAATACAAGCGTCAAAAGCACCGTGCGTGGCATCGTAAAACTCGCTATAGATCGCAAAAAGCGGCTGAGCCCACGTTGGAAACTCAAACTCGCCGCCATGCTCCGCACAAGCCATGCGCGAAACAAGCGAATCCGCACGAAAGCGCGAAAGCACCGATTCATACTCTTCAATAAAATCGCGAATCCGATTCTGCACGCGCTGCGAAATCGGCACGCTGCTAGAGATAATAATCCCCGTGCCAAGCGCGCGCTCAATCGCCATTACATTCCCAAACATCACTTTCCTCACACAAAAACATCGCTTGCCTCACGCAAACATTTCATTCGCTTTTTTAGAAAGCTCATACCGAATAGGGCGTTCGCCAATAGAATCAACCATTCCAAGCTCAATCAAACCGTTAAGCGCACTCACAATCTTTCTCTCACCAACCTGCTCAGCAATTGCATTGCCAACATATTCGCTTAATTGCTTGCGAGTCATCGGAGTTGGATTATACGAAAAAAGCTTATTTTGCAACAAAATAGACAGAACTTCACGCTGCACTTTAGAAATTTCTTCCTCTGAGAAAAGCTCACGCAGCTTACCCATACAGTAAATAATGTGCTTTAATTGCACACTAATATTCTCAAACACTTCGCCCTGTGCTTTTACAATATATTCCAACATTGTGCAACAAAACATAGTTAAATCATTGCAATTAAACAGCTCCTGAGCTTTAGAAAAAACAGCATAGTATCCAGATTTTTCTGCATAAATTATAGAGCTTAAGCTCAAAATTGTTGGCATCGAAAGATGCTCATGCAATTGCAAAGCAAGCAAAAACCGCCCAGTTCTACCGTTTCCATCGTAAAACGGGTGCACGCTCTCAAAAGCATAGTGGCACATGCACGCCTTAATAAGCGTTGGAACTTCGCTGCTATTCATCAAACTCAACATCTGTGTTAAATGATCTTGAATTTCTGCTTCCGTTGCATCGCCATCGTGCACTACATTATTTGCACCATCACGAATACTTACTTTTCCACTCCTAAAAATCTCGCCATCTGGAATATTATTTGCTTCTAATTCGCCCTGCATAATACTGTCGTAGATTTTTCGTATATCTTGCAAGGTTTGTGGAATCGAAGTGTCACATTCATTTGAATCCGCAAGCTCGAGAAAAAGCTTAGTAAATTCACTAAAACGCGTATGATTATTCTGCTCGTTTGCAGCATCAAGTGCTTTGGAAAGCTCTTTTCTAGTGCTGTGAACACCTTCAATAATGTTGGTATTTTGCACTTCTTTTGCAATAAGTTGCATTAAATACTCGCGCTGAGCAAACCGCGGCAACTCGTTCCACGCTTTTTCAACCGCTTTTTCAGTATTCGCAATATAATTCATATACGTCACAAGATCCGTTACGCACATTGCAAAAATCTCATGCGCATCAAATACGATTCCAGAACGATACGTCACTGGATTATCAATGCGCAAGCAATACTCTTCTTCCGCAATATCACAAGGTTTTGCATTACTTTTAGACATTGCAACTATTTTGCGTATTGTTTTGTAATCCATAATGCGACTCCGTTTACATTATTGCGTTTACATTATTGAGGATTTTGTAGTGATGTCTTGCAATATTTTGCTTGCGATATTTTGCTTATACGCAAATAACGCATTTATCACAAAATGATTGCATAACTAATATAAAAGTCTATTCTATACCTACATTTTGGCAAAATGAAGGCATAGCACACAAAAAACATTCGTCTATACCGACATTTTGGCAAAAACGCGCTATAGAAACATCGGAAGCATTGGCAACATCACACCACTCGTTTCGGCGTTCGCAATACTCAAACGCTAAATTCAATCTATGCCGTAACGCGTTTTATACGCAGCGTAATCCTTATCTTGCAAAATACTAGCCACATTCGGAGCGTATTCGTATTCTTCTTCAACAAGATGCGCAAACTGCTGCTGAGCTAAAAGCTCAACATTCAAAGGCTTTGTAATAATGTGGAACATATCCTCAAGAAGCTTCGTATCGTTAGCATCTTTAGCCTGGATTGAAGCTTCGTCGTTAACACGCTGCGTTATTAATCCCCAATCGAAATGGTATCCAGCATCTCGCGCAACTATATCCCAAAAAACGCGTTGCGTTCTACCATTGCCCTCACGAAATGGGTGTAAAACATTAAAATTATTGTAATTTACACTTAGCTTACTAATAAACTCGTCAATAGATAAACCTTGCAATAAATTATCATTTTTAAGCGTTTGCTCACAGTAACGAATCCCAACGCCCATGTATTCAAGCGGATGAAACGGTTCGCCGCCGCCTTTAGTCATATCTATAGTGCGAATCTGGCCAGCCCAATCGTAAACATCTTGAAAAAGATAATGATGAATCCACTGCAATTGCTTAACAGTTCCTTCAGCATGTGGCAAGTTTTCGTACAAAATAGAACATCTTGTGAGAACAGCATCGTTCTCATATTTATCTAATTCAATCTGATTATTTATATTAGATTTGTTCTTCAATACCCTTGTGTGAGGAATAAGATAAGGGTCAAAAACTGTTTCCACGACACACAACCCAATAACTTAATCCATCACGCCATATCTAGAACGCATTCTAGCAACAAATTCATTGCTACTTATAAGACCATTAGCATATTGATTTGCGTCATAAAGAAACTCTTTTGAAGGCGAATTGCCTTCAAGTTTGCCTGAAGCTATTGCAAGACCCAAATTTTCTTGACGCCTACGTTGCGTTTCTTTATCAATCATTTCTTCTCCCTGCCAACACACGCACCCAAATCAAAAACAACTATTAACTATTTTACTATGCACGATACATTTTGATTACAACATATTCAATTACAACACATTTTACTTACAGCACATTCTGCGATTTGACGAATCTAGCATCGGCAACATAACGCCGCTCGTTTCGGCGTAGATTATTCCAAAGATAAGCGCCATGTTATAGCTAAATCTTTACTTATTTGCACATAACAACAATAAAAAGTAAAGATAATTGCAATCTTGCATATTGAAAAGTAAAGATTCGCAAAACTTAAGCAAAAAGAAAGAGCCTTCGCACACGAACGCAAATAGGCACTCACTTTCAAAAGTGAAAAAATTTTACAGTTTTGAAAGTGAAAGTGCGAATCTGCTTGCAAACACTCGCCACGATTCTTACGACATTGAAGGAATCCGCGTAATAGACATAGCGCAATGGCTGCTCGAAACAAACACGTCGTTTCGTTTGTGAGCGTTACTTTCTCAGTCGGCTAACTGAGTTTTTAACAGTGTTTTGCCAATCACCGTTACTTTCTCAGTTCGTTAGCTGAGTTAGTAACAGTACTTCGCCTCTGAGATCTATTTTCTTTACAAACGCGCTATAAAAACAAAAAGGCAGGAGCTTGAGAATATCCCAAACTCCTGCCTTAGAAGAGATTACCTTGCTTACACAAGTTCATAAACTTACAAAAGCAACAAACTTACATAAGCAACAAAAGCAACCTTAAATCACCTTAGCGTTAGGCAGCACGTTGCCGTCTTTATCAACGTTACAACTATGCTCAACAGCAATCGTAATATTGTCAGAGTCAACCGAGTAGAAGCCATCCGTCACCTTAAAAACGTGACGCACGCCTTTCAAATCGTCAACCTTCACAAAACCGTGATCAATCAACGCAAGCACAGCCTCATGTCCAGGAAGCACGCCCATTGCGCCATTCACAGAAGGAATAACCACAAACTTGGCGTCACCTTCCCAAACAGGATGCCTGGCTGCCACCACACTAACGTGCAGCGATTTTACTTGCTTCTCCGACATAATCACGCACCAAACTCTTGCTGCATATCGTGCCAACGACGCTCAAGATCATCAATGCCACCGATACCAGAGAATGCCTGCTCAGGAATCTCATCGTAAACACCATCGCAAATGCGAGTGAATGCCTCAATGGTTTCGTCTGCTGGCACATAAGAACCTGGACGACCAGTGAACTTTTCAGCCACATAGAAGTTCTGACCAAGGAACTGCTCAATCTTACGAGCGCGGCTGACAGTAGTCTTATCTTCCTCACCAAGCTCATCGATACCAATCAAAGCGATGATGTCCTGAAGCTCCTTGTTACGCTGCAAAATAGCCTTAACGCGGTTCGCGCAATCATAATGAGCCTGACCAACGTAACGCGGATCCAAAATTCTAGAAGTAGAAGTCAAAGGATCCACAGCTGGGTAAATACCCTTAGCTGCAATATCACGCGAAAGCTCAGTAGTTGCATCCAAGTGCGTAAAGGTTGTTGCAGGTGCAGGATCAGTGTAATCATCTGCAGGAACGTAAATAGCCTGAAGTGACGTAATGGAATGGCCGCGCGTAGAAGTAATACGCTCCTGTAATGCACCCATTTCATCTGCCAAGTTTGGCTGGTAACCAACTGCGGAAGGCATACGACCAAGCAGCGTGGAAACCTCAGAACCAGCCTGAGTAAAGCGGAATATGTTATCGATGAACAGCAACACATCCTGATTCTGCACATCGCGGAAGTACTCAGCCATAGTCAAAGCGGTAAGAGGCACGCGAAGACGAGTCCCAGGAGGCTCATCCATCTGACCAAAGACAAGCGCTGTTTTCTCCAAAACGCCAGCATCAGCCATTTCGCCAATCAAATCGTTACCTTCACGGGTACGTTCGCCAACGCCAGCAAACACAGACACACCACCGTGATTCTGTGCAACGCGCTGAATCATTTCCTGAATCAACACAGTTTTACCAACGCCTGCACCACCGAACAGACCAATTTTACCGCCCTGAACGTAAGGGGTAAGCAAATCGATAACCTTAATACCAGTTTCGAACATCTGAGTCTTAGACTCAAGCTGATCAAAAGCAGGTGGGTTACGGTGAATTGGCCAACGCTCAGTTATTTCAATGTGCTCGCCAGGCTTAGCATTCAAAATGTTGCCTGTAACATCGAACACGTGACCCTTAGTAACATCACCAACAGGTACAGAGATTGGGCCGCCAGTATCTCGCACTAAAGCACCACGAACCAAACCGTCAGTAGGCTTTAAAGCAACTGCACGCACAGTCGAATCACCAAGGTGCTGCTCAACTTCCAGCGTAATCTCGTGGACGGTATCTCCCTCGGTGTTTCCAACGGTGTTGATATCGACTTTGAGAGCATTGTAAATATCCGGCAGATAGCCGACCGGGAATTCAACGTCAATCACGGAACCCTGAACGCGGGTTACGCGACCAGCTGTTGGATCGACCTCCTGCTCAGCTTCTGGAGGCGCTGTGGTCTGATTTTCAGCCATATGCTCCTAATCCTCCTCATTATTCAGCGCATCAGCGCTGCCGATAATTTCGGTAAGTTCTTGAGTAATGGATGCCTGACGAGAAGCATTAAGCTTTCTTGTCAAATCATCCACCAAATTGCGGGCGTTATCTGTAGCCGTATGCATAGCGTTCTGTCTGCTTGCCGTTTCGGAAGCAGCAGAAGTAAGTAAGCACTCGTGAATACGAGACTGAATATACTTCGGCAAAACAGCATCCAATACTTCATCCGGGCTTGGTTCGAAGCAATACTCCACAGCTTCTGGATTGCTGCGGCTCACTGCTTCTTCACGAGCAGAAACTGCGCTCGTAGACGACAATGCTGCTGAAGGACCAGAAGCTGCTTCATAGTCAGGACGATGCATAGAAAACTCTTCACCGTCCTTCAAAGGAACCAGCTCAACTGGCAGCATGCGCAACGTACGAACTTTTTGCCTCACCATATTTATAAATTCAGTGAACACAATATACAGTTCCGAAACTCCGCCTTCTGCTTCCGGCGTCATATAAGCGTCCATTAAAGTATCGGAAATCTTTTCAGCAATAGTAACGTCTGGGTGGTCAGTAGAACCTTCCCAAGTACCTGCCACATCGCGATTGCGATACTTGTAGTAAGTTGCACCGCGTCGACCGTACACGTACAGTTCTGCATGCTTACCTTCTGCATCGAGTTTTGCAAGAAGTGCTTCAGTCTCACGAATAATCGAAGACGTAAACGCACCTGCCATACCACGATCAGAAGTAAGAGCTAAAACTGCTACACGATTGCCAGCATGCTCTTTACCAAAAATAGGATGCTTAATATTTGCTTCGTGATGAGCTACCAACGCCTGCACGGCATCGAAAATTGCGTCACTATAAGGCTTAGCATTAAGCGCAATATCTCGCGCTTTAGCGATATGAGAAGACGCAATCATTTCCTGAGCCTTAAAGATTTTACCCAAAGACTGTGTGGAAATAATTCTCGATTTCAATGCAAGTTGGGAGGACATACGCTACTTCCCCTCAGGCTCGCGACTGTCTGCTTTCGGCTTAGCTACGAGCTGTTCCTTCTCAACAGGAGCAGGGTTTTCAGCCGGCGGCAAAGAATCCTTTACAATCAAAGGCTTGCCAGCAGATGTCTTAAACGTCCTACGGAAATCATCAATGGCTGCATCAAGCTTAGCTTCAGTTTCCTTAGTGAAGTCTTCAGTATCGCGAATTACTTGCAAAATGTCGGTTCCCTTATCCAAGTAATCCAACAATTCGCTTTCGAAACGCAACACATCCTTCACAGGAATATCGTCAAGCTTGCCATGAGTACCAGCCCACACAGAAACAACTTCTTGCTCCATTGCTCGAGGAGAGAACTGCTTCTGCTTAAGTAGCTCAGTCAAACGAGCACCGCGAGTAAGCTGCGCCTTTGAGGCTGCATCCAAATCAGAAGCGAACATTGCGAAGGATTCCAAAGACTTGTAACGAGCCAAGGAAATCTTCAACATGCCGGAGACTTTCTTCAAAGCCTTAGCCTGAGCTGCACCACCAACACGAGACACGGAAATACCAACGTCTACTGCTGGACGCTGACCGGCGTTGAACAAATCAGACTGCAAGAAGATCTGACCATCGGTGATAGAAATCACGTTGGTTGGAATGTATGCAGAAACATCGTTTGCCTTGGTTTCGATAATTGGAAGACCGGTCATAGAACCGCCACCCAAATCGTCAGAAAGCTTAGCACAACGTTCAAGCAGACGAGAGTGCAAGTAGAACACGTCGCCTGGGTAAGCTTCACGCCCAGGTGGACGACGCAAAAGCAAGGAAATTGAACGGTATGCTTCTGCTTGTTTCGACAGATCATCGAAAACAATCAAAACGTGCTTGCCGTTATACATCCAGTGCTGACCGATTGCAGAACCAGTGTAAGGTGCAATGTATTTAAAACCTGCAGAATCAGAAGCTGGACTTGCCACGATTGTGGTGTACTTCATAGCTCCTGCTTCTTCAAGGCTTTGACGCACTGAAGCAATAGTAGAACCCTTTTGACCGATTGCTACATAAATGCAGCGAACCTGTTTCTTTGGATCTCCAGTTTCCCAGTTAGCACGCTGGTTAATAATCGTATCTATTGCGATTGCAGTCTTACCTGTTTGACGGTCACCAATAATCAACTGGCGCTGACCACGACCTATTGGCGTCATTGCGTCAATAGCCTTCAAACCAGTAGACAATGGTTCATCGACTGGATGACGGTGAATAACGTCTGGAGCCTGGGCTTCAAGAATACGACGCTCACTGCACTCAATCGCACCCAAACCATCGATTGGATTACCCAACGGATCCACAGTACGACCAAGATAAGCGTCACCAACCGGCACAGACAACACCTCGCCTGTGCGGTATACTTCCTGCCCTTCCTCAATACCTGTAAAATCGCCGAGAATAACGACGCCGATTTCGTGTGCATCAAGGTTGAACGCAAGACCCAAGGTATCGTTCTCGAATGTGAGCAGCTCGTTTGCCATGCAGCCGGACAATCCAGCTACGTGCGCAATGCCGTCACCAGCCGTAACAACATAGCCAACTTCTTGCGTTGGCATGTCGGTAGGCTTATACGAGTCAACAAACCCGTCGAGCGCCTTGCGTATCAGGGCGGGATCAATAGATAGTTCCGCCATAATTCTCCTTAATTTACTACTTCACTGCCTGTGTCCAAGCACCATTTCGCGCAGAACGCTGCAACTGCTTAAGCTGCATCAACATGGTGCGATCGGTTATTTGATCACCGATTTGTATACGCATACCACCAAGTACGTTTGGATCCACAATTGGGTTAATGTATGCACGATGACCCAACTTATTGCTGTAGATTTCAATCAAACGCTTAATTTGCTTATCTGTAAGCGGCTGAGCAGTAGTGACTGTAACCAATGTTTCGCCAGCTTCACGCTCAAATCCTGACCAAGCACCACCGAAGCTACCGGTTTTACCGCTTTCGGCACCTCCGTGCCAAGTTCCTACTAGATAATGCATAATGCGCAATACAACAGGGTGCGCCTTACCTCCAATAAGCTCGTCAATAAGGCGAGACTTATCTTCCGAAGACCTATTCGGATCAGTAATCGCATCAGAAAGCTCAGGATACTTATCAATCATGTCCATCATTGACGAAAGCTCGTCTGAAATGCGCTGCGCTTCATCGTGCGCATCTGAGATGGCCTGAGCAAGCGAAGAACGCGACAAACTATCGTTTGCTCGCGATGCCTTTTCTGGCATTCTTACCTCCTCGTTTCTGTAAAAAACGAAGTAATGCAAATAATACAAAATGAAATAACCGTAATTTTATTTTGCGATTATTCAGTTTTGTACATTACTTTACTTGCTTTGATCCGAATTTTTAGTGTCTCCAACTTCATCGATCACATGATCAATAATCTTGGAGCTGACGGTATCGTCATCCAATTTGGATGCAAGAATCTTGCCAGCTAAAGCTGCTGCAAGAACCGACACCTCTCCTTGGAGGCTGGACATGGCATGCTTATGCTGAGCCTCAATAGAATGCTGCGCTTCACTGATAATCTTCGCAGCATCCTTTTCAGCGCGTTGTCTAGCTTCGCCAATAATTTTTGAAGCTTCCGATCGAGCCTCTTCACGAGTCTTTGCAGCATCAGTTTGAGCTTGAGAAAGTTCGTTTTCAATCTGGCTCTTCAACTCGTCTGCTTCACGCTGCACATTAGCAGCCTTAGCCATTCCGCCTTCAATTTTTTCTGCACGCTCGTCGAGAATTGCCTGGAATTTAGGCATAACAAACTTGTAGAAAAACGCTGCAAGAACTACCAAAACTACTAATGACCACAGTACGTCATAAGGCTCAGGCAAGAACAACGCCAACTTATTACTTCCGGCTGCATATGCCATGGCTTGTCCTTTCTATTCTTTCAACACTATTCGTGTTGTGCATTGTAAGTTTTGTTCAGGCTCCCATAATGTAGGAAACGAAGCCAAGCAAGCCCAAAACCTCAATAAATGCCAAGCCGACGAACATAAACAGCTGAATGCGGTTGCCAACCTCTGGCTGACGTGCAGTAGATTCCATAGCCTTAGACACTACTATTGCCATGCCGAGTGCAGGGGAAATAGTTGCTACAGCAAAGCCAAGAATGCTCAGGTTGCCGGTCAAACCTGCAAGAGCGATGATACTATTCATTGGTTTCCTTTCTGTTGAAACAGTAACCAGTATAAACCCGTAAGATATGTAAAATCTGAAAATCTAAACTACTTTTATTAAGCAGCTACAACAGCAGACTTTTCTTCCTCTTCCGGATAACTTTCCGAAATGTAGACTGAAGCAAGCACTGTAAAAATAAATGCCTGCAAGCCAGCTACCATAATTTCGAATAGGGTAAACAGAATGCCACCAAGCAGCCACAAAGCACCGCCTAAGGCAAGGAGTTTATTGCTGGAATCCACCACGAAGAAATTGGTGAATACTAAACAAGTGGCCACCAGCAAATGGCCAGCAATCATATTCGCAAACAAACGAATTGTAAGCGAAAGTGGTCGCACAATTATTAATTCTATGAGCTGCAATGGCGAAAGAATAAAGTAAATCGGCCATGGCACACCCGCTGGGAACAATGCTTCGCGGAAGAATCGCAAAAAACCTTTTTCGCGAATGCCCGCAATAAGATATTGGCAAACAACCCACAAAGCAAATACCAACGGACAAGCAATGGTTGCGGTTGCAGCCATATTTAATCCTGGAATCACAGAACAAAGATTAAAGAAGAAAATAGTGAGGAATAATGTGGACATCATTGGCACATAGCGCTTGCCGCGTTCCTCGCCAATCATTTCGTAAACAATGTTGTAGCGCACAAAATCCATCAAAATTTCAAGCACGCTTTGGAATCTGCCAGGAACAAC
The DNA here is from genome assembly GCF_049244205.1 of Gardnerella sp. DNF01180P. NCBI lineage: Bacteria > Bacillati > Actinomycetota > Actinomycetes > Bifidobacteriales > Bifidobacteriaceae > Gardnerella > Gardnerella sp. DNF01180P. The sequence goes on from NZ_CP058386.1 coordinate 1,665,234, forward strand.
CTTTGCTCGCATAGCACCAATTCCAAAAATAATCATTACTACTACTGCCATAAGTAAGCGCACTAAAATAATGCGATTCATGGCAAATGGAGTGCCTTGGAACAAAATTTCTGGAGGCAAAAACTCACTAATATTAGGTAGCTCTGGTTTATTCGAAGCTACAGTAGAAGCTACAGTTGTGGTCTTCTGTAAAACATCAACCATTACATCCATAAGTGCCTCCTTATAGCAATTCGTTCACACGCCTCAATTCAGTGCCGCTCACTCACATACTCAATTCATTCATTCTTGCGGCATATATATCAACTAGATCATATGTTTCATATTTCGTAAGGCGCGGGGCACGAAACGAAAAATATATCTAATTGCTGATTGTACTCTTTGCTTGTACATAAAATTACGCAACGTCAAAATTTATTTATTCATACCGTACTTAACTCCGTCAAATGGATAAAAATTATCGGAGCGCGGAGAAGCTGGCTCATGTCTTATAGAACGTTCAGTTCCAAGCCTTCCAGCAGTTCTTAAATGAGGAATATCAGAAAGATTGTAAGGTGTAGTTTCGTACACCCAATTAAGCCAGTTGCGCCAAAGCAAATTCGCGTGCGCGCGCCAAGAAAATAATGGCTCTAATTTTGGATCGTCATGAGGGAAATAGTTGTAAGGAAATGGAACGTTGCTCAAACCTTTTAACATGTCACGCTCATATTCCTGCGCAAGAGTCATTTTGCCATATTCCCAGTGTCCTAGCGCAAAAACTTCAGAAAAATCACGCGTAGCAACTAAGCCCGGACCAGATTCGGGACCATACGTAAGAATTTGTAAACGCTGATCTGCAGAAATGCTGTCAACATCAACACTCGCTATTCTAGAATGCGGTTGTAAAGCGATTTCATCAAAACCATTTGTAAGAAAACAGTACTCATCCTGCAAATATTGCGGGAACACACCAAAAACTTTTTTGCTGAGAACATGCTTTTTTACGCCATATCGATAGTAAAGCGCACCCATTGCACCCCAGCACAAATACATTGTTGAGAAAACGTGTGTTGATGCCCAGTCAAGAATTTGCGTAAATTCGTGCCAGTAGTCGACATCTTCAAATTCCATATGCTCAACAGGAGCTCCCGTCACAACAAATCCGTCGTAATAGTTGTTACGAAGTGCGTCAAGATTTTCATAGAATTTTACTAAATGATCAGCGCTAACATGCGTTGATACATGCGTAGAAGTTTTCATAAAATCGACGTCGACTTGCAAAGGAGACTTAGAGATGAGTCTCAAAAGCTGAGTTTCTGTCTCGATTTTTTTGGGCATAAGATTCAAAATCAACAAACGAAGTGGTCGAACATCCTGCTGTTCTGCTTCTGGGCGTTCCAATGCAAAAATTCGCTCAGCATCTAATATGCTTCGCGCTGGCAATCCTTCAGGAATCTTAATAGGCATGTGTTTATTATACTCCACACTTGTTTATGTTTATTGTGCCTATGTCACTCATGTGCACGAATCGTAAAATTCTAACCAAATACAGCGAGACACGCCCGAAAGTTGACAAATTTAAATTTGCACCTATCGTAGATAGAGCTGCTAAAAGTAGCCGACGCGGGGTGGAGCAGCTCGGTAGCTCGCTGGGCTCATAACCCAGAGGTCCATGGTTCAAATCCATGCCCCGCTACGAATAAGGTCGTAGGTTCTACTTTTAAGAATTCTGCGGCCTTTTCTATTTCCGGAACACGCCATGGAGTGGCTTCATTTAATCTCATATTGACCGACGGTCGTGTCATATCTAATACTTCCGCCAATTCATTTTGCGTACGTCTTTGACCCGCCAAAAGCATACGAATATTCATTGTCACAATCTGATTCAATGTCAAATCCATTATCATTCATCTTTCTTTCCTAAAACCAACTAGCCTTTTCATCCTATCGGTTAGTTACATATATAGTATATCACATATTATGTATTTGTAAAAAAAACGGACTTGAAACCGTGTAACGAAACAATACGTAAAATCTTTTCTCTACGTATTCTAGTCTATGTTTTTATGTTAAAAATCAAAAGAAAACTACTCCCTAATAGTTGGGAAACATATGTTACACATTGGCTGGAATATCTTGAAGCAAGTGGATATACAGAAGATACGATTAGATGCCGCTACTACAAAATCAGTCGGCTTGCACGCCTACTTAATCAGCCACCAGAAGATATTACAGGACAACAACTTGTTGAGCTTTTTGCACACCAAGACTGGAAACGAGAAACGCGCAAAGGTTATTCTTCAACAATACGCTCGTTTTACTCATACATGATTGAAGAAGAAATTATTGATGTCAATCCAACAGTAAAGTTACCTAAAATTCGTAAAGAATACGCAATACCTCATCCATGTCCTGATTACATCATTCGTGGTGCTTTAGCCCGAGTTAGAGGTAACAAGGAGTATGAAGCCATGCTCAGGCTCGGGGCAGAATGTGGATTACGACGTAGTGAGATAGCACAAGTATCTTCATCCGATATTATGATGCTTAATACTCATCCCCAGCTTCTTGTACACGGTAAAGGACGCAAAGAACGCACTGTCCCCATCGCGCCAGATCTCGCACAAATCATCGCCAACAAGCATGGATACATGTTTCCTAGCAGATGGACCGGTCACGTCGAAGCATCCTATATTGCGCATCACATCTCTCAGCTTCTTGGTAACGGATACTCCACACATAGTCTCAGACATCGATATGCCACTAAGGCATATGAAAGTACACACGACCTTCTCTTAGTATCTAAACTCCTTGGCCACGCTAGTGTAGAAACCACTCAAATATATATCAGTCTCACATTCCCTGATAGCAGTGCCATTACAGAAGCTGTTCGCCTCTAAAACAAGACAATATGAGGGGAGCACACGAGCATATTGACTTTATATCAAAAAGTTGCCAATCGTATTCTCACTACTATGTATAAAGCAAAAGTTATCGAGATTAGGAAAGAAAAATTAGAACGACACTAAGTATGTATATATCTTTCACCTGAATATTTACGTATAGTAAAAACATAGATAGAAAGACGAAGGATAATTATGGCTAATATGGATAAAAATCAGATTATTAAACAAGAAACCGAGATTACGAGACTAGATGCTATTTCTGGTCGCGGTGACCAGAAGCCAGGGAGCAAGAAGAAGCGTAAGCTTATCATCATTGCTACTGCGGTTGTTGTAGTTATAGCTTTGCTGGTTGCGAGTATGCTGGGTGTGAAGTCTTTAAGAGATTCCAAGACTCAAGCGTGCATCCAGGCAAACAGTGCGTACGCCAAAGCGTGGGCACAGTACGAGAAGACACGCCAGGATGCTGATGAAACTGCTAAGACTGTGACTAGTGTGGAGCAGGTTGCAAACGCTAAAACCTACACCACATTCACAGCCCAGCATGCTAAGAGTAAAAAGGTAAGTAAGGCGCAGTCTTTGAATTGTGCTATCTCCTACACTCAGGCTTTCAACGCGACCATGTCTAGTCTTGATAAGACTACAGCACAGCTTAATAAGACCACTAAGGCTCTGAAAAACTCAGTCGTTCAGGTCACAAAGTCGAAGAATGTGAAGGATCTTGAAAATGCTAAGAATATGGTGAAGGCGAAGCTTGATGAGATGAATAATCTGCTCTCCTCATCAGACGGTCAAGTGGCTGATAATGCTACTCGTGATAACCTGCAAAACCAGATAAACACGCTTACCGCAGCGTTGAATGATAAGAAAGCAACCGTCGAGTCTTTGACTAAGGCTCTTGAGCCAGTCCAAGGCGCAATCGACAGTGTAAACGCAAGTATACAAGCGAAGCAGCAGGCAGACGCTGCCGCAGCGGCTGCGGCGCAAGCAGCTCCGCAGGCTCGTTCCCAGTCTGCGGCTCGTACTAGCTCGGGAGCTCCTCGTTCAAGTACTCGTGGTGGGTCTTCTTATAGTGCGCCAGCACAGAATAAGAATTCGGGTGCGGTCGACTGGGATAAATACCTTGCTGACGGGAAAGCATATAATGAATTACATAGAACACCTAATCAATGTCGATATATCTATCGCTGTGGCACTGGATGGAATACCGATGGAACACCAGATGGTGACGGTGATGTAACTAATAGCAAATAGTTTCCATCTTTACTCATTTTCCCTTTACATAGTGGTTGGTTTTAGACGACTTCTAAAACCAACCATTTTTATCAATACCAAATTTTTATTGATATAAAATAAAATTTTTTCATTTTCTCATTACTGAATGTGAAACTTTTTGGTTTCGCATTTCATAATAAGCAATTTGAAAAAGGGAGACTTTTATGTCGCTTTTCGCTAAGCATAAAAGTATGAGAGACAAGATCCGACAAGGTTCACATCGCGCTCTTGCTGGTATCGTTGTCGCATCAACAATGTTGACAGGATCCGCATTTGCCGCTGGCGGTGCCGGATGGACAGGTGGAAACACTGGCGGATCTGGCACATATAAATCGAATACATTCTGGGTTACCGATGATAACCTAGGTTCCGCATCAGATAATGAAGCAGTGGTGCGCGCTATCCAATCAGAAGGTGTAGCCATCGGTAGCTCTGCTACCCGCGAAGCAGCAGCTAGAGCGCAAATTAACGCTGCATTATCCAAGGCTCGCGGTGATTGTGAAACAGAGTATACTGCGCGAGGTGGCACTGGTTCGGCAGACTGCCGCATCTGGGGTGTAGGCTTCACCGCAACAACAGCAGGACCAGGAATCACAAAACCGGAATATAACAATACTTCTAGCGCGCAAGCAACTGGCGCTCAATGGTTATCAGCATGGAACAACGAAACACAGAACGGTACCAGAAAATATAATCACGGCGGTAGCGAATACACAGTGTTTGATGATATTGATTCAGCTAATACACTCGCTTCATTCGCTGCTCAGGGTATGAGTACGCCAAATACTGATTTGATTGTTATCGTTCTTGCAAAAGACCAGCCTAAACTGTGGGACTTTACCCCTGATAAGTCCTGGGTAAAATACTCTAACGGCAAATGGGCAACCGTTATTGATGCGAAGCATACCAACACCACCGGTGCAGACACCCAAACCATCCTTGATGGTGACAAGCTCGGCTCTGTGGTTAACGGTAGCTTGGGCGAGAACCTGGGAGATAGCCTCGACACATTCACCCTGTCTGATGATTACACGGCTGCTGACTATTTGTGGGATCCAGATATGAGTGATGTGCATGTGTATGCTGCTCCAATCCCTGAGGCATCAACTACCGTCTCCTCAGTCGATGACATCATCACTAAGGGTACTGACGTGACAAGCCAGTTCACTATCCAACAGGCTGGCACGACCATTACTGCTACCATGACCAGTCAAGCTCTTGCTGCTGCACGTAGTCTTGCTACCCCTATGCAATACACGCTGCTTATCGGAGGCAAGGCGAATTATGCAAATGGTAAGGGTGCAGCCCAGGTACGCGCTGACGCAGGCAAAAAAGCTACGGATGAAGTCGAGTTTTGTGCTGATCCAACCACAGGCGCAGCCCTCAATTCTCATGGTTTGAAGAATAAAGGCTCAGAGTCTGCCGCGGGCAAGACAAAGACTACGAACGAACCATACGTGTGTGGTTACGTTCCACCAGTAGCAAAGGCAGTCATATCTGAGGCCTCTCAGGGTGGTGACCAGGACGATATTAATGGTAAGAGTGTCATGCCAGGACAGAAGCTGGAATACGAACTCACTAGCGAACCAACCATTCCAAACAACCTGAGTTATGCTATCGAGTCTGTTGCATTCACTGACACGTATGACCAGTATCTTGAGCTTGACAAGCAGACTATCGAGCTGCGTGACCTTGAAACCGGTCGCACCATCAGTAAGAAGAACTACACGCTTACTGCAGATACCGAGAAGCATGAGTTTACTATCGAACTCAACAAGGATTACGTGACAGCGAATATGACCGCGGGATCTAAGCATCGTTTCCAGGTTCGTTTCGAAGGCACGGTATCCAAGAACGCTCCAACAGACCATAGTGTGGATAATCAGTGGGGTTTGAAACTCAACAATAGTTTGACCTCGTCTAACGTGGTATCGAATAAGCCGGTAGAGCCAAAGCCTGAAAAGAAGGATGAAACCAAGACTGGTATCAATATTGATGGCAAGACCGCATACGTAGGAGACGATATTTACTACCGTCTCACTTTAAGCGCAGCCACGTTGAAGGACACTGCGTATAAGGTTCACCGTCTCGGCATGATCGATGACTATGATGATGAGTACTTGCAGCTCAATGACAAGAATATCGAAATCCTAGACGCAGCCGGTAAGGACGTCACCAACAAGTTCAATATCCAGGTTAAGGATGGTGTCGTCTACGTGTTCGCTAAGACCGTAGACACGGAGTATCTCGGAGATATTCTTCCAGGGGATCCACAACCAACAGATTTAAAGGCCTACGCTGGCAAGGTATTGGATGTGACAAAGGATCCTGCAATCGACCAGTCTCTCCTTGGTCAGGATTACACCATCGTGCTTCCTATGACAGTCAAGCAGGTCAAGGACGGGTATGTAGTGAAGAACACTGCCACCCAGATTACAAACGATCGCAAGGATGTAACGAACACGGTAACTAACCCGTTAAAGGTTATTAACCCGAAGAAGGATGTGACTGTTAAGGTTAATGGCGAAAGTGCGAATGGTAAGAGTATTTATAAGGATCATCAGTTCTTGTATCGTCTCGATAGCTCCAAGATCGCTGGTAACCGTGCCTACAAGCAGATCAAGAATTGGCGCATCGTGGATGATTATGATGAAAAGTTTGACAAGCTAACCGGCCAGTGGGCAGTCTATGTCAACAACGACATTAAGCTCGCTGACGGCACTGTGATCTCCAAGGGTAGCCGTATCGACGGTAGCGGTGTTGATGCCGGATATTTCACTTTCACCGAGGCTAATGGTGCGTTTACTGTAGAGGCAACACAACAGTTCCTTGATATTGCATCTGCTATGGATAGTGACTTGTCCTGGACAGCGTACGTGCAAATGACCCGTTTGGGCGTAAGCGATCGCGTAGAAAACACGTTCGTGGAAACCATGAATGATGTTGAACGCGAATCCAATATGGTGTGGACCAAGACCCCAGACCAGACCCCTGCTATTAAACTCATCAAGTACGACGCAGCATCTGGTCTTGAAGCGGGAGACCGTAACACACCAAGCGAAGCCTTGAAGTCTACCAAGAACGGCACCAAGATTGTGTTCCGTATCATCAACACCGGTAAAGTCAACCTGACCAAGATCACGTTAGATGATAAGACTATCGCAGGCTCCGGTACGGTAACTAATCTGGAGTATCCAGCAAACTGGTCTAACCTGGTATTAAAGCCTGGCGAATACGTAGAAGTCAAGGGCACGTTGACTGGTATGAACACGATGAATCATACCGACCGTGGTCACACGACTGGTACACCTATCGTGCCATGCGCATCCCATAACGATCACCCATTCGACCCAAACGGTGGAGATAATGGTAATGGTGGTAATACGGGTGTGTGCTATGACACTCCAGTCGAAGATTCTGATGATTGGAACGGTGTTACTGCTGCACCATTGGCTCAGACTGGTAGCGCGGTCGTGTCTATCGCTATCGCTGCTCTTGCAGCCCTGGGCGCAGGAGCAAGCATCATGATCACTAAGCGTAACAAGGAAAATGCTCGTAAGCATTAACCCGTAAACACGCTTAGTATTAACTGGCGAGGGGTCGCACATGCACACGGGACTATCTCCGTGCAATGGTGTGGCCCCTCACTCTATATTTTCTTCTTCCTCTATTGATTTCTTATTAATCTTTCACACGTAACGGTTCATACTCATGAGTAGAAAAGACACAGCCTTTACCCCTAGTCAACGTGCTTATCTCAACAGTCTTCCAGCTATCAAACACGCGACAGCCACACGAATCTACTACACAAGCCAATTCCACAAAGACGCTGTCCAGCAATACGATAACGGTGTCAGACCGTCTGTTATTTTTGCACAGGCTGGAATGCCGTCCACCCTCATCGGGCGCAAAAGGATTGAACGCTGCATCAACAGGCGGGAAAACACCGACTACACACAGTCCAGCATGCCAGAACAAGTACACAAGCAAGTCAGCATATTCCTCGACCAGATGGCGAGCAGAGTTGAGGGTTTTGATTGAAGCCAAGCGTTACACCTTATCCACCAATTCCACAGAAAGAATCCTGACATACGAATAGCCGGACTCTGCCAAACAGTAGGGATATCAGAAAACACGTACTACGAGCTGAGACTGGTAAATAGTTAAGGTCTAATAATGTACTACTAATTTTTATATAAAATTATTCCACAATAAGAGACACACTTGGAAAGAATGCGAATCCTGTATTAGGATTATTTGCATCTTCATAGATGAAGATGCAAATAAGATACAGCATTGTTCTTATGAAAGGAGACAAAGATGAACAAGAATAGCAAGCGCGGCGGAATCAACCCACGACCTCGACCATATCCTCATATGATTTAGGCATAATTTATCCGCACATATTCACACCAAAGGTTAATAATGAACATGACTTCGTACGAAGAAATGTTTGATGAGTATGTGAAATCAAGTGCAGCATATTGCGCTTCTCTATTTGAAGCAACAGAATATTTTTTCAAAGCAAATGCTGCACTTGAAGCCACTATCGTCAGTACAAACACAGCGAAAACATCCACCATCCATTCAATACAAGAATATTTCGAGACATGTAAAATATCGCTTATTAAAACAATTGATTTGCTACGGACATTCCAAGAAATACATACGACTATCCCTGGAGAGCAAGTAGAAGTCGATTTCGCACAACAATACTTCTATATAAAGAAAACATTATCTTGCGTCGAGCAGATTATTCAACTCTTTAGCACAGTGCGTGATGACAAGAACCTACAGCAACAGATTTGGGATAACGACGACTTTACAACATACTTCACTACTAGTGCCGATAGCATCTCTCAAGCAATAATTTGGCAATGTAATTTCGCGAAACGAGCAAACCTTGACGAATCTATTTAAACCTTACCGCGGATATCTGCGTTTAGCAGCTAGTGATTTTCTTTCTAACTATGCAACTACACTAGCCTCAACTACTATTCAATTATGGCTATTGAACTCACTTTTTATCGGTTTTCAGCAGTCAAGCCATTATTTATCGCTTTACCTCACCCTCACTGCAATAAGTGAATTAGTAGCAGGCCTTTTCTCAGGAGCACTAGCTGAGCATGTAGGAATTTTCAGGACAACAGTTGCTGCATGCTTAGCAAGAATGATTGCGGGATTATGTATTATCGCAATTGTATCGGTATCCTTCTCAACCCCATCTGCTAACAAGTTGCTCCTATTTTGGTGTGTTTGTATACTTGTAATGGTTACGACAGCATGTGATACTTTCTATTTTCCTGCTATTACTTCCTTTGTTAATCGTGTAACAAAAAATGATGATCTTATTAATGTTCTTTCACTTCTTCGCTTTACAAGCCTCATGGGTACATTAGTAGGACCAGCAGTTGCAGGTTTTGCGAGTAGTAAATATTTATACATTCCAATTCTATTTACAGAAACTATCGCATTAGCAGGAATAATAATTTTTATTTATTTTATTTACAAGCATGCAGTTAGAACCGGAATTTATACTTCAGACGTCGCAGATGAAAATCCAGAATATTCTCAAGGCTTTTTGGCAACTTGGGCTAGGGGAATGGCAACATTTGTAAAAAACCAAACGTACAGGACTTTAGCTCCATTTGCAATACTCGAAGCTATCGCATCTACTGGCATAAGCTTTGCTGGAGTCCTCTTATTCTCAATGGTTCTACATAGTGCAGAAGGATATGGCTGGTATTTAAGCGCAATGTCACTTGGGTATGCCCTCAGCTATCTCATCGCGCCAAAAGTGTCCAGCAAAATGTCCTTCTCTATGCTACTCACTCTTTCACATATACTAGTGACTCTTTCTATAATAGGACTGGCATTAGCGCCTAACGCTATAGCAGCAGCCGTGTTTGGTTTCCTTTTTGCTTTCTTCCAAGGAGTAGTAAATCCACCATTCCAAACAGTATTTATTCATGCAGTAGATGATAATCTCGTTGGACAGGTAATGTCTGTATTCATCTCAGTTGTTGCCGCTATAGGAGCAGTAAGCTATCCGCTATGGGATTACGCTTATTCCCACATGACCATTCCATCTCTACATGCAGAGTCAGGAATAATTGTCATAGCTGCTCTTATCCACTTTATACTGGTGCTTATCTGCATATTCGATAAGCGATTGCGTTCAATTAAAGCAGAATAAGATGCAATAAATATTGTAAATACGAGCACAACTACAAGCTGCGCTGTGAAAGTTCACTACAGAAGTTTCACAGCGCAGCTTATTTTTAAATTAGAACGCTTTCAATTCAGACATCTAAGTTAACCGAGTGAACCATACTTTATCTGTCATAGAGTGTTCATTTGTGCCGTGAGCAAATAGCACCAACATCTATATCTAGGATATTTATAACTGATGTCCCGTCTGTAAATTCTTTTGACTAACATCATGAGAATTAAAAGAAATATCAGCACCATACCCGGATCCACTAAAAAGTCTGGGCGGCTATTGTCTCCACGAGTTTCACTCGTGGAGACTGTACTGTTGTGGCGCAGCAAGAATGCTGCCACCGGTCGCCGCCCCCACTTTCTCGTGTTGGTAGCCCAGAGGCTAGCACACCCAGTCCAAAGACCACACGCCAGCCTTGTCACGCCACCCAACAAGCTCACCCCTGCCAGCCCATTCCACAACATGTTCCACGGGCTGACCGGAGTCGAGCCTGGAGCGTCGCACAAGGACTGGGAGTGTTCTTGTGGGTTTACGGGTGTGCCTGCCCTGGAACTACCAACACACAAGGAAAGGATAAAAAAATGGTTACCATCAACAGCGACCACACGGTCACACTCCTAATAGGAGAGGTAGAAGCTCTCGTAGCATTCCACAACTACCTAGCAGGCTTTACCACGAAAGGATTGGACGAGAACACACTACGCTACGGTATCCAAGCATTAAGCAGTCTCCTCATCGTGCGTGACATGTTCCTTATTGATAGTTTCCATGGCTGCACCATGCAAGACTTCCTCGATAACGTTGAGCACCCATTCGCTGAGAAAACTGTCCACTATGTGCGTTCAAGCCTCGACCTGGTTTTTAGAGATGACAATTTCACCCTCGACACACGGCGCATCCATCGTGCAATAGCACTGCTGACCACCATGCTGGAACTTAAAGGATTAAGTCAGAGGGAAACTGTCACAGTCTATGGCACACTGTCATACTTGTATTGGCTGAAAAATGACACGACAAACGCTCGTATCACAGCCCAGAAAGCACTCACGATAGACGAGAAGTACTGGCTTGCACGCATCACTACTACAGCGCTCCTTCACCACATCACACCCCACTGGTGCCAGAAGTAAGCAGAGGGTTTGCTGGCAGAAAAAGAAGCGCAACTTTTTCTGCCAGCCCCTGGTGGCTTATCGCAACCACCCTCCCGCGCGGGGCGCGTCTTACCCCTAGGGCATGCCCTGAACAAAATTCCATAAATTTTAGGGCATTACCCCCAGGAGCAAGCCGCGCTATTACCACGCGAGAAGGGTGGCTACTATGCTTCCATAAGTTCACACAAAGATGTGTGAACCAGCCGCCACCAGCAGAACAAAGAATCTGCCACCACTATCATGGCGGCAGACCCATTATCATCGCATGGAACACCTGCGGTGTACTCTCATTTTTTGCTTTTTATGACGTGTTCTTGACACTTCCCACTCTAAAAAACGGGTCACTTCCGCCAACTTCCCCGCGTCCTCCACTCGCGTTACGGACACGCGCGAAGCTAGGGCCCGCAAGGGGTTGGCTCCAGCGCATTCCGTTTTTGTCCCTTCCAGTGTTCAACAACACGAACGAAAAATAATCACACCAGGGTTTTTATATAAAACCAAACCATAAGAAAAATCATATACAAGTAGAAAGGAAAACAAGAATGAAAATTAACAGC